>NZ_CDRNXF010000001.1:0-355832 GCF_977018685.1 Velazquezella soli
GAGCAGGCATGCGGTAGGAACGAGGGCAATTCCGCCATAGATACCAGCCCTACAGTTTGCCACCAGTCTAGGTAGGATCGCACCAGCAGCCTCCGCTGTCTCCTCTTGCTTTATAAGTTGATCTTCTGCAAAGAAGCCGCGGAATCCTTCTGGGATACGAACCGCGGCCATGTCCGCCTGACGAACAACCATGTGTGTCATCTGAAGCTGGATAATCCGATCGACTAACACGGCATGTTCCGTCGCGAGGACAATGTCTTTAACCGCTTCCATCCTTGCTAGTATCGGTAGGAAGTACCCTTTTTGGTAAGCTATCGATAGCTCTCGGCTGAAAAGCGTGGAGCGGTTCGTCAGTACGGGCGAAAAATCAAGCTCCTCCACGAACCCACCGATTACAGCCTCGTCCGGCAGAGCGCGAAGAGCGGCGATAAACTCCTGATTAGGTTTCTTCAGCCCCACTCTTACATCGGCCGCGCCTACTGCGCATACGACGAGCAACGCCATCGCGGATCCGGATAGAATAGTCTGCCTACTCTTGCTTTGCTTTTCGATTTGGAAGAACGGCATGCGGAACAGCCATTCAAGCAAGAGTGGTAGAGCGGTTATGTAAATCAGCAGTTCCATTGCGGCGGTGTAGCGGTTGGGTAGGTGAAGGCGAAACAGCACGATGCCTGCTATGAAAAACCAAACGAGCGAAGCCAGTGCCAGTAGAAGAGGAAGTTGCGACGAAAGCAGTCGCTCCCCCGATGGCCGCAATGTTCTATAAAACAGGATCATCGATCCGCCGAACGCTGCTAGTATTTCGAGGCTCGGTCGCAGGATTGCACCGCCCTCGCAGTCGACAATGAAGCTTAGCCTTGATCCGCAGAGAAGGTTATAGTCCATTTCTGCAGGAAAGATCGCACCCCTGCCACTAGGGCCAAAAGTCGGGATCTGCATCGCTTCCGCCAGCGTAAAGCTAGGCGAGTAGGAACCGCTGCTCAGCAGGAATGGAGCTATTCCGCAGATTGTTGCCAGCGCGCTCGATGCGACAAGCAGTAACGTGAGCCGATCGAGCTTCAGGCGAGGAAGAGGCGCAAATGAAAGAAGCGTTAGGCCGACCAGTGTCGCAGTGGTGATCGCCATCTGCGGGTATGCTCCAGTCAGGAGAAGCTGCGCGATCGCCGTTTGCCAGATCCGCTTGCGAGCCAGACCATCAAGCATCATCAGAAGTAACACAGGCCACAGGGCGCGCGGCGTGCTGGTGACGATAAGGTTGGCTCGCGCCAGATAGTGGAGGACGGCCGCCGTCACCAGAAACCCAACAATGGGTTGACCACCAACAGCCCGGATAAAGCGGAATGTGTAGAAGGCAACAGGGACGAAAATCAGCGTGGGAAATAACTTGGCGAAGGCGACTGGCGAGATCCCCAAAGCCCATGCGGCTCGAAACATCGCAGAATAAGCCCACGGGCTGACAGCCCTCCAGTAATCAGCAACGAAATCGCCTCGCAGTCGTCCGTCGTTCTCCCACTGTCCCATCCACGAGAGAAACATCCTTGCGTCATCACTGATCGCATCGGTCGGAAAGGCGTAGACCTTGATTGCGAACGAACAAGCGGAGATAAGTCCGAGACTGATTGCAAGTGTACGCCACAAGCGCTCATTGCTTGCCCCCGATACCCGGTCGCGAACAAAGACAACGATCGCTGACCAAACGCCAGTCCCAGTCGTTTGGCGCGCTTCGTCATCCATCACCGATCTTCCCTGACAAGGGCGGCTTTCATATTGCGATCCGTCAATCCTGCAAAATCAGCAATGAACGGGGCACCAGCGATCGCTGGGATGACATAGCGCAGCGTTGCAAGAACACCGAGGAGGGCGGCCTGCTGCGGTACGAGGTAAGGCGCATAGAAGAATACGATTGCTGTATCTCGCGTGCCCACGCCAGCGAAGGTTAATGGTAGCAGCCCAACCAAGATAGACAGTGTGGCGAATGCGGCATTTGCGAGTAGGGGAACGTGTGCATCCACTGCTTGGCAAAATAGCCAGAATTGAAAAAGATGGGCGCCCCAGATGACAAGAGAAAGCAACAACACACGAGACGCTCTGATCTTACCGAGCCAGAACCAGTGCAACATTTCTTGCCAACTTGCCGCAAAAGCCTCCAAGGCAAGTGTGAACCTTGTAGGTAGAACGCCACCGAGTGAGCGCAACACAAACGGCAAAACGGGCCAAGGTGCGATCAACACAGCGATCGCTAGTGCGGCGCTCGAAACTGGCAACAACAGCCAGAGCATCGCCGGCTGCGTTGCTCCTACGAAGATGATGCCGAAGATGCCCCAAAACAGCAGAGACATCATGTCGACGGCCTTCTCGAGAACGACTATCGCAAGCGAAAGGCTCGCTTTCATGCCATGACGGCGTGACAAGACGTGCGCTTTTGCAAGATCGCCGAGCTTCGAGGGCAAAATCATATTGAGAGTGCTGGCCGCCAAAATTAGCCTGTTCGCTTCCAAAAAGCCCAGGTGTGTTCCGCTGACGATGATCGTAAAGCGCCAAGAAGTGAGAAGTGTCAGCAGTCCAGTAAAAGCCAGACCAGCGATTAGCCAAGCAGGGCGGGTTTGCTGTGCGGCCGCCCATATACTGCGGATATCGATAAATGTGTAAAGCAGCGCAAGAATGCCAGCGCTGACGATCAGTCCCACCAACTTTTTCATTTCGCATCCATACGGCGCTCGAATGTTAGTGGATTATTGGGTCCAAGACCTGCGAGCGCGTCGTTCAGTGAAATGAATGGCGCTAGCTGATCCTTTTGATAGACTCGCGCCATGATGGTAGTGATCGACGTCTGGTGACCGGAGATTCCGACGAGTTCCACGTCGCTCCATCCCGCGTCGCTTGCGATCGTGTCATGGACTGTCCAACCGCTCTTTGATCTTTCGAAGCGCCTCTCGAAGCGAAAGGGCGCTTCATTCTTGCCCGTGACCAAGAGCTTCTGCAGCGACCGACGAACAAGATCAGGGAAGAAACGTCCAAGACTTAACATGAGAAGACGAAGGATGACGTTTTTGAAGGGGGTGAGTAGCGCGCTCTTGGCAAAGGTCATCGGTCCGCTTGTAACGACCGGCCCTTCAGCAACAATAGCCGCAGCTCCGCCAAGATGTGTCACCGCCGTTTTGCCATCGGACTTGCGGCGAAGGGTAACACCGGTATCGCTGACGGCAAGCTGACCGCCTGAGAAATACTTGTAGACCCCGCCACGCCCGAGGGCTGCAACCATCATGTTCTCGCCCTGACGATCGACGAACAACTGACAAGCCGGAAACCACTTTTCCCCGGATGGCAATGGTGCAGCTTCGCATCGGTCCAAACAGTCGTTTTGAAGTGTAAGAAGCCAAGCCCACAAATGATGTCCGATGATCCTGTCGTCAGAGTAACAGGGCGTCCTTTGTTCTATCAATGGGCGTTTCACTTGCTGGCTGATAGCCTGCGCCATTGGGCTCCAGGGTGCAGCAATTTCAAATCCGAACGGAAAGAAATTCAGGGTCGAGCGGCTGGAGTACTCGCCGCCTACCGTGCCGTCCGGGTGGACAAAGTGAGCCAGGAAGTTGATTGCTGCGGCGAGCGGCTGACGCAACGCCAGATCCGGGCGTCGGCGATCAAGGTCAGCAAGCAGGCCGATCGTTAGCGAAAGGTAGCCGAGGTCGGCGCCGCCATACTCGTCGAACCAGCCCTCGGTATCTTGCCAAGAAAGAAGACGCTTCAGGCGCTGGTGCATGAACGCGTCAAAGCCTTGTCCGGGAAACCGCCGTTCGGCACTCTCCAGGCAGGCGACGATCAGGGCTTCATGATTGGACAGCCTACCGCTTTCGACATGCTCGGCCAGCCAGCGGGCCCGACGCATCATGAAATTGTCGAGCTCAGGCTCAGGTGGGAGCTCAAGGATCTCGGCACTGCGAAGAATGGCGAACAGAGAAAATGCCGCTGCACCGGCGGCACGCTCAAAAGGGTAGTAGTCGTCGCAAGAGCCATCCGGGTGCGATGACCGCGCCGCAAAACGCATGCCGGCGACGATTAATTCCCTGATTTCGGCGCTAGCGTAATAGGGATTTTCCGGTAGCTGCTGCATTGACCAAACGAGCGCAAGCGGCAGTACAAACTCCTGCGACATTCCGCATGGGAAATCGATCATTCGGTAGTGCCAGTACGTCCGATCGAAACAGCCGTAGGTCGGGCTAACGGCAGTTCGGTCGAGCAGCGTTAAGATTTTGGGAATTTCCGGTAGGACCAACGCACCGATCGACTCCGCGAAACCCTTAGGATGCATGCTTGTCACTCTGTTCACTGAAGCCTACTCCGAAGCGAATACAGCGCAACTGGAACTGAACGTCTTCGCTGAGCTTGCGATTGATCCCATTCAGCTCGCCAATGATCGCGCAAAGCCAGCAGAGGAAAGCGGCAATCAAAGCAACTGCTGCAAATACGAGGCTTGGTACGTGGGAGCGTGTGGACCCGTCAAGATAGAAGGCGAGCCACCTGACGCTCAAAAAGGTCCCGGCGATAAAAGGTAGAAGACCCAGGAGGAAGAAGGACAGGCCCGGTCGGTAGACCAACATCGAGCGGGCAATAGACAGGCTCGATCTCAAAACGTAGCGTGGAATGCTGCGGACGAGCCGCGATGGCCGTGTTTCGCCGTTCACGCGGATCGGGACAGAGGTTATTCGCGCCCCGGACCGACCGGCTTGGATGATGGATTCGAGGGTATATGTGTAGGAATCGAACACATTAAGCCGCATCGAAGCTTCGCGTGAGAAAGCTCTGAAGCCGCTCGGCGCGTCCGCTACGTCAGCACCCGACGTAAAGCGCACCACCCAACTGCCGAGATGCTGCAACAGCTTCTTGACAGGCGAAAAGTGCTCGATGCTGGCGATAGGGCGGCTGCCTACAACAAAGTCAGCGCGTCCTTCAATGATCGGTCGAACCAGTTCAGGAATATCGGCGGCGTTATATTGATTGTCGGCGTCCGTGTTGACGATAACGTCGGCACCTTCGATGAGCGCGCGCTCGATGCCAGCTCGAAACGCGCGCGCCAAACCCCTATTCGTCTTAAAATCAACAATGTGATCAACGCCGCTCGTTCGCGCGACTTCGACAGTAGCATCAGTGCTGCCATCATTGATCACCAACCATTCGACCTTATCGAACCCCGGAACGACGCGCGGTAAATTAGCAAGCGCTGTCGGAAGCGAGTGTTCTTCATTAAGACACGGAATCTGTATAACTAATTTCATCTGTGCTGCCCCTCCTTCACAAGTGAAAACCTGCCTAAGGTTGTCACATGTGACCAATTCTTGATTGAAAGGAGATCGAGCGAGTTGTCAACGTTAGGTGCGACTACTCGTTCGGAACAGCAACGCTAGGCGCAAAGATGACACGGTTTTTTGGGTTTCGTACAACCACCAAGATGCCGCTTGAGATGCGCCCACGATTTGTGCTCCTGGCAGTAAGCAGCTGCCGACGTCATGCTCAATGTTGGCAGCGCGTTAAGGTGGAAAATCCGAGGGCTCTTGTGGATCATTTCGATCAGTCACCCACATGCGCTCGCGTAGTGATATGCAGATACGAAGATACGTTGCCGTGATACAGAGACCTGATGCTAGAGATCGTCACCTATGTCGGATTGTTTGTCACGTCGATGGTCTCAGCCTCTCTTGTCCCTCTTCATTCAGAGGTCGCTCTCGTCGGACTCATTTTCACTGAGAGGTTTTCTACGGTTGGGCTCATCCTGACCGCGTCGCTCGGCAATACAGCCGGCGGTGTGCTGAACTGGCTCATTGGACGGGGTATAGAGACGTTCCGGAATAGGAGATGGTTTCCTCTCCACGAAAGGCAGCTTAACCGTGCCTCTGGTTGGTACGGAAAATATGGCAAATGGTCTCTTCTTCTAGCGTGGGTTCCAATCGCAGGTGACGGACTGACAGTCCTTGCCGGTGTGATGAAAGAACCACTGGTGCCTTTTCTTGTCCTCGTATTTATCGCGAAACTCATGCGGTGCGTAGGGACAGTGCTACTTGCGGCTTATGTCCTCGTGTAAGGTCGCTGGTATTATCACGGTGCAACAGACTGGAGTCGCCAGTGCCTCATCAGGCTTCGCGTGTTATTGCGGATGGAGAACTAGATTTTGGCCCCGGTGATGAGATCACATCCAGGGGTTCCATAGAGCAGGGCGCTCCTCGGACAACAAAACGTCGAAGTCTTGTGGAGACTTTTTTTCGATTCATCGACGCTTTTTGTGGCCATAGGCTCTCTCCATCTCACTCTCACCGCAACGAAGATGTTATCTAAAAGGCAGGCCGACACCTGAAGCCGCAGCTATAGGCTGCGTTCCGCGTTTCAAGTCTCAATTATTCATCATGCTAAAATCGCAGGAGGTCGTTAGACTGCCTCTGATGGCGGCTTCTGCAGCTCTCTTTCACCCCGAGCGATACCGCGAACGATCGGCGTAAGATAGGCAGCAACCAATGACATCATCTCTGCAACAAGCACGCAGATAAATGCTGTGATGAGGATGATTGGAATAAATGAATAAATGTCGAGTAGGCCTGCCTGTGCGAAGTGATAGGCAGCGAGGACGATCACCGTCTGATGTACGATATAATAGGTCATGATCGACCCGTTCAAATGCTTGATGATCCTGTTCGGGCAGCTGGCAAGTCGGCCTGCAAAGGCGAGGAGCGTGAGGATAGCGCTCCACTGGAAGGTTGACCGGATAATTCGAGCTAGACCGATGAGAGCTTCTGACATCTCCTCACGAGGTATCAACACGAAGAGAGCCGCCAGCGCGGAAAGCGACATTGCAGCGGTGCAAAGGCTGATCCATCGTTGACCGTCAACCTCACGCCAAAAGCTGCGCTCGTTGACGAGCAATGAGCCTGCCATAAACATAGAGCAATACACCGCATGCGAATAGAAATCAGTGGTGATGACAAGCGTCTCCTGGAAGGTCGGATAGAGGCTCACTCTCAGGACTGAAAGAAATGCGATAGGGGCTAGGAACAGTCCCTTTCCTCGAAGGTGCGCGGCCAGCGTCGCCGACAGGCCGGGCCAGCGCCGCATAATCACGGGATGGGCGATAGACCAGACGAAAATATAGACCCAGAGATAGGCTAGGAACCACATATGCTCCAGCCGGAGGTTTGATATAAAGTAGGATGTCCAAAATTCCCAATAGGAGAGACCAGGCCTGGGATTGTAAGGCGACACATAGATTTGTGGCGGGACAACCAGGAGAACGCCTAGCACAAATGGTAAAAGCAGCTGTGTCGTGCGGGCGCGACGGATCTCGGCAACAGATCTCTTTTTAAGAAGAGATGCCGTCACAAGACCGGAGATGAAAAATAACAGGCTCATTCGCCACGGATGAGACCCTAGCGCAATCAGATCGATCAGAGTGCTGGTATCCGAGGAGTGTATCCACCAGCTCTTCGCTCCGTAAACGAGGCTCGAATGGTAGATGATGAGCGTCCCGAAGCAAAAGACGCGCAGGGCATCAAGGTCGTGGCGTCTTTCGTCCGTTTGAACAGTTGTCATATATTCGCTCCCCCAGCACAATATACAACTTATGGAACGTTAAATATTCGTTGACGCAACCTATCCAACTGCAAGGACCGGTCAGTCCTCCGTACCCTTTGCCAGATACCTGGACACCGTCTTTCTCAACGCTTCGGCCTCCTCAGAAGAAATTCCCTCGGGCCTGAACGTCACGTTTGCTATCTCGGCTCCGGAAAAATAGCCGTAGAACATCAGTGCCGCGAGGTAGCTGCCGTAGATCGAAGGATGGTTGCAGTCGTGGTAGAGATTGACATGCTCCGGCTGGCTTTGCAGCTCTTCCCAGAGCCTGCCAACGTTGACTAGGTCCACTCCTGTCAGCTTTGCGAGACGTGCATGTTGCTGCTGGATATTGAAATGCATGTCAACAAAGCCCAAGGGCGAAAGATCGCTGGCTGATGTTGGCATGCCGGCATTATCGGTGCACTGGTCAGTGTAGCGCCATGTCACGAACATCACGGGCAGAAATCCCTTCGCCTGGACCTCCCTGATCAGGTTCTGTGCGTCAACCCAGGCTGAGGCGGATCGTTTCGAACTGTATTGATCGCTGCTCAGCACCTGAAGAACCACATGATCCCAGTGCTGCGACAGTAGCCGCTGGGTTTGCTCGCTTTTTATGTGGAAGCCAAGGCTGACGCCGGGTTCGGCATCCATCTCAATGTGCAGTTTCTTTGAATAGCCTGCGGAATCAGCAATTTTCCGGACCATGTGAGGCATATCATTATAGAATGTACGGCTGTTCCCGATAAACAGCACAGTCTGCTTGGGCCTCGTGTCAAAATAGTCAAAGACTGATTGGACGCCTTGGCTCAGGTACCCATTAAACGGCGGTAGGAAGATCAGGCAACCAGCCAGGACTGCCAGCAGTGCGCTATTTCTCAAAAGCTGCAATATGTTGCGATCCCATTCATGCGGCCGATACTCTACGATTAGCGGTAAAGGCGTAAAGGATGAGTTGCGCGAACGTGGAAAAGCCGGGCGTATCTTAATGCCTCTCAGACGTGAGCGGACGTCCCTCGCCGCTGGGAGCCTACACAGCCGTGCCATACTTATGGTGCTGGACCACGAGGCCGAGCTCCATCACGCCGGGCTGCCGGTTCAGCAATCGCTGCCAAGATTAGCTGTTGTCAGTCACCCTGCACGATTGGGTCAAGAAGATCGAGGTCGATAGTGGTAAACGAGCAGGCCTGCCGAGCGATGTCGCTAAGATGATAAAGCCTCTTGAGCGGGCGACCCGCGAGCTTCGTCAAGCCAACGAGGCGCAAAGCTCCGGCCTATTTCGCCATGGCCCCTTTCGAAGAATGCAAACAATCCCCTGTCGGGTGAGGAGCTCGACCGCCCCTTCAATTGATGATCTCAATTATCGACGAACACCGTGGTGTGTTCGGGATAGAAGCGATCTGCAGACTTCCGTCGATCGCCCCTTCAACCTATTACGAGATTGTCGCCAAACGCCTGGATGTGGATCGCCTGTCGAACCTCGCCCGCAGCGCTATCGGCTTGAAGATCGAGATACGTCGTGTCTTCTAACAGAACTTTCGCGTCTATGGCGTTCGTAAGGTCTGACGGCATTTGGAGCGTGCATTGTCGGGTTCAGGTCGAGTTTCTTTAAAAATGCCGCGTTTTGAACCAGCGGCTGTGGATGTTTACGAAGCGTTAAGGCTTGCAGCGCTCGTAATTGGAACGAGACACCGTGCAGTGCTTTGATCGATGGACAGGAGAATCGGATGCGGAACCTGTCCACGCTTTTCGCGATCGCCGCAGCCGTCGCTGCAGTGCTTTATGTCGCTGCGGTCTTCATGAGTTACTGGTGAGGAAAAAGCCGATTGGCTTTGCCGGCGCTTCGGCTATCCTACGCTCGCCATCGGATTTCATTCGGGCTGGCGGCCGGAGGTCTAGCGTAGCGGACTGCACTCTCGGGTGCGCGCTAGACCTTTGTGCCGGGGCTAGATCTAGCCTATGGCATAGTAAGCCGGCGCCCGGTAACGTTCTCTCACCGTGGCGTTCCCCTCAATCCATCCACGGTAGAGGCTCGGCGTCGGTAGTCGCGTCCCTTCCACAGGCTATGGCCACCGTTCCCGGCGCAAAGACCAGTGCGATACCGACCGCATGGATCAAGAGTGGGATAAGAATTGCCGGGAAGTAGCCGTCGCCTTCGGTGAGCAGGGCAAGCCCGATCAGGCTGATCGCGACCAGAATGCTTCCGGTGGTAAGCAGCACGCGCGATCCGAACCGGGCGATGAGCGGCGGGACGAACTGGCTGATCCCGAACACCGTGGCTGTCAGCGGCATGTAGGCAAGGCCCGCGACCAGCGGCGAATAGCCAAGGACCCGTTGAAAGTACTGAACCAGCATGAACAGCACCGCAAAGTGCACGCCGACAACAAGGGCCATGACCGCAAGCCCTCCTAGCCGCGAACGGTCACCTAAGAGGTTGAGGTCGAGGAGAGGTTCCCTGTGTCGCTGTTCCGTCCGGACGAAGGCAATGAACAGAAACAGTGCTGCCGCAAACGAGGGGATGGTGCTGAGGGATGCCCAGCCGTTTTCGGCCGCACTGATGAACCCATAGACCAGGGCGACGGAGCCAAGGGTTGCGGTTACGGCACCGAGGACGTCGAGGCGCGCCTGCTTCGGATGAGTCTCGGCGACAAGCCGCCCGATGGCCGATATCGCCAGGATGCCGACCGGCACGTTGATCAGCAGCGACCAGCGCCACGACAGGAATTCGGTCAGCGCTCCGCCGAGGATCATCCCCGCAGACGCGCCAATGGTCGAGACAGCGATGAACAGCGACATGCCACGCGCCTGCTCCGTCTCGTTGCGTGCCGTCAGCATGACCAGAGCAAGAACGCTCGGACCGGCTAGAGCGGCACCCACCCCCTGCAACACGCGCGCGACGAGAAGAATGGCAGGGCTCGGCGCAAGGCCACCGAGAAAGGATGCCAGCACAAACACAGCGAGACCGAGGCGGAAGGCGCGAACCTGCCCGATCATGTCGCCCAGCCTGCCGCCCAAAAGGAGCAGGCCGCCGAATGCCAGGCCGAAGGCGTTCAGTACCCAGGTGAGGCTCGCCGGGTTGAAACCAAGATCCTCCTGGATGCGGGGCAGCGCGACCACGACGATCAGCAGATCCATGGAGAGCATGAACTGCGCGGTTAGGACGGTGAACAGGGCAAGCGCGCGCCGCCCCGTTGTGGGAGCGATGCTCTCACAGATCGAGCTTGCCATCTGGCATCTCCGATTGATGATTGGGAAGTGG
The DNA here is from genome assembly GCF_977018685.1 of Velazquezella soli. Lineage (NCBI taxonomy): Bacteria > Pseudomonadati > Pseudomonadota > Alphaproteobacteria > Hyphomicrobiales > Rhizobiaceae > Velazquezella > Velazquezella soli. The sequence goes on from NZ_CDRNXF010000001.1 coordinate 10,850, forward strand.
TAGAGGGGGAAAAACTACGCCCGGTCTTTGCCGGGCGCAGTGATCGTACCGGTGCCTGGTGCGGGCTTAGTACCCGACGCCGCGAACGCCGCCGGCGGCACGCAGGGATTCGCCGGTGACCCAGTGCGCGTCATCCGAAGCGAGGAAAACCGCGACCGGCGCGATATCCTCGGGCTCGCCGAAGCGGCCAAGCGGCGTGCCGGCAATCAGCTTCTCGCCGAGCTCTCCCGCAAAATTGCCATCGGTGGCAGGCGTATTGGTGTGGCCGGGCAGGATCGAGTTGACCCGGATGCCGCGGGGGCCGAGTTCACGGGCAAGCGCGAATGTCATCGTGTCGACGGCGCCCTTGGTGGCCGCATAGACGCTCGAGGCGAGGTAGGGGTCGGTGCTGAGGATCGAGCTGATGTTGATGATACTCGCCGTTTCGCCGAAATGCTTCGATGCCTCGCGGATCGCCAGGAAGTAGCCGAGAACGTTCAAGTTGAACTGTTTGTGGAACGCGTCCTCGGTGACGTCGGTCGCCATCTCGAACACGGCGACCCCGGCATTGTTGACGAGCACATCGACCTTGCCGTAGTCGGCCTTCACCTGGTCGAACATGCGGATGACGTCAGCTCCCTTGCTCATGTCCGCCTGGATCGCCACGGCCTTGCCGCCTGCGGCCTTGATCGAAGCGACGACTGTGTCCGCGCCCGACTTGCTGGAATTGTAGTTGACGATGACGGTGGCACCCTCGGCAGCCATGGCCTTGGCGATGCCTGCACCGATGCCGCTTGATGCGCCGGTCACGACGGCGATTTTTCCGTTGAGCTTCATAACAATAACCTCGTTTGGATGCTTAAGACCGATTGGCCTCAACGCTCATCCAAACTTAAGGTGTCGGCGCTCCGACCGCGTGCCGATTGCTGGCGTTTCCTTGCCTATTCTTGTCAATGGCTTGCGCCGGGATCCCGCTCGGTGTCATGCTGCATAATGAATCAGCCCATGGACGAACTGCGCGCCATCGTGATGCGCGCCGAAAACACCTGGACGTCCACAGCAATTCCCCGGCTCCGGATGGTGCGGGGAGAGGCCTGCTCGGATCAGGTCTATGAACCGATGATCCACCTCGTGCTCCAGGGCACGAAGATACTTTCGATCGGCGACCAGATCCTGCAGTTCGAACCGGCGACTTATTTCGTCGTGCCTGTCGATGTGCCCGCCATCGGCCAGATCGGCTACGACAAGCCGGATGCTTGTTACCTCGCGCTCAGCCTGACGCTCGATCCTGTCGTGATCGCCGGCATGCTTGCCGAGCAAGAAGATGACAATGCCGCACCGCATCCGCCGCGCTTCTCTGTCTCGACCGCCACGCCGGATCTGATCGATGCCTGCCTTCGCATGATGCGCCTGATCGACCGTCCGAAAGAGGTGGCGATGCTGGCGCCGATGATCGAGCGGGAAATCCTGTTTCGCGTGCTGCAGGGGCCGCAGGGCGACATGCTGCGACAAGCTTTCACCGTGCGCCGCTGTTCAAGGAGGGCTTCGCCTTCCTGCTGCGTAGCGGTCATCCGATCCTGGGATCAATGGACAGGCGTTGCGAGATTGGCGCTCTGTGTTACCGGCCGGCGATGCGAGCTGCAGGTAGGACCAGATGTCGTCAATAGGATGGACTAACAGCCAGGAAGATTCACGCAACGGCTGTTCGAGTGATCGTGGATCAGGTTTCGATTCCGAGAAATCTAGCGCCGACGATGAGTCCAATGTCGATCATCAGCGGCTCTTTTCTGCCCTGAGAAGCCGGTTCAACAAGCTTTGAAAACGCTCGTCTGTTTCCGGCGCGCGAATGTGCTGAAGTGCTTGCGTAGCACGACGTACCATCTCGCTTCTGGCGACCTTCACGAATTGGTTTATTTCACTGGTCAACATAAATTCCTCCTTGTCAGTTGACCATAATCGTCATCCCTCCAAAACGTTCTCGGATGTATGGGATATGGGTGGAGCCGCCGTGGGTCAAAGGACAATCAAAGTGGCGACCTTTTTTGGCGGCGATGTCACTACATCGATCGACGAGAAACCGGCGGACGTGTCAGGCCGAGATGATCGCGGAGTGTCGAGCCGGTGTATTCTGTGCGGAACAGGCCGCGTTCCTGCAGGATCGGCACGACGAGCTCTGTGAAGTCTTCCAGTCCTTCCGGGAAGAACGGCGGCATTACGTTGAAGCCGTCGGCGGCGCGGCCGTCGAACCATTCCTGCATGCGGTCGGCAACCTCCTCGGGCGTGCCGAGCACGATGTGGTGGCCGCGGCCGGCGGCCACGCGAAGCGCCAGCTGCCGGATCGTCAGGTTCTCGCGACGGGCAAGCGCGGTCAGCAGCTCGGCGCGGCTGCGCAGCTGGTCGGAAATCGGCAGATCCGGCAGCGGACCATCCGGATCGTAGTCTCCAAGGCTGTGGCCGATGCGCTCTTCCAGCAGCGGCATGGCACTTTTGAGCTCCGTCCACTGGTCGAGTTCGGCCAGCTTTTCGGCTGCTTCCTTCGATGTGCGGCCGATCACCGGCAGGAAACCCGGCATGACGGCCACGTCATCTCCTGCGCGGCCGGCCTTTTCGACACGGCCTTTCAGGCTCTTGTAGAAAGCCTGTGCCTCGGCAAGGCTCTGCTGGGCGGTGAAGACGACATCTGCCCTGCGGGCTGCAAGATCCTGACCGGGGCCGGAAGAGCCTGCCTGGATGAGGATCGGGTGCCCCTGAGGCGAACGCGGGATGTTGAGCGGGCCTTTTACGGAGTAGTACTTGCCCTTGTGATCGAGCATGTGAAGCTTGGAGGGATCGGCATAGACGCCGTTCTCCTTGTCTTTGACAAAGGCATCGTCTTCCCAGCTGTCCCACAGGCCGCGAACCACATCGACGAATTCCTCGGCGACGGCATAACGCTCGTCATGTTCCGGATGCGACTTGGAAAAGTTGTTGGCCGTTCGGGCATAGGATGTGGTGACGATGTTCCAGGCGGCGCGGCCATGGCTCAGGTGGTCGATCGAGGAAAACGCCCGCGCCGTGTGATAGGGCTCGCCGTAGGTGGTGGACGAGGTGGCCGCGAGACCGATCTTGTCCGTCACCAGGGCAAGGGCTGCAAGCAGGGTGAGAGGTTCGAACCGGGCGATTGTGGAGGGATGCGCATCGACGCCGCTCGTCAGGCCATCGGCCAGAAACACCATGTCGAATTTCGCCTGTTCGGCCATCTGGGTAACGCGGCGCAGAAGATCGAAATTCTCACTGCCGGCTTCGGCTTTCGGGTGACGCCATCCGGAAACGTGGTGGCCGGCGCCCTGGAGAAACAGGCCGAGATGGATTTGTCTCTTGGCACTCATTGGAAAATTCTTTCGTTAGACTGGGTTCTGGTTGAGCAGGGAAAGGAGCCGGGTAAGGTCGGCCTCGCTTCTCATGCTGCGGACAAGCTCGGGAATGTCGGCGAAGGCCGGATTGTCCACGGTGGCGTCACGGAACTTTTCGCTCGGATCGGTCACGCCGGGCAGGCCGTCGAAACGGCGGCGGATCGCACTGCCGTCTTCAAGCGTAACATCGAGAATGACAAAGCGCGTGGCCGGATCGCTCGACATGCGGGGTGCCGCGTCATCGTGCCTACGGCTTGCGCGGCTGGCGAGCGCCATGATCCGGTCTTCGACGGGGCGATCGTCGAAATGATCAAGTCGCAGCGCGCCATCGATCAGGGCTGCGGAAAACACGTATTCCGGGCTGAACCGGGCTTCGATGCCGTTGGTAGGCTTCGTCACCACCAGCGCGGCATCCGCTCCGGGCGGGTAGGTGAAGGTGATGCTTTCGATCCGCTCGGCGATTAAGCCTTCTTTGTGCAGGTCGATCCCCAGCGAGGCGACCGGGTGGCTGGCGGTGCAGCAGGGATAGGCCTTGAGCGTGAGGCCCGGCGTCACGATCTGCCACGGAGAGCCCCAGTTCTCGGTGACAAGTTCCGGTCGTTCGGCGCCGAATGCATAAGCCGAATAAAAGCCGACGGAATTGTCGAGAAGATCAGGCGCGCCGCTGAACCCTGCTGCGGCAAGCCGTGCCGCCAGCAGGCCGGATCGGGCTGCCATGCCGGCATGGTAGGGTTTCGTGTCGTAGCCGAATTGCAATCGCAGTCCTGATGACTGTGTGGCGGCAATGCCAAGCGCGACCGCTGTTTCTTCCACCGAGGCTTCGGTCAAATGGCAGATGGCGGCAGCGATGCCGATCGGCCCAAGCGTTGCCGTTGCGTGAAAGCCGTTTTCGTAGTGCTTGGAGCCGAGCGAAAGGCCAAGCCGCGCCATGGCCTCCAGCCCCACTACGTAGGAGGCAACGAGCGCTTCGGCGGAAAACCGAAGCTCGGCGGCAAGCGACAGCAGCGCTGGAATGATCACGGTAGTGGGATGCCCGCGCACGCTGGCATGAACGTCGTCGTAGTCAAGCACGTGGCCGGCATAAGCATTGACGATGGCGGCCACCAGCGGATCGGTCTTCCTGTCGCTTCCGACAAGGATCGCGTCACCCGGCAGGCCTGCGCCGACGGCATTGGCAAGAACGCCGGTCGTGCGGTCGGCCGCGCCTGCAATCGTGCAGGCGAGAAAGTCGATGATCGCGGTGCGGGCCGCATCCATAGCGCCAGTGTCGCGGCGCGGATCGGAGCCGACGATCGCGCTGGCGAATGCGGTGGTGAGGGGTGACTTGGCCATGATCAGATTCCCTCGCTGTCGCGAACAGAGCCGCGTCCGCCCGACAGGCCGCCGACGAACTGGCGGGTGCGCGGGTTATCAGATGCGTGGAAGATCTCCTGCGGCGAGCCTTGGGCGACGATACGGCCGTTTTCGGTAAACACCACCGTGTCGCTGATTTCTTCGGCAAAGCGCATTTCGTGGGTGACGAGAATGCTGGTCATGCCGTCGCGGATCAGGTCGCGGATCACCCACAAAACCTCGCCCACGGTTTCCGGGTCGAGTGCCGAGGTGACCTCGTCGAACAACACGAGTTCCGGCTTCATGGCAAGCGCACGGGCGATCGCCACACGCTGCTGCTGGCCGCCGGAAAGCTGTCCGGGATAGGCATCCGCCTTTTCCGACAGCCGCACCTTCTCAAGAAGCTCGCGGGCGAGCTTTACCGTGGCAGTCCTGTCGGCGCCGAGAATGCGGGTTGGCGCCAGCACGATATTGTCGAGTACGCTCAGATGCGGAAACAGATTGTATTGCTGGAACACGATGCCGACGCGCTTGCGCAGGTCGATCCGTTCGCTTTCTTTCGTCAGCTGATCGACGCGTGTGCCGGCGACAGTGATCCTTCCGCTCTGCGGCGTCACCAGCGCGTTGATGCAGCGAAGGATGGTCGATTTGCCCGAGCCGGACGGGCCGATGATCGAAACGGCATCACCCTTGTTGATGGTGAGGTGGATACCCTTCAGCACGTCCGTCTGCTCGAAAGACAGGTGAACGTCTTCCAGCTTTACAATCGCGGTGTCTGATGATGCAGTCATGTCAAAAATCCTTCAGCCCGCGTTGAAGCGCTGTTCAAGGCGACGGGTCAGGCGGGCAATCGGGTAGCAGAGCGTGAAAAAGGCGGCCATGACAACGACATAGGCGATGATGGTGAAATCGAGCCGGCGCACGGCGGTGCTGGCATCAGTCGCGGCATGCATCAGTTCATGCACCCCCACCAGCGAGGCAAGCGAAGTACCCATGGCCATCGAGGATGCAACGTTCATCCATGGCGGCAGCGACCGGCGCACGCATTGCGGCAGAATGACGAAGCGCAGCGCCTGCAGCCGCGAAAAACCTAGGCCCTTCGTGGCTTCCCACTGGGTGGTTGGAATGGACATCACGGCACCGCGGGTGATTTCGGCGATATAGGCACTGGAGAGGATGGCAAGGCCGATCACCGCCTTCACCCAGTCCGGAAACGGCAGATAGTTGCCGAACAGCACGATCTCGAACGGGAAGATGTAGGTCGTGGCGAAAATCAGCACAAGGGCGGGCGCATTGCGGAAGATCTGGACATAGACCTGCGCCGGCAAGCGGATGAACCAATAGGGCGCCATCTGCATCAGTCCCAGAAGCACCCCGGCCGTGGTGCCGAGCGTGACCGCGCAGACGGTGATGAGGATGTTCATCGAAAAGCCCGATGCGAGATAGGGGATCCAAGCCACCAGTTCGCGACCGAGCGACAGGTCGAGCAGCGACCAGACCACGACCAGTAGCGGCATGGCTACAAAACCGACGTACCGCAGAACATGGCTGCTCGCGGCTGTTGCTTTCGGTGCCTTGGGTCGCTGAGTTGCCGTCATGCTCATAGCCCGAACCCCGGTACGGCAAGCCTGCGTTCGACCCATTGACCGATGCGGGCGATCACGAAATTGATCATGCTGAAGAAGGCGAGAAGTACGATCATCATCTCCACCACATTGTCGCGCTGCGTCCACACCATGATCGAGGCATAGGTGATTTCGCTGACCGCAATGGCATTGCCGACCGTGGTCGATTTGACTAGGCTGATCAGCCCGTTGACGATGGCCGGCAGCGACGACCGGAATGCGAGCGGGATTTGCACGTAGCGCAGGATTTCGAACTGGCTGAACCCCATGCCACGAGCCGCTTCGATCATTGAGGAAGGCACGGCTTCGATACCACCGCGGATCGCCTCGGCATGGAGTGCCGAGACATGCAGGCCGACCACAGCCACGACCCAGAAGAACGGAGAGAGCGGATTGTTCTGCGCGCCGCCCAACATGTCGGAAACGCCCGTATTGAGAACCAGGAAGCTGAACATGAGCTGCACCAGCGTCGGGGTATTACGGGTCAGTTCGACGAAGGCCCTGACTGGCGCAGACAGAAAGAGCCTGCCCGAGGTGAGGCAGGCCGCAAAGATGAGGCCGATGATCAGGCTGACGGGAATGGTTACGGCGATCAGATAAAGCGTGGTGATGAAACCATCACGCCAAATCTGCGCTTCGTAACCCGTCGCCAGAAACTCGTAATTGAGGCCAAGCCTGCCCGTCAGATCGACGAACAGGCTGGTCGGATTCACGTCCTGCATGTCATTTGCCGCCGCTTCACGCTTACTGCGCGGACAGCTTCTTCTTTTCTTCTTCGAGATAAGCGGTGTTGAGCAGGCGGTTGGCCTTCGCAAGCTCGAGCATCTTGCCGGACGCATGAAGCTTCTTCACGGTTCCGTCGAGGGCTGCCTGCGTATCGGTCTCGCCCTTGCGCAGCCAGATCACGCTATCGGACGGGATGAGCTCGGACGGGAAGGGGATGGCGTAATCCTTCCATTCGTCCGCGCGGTCCTGCAGAAGCAGACCGACGGTCGCGCCGACATGGACGGCAGCCACGCAATTGCCGCCCTGAAGGGCCAGAAGCGATTCCGGCTGGCTTGGCAGACCCTTGACGATTGCGCCATACTCTTCGGCAAGCGGCTGTGCGTAGTTCGAGCCTTGCGAAATGCAAACCGGCTTACCCTTGAGATCGGCCCAATCCTTGAGGCCGCTGTCCTTGCGAACCACAGCCGCGCCGCCGGCACGATCATAAGGCGTTGGAACATAGTCCATCACCTTGGCGCGTTCTTCGGTGTACTGCATGTTAGCGATCAGGATATCGACCTTGCCCTGCTGTAGGAACTGCACGCGGTTGGGCGGAGTAACGGTCACGGATTCCAGTTCGACGCCGAGGTCTGCCGCCAGTGCCTTGGCAATGTCGATATTAAATCCCGTCTGCTCCTGGGTTTTCGGGTCGATCGCACCGAACGGAGCACCGGAAAGAATCACGCCGACAGTCAGCTTGCCGCGACCCTTGATGCGATCGAGCGTCGAATCCGCCAACGCACCCGTCGCAGCCAGCGTTGCGACGGCTAGGGCAGTTGCGAAAACGGTATTGGTAATAGTTTTGACTAACATCAAGTGGTTCCTCGTTTGGACGTGAAACTAGGCGCGCCGCGAAAAACTCACGAGCAAGGACATACCTAATTCCAGGTCCTTTCCAGAGCGGCATTCCAATTAAGGCGTATTAATGAGAATGGTGTACTGGTGGCGTCTCCAGACGGCCTCTTCGCCCGTCCAGGAGCTTCTCGGCGAGAGCCAAATCCACCAGCTCGAAGTGGTTCGGCGCACGAGTACGCGGCGGCTTATGTATCATAGGCTTAGCCAATCACCTGAGAATCAGCGGTTCGATTCCGTTCAAGGCGTTGGGCTCAACAATGTCTGTAATCGGCCTGAGCACTCATTCCGCCTGAGCAAGAGAGCGCCTGGCAACATCCACGATTGTCGATGTCAACTTAGCAAGACGATCCGCTGCCAACCGGTTGATGTGCCAATATAAGGGAATATCCATAGGGGTATTTGGGATTAGCTCAACGAGGCGACCAGCTGACAAGTGGTCTCTGGCGAGGAAGACAGGGTTCATCCCCCACGCCATACCCATCAGCGTGGCGTGGAGAAAGCTTTGGGTCGATGGCAACCAATGTGTCGGCAAATTCACGTCAGCACCGAGCGTGCGGCGAACCCATTGCAATTGAAGTCGATCTTTTTGGCTGTACGTCAGCGTAGGCGCATCGGCCAACGCCTCCGGTGTAACTCCGTCGGCAAAGTGGCCGGCAATGAACTGCGGACTAGCGGTCGCGTGGTATCGGAGTGCGCCAAGCGGGAAACGCCGACAGCCCGATATGGGCCTTTCCGAACTTGATACAGCTGCAACAACTTTCCCCTGCTGAAGCCAATCTCCAGTGTAATCTTCATCATCGACTGAGATGTTCAGAAGGTAGCTCGACGATTTCGAGAACTCCGACATCGCTTCTAAAAACCATGTCCCGAGACTGTCGGCATTGGTGGCGATCCTTATGGTGACCCGTTGTAGAGGGTTGTCTTTGTCAGCTAGCGAGGGCAGTCCTTCGAACAGGTCGTGCTCCAGCATGCCGACGTTTTCCATATGACGACAGAGCTGTTCGCCTTTTGCTGTCGCCACGCAGGGCGAGCCGCGCACCACAAGCGCTGCACCGACCCGCTCCTCTAGCTGCTTGATGCGTTGCGATACAGCCGAGGGCGTAACGTTCATCGCAGCGGCTGCCTTTTCGAAACTGCCGGATTGAACGACAGCCAACAGAACACGAAGCGCGGAGTAATCGATCATTAGTTTCACTTAACCTACGTTAGACGGTTTAAGTAGCCTAACCCTGACCGTGGGTCTATCTCCGCTTGGACCTCATCGACAATTGAGCAAGTTCATATGGATTTTATGACCTATTTCACCGGAATGACTGTAGGGCTGAGCCTGATCGTCGCCATCGGTGCGCAAAATGCATTTGTATTGCGGCAGGGACTTCGAAACGAATTCGTCTTCGCGGTATGCCTGGCCTGTGCCCTTTCCGATGCTATCCTCATCGTCGTCGGCGTCACCAGTCTGCAGCAGATCGTGGAAGTTCTGCCGTGGCTCGATCCTGTCATGCGGTATGGCGGCGCTGCTTTTCTGATCTGGTACGGCGCCAAAAGCTTCATGTCGGCGTTGAGAGGCTCCAGCGCGTTGGAAGTTAGTGATAGCCTATCAACCAGCTTTGCAAAAACGATGGCAATGGGCCTGGCTCTCACATGGCTGAATCCACATGTCTACCTCGATACGGTCGTGCTGCTCGGGACAGTCTCGACACGGTTTCCCGAACACCGATTCGAGTTCGCCGCTGGGGCGGTGACAGGGTCTTTCCTGTTCTTCTTTTCCCTTGGATACGGCGCGAGATGGTTGAGACCCCTCTTTTCCCGACCGTTGTCCTGGCGCATTCTCGAAGCCGTCATCGGATGCGTCATGTGGCTGATCGCGTTCAAGCTGCTAAGTCGCGTCTGATTTCAAGCAAAGGAACCATCATCGGCGGTTACGCTTTGCTGTTCTCAACCGCGCCGATGATCCGTATCTACCGTCGCGCCCGCCGCTGGATCGAGGGCACCCTCGCAGTCGTGTATGGAGCGGTAAGCGTGAAGCTTTTGCTTTCGCGCTGATAACGAAGGAAACCTGATGACCCTGTTTCGAGGCCTGTCGGCATTCCCAATCACTCCCACTGACCACGCTGGCGTTGTCGATGCGTCAGCATTGGCGATCATTCTGAACCGTATCAAGGAAGCGGGCGCGGATTCCGTCGGACTTCTCGGCAGCACCGGGGGATACGCTTTTTTGTCTCGTGATCAGCGACGTCGCACCGTGGAAACAGCGATGACGACGGTCGGTGGGAAGATACCCGTCATCGTCGGTGTCGGTGCGCTGCGAACAGACGAGGCTCAGGCGTTGGCAAGGGATGCTAGAGAAGCGGGGGCCAACGGTCTGCTCCTTGCTCCTGTGTCCTACACGCCTCTTACAGAGCAGGAGGTCTACGAGCACTACGAGGCAGTCGCTGACGTCGGACAGCTTCCCCTTTGCGTCTACAACAACCCAAGCACCACGAAATTCACGTTCAGCGTTAGACTGATCGAGAGGCTCGCCAAGGTTCCAAACATCGTGGCCATCAAGATGCCGCTGCCCGCCGATGGGGATTACTCCTCCGAGATGGCCACTATCCGACGTCACACGGCATCTACTTTTGCGACTGGCTATAGTGGAGACTGGGGTTCTGCCGACGCGCTGCTGGCAGGAGCCGACGCCTGGTACAGCGTTGTCGCAGGGCTTCTGCCATCAGAGGCTTTGGCACTCACCAGAGCGGCTCAATCCGGCGACATCGAGGGAGCGGAGCGCGTCAACAGGGCGTTCGAACCGTTGTGGTCTCTGTTCAAGGAGTTCGGAAGCTTTCGTGTCATGTACGCAATCGCAGAGATAGTTGGGGTAGGAAGCTTCGAGCCGCCCCGTCCAGTTCTGGGGCTTCAACCTGAAGCACGCGTCCGGGTCGCAGAGGCAGTCGATGCACTGCGTACTGCGGTCAACTCATCGGCTGTGCAATAGCGTGGTCAGTCCAGTCGATACATCGGAACAGGGCAGCGCCGTCCCCGGCGGCAGTGAACGATCAAAAAAGTGGGCGCTTGTCCGTTGGTACGCTTCATCGGCCACACTGACAGTGCCGCAGGCTGCGGGACCTGTCGCCTTTTCATTCGTTGCGCTCAGCCTTACTGGAGATACCAGGGGCGGCGCAGCCATGATTTTAGCCATGACGGTCGCGCAGATGGTCGGCGCTGTACCGTTGGCGCGAGCCGGAAAGAACCTATCGGCCGCGACGATGTTCAGGCTCCTGGTCTGCTTTCGCGCCGTAGCTTTAGCCGCGATTGTCATCGGTGCAGAATATCAGCTTCCGTTTGCATGGCTGGTGCTGTTCGCCGGGGTGGCAGGCTTGGTCAACGGCGCAGCATATGGCTATCTGCGATCATTGCTGAACCAGATCGTCTCAACCACGCGACTGCCAAGATCGCTTGGGATCGCGTCGACGCTCAACGAAGTAACGTTTGTCATGGCCCCGGTAGCGACGGCCGGGCTGTCGACTTTCCCACCGATAGTTTCGCTCGTTGCGCTGATGATCCTTGGGTCGTTGCCTGCAATCTTTGTTCCGTGGACCGCTGCACATGGTGTAGATGAACCTCCGACATTCAGCGGGAGAGTTATTACCCCCGCAGTGCTCTTGTGGTTCGCGTGTGCTGCAGGAGGTGGCGCGACGGTCGCCGTCATTGAAATCGGAGCCGTCGCGCTGGCACTGAACTTTGGTTACGAACCGCCTCTAGCCATCCTGTTCACAGTGCCGCTCTGCATCGCGTCCGTCGCCGGAGGCATCTGGATAAGCGTCCGAAATCGCATGGCTTCGCGAAAGGTCGTGCTGGTTCAGCTTGCCGTGATGGCTTGTGGGTCGGCGCTCGCAGCAGCCAATCATTCGATGGCGGTAACCATTGCTGGAACGCTGCTCATAGGTGCAGTGCTCACGCCTCTTGGCACCTACTACTCGCTGGCTCTAGACGCTCTTGCACCGCCTGAACGACGACCGGAAATCTTCGCGCTCCTGCGGACTTCCCAGGCAATCGGCGTTGTATTCGCAAGTGCATTGCTTGCGTTGGTGGGGCTATCAACAGCGATGGTCTGGGTGACCGCGCTTATGATTGCCGTGACTACCATGGTAGCAGTCGCGTCTCGTGGATGAGCGTTCAGTATATTGGTTAGCGTGAGGTTGACTACGAATTGCGACGATTGAAACTATTTTTCGGAGTGGGGCGTAGAGTCGCTTATGACCAACGATCACCCGAGATTATGGCTTGCAGCGGCTATCGAGGCAAAAAGCCATAGGCAGATGTATGCAATCGCTATGGAGATCGGGGAGGCCGGAACTTTGGCTTCTCCGGAGATTCGGAAGGCTGCTCGAAATCTCGCTCGTTCGCTCCACGGCGTTATCGAACTACCGATTGCGGACGCAAGCGTGTTAGCGAAAGCTGACCGACGGTTCGCTGTGTTGTGCGAGCTTTTGAAGAAAGCTGCTTCTGGAACACCGCCAGGTCTCGCTGCGTAAGCGGATCTCAAGAGAGTACGGATGGCTTAGCACTGAAACTCCAAGCTGCAAATGCGGGTAGGGGTGCGCTGGCTGATGAGGCCGACGGCTTTGTCTATTGCTGGTTAGTGGAAATAACGGTGAGTTTGGCGCTGACAAAGTCGGTGAAAATGCTGTGCGACCTGAAGTCGCGAGGCTGCTGGACGTGTTCATCGTCGACGATGGAGCGGCACATACGAATTTGCGTCCCGTCTAAGCCGTTCCACAATTGCGCGTCTACTCCTGCTAGGCTGCCGTTCACTTTTCTCCTTCATTCCTAAGCATCGTGTATAGGCAGAAGCCGCAGGGAGCCATCGCGCCACATGTCATATCGCACCATCCTCCCGCAGCTCATAGCGGCAGCCCTGATCCTTCTTGGTCCGCCGCTTGCCGTCGCAGAGGAGCCGGCCTTGCCGCCAGGTGCCGAGACCGCGGGTAATGCGTTGCCCAGCGAAATCATGCTGCGCGCGGCACCCTTGATGCAGGCGGGCAATGGTGACGAGGCGACGTTCTGGTTCTATGCCGGACAACTTCGATGGCGCTCACGCCTGAGCGGCGGCCCAGCTCAGGACCCGACCGGCGAACCCGCTCTGTTCTCGTCGCTGTTCGAGACACTCGGGCCGCCCGTCAATAATTGGGCTTTCGGAGATATACCCAAGCTCCAGCTGACGATCGACGCCGTGCTTCTTTGGGACGAACGTTATCCTGATCCTTCGCTGGATCCGGCCGTACACGAGCGGATGCGGGCAGGGCTGACGGCCCTTCGAGACCAGATCGGCCGAGAAGCGGACATGATCAGAGCTGAGCGCGCCTCACGTGGTCTGGAGAACCGATAATGCTGCGCATGAGGTGTTGCATCGACATGGAACGCTTGTCCCGCCTGCTGCTCGCCTCCGCGATGCTACTTGCCATCCCCGGATCCGCATCGGCGCAGGATGGTCCTGTCGCGGTTCCGTTGCGCAGCGGCCTGGAAGGCGCACTGCGCGGCTGCGAGACTTGGGTCCTCGACCCGTCAAGCTGGGTGAACGGTCCGACGCGCTTCCTCGCGGCCATCGATCTTGGCAGCGCGGTGTACGAGACCGAGAAACTGCCCGAGCCGCTCCTCCCCCCTGAGCCCCTCCGTCGCGGCAACCGCTACTGGCGGATCAATGCCGGACCCAACGAGGGTTACGCGCTGGTGGTCTCGCGTGACATCCCGATGTGCCACATCACGGGCGGCGGCGGGGTCGACTTCCAGCCGGCGGCCGAAGCCATGGCCGCCTCGCCGGACTTCTCTGATCATTGGGAGCGCATCGGCGAGAAGCGCCAAGAGGGCATGGTCTCGACCTTCTTCCGACTGCGTAAGGAGCCAAAGCTGGCGCTGGTCCTCAGCCGTGCCGACGCACCGGGTGCACGACGTGACCGCGCCCAGGTGATTGCGACGGCGACATACGACCTTGGTCGCTGAGGCGACGCAACTTCGTCTGGCCAGCGTGATGGAAACGGTAAAACAAGAACCTCACCGCCCGGCGGGATCGGTCCCAGATGGCGCAGCACACGGTCATAGTTCTGATCGCTCGGGGAGTAGCGAAACTCACCATGTCCGACGACGGACCCGTCTTCGTTTTTGGCTCGCAGCCATAGGACCAGCGTGCCATCTGGCTCGCGATGCGCTGAGCCGATCGACGCCTCCGCGGAAGGAGGAGCCGGCGCATGCTCCTGCAAATTGGCTCGCCGGTTGGCGGACGCCGCCAACGCTTCCAGCACTGCGACGAAACGTGGTCTCGGACAATCGGAGCCAACCTCCTGCAGGACGTCGTCGCCATCGAACAGGGCGACGCTGCACAGTTGGTCGGTCGGCTCGCCGATCATTGGCGGATCGGGATCCGGCATGATCCAGACCTCGTTCCCGGACGCAATCATGTTGCGCCGCTCGTCATCCGAAATGGCATCGGTGCGTTCGCTTTGGATCTTCACCGGCCCTTCCGCATCGGACAGACGGGTTGTTGCCTGCCGGATCGTCATGAGGTCGAGATCAATGACGATCCAGCGAGCCAGCGGCGACAGGACGTTGCCGGTCGTGACCAGCATCCCGTGACGCGGAAGTTCACCGGCAGGAAAGTCATCGAATACTATCGTACCGTTTCAGACACAAATGAAGTGAACGAAACGCCGATTAGACGCAGAACAAAAGCGGGCGTTCGCCTTGGCTCCAGCAAAGAACTCTCACGCTGTAACGGAATGCTCTCGGTCGAGAGTTTCCTAGGAAATGTGTTTCCCGCAATAGCATTGCCCTGCTGCAGCGTAAGAGTTTAAGACCGCGTCCGTTGGCACGAGCGGAGGAATGCCTTTGAAAAGCGAACGCATGAAGATGGAAGCGGGAGAGTGGTATTGCTGCATCGATCCTGAACTCAATGCGCTGCGAAATTTGGCGAGACTTGCCGTGCACGCTCACAATAGTATGCCGCCAAACGAGCGGGGAGCAATGGCCCCAGAACTTCGCGTCTTGTTTGCCGAGCCGGGTAATGCGTTCATCGAGTCACCATTCCACTGCGCCTACGGAATGAATATCAAACTTGGAGACCGCGTTTATATCAACGCAGACTGCGTCATACTTGATACCGCATTGGTCTCGGTAGGCGACGGCACGATGTTTGGACCTGCAGTCCAGATATATTGTCCAGAACACCACCAAGATGCGGCCCTACGCAAGGCGGGGCTCGAAATTGGGCGGCCTATCACCATTGGCAAGGATGTCTGGATCGGAGGAGGTGCCATAATACTTGGCGGGGTGACTGTCGGCGATGGAGCGACCGTGGGCGCGGGCTCGGTAGTAACCCGGAGTGTGGCGACCGGGGTTACGGTTGTCGGAAATCCGGCGCGACCGATTCGCTGACGACGAGCTCACGGTCATGTTAAGTCAGATGGGGTATAGTGAGGTTGGCAATGCTATGATCACCCCGCCGGCTTCGGCCTGGTCGGGACATGATGCCCCGACTTTAAGGCGAATGTCTAATGGGGGAAACGGCGGTATCCGTTGGCAAGACACAAGCGCTACGCATCGGTACCACCGCTGTCGTCACCGTCCTGTCCGGGCTGAAGTACGAGTAGGAGCGAAACGATCTTCGAACGCATCGAACGCGGAAGCTTACTCATTGCATCGATGACGTCGTATCCTTCCTTGCTCGATCTATAAGACTGTTGACGTTCGAGGCTTGCCATGGATTCTCCAGCCATCTTGTCGCTGAGAGCCAGATCCTCGAAGAAGTACGTTATTGGCGTCTCAAGAGCGATCGCTATCTCGTAGAGCTTCGACGTGCTTATACGGTTCGTCCCTCGCTCATATTTCTGCACTTGCTGGAATGTAATCCCCAACCCGTCCGCGAGGTTTGTCTGAGACATTCCTACCTCGTTTCGCCGCATCCGGACGCGGCGGCCCACGTGAATATCGACAGGGTGCGGGCCCTCAGCGTTCATTTTGCCTCTGCTCATCGGTCCCTCGTGTTTCAATCGCGACTCAACGAGAGCCAAGCTGCCAATAGCACAGGCAATCATCGATTACATTCGACAGAGACGGTGATGAAAGCGACCTAACTGGTCTCCTATGTCGCGAAAGGACCCGGCTGTGAGCACAAGGTCAGTTTGCCACACCTGTAGCGATTTTTATATTGAAGGCAAAACTGACTGTGGCGACTGATCGTCCTTGTTCATCGCTGATGTCCACCTGCAGATCCTCAGGCGGAGGGAAGTTTTTACAGACAAACTGGGCGAGCGCGGTTACGCCTGTCTCAATGGCCTCGTGCGAGTTCATGGCTTCGATCTCAACTTCCGCCTCTTTGCCGTCCAAACATGCCGACTTCCTTCGGCTGATCGGATATCCGCCATCGATGGGCAAGACTACGCTGGTCGGTCCCCCACTACATCGTCCTCCAATGGCGAAGCGACTTACCATGCTTTTACCTTTCTTCGTTATTTAGCATGCCCAGTGCGAGTTGTGCGCGCG
Organism: Velazquezella soli; assembly: GCF_977018685.1. Taxonomy (NCBI): domain Bacteria; kingdom Pseudomonadati; phylum Pseudomonadota; class Alphaproteobacteria; order Hyphomicrobiales; family Rhizobiaceae; genus Velazquezella; species Velazquezella soli. The sequence goes on from NZ_CDRNXF010000001.1 coordinate 27,312, forward strand.
GAACTTTGATAGTGACAAACATGAACGGCGCAGCTTTCTTTCTAGCAGTGAATTTTATTATAGCCGTATCGTTCAGTACGGTATTTGTTGCCGTTGCAACCCGCAGCCGCTCTCGAATAGCTACGCTGTGGCTGGCAGCAGGATTCGGTGTCGCTTCTCTCTCAGCGATCTGTGAGCTTTTGGTGGCTTACGCGTCGATGACGAAGTTCTGGGCGCTTGGCGCTTTTTCGACCTTGCTAGTTGGGATGGTACTGCTTGCGGTTGGCATCTGTCGTCTTCACGGGCATCGGCCAAACACGTTGGCAGTTCTAGGGTTTGTACTTGCGTGCCTTGTGTTGTCTTGCGCCATATACGACTTACCTCGTGGAAGCATGACGCAAGCTGTCTTGTACCAAAGCCCGTTCGCGATCGTATTTCTCCTCAGCGTCTGGTCACTCCTTACATCGCAGAGGCGTCAGGCAATTGACCGCTTCCTTACTGGCTTGCTTTTATTCACCAGCTTTCATTTTTTGATGAAAGCGGGGTTAGCCGTGCTTGTTGGGTCTGGTGCTACCGCCAAGGACTACATTCACACAAACTACGCTATAATCTCACAAGGCGTGACTGCTGTGCTGGTCGTCGCTGTCGGACTAACACTTCTTACCACACTTGTGTTGGATATCATGGCAGACGAGAGGAGCAATTCAGAGGGCGACATGCTCTCCTCTCTGGCTAACAGGCGGGGCCTTGACCGGCGTGTCGCTTCAATCTTAGCGAAATACCCCGAAGGCAAGCACGCCGTTGTCCTTTGCGACCTCGATCGGTTCAAAAGGATCAATGATGCTTACGGCCACCATGTCGGTGACTTGGTGATCCAGGGTTTCGGACGAATGTTAAGTAGATCGGTTCCTGAAAATGCCGCCTCCGGACGCATAGGAGGTGAGGAGTTCGCGGTGTTCTTGCCTAACACGGAAATCGAAGTCGCGGTACGTGTGGCTCAGACGCTGCGCACAGCAACCATGGCCTTGCCTGGCCTTCCAGATGACCTTCAGGTCACTGCCAGTTTCGGTATCTCGACACTCACATCTTTTGACGGACTGAGTGAAGCCTATCGTCGAGCTGACGAGGCACTCTACAAAGCGAAGCATTCAGGCCGAAACAGGGTCAAGATAGCGAGCAACGACTACGCTCTGCCCAGCCCGACACGAGCTCTAGCTGTGCCTCGATATGAATAAGCATTGCTTACCCGACTGAGGGCGCCATTACAAATGCATACGCGCGCAGTTGATACTCCGTGCGTAGATGTTTTGTGAATAGTCCTGACGCGTAGGGCCCAAAAGGGCTTTGCATCTTCGCTACGAGCATGGCCGGTAAAAAGTCTGTATCATACCAACGGTCATCTTTTATGTTTGCGCATCTTGCACGTGTGGTGCAGCGATCTAGGTATCGGGGCCGCGGTCGTCTGGTGGGGCGTTGCCTGCCTGTAGTGCGTTTGCTTGTGAATTGTGCTCGTGAGAATTTCCGCAATCATCTTACGCAACCTTGGCAGGTTCTGTCCTGGACAAGAACCAGTGTTGGAAGGATCGCGCGGTTAGCGGTTTTGAGTAGAGATATCCCTGTACTTCATCACAGCCCATGTCCGTCAATGCATCCGCTGTCTGAGCCGTTTCAACGCCTTCTGCCACAACCCGATAGCCGAGGTCATGAGATAGCGCGATCATTGAGCGGACGAGACTTTCGTCACGCTCTCCAACGTCAAGATTTCTGACAAACGACTGGTCAATCTTCACGACCGTCGTGGGCAACCTTTGGAGGTATGATAAACTGCTGTAGCCGGTTCCGAAGTCATCGATCGAAAGGGTAATGCCGGCGTCGGCCAAAGCCTGCAATTTCTGCAATGCAGCGCCCGCATCCTTCATTACCGCGCTTTCGGTGACTTCTAATTCAAGGAGCGATGGATGGATGCCGTAGCGAAGCAGCGCTACGATCACCCGTTCTACAAAGTCCTCCTCTTCCAGATTTGCCGACGAGACGTTGACAGATATAGGGACCGTCAGTCCTTGTTTTATCCACGAGCGTACCTGACGAAGCGCCGTATCAAGAACCCAGCTGGTCATATCTCTGACGTGCGTCGAGCTCTCAATAATAGGGACGAACTCCCCTGGAGATATGCTCCCCAGTTCAGGGTGGTACCAGTGCAAAAGCACTTCAGTTGCGACGCACTGCCCGGTCGCAAGTGAGAGGCGCGGCTGGAATACCAACGACAATTGCCCGTCAGCCAGTAATGCAGAATCAAAATCTTGCAGCAGCCTGAAACTGCGACGGTGTCTGTCATCGCTTTCGGCTGAGAAAACATCAACCTGCATGCCGTTCAGGCGCGCATCTTGAGCAGCGCTACCCATAGCCCTCAAGAGGTCATCCGGATCAATACCAGCACCAAATGGCGCCATGCCTGCAACGGGTGTCATCATGAACTGGAAGCTTAGGGCCGCTTGCAGTCCCAGAAGCAGGGCAGTGACATCATCGATGCACTTTTCCCGGACGCGTTCAGTCGTTACGACCGCGAACTGAGTTGCCGAAATATGATAGGCAGTGCGTCCATCCAATTTCGTCCTCAGAAAACGTGCGGCCTCTCTGACGCCTCTATCAATCTCCGCAGGACCAAGCACACGAGACAGGTGGTCGATCTGTTTGGTTTCGGCCAGGTCTATGAGAACCAGCAAACCGCTGGATGTCGCCGGTATCATCCTGCCCAATGTCACTGATGTCGTCCAAAAATTGTGTTCTGTTCGGTAAGCCGCTTATCGGATCAATACGTCCAAAGGCATGTTGCAACTCGATCTGTGCCATGACCATGGCTGCAAGGTCCGTCAGTGATGCAATTTCTTCGGTGGTTGTTTCTCGGGGCAATGTCCCGAGAACACACAGCGCCCCGAGCCCAAACCCGTCGCGTGTAACCAAGGGGGCCCCGGCGTAGAAGCGGATGCCACTTTTACCAAGCGGGCTGTACTTGTAACAATCATCCTTCGCCATGTCTGGGATCACCAGGACGTCGGTGCTTTCAGCAACCTGGGCACAGGGGGCTCGATCTCTGGGTATGGTTTGATGGTCAACGCCGACACGAGACTTAAACCACTGCCGATCAACGTCGGTTAAGGAGACAGCTGCGATTGGGAGATTGAATATTAGGCTCGCCATCCTTGTGATGCGATCAAAGCTCTCGCTTACTGGTGTGTCCAGCAAATCGAGGTTGTACAAAGCATCGAGACGATTAGCCTCTTCTATTTTGATCATCTGACGTTCATCCAAGGCTTGCACTCCCAGGATTACCTAGTGCGGTAAAAGAATTGAGATATGAATAAACTAAGCTTTCGAACTCTGTGCGTATGCTCGGAATAGCTTATATTCAGATCGTCATGACAGTCGCTCTCTTCCCATCAGAAAGCTAAGCGGCCTCTTCCTCAATCGCGAGCTCTTTCAAGAGCGAATGGATTTCATCGCCACTCAGTCGGGAAGGATCGAACCCGCTGGAGGAACCGATACCGGCGAAGCGCTCAGCGTGCATATCCGATCGGCCGATAAAGCCCATCGCCCAGTTCGGGAAAGACCGATGGCCTATTGGGTCTAGTGCGAGCAGCGAGACATCACCGTGTCGCTCGTCCTGTTGGATACGCTCGAATGCGGCTTCTACTCTGTCCAGAGGTCCTTCGAGGACCTGGGCAAAGCACCCCGCATTAAACAGGAGCGCGCCGGTAATCTCGTTGCGCTCGTTGTTCACCCGGCTTTTGGCCAGGATCTCGTCGACATTCGAAGCAAATACTGCTTCGTCGTGGGCGATATGATTGCGGCTATAATAGACGAGCCGGTACATGCTGCTAGCCATGAATGAATTCCTTTTTCTCTAAATCGTTTTGCGCCAGAAAGGCAGGGACTTGATCAGTGCCCATTGGCCGACCGGTGAGATATCCCTGGACGTGCGTGCATCGCTCGCCGCGGATCCGCGCCAGCTGTTCAGCGGTCTCGACGCCCTCGGCTGTGATGGCCATGCCGAGGCTCGTGCCGAGACTTGCGATCGATCGGAGGATTGCCTCGCTATCAGCGTCGTCGCCGGCAACAAAGGAGCGATCAATCTTGATCTTGTTGAATGGGAACTTCTGTAGATAACTCAACGACGAATAGCCGGTCCCGAAATCGTCCATCGAAATCTTAACACCTAGATCGCGCAGGGCCCTCAGCGTCTGAATAACGTTGTTAGTATCATCGAGCAGCGCACCCTCGGTGATTTCGATTTCAAGTCTTTGAGGTGGCAATCCCGAGTTCTTAAGCGCCGATGCGACTGTCTCGAGCAGCGTGTCGGCCTTGAACTGAAGCGGTGAGACGTTGACAGCAACGATCATCTCACCGGGCCAGGACATAGCTTCGATACAGGCAGTACGCAGCACCCACTCGCCGATCTTCACGATCAAGCCATTCTCTTCAGCAACCGAAACGAACGAAAGAGGCGGGATATTACCCTTGATCGGATGCTCCCAGCGCAAAAGCGCCTCAAAGCCGTCCACGCTATTGGTGGCAACGTTGAGAAACGGTTGGTAGTTTAGCTTAAACTGCTTAAGCGCCAACGCACGACGCAGATCGATCTCCATTTCGCGGCGACCGAGGAGCAGAGCATCCATGCCGCTCTCAAACATGCGGTAACGGCCACGCCCGGCCTTCTTGGCCTCGTACAGAGCAAGGTCACCATTGCGCAGTAGGTCACGCGGCTGGATCGCATTGGTCCCAAGTGCGACGCCGACGCTCGCGCCGATATTTATGGTGTGGCCGTTGATGACATATGTGCGGCCGACGAGGTCCACGAGGCGAGATGCGAGCGTCACGGCCTCCACCTCCTCAACGACGTTATGCTGCAGGACAACAAATTCGTCTCCGCCTAACCGAGCGACGATGTCACCCTTGCGACAAGCAGCCGTCAGGCGGTCGGCTACCTTCTTCAACAGGAGGTCGCCCACCGCATGTCCAAGCGTGTCGTTGACCATTTTAAAGCGATCGAGATCAAGGCAGTGAATGGCGACCGACGAGGCAGCCGGACCGTCGCTTAGAGCAAGAGAGAGGTGGGACAGAAGTGCGTTGCGCTTCTTAAGACCAGTCAGCTCGTCCAGGGTTTCTGGCATCTCGGCGACCGGCGAGTCGCTCGGAGTTCGCAGATCGATAAGGAAGCGCCCTTCGCCGAGGGGAGCAAACGCTGCTTCGAACTTCTCGCCGTTCAATGAGGTCAGGATAGCGGATGGGGTGCCTGTAAGCCAAAACGTAGAGCCCGGAAACAGCGAGTGTACGTCACATCCAACAACTGCTCCGAATACAATTTGGCCTGCCAAATTTGAGTAAATGACGATAGCATCGGCGTCGGCGACGAGGACGGGATGCGGCAAGTTTTCAAGAACCTGCTCGCCACTCGGCGTTCCAGGGGAATACTGTGCAGACCTGTTTGGTGAAAGTGTAGCAAGTGACATGACGGCCTACCAGTGCGAGTTGTCCGAAAGTAAGTGGAAGATATTACTCAACAATAGCTTCATTTCCGAAAATATGAGGGTTCCTGGCGACAAAGTTAGTGACTGCTGAACGAATATTAGATCTAGCTTAGGTAGATGGAGACGCCGGGGTTGGCGCAACAAGCTTACTGGAGAAATGCCGAAGAGCGGCTCCTGAGGTTACGCCACATTGTCTATTATCGTGGAGGGTTAGGCAATTCGCGGACTGATTTTTAAGCGTAAGCAGGCTGTTGCGGGTATGTACTTAAAGCCGTGATTTGCGCGGCATCCTGACAACTCTTGCTTACTCAGACCGGCCGATCCCGCAGGTGCGCCACTAAATTGGTTCAATGGCTCGACCTCCGTTGTCAGACACAACGGGCGCTTGATCCACGCAAGTCGCTCCAGCCCGCCAATAGCCGCGGTATCGACTGATATCCGCGGCCTTGCCTTGCTGATCGCTTGGAGCTGAGCCTCAGAATTCCTCCCACTCGTTGGCAGCTACAGCGGCATTGCCGTAGAAGGCCGTTGCCAGCTTACGGCTCAAGGCACGGGCCGGCGAAGCTCCGGATGTTTCGCGGCGTTCTGAAGGGCGCATTGCCTGAGCGAGTGTATATCCACGTCGACCGCTTCCACCCGACAGCTTGAACTGTGACAGGAGTTCGTTCAGCGAAGCTGCATCGCGCGCCATTCCATGGCTTGCGGCAGTCTGCTCCTCGACCATTGCGGCGTTCTTCTGGGTGTCCTGGTCCATCGCGTTGACGGCGGTGTTTATTTGCTGAAGGCCGGACGATTGTTCCTGAGCGCTCTCGACGATTGCGCTGACATTGCGGTTGATTTCCTGGACTTCCGCAACGATCGTTTCCAGTGCGCGGCCGGTTTCGCCAACCAGAAGTACGCCGTTCTGGACCTGTTGGTTGGACGCATTGATCAATGTCTTGATCTCTTTCGCAGCATTGGCAGAACGCTGAGCAAGTTCACGCACTTCCTGTGCGACGACCGCAAAACCCTTGCCGGCCTCCCCTGCGCGGGCGGCTTCGACACCGGCGTTCAGAGCGAGAAGGTTGGTCTGGAAGGCAATCTCATCAATCACCCCGATGATGTTGCCGATTTCGCCCGAAGACTTCTCGATCTGCTGCATAGCCCTGACAGCGTTCTGGACGACTTCACCGGACTTCTCGGCGCCCTGGCGGGTGCGGGCAACGAGAGAGCCGGCTTCCTGAGCGCGCTTGGCGGCGTCCTTGACGGTGGTGGTGATTTCTTCGAGCGCTGCTGCGGTCTCTTCGACAGACGCGGCCTGCTGTTCGGTTCGCTTGGCAAGATCATCGGCGGACGACTTGATTTCAGCGGAACCAGCTTCGATGCTGCGCGCATTCTCGGCAACATGTTCAAGTGCCGACTGCAGCTTTGACGCAGATGCGTTGAAGTCGTTGCGGACGCCGTCGAGCGCTGAAGTAAACGGCGTATCAACGCGGTATGACACGTTGCCTTCGGAAAGCTGGCTGAGCGCTCTGGCAAGGTTCTCTACGGCGAACTTCACGTCGGCAGCTTCTTGGCTTCTCAATGCTTCGCGCTCGACGCGTTCACGTTCAGAAAGACTGAGATTGTCGGCTGCCTCCTGCTCAAGGCGAAGACGCTCCAGAGCGTTGTCGCGGAAAATGGCGACAGCCTCGGCCATCATACCAACTTCGTCTTTGCGGCCCAGGCCATCGATCTCTGCGTCTGTGTTGCCGGCAGCAAGCGAAGACATGCGTTCACGAAGGCGCGCCATCGGAGCGGTGACGCCTGTGTGGGCGATCGCCATGGCAATCGCAACAGCAACCGCGATACCAATAAGCATTCCGATGAGGGCTAGCTGGATAGTGGAGGAAACTTCCGCCGACAGCTGGTCACCGCCGTTCATGATCATATCCGTCATTGCTCCGTTGTTTGCACCAAACTTGGGAGACAATTCGATGACGATTTTGTCGAGATCGCCTGACAATGCAGTAACCTTAGCAGTGTCGCCGGCGGCATGAGCCTTCAACAGAAGGTCGCCGATGGCTGCCAGCTTGTCGATATCGAGGAGAAGCTCTTGCACCGCAGCATGACGGCTAGGAACGAGCCCTGGGACCTGCTCTAGACGACTGCGGGCTCCTGCAAGCTCCTTGCCAAAACGTTCAGAAAGATTTGCAAAAGCCGCCGACTGCGGGGCCTGAGCCAGCGCACGGCTGAGCCACGTTGTGGCTGTCCACGTGGCTGCTGCGCCGCGTGGAAGAAACGCTGCAGCGGTGCTCTCTTTATGGAGAAAGCTGGAATAGGACTGGTTCGCCGCGCTGAAGCGCTGTGTGACGAACAACAGGCCAGCGAGGGAGATGACGCCGAGGACAGCGATCGCCATCAGGAACTTGGTCTTGATCTTCAGATTTTTAAGCATGGATGACCTTCGCAGGGAAAGGAATGAGCGCAGCGGGGAGAAAGGAGACAGGAGCCGTCGTAGACGGCGCGCATCATGCGCGTAAAAGGATCTGATCGATCTCGGTGTCCTGGCGGGAAGGTAAGAGAGTTCTCATAAGAAAAGATTACTCAGGTTTCCCTTGAGTTCTGGTTTCCTTGTGAATACGCGATAGCCTGGTAGAAATATGCGCATGGGACAGCGCATGATTGCTGCCGTCAGAAATTGTTGACCCGCTAAAGCTGCGGAATGCAATAATCGCAATCAGCGCGACGCACTAACTCAGACGTTCCCGATCGTCGATGGTGTCGCATTCATATATGGCAGCCATGAAACCCAGTAACTCGGCTGAGATAGGGAAACAATGTATGCCAACAGGAACGGTTAAGTGGTTCAGCGTAGCCAAGGGGTTCGGATTCATCACACCTGACGATGGCACTGCGACGTATTCTTGCATATCTCAAAGGTTGAGGAAGCCAATCTTCCGACCTTGGAGAACGGCATTGCTCTTCGGTATTCCATTGGCTCGCGGAACGGGAAAGTCTTTGCAGAAGGCCTCTCGGTCATTTCCAAGCCGAAGGCACCTCAACGCGAGCCTGAACCGGATAATGGAAGTTCAACTTTCGAGAAAGAATTCGAGAAGGAGTGGGGTCTTCGACGGCGATAGCTGTCATGGATGCTCAAATCGTGAGCGACTTCGTTTGACGCGACATCGATCCACATTGTGCGCAACCAGCTCGGCAGCTTTGTCTAATAACCATTTGCGTGACTGGTACGTTCAGTTCAGTTCAAAGTGTAAGTATGGGATCTAGTGCCTCCGAGTACCGGGCGCGCGTTGGGTGAAATCGCATAGCGCGATAGAACCTCGAGCTGTGACACTTGAAGGGAACGAAGCTTCGTTCCGCCAACCCATGTACGACACAAATCATATTTACTGGTGATAAAGGGCGAAAAAGACACAGTAACTTGCTGAGTGGAGAGACGGGTATGGTTCGGCAGGTAGCGAGCAAGACAACTACCGATACCAACCGATTGTCATCTCGCTTAAGCCACAACGCGGTAACATCCCTGGCCTGCCAGTCTCTTATACCACGGTCGGGTCAAGAAGTAGTTATTTGGTCGCTGTCAAGTAGGTGTCCTGCAGTTCACCCCGGCAGACTCTTAGTTTTTATAACCGATAAGACCGGCAATTCACTGACTTTACTCGCTATCGAACGAGCGTGTCGTGAGATCACCACGATACTGAACCGTTGGAGGCTGCTGTTTATTCCACCCAATCTGACGCTTTCCCAAATTCATTGGTGGGTAGATTTGTGCCGAAGGTCCAGCTCTTTGGACATTCAACGGCGGACAGGCGTTGCATGCACCACTGGTCGAGTCTTGAATGGAGACCGATTTCCGCGTTGGCAGAAACTGGAACGATGAACGCTTTTAACCGCGCGCCTGAGGGAGTCGATTTTAGGCGAACGGACGCCCGCTCCACCTCCGGATGACGCTCGAGTTCGGCTGCAACCCGCTGAGGCCAGACATTAACCCCTCCCACCTGCACACCGCCATCCCGCCTGGCGCCGACGGTGAATGAACGGTTGCCCGTTCTGATAAATTCATCCGGTACATCATACGATTGCTCACCTCTTTCAAGCCGCGTCAAACTGCCGGCAGGGTCTCCGTCACTATTTGGGAAGCGCCAATGTGGCATCAAAGTGAAGCCATCGTCCGGATGTCGACGCCACCCAATACCAGCGGTCTCAGTTGATCCGTAGAGTTCGGTCATGCCGGAAAGACCGCGCTCAAGGAGCGACATTACTAACTGAGCTGGGCAGGGAGCGGTCGATACGACGCCGTTAACACCGGGCGGCCAGGCTGACACTGTCCTGTTTATAGCCGCCCATCGATCAGGAAACGTAACGACAAGGTCCCCAGGCACCAGCTCGTAATTCAAAAAACTATGCGTGCACGTTGTCTCGGCGATCACCTCCACGCCCAACTCGTCAGCCAGAAATGCAGTGAGAATGCAGCCGTAAATGTGATGCGCCGGAGTCAGTGCGATAATCCGGCGGCAGGACTGGAAATAACCAGCCAGAAACTGAGCTTCTTCGATCAGGAAAGTCGCATCATGCGTGTATCGCCTAGGCAGTCCGGTCGATCCAGACGTCAGGAAGGTAATTTTCGATATGCCCTGATCCCACGCCTCTTCGATCGCTTTCAACCAGCCTCCAAAGGTCTCAATTTCCATGAGGTTAGGGGTTGATGTGCTTTCGTAGAGATGAAACATCTCGTTGACGGCGGCACCAATCGCCATAGTCTCCAGGGAGTCGAGCCCTAGCCCGCTGCCCGTTCCATCTCTCAATGAAAGGTCTGCGTGCCAGACCTCATTAGCGGCAGCAGCCGAGTTACCCGGGCGGGAAGATGGTCCCCGCTGGGTTTTCAACTCGGCTTCGATGAGGCTTTGCAATACACGCGCAGCCGACCTCGGGCTCAGCATTTGCTCATTGCGTCTCGTTTGCAGTCAGTGGTGGGGCAGTCCTGTTGCGGCCCGCGCGCTTGGCTTGATAAAGAGCTGCGTCAGCATCAGCGAGTATGGAAGCAACGCTTTGCTGCGCGCCCAGTCCCTCGGCGCAACCAAAACTGGCAGTCACATAGATTGTCGACTTTTGCGTTACGATCGCAGTTGATGCGATAATTTTGCGAAGGGACTCCGCGAGCTCAACTGCTTCCTCCAAAGCTGCACCTGGAAGAATGATAGCAAACTCTTCTCCGCCTATCCGCGCAAAAACGTGTCCAGGGCGAACTGCATTGATACAGACCTTCGATATGGTCCGTAGCGCATCATCACCGGCACCATGGCCATAGCTATCGTTGATCAGCTTGAAATGATCGATATCAAAGGTAACGAGCGCGAACGGTCGTCCGAGCCTTTGGCTACTGATATGTTCCCTGTTGGCCGCATCGAAAAAAGCGCCACGATTATAAGCACTGGTTAGATGGTCGGTCTGCAAAAGCTTCTTGAGTTCCCGCATATCCGTGTCACGGCGCTCCACCTCGCGCATAATGACGGTGTACCCTCTGATTGACCTCTGGTCGTTTGACAGTTCGTCGACACAGACTGCGATCAGGCTTTGGCACCAGTATCGCTCTCCATTTTGACGAGACCCCCAGCCTTCATCCAGATGCCAGCCGTCTTTTCGCGCCTGTTCCAGGCGATGCGCCGTGGATAGCAGAGTTCCTTCTGGTCGATCTTCCATCAAATCCTCAACCGAGAGCCCATTGAGTTCGCTTTCGTCGTATCCAGTTTGCAGGCTGAGAGTGGAATTTACAGCGTTTATACGACCATCTGGGCCTAGAGACGCAACACCAAAATCTTTGACGCCTTCCAGAAGTGACCCGAACCAGGTCTCTGCTTCTCGTAGCCGGCGTTCCTGGCGCACCTGCAAAGAGACATCCGCAAGGGTGACCACGTAGCGCTCATCCTTGAGCTTAACGATCGTGCAGCTGAGGACCTTCGGTGCGTCTGAGCTACCGGTATCCTCTGGGCCAAGATATATCCGGTGGTTGGAACAGATCGTTCCGCGCTTCGCGCTGAAGTCTTGCACCAACGAACGCAGCTCAGGTGCGTAGTTTTGAAGGGCCTTCAGGAGGTTCGTCGCCATCCCGTCCGTCGATAGCGACATCATCAGGTTCATAGCGAGCGGGTTCATCAGCCGTATCGTGCCGTCCTTCTCGATGTCGACAAGGCCGACTGGACAAGCATATACAAACTGCAGGAGTTGTTCGTATTCGTCGTCTTGTGGTTGCTGCACTGGAGGATGCCCGGTTATCGCTGGATTAGGATGTATCTCAACGTCATCTCGCTGCTCTTGAGCAATCGCAAGCGGACAGGTGTCGGACGCATTCGCAATGTCAGTACATAGGGAATAACGTCATCTATTTCAGACTCATCCTCAAAGCGCTGCGCCACTAAAAAATTGTTCATGCACTGGGCGATTTCGTTGAAGTAATCGCAGTCCAGGACGCTTTCTCGCCGGAGCCCGGCAAGGGCAGATTCCCGTGCGTTGTAGCGACAAACCATTCCGCTTGCATCAAGACCAATGACGCCAAACTCAACCGAGTCGAGCTGGTCATCGTCCATAGCCTCCAGCTCTGCCCCGGAAATATTCTCGAATACCGATGTCACAGTTGGCCTCTATTGTTTGAGTTGCGGGATAGGGCCACCGGTCGGACATCAAGTCAAGGCAGACAAACATTACTGGGTAGGTTCGGATCCCTTCAAGACCCCCAAAACGGCTGCATTGCGTGCCGCCAAGTTAAAGGAAGCATAACGAAGTTGCTGCGGTAACGCTCAGCTTTTGGAGCAGTTGCTTTGTCAATTTGAGATCCACGGATCGTGCAGCAAATCTTGTGCTGGCAACCGGGTCGTAGTTCGCCTAGGAAAGACTTATGCAAGAACAGGACGACCATATTCATCCGGAGGCGTCAGTCGCTCCCGGCTACCTGGCCAATCACGCTGCCCGTGTGTTCAACAGGCTGGTAGATACGGCCTTGCGACCATACGGGCTTTCGCTTTCTCTGATTGGCCCGATCATGCTCCTTTCCTGGAAGGGACCGATGCTCCAGCGCGACCTTGTGCGTTCCTCCGCAGTCAAGCAGCCGGCGATGGTCGCGCTCCTCGACAAGCTGGAAGCGCTGACGCTGATCCGCCGGTCGCCCTCGTCAATCGATCGCAGGGCGGCAATGGTCGAATTGACGAGCCAGGGGCAAGAGGCAGCCCGGCGGGGACGCGACGCGCTACTAGCTGCAAATGCTAGGGGGCTGGAAGGCTTTTCATCCGAGGAGGCAATGTCAATGGTTCGCCTTTTCCAGCGACTGATCGATAATTTCGAGCGCTGACGACGGAACAAATATATCACGAGTGATGTTCTTTACGGAAAGGAGATCATCGCATGTCCCGTCGCATCCTCATCACCGGCGCAAGCGTCGCCGGCAATACAGCCGCTTGGTGGCTAGGCCATTACGGCTTCGACGTAACAGTCGTCGAAAGCACCCCAGAGTTTCGAGACGGTGGGCAGAATATTGACATCCGGGGTGTGGGCCGTGAAGTGCTGCGCCGGATGGATTTGGAACAGGCAGCCCTCGATCGCGGAACAGGGGAAGAGGGGACTGTCTGGATCGATGAGCATGGCGGAGAGGTCGCCAAATTCCTCACTGCCGATTTCGGTAGCGCTGGCCCAACGGCGGAGATGGAAATCCTACGTGGGGATCTTGCTCGCCTCCTGTACGAGTCAGCCCGCAACTACGCGACGTTTCGTTTCGGCGATCGCATCGATCGCATCGAAGAAGGCGCAGAGGCGGTCTCGGTTGCCTTCTCGAGCGGGCAGACCGAACAATATGATGCGGTCGTCATCGCGGAGGGCGTAGGCTCATCGACACGCGAGCTGGTTTTCCCTCAGGAGAACAAACCGCGATGGATGGATCTCACCATCGCCTATTTCACCATACCGCGACATGCCGACGACGACCAGATGTGGCGCTGGTACAATGCGACGGATGGCAGAAGCATATCGCTGCGGCCCGACACGCATGGAACGACGCGGGCCATGCTGTCGCTCCAGCAGCCACAGAACGGCGAGCAGGAATGGACCGTCGAGCAGCAGAAGGCCTATCTCCGCGAGCGATTTGACGATTCCGGCTGGCAGGCGCATCGGGTGCTGGCCGGCTTGGAAGAGACCGAAGATTTCTACTTCGACGTGCTGCGGCAGGTGCGCATGGATCGGTGGTCGAAGAGGCGCGTCGTGCTTACCGGCGACGCGGCCTGGTGCGCAACACCGCTTGCGGGGATAGGCGCTACACTCGCTGTGACAGGCGGCTATGTGATTGCCAGCGAGCTGCGGCGGAACGGCGATATTAGGCAAGCCTTCTCCGCCTATGAAGAGGCGATGCGGCCAATGGTCGAGAAAGGGCAGGGCGTACCAAAGATTGCTCCCCGCATGATGAACCCGCACAGCCGGCTCGGCATCAACCTGCTGCATAACACCCTCCGCATAGCGAGCAAGCCGGCTATTCGCGGTCTTGCCACCAAATTGTTCGCAAGTGAACCGGATGGACCTGATCTTTCGCGATATGAGAAGTTGCCTTTGCACCAACGACCTCATCGAACTGGACCTTGAGGTTTAGGTCGGAATCCCCGTGGAGCGGGTGGCGTTCGTAAGCGCACGGTCAGATTGTTGACGTTCCGCACCTATCTTTGACAGATTGCTTTAAGCCAGAGCTGGCTTCTGCTTTTTGATAGGCTGCAACCGCTGCCGTGTTGTGCTCGTGATCATACCAAACCGCTTCCACTGAAGAGTTTTGGACATCATGGCGCGGGGAGATGCCAAACTCGCGCTTGTACTCCCTGCCACAGTTGCCCCTGACCTATGATGCAAGCGAACGGCTCAAGGGCGTCGCGGGCAATTGGTGTGGGCAGGCTGTCTCAACCCGGTTTCGTCCAAGGGCTTTTGCTCGGTACAGAGCACCATCGGCGCTCGCGAGCATTTCGGCGAGGTCATGGCAGTCCGGTGCCGCAAGACCAATACTGACGGTCGCTTGGGTCTTCAGGCCCTCTGCTTGCGCGGCTGCGATGGCGAACCGGCGTGCGATCACTGAGCCACGACTGAGAGCTTGATGATGGTTGCACCGTGGCAGGAGTGCGGCGAATTCCTCACCACCCAGCCGGACAAGAAGCGCGTCGGGTCCCGCTTCTTCGCGGGCGGTCTCTGCGAACAGCTTGAGAATCTGATCTCCGACTGGATGGCCGTGACGGTCGTTGATCGCCTTGAAGTGGTCGAGGTCGAAGGCAAGCAGGGAGACGGGGTGGCCTTGCCGCTCCCTTATGATCCGAGCTGCCTGCTCAAAAAAGGCGTGGCGGTTCGCAAGCCCGGTCAACTGATCGGTTTGCGACAGGCGGAGCAGGTGCTGCTTCTCCTCCTCTCGAACGATCATCAGAAAAGACATCGGCATCGCTACAGAATACAAGACGGCCTCGTACATCGTCGCCTTTCCGATGGTGGAGAGAATATCTGGCCCGTACAGCTGAAGGAGGATAGGGGCAATGAACGCGCGGCAGAGGTAGAACACGGCGTGGAAAGCCGAGATCGATACTGCGATCGGACGCGAGCGCAATCGCTGGACCGTGCGGCTGCGCAGAAGTATCCAAGATGTCAGGCCGCAGGTCAGCGTGATGGGGACAGACGAGACATGGTTCCAGAAGGCGGCCGGGAAGTGCGTGCCAGCGATCGCCCAGGCGAGAGCCAGGAGGCTTAGCGCTCCAGCAGACGACCAGACATATCGGTGACCGTCGAGGCCGGCGATGGCGTTGAGGACCAAAAGGTAGCCCAACATCATCAGGATGTTCGTCGCCCCCATGCCGAGCGCGACCTGGATTTGGCTGCGGTTCATTGCAAGTGCGCAGCCGAGAACGAACGCGAAGAGAGCCGCGGCCATAACACCGAGCACGCGTGCGCGACCTGGATGAGCCTGCCTTTCCCAAAGGAGAAGCGACGCTGACACCAGCAGCGTTCCGATTGTTAAGTACCAGAGAGTTTGTAAATCGATCTGCATTGCTCTGCCTGCCTTGACTCAAAGCTTACAGGGAGATGTTTGAAGGATTCTTTACGTAGCCTCCTATGCCGCCGACATGGTTGGCGTAACGTTAAGCGTGGCGTTACATGCCTGCACTAAAGCATAGGGTTGCTTCCCGCTGTCATACAACTTGCCAGCGGATCGAATGTGACGGTCGCATCTTTAGCCGCCGCCAGACCCGCACCTAGTGGAAGGTGATATGGTTTTCAGTACAGAAAACATCATCGGTTTGCATTCAACCGAGAGCGCCATTGAAGCTGCCCGGCATATAACCGGAATGTCGCCTCGTCATTCCCAACCGCCTGCACCAAGGGAGCCGAGCGAAGCATGATCTCGCTGGGCGGCGCGTTCGCTGCCGCTCAGCGCCAGTGTGGCAAGATCCACCCTGTTGCGCCGCAACAAAGTCTGGGTCGTGTTTCTGTGATCAGTGGCAGGCTGGTCAGAACGAGCCGACGACAAAGTGGTAGCGCTATCATACTTCCACGAACACTTGCCAATCAACCAACCTCACACTAGCTTACGTTATGCGCGGTAGAATTCCATCTGATGTTCTTCTCCGGCCTGAAGATCTGGCTCTGCTCGAAAGAGTATTTGCGCAGGCAGTGCCGATACACGACACGCATCCCGACGAGCTCGCGATGCTGCTTTTCCGCTTGTTCCAGGAAGGAATGAGAGACGAGAAGAAACTGCTGACAGCGGCCGAAGCGTGGTTCCTGTAAGCCGACCTTGCGCCCTTTGACCCGATCGAGAGCGAGGAGGTAGCAGATGCCGTCTCGGTTATCTTCGTAAGCGGAAAGATCGAACAGTACGATCTGGTCGTCATTGCGGAGGGCGTGGGCTCATCGACCCGCCAACTTGTAATCCCTCGGCAGGCTGACACAGCGTTCCTCCACTAATGAGCTGATAAACTGCCTAAGGAATCTTAGTGATTTGATCTCTAATGACCGGGTCGTAGGTTCTGGTCCCATCAAGGAGCTATATGACCTTGCCGTTCAACACCCCAAAACGCGATACCGGCCGATCGGCAGCATCATGGGACGGCCGGAGACCGGGTCGGTGATGATCTGGCTTTCGAGCCCGAATACGGCGCGGATGTTCTGTTGCGTCAGGACCTCTTCGGGGGAGCCGGAGACATGGACCCGACCCTTTGCGATGGCGACCAGATGGTCGGCGTAGCGAGCGGCAAGGTTTAAGTCGTGCAGGACCATGACAACAGTCGTGCCACGCTCGCGGTTGAGATCGGTCAGAAGGTCGAGAACGTCGATCTGGTGGCTGATGTCGAGAAAGGTCGTGGGCTCGTCCAGCAACAGGATGTCGGTCTCCTGTGCCAGCGCCATGGCGATCCAGACGCGTTGGCGTTGACCGCCGGAAAGCTCGTCCACGGGTCTTTCGGCAAGTTCGGTCGTGCGTGTGGCGGTCAATGCCGCATCGACGGCTTCGTCATCCTTACGCGTCCAACGGGAAAACAGGTTCTGGTGCGGATGTCGGCCGCGGCTGACCAGATCGGCAACCGCGATGCCCTCAGGTGCGATCGGCGACTGGGGGAGGAGGCCCATGGTCCGGGCAAGCAGCCTGGCCGACATGCGGTGGATCGACTTGCCGTCGAGCAGAACCTGACCTTCCCGCGGGGCCAGAAGCCGCGACATGGCTCTCAGCAGCGTGGACTTGCCGCAGGCATTGGCGCCGACGATGGCCGTGATCCTGCCCGGCGGGACCGTCAGGTCGAGGTCATGCAGGATGTTGTCGGTGCCGTAACCGGTCGACAGCCCGTGGGCTTCGAGCGTGTGTTCTGACATTGCACTGTTCATAGGGCGCTTCCGGTACGGTTGACGCGTACGATCAGGTAGATGAGGTAGGGTGCGCCCAGCGCTCCGGTCACGACACCAACCGGATAACGGCTCGGCAGCAGGAACTGACCGGCGAAATCGCCAGCCAGCACCAGCACCGCCCCGATCAGAGCTGCCGGAACTAGCGGCGAACTGCTACTGCCGACGATACGAACGGCGATTGGCCCAGACAGGAAGGCGACGAACGCGATCGGCCCCGATACGGCGGTCGCCGAGGCGATCATGCCGACGGCAGCAACCATGATCAGCATGCGGGTCCGCGCCACTCCTACGCCGAGGGCGGATGCCATATCGTCTCCGAGGCGCAGCGCTTCCAGATCGCGGCTGCGGTTGAGCAGAAGGCCGCCGAACACGGCAAGCGAAGCGAGAAGCGGGAATGCCTGGCCGAGTTGGGCACCGTTAACGCTGCCGGTCAGCCAGCGCATCGCCTCCTGCAGGTTCCAGGCCGGTGCGCTGGAGAGGATATAGGCGATGATGCTTTCCAGCAAGGCCGAGATGCCGATGCCGACCAGGATAAGCCGTGTTCCGGCCACTCCGTTGCGGAAGGAGAGGCCGTAGACGAGCATGGAAACGCCGAGCCCCGCGACGACTGCGATGACTGAAACGATCGGACCGTTCAGCGACAGGACGATGATGGCAAACACCGCCGCAGCACTTGCGCCTGAGGTTATCCCGATGATGTCCGGGCTTGCCAACGGATTGCGCAACATCAGCTGGAAGGTGACGCCGCCAAGACCGAAGCTCAATCCGGCAAGAACCGACATCACAGCACGCGGCAGCCTCAGCTGTCCGACGGTAAAGGATGCGCCTCCGATCTGTTCGCCGAGCAGGACACGGATCACCTCGAGTGGTGGCGTCACGGTCTGACCGATGGCGAGGCTGAGCGCAAACAGCGCCACGACCAGCAGCGCCAGAATGGAAACCACGCTTCGGTAGCGGCGCTGTCGGCGTCGGCGATTGGCAATCAGTGTCTGCAGCGAGGTGGAAACCATCGTCAGAGTTCTCGCACGCGCTGGCGGCGTACGATCCAGATGAAGACCGGCGCTCCGATCAGCGCAGTCAGGATACCAACATCGATCTCCGCCGGCCGGGCGGCTATGCGGCCCGCAACGTCCGCGGCGATCAGTAGACAGGCGCCGCCGAGCGCCGAAAACGGCAGAAGCCAGCGGTGGTCTATCCCGACCAGCAGCCGGCAGACATGCGGCACCACAAGTCCGAGGAAGCCGATCGGGCCGCAAACGGCAGTCGTTGCGCCACAGAGAAGAATAGCGCCGATCGAGGCGGAGGCGCGAGCGAAGGCAACCCGTTCGCCCAGACCGACGGCAAGCTCGTCACCCAGTGCCAGCAAATTCAGCTTGCGGGCCGACAGAAGGCTGATCGCGAAGCCGACGGCGAGAAACGGCAGGACCGGCCAGATCCTCTCTGATGTCGCCCCGCCAATGCCGCCGATCTGCCAAGAGCGGATGCCGCCGGCTATATCGGCGCGCGGCAGAACCACGGCAATGACGAGAGACGCAAAGGCGACTGAAGTCGCGGCCCCCGCCAGCGCCAGCTTCAACGGCGTCGCGCCGCCACGCCCGAGCGAGCCGATCGTATAGACGAACACGGCAGCGAGCGCCGCTCCTGCGATCGCCCACCAGATATACGCTCCCGCAGTCTCGATCTGAAACCAGACAATGCCGATCACCACGGCGAGCGACGCACCCATGTTGACCCCAAGGATACCGGGATCGGCAAGCGGATTGCGGGTGACGCCCTGCATCACGGTGCCGGCAAGACCGAGTGCCGCACCGGCCAAGACGCCAAGAAGCGTTCGCGGGATACGCAATGCGACGGCAGCCTGGCCGAGGTTGTCCGTCCGGCCAGCGAGAGCAGCAGTGATATCGCTCCAGCTCACATCACGTGTGCCGACCGTCACCGACAACGCGCAGAGCGCGGCGAGCAGCGCCACGACACCGGCAAGCCACAGGGCGCGGTTGCGGTTCGTTAGCGCGATGGCCGATATGCGGTGTTTCGCATCGGGGCGGCGATCCGTCATCATCAGTTTGGAGCGGTCGTGCCCACGGCCTTGGACAATAGCGCCACGTAGTCCGTCAGCAGCCAGGAGATCGAAAGCGGCGTCGGGTTTGCGGCTGTGCCGAGCGGATTGCGGCTGAGCATGACGAGGCCGCCCTTCGCCACTGCCGGCATGCGCGAGGTCAGCGGATTGGTTTTCAGCGCATCAAAAAGCTTTTCGCCACCATAGGTGACGACGATATCGACGTCGTCGAAGGCATCGATCCGCTCGGCACTGACGGATCCGGAAAACTTGCCTGAGCGCGATGCTTCCACCACGCTTTTGGGCGAGGTCAGGCCGAGATCGGCAAAGAACTTCACGCGGGTATCGTGGGATGTGTAAAAATTGACCGTGCTGAGGTCGGTCGGGTCGAGATGGGTGATGAACATCGCTGACTTCCCCTTGATTTCCGGGTGACCGGCGACCGTCTCGGCGATCTGTCCCTCGATCCTGGTGATCAGGGCCTCGCCTTCGTCCGATATGCCCATGCCGGCGCTGTTGAGACGGATCATCGCCCGCCAGTCTGTCGACCAGGGCCCGTCAGGAAAGGCAACGACTGGGGCGATCTGGCTCAGCGTGTCGTAGTCTGCCTGGCTGAGGCCGGAATAGGCGGCGAGGATCACATCTGGCCTTGTTGCCGACACGGCCTCGAAATCGATACCATCGCCTTCGTCGAACAGGACCGGCGTACTGGCATCGAGTTCCTTCAGCCTTGCGGCCACCCAGGGCAGCACGCCGTCACCGTCATCATCGCCGAAATTCGCGCGAGCAAAGCCGACCGGCACAATACCAAGCGCCAGCGGCACTTCGTGGTTGGCCCAGGCGACGGTTGCGACACGCACGGGTTTCTTCGTGATAACAGCCGTTCCCAACGCGTTTTTGAGGACGATGGGGTAGGTCTGACCGTCGGCAGCAGCCGCTACGCCCGGAAGAGAAGACAAAAGACATACGGCCGCAAATCGCACGGCCAGGAGAAAAGACCGCATCATAGGGTGACCTCTGCCTCGTTTTAAGTAGACTTCCATTTTCAGGTTCACGAGACGGCGTCAACGAGAAGCCGACAGATGCGCAGATCTTGGCCTGCAATTTCCGTGGTTTTTTACAATTTACGGAAAAAATACAATACCGGACAACGATTCTCAAGTTATCAGCGTTGCAGGGCACATTTCTGGTAAGACAATTTGCTGCGGCCAAAGCATTTCAAGTGCTTGGGCGGGTAACGACTTTGCGGCCTTTCCCCTGAAAAGATCACGCCAACCCTTGGAATTTGCAATATGGATATAGCAGGCCGCCGCGCGTACCGGTTTACCACTCGCTCCTCAAAAGCTGTCCTTCTCGCTTGTATGGCGCTTGTCTCACTGTCACCGACCATGTTGGCCGCGCAGGAAGCCAATTCGGGTTCCAATACGACATTGGCTCCGATCGTCATCAGCGGAAGTGGCACGACGCTCGATACGAGCAACGATTCCCAATCGATCGTCGCGACGGAGACTACCGCAGTCGGTAGAATGCCGACCGATATCCTCGTTGCGCCGGCATCCATCTCCGTCATCACCTCGAAGGAGATCGAGGAGCGCGGTGCCGACAGCGTCGAGAAGGTGGTGCAGTACACGGCTGGTGTTGTCACCGACTATTACGGTGGTGACGATCGTTACGACTATATCGATATTCGTGGTTTCACGCCCTACACCTACCGCGACGGGCTGGCGATCGGCCGCACATTCGGCGGCGTCAAGGAAGAACCCTATGCCTATGAGCGCATCGAGGTTCTGAAGGGCACCAGTTCTTCGGGTTTCGGCGCGGCCGAACCGGGCGGCGCGATCAATTACGTGACGAAGCTGCCGAAGACCGAACGCTTCGGAGAGGTTTATGCGACCGGCGGCTCGTTCAGCCACAAGGAAGGTGGCTTCGACTTCGGCGATAATCTGACCGAAGACGATACGCTGTCCTACCGTCTCACCGGCAAGTTCCAGAATGCCGATGCGGAATACGATTACTCCAAGGACAACGAGAAGTTCCTGATGGGCGGCCTCACATGGCGCCCGACCGATCTTACCAGCCTGTCCTTCGTTTTCGATCATCTCGACAAGGACGGCATTCCGGGCAGCGGCGGTCAGCCGATCGGGTCGGACTTCGATCGCGACAAGTTCTTCGGTGAGCCTGATTATTACTTCCTGACCACCAACCGCAATTCCTACAGCCTGATGTTCGACCACGACTTCGACAACGGCCTGAGCTTCGGTTCGAAAGCGCGCTACAGCAATTCCGACACCGCGTTCGGAAGCGCCTATTTGTCCAATACGCGTACCGACGGCTCGAACCTTGCGGATCGCTACTTCTTTGGAAGCGATACCTCAACCGAGCAATTCGTTGTCGATGCGCACCTGATGTACGAAAAGGACTTCGACAATGTCGAGAGCCGGACGCTCGTCGGCATCGACTACAACAACTTCAAGTCGGACAATTACGGTCTGTACGATACAAGTGCACCGCCGATCAGCACCACCGATCCGGTTTATACCGGCGGACCGGTTTCAACCGACCCCACCTACGGTACCGCAAACGACCAGAAGACGACGGGTCTGTACCTGCAGCAGGATCTCACCTTCTGGGATAAGCTAACTACCAGTGTCGGCGTGCGCAACGATTGGTTCGATCTGAGCCAGGACGATCTCTTCTCGTCCGCTTCAGATTCCGACACGCAGAGCAAGTTCACCAAGCGGTTCGGCGTCAGCTACAAGATCACCGAGGAAGTCGCAGCATTCGCAAGCTATGCCGAGTCGGCTGCACCTCCCGGCATCGGTACCGAGCCCACGACTGGACGCCAGTATGAGGTTGGAATCAAGTACCGTCCGGAAGCCTTCCCCGCGCTGTTCACGGCGTCGGTCTATGACCTGACGAAGAGCAATATTACCGTTTACGACAGCGTCACCTATCTGCCGTCGACAGTTGAAAAGGTCCGCCACCGCGGTTTCGAACTTGAAGCCAAGGCGGAAGTGACCGAGAGCATCGACGTCATCGCAGCCTATAGCTATATCGACTCCAAGATCGACGAGCCCGGTGGCGTCAATGACGGCAATCGCCTGATGCGCGTACCCAAGCACCTGGCATCTGTGTGGACGACCTACACGCTGGACGGCGAGGGCGCTCGCGGCGACATGACGTTCGGCGTCGGCGGTCGATACATGGACTCCTACTTCCTCGACCTTGCCAATAGCGGATCGTCGGAAAGCGCCTTCCTGTTCGATGCCTCCTTCACCTACAAGATCCAGAAGAATACGACGTTCCAGCTCAACATGAGCAACGTGTTCGACGAGAAGCATATTGCCAGCCAGGACAGCGGCGGCGTCTATTACAATCCCGGCCGTACCGTTATGGCGACGCTGCGCCAGACCTGGTAACGCGGAACTCGAAACGACAAAGCCCACGCGCCTGAAAGTGGGTGGGCTTTTCCTTTGGGATGATCGCGTGGCTAGCGAACCTGCAGCATCCGCCGCCACGCCGCGGGGGTCTCGCCAGCAACCTGCCGGAATGCCTTGGTGAAATGCGCCTGGTCGGAGAAACCGAGCTGTGCAGCAATGCCTGCAACTCTCAGGTCGTTGTCGAGCAGCAGTTTCTTGGCAAGATCGATCCGCCTGGCAAGCTGCCATTGGAGCGGGGTCTTGCCTGTCGTCTGCTTGAAGACGTTGGCAAACCAGCTTTCGGACAGGCCGACGGTGGCCGCCATTTCAGCGACGGTCATCCGGCAGTCGCCAAGCGCGTCGATGCGGGCGGCAAGCTTGTTCATCTGCGCCTGGGTCAGACGGCCGTCGGCTTTGCCAGCACCCTGTTCGGAGATCTCGAGCAGTCCGGTAACGATGCTGCCGACCAGGCTTTCCGCATAGACCTCATGGCGAGAAGGATTGTCCAGTTCTTTGGCAAGCAGACCGGCAAGCACCTGCAGCCACGGCGCATCCTGTAATTCCGCAGGCTGTTTCAGCGCTGACAATGCGGCAGCCTGCCCGACCGATGGCGACAGGAAGCGCAGCAGACGGTCTTTATGAAGATGCAGGTTTAGATGCGAGAAGCGATGAAGTGACGTGCTCGTCGTCCACATCGGCACGCCCGCCGGAATGTAGATTGCCCGGGTCAAGGGCCGGTAATTTCGCTCGAAGTCGCCATTCTGGTTCGAAATGCGGACTCTCGATGAAACGTCGTCGAAGAAGATCATGATGCGCGGATCGGCGGCGAGGTAATAGCCGTTGGCACCTGCCTGGCTTTCCGCCTCCCAGAGTGCGCCGACCATACCGTCGAAGCGTCTCCATTTGACCGGGGAGATAACCCGAATGCCATCCGTGCGCCAAACCATGGAATGCCAGAAATTCAAAGGGCACATAGCTCCTAACGGCTCGCTTTGCGCAGCAACGCGAGCGCGGGTTTACCACAACATGACAAATACCATTTTTTGGAGATGTTCATCAACGAAGAAGACTCCTCCCCGGATGGCTTCGTGTCTAAGGCCCACTCATCCCATGAGGCACTTGGCAGAACAGCGGCAATCCTCCTCCCAGGCGTCGTTCGATTACCCGAAAAGTCTGCCGTTCCTCCCGCGGCCGGCATTTTCGTTCTTCAGGTACGCGAACAATGCCGAAAGGACGTCTTCGGGCGATTAGTTCGGCTGGACAGCGCTGTGCCGTCTCGGAGGTTCGTGTCCGATCAAGGCGTCGGAGAACAGCCTAGCCTTTAGCGTGGGGCCGGTTCTCTTTCAAAGGCATAGTGATGCCGCAGTTTTCGTCGGTAGACGTCAGAAAGCTGACCAGATAAGCGATCCCTAAGCTGACGCCAGTATCATCAGATGCAGCTACAGTCTTTCGGGGCTTACCGGAGCATACGCGGTCCTTCCAACGATGAGGAGGCTGCACGATATCGGCGGTTGGCATGCCTCGCACTCTTTCTTAAAGGTCGGACCCTGAAGGTTTAAGAAGTGAAGGATGAACAAGTGGTGATGAACTCTGGAACCAGAGTTTCATTTCCCTCCAGGATGGCGATCGTCACAGAGAAGCGCGAGAGCACCATTGACGGTTTATGCTGCAGTGCACATATGAGCATAGGTTGATTTTAAACAGCACGTTAAAACCTGCTACGTGTTAGCCGCTTTCGCACACTTGATGTACGCGCAGGGATACCGCCGCATGATAGGTAAAACGGCACTGTTGCTGGTCAATCCGAATTCCCGAAGCGGCAAGGTCCGACTGCCCGAAGTTCGAAAGTTACTTGCCCAAGCCTCGATTCAGTTTGTTGAACTACCCGTGGGTTATACTGGCACGACGTCACACGCTATCGAAGAGCATGGCAACTCCGTCCAATACGTCATTGTTGGTGGCGGCGATGGAAGCTTGAACGCGGCAGCAAAGGGCCTGCTGAATACGGGGCTGCCTTTAGGCGTCCTTCCTCTCGGTACGGCGAATGACTTTGCACGCACCATCGGACTCCCTGTCGACCTGACTGCCGCCATCGATGTCATTGCCAAGAGCAACACCACGGATATCGATCTCGGTGATGCGAACGGCTATCTGTTTTTCAATGTTGCGAGCGTCGGCTTCAGTGCTGACCTGGCGATGTCCTTAACCGAAAAGGCTAAGAAGCGCTGGGGCAAGCTCGGCTATGGCATGGTTGCAGCCCGTCTGCTTGCCCGATCCGGGCTTTTCACCGCAACTCTCGAACATGATGGTCGCACCGAAGAACTTCGCACGCTACAGGTCTCGGTTGGAAATGGTCGCTTCTACGGTGGCGGGATGACGGTTCATGAGGACGCGACGGCAAGCGACGGCTTGCTCGACTTCTATAGTCTCGAAGTTGACCACTGGTGGAAGCTGCTGGCATTGCTTCCGAGTTTAAGAAAGGGCACTCACGGTGAATGGACGGATGTCCGCGCCTTCTCCACCAAGGCTCTGACGATCCGGACCAGCAGGCCGCGTGCCGTCAACCTTGACGGTGAGTTGAAGACGAAGACGCCGGTGACGTTCAGCATCAGGGAGAAGGCGATCTCGGTTTTCGTTCCCTGATCAGTTTAAAACACTAATCCATTTAACGGCTCGCTCGAGCGGCGCCCATCTCAAGGACGTAATCAAACTCATGGCAACTGGTCTCATCGCGCTTCTTGATGACGTCGCGGCAATTGCAAAACTCGCCGCCGCATCGCTCGATGATGTCGCAGCGCAGACCGCCAAAGCCACGACTAAGGCGGCCGGCATCGTCATCGATGATGCTGCAGTCACGCCGCGATACGTGGTGGGTCTCAGCCCCGCGCGTGAACTGCCCATCATCGGCCGCATTGCGCTCGGGTCGCTGAAAAACAAGCTCGTGTTTCTCCTTCCGGCCGCCCTGCTGCTGGGGTATTTCGCGCCATGGGTTATCACACCGCTGCTCATGGTCGGTGGCATTTATCTTTGCTACGAAGGCGCTGAGAAGCTCTATGCAGTGTTCTTCCCGCATGCAGCGCATGGCCATGAAAAGGAAGTGCTCGGCGTGAAGACAGATCCCGTTGCCCTAGAGAACCAGAAAGTCAGCGGTGCGGTCCGCACCGACTTCATCCTGTCTGCTGAAATCATGGCGCTGACTTTGGCTGACATTTCTCAGACAAGTATTTACATGCAGGGCTTCGTGCTAGCCGCCGTCGGCATCCTGATCACGCTTGCAGTCTACGGGTTCGTCGCGCTGATCGTGAAAGCAGATGATGTCGGCATCGCCATGGCCAATACCTCATCATCAATAGCCAGGGTCGCGGGTAGGGGGCTGGTCTACGGCATGCCGATCTTCCTCAAGCTGCTGGCTGCCGTTGGCACGGCGGCTATGCTTTGGGTCGGAGGAAGCATTCTCGTTCATGGTATGGCAGAACTTGGTTACGCCGGTCCTGAACATGTTATCCACGATGCGTCCGCCACCGTCGTGACAGCCCTCGGCTTCGTTCCGGCGATCGTCGGATGGTTCGCCACATCCGCCATGCAAGCAGCCATTGCCATCCTTGTTGGCGCTATTGCCTTGGTTGCAATGGGGAATGTCGTTGCCCCTGTCTGGAAGCTTGTTCGTGCCCGGAGCCAGAAAATTCAGAGATAGTGGCTGGCGGCTTTCGGATAAATCGTACCCCAAAGTGCACCGCTCTATGCGGCGCGCGCGTGACCGGAAAAGACCACGCGTCTTTCGAACTCAGTGCAACAGCCGCCCGCACAGACTAAACCGAACCGCCAAAACGACGGAGTATCCATGCACAATGTGCAGCTCCGGCCTATGCCACCTCGAATAGAAGAGCATTCTTCGCCAACTACTCTGGTACATCTCGGGTATAAGGCCAGGGCCATCTAAATTCTCGTGCACGCAGCAGCTTCCTCACCAGAGTGTGGGCTGGAGCCATTCTCTCGGGCCTGATAAGACACAGCGATGATCAACGTTACCGAGATACGTGCTCTCAACATCGCTGCGGCGACCTCAACAAAGCGACCTTTGCATTTGAGCGCCGCAAGCGGCCTCGTATGCGTGGGCTCGACAATTTACGTTGTTGCCGATGACGAGCTTCATCTGGGTGTGTTTTCAAAAATTCGCCAGATCCGGGACGGCTCGTGCGTTTGTTCGAGGGCGTGTTGCCCGACAAAAAAGCTGCGCGAAAACGGATGAAGCCAGACCTTGAAGCGCTCACTCTGGTTCCAGCTTTCGAGAATTTTCCGCATGGCGCACTGCTGGCTCTCGGATCGGGATCAAGGCCGAACCGAGGACGCGTCGCCCTCGTTGCTCTTGACCGCGATGGGACTGTCTTGGGTCCGCCTCGGGAATTGGACATGTCCCCTATTCTCCGTCCACTTCACGAAGCATTTGATGAGCTCAACATTGAGGGCGCGGTCATCATTGGCGATGAATTGCGCCTGTTCCAGCGCGGCAACAAGGGTCAGGCCAACGACGCGATCATCAGCTACTCTGTCTGGCAGGTCCTCGCTGCGTTGCAAAGTGCCAAGACCGATCCGATCCGGCCGTCCGCTATCAACAGGATCAGCCTTGGTTACATCGCCGGTGTGCCCTTTTGCTTTACGGACGCAACGGCTCTGGCTAACGGTGACATGGTGTTCTGCGCAGTGTCGGAAGATACGGAGAATGCTTATCGCGATGGGCCTTGCATCGGTGCTGCGATCGGCATCGTCAGTCACGATGGCCAGCTACTCGGTATGGAGCAACTTGACCGCCCTCACAAAGTGGAGGGTATCAGCGCCCACGAGAACGGTGATAGATTGGACATCCTGCTTGTCACCGATCCGGATGATGCCGAAATATCTGCGGTGCTGTTGTCCGCATCAATTGTGCGATAGCTTCTTCTTCAGGGAAGTAGCGACGGGCTAGGGAAGTTTCGATTCCGAACCGGGTGCCTTTGCTCAGCGATCGCGTTTGCGCTCAGTGCAAGTGTCCAGTAACAAGAGAATCGCTGTCGGGATGGACCGACACCGGAGTAGTTGCTATCGGTGAGCACCGAGCCGCGCTGGACCGTCGCGGCAATATTCTCCGAGGATCCGAAAGCGTTTCAAGTGAAGAAAACACAACGTAGTTTTGCCGTCGCGTACAAATCCGGACGCCGAAAGCTTGACGCCAACCCCACCTCCATCTGGGGAAACATGGACCTTAAGTCCGTTGCCCGTGACGTAGAGGAGGAGGCGATGCCGTCGCTGCCGGAAGGTCTGAAGATGGATGAAGCCGGCCTAAACGTACAATTGCCTTCGGTAGTATCCCCTCAGCCATTATTGACACCACCGGATGCGACGGCGACAACTGCTGAAGATTCGAAGGGGATGATCATGGCCAACGATACCGATACAATCAACGACGTTGAAGCGCCCGCACAGGAAGACGCGCCTGTGGCCGCAAAGAAGCAGCGTAAGCCTCGGGCGAAGAAGAACTCCGTTGTCGCAACGACCGCGGAGAGTGCACCAGCCGATACCGATGGCCGCAAAAAGCGGGGCCGCAAGCCACGTGTGAGCGTAGACCCAACGCCGGTCGAGCCCGCCGCGCCGAAGCCTGCTCCGACGCCTGACCGGATCGCTGATGACGCTGCGACTTCAGCTGGCGACGAAATGGCTGATCTGCTGCAGCTAGAGGCGGAGAACCAAAAGCTGCGCAAGATGCTGGCCGAAAAGCTTCGTGCTGAAAATGCTGATTTGCGGAAAAAGCTTAATCTCGATTGATCTGCCCGCTGCGGTCGGGAGCTTCTCATATCTCTAATCTAGATAGTCAGCTTAGCGGCGATCAGACCGTCGCCGGACTGAACCCGCATAGACCGATAACAGATGCGAGGCCTGTCTCATGGCATCTCCCTGGAAGTTTCTAAGCCGACTTGTGCCACGCCGCCGTGAGTCGAAGCAGGACGCGGTGGTTGCCGATGCGAAGCCGAATGTCCTGGCTCTTTCCGGCCCAGTGGAGACCGCTGCTGAGGAGAGCCCATCGGTCTCAAGCGCACGCGCAGCTGCTGAGCTGCCACCGACTGATAGAACGGATCCTGTTTCGGTAGAGCCTCCGGCGATTGCAAGCGCTGCAAGCGGAGCTGATGACATGCCAGCCAATGTCGTAGCTGACGTTGTCGCTGGTGATCTGACGCCCTCCGATCTCCCGGACATCGCCGTCATCCCATCTCCGGACGCAGTGGATTTGCAGGTGCGAGGAGAGAACAAACCGCGCAAGCAGATGGGTCGAGCCAAGAGACCGAAGCCAGTTGAAACAGCGCCTTTCCCGCCTGACCAAAGCAGCCCGTCAGACGATACGCTGAGCCTCGACGACGAGATCAGGCTGCTCACAGGCCAACTGGCGGAAAAGCTTCGACTGCAGAACGCGCAACTAAGAAAGATGCTTGAGCGGTTCGAGCGGTAGCGCATGAGGCCGCCCAATCGAAAAATGGGATTGGGCCGTTTCGCGTCACTCGGGTTTTGAGCTACACAGCGATGTCAGTGCATGATAATTTTGAGAAGATGACGCAACAGCATCAAACGGGCGAGCCAGCCCAATTCGATATGTTCATCGACCCGGCGAACGGCCAAGAGGATCTGGTCTACTCCCCCTCACGGGACAGACGCGTCAAGAGCCAACCCATGGAAGAGGCTGAGATGCTGGCGCATCTCGCCGCGACGGGCCGCTTCCGGATCCTGCACAAGCTTGAACCTCGTCAGGTCACAGGCAGCGTTCGACCCCAATACCCTCTGCATGGCATCATCATCGACACGGAAACCACCGGTCTCGATCATCGCAAAGCCGAGATTATCGAGATTGGCGTCATTGCCTTTACCTTCGGCGAACATGGGACTATCGGCGATATCACCGGAGTGTATGGCGGCCTGCAGCAGCCCGGAACCGCGATCCCAGCCGAAATCACCAAGATTACTGGTATCACGGACGAGATGGTCGCCGGTCAGTTCATTGATATACCGGAGCTACGGTCGCTCATCGAACCTGCCGATCTAGTTATCGCCCACAATGCCAGCTTCGACCGCCCCTTCTGCGAGGCATTTTCGCCGATGTTTTCCGGCAAGGCATGGGCCTGCTCGAACGCCGAAATCGACTGGTCGTCGCGGGGCTTCGAGGGCACGAAGCTCGGTTACCTGATCGGACAGGCTGGCTTTTTCCACAATGGCCATCGAGCGGTTGACGACTGCTTTGCGCTACTGGAGATCCTCGATCGGAAGGGTGAAGCCGACGGCATCTCACCATTCGCAGAGCTTTACAACGCGAGCCAGCGGTCACGTGTCCGTATCTTCGCGGAAAACAGCCCTTACGATTTCAAAGATCATCTGAAGGCTCGTGGCTATCGTTGGTCGGACGGGGCAGAGGGTGGGCCTAAAAGCTGGTGGATAGAGGTTGATGAGCCCGACCTAGAGGACGAGCTTCGCTATCTGCGAACCGAGATCTACCAGTATCCCGAAGCAGATCCCCTAATCAAGATCCTAACGGCATTTGATCGTTTTAAGGCCTGACAGGACAACTTTTAGGCGTTTGCTGAGCGGGCGATGCGTAAAACGCATAGCTGCGTTGCGCCTGACCTCCTTACTGATATCGCTGGCTAGAGTAGATTGGCGTCGACGAAGCGATGCACCTCCTCCCGCAGAGCTTCGTGTTCCAGGCGCCCACGCTCCTCCCATGGGGCACCTGGCAGAACAACGGCGCTCCTCCTCCCAGCCGCTGTTCGATTATTCGAAAGCCTGCCGCTCCTCCCGCGGCAGGCTTTTTCGTTTTTCCTGCCCGTGTGCAATGCCGAAAGGATGTCTGCGGCCAATTAGTCTAGCGAGAAAGCGCTCTGGTTTGTCGCCGGTTCGTATCTGTTCAAAAGCAGGGTCGATGCAAACGCGGAGATCGTGTCTGCATCTGCGCAAGCATGTGGATCTGCTAATCATCCATCTGGCAACGCAGCTTCCCATACGTGATTGATAATTTTCGCCACAAGTGCCGCTCTGTCCTGCAGAAGAAAGCGAAGCCGCTGTCGCTCCATGACGTCCG
The DNA here is from genome assembly GCF_977018685.1 of Velazquezella soli. Classification (NCBI taxonomy): domain Bacteria; kingdom Pseudomonadati; phylum Pseudomonadota; class Alphaproteobacteria; order Hyphomicrobiales; family Rhizobiaceae; genus Velazquezella; species Velazquezella soli. Next base: position 58,266 of record NZ_CDRNXF010000001.1, read on the forward strand.
GCGTATCCTGACAGGGGTAATTCAGGTACTCCTAGGATCCCCATGTTGCCAGCCATCGTTTCGCAACGGCGTCGTAATCTATGCCCATCCGGTTTTGCATGACATATAATCCAGGAGCCAAGCGATGGATACAATGGTCAAGGTCATCGCGTCGAGGAGGCCTAGGCGAGCCCGCTTCCGATGCGTTTTGGTGCCGAGCCGCCTGGTGGGGAACCGCTCACGTATCTAGCCGATCAAGCATTTGTCAAATGCCTCGAGCGATTCCTTGTTGCAATTCAGTTGCATTTGCAGACTATTGAGACGCGGCGACCCCCCGTTCTCCCGCACATGGTCTGATCGAATGAGGCTTAGTCCAACAGAGAATTGCAATTCAGTCGCAATAGCAAAAAGGTGAACGTATGTTTGATAAGGTAAGGCATTCGCTGTTGGTCGTTATGATAGGGGTTGCATTCGCCATTGTTACGATGGTCGGGCCTGCTACCGCGCAAGGTAAGTTCAAGGCGGTGACAACCTTTACGGTTATCGCAGATATTGCGAAAAACGTTGCGGGCGACGCGGCGATCGTCGAGTCGATTACTAAGCCGGGCGCCGAGATTCACAACTACCAGCCTACACCGGGCGATATTAAGCGGGCGCAGGGTGCACAGCTTATCTTCTGGAACGGACTCAATCTCGAACTCTGGTTCGAGAAGTTCTTCCAGAACCTGAAGGAGGTCCCAAGCGTTGTCGTTTCAGACGGTGTCGAGCCGATGGGTATCTCTAAAGGCCCCTATACCGGTAAGCCGAATCCCCATGCCTGGATGTCGCCGGCCGCCGCGCTGATCTATGTCGACAACGTCCGCGACGCCTTCGTGCAGTACGATCTGGCCAATGCCGAGACTTACAAAGCCAATGCCGAGGCCTACAAGGCGAAAATCACGGCAGCGATCGAGCCTATCAGGGCTCAGCTTAAAACCGTTCCCGCGGACAAGCGATGGCTGGTATCGAGCGAAGGTGCCTTCTCCTATCTTGCCCGCGATTTTGATCTGAAGGAACTCTACCTTTGGCCGATCAACGCCGACCAGCAGGGAACGCCGCAGCAGGTTCGCAAGGTGATCGACGCGGTGCGCGAACACAACATCGGTGTCGTGTTTTCTGAAAGCACGATCTCTTCAGCGCCTGCCGAGCAAGTGGCTCGTGAAACCGGCGCCAGATATGGCGGCGTTCTTTACGTAGACTCTTTGACCGAGGCCGATGGCAAAGTCCCGACCTATATCGATCTGCTTCGTGTCACGTCAGACACGATCGCCAAGGGCCTGGCTTCCTCGTTCTGACCCGCAAATCCCCGAGGCCGCCGAGCTTGCCTCAAATGGCGGGCATGTCGATTAAGCTGACTAAAGGAACATCCAATGAACGCGCAACCCAGCTTGCAGAAACAGCCTATCGACTGCTCCGGAGGGGTCGGGATATCCGTGACCGGCGCTACCGTTACCTATCGAAACGGTCATACGGCACTCAGAGACGCAAGTTTCCAGATTCCGACCGGATCGATTGCTGCGCTGGTTGGCATCAACGGCTCGGGTAAGTCCACGCTATTCAAAGCGATGATGGGCTTCATCCGTCTCGCCAAGGGCGAAATCCGTGTGCTCGGTATGCCGGTCCCAGAAGCGCTGCGGAAGAATCTCATTGCCTATGTGCCGCAGGCGGAAGAAGTCGATTGGAATTTTCCCGTTCTGGTCGAGGATGCCGTCATGATGGGGCGCTACGGTCGTATGGGGATGATGCGCATTCCGAAAGCCGTCGACCATGAGGCCGTTTCTAGGGCGCTTGCCCGCGTCAACATGAGCGAGTTTCGCAAGCGTCAGATCGGCGAACTGTCGGGGGGACAGAAGAAGCGCGTCTTCCTCGCCCGTGCTCTTGCGCAAGACGGCCAAATTATTCTGCTCGACGAGCCGTTCACCGGCGTTGACGTCAAGTCCGAGGACGAGATCATCACGTTGTTGCGCGAACTGCGCGACGAGGGCCGCGTCATGTTGGTCTCGACACACAACCTCGGCTCCGTGCCGGAGTTCTGCGACCGAACTATCCTGATCAAGGGCACGGTGCTCGCCTATGGCCCGACGGGCGAGACCTTCACGCAGGAAAACCTGGAAAAGGCCTTCGGTGGCGTTCTTCGTCACTTTGTTCTGAGCGGCAAGCCGGCGCCGTTCGGTGTCTTCCGGGACGACGAGCGGCCATTGATCCTGCAAGGTGGCAAGCCAACGGTCGGAGAGACGGACGACGCCAATGGAGGCAGGAAATGACGTCGATCCTCCTTGAACCTTTTACCTACAACTACATGCTGAACGCGATGTGGGTCTCCGCCTTGGTGGGCGGCGTCTGCGCTTTCCTTTCGTGCTATCTCATGTTGAAAGGCTGGTCACTGATCGGCGACGCGCTCTCCCATTCCGTCGTCCCCGGCGTGGCCGGAGCCTACATGCTGGGCCTACCATTCTCGATCGGCGCTTTCTTTTCCGGCGGACTCGCCGCCGCGGCCATCCTTTTCTTCAACCACCGCACCCAGCTCAAGGAAGACGCGATCGTCGGGCTAATCCTCTCTGCCTTCTTCGGGCTTGGACTGTTTATGGCGTCGATCTCACCCACCTCCGTGAACGTCCAGACCATTGTGCTTGGGAACATCCTTGCAATCACGCCCGGGGATACGCTCCAGCTCGCTACCATTGGCTTTGTCTCGCTGGCGATCCTGCTGGTGAAATGGAAAGACCTGATGGTCGCTTTTTTCGACGAGAGCCACGCCCGGTCAATCGGCATTAACCCGATTGCTCTCAAGATCATGTTCTTCACATTGCTTTCGGCTTCGACAGTTGCAGCCCTTCAGACGGTCGGCGCTTTCCTCGTCATCTGCATGGTCGTCACACCGGGCGCAACAGCTTACCTGCTGACCGACCGCTTTCCCAGGCTGCTCACCATCGCCTTCTTCATTGGTTCGGTCACTAGCTTTGTTGGAGCTTATGCGAGCTATTTTCTCGACGGAGCGACAGGTGGCATCATCGTCGTGTTGCAGACGGCAGTCTTCCTGACTGCGTTCTTACTTGCACCAAAACACGGAATGCTCGCTGCCCGCAGCCGCGCCGAACGAGCAATGGAGACGGGACTATGAGTAATCTAGACACGCTTCTCTCGCCCTTCCAGTTCGACTTCATGGTCAATGCGCTGGTAATCGCAGTTGTCGCCACAATCCCCATGGCGCTGCTGTCATGCTTCCTGGTCCTCAAGGGGTGGTCGCTGATAGGCGACGCGATCTCGCACGCCGTCTTTCCGGGCGTTGTCGTTGCCTACATCATTGGCATTCCCTTCGCCATTGGCGCCTTCATCGCCGGAATGTTCTGCGCCATCGCGACGGGCTTCCTCAGTGATAACAGTCGCATCAAGCGCGATACGGTAATGGGTGTGGTCTTCTCCGGCATGTTCGGCTTTGGCCTGGTGCTCTACGTCAAGATCCAGTCGGACGTGCATCTCGACCATATCCTGTTTGGCGACATGCTGGGTGTCTCCTGGCGCGACATCGCAGAAGCGGCCATCATATCCACCTTCATCGCCGGCATGATCGGCATTAAGTGGAAAGACTTTCTTCTCCACGCTTTCGATCCTGCGCAAGCCAGAGCCGTTGGCTTGCGGGTCAACCTTTTGCACTACGGGTTGCTTTGCCTCATCTCGTTGACAATCGTTGGCGCCCTGCCGGCCGTTGGCATAGTCTTAGCCATCGCTATGTTGATCGCGCCGGGTGCCATCGCATTTGTGCTGACCCGCACACTCAGCTCCATGCTGCTCCTGTCCCTCACGATTGGGGTGATCGGTTCCTTCGTCGGCGTCTATCTGTCCTTCTTCATCGACAGTGCACCGGCGCCAACCATAGTGCTTCTGCTCTCGATAATCTTTGTCGCCGCCTTCATCCACGCCACCCGTAAGACGACGAGGATCGAAACATCGCAGGCGACGTAAAGAAGCACTATGCGCGACACTCGGCTGCCGCTCGCCGAGTTCTTGACCAAGCGTCGCCATGCCGTTGGGATCGCTGTGCTGCGCCAGGATCCCAGACTGCTTGTCCGCGCCCGGTGCATGCGTGCATCGAAGCAGTTCGTGAACCATCGACAACGCGATTCCCGGCCGTTTGCCCCTCTGTTTAAAATCGGCGAACTTCGTTTCGTCAGGGTTGCGTCCTTTCTTCCAAGTCGGTAAACGTAATAACATTACATGGTGAACGGCGCGTTGCGCCCCACGGGCCGCGGGAGATAGACAGTAGTCGTGACTGAAGCATGCCTTGCCTTTGACAATCTGACCTTGGGCTACAATCGCCATCCTGCTGTGCATCACATGACCGGTGTCGTACGCAAAGGAAGCCTCGTGGCCGTTGTTGGCGGGAACGGCTCAGGTAAATCGACCCTTATGAAGGGTATCGTTGGCTTGTTGAGGCCCATGAGCGGGACGTGCTCGATAGCACCCCGCACCCGCTTCGCTTATTTGCCACAGCTCTCCGAGCTGGATCGGTCATTTCCCGCTCGTGTGCATGACCTGGTGTCGCTCGGTCTCTGGCCCAAAAGGGGCCTTCTGGGTCGCCATAGCGCAGAAGATAGGCAATCGGTATTGCAGGCGTTGATGGCCGTCGGCCTGGAAGGGTTTGAGAAACGCTCCATCGATACCCTTTCCGGAGGCCAGATGCAGCGCGCGTTGTTTGCTCGTGTTCTGGTGCAAGATGCTGACCTGATCCTGCTCGACGAACCCTTCAATGCTGTCGATGCCAGGACGCTTTCTGACCTGATCGGTCTCATCAAGCACTGGCAGGGTCAAGATCGCACAGTCATGGTCGTGGTGCATGACCTTGATCTGGTGCGCGAGCATTTTCCCGAGGCGCTTCTTCTGGCGCGGCGCCCGGTCGCATGGGGCGAGGCGCGCCAGACATTGTCTGCCGAAAATCTGCTTCGCGCACGCCAATTCGGCGAGGCATGGGACGAGAATGCCCCGTGGTGTGGGCAATCAGCTCGCAATCTTCATCATGGGACGCCGGATGGTCATGACGGCGTAGCAGCGCCATCGGCGCGTGGCGGGGTGTGATCAGTATGCTGTATGAAACTTTTATCCAGCCTTTCGTAGAGTTCGGGTTCATGCAGAGGGCGCTGTTTGGTGCGTTCATGTTGTCGCTCAGCGCTTGCCCGGTCGGCGTCTTCCTCATGTTGCGCCGCATGAGCCTGACTGGCGATGCAATGGCGCATGCGATCCTGCCTGGTGCGGCTGCTGGCTTTCTGCTTTACGGCCTCGAGATCATTCCTATGACCATTGGTGGTTTGATTGCCGGCGTGGTCGTAGCACTGGGGGCCGGCGCCGTCGCCCGGTTCACGATTCAGAAAGAAGACGCCTCTATGGCCGCCTTTTATCTGATTTCACTCTCGCTTGGCGTGCTCATGGTTTCTTTGCGGGGCTCAAGTGTCGATCTTATGCACGTCCTGTTCGGAACGGTGCTGGCGCTGAACAATGATGCATTGATCCTGATCGCCATGGTGTCGGTGACCACGCTTTGCGCCCTCGGAATTTTTGGACGTGCGCTGGTGGCTGAATGTATGGACCCACTGTTTTTTCGCTCCGTGTCACGCCTCGGTTCGCGGGTACATTTTCTGTTTCTTGGCCTGGTCGTCACCAATCTGGTCGCCGGCTTCCAGGCGCTTGGCACCTTGCTTGCGGTCGGCTTGATGATACTGCCTGCGGCTGGCGCACGCTTCTGGACGCAAAGCGTTGCAACAATGTGTCTGTTGTCGGTTGCTATCGGGCTGGTTTCCTCGGCCGTGGGCCTCCTGTTGTCCTACCACGCATCTTTGCCATCCGGACCAGCGATCATGTTATCGGCAGGTTTTGTCTACTTTATCTCGGTCATTGCGAGCCCTCGCGGCCTGCTTCTGTCGCGCCTGCGGCGCACCGCTCACCGTAGCGCTTGAACTGCACTGGAAACATTATGAAGAACCTCAATAAGTTCATCACCACGTTGGCCGTCATGTCACTTGCGTCATTGGCTGTTCCAGCGCTCGCGCGTGCGGAAAAGCTATCTGTCGTCGCCAGTTTCTCGATCATCGGCGATTTTGCGAAAGCTGTCGGCGGCGAGCGTATCGCTCTGCGAACACTGGTTGGTCCGAACAGTGATGCCCATGTTTACGAACCAAAGCCAGCGGATGCCTTGGCGTTGGCCAAAGCGGACGTCATTTTAGTCAACGGGTTGCTCTTTGAAGGCTTCATGGACCGCCTGATACAAGCAAGCGAAGCTACAGCAAAAGTGACCGTTTTGACCGAGGGCGCGGACATCTTGAATGATCCGGCGGGTGGCCATTATCACTATGTCGATGGAAAGGCGGTCTTTCATGCAACGCCGAACGATCCCCATGCGTGGCAGTCTGTAGGCAATGCCAAGATCTACATCCAGAACATTGCCAAAGCGTTTTGTGCAGCAGATGCACAGGGCTGCTCGACATATGACGCAAATGCTGCCGCGTACACAGAACAGTTGGCGGCTCTTGCCAAGGAGATCGAGGCAGCTGTGAGCGCGATCCCGCAAGAGCGGCGTGTAGCGGTTGTCGCGCACAACGCCTTTCGCTACTTCGAGCGGGATTACGGCGTGACCTTCTTAGCGCCCCAGGGCGTTTCTACCGAATCTGAGGCATCTGCCGCAGACGTCGCCTCGCTTATTCGTGAGATCCGCGAGAAGCGTGGTGCTGCCGTATTTGCAGAAAACATTTCGGATGCACGCCTCGTCGAGCAGATCGCTTCAGAAGCCGGACTAACGCTCGGCGGCACCTTGTATTCGGACGCCCTGTCGCCAGCCGGCGGACCCGCGTCGACCTACATCGACACGATGCGGCACAACGTCCAAACCCTCACATCTGCGATCAACCGCGGCTGAGTCACCGTCCAACTGACGGAAAAGCCGCCTTTTGAATGTTATGTAATATCATAAATAGGAGAGATGAATGAGACATTTAATCCGAGGCGCATCTGCGTTGGCGCTATCAACGGCCTTGCTGGGATCGGCGGCGCTCGCTCAGGATGATGAGGACAGTGTAACACTTTACCGCGTGTTCGTCGGCGACCATAAGGATCCGAAGGTCACGGCGTTTGACCTGAGCAAGCCCGAGAAGCGCTGGACGTTCGACACAGTCGGCCAAAATAAGCTTTACAGCGTCAATGAAGGCGCCAGCGTTGTCGCGGTTCAGTCTGACAATGATGCCGTCAATTTTATCAATAGCGGCATTTCCCTTCACTCGCATGGTGACCATTCCGACATCACGATTACCGATCCGTCGGCCGTGGAAAAAGCCTTGACCGGCCCGCGCCCATTTCACGTCATCGACCATGACGGCAAGATCGTCATCAACTTCGACAAGGGTGGCTACAACGAGATCGTCGACGCTCATGAGCTGACCGATGGCCAGATTGGATCGATACGCCTGAAGCAGGCCCGAGCTCATCATGGTTTTGCGGCGCCTGTCGGAAACGGCTGGGTAACGACGGTCGCTTCCGATGCTCCGGTCGAAGGCGATTCTGCTCCGACGCGCGTCGGTTTGCGTGCGGTGAAGGAAGACGGCACGCCCACAGGTGATGTCGCATCCTGCACAGGTATTCACGGCGAAGCCTTTTCCGGCGCTTACCTCGCAGCGGGATGCAAGGAAGGCATTCTGACGGTGATGGTGAGCGCCGATGGCCCAGTGACCAAGATGCTGAACTATCCTGCCGACATGCCGAGCGGCGAGACGACCGGCACGTTGCTGGGTGCCAAGAGCATGCAGGTGTTTCTCGGTAACTATGGCGCCAAGGGACTTGTCGTTGTTGACCCCGCGGACGAGCCGAACTTTCGCTACATCGAGCTTCCTTTCCGCCGTATCGACTTTGCGCTTGATCCTGCCAATGCCCGCTTTGGTTACGCATTGACGGAAGATGGCACTCTCCATCAGATCGACGTCCTTGATGGGAAGCTTGCTAAAAGCGCTAAGGTGACAGATCCCTACTCGATGGATGGGCATTGGAACGATCCGCGTCCGCGTATCGCCATGGCGGGCGATGACATTGTCATGACCGATCCCAATGCCGGATTGGTGCGTCGCATCTCCAAGACTGAACTTAAGGAAGTCGGCACGATCAAAGTTGAAGGCAAACCTTATAACATTGCGGTTGCCGGTGGCAGCGGCAAGGTCCACGAGCACGCTGACGGTGATGCTCATGACCATAGCGGGCACGAGCACGCTCACAGCCACGGCGATCCCAAGATCTACGCCGGTTATTTTGAGGACAGTCAGGTCAAGGATCGCCCGCTGGGTGATTACGCTGGCGATTGGCAGTCGGTCTATCCTTACCTTAAGGACGGCACCCTTGATCCAGTATGGAAGCATAAGGCTGAAAAGGGCACTTCAAGTGTAGAAGAGATCCGCGCCGAGTACGAAGTCGGTTACAAGACGGATGTGGACCGCATTACTATCGACGGCGACGTTGTCACCTTCTTCAAGGGGGGCCAGGGGTCCAAGGGCACCTATGCCTATGACGGCAAGGAAATCCTGACCTACAAGAAGGGCAATCGCGGCGTCCGGTTTATCTACAAGAAGACAAAAGGCGATGCCAGCGCTCCTCAGTTCATCGAGTTCAGCGATCACGGAATTGCTCCGAACAAGGCTGACCACTACCACCTGTATTGGGGCAACGACCGCGCCGCGCTACTGAAGGAAGTCACCAACTGGCCGACTTATTACCCGTCTTCATTGAAGGCAGACGAGATCGTCAGTGAAATGAAAGCTCACTAATCGATCGAGCCTTTCCAGACATCCGGTCATGACTGATCGGATGTCTGGATTATGCAGCGCATGGGTATCCGAGGGCGGGCCGGGAAGAGGCAGACAGGCCACATCGTCCGGGCCCTAGCTCACGAGCATTAAATCCTGCTGCTCGACAACCCCACCAACCATCTCGATATCTACCATCAGATTGCTATCCTCCGCGTGTTGAAGGTTCTAGCCCGAATGTAGCTTATGGCTCTGCCGTGGAACCTTAGTGCCGCATTGCCAAAGCTGATGATGCGGTCCCGTTGATTAAGATTACGAACATCCGGTTGATCGGTACCGCTGTCTCAGACAGTGGATAAATATTCGAAGTTCTAGTCAGCGGGAGCAAGCAGGTGAGGGTTCCAAACGACATCCCATAGATGTCCGTCCAAATCACGGAAATAGCCAGCGTAGCCGCCGTAAAAAGTTGTCGCCGGGCTTTTACGATCTCGGCTCCCGCTCGCCCTGCGGCGTCTGTAACCGCATCGACCTCTTCTTTGGTCGAGACATTGTGCCCGATGGTGAAAGACGTCGAGCTAGGAGGATCTAGCGGCAAGCCTGTGTCATGAGCGACGTCTACCTGCGACCAAAGCGCGAGCTTCAAGCCACCAGCAAGATCGAAAAAAGCTACTGCGCCATGTTCGAACTCACGTCCAATGATGCCTTCCGTTGGCAGGCCAAGGCCGTCGCGGTAGAAGGAAACAGATTTCTCAAGGTCCTTAACGCCAAGCGTCAACACTGTTACTCTAGCTTCCATGCCCAAACTCCCACATTGTCGCGCGCACCATGCACGCGCATTGTAGTCTTGGGCCGCAAGAGAACAGCGGAAGGACCCATATTGATGGGGGCTGGGCCAACCTTCCCGAGCCTAACCTGTTTTAGACGGCAGGATGCTAACTTGCGGCCATTCCGTCGTCAAGACGACTGCCGTTGCGCGGAGCCGGAGAAGACCTCTCCCTAGCAGTTATGGATCAGGTGAGACGTCGGGGAGGGCGATCTTCGCTAAGTTGCGGATCGGCCGAGACTACGAGGGCGGTCTATTAGTTAGTAAATGCTAATAAAGCAATTCCGCAATAAGCAACGCCAAGTGTTGACGTCTAATATACCGTGTTCCTTACGTTCGTTTTTACCTCCCACTTCTAAAAACAACGAACACGCTGGGGGGACGACTTTGACTATACGAAATATCTTACAGGATCGCGGTGGCAACTTTGGTATGATTACGGCTCTTGTGGCGACGCCGCTGATCATAGCTGCCGGTGGAGCGATCGACTACACCTTGGCAACCCGCGAGAAAGTTAGCGCACAGGGTGTTGCCGATAGCGCGGCGCTCGCTGGCGCACGCGTCTTTAACGGAACGAATGCAGGTGCCGCCAAGGTTGCAGCTGAACGTTTTCTAGCGGGTTACGCAAAGAGCTTGCCGGCCGGTATGACATATAACGTTTCCATGACCGGGCAGACAGTGCTGGTGACCGTTAGCGGTAGTTCGCAAAATGCTTTCTTGGGGATGGTCGGCCTGAAGACCATTCCTATTGGTGTCGCTGCCTCGGCCATAGCGCCGATGAAACCAAAGTCAGTCACTTTCACACCCACGCAAGCCCAAGGCTTTTGGTACAAGAAAGTATCGATCCTTGTTACACGGGCTGGCAGCTCCGCAGAGCAAGCCATCGGAACTGTTATCTATCAACCAAAGACACAGCAAAATTCCGGTCAAGGGGATATGACGATATCTCCCGGAGAGGAGTTCGAGCTAGGAAAGTACTCCAAGCTCGTGCTGCAGATGGAAGTTAAGCAAGACGGATGTCCGCTTGAGTACAAGGCGAAAGTGCACCCGAACAAGGACGTTTTCTGCGAAAAGTTAGGCAAGGGTCAAGCTGGGTACACCGCCTCACTGAAGTACGACACCGTATTGCGCACTGACGATCCCAATACTAGCCACTACCTGTTTGTGGATAAAGTGCAGATGCCCAAGAACGCGTCTAGCCCGCTGGATAAGATCTTGGAGTGCGATCAGAAGGTCAACCACGCGTGGGAGGACGGCGGCGGGTTTGAGCGTCAAGACTTCTTCTACACTGCCGCATCCGTTTGCGCGCCGGATGGTGAATTCGTTCGGTTGACCAAATGATGCGCGGGCAGCCACGACAATTCTAGCATGCAGCCAGATAGGGGTAGGATCTGTGGTCAGCTACAAGTCCGAACCTGCGCATCGACGTTCGCTCCAGCGGCTTCGCAGGGCGTAGCCGATAAATTGAAGCAAGCAAACTCCGGCGAACCCAGGGTAGTACAACTACTCTGTGTCGACATCGTGCTCAGGGCCAACTACGGTCCACGCTCAACGAAGGATCCCGCCTTCATTGCGGACGTTGCGGTCAACAAGTCAGGGTCCCCAAAAGCGGGGATGCCTCCACAGCGGCCTCATGTCGCCTGTGCGCCTTCGAAGCGGACATCGCAGCGCAGGAGCAGCGCAAAATGGACGGCGAGGCGGGCTGTCGAGGTCAGTCTGTTCGGGCGAAAACGCCCGGTGTCACGCCGACATGCCGTGTGAATGCGACGCTGAACGCGCTGGCGGAAGCGTAACCGATCCGTGTTGCGATCTCGACCAGCGGCGCCTCCTGCCGAACCAAAAGGTCTTTTGCAAGCGCCATGCGCCAGCCCGTCACGTATTCCATCGGAGGGACGCCCACCTGCCTTCGGAAGCGGTCGAAGAATGCCGACCTCGACATTGCGGCGGTCTCTGCCAGTTCCTCGACGGACAAGCCCGTGCTGGGGTCCTGATGAATGCGTCGCAACGCTGGAGCCAGGCGGATGTCGGAAAGCCCACGCAACAATCCGGGAGATGTCTCAGCCCCTCCTGTACTCCGCAGAGCATCGATGAAGAGAACTTCCAGCAACCGACTGAGGATCATGTCCCGCGCTGCAAGTCCGCCGACCATCTCTGTGTGAATCATCCTGACGAGATCCATGAGCCGGCGTTCACCTTGGGCATGAACGATGTCCGGCAGCAGCGAGCTCAGCAACTGCTTGTCGTTCGCCAAGAAGGAACAGTGACCCACCATGGCCGTGACGTCGGCCGGTGCGCTCGGATCGCCGAGGCAAAACACGCCGGGACCGGTCTCCAGCCGTCGCGGTAACGTGCCTGGCGGAGGCTGTTGAAAGCTGCTCATGGTGAATGCGTGGATTTGCGGCACGAGAACGAAATCCCCGGATTCGAGGATGATCGGCGATCTGCCGGCGATCGTCAGCAGGCAGCGTCCTTCCACAATCGCACAATAGAACGGACTTCCAAGCTCGCGACGCTCGACCAACCAGGCTCCGCCCGCTGTAACCAGCTTGGCGATCGATGGCATGGGCTTGAGCAGCGAGACGATCTCGGCGAGTGGATCGGACATTTCCGGACTTTCACTAAACAGGTGCGGACGTTCAGATATAGATAATCCTGCTCTCGTCGTCCATCCTGGCAGCGAACAAGGAGACCACACATGACAACGAACAATTTGATTGATACCGCGCGCCGTATTTCAACGCCGGATGCCGCTCTCACGATAGCCTACTCGCCGATCCGCCTCGACATGGTTGGGCGGCAGCCTCTGGAACTGCGTTTGACTGCACCGGAAGAAGGCGATCGCCTCCCCATCGTTATTCTTTCGCATGGATTCGGACCGTCATTCTACGTTCCGTCGAAGGACGGCTACGCGCATTTGGCACACTTCTGGGCGGAGCGCGGCTTTGCTGTCATCCAGCCCACCCACGCGAGCTCCCGCGTCGGCGGCTTTCATGAAGACGCCGAAGGAGCGCCGTTCTTCTGGCGCGAGCGCGTCGCGGAGATACGCACAGTCATCGATCGGCTGTCAGAGATAGAAGAGCGTGCGCCGGCCGTCTCCGGCCGGCTTGACCAAGACCGCATCGCTGCGGCAGGACATTCTTTCGGTGGCCACACCGTGAGCCTGCTCCTGGGCGCGCAACTCCACGGAGAGACTTTTAGCGATCCACGCATCAAGGCTGGGATACTTCTCACCACTCCCGGACGTGGTGGAAAGGATCTGACAGAAGAGAACGCCGCGCGCTTTCCATTCTTTGACCTCGACTTCTCACACCTGACGACACCGAGCCTGGTCGTTTGCGGGGCAGACGACAATCCGCATTTTACGCCCCGTGGCCCGGAGTGGCACGCCGATGCCTACCATGACGCGGTTGGTGCGCATGCGCTTCTGACCCTTCACGGAGTAGGCCACGGCCTTGGCGGCATCGCCGGGCTCGACGCCAAGGAGACGGAGGTCGAGGCGCCGGATGCGCTCGAGGCGACGAAGCGCATGACGCTGGCCTGGTTGAGAACTGCCCTTAGCGATGACGCCAATGCCTGGTCCTCAGCATGTACAGCGTTGAAGGGTCCAGCGAGCAGCCTTGGAACCGTCATCGAGAAGTAAGCGGATAATTGAGACCACGTAATTGGATACGCTTCCGACCAGTATCGGTGTATCAAAAAGGCGGGAGCTAGACGTTGCTTGCGCTTCGTTAGCTCTCCGCGACGCCGTTCCGTTCGATAGGACCGGCTTACGCGATTTCATTGCGGCGAATGGCAGGACATCAAGTAGGATTGACTTCAATGGGGTCGAACTCGGACAGTAGCGCATGATGCCCGAAGTCGGCTCGTCGCCTGCTACACCCTAACATCGGATAGTCTGCTCCCGGCCCCATACTCGTTACATTGAGCGCGGCTTGCTACCAAACACTACTAAAAACGGTGACGCCATCTTCTGGACGACGAGGCCATGTTCTTACCCGCTCAAAAACTCACAGCAAGGATCGGGTTCTTTCTCTCAGAACCTCGTTTCCCTTGCTCATCAGCGCGCACGACGGGTCGCAGCTCGGTCGGCGACTGCCCGCTCTTTGCCTGCCATGCCGATTTGGGAAGAGGAGCAGGGTAACTGACTGCGGTGCGCTTGACGGCGCAAGTCATTCTGGTTGATCACACCGCAATCGCGCGAATAGAAAGCAGTCCCGCATGCCATATTACCTCGTCACCCAGACATCGCTCATGGAAGGCGCGGATGAAGTCGAGGCAGCTCGGAAAGTCCTCACGAAGTTAAAGTCAGATGGCGCCGTAGGATTCACCATGAAATACGATGAAGAAAATATCCAGCACGTGACGGTCGCCAACGTCCCGGCCTCGGAAGTGGCGCAACCGGCTGCCCGAGAGTCCCTACCATCCTCGGAGCAGATGCAGGAAGACAACATGCTTCAGGCCTCAGCTGTCAATCAGGCCCATACCGGTGTCTCCAAGCCGAGACGACTGTCAGCCAGGAGTGTTACTCTTGGACTGAGCCTGTTCGCAGCCGGCGTAGCAGCGGGGATGGTCATAATGGCTCTAGTCGATCGCACTCCTGGATGAGCCACCGATATCTCCAAGAGGATATTGGACTAGAGCTGCCTTTCGCTGTCAACATGATCGCAGAGCTACTTGAGCGGATCGATGGCTCGGACCGCTCTACGATTGCGATGCGAATCCAGCTAGACCCCTTAACTTGGGGGATGACGACCAACTCTCACCGGGTCGTTGGTTCGAATTGGTTCAAGGCGTTGTAATTTTCACGGGTCAGCAATTTGGAGGTCTTGCCGACGCGGCGCGCCGAGCCGGTCGTTCGTTCCTATGTATCGGCACCATCTTAGGCTCGCATGTCGCTCGATCATCATGCAAAAACACTTACAGAACCATCGTTTTGACGGGATCTCGTTAGCGCCGGACAGGCATCCGGGTAAAAGAACAATCCGCCGGCATCCGGCGGATGGTTTGCGTTCGGGAAGATAGGACGCGTTACCCAGAAGCGTTCGTAACGCTGAGCGCAGCGTGGATCTGCGAGACGACGGCTGCACCCTCACCAACCGCTGCTGCAACACGTTTGGTTGAGCCGGCCCGGACATCGCCGATGGCAAAGACATTCGGCAGGCTGGTTTCGAGGGGCAGGGGACTGCGGGGCAAGCTGCAGAGTTTGTCAAAAGCTTGGCCGGTGATGATGAAGCCTTTGTCGTCGGTGTGGACGCGATTGCTGATCCAGCTTGCATTGGGATCGGCGCCGATGAACAGGAAAAGATGGTGGAATGGCAGTTTTTGTTCGCTGCCATCGACCCGATTGTGAATAGTTGCAGAGGTCAGGCCGGTCGCAGGATCGCCAGCGATCGCATTTACCTCGCAGTCCATGTGAAGTTCGATATTGGGCAGAGATCTGATGCGGTCGATCAGATATTGCGACATCGTCTGCTCAAGCGGGCGCCGGACGACGAGGTGCAGCTTTGCGACCAGCGGCGCGAGAAACATCCGTTGCAGGCACCGGCTATAGTTGGCAGACCCCTGACACCAAGGCGATTGTCAGCGTATTGGAAGTCAGTCGAGTGACAAGGCCATGTCTTGGCGGTTCTGGAACCGTGCCATAGATGATTTACGGCTTTATCACTATTCATATAAATCCCTCACGTGGGTCGTGACGGACGCAGACTACTTCAAGGTTATACCCTCGCTGTCGTTTCGAGTGGCAGGCGTAAGGTTTTGAATGATGGTGTGAGGCTGGTTGACCAAGAAGCGTTCGATCGCGTCACGGAACTTGTGAGCTGTATGCTTAGATCGGGCTACTCCCGTTCTATTTTCGAACATGTTTCGGTCTCGGATTCATACGCGGTGGGCTTGCTTGTGGGCGGCGCTACCACCGTAAGCACTACGCAGATTTGAACCTTGCGGCATGGAATCGGACGAGCACCACCGGTCTGCATGGTAGTTCTTGACGAATGCTGGGTAGACCTTAAGCCGCAGCGCTGTTGGTAGAGATCTCTCGATTTACTCGCACCCGATTACGCCCCGCCGATTTTGCGGTGTAGAGCGCCTTGTCCGCCCTTTGAATGATATCCTCAACATCACGGCTGCGTTCATCACTCACGGCGCATCCGACGCTTGTCGTAAACTTCACCGTCTGGTCGCCCGAGACAACCTCGAGCGCGGCGATCTTCCTTTTTAAGCGATCCGCCATTTTTTCCGCGACAAGTTCGTCAGTTTCCCTCAGGAGCACGACAAATTCCTCGCCACCAAAACGTGCGACTTTGTCAGTGGTTCTAATTTCGTCCTTTATGCAAGCGCCGACCGCTCTGATGACCTCGTCGCCGACTGCATGCCCATAAGTATCGTTGACGCGCTTAAAATGATCGATGTCGAACATTAGAATGCTGAATGGACGATCGTAGCGCTCGAAATAGCTTAGCGCATCCTCCGCAAAAGGTAGAAACGCCCGGCGGTTGAGTAAGCCCGTCAATCCATCTGTATCTGCCAATGCCCGCAGCGCATGAAGGTCGGCGCCGAAGCGCATCGCTTTTTCTTCAGACTCTTTCGTGCGGTTTTCCAATTCAAGCTGCAGCGCCGCCATGGCACTACTGGACGCATGTTGATCCGCTTCTGCCACCCCAACCCGGCGGACCAAGGACCGAATAGCCGCAGATAGATGAAGCACTTCGCGCGACCCATGCTGTCTTTCGACTGTCGTTACGCCCGGCTGACGACCGATCTGATCGACGTCGTGCGACAACTTGTGCAGCGGTTTGGTAACCGTGCCAGCCAGCAACCAGGCGACTGCGCTTGCCAGCAATGCTGCTAGTCCGCCAACGATAAGAATTTTGAAAACCAGCGCGTTGGCTGGACCGTAGATCACCTGCGCAGGTTTGCGCGCTGCGACTCTCCAGCCAAGGCCCGGATAGGTTTGATACCCCTTCGTTGCAACAATGGAGGTGCGCATGTCGCCGCCCGAAGCAGCCTCTGTAAAGGTCTGGACATCCTCCTGCGCCGGATCTTGTGTCAGGGTACGGTCGCGGGGGCCTATCAGCATCGTACCGTCACGCCCGATCACCCAGAGTTCAGCATCATCGGCCTGTCTGCCACTTAGCACGGTGCGCTTGACGTCTTCAGCCCATGCCCAGCTCATATGGGCGCCCAACACACCGGCAATTCCGTCGGTTGAGACCACGGGTACTGCGACATCGACGAATCGAAACGGGGCTTCGTCAGGCGACGTGCGAAGCAGCTTGTCCAAGAGCTTTGCGTCATGGACGTCCTCGACAGTTGCCGCCTTGCTTCCGTTTACGAACCAAGGCCTGCTGCTAACTGAGACGCTTTCCAGCATTCCCTTGGTTGCGGCTCTGACATTGCCGTCCATGGTAGCGAAGCCGAGCCATGCATATTCCGGCAAGCTCGATTGAACGCGTTCCAGCGTTTCCCGGATAACTGCAGGATTGTCTTGCCAGACGCCTCTTAGGGTCGGGGAGTGCGCGATGTTCTGAATTTCGCGGTAGCGTTCGAACATGTGTTGATCTAGGCGATCGGCCATGTTTCTTGCCAAGGCCTGAAGCTCGCGGTCAGCCGCAGCGATCACTCCGCTTCGAGCAATGTAAGCTGCGCCGGCCGCGGCAAGTGCAACGGCGCCAGCACAGACAAAAGCTACTAGCAGCGCTGTCTGGACACGTATCGTCAACGTGTCGCGGATCCGCTGGAGCCACGAACGAAACTCGATCAAGGGTAATCTCCGTATATTATGAAAGGAAGTTACAACCAATCGATTTCGGGAGCGTAAACTTCGTTAGCTAACGGAGCACTAATCCTTATTGAGCTTCGGTAGTGTCAGAATAGCCCCGAGTTTCCTAGACACCCTCGGGTCAAGTTTTCTGCCGCTTTTCGAACTCTACGGGCGACAGCATCCCGTTTCTGACATGTTTGCGCTTCGGGTTGTAGAACATCTCGATGTAGTCGAACACGTCTTGCCTGGCTTCGTCTCTTGATCGATAGACCTTTCGACGTATCCGCTCCCGCTTCAACAGATTGAAGAAGCTTTCAGCCACGGCATTGTCATGGCAGTTGCCCCGTCGGCTCATCGAATGAACCAGATTGTGGTGCTTCAGGAACGCTGCCCAGTCCATACTGGTGAATTGCGATCCCTGATCCGAATGCACCAGAACCTTTTCCTTTGGCTTTCGCCTCCAGACAGCCATCAGCAACGCCTGCAGCACGACATCCGTTGTCTGACGGCTCTGCATCGACCAGCCGATAACACGGCGGGAATAGAGATCGATCACCACCGCGAGATAGGCGAAGCCTTCGTTGGTCCGGATGTAGGTGATGTCCGTGACCCACGCCTTGTCCGGAGCAACAACGTCGAATTGACGGTCCAGAGTGTTGTCGATGACAATGGAAGGCCTGCCGCCATAAACTCCGGGACGGCGCTAGTAGCCGATCTGAGCCTTTATCCCGGCAATCCGCGTCAGACGCGCAACCCGGTTGGGGCAGCATGTCTCGCCGTGATCGAGCAGGTCGTCATGAAGCTTGCGATACCTGTAGACCTTGCCGCTCTCTTCCCAAGCCGTCTGGAGCAGATCAATCTGCCGCTTGTCCTCACAGGCACGCTTGCTCAAGGGCATCCGAAGCCAGGCATAAAACCCGCTGGGATGGATGCGGAACAGGCGACACATCATTCGCACCGAGAACCGCTGTTGATGCTGGGCAACGAACGCGTACTTCACTCATTGCCCGGCAGACGATGTTTACATCGTCGAGAGGGGTGCATCCCTGGCGAAATACGCGGTCGCTTTTTTTAATATGTCGCGCTCCTCCGTGACCCGCGCCAGTTCCTTTTTAAGCTGCCTGATCTCTTCGGACTGGTCGTTACCCTGGTTCCCAGACGCTAAGGAGAACTTCTTCTTCCACTCATAAAGCGAGTGCGGGCTTACACCGAGCCGCTGCGAAACCTCCGCAACCGGATAGCCCCGTTCCGTGATCTGACGCACCGCGTCGCGCTTAAACTCTTCGCTGAAATTCGATTTGCTCATGGTGATCTTCTTGCCTCAAAATTAGGAAAGAAGGCGTCTACAAATCTCGGGGCTATTCAATGTAATTCGGCCTATGCCGCTGATGGCGAGGCGGGTGTCTGTGGTGATCTGATGTCCGCTCGCGGTTGTTGTTCGTTCCCTAGCGAGCCAGCCATATCAATTCGGCCGGTGGGTATATGGTAAATCCACCCTGCCGAGACTGCAGTCCAGCATCTTTGACATATTAGTGAACTGGGTATTCAACGGCGCCGCCGAATGTGGTCGCGCTAGCGATCAGCGCAACGGAGATCAGAGCAGCAATGAAGTTATAATCATGGCTTTGGCGCCCGATTCGTCGATCGTGACCATGTAAATACCGACATGCATATCCTCCCTAACCTCATGCTATGACGTTGGATCATACGCTACTGCAATTCTGGAAGCGGATAGCTCCGCCCGATCAATACGAGATACTCCATGATGTCATTAAGAAGGTGGTCTCGTTTTCCGTAGTATTCTGTGATCGCAGATAGCTTCGGCATGACCTCCTCGAGCTGATCATTGGGAAGGTCGGCATCGCCGATTACATAGCCTACGCCGGCGATCCCCGTGATGTTGCAGCCGGTAGCGGCGACCTCCTCAACGAACGCAGGAATTTCTTCAGGTTTCATTTTATGCATCGTGACCTCCTTCTCGCAGTCGAACCTAGCGGCTAAGAGCAGCATGATCGATTAGCAGAACTGCTAGTGCTATGTGGACGGCAGCGACCCACCTGGATTTTTCGCTCCCATAGGTCTAGATCTCCAGATAGCCGAGCCCGATTAGGCCGGTTGGGACTCAGAGCAGGGCGGCGGTTCTTATCGCTGCCTAAGCTTTCCGCCCCGTCTACCAAGAAGAGCCCTAACGACGTCCGTCCAGCCCTGCGCAGGGTGCGGCTTGCCCAGCGTTGAATGAGCTTCGGGTGTGAGGAACACAACGGCACCACAACTCCATTCGCTGCCGGCATCAACGCGAATAAGTCCGAGTTCACGCGCGTTGTTGAAATGATCCGTAGTTTCGAGCTCCAGAAGCTCTTCGTCAGTCAGGAGTAGAGCTCCATTTTCCTGATCGATGGTTTGCAATAGAGAAAGTAGGTTCCGGTCTATTTCCTGCCGTTTATCGATGTGAGGAGCCATGGCGACACTCTAAGTATTCGGAATCGAACCCACCCATATACGATACTCGAGTAAATAAAAGCGGCTGGCTAGAAAATATGACCTACGTGTGCTCTCGGAACAAGATTTGCTCAAAATGTTCTGATTAATCCAATAAGTTCAAATTGAATGCAACGTTGGGCGTTTAGGTACCGAGCCCGAGATCCAGGCGTCAGTTTTCAACATGTCGATTGCTGCCCCTTCCGTCTTTCTCGTAGTTTCCGAAGAGCTTGGTAAGCATATCGGGCTGTGTTTTTTTTCTGACAGGTCGTACCTTTTTCGGCACGTACTTTGCCTGATATACGTTGACGTCCGCTAGTCCACTATAACGATCGCCATATTTCTTCTTGATGGCCGACACTGTTGACCAGCGCTTTGCGCGCGCGGCTAGTACTGCCTGGCCGACGACCCCCCCTTCGGTTGGCTCGAAGGAAACTGATTTGTCAAACAAGCGGCTCGCATCGGCAGTATTCTTCTGTGACAATAGGTACCATCCTAGCGCTTGAGTGCCCAACGCGGACTCATGTTCAAGAACAAGCTGCTCGAACTGCTTCAGGTCCTCGCTCCCCATCACCGCCGGCTTTTCGTCCGTCATCTGGTCGGCGACCAGCTCGATATAGATCTTGGTGATCTCTGGGGTTAGCTCGACATTTTTCTTAGCCAGCACCGTCGCCTCGACCTCATGGTCGAGATTGCGCATGCAAAGAATCATGCCTTCCAAGCTCTTTGGGTCAGCGGCGACCTGATGCGCGAAAGAAAACCACTGGTAAGCCGCTTCCCAGCTTTTCTGGCTGTAGTAATACCAGCCGAACAATGCGGCATCCGATGCCGAGTTTGTTTTCTGGGCGAGAATGGCAAGACGTTGCAGCTGATCCGTTGTGACCACACCAGCAGCCGGATTGCCCTGCGCTAGGCTACCCATGCGGCTACGCAGGGGATCGAGCGAGACGTTTTCGAATTCGAGGCTTCCATCGGGAAGCGAACGACCCATGGCCACAAGGTTTGCGAACCCTGCTTCTGGCAGGATAAGGCTTGCCTTCTGGACCGTCGCCAGCCTTTCGTCGCCGTTGGTGCAGGTCGTCAGCACATATTTGTAGAGTTCGAAAGCCCGTGCAAGATCCTGCGTGCGCGCCAGCGATTCCGCGGTCAGCCAGATCGAATTCATATCCTGGCAAACCATCAGGGCCGGCGTCGATTCAGCGAGTTCTACCACCTGAGACCAGTTGCGCTGTGCAAATGAGCGCTGCATCAGCGTGCGGATTTCGACCAGTCCCAGTTTCATCTGCAGGTCTGCAGACGGCTTCCAGTTCGGATTGTCGCCCTGGAGCCGCGCCACTTCGTTGTGGACGCCGGCATAGTCACCGCGACCGAACATCTCCCATAGTTGCTGTTCGGAAACGTTTGTCGGCGGGTCGAAAAGGTTTTCGGGCGCATCCCAGTTCGGATAAAGCGCCTTCAAACGCCGGATCTCGGCGCCAAGCCTCTTCAGGTCGCGTTGCGTCGCGTAATAACGGAGTGCCGTCTCGTCGATGGTCAGCGTGTCCTCCAGAGCCGAAGCCGCTGGCGCCGATTGTGACGCGCCAGACGAGGTTGAGCCGAAGGACGTCGGATGCGTTATGGCGGCGGGTGCCTGCAGTGGCGCTGTCGAGGCCGCGAAAGGGTTCTCGCCAGCTTTGGCGGCAACAGGTTGCGCGACCGTCGCCGCCGCGACGGCAAAGCTGGCAGGAACCACAGCCGTGACCGGCCCCTGCGGCGACGCTACAGCCGGAACGACGGCTGCTGTCGGGATCTGAGCCTGGCCTAACGATGCCGGCGTGACTGGCGCGGCGCCCTGCTGGAGCCCCGCTGCTGTCCCCACGCTTGCCATGTTCGGCGGCATGACAGCGACGGTTTGAGCAGGAGCGGTGGCTGGAAGAATGGTGCCGAGCGGGCTGGTGACGGCGTTGTCGCCAGTCGCGTAGCTGATGGGCACGACAAGGCAGCAGCCAGCGAGGAGAACGGACTTCAGAGAGAGCCGGTCAAACATGTCGGGTACCTTTCAGCGATAGCCATGAGGCTGAGAACGTGGAGGGTGGAAGGATAATAATCGGTCGGACTGAAGTTCGAGACCTCCTCGATTTTCACAGGCCGGCCAAGACTGCATTCGACAAGATTGGCGACCGCCCGGTAGCCGGGATCGGGCATGGCGGCGGTTGCGGTCGCTGTTGTCAGTTCGATGACGGCCAGCCCCTTCGTGCCAGCTGAACGCTTCCACTGTCTGGAAAACGTTTCCAGCAGGTCCGGATGATCCGTCGAATACCAAGCGAGATAGAGCGGAATGCGGATGGATTCATAGCCGAACTGCGGCATAAATCCCTGAGCCGGCTTCGGACTGCTTGCCGAAAGCCCGATCCAGTCAGCGGGCAGTTGTGCTGGCCCGAAACGTGCGTCACGCACCAGCGACAAGCCGGTCTTGACGAGCGCCCGACCTGGAAAGGCTCTTGAAGCCTGAGCAAGCTCCTCCAAGGCCGGAAAGACCCAGTAGGACAGATTGACGACCGGACCGTCTGGTTGCTCGCCAGCTTTGAAGCCGTAAATTGCCGGCATCAGCACCTTGCCGAACGCTGTCTCGGCCGTCGCCAGCTTGGAAATGGTCTGAGCCATTTGCAGCGCGACCTTGCTGTAATCTGACTGCTTCCATTTCTGCGAAGCCCTCAGTAGAGCCCAGGCGACTAAGAGGTCTCCGTCGGACGCGTTGTTCGTGTCTTTGACATGCGGGTTCTCCCTGGCATCCCATCGCCATGCCATGAGTCCGTCCTCACGTATCATGAGATTGGCGCGGGTCCATTTCCACATGAGGTCGAAGGCACGTTTGTCATTCGCGAGCACCGCCATCAGCATGCCATAGCCCTGGCCTTCGCTATGGCTGATGTCACCGGCCTTGTTGTCGATGATGCGGCCGTCCGGCGTCATGAACTTGTGCTGATAGAGCAACCATGCACCCGCAGCGAGATCCGCTGCAGGGCTCTCGATATCGGCGCCTACCTGTGCTTTTGCGGTCTCCGCTTCCCCGGACAAGAGGGCAAGCACCGCAAGGAGGGCACCTTTCGTCTTTGGAAATGTCATGGCTTCCGGCGTCCTTTGCGAAGGACGACGAAGGTTGACATGCCAAGCAACACTGCGGCGGCGATCTGGGAAATCGTGAACTGCAATGAATTGTTGGCAAACCAGCCCGCGACGATAAGGCGACCGTTCTTGAGCGACAGCGGCTTGGTCTCATAAAGCTCTTGATGGAGAGCTTCCTTGCGCTCGATCTGTTTGCCAGTCCGCTCGAAGGCCTGAACCGTGCCGCCGATGCCGCTCCAGACATGCGGCTGGCTGATGGCGTTGACGCTTTCCTGCAGCACCAATTCGTCACGTCCAACAATGACCGTCCAGGGCGAGCGGTCACCCGCCATCCGCTGGGTGACAAGCAGATCGGTATTGCCCGGGATTTGGTAGCTCTGGTCAGCAGCAAGGACCTGCGGGTTGGGAACGAGGTTCAGAATTTCGGCCTGCGTGCGAAGGCGCTCAAAGGCAGCAATGCCCAGACCCTCCGTCCACTTTATGTAAGCTGCGACCTTGGTCTGCGGATCTGCAGACTTGGTTGAATCTGGCTGGTCGGTGCCGAAGGCCAGGCTTGCTGTCGACTGCGCTGCCGGCAGCTTGGATGCGGCCGAGGATGCCATGTCCAGCGATGGACTGAGATCAACCATCATATCGGATTGAGAGTGACGGCCGATGCCGGCAAACGTGCCGAGCGCCAGCAACGCACTGTCACGCTGCGAAGGCCATTGGTTGGTCGTGGCAACCGGCGTGACATGGCTTGAAAGATAAGCCGTGCGGGCGAGAAGCGTTGCCGCCGCTCCGAGCGAAGCCGGACGCAGATTCTCGACGAAAAGCGGTAGAGGCTCTTTATCACTTGCACCAGCCTTGAAGTCGCCGGCCATGGCGACTGCCAGATCCGGAGAATGTCCGACCTGTGCAAACACTGGCATGTCGAGCGAACTATCCGCCTTGACGTGAAGGCGCGGCGTCGAGGAGGTCAACGTCTGGGCGTCACAGGCTGCATCGGCAGAAGCGGTCAAGTCCGCTTCGAGACGGATTGTATTTCTGCCGGGGCGCAATTTGTTCAGCGGAATCGGGAGATGTTGATTGGTGATGCGACCCGTCCGTCCGTCCCCAAGATGGACGCTCGCGACCGTCTCGTCATTTGCGCGTACGATCAGCTTGGCATTCGGGGAAAGCCCGGCAGCGTAGTCGGCACTGAGATTGAGCGTCGCAGCGCCATAGTCGCCGGGATAAAAATCGGCCGGCAGGTTGAAGGACACGGACTGATCATAGTGTCGGCCGAGAAAGGGCCGTGAGATAAATCCCAGCGCTGATAGCGCCGTGCGGCTGGCCGGCTCGAGGAGACGGCCGCGCCGGTTCTCGATGGCCCGCCGTCCCTGGCTCGTGCCATCCTGATAATGGTCGCGACCATCCACTTCGAAACGGGCGATGATCTGGTCGAGATCTTCTTCCGTTCTTGCTGTCGCAATCAACTGGGATTTGCCGGTGTCCGGATCGGTTTTTACGTGAACGCCTTCGCTAAGCTCGCCGGCATTGCTTCCGAGAGCCTGACGGACCAGGCCGAAGGTGCCGACCAGCATCTCGATGCCAGGGGTCGATTCGGGTTGCTCAACCATGGAAATTGCCGGTCGGTCGAGCTGACCCGCAATTGCCAGAGCCTGCACCATGGCCATGGTGCGATCGATATCATTGGTCGTGCCGGTCCTCGGCAAGATCATGCGAATGGCTGTTCGACCGTTGACATTGCCAAAGGTCAGCAGCGACGAGAGGTCGCTGCTGCCGTCACCCGTGCGCCGCGAGAATGACACACCGCTATTGGTGGGATTGATTTGCGTCCAGAGCTCATAGGTTGCATCCAGTGAGCAGTCGACCCGATGGAACTGGTCCGCAAGCATCACCAGCGAATTATACCCAGGTTGCAGCCGCCCCTTGGGAATTTCAATTTCCACCTGCCGCGGCGCGCCGGAGACGAGTGGAATGGTGCCAAGATCCTGATCGTTGATGAACAGCCGCAACGTCGAACGCTCGGGCGCGACCGAAATCGCCGATTGGATATCAAGAACGATCTTCGCGCTGCCGGTCATTTCCGACGGGAGGACCAGAAAGGCAAACTCGCGATTGACGGTTTCGCCTCCCATGAACAGGTCGTTCCGATCCGCCATCAGCCGACGCATCTGCCGGGTGTCTTCGGGCGTCCGTTTGGCGGGAGCCTCGGGCTTTGCTTTTGGTGCAAGGATGAAGCCCGTGTCGCTGGCGGCGGCCGAGGTCGTGGCTGCCAAGCCGAGGAACAGCAAAGCGGATGTGGTTAGGAAACCTGCTTTGTGGAGGGTCATTCTGCGAACTCCTTGTGATGTGCAGGTGCGGCGGCAATGGCGAGCGGCTGCTTGGCGATCTGCTTTCGCTCTTCCGACCGCTCTTTCGGCGCAGGGCTGAGGGCGACGGACAGGGCGGAAATCGGGCAGGTGATCGCCCAGCGGACGAGACGTATGCTCCCCGAGATCAGCCCCTTCCTCTTGCGCCGTACTTCCCGCTCTGCACGAACGACCTTCATGTCCTTCAGCATCAGTTCCGCGATGATCGGAAAGTGATGGGCTTCGGGCTCGAACCGCAACTCAAGCGCATGATCGTCGGACGTTGACGAGGCCGCGATATGAATGGGCATGCTCGTGATCAAGATGTTCGAGGAAGGATTGAGAAGATGCAGCCGGCCATACTCGCCCTTGCGGAGTTGGCGGGTCGTCCTTTCGGCCGGTATCAGCCTGGCCTGACGGGCCGATGCGGTGACGATCGCGCCCTTGAGAATGGTTTCGCCAAACTCCAGCTCGACATTGGCCCGAACCGGCAGTTCGACACCGACGTCATTATTGCCGCGTTCGGTCACGACACCCAGAGCAGCGCCTGCGATGGCAAGGTTGAGCACGTTCCAGATGCCGGCAACGAGGAGAAGGTTCGCGATTTCAGGTTCGGTATTGTAGCGATAGGCTGCCACGAAGAGCGTAACCAGAAGCAAGACGAAGATGCCGACGAAGGGAAGCGCGAGTTCCGAAATGCGATCATGCTTCTGTGATGCGCCCTTAGCGGTGACGTTGAATGTCGGGCTACGCGGGCTCAGAATAACGGCGACAATAGCCCGGATCAGAAAGACGCTCTGCACATATTCGTAGAGGTCGGAGACCCAGGGCCAGCGCACATTTCCGTAGAGATAGCCGCGCACCAGTTCGCAGACGATGATGTACATCACCGTATAGCCGATGAAATCGTCCAGCGATGCGACGAAAATCTTCATATTGAACAGAATGAAGAGCATTGGAGCGATCAGGAACGTCGCGCGGATGAACGGGAAGAACCAGTACATCGAGCTTGACAAGTAGCTGAGCCGCTGCGGCAGGCTGAGACCACGCTTGAACATCGGGTTCTTCAAGATCAGGATCTGGATCATCCCCTGGCACCAGCGCGAGCGCTGACCGATAAAACCGGCGAATGTCTCGGGCTGAAGGCCCGTGATCAAAGGCTTGTCGACGTAGATGCTGTTCCAGCCGCGCGAATGGAGTTCGAGAGCAGTTTCGCAATCCTCGGTAATGGTAATGCCCGAGAAGCCGTTAACCTCTTCCAGTGCCTCGCGACGAAGCACGGCAGCAGAGCCGCAGAAATACGAGGCATTCCAGCGGTCCAGGCCCTTCTGGATCTTGCAGTAGAACATCTCGTTTTCGGACGGCATGCGTCCGAAAGTTGCCAGATTGCGCTCGATCGGATCCGGATTGGAGAAGAAATGCGGGGTCTGCACGAGAAACAACTTGGGATCGGTGGAAAAATGACCAACCGTGTGGCGCAGGAAACTGCGTTCGGGTGCGTGGTCGGCGTCAAACACGACGATCAGTTCGCCCTTGGTGCGCCAGAGGGCCGCATTCAGATTGCCCGCCTTGGCATGGGAGTTCTCCGTGCGGGTCAGGTATACGACCCCAAGATCGCTGCAGAGGCTCATCAGTTCCTCAGCCCGCGCCTTGGCCCGGGATGAAACGACCACGTCGTCGCTGAATCGCTTCTGGTCGGTACCGCCGTCGTCGAGCAGATAAACCGTGAACTTGT
Organism: Velazquezella soli; assembly: GCF_977018685.1. NCBI lineage: Bacteria > Pseudomonadati > Pseudomonadota > Alphaproteobacteria > Hyphomicrobiales > Rhizobiaceae > Velazquezella > Velazquezella soli. The sequence goes on from NZ_CDRNXF010000001.1 coordinate 85,294, forward strand.
CGGCCGGATAGTCCATCGCCTTTGCAGCAGACAAGGTGAGGGCTAGGATTTCACTGTCCTCGTTGTAGCTGGGTACGAAGACGTCAATGGTTGGACAGGATTCCGGATCGAATTCCGCAGCTTCCGGCTGCTCAATGGGATCGGCAATAACGAACAGGCCGATTGCGAGCATCACGATGCAGTACATTTCTACGGCGTAGACGATCGCACCTGGGATAAACGAATAGAGGTCATCAATGGGCGGAATTGTACTCGTCGTGCGCCAGTAGGCATATTGTAGAATGACGATACTCGACAATGCCAAGAAGACGTGGCGCCATACCCCGTCGAGTCTGAAAACCATGATCACCGCTAGTATTCCGATGACGATCAGCGAAACGCCGAGCCGGGTTCCGTGACCTACAGGTTGTGCAACAAGCAGCAACATCAGGACGGCTAAGCTTAACCAAAATCCGTATGTAAGTAGCCTGACCATGACCGTGCACTCCTTCGCTATCTCTTCAGTCGCGGGCGCCTGCACTGAGTAAGCACAACATGACCCAACCCGCGGCCATACTTGGCATGGTTAGGAAACTATTAACGCGACTTGGAAGTGGCGCAGCAAGATAATTGCGCAGATGGCCGGATCGCGGCGCAGTTTGTCTTGATTCGTGCGTCGCGACGAAAGTTATTGACTGATTGTCAATTACTAAATATGTCAAACGCACAAGTCATCCCGAGCAAGTTCCTTTAATAAGTCGATAGAATTTTGAATCAATATCGCATTTTGTTTTGAATGGAGCCAAAGTTCATGATGGTTACATTTTTAGACACGAGGTGAACAGTATTTAGGCAAAACGTGTTCTATGCCGAGTGAGGATGTTGGGGTTTTAAATGACTCGGTATGTGGGTGTACTATTACGAGACAGAATCTTACTTCAGGAGATAGCGGACCTCGCGAGGTGTTTCGATATGGCAAACCTGTTGGCGGAGGGTGAAATCTATAAGCTGGTAAGCTTTTCACTCTCGGCGAACGATATTTTCACCTTCGCCACTTGGTTGAGCTGCACCCCGGCACACGGTATTGAGGATCTCCCCCAAGAGGTCGGCGCTATCCTAATGCCACCCGCAGACCGCAACTCCCGTCCAACAACTGATGCTGGATATGCTGGATTGTTTAAGGCCCGCCCCCATCTTCAGCGGGTCCTGGCATGGGGCAATGGTGTAGTGCTGGCGGCGGCCTGTGGCCTTGCTGCGGGAGGGAAAGTCGCTTGCGAAGCCGCAGACGTTCCAAAGGTCATGATGCTCGGAAACAGCATAGCCATCGAGCCCTTTGCGGATAGCTGTCACTCCGGCTCGCTGTCGACTTGGGCCTCGTCAATCCAAGCACGCAACATCGTTCTTACACTTGTCGAGGAGGATTTTGGGCCGGCATTCGCACATGAACTGGCCCGCCGGCTGGGCGTGATCGAGCGGATGGAAAAACTCATCGCTCCGACGCCGGCAACGCGCCGTAAGACGCCAATTGATAGAGTTCAGGATTGGGTTCAAGAAAACCCGAATGAAAACCTCAGCGTCGGCACTCTGGCGAAGATGGTGTCAATGACGGAAAGAACACTCTCACGCACCTTCAAGGAAAAGACGGGGCAGACGATCGGAAACTACATTCTCAGCATACGCCTCAATCGTGCATGCAACCTTCTGACCACCACCGACCGGAAGATCAAGGAAGTCGCGCAGCTGAGCGGTCTCGGGAGCCAAGCGAACATGCGCCAAGTCTTCATGGCGAGGCTGGGCACGTCACCAAGTAACTACAGGATATGCCGGACCGACGACATCAAATCAGCCGCTCCAAGCCACGGCCCAAACTAGGCCTACAATGGTTCGATCTCTGTAACTTACAAAGCGACCTGCCGCAGTGGAACATTTGCATCGACAAATATGGATCAAACTGGCGCCGGCATGGAAGTCGCGCCCGACAAGTTAATTCCGAGATGCTGGAATGAGAGGCCCTTATTGAGCCATCGGTGCATACCGGTGGCTACTCACAGAATTTGGCTGCGCCGCTGCCGCGGACCGTCACAACTTAGAACAGGAAATCGCCCACATCGAGGGCCGCGAGCTTTACGTTCTGCAACAGGATGCTGTCGCCGTTCAGGCCATCGATGTAAACATCGTGCCCGACCTGTTTCATATGGTGCTGGACCAGGTCCTTGTAGTCGATGATGCTGCCAAGACCAGTGAGGTCGAGGATGTCGTGCTTCGAGCCGGTCGCGACAAAATCGATGATCGTGTCCCTGCCGTCCTTGGTGGCAAACACGAACTGGTCGGCGCCCGCGCCGCCGGTCAGGGTATCGGCGCCGCCATGGCCCCAGATGATATCGTTGCCTGCCTTGCCGTCTATGACGTTCTTGCCGCTATTGCCGTGGAGTTGGTTTGCCAGCGCATTGCCGGTGGCGTTGATGGCCGAAGCGCCGTTCAGCGTCAGGTTCTCGAAATTGTTGCCCAGCGTTAACGACACCGCCGATTTGACGAGGTCGGTGCCGCCGCCGGCATTCTCGGAAAGCTTGATCTTCACGTCGCTGATCACATAGACGTCGTTGCCGTTGCCGCCATAGATCGTGCCGTTGACCTTGCCGCCGGTGCCGTCGAAATAGTCGTTGCCATTGCCCAGCTTGATGTCGCCGGTGATGGTGCCCTTGTTGAAGAGCGTGTCAGCGCTGTTGCCGCCCAGAAATGCGGTGCCCGCCGATTTGATCAGGCCGCTGTTCTGCAGCGCCGCGTTGCTCGCACCCGAAAAATCGATCGTCGCCAGAGATGCCTGGGTGCCTGTGATCGTACCGTAATTGGTAACGGTTTCACCGGCGCCACCGACCTGGATGCCGCCCGCCGCCGTCATGGTCTTGTTGTTGGTAACGATCGTATCGTCGGCCGAAACGGCAATCGCATAGCCGGAGGCCTTGATCAGACCGTTATTGGTGATCTTGCCGTGATCTCCGGTGAGCGTGATGGCGTTCTTCAGAGCGGTGATCTCGCCGCTATTGGTGATGATCGCCGCAGCGCCGGTCGCCGTGATCGCGCCGCCCTTCGTCGAGATGACCGTGCCGTCATTGGTGATGACAGCGTTGGCTCCGGATGATGCGATGGTGGTCCCGGTGCCAGTCGCGGTTCCGTGATTGGTCAAAACCGCCGATTTGCCGCTGGACACGATCGCCGAGCCCTTGTCGGAGCGTAACTCGCCATTGTTGGTGAGAATGGCCGAGGCGCCGCGCAGTTGCACCACATCCAGCGCCGCATGCGTGGTGCCGTGATTGATGATTTCCGCGTCGCTGCCGGACACGGCGATGCCGATACCGGCAGAGGATTCGATCAGGCCGGTATTGACGATTGTCGTCGCCGTTGCAGCAACTGCGATCGCGGTCAGGCGTGCCGCCACCGTGCCGTCATTGATGAGCTCCAGTCCGCCGCTGTCGATCTTCAGGCCGTAGTCCTGGCCGTTGACCACACCGGACGCGCCGACCACGAACTGGCTTTGGCTGTCGGTCACCGCGGTTGTGCCGAACTGGAAGGCATAGCTGGAAGCGGAAAGCACCGTGCCGTTGATGTAGAAGTCGCGCTGCGTCGCCACGCCGGTCGCCACTATCGCCGTCGCGGCTGTGCTTAGCGTCACCCCCTTGTTGAGGATAAATTCGCTGCCGGTTTCAAGATCCGTCACCTGAGCAGTGCGGTCACTGGTGATCACGATCTTTTCGGTCATCTGCCCATCATGCTGAGTGTCATCGGCTTGGTTTCGCTGTCTCAACGGTACGGTAAGGACACTTAGCCCCGCCCGGCATTTAAGCTCTTATGATGGATTCATAGGAACGCCGCAATGGCCATTCTGAGCGAGGGTCTCAAGCACTGTCGCGAAGGGGCTCAGCGACATCCTGGTGGCTTTCAAGCGGATCGTCTCAATGCGCGACGAAATTTCGGTGGCCTGCCCTCTTCGGCTAGTCGCCAGTCGGCGATGCGGGTTGCCAAAATCTTGCCGACGACATCGCCGGTGACATCCTTGTTGCTCTTTCGGCGACGTTGTCTCGGGGTGGGCCGTATCGCGAGCTAAAGGGCAGGGGAGGCGAAGACGTGGGTTAGTCCGCGCCACTTCGTGGGCGTCGCCCACGTTGCGAGGGGCCGGCGCTCGGTATCGGGGGATGCGGGCCTGCCGACTTTAGAAACCTTGGCTACGGAGATTCTGCTCGACCTCTGCTGGCATCCCGTGATCCGGATCGGTTTCGCGCTTCTCCGGGTCCCACAAATGATGTGCGACAAATTTTAGGAGCAAAGCTTCGGGCCGGCCGAGGCAGAAGTCTACCAATCGCCGCCAGCTACCATGCTTGCAGATAGGCAAGATCAGACGTTAGGGCACAAAAGGGTCTTCTCCTCATTCCCTCATTTACTAGATGGCGCAACGTTGCGACATCCTGGTCGGTAAGTCTGTTTGTGGCCAGTCAACAAGAATGGCGTGCCGGCGTCGCGCTCGTTGATGTTGCCGATGATCTTTTTGTCTGCAACACAGTTGCACTTTGTGCTTTGGTCCGTCTCGGTCAGGCATACTGGAACCGGCTATTTCGAAGAAATATGGACACTACTCACTCTGCAAACTGACGGCAAACGGCCAATCAGGCTCTAAGCGGTTCGTGATCATTTCCTCCATGCTGACCGTAGAGGGCCATTAGGCTTGCAGCAGCATCTGCATCAACGGCCCTGGAGAATAAGTATCCTTGTCCAAGTTTGCAGCCGAACGACACGAGTTGCTCGAGCTGGAGATCCGTTTCGATCCCTTCAGCGACAACCCTCAGACCCAACTTGTTTGCTATGCTGACCAGCCCTTCGACTATAACGACAGCCCCGTCATCAGGCGTCAACCTGTCGACGAAAGATTTGTCGATCTTGATGATGTCGACCGGGACCGTCAGGAGATGAGTGAGTGATGCGAACCCTGTGACAAAGTCGTCGAGCGCGACGCGCATTCCGCAGCTGCGAAGCAGTTTGATTTCGTCGGCAACCACATGATCGCGGTGGCCGAGATAGACGGACTCGGTCACCTCAAGGATGACATGATCAAGCGGGACGCCGGCGTCCGCGAAGACTGTACAGATCCTCTCCTGTAGCCGACCCGCATGAAAATCAGCAGCAGAAAGATTGATGCCAACGTGCTGGAGAGGAAGGCCCCTGTTGAGCCAGCTGCGCATATCACGCGCGACACGTTGGAGCATGCACTGGGTTAGTTCGGCAGCGACATGGGCATCTTTGGTTGCTTCGTGGAAATTGGCAGCCGCGATGATGTCACCTGAGGCTTTCGACATCCGACACAACGCTTCGAACCCTACCACTTCACCCGAATCGAGCCGTACGATTGGTTGGTAGTAAGGATGTATTCGCTTTTCAACGAGTGCGAGACTAACGTCTCGGATCGCCCGAAAGCGCCGCGTTAGTGCCGTTCCAAGCCCAGGTCGGTGTTCGACGAATTGGCCGCGACTGCGCTCTTTAGCATGGTACAACGCGACATCAGCGCCTTGGCGCACTTGATCGGCAGGCTCATCTCGGCTCGCGACACACCCGCCTAGCGTGGCGCTGGGGAGGACAACGTGGTCGCCGCAATGCGCTTGCCCCTTGATGGCCTCAAGGAGCCTCCCTGCTAAAGTCGAAAGCGGAGACGTAGTGTCGCTCTCAACAACGACTGCGAATTCGTCGCCACCGATCCTGAACGCACGACCCGTGCCGGCTACAGCGTCTATCCTTTTTGCAACGATCTGTATGAGTTCGTCACCGGCGCCGTGTCCGAATGTATCGTTGATGACTTTGAGATTATCCAGGTCCGCTAGGATTACGGCCCAACCGCCCCCTGCGCGCCCGGCTAGCGCTGAAAGAACCTGATTGAACGCTGCCCGGTTAGGAAGCCCGGTCAGTACGTCAGTATAAGTCAGGCGCTGGCGCTCCCGAACCCTATCATCTCGCTCTATGGCGATAGAACAAAGATGAGTGCACGCGTTGACTATGCGCTGTTCTAGCTCGTTTGGGCCTCGGCAGTCCTGAAAGTAAAAAGTAAACGTCGCGACGACGCGGCCGCCACTGCAAATCGGCGTCGACCAGCGTGCTTTGAAGCCGAGCGGGAGTGCTATGGCGTTAAAGCCTGCCCAAAGAGGATCATGTTCGATCTCTGTGACGGTCACCGCTTCCCCTTGAAAAGCTGTAGTGTCGCAGGACCCAATAAAACCCCCGATCGGCAAACCATCCAAGGCTTCTTGAAAAGATTGCGGGAGTGATGGGCCAGCGAGAGCTTGAAGACGTTCATCGCGAACTAACAACACTGAACACACCGTCCCGATGAGCAAGGCTTCAGTTTCGACACACAGCCGCTCGATCGTTGCCTGCAAAGCTTCGCCGCGGGCGATCATTTCCAAAATGGTGTTCTGCAGTTTTAGTATCATCGCAATTGCTTTCTCGGAGGCTGGAAGGCTGCCAGCTCAGATCCTTAACCATGCATTGTGGATAGTAGTCTTAGCCTCACAGGCAATTCTGTCGTTCAACGCAAACCCGACCCGGCACCAAGAACGTGCTATACCCCTCGCGGACATGCTCCTTGATAATCACCCAATGGCGCCTCACCTATTTGACTGCGCGTCATGCTACCCCTGCCACCAAATCAAAACAAATGCTTCGGTGGCAATGAGATTGAGGCCTTACATGCCTCCTCGAGCCGTGGCACTTTCCTTTCGCTATCTCGACGACCATATCGGTCTCCGCAGGGGGACGAGTCATTCAAGACCAGCGGGCCTCGGCGGCCCATGTTGCGGCCACAGTGATCCTCGCCTGAAAACGCCGGGAAGAGCCAATGAGCCTGGCAGGGACAAGTTCTTTAAGGACGTAGATATTGATTAAGAAGGTAGGCTCGCCCGTGCTGATTGAAGCCAGCCCACCAACTGCCTCTTACCTCTCACGACTCGAAGCGTTTAGACATTGATACGCCGAGGTTTAAGAAACATTAAGACACTCTAAAATACGAAATTCTAAAGTACGCTGTCGTCTCAGCGGCTTGGGAGGATTGTGCAGCCGTTGGTATTAGCAACGATTGCTTCGCCAAAACGGTGGCAGAGGATCAAGAATATGCCGAGCTCATAAGCTAAAAATGACCAAATGACCTCAGATAACTGCTTTAGTAATAGTCATGCGCGAGAGCCGAATGCGCGGACAGTACTTCTTAAAAGGTTAGATCGTCGTGACCCACACTGAGCTGAGCCGCGACGTTCTCCATGGATACAGTGACGTAGAGCCTACCGTTGGCTGTGTAAGCGGCAGCTGCAGAGATAACCGCCATTGGAAAACCCTATCCAACTGTTGCTGCCGCCAGTCCGTTTGCAGCACTGGAGAGAGGCATCTTGTGAAGGAGAACTGCCACGCACTGATCTGTGCCAGTAGGCATACTGCCCCTGTCTAGCCTCGCATCCGGTCAGGCTGTCGCTAGCCGTTGTGACATCCTTCAGGACCTCTAGTTAGGCAAGTCAAGTTTGTAGGACGGATCACAAACCGATGTAGGCGGTAGAGTCGCGCGTTATCCGCAGCGGAGGGTATCCTTCGGTCGCGCATGCAAGGATGGCGTCCGCCACCTTATAAGGGTCAGAACGAAGCCGCTGCTCACATGGAAGCGCCGAACGTGTCCAGCAGGGGAATCCTTGTCCGCCTTCCGCACTGTACCGGTCCGCTGCCGGAAACTAAATGTTGACGCAAAAGCTTCTAGCCCTTAGGAATGACTGATCGATCTTTTGCTTGCCGAGCTTTGTCTACCGCGCGACTGGCACCGCGCTTTGAGCGAACTTCTCTTTCAAAAATATTCGGTCCTCATCTGCACAGCACCTGCTGCGCGGCTCACTCTTTGCTTTGAAAGGCTTCGCTATGACCACTGGCACAGTAAAATGGTTTAATTCCACCAAAGGTTTCGGCTTTATCGAGCCCGACAACGGCGGCGCTGACGCCTTCGTTCACATCTCGGCTGTAGAACGTGCAGGTATGCGCGAACTCGTGGAAGGTCAAAAGGTCTCTTTTGAGCTCGAGCGCGATGCTAAATCCGGTAAGATGTCGGCTTGCAACTTGCAGTCCACGTAATCCTTTTTCGTCGTTCACGGACTGTTCGGATTTTGTTGTAACTACGTTATTAGCTTAAAGCCAGGCGTTGCGGCTTGCCTCATCTGTCAGACTCCATCACCACTGAAAAAAGATCTAGCAAATGTGCCAGAAGCACGTGATCGCCTTCGGCGTTTGCCGGTGCCGCGTCGATTCGCTCAACGCTCTTCTCAGCAGGTAATGCAGGAAGCGATGGCAAACCGTTACTATACATAGCCTGTATTAGATCGAGCTTTGGCCACTAGAGTCCATTCCTGTTTACGAATGCATGGCAGTAAGCTGACAGACGCTTAATACCCAATAAGGAAACGATTTGAAACACTCAAGAAACAACGAGCTTGCCGACCGTCGCTCAGCAGCGGCTGACGCGAAGGCATCCCTCCTCAATGCCTACCGTGAAGCGCAGAGCTCCATCGAACTTTCGCGAGTTGCCAGACAGGCTGAGCGTGTCTCCATTGTTGAAGCTCGTGAAGCTCGCCGCGTTGAACGAGATCGCATCAGATTCGAAGAGCGGCTCCGGCTAGAGGCAGTGGCTTCCGACGCAAAAGCTACCGCGGAAGCACAAATAGAGACACGTAAAGCGACTGAGGACGAACTCGTTGCGCGCGTTGTTAAAGATGAAGCTGAACGGAAAGCCGAGCGCGATCGCCGATACGCAAATCGCAAGGCGCGGCAGCGTTAGTTAACTGCTAAAGCCTTACAGCTGTCGGGGCCTCCAGGTCTTAAGTCGTCCTCACCAAACTAAGGTCTCTAGGCCTGCCGTCCGGCGGGCCACGGGTCGGGTCACGCCATCACCGAAACGTTCGGCGACAATGGCCTTCCATTGTCGTCGACAACACTCTGGACCGTCAATTCGACGTTGCTGCTCCGGACAAGGCGTGGGTCACGGACATCACCTACATCCGGACCAACGAAGGCTTCGCCTATCTCGCGGTGGTGATCGATCTCTATTCCCGCCGTGTTATCGGCTGGTCGATGCAGAGCCGTCAGACAACGGATGTCGTGCTGCAGGCGTTGCTGATGGCTGTCTGGAGGCGAAAGCCAAAGGAAAAGGTTCTAGTGCATTCGGATCAGGGATCGCAATTCACCAGTATGGACTGGGCAGCGTTCCTGAAGCACCACAATCTGGTTCATTCGATGAGCCGACGGGGCAACTGCCATGACAATGCCGTCGCTGAGAGCTTCTTCAATCTGTTGAAGCGGGAGCGGATACGCCGGAAGGTCTATCGCTCAAGAGACGAAGCCAGGCAGGACGTGTTCGACTATATCGAGATGTTCTACAACCCGAAGCGCAAACATGTCAGAAACGGGATGCTGTCGCCCGTCGAGTTCGAAAAGCAGCAGAAAACGTAACCGGAGGGTGTCTACGAAACTCGCGGCTATCCAACGGGACCGTTCGATATTCATTAATTTGCAAGGTCGTCGCACAGATAGTCGTGTGTTCTGGTGTTTGGATACGCAGCAGAGGAAAGAGAAAGCCACCACTGATACGATGGTGCCTGCACAAGGCTGAGCGGGAACATCAGAGTTTCGCTCGTCAAAAAGAACGATATCTTCCGCCTTTCACCGAAGAAAGAAATTTGGACCTGCTGAAGGACAAAAGGAGTAGTTTTTGGGCCTGGCATAACGAATTCCCGCCAAAGCCCTCCGGTGGATACTCCGTCCCTGCTTTTGCTGGCTGGGTTAATTCTCAATTCGATGGTAGGCGGAACATGCGACTTATTATCTTCAGTTGGCTGAATTATTTGACGTGAAGTGATGCTCCGAACGGTGTCGAGAGACGAAAGAAAGTTCGCAAGGCTATCGAGCCGTCGCTAGATCGGGCAGACGTAACTGGTAGATATGTGAGGATTAAAGATGGCCGAAGATGCCGGCGTAATAGCTGTGGACCACACGGGATTCTCGGTCGCCTCGTTGGAGGAGGCGATCCAGTTCTGGACTGAGGCGATGGGTTTCGACCTTGCTCGCCGAGGAGAGATGGGTGGGGAGTTTCTACGGGAGGCTACGGGGGTTGACGACCCCCGTTGCCGAATGGCGCTGGTGACGGCTCCAAATGGCTACCCTATCGAGCTTCTCGAGTATTCGACAGGCCGTACGCTGGGCCAGACACCTCGTAGCGCGGGTGCGATCGGCGCCGCTCATATCGCCTTCACGGTTAAGGATATCCGCACGGCGATCGCGCGGGTTGAGACGGCGGGGTGGGCAGTGATCGGTTCGCCGCAGCCGATACCAGCCGGCCCCCGATGCGGAACAATGGTCGCGTACATCTCCGGCCCGGATGGTATCACCATAGAGCTAATGCAGCCGCCTGCTTAGTGGAGGATTGCTGATACTTTATGGGCCACAGTCGCGACGCAATGTGCACACTCCACATGAATGTATTTTAGAGGTAAAAATGGCGATCTGGCCGTGGAGAAAAACACGGGCTAACGTCGATGAGTATGGTAGAAATGCCCTCTGGCATCACGCTACCGAGGGGAACTATGAAGCGTTACACGCCGAGTTGCGTTGTGCTGACAGCCCTTCCGCCTCAGACCAAGATGGGTTTACCACTCTGCACGTTGCCGCTCAAAACGGGCACCTTGAGATTGTGGGAAGGTTTATCGCGGCACATGCGGAGGTCAATGCCGTGGACCGACGTGGAAACGGTCCATTATGGACTGCGAGCAGATAGGCAAGCCTGGCGATCGCCGCGGAACCATCTTTTGAAATCGTAGCGCTGCATTTGAGCAATGGTGCCGATCCGCACCACCTTAACAACGCTGGAAGATCACCGTCTTTTTGGACGGTGGGAAGTTCCAGGCTTCGAGAAACAAACACCATCGCCGGTGTACCGTTCCTCGCCGGTTGAATGTGTCTCCGAGATTTTATCAATGATATAGCGTATTTATCATGCGCAATGTCCGCTTTGGGCCAAACGCGGAACACATCACCGCTTACGTAGATGTCCGGTTTTCGCCGTTCGGCACCCATCATCGGACAGTACGCTTGCGGCCCCATATCCGCCGACCCTTTTAAGACAAACGACGGTCCCGCTGTGGAAGTTCAGCGCGTCAGCTATATTCAAATAAGAGGGTCGTGTGTCGAACCCCCTCAAGGCGAGAAGGTCTGTCACGTTCCACTAGAAACAATTTTTTCACCGGACGTTGGTGAGTCAATTGCATGGTGTCTCTCAGTCGGGGGGGTGATGCGTCAGGGAACTGGCACACACAGGATGACGCAGGCTGTCCGAACGGCAATAACCAACGACGCTTCGTTCTGGGCGGCACTTTCGCCGCTATTCGAAGCAACTTTACAGGCATCGCCATCTGACAAACCAAAACAGGCTCGCAATTCAAGATGAGCAGGTCAGCGGGCGCGGCAAGAGGCCTGCCTTTTGGGTGACGCCACGCCCTCGCACTGCAATCGTGAATGTTCACTACGCTGGAAGGGTGGCGGTCCACCCGAAATTAAGTCACTATTTTCACACCGATAATGAGGTGCAATGATCTCAAGCGGCCGTTCGTTGGCTTTCGGCAGCAACGCCGTCCATTGTCACACAGTTGCGCTCGCTTGTCTTTGCCTCGTATAGAGCAGTATCTGCACGATGGATGACATCCTCCAAAGCGCGTGCTGAAGTGGTCCCCAATTTGCACCCAACGCTGGTGGTAAAGCTGATCTTTTGCTTTCCTGCTGTGACGATGGTGCTGGTGATCTCTTCGCGCAGTCTGGTCTTTCCATTGCTTGATTAGGTTCGCATGCACGTCAAACTGCTGGGACAATTCCACCAGCGTCTGCTCGCCACGGATCGCAGCGAGCGCCATCTTTGCCTTGAAAGCCGGGCTATGGTCCCCGCGCGGTCGTCTCGTATCGATATGTCCTGTTCCCGGCATTTAGGGCGAGGACAGGCAGACATTCCACTTTTCCCGGCTATGCAAACTGCCCGAGCCAGCTCTGGATGAGTATTGCGCTGTCGGCCTCAAGGGCTGATACAGGTTTCGCAGTTTAAGGCGGGTCGAACCGCTTTCTAGGAGGGACACATGAGTGGATGTTGTTCGGTAGCGGCGCGAGCCGGGGACGGCCAGGCGGCGGCAGGAGCCAAAAGTTTCACGGTTCGAGGTTGCCCTGGCCAGACGATTGCGGTGAAGGGAGCAGAGAGCTTCGTCGGTACCCATGATCCCGTCATCGCCGCTGATGGTGAAGGTCCGGAGCGGAGGGTCTTGCTGCAGGATTTCCATCTTGAGGTCGAAACCGTCACGCTCGCCCGGTTTTCCGACTTCATCGAGGCGACGGGCCATGTGACGGAATCGGAGCGGTTCGGCATGTCGGCGGTGTTCTCCCCACTCCTCAAAAACCAGTCCCTCGCTACTGGAGATGTCGTCAACACCCCCTGGTGGACACGCGTCGACGGCGCGACCTGGAATCAACCAGAAGGGCCAGGCAGCTCGATCGAGGACCGTCTGGATCATCCAGTAACGCACGTCTCCTGGCATGATGCGATGGCATTTGCCGCATGGGTAGGTGGCCGACTGCCTACCGAAGCCGAATGGGAACATGCCGCACGCGGCGGCAACCGGAGGCGCCGGTATCCCTGGGGCGACATTGAGCCGAGCGACGATCTGAGTTTCTGCAATATCTGGCAGGGCCGGTTTCCGAACCACAATACGATGGTTGACGGCTACTTCGGCACGGCGCCGGCACGCAGCTTCGAACCATCAGAAGCAGGTTTCTACAACCTTTCCGGTAACGTCTGGGAATGGACCGCGGATGCCTTCAAAGTGCGGTCGCTCTCCAAGGCTGCGAAGCTTCGCAACGACCAGGCGAAAAAGTCCGCTGACAAGGTTCTGAAAGGTGGCTCTTTCTTGTGCCACAAGAGCTACTGCTATCGCTATCGAATAGCTGCCCGCATGGGCCTATCGGCCGACAGTGCTTCGAGCAATACGGGTTTCCGTGTCGCCTATGACGTGCTGCCGTAACCGTGACTTTTACCAAGGGAGGATCTGGCCATTGTAATTGTAGAAGCTGCCTGTCTGGTGCGGGCCGGAATGATCGATGACCTCGCGCATCCGCACGATGCTCTCGGATTTGCTCAGTCCGCCGTCCCCTTGACGGGCGACTTTGCCGGGGTGAAGGCCAAGCACGCAGATTTGGCGGGGCGCGAGATCGATGGCAAGGCTCTTCATGACCATGTTGAGGCCTGCCTTGCTGGATCGATAGGCGTAGGCGCTAGCTGTATTGTTGAGCCCGATCGACCCCATGCGGCTTGTTATAAAAGCGATCACCTTGCGCTCGCTGCGGGCAACGTGCTCGGTGAAGGCCCTTGTGACGACGAAAGGCGCGATCAGATTGACTTCCAGCATGTTTCGCCAGAGCACGAGGTCCGTTTCGTGCAAGTCCGGATGCGGGCCCGGAATGCCGGCATTGTTGACCAGCACGTCGATCGCAACGCCGTCCAGCTCCGCAGCAAGGCGGAGGACCGATGCTTCGTCGGTCACGTCCAGCTTGACGGTTTCCAAAGTGCGGAGATGTTTGTGCCGTTCGCCGAAAGCGTCGGGATCAAGGCAAGTGGCGATGACACGATCGCCTTTGGCCGCGTATTGAAGCGCGAATTCTTCGCCAAGCCCGCGATCGCACCCGGTGATCAGAACGGTCGCCATTGGTCCTCCTCCTGCTCGCCGGCATTGCTTGCGTCCGCATCGGGCGCAGCATCATATTTGGTACTAGAGTTTTCGGCAGATGAGAACAGCTGCTTGTTGAGAGTGAAAGGCTTGCGGTCGCTCGGGCTGTAAGCGGGTGTCGGACTGGGAGAAACATCATGTCAAACGAGAAGAAAAAGCCGAACATCATCTTTGTCATCACCGACCAGCAGCGGTTCGACACAATTGCTGCCGGCGGCTTTCCCTATATGAAGACGCCCAATCTCGACCGGATGGTCAGGGAAGGCACCTATTTCCGCCAGACCTACGTCACCTCGCCCTCCTGCGCGCCGTCGCGCGCAAGCCTGTTTACAGGTGTGTATCCGCATACCAACGGCGTGTTCCGCAATGACGAGCCGTGGGCGTTCAGCTGGGTGCAACTGATGGCCGAGGCGGGATACCGCTGCGTCAACGTCGGCAAGATGCACACGTCTCCCTTCGAGGATTCGTTCGGGTTTCACGAGCGGCACGTAGTGGAAAACAAAGACCGTGCCACGCCGCGGCTCCCGTTTTTCCTCGACCAGTGGGACAAGGCGATCTGGACGCGCGGCTTTGAAAAGCCGAGCCGTGTCACCTATCGTCGGCGGGAGGATTACCGCTCGTCGCTCGGCGCCTTCGTCTGGAACCTGCCCGAGGACCTGCATTCCGACAACTTCGTCTCGGCGCTCGCCCAGATGTGGCTCGATACCTACACCGGCAATGAACCTTTCTTTCTGCAGATCGGTATCCCCGGGCCGCACCCGCCCTATGATCCGACCCAGGAATTTCTCGACATCTATGCGGATGCCGAGCTGCCGGAACCTATTCTCAGCAAGGATGACATCGCGGCCCAGCCGGCGGCGCTGAAAGTGCTGCGCGATCAGCATCTGGCGGTCGACCACGATGCCGTCGTGCATCTAGCCGAGCCGACAAGGGAACAGACGCGCCGCCAGCGGCAGCACTATTTCGCCAATGTTTCTATGATCGACGCGCAGATGGGCAAACTGTTTGAGGCCGTCGAGCGGCGCGGCGTACTGGACGACACGATCATCATCTTCACGTCGGACCACGGCGACAGCCTAAACGATCACGGACACAGCCAGAAATGGTCGATGTACGAGCACAGTGTCCGCGTGCCGGCAATTGTCTGGGCGCCGGGGCGGGTGGCCGAGGGCAGGGTGGTCGACGATCTCGTCTCGCTCTTTGACTTTGCTCCGACTGTTCTGGACATGGCTGGCGTGCCGGTGCCGGACTGGATGGAGGCACAGTCGCTGATGCCTTATCTGCGCGGTGAGGAGTGCGAGCCCCGACGATACGTCTTTTCCGAACATGCCGGCGACCGCATATTCAGCGGAACGACGTTCATGACGATGATCCGCAGCCGGCGCCACAAGCTCGTGCATTTCGTCGACAGCGACGAAGGCCAGTTGTTCGACATGGACGACGATCCGACGGAGGTCAACAATCTCTGGTCCAACCCAGCGCACCAGGCCGTGAAGCAGGAACTGATCAACGCGATCTTGGCTTGGCGCATCGAAAGCTCGCTGAAGACGCAAGGGTGGACGCTTGCGAGTGTGCGCCTTGGCGCCAATTCCAGTCGCACGCGAGAAAACAGATCGCGGCAGGACGGCGCCTAGCCGTCTTTCTCCTCTGCCCGAACCGTATCGCGTTGTGTGCTCTGGCGGGCAACGAGTTTCCAGTCGACGATCGTCGTCTGCGGTTCGCCGCCGTTGATGCGGGCGACGATGGCATCGGCGGTCAGGCGACCGATCCGTTCGCGATCGGGACGGATGGTGGTCAGCGGCGGAGTGATGCAGGCGGCGGCTTCGTTGTCGCCGAAGGCGATCACGCCGATGTCCTCGGGCACGCGTTTGCCAAGCTTTCTCAGGCTGCGCATCACGCCGAAAGCAACGACGTCGCTGTTGCAGACGATGGCATCGATGCCGGGATGGGTCTGGAGCAGGTCAAGCGCCAGCTTTTCGCCGAGATCGGGGCTGCCACCTATCGGTTCTGTGCAGGTGACGACCGGTGCAATCCCGGCTTTGACCGCTTCGGTTTCGAGGCCGAAAAGACGTTTTCGCGCGCGCCGGTCGTTTTCACGCAGGCTGCCGACGAAGGCGAGTTTTCGGTAGCCGCGATCGATCAGATGGAGGGCCTGGGCTGCCCCCACCGCCTGGTGGTCGAAACCGATCGCCGTGTCGATTACCGGGCCGCTGGTATCCCACATCTCTATGATCGGAATGCCGGAGGACTTCAGGAGCTCGACCACTTTTGGCGGATGGTCGATGCCGATGATTGCCACGGCCGCCGGCCGCCAGCTCAGGATCGAGCGGACCAGTTTCAACTCCTGGTCGGGATTGTAGCGGGTATTGGCAAGCATGACCTGAAGGTCGTGTTCGAGCAGGGATGACTGCAGCGTATCGATGATGCTGGCAAATTCTGAATAATACAGCGAGGTCACCACGACGCCGACGATATCGGTGCGCGCGCCGGACAGGCCACCGGCCAGACGGTTCGGAACGTAATTCAGCTCTTCCATTGCAGTCTTGATGCGTTTGCGCAGTTCGACCCGTACCGTGTTAGGCGCCCGCAGTGCGCGCGATACCGTGTTGACGGAAACGCCCACGCGTTCCGCGATCGAGGCGAGCGTTGGGGAGCCGCGATCCGTCCTCCCGTTCGCACCCCGGTCGTCGTCACCGTCTTCGGCATTGCTGTTGATCGTCATGGGTCCAAAACCTCCCAACTTACGTCATTCGAGCAACGATAGTGATCGTTGCGTTATCGATAACTTTGTGTCATCTATTGGTTTTGGAGGCAAGCGAAAGAGGGAGAAGGATCCTTCGCTTGCCGGAAATGTCCGCCGCGCGGTGTCGCTGCAGCGGGGAGGAGCTGTTTGATGGCTGACAGGCCGAACATCATTTTGATCATGACCGACCAGCAGCGCTACGATTCCATTTCGGCGCTCGGTTACCCTTACGCACACACGCCGAATATCGATGCGATGATCGAGAAAGGTGTGGCGCTGACCGACTGCCACATCACCGCGCCGAGTTGCGTGCCGTCACGCGCAAGCCTGTTTACCGGCTATTACCCGCATACGACCGGCGTTCTCGCCAACGGTCAGAAATGGCAGCGGACCTGGGTCGAGAGCCTGCGCGACGCCGGTTATCGCTGCGTCAATGTCGGCAAGATGCACACCATCCCCTATAATTCGGACAGCGGTTTCCACGAGCGTTACGTCGTGGAAAACAAGGACCGCTACATGGAAGGACGTTGGTACTTTGACGAGTGGGACAAGGCGCTCGCCGCTCAAGGGCTCGTCAAGCAGCAGCGCGAATTCTACCGCGAGCGTGCGGACTATCGAGAGCGGCTTGGATGTTTTGACTGGGAGCTTCCAGAAAACATGCATTCCGATGCCTTCGTCGGCGACATGGCGAAGTGGTGGGTCGAGACCTATCCGCCGACAGAGCCATTGTTCTTGCAGGTCGGCTTCCCCGGCCCCCATCCGCCGTTCGATCCGCCGGCGCGCTATACCGAGCGTTATTTGAAGCGCAACGACCTGCCGCTGCCGAAGCCGACGAAAGAGGAACTCGAAGGCCTGCATCAGGAGCTGAAGGACAAGCGTCAGCACGATGTCGAGGTTGACCATGATTCCGTCGTCTGGAGCCTGGATCCGAGCGAAGACCAGATGCAGCGGCTGTGGGCTCACTATCTCGGCAATGTGACGCTGATCGACGAAAAGGTCGGCGAACTGCTCGCCTCATTGAAAGAGCGTGGATATCTCGAGGACGCGATCGTCATCTTCACCTCGGATCATGGGGAGTGCCTTGGCGAACATGGGCTAATCCAGAAATGGTCGATGTACGATATCGTGACCCGCGTTCCGACGGTCATCTGGTCGACTGCCGGCCGGTTCGAGGGCGGCCGAACCGTGGACGGGCTCTGCCAGCTTTTCGACCTGGGGCCGACCATTCTCGACTATGCCGGCATCACGCCGCCGGAGACTTTTGAAGCGAAAAGCCTGCGGCCTGCATTGGAAGGCAGGGACTGGACGCCCCGCACGCACGTCTTCTGCGAGCAGATCGGCGACGTGGCAATGGCCGGCGGCGTCGAATTCATGACCGGTGTGCGCAGCGACAGATGGAAACTGGTTCATTTCAAGGGCTCGACCGACGGACAGTTGTTCGACCTCGAGAATGATCCGAAGGAGGTTAGAAACCTCTGGAGCGATTCAGACTATCAGGATCGCAAGCGCGAGCTTTTGGACGTGATGCGCGACTGGCTAATCGAATCAAATTTCAAGACTCGGGATGTTATGGCGGCGGCGCGCTGACCGGATGACGGACTGGCCGAATGCTCGGGAGGAGTGGTCTTGGCAGTTATAGAGAACGAAAACACATCGGATAGAGCAGGTGTTGTGCCTCGGCGTTCGGGTCCACTCACAATGCTGATGATCAACATCGTTGCCGTCGTTTTCGGTATCTCGATGTGGGCCCTGGTAACAGCCTATGGCGTTGTCGGGCTACCGACACCGCTGGCGGTCGCCAGACAAGCTGTGATCCAAGCGCAAAGCGGCCTTCTATGGTCCGACGCGCTGGCAAGCCTCGGCCGCGTCTTTACCGGTTTCGCGCTCGGCATTCTCGTTGCAATTCCGGTCGGCTTCCTGATGGGCTGGTACAAAGTCGCCCGCGCCATCATCGAGCCCTACGTCCAGTTCTTCCGCACCATTCCCCCACTTGCCATCATTCCGCTGGCAATCGTGACGATGGGCATCGACGAGACGCCGAAGATCTTCGTCATCTTCCTCGCGTCTTTCCTGTCTTCCGTCGTCGCCACCTATCAGGGCGTCATCAGCGTCGACAGGACGATGATCAACGCGGCGCGGGTGCTGGGCGCCAACGATTTTACCATCTTCCGACGCGTCATTGTGCCGGCTTCGCTGCCTTATATCATGGTGGGGGTGCGTATCGGTCTTGGTTCTTCGTGGTCGACCGTGGTGGCTGCCGAGCTGATCGCAGCACAGTCGGGCCTCGGTTTCCGGATGCAGCAGGCACAACTCTACTACGACCTGGCGACCATTTTCGTCAGCCTTATCTCGATCGGTCTTCTTGGACTGATCATGGATCGCATCGTCATGGCGATCGACAGTGTGCTGACCGCCTGGCAGGAGAAGCTATGACCCCGAAAATCTCATTCAAAAACGTCAACAAGACGTTTGATATCGCCGGTCGGCCAGCGTTTACGGCACTCGAAGGTCTGAACCTTGATATCAAGGATGGCGAGTTCATCACCGTCGTCGGACCCTCCGGGTGTGGCAAGTCGACGGCGATGAATATTGCTGCCGGCCTGACCGCGCCGTCTTCCGGACAGGTTCTGGTCGACGACACGCCAGTCAGTGGGCCGGGACCGGAACGCGGCGTGATCTTTCAGCAATATGCGCTTTTTCCGTGGCTGACTGTGCGGCAGAATGTTGAGTTCGGCCTGAAGATTGCCGGCCACAAACGGGATGAGCGGCGGCGGATCGCCGATCATTTCATCGCCCTTGTCGGGCTGACCGACTTTGCCAATTCACTGCCGAAGACTCTGTCTGGCGGCATGAAGCAACGCTGCGCGATTGCCCGTGCCTATGCGGTCAATCCGAAGATCTTGCTCATGGACGAGCCGTTTGGAGCGCTCGATGCTTTGACCCGCGTGCAGCTTCAGGATCAGTTGCTGACGATGTGGAGCAAGGAACGGCGCACGGTGATGTTCATTACCCATGATGTCGACGAGGCCGTCTATCTCGCGAGCCGTGTCGTTGTCATGGCAGCTCGGCCGGGTCGGCTTCACAAGATCGTCAATGTCGACCTGCCCTATCCTCGCACCGAGGACATGCGTCTGTCGTCTGAATTTTCCGAATTGCGCAACGAGGTCTGGCGGGCGGTGTATCACCCTGCCGCAGCCGCCTGATCCTTGCCTATGAAGCGTTGCAGCCCGTCAAAGGAGGAATGACCATGCTGACGAGACGAAATCTTATGGTAACGGGCGCCGCACTTGCCGGCGCCAGCGTATTTTCCATAGGCGGCCGGGCCCGTGCCCAGTCCGCCGAGATGACGATCGGTTATATCGCCGATTTCCCGAATGCCAGTGTGCTGGCAATTGCCAAGGACCAGAAACTGTGGGAGGCGGAAGGTCTTGAGCCGACGGTCAAGGTGTTTACCAATGGTCCGATACAGATCCAGGCGATGGGTGCGGGCAGCCTGAATTTCGGGACGATCGGCCCCGGCGCCCTCTGGTTGCCAGCGAGTGGCCGCGCAAAGGTGGTTGGCGTCAACGATATCGGCTTTTCTGACCGCGTTATCGCCCAGGCCGGTATCGCGTCGATGGCCGATCTCAAGGGTAAGAAGGTCGGCGTTCCTCAGGGAACGTCTGGCGATATGATCTTGCGCATGGCGCTGACAAAAGCCGGCATGACGATCGCCGACATCCAGATGGTGCCGATGGACCCGTCGACGGTTGTCGCGGCATTCACGTCGAAACAAATCGATGGCGCAGGCATCTGGTACCCGCTGATCGACACGATCAAGCCGCGCGTGCCCGACATGAAGGAACTAGCCTCTAACCAGGACTTCTATCCGCAGACGTCCTTCATCAACACGTTTGTGGCACGCAACGAAATCGTCGAACAGAACCCGGACTTGGTGAAGAAATTCCTGCGGGTGATGAAGAAGGCGATGGATTACCGCGTCGCCAATCTCGATCACTCGATCGAGATCACCACGGCGTTTCTCAACGCACCGAAGGAAGCAACCGACAAGGTTGCCCGCAGCCGCAAGATGCTGACATCCAAGGAACTTGAAGGCTTTACCAAGGACGGCACGGTCAACAGATGGCTGGCTGATTTCAACAAGATGTTCCAGGATTTCGGCACGGTCAAGGACCCGCTGGCGCCGGAGAAGTTCTACACCGGCGAGCTCTTCACCAGCGCTTGATCATGCAGACAGAAGTCGACGTCAAGATTGCACAGCAGTCAAAAGTCGCTCCGACTGTCCTAGCAGCACGCAGATCTGGGAGGAAGCTGAAGTTACAGTAGATACTGGTTTGTTGATCTAGATGAGCAGTCCAATCGACCGGTCATGGGGTCAGAGCCGTTCAACGCGTCGGAACGGTTCGAACATCATAACGCGGCTCCCAAAACTTCGAACCTCATCAAGGCGAAGACGACTGACGCCCAGGCAGACGCGGAGATCGTTTCCGCATCTGCCTGGGCGATGTGGATCAGCTATTCAACTTACTAGTTATGCAGCTTCCCAAACCTGATTGAGAATTTTCGCCGCAAGTGCCGCCTTGTCTTGGGGTAGGAAGCGACCGTAGTGCTGCTGAACGACATCCGGTGTGTCCTGTATGGCATAACTGGCCTGCTCGTAGGATCCGGTCTGTTTGAGGATATGCGTTGCTAGAATATCTCTAAGGTTATGCGGTCCGTGCGGCAGCAGGCCCTTTATGGCGCCGCGGTCGGTGTAGGGGTTGTAAATCCCATAACGTTGGATCACTGTTCGCCAGGCTTCGTAGAATTTAGTGGAATCGTATGCTGCGTCCAGACTGGTTGTCTTCACCGTCTTGACGAACAAGGTGCCGGGATCCTTTGCCGGACCGAGCAGAACACCGCGATGTCGATCGATATAGGCCTCAAGGTATTTGTAGAGGTCGAGCAGATCCGGCAGGATCAGCCGAAACGGCTTTTGTCCGAAGAAGGATGAGCCTGAGTTCTTGAAGGCGACCGATGGAATGAGTACCTCCCATCCGTTCTCTCGATCGCTCCAGCGTAGCTCACCGCATTTCATGTCTTCCAGCCGTCGCTCTGATGTAGGAAAATGCCCGCGCGGGCACAAGCGAAGCTGTCGAAGGTTCTTTTGCCGAAGTCCCAGATGCAGGCCGAGACGGAGCAACAGGAACGATCGTACGGCCTCTGCGGCCGGCCGAGGATAGCGGTTTTCGTCCGGCATTCGCTTCAGGATCTCGTCTGTGATCCTGCGATATTCTGCCAGCGGGCTGTCCGCCTCTAGGATCACCATGATCGGCTCGAACGGGTCGCGATGCACACGCATGACCCGCTGAATTTCCTTCGAGCGATTGGCGGCGTGCCGATGGAATGCATCGCATGCGCCGTGCCAGTCGCGCGCCGCAAACTCTATCTCCTCGGACGCGATCAGCCCTTCGATTGGCTGAACTTTCTTCAAAAGTTCCGGATGCTGTCGTATCCAGCCGACTTCGGCACGGGTCAGTGCCATTGCCACCATCAACATGTCTTCTTCCCATTTTGTATAAAAGCCACGCCGCTGCTCGCGCCATTGCAGGTACCAATCCCAGACGCCTGGGAAGATCAGCAGTCCAAAGGTCAGTTGGCTGAGGGGCACGCCGCGCCCTTTGACGACGCCGGCAGGCGAGGCGGCGAGCGCGCCGAACATGAGGCCGAGATGCTCGACCTTCTGAGACGCGGTTTCCTCTCCCCAAACTCCATTTCGTTGAAAGCCGATAGCTGTCAGCGTCGATGTCTTGAAGCGGATCAGATCGGCCATCTCCATAGCCAGCCGTGGTGGCGCATCGACGACGCCTGACAGGAGATCTGGATCTTCAAAGGTTTCCGAATTGTGGCCCGTGCTGTTTGGATTGATTTGCGATCGTGGGGACAGAGCTCCTCCGCCATAGGTCACGCCTGGGAACCGAATTGCATAACGCTGCTTACTCGCCGCCGCCTGATAGCGGCGATAGTCTGTTGAGCCCGAGATGATGACCCTGCGCACCCACTCGATGATCTCCTCCCGCTTGGAGAACGTCAGGCTGCTGAAATCGTCCGGAAGATGCCATGCAAGCCGTCGACGTTCCGCAGCGCTGATGTCACCCATATCATGGCCATACAGGGAGCGGGATTGGTGCGGCAACTTCGCTTTGAAATAGCCTTGCGCCAGCCTATAACGCCGTTCGATGCGGGACAGAATCTCGAAGCTTGTCAGAGATCGCGGCACGCGCTTGCCCTGTATCCAGGACAGTAGCGTCTTTTCATCGAAGGTCTCGCCCAATCGAACCACGGCGCGATAGAGCTGCCAATAACTCTCCCCGAACCGGCGCATCTGATAAATGAGCGCATCGTGAAAGCTGGCCGGATCATTGGTCGCCTCGAACAATGGCTCAGGGAAGGGACTGATCGGCTTCGGTTCTGGCCCTCTGGGCACCGACGAAGATTGAACAGGGGGCGTATCGGAGAGGATCTTTCGTGGTTTGGAGAACGTCGCAGTTTCCAGCTTGCGGCGAACAGCATTGTTCGATTTCGCACGTTGTCTTGTGGACCGTATGTCCTCAGCGGCAGGTGGCGCTCCGAGCCAGCGGATAATAGCGTCCAGGCCCGGACGGAGCGCCTTCTTCAACTCAGCCGTCAATTCGCCTTCAATCCCGCATGCCTGGCCAATGATCGTCCAGTCAATGCGGCCGTTCGCGATCGGGGGCGGCTGGCGGTGGACGACGAGACTTATGAGGTAGGGCCGAATGCATTCCAGCATCCGCTTTGAGGCGATTGGCGCAAGGCGCACTTCGCAGAAATCAGAGATTTTTCGTTGAAAGTGATGAGTTGAAAGATTGTTTTTTGCCATGCTCTTATTCCATTTTCTCGACACCAGTGCCGAGGGCGGGCCGGAATAGGAGCGGATATTTAACAAATGGTTTTGCCACAGCTGCAAGCATTTGGGGCCAGGTGCTCAAGAGCAGTGAGTGAAACGAGAACTGGCGACGGCAGCCCTACTAGCTATGGCGTTTGTCATTCATATGAATTATGATCTTGGCCAAAGTGGAGATTGGTTATGGCGGCAAATGCACTGGTACAAACTCGTATTGACGCCGAGGTCCGGGATCGTGCCTCAGCGGTGCTTGGAAATATGGGACTGACCGTCTCGGACGCGGTCCGTATATTACTCACCCGGACGGCCAACGAGGG
Organism: Velazquezella soli; assembly: GCF_977018685.1. Lineage (NCBI taxonomy): Bacteria > Pseudomonadati > Pseudomonadota > Alphaproteobacteria > Hyphomicrobiales > Rhizobiaceae > Velazquezella > Velazquezella soli. The sequence goes on from NZ_CDRNXF010000001.1 coordinate 109,054, forward strand.
TGCGCTGCCGCTGGAACTTCTTTCTGGCAGTGAGGCGCATGACGCTTGGTTTCGCACCAAGGTACTTGAAGCGCTAAACGATACTCGACCGGACGTTTCGGACGATGAAGTCGAGTTGCATTTCGCTAAACGCCGAGCGGCAGCCCGTCTCAACGCAGGTGAGCGCAAAGCGTGAAGCTTACCTGGTCTGCGTTCGCGCTATCCGATCGCGACGCCATCTTTACGTATATCGAATTAGAGAGTCCGTCAGCGGCCATTCTGGTCGATGAGCGGATCGTTGCCGCCGTCCGCCGGTTGAGGGATTTTCCCGCGAGCGGTCGTGTTGGCAGAATTGCCGGCACCCGCGAACTGGTCATTAGCGGCACGCCGTACGTCGCGGCATATGCAATTTCCGAAACAGCGGTCCGTATTCTTCGCGTCCTCCATGGAGCGCAGGAATGGCCAGACACTTTGCCAACGAGCTAAAATTTGTCGTCACGGCAAAGAGCAACGGGTCCGCGGTTCGAATTGGTTCAAGGCGTCTTGTTGCGACGGCGAGGCATGAGAACGAGAAATATAGCCATTCTGCGAAGCTGTTCCAGCCTTGCAGTTAACCGCTGCTACCGCATGCTGGCTCGGACTGGAGGACATCATGGTAAGGCTTACTCATCCGGTTCCAGACCCAACCTGCCCGGACAGGAGAGTGTTGGTCCTTCCCGAGGCCGAGCATCGCCCAGCCGGTGCGCAATTATTTGAAGATCATCTACAACGGCCAATTTCTCGCGGAGACCACGGCCGCAGTGCGCACGATCGAAACAAGCCACCCGCCGACCTATTATTTTCCGCCCGCCGACGTAGATCTCTCTATGCTCCGTGAGGGCAGCAGCAGGTCGATCTGCGAGTGGAAAGGACAGGCGCGCTATTTCGATATTCAATCAGGTTACAAGGAGCCGAAGCGCGGCCTGGGCCTATTCGCATCCCAGGCCATCCTTTGCCCTGATTAATGATTTCATTGCCTTCTATCCGCAGGCCATGGACTTGTGCCTCGTAGACGGCGAGGCCGTAGTGCCCCAGGCCGGGACGTTCTACGGCGGATGGATCACCTCAGGCGTTGCTGGCCCGTTCAAAGGTCCGCCTGGGACTGAGCGTTGGTGAATAGGCCATGCCACGTCCAGTAGGCTCGGAATGAATGAGCGATACTGCGGAGCGATATACGGCAGAGTTAACTTAGAGATCTTCAGCCAGCTTGAGGCGCTTCGGCTCATACCGCTTGCTCGAAAGCTAAGTGGCATTGTTCGCCGTCATCTCCTAGTGCCAGAGATATTGGTTTGGTAGTTCAAATCTTTTCGAGATCTGCGAGCTGACCAGCTATTTTCGATTACGACGACACTGGCTGAAAGTCCGTTGTCAGTGAGCGGATCTCAGACGCAATACGATCTGCGGAGGCCTGTTGCAATTTTGACAACGATCCCACAATACATGACAATTGTTCTCCACATTTATTGATTGCGCGAAATCTGGCTTTTATAGGTGTCACCCCTGGCAGCGTAGTGCTGTCTTCGCGACGCCTTCAAATCCGCAACCTCTTGGGTCGCTGCGAAAGTTTTCAGTTTTCAGACAAAGGGTCAGGCAATGGCGTTCTTGTTCACTCGGCATCCTTTTTGCCGCATGCTCCAACACTCTACTGCCTTTTTCGGTTTGGTGGCTGTATGGGCACCGAGTGCGGCTCTTGCGCAAGATACTCCTGTTAATACGACCCTCGCCCCAATTGTCATTACAGGCGCTGGGCAAACCATCAGCGAAGACAATGATACGATCGTACCGACGCGTGCGATGTCTGCCTTGAAGACAGATACGCCGCTCGTCGAAACACCCCGCTCGATTTCGGTGGTGACCCGCGAGGAAATCGAACAACGTGGCGCAACCGATTTGATCCAGGCAACGCGCTACAGTTCCGGCGTAAACACGGGTGGATTCGGTTTCGATCCGCGGTTCGATCAGGTCTATATTCGTGGTATCGAGACGACCACGAGCGGCGATTTCCGTGACGGCCTGCGCCAGCCGGTGATGACCTACGGCACGTTCACAACCGAAATCTATACGCTCGATCGAGTAGAAGTGCTCAAAGGTCCGGTATCCGTCATGTATGGAGCCGCAAGCGCGGCGGGCATCGTCAACAAGATTTCCAAATTGCCGCTTGAGGAAGCCCATCACGAGGTCGAGGTGCAATACGGCACGGTTGGTCGCAAGCAAGCCGCCTTCGATTTTGGCGGTCCGGTTGGCGAAAGTGACGATCTGTTCTACCGCGTCGTTGGGCTGGCCCGTGAGGGAGAAACCAATAATGAAATCGCGGACGACCGCTACCTGCTCCAGCCGTCCTTTTCCTGGGCGCCAACCGACAGCACGAAGCTGACGGTTTACGGACTGGCGCAGAAAAGCGAGGGAGAGGCCAGTGCCTGGACCTTCAAAAACGACGGCAAGATCTTCCGCGTAAGCGATCCGGATTACGATTATCAAAAGGTTCGCCAGTACCAGCTTGGCTACCAGTTTGAACATGAGTTCGAAAACGGTCTGACGTTTCGGCAGAACGCACGCGTGAGCGACCTCGACCTCGAAGCGCGCTATGTTGACCGTACGACGATGTTCAGCGCGTCGGCCGCGCCTTGGGGCACCGCCGCGGTGACTGAAGATGTGCGGGCCTACCAAATCGACAACCAACTACAGGCCAAGTTCGACACTGGTGCTGTGTCCCATACTGTTCTTGGGGGACTGGATTACACGGGCGTCACTTCCGACTTTGCCGATGGATATGGATCCACGCTACCGGAGGATATAACCAGCGCACCGTCTCCGGCTCTGACCGGCTTTACCGGCAACGACCTTCGCCAGACAGGGATCTACGCGCAGGAGCAAGCCGAGATCGGAAACTGGCGCTTCGTGGGAGGTCTGCGTTACGACTGGCTGCATCAGGAGACCACGGACAAAGTGGCGGGTACGGGTGCCGAGAAAAGTGAAGGTGCACTGTCCGGCCAGGTCGGGCTCCTTTATCTCTTCGACAATGGTCTTGCCCCTTACGTGAGCTACGGAACTTCCTTTGTGCCCTCGACCCAGCGCTCCGCCGGGGGTGGTGTGCTTGATCCGACGGAAGGCCGCCAGGTCGAAGCCGGTATAAAATACCAGCCGGACGGCGGGAATTTCTCGCTCAGCAGCGCTGTCTATCACCTCGTTGAAACCGGCCAACCCCAGTATGCCGGCGTCTCCGGCCCGCTCTATGTCTACGAGAACTCGGGCGAAAATACCTATACCGGGTTCGAGGTCGAGGGCCGGAGGGCGTTCGACAATGGTATCAGCGTGATTGCCGCCTACACGTATACCCACGGGGAAATCACCGACAATCTCGATGGTTCGCTCATCGGCAACACGCCGACGACAACACCGCGGCATACGGCCTCGCTTTGGGTGAATTATGATGTGCCGGAAGATTCCGTCATCGGCGGCCTCAGCATCGGCGGGGGTGTTCGTGCCGTCAGTACGTCTTACACCGACGACTACAACACGGCTAAGAATGGGGGCGTTGGCTACCTGGATGCTTCACTTTCTTACGACTTCGGTGCCAAGTCGCCGGACCTGAAGGGGCTCTCGCTCATGGTCAGCGCAACGAACCTTGCCAACCGCGAGGAGCAGGTGTGCAATGGCGGTTATTGCTACTTCGGTCAGGGGCGAACGGTGGTGGGTTCGTTGAAGTACAAATGGTGATCGGCGTCAGATACGACCCGACCAAACCGCTCAGGGTCTCCTCGTTGCTCTCGAGAGGTCAGGGCAGCCTGCGCGGGTCGGTCCGCGGACTATCCGTCAGAGCCGGGCAATGCGTTCCCCGGCCTGCAAGCGTCATACAATTTGCGAGATTAGCATGACTGAACAGGCCTATTGCCTGCCCGGCACGACTTATTTCGACCTGGCGCCAGAGACCGGCGGCGATCCTTATCGCATTTTCCTGTTCAGGCCGGCTGTCGAGGCGCCCGTCGGGGGCTGGCCGCTTCTGGTCATGACCGACGGCAACGCAAACTTTCCCTTCGCTTTTGCAAGCCTGGTGACGCAGGCGCCTTATCCATCGGGCACCGGGGTCGACTGGGGCGTCATCGCGGCGATCGGTTATCCGACCGACGACCCCTATGATACCATGCGACGGGCGTGGGATCTTGGGCCCCCGCCGGTCAAATCCTATCCGCCCTATGTCGAGGGGGGACCTCCTGTGCGCATCGGCGGATCAGGTGAGTTGCTTGCTTTCATCGACAAGCAATTGCTGCCGCGGCTCGCCGAACTGGTTCTGCTCGATGCGACACGGCGGTCGCTCTTCGGGCATTCCTTCGGCGGCCTCTTCACGCTCTACGCCCTGTTTGAAAAGCCGGACCTGTTTGCCAACTGGATTGCAGCGAGCCCGACCATTTACTGGGAAGGCAGCGAGATCCTCAAAAACGAGGCGCTCCGCCAAACGGTCGCTGGCAACGAGGTGATGCTGCATCTTTCCGCGGGAGAATATGAGGGGGAGGAACTCGCGCCGTTCCAGTATTTGAACGAGGATGCCGCCGTCCGCCTGGTTCGGAAGAAAGCCGAAAGAACGGTCGCGCTGGCGCAGGAAATGGCCGATCGGCTGGATGGAGCGGCGGACGGCATCCGGACGCAATTCGAGCTTTTCGCCGGCGAGACCCATATGTCCGTGGTCGGACCCGCGGTCAACCGCGCCATTGGCATCGCCTTCCGGCGTCCGAATTCGTGACAAGAGGAACAGGCGAGATGGTCATGATAGAAAGCGCGCAGGACGCGCCTGATACGCAGAAAGCCTTCGCAGTCGACGGGGTCACTCTTGTAATCGACGGCAATGCCATCCTCTCGGATGTAAGCCTCGATTTCCCGGAAGGCGAAGTGGTGGCCCTTGTCGGCCACAATGGTTCAGGCAAATCCAGTCTCCTCAAAATACTTGCGCGGCAGCTGACGCCAACTACCGGATCTGTCGCCTATGCCGGCCGCGACGTTTGGCGCTATCACGGTCATGAATTTCCGCGTTGCGTCGCTTACCTGCCGCAGGATCTGGGCACCGGGTCGGATATGACTATCCGTGAACTGGTCGCATGCGGACGGTACCCGTGGCACGGCGCGCTCGGTCGCTTTTCTGCCGTCGACCGCGAGAAGGTGGAGGGAGCGATCGCTGCCACGCATATCGACAAATTTGCCGATCGCATGGTGGGAACGCTTTCCGGCGGAGAACGGCAGCGGGCCTGGATCGCCATGCTGATCGCTCAGGACGCACGCTGCCTGCTACTCGACGAGCCGACCGCGGCACTCGATATCGCGCATCAGATCGAGGTGTTGTCGCTGGTGCGACGTCTCGCGCGTGAGAACGGTCGCAGCGTCGTCATCGTTTTGCACGACATCAACATGGCCACACGCTTTTGCGACCGCATCCATGCCCTGAAAGGTGGACGGTTGGTCGCAAGCGGAACCCCCGCCCAAATCCTGGTACCCGAACTGCTCTATACCATTTACGGGATTAAGATGGAGGTAATTTCCGCTCCTCACCTGTCGCATCCGCTTGCCTATGCCTGCTGAGGTTCGCAACGGGATGCAGATCTCAAGGCGCTCATTGCTGAATGGTGCAGCGGCGGCGGCCGCAGCGGTCTCCATGCCGGCACAGCTGCTGGCGGATGCCGGCGGCCAGAGGATCATAAGCCTCGACTATGGGCTGGCGTCCACATTGCTGTCGCTCGGGGTGCAGCCAGTCGGCATTTCCGATCTCGCCGACTGGAACAAATGGGTCGTCGAGCCCGAAATGCCGAGCTCGGTCGTGGATATCGGAAGCTCGCACGAGGTCGATCTCGAAATCCTCATCCAGCTGAAGCCGGACATCATCTTAACGACGCCCTATCTTGACCAACTTCTGCCAAGGCTCCAGCCGATCGCGAAAATCCTGCGGCTCGAGATCTTCACGCCCAACGGCGGTCCCGTCTTGCCGGCGGCGATTTCGGCGACGCGCACGCTGGCCTCAGGGCTCGGCCGCGAGAAGGAGGCGGAGCAATTCCTGACGCGGTCGGATGCATTCTTCGAGACCTGCCGCGCACGTTTGGCGGGGAGAACCCTTCCACCGGTTGCACTGGCGTCGTTTATGGATGCCCGGCACGCCCGCATCTACTCCGCTCCCGGCCTGTTCCACAACGCGCTGGAGCGCATCGGCATACGCAACGCCTGGACCCGCCAATCGAACTACTGGGGCTTCGAGACGATTGGCATCGAGGAGCTTTCGACCATTACAGACAGGAACGCCCGCCTGATCATCTTTGAGCCTGTGCCGCCCGATGTGTTGCCAAAACTTGCGGAAAGCCCGCTGTGGCAGACGCTGCCGTTTTCCCGGCCCGGACACGTGTCGGTCGTTCCGCCGGCGCTGATGTTCGGCATGGTCAACGAGGCGATGCGGTTTGCCGGTCTGGTGACCGATGTTCTGGACCATGACGCATGACCGCCCTCCGTCGCGATAATCTCGGGCCTGGCCTTGTCGTTTTCCTGCTGATTTGCGGAGGATGCGTTGCATCCTGGTTTCTCGTTCAGCCGGCGCTCTCGGGAACGGTAGCGCCGGGCTACGACATCGAGCGGATGGTGCTCTATTATTCTACCTTGCCGCGGCTGGCCACGGCACTGCTGGCGGGCGCGGCGCTGGCTTTGTCGGGCGCGCTGTTCCAGCAGGTGCTGCGAAACCCGCTGGCCGACCCGACGACGCTTGGCGTCTCGGCGGGCGCCAATCTTGCGCTGGTCGTGGCCTCGCTTTTCATGCCGGTACTCTTGGGCGCCGGCCGCGATCTCGTTGCCTTGCTGGGAAGTGCGGCGGCTGCCGTCATCGTCATTGGGTTGGGCGCTCGACGAGGTTTTTCGCCGTATTCCCTGGTGCTTTCGGGCCTCGTGCTCAGCCAATGGTGCGGCGGCCTGTCGGCCATCCTCATTTATTTGAACCAGCGCTACCTCGCGAGCCTGTTCATTTGGGGCGCAGGATCGCTGGCGCAGCAGAGCTGGGTCATTCCGGTCTCGCTCATCTGGAAAATTGTCCCCGTCGCAATCGTCTGCATCCTTGTAATCCGGCCGTTGTCGCTGCTCGATCTGGGGGAAAGCAGTTCGTCCTCGCTTGGGGTCAAACTCGTGCGCCTTCGTACCGTCGCCGTTGCCTGCGCGGTGTCGCTTGCGGCCTTTGTCACCAGCGCCGTGGGCGTCATCGGCTTTATCGGGCTGGTCGCGCCTACGCTGGCGCGGCTTTCGGGCGCGCGCCGACCGGTGCAGTTGATACTGTGGTCTCCGCTCATCGGGGCGTCACTTCTCTTCCTCGCCGACTCCGTGCTGCAACTCGTTGCTGGCGGCCTCGGAGACTTTCTTCCGACAGGCGCGGTCACCGCAATCTTCGGATCGCCGCTGCTCCTGGCGCTGCTACCTTGGCTGAAGGTGCGTCACCGGGTCCAGCAGGCGGTGACGATGCGCGAGCGGCAGCGCCGATGGGGCGTAGGCAAACCAGCAACGGTCACCCTTGCGAGCGTCCTGGTTATTGTTGCGCTTGGCCTTTATGTTGGGCGCGGACCTGGCGGCGTCTGGTCTGTGCTTTCCGGCGAGTTTTTCAACGGCATCCTCGCTATCCGCGCACCCAAGGTGTTTGCAGCGCTCGCATCCGGCGCGATGCTGGGTGTTGCGGGGACGATCCTGCAGAGGTTGACCGGCAACGAAATGGCAAGCCCAGAGGTTCTGGGGATTAGCGCCGGTGCCACCTTCGGCGTCGCCATCGCGTTATTCGCCGTTGCGCCTGGCTTTGTCGGGCAGTTCGCTTTTGCAGCCGTCGGCGCGATCACGGTACTCGCTGTCATCCTGCTGAGTTCGAGGCGGTCGAACTTCGCGCCGGAGCGGGTCCTGCTGGCAGGCATAGCGCTCAGTGCAATGGTGGATGCTTTGGTCGGCGTGCTGAGCTCCACTGGCGATCCGAGAGCGGTGCTGTTGCTGCGCTGGATAAGCGGCTCCACCTATCTGGTTGACGCCGGAACAGCAGCCACGGAAATAGCAATCGGAGCAGTGCTGATTGGTATTGCTCTGTCAGCACGTCGTTGGCTCGATATCCTGCCCCTTGGGCCGGCTCCGTCATCGGCAGTCGGCATCCAACTAGCGCGTTCGAGACTGGCGCTGTTCGGTCTAGCCGGCCTGATGACTGCGGCTGCGAACCTCACAGTTGGTCCGCTGTCCTTCGTCGGCCTTATGGGACCGCACCTGGCGCGGGAGGCCGGGTTGAAGCGCGCTCTGCCGCAGATGATGGGCGCCGCCTTTATTGGCGGGGGACTGATGGTTTTAGCAGATCTGATTGGTCGCACGGCTGTAGCACCTTACCAAATCCCGGCTGGGCTCGTCACAGCTCTCATAGGCGCTCCGTGCTTGATGTTTTTGTTGGGTAAAAGGAGGTAGATTTTCTCGTGGCAGGATGCAGGTCGAAGGTTCGAACCCACTCAAGGCGAAGACGCTCTACGTTCAGAGCGCTTCTTCGCAGGATCGACTGACGGTTCCAGGAAACGTAGTCGTTTAAATTTAATCTTCTTAATTTAGTGAGTTGTTCGAAGCTCACATCTTCCGGCACGCATGATGCGCGTTGCCTCGCCTCAAGGCATGTCCCCGTCCAATCTAAGCTAGGTGTCGCACCGGCAGCATCCGAAGGATTTTTGGTTTGTCTAGGAAATCAAACCTGATGACGCGTATTCTCATAGCAGCGTCTCTCGTCGTGGCTACCGCCTTCGTCGGTTTCTCGACCTATATCGACAGCCTGCAACGCAGCGTGGCAACCAAGGCTGTTGCCGAAAAGATCAGCGCCTCCGGAAAGCAGGCATCCCAAAGCATTGCAAACTGGCTGAACGGTCGCATCATGCTGACCGATGTATCTGCCAAGGGAATGGAAAAAGCCAAGGATGCTGCGGCCAAACTCGCGTTCCTGCAGAACGACGTTTTAACAGGTCAGTTCATGTCCACATACTTCGGCGATGGTGCCGACGGGGCGTTCATCACTTGGCCACAGCAGGAACTGCCCGCCGATTACGATCCGAGAAAGCGACCCTGGTATCTTGATGCCGTCAAGGCTGGCAAGGCGGTCCTGACGGAGCCGTACACGGATGCTTCGACAGGCGGACTTATCATTACTGCTGCCGTACCGGTAAATGTCGATGGAAAGGTGAGCGGTGTGACTGGTAGCGATTTTTCTCTTGACTCGCTTGTGTCCATGATCCAGTCGGTTGATGTCGGCACTGGCGGGTACGCATTCCTGGTAAACACCAGCGGTAAGATCCTCATTCATCCAGACAAATCCTTTGTCAACAAGACCGTGATCGATCTGTTTCCATCTGGCGCACCTGCGATTGCAGCTGACATCGCGGAGACCGAAATCTCCGGGAGTCGCAAACTGACGAGCTTCGTCCCCGTCAGTGGTCTGCCGTCCGTTGAGTGGTATCTCGGTTTTGTCGTAGATGCGGATGCCGCCTATGCATCTGTTTTCCAGTTCAGGATCGCGGCTATCATCGCAACAGTGCTGGCCGTCGCAGGAATGATCGGTCTTGTCGCCATTCTTCTGAGTAAGCTCGTCATTAAGCCGGTGACACAGATGACGTCTGTGATGGAAGAGCTGGCTGCAGGTCAACTGCAGGTGGCCATCCCCGGGCAGAACCGTACAGACCAGATTGGCTCAATGGCTTCCGCTCTCACTGTGTTCCGGACGAATGCGATAGAGCGCCAACGTCTCGAGGGTGACGCCAAACAGACACGCGCGTCTTCTGAACGTGAACGCGTCGACCGGGAACAAAAGTCTGCAAAGGATGCCGCAGACATTCAGTTGGTAGTCGATGCCCTTGCAAAGGGATTAGCGCATCTCTCCGACGGCGACCTGAATTATCGCATCGCAACGCCATTTGTGTCGCACCTTGATCGTCTGCGCGAGGATTTCAACAACTCGATAGGCAAACTCAACGAGGTACTGACGACAGTCGGACAAAATGCGAGAGCTATCGATGCAGGTGCGAGCGAGATACGTCAGTCCGCTGATGATCTCGCGCAGCGGACGGAGCAGCAGGCAGCGTCCGTCGAAGAAACGGCCGCGGCGCTCGAACAGGTAACAACCACGGTCAAGGACTCTGCTCGACGCGCTGAGGAAGTTGGTCGACTGGTAAACCGTACACGCGGCAACGCCGAGCAGTCCGGTATCGTGGTTGGCGATGCTGTCAATGCCATGCACGGCATCGAGCAGTCTTCGGCAGAAATCTCGAAGATCATCGGCGTCATCGACCAGATCGCCTTCCAGACGAACCTCTTGGCGCTGAATGCCGGCGTTGAAGCGGCTCGAGCAGGCGAAGCGGGCAAGGGCTTTGCTGTTGTTGCGCAGGAGGTGCGGGATCTCGCGCAGCGCTCGGCCAACGCTGCAAAGGAAATTAAAGCGTTGATCAATACATCTGCGTCGCAGGTTGAGACGGGAGTGGCACTCGTCGGCAATGCAGGTCTGGCACTGGCGACGATTGTTGCTGAGGTTCAGGAGATCAACGGACATATCGACGCGATCGTTGTCGCTTCACGCGAGCAATCGACCGGGCTCCAGGAGATCAACACCGCGATCAACACGATCGATCAGGGTACGCAGCAAAACGCTGCCATGGTCGAGGAACAAACAGCGGCAAGCCACGGCCTTGCGGCGGAAGCCGACGAGCTCAAGAGGCTCTTGGCGCAGTTCGCATTAACTGAGCAACCGCGGGAACAACAGGCTCGCTATGGCCGAGCTGCTTAAGGTAAGCATAAGAGGTGTGTGAGCCACCTAGTCAAAGTAAGGACGGGCTAGGGGATCCGCAGACCCGTCCTTAAACCAGCTTGGATACTTCTAAGACCGTTCGAACGCAATCATCGAGACTAAGTCATGTCCAAGGCGACGTCACGTCGCCCCGGATACGATGTCATGGACTTGGGGCAATAAAATTTCCAAGAGGCCCTATCGCCGCAGCCTACTTCAGACTTCTAATTGTGCTGTAAATGATATTGCGGTTGGTCCCGAACCAGACGCGGGCATCCACTGTCTCTGCATCAACACTGGCACCGACGATACGCCACATGTCTGACTCTGAACGCTGCAAGAGCTCCCAGTTCATATAAGATTCCATATAGCCGTCGTCAGACATCTCATCGGAAAAATTAGCGAACAAGAATACTCCGCCCGGCTTCAGCATCGCGACGCAAATCTGCGTAAGTTTGATTGCGACCTTATCGCTAAGGTAATCGTAGAGACCCGCGGCATAAATCAAATCAAATGTCCCGAGTTGATGCTTTCCCGTGAGGAGCCCACGCACCGATCCATCGATTGGATCGACGGACGTCCCTTCGAATTGTCTCATGATTGATCCGATGCTTTCGGGATCCTGATCAATGGCGACCCAGCGCTTGATTTCGCCTTTTGTAAGGGCCGTCGATGCCTCCGCTTCCCGGAGGTGTCCGGCGGCAATCGCCAGGATTTCAGTATCTGAGGCGGTCCTTGCCGCGGTCTCATCAACATAGCGGGTTAGAATGTCTCGCCTTTCCCTAACCGCAACCGGCCCTGGTGCGTTAATTGTGTACTCAAAGATCTGAAGTCCGACAGGAGTCGCCTTGGCGACTTCTTCAGCTACCGCTTCATGTCGATAGATGAAGTCTATCAATCCGGCATCTCCCGAATACCCACGCGGCTTCTCGAACGACCATCGGGTAAAGGGGCACTGCTGTAATACCCGCGCTGAAGGATGCGCCTGTATGATGGGGACGAGCATCTGCCAGACTTCGGGCCCTGCTTTTTGCCTGATATCATGCAGTTGACCGATCAACCATCTGGTCATCTCGGCTAGATCCTTCCCAGCATCCAACCGCTGCATGGCCAGGTTTATGACAATGGCAAACTGAGCTTTTGCTCCAGCTAGAAGTTCTGCCGGGTTGGTCGGTTTTTGAGAGATAAGACTGTCGCTGACGGATCGGGGCATGATCAAGCTTTTGCCGTCAGGGGAGAAAAGGGGCTGAGCCAAAAAAATAACCTCATGATTAATGAAATGTTAATACAAGGTTAAATTCTTCACCGATTTGTCATTCGTCAAGGATTATTAGTCTGTCCCGCATTGGGCCAATCAAGCGTCACCAACTTTAGAAATTATTAAATAAGCTGGGCGGTTCGTATCGAGTGCGCGCGCGATAAGCTCGTTATCGTTTGTCGCGGATGTCACATGGCGCTACTTAACGTACAGCGGCGATCTACGACGCGTAGCTACAACCGAATTGGTTCTTAGGCCATGCTGCACATGTTTGCCGAGGCAGGTTACGTCGCAGCAGGTACGACGCCCTCGCCGGAAGACTTGCGTGATTTGTACGTGCGTGAGAGCGAGCGGGGCAGGAGACGCGTCACGCGCAAAGGCCTATGGATAGCCGTCGTCGCGTATCTGGCGTATTCTCTTACCGACTACCTCTTTATTCCCGACGTCGCTTACTACACCGTCGCGGGCCGTCTCGTCGTTGGGGTTTGTGCCTTAGCGATCTTAGAGGTCTTGATCTACGTCGGAGCAAGATCCGGCCTGATCGACACTGTCGCGGCTACAGCCGTATCCGTAGCCTATCTTGTTTGGATTCTCACTGCACAGATGTCCAGTGCTGTGGAGGCGCTCTCCTACTACATGGTTTTCGGCGCCATCTTCATGATGAGCGTGAACCTGTTTTTCAGCTTTCGCTTTCCCGTTGCACTCACAGCCTCTGCAGCGAATATGCTCATCTTTCTGGGCACGCTCTATCTATATTCACCCATGTTGCCGCTTTATAAGCTGATCCTCGGAGCCTTCTGCATCTCGTGCTTCATATTTACTTCGTACGTGAACCTGAAACTCAACCGAGAGCGTTACAACGTGTTCCTCAACGCTCTCGAGGCCCGTGTCCAGCACAACGCGGCAGAGGAGAGGGGTAAAGCTCTCCTCCTTTTGTCCAACACTGACCCGCTCACTGGGCTGGAAAACCGCCGGGCTGTCGATGAGCGACTGCGTGATTACTGGCGACGTTGGCTCGACCATAGGTCGATGTTCTACGTGCTGCTGCTCGATGTCGATTACTTCAAACGATACAACGACCGCTATGGTCATCAAGAGGGTGACCGGTGCCTTGTCGCTGTGTCCCATCTTCTTCAAGAGGTTGTCAATTCCCACGGAGCTAGGATTGCACGTTACGGCGGCGAGGAATTCATCATCATCGCGCGGCAGCAAAGCGTTGAGGACGCCATCGCTTTTGCAGAGGCGATCAAGTCTGCCATACGTGCGCTGGCTTTACCTCATGAGAACCGACGAGATGGAACCTCGATCGTTACGGTCAGCATCGGATTGTCGTTCGCTAGGAACCAGACCAAGCACCTCGACCGAGTTGTCCACGAAGCGGATCTTGCCCTCTACGCCGCGAAGAAAGGCGGTCGGAACACGGTGGTGGTGTTCGATCCTGGTGACGCGAGGACACAGGATGACGAGGAGGACATAGCAGCGATCCTGAAGGTCGCGGTCGCCCAGCGGCTTGTATCCCTCGTCTATCAGCCGATCCGAAATGTTCAGACGGGCAGAGTGGCGGCTGCAGAGGCTCTGATGCGCTTGCGTCGGCCGGATGGCACATCGATCGCGCCGGTTGATTTCATCCCAGTCGCGGAACGATCAGGGTCAATAATCGAGCTGGGGCGTTGGGCGATACGCACCGTCTGCAGCGACATTCTGGCAGGAAATAAGGTTGAGGTAGCCAGTGTCAATGTTTCGCCGATTGAGCTCAAAATGCCGGATTTCTCAAGTTTCGTCGCTTCAACTCTCTCTGATTTCGGTTTAGCAGGAGCGAGGCTCGCTCTCGAAATTACAGAAGGGATGGAGCTGGAAATAGACCAAGACGTAGTGCGCTGCATCAACGATTTGCGAAAGTTGGGCGTCCAGGTCTGGCTGGACGACTTCGGTACGGGTTTCGCGGGATTGTCGTGGCTGCGTCTCATAGAATTCGATACCGTCAAAATTGATCGGTCCTTCCTCCATGACTGCAACACGGAGAAAGGACGACGAATGATGTTGGACATCATCGGCCTGCTTCGTAATCGTGGAACCCGCATTCTTGTCGAAGGGGTAGAAACTATCGAGCATCAGCGTCTGATGCAGCAGTACGGCATTCATCAGCTACAAGGGTACTATCTTGGCCGACCGGCAGCTGCAGACCAACTTCAATCCATCAACGTGTTACCGTTCGATATGATGAAGAGCCGCGTAGGCTAGGTTCCAAGCATTGAGAGTAGTTTTGAGCCTGTTGGCACTGATGCGACTAACGCAGCCTGTGTTCGACAACCTCGCCTGGGCCCCGACAGCTCGTATGTGACGCCAGCATGGGCTTCGGGCTTCGCCAGCACTGCGACGGCGGCGTCGGCAAGATCAGCCCGTGCCACGGATGAAATGGGACCTGTGCCGAAGGGGGTGGTGATCCGGCCTTCGCGAGGTGCGGAAAGGGCGCCGATCAGTTCGGCATAGAGGCCGTTTCGCAGGATGGTCCATGCCATGCCGCTGTTCATGACAGCCCGTTCGGTCCATCGATGGGCGAGCGCGAAGCCGAGATGATCACTCGCTTTGGAAAGGCTCGTATAAACGACGTGCTTGACCCCCTGCCGACCGGCTGCCTCCAGCACCGCGCCATGTCGACGGATCACGACATCGTCCTCCGCATATCCGGCGGAGACGAGAAACAGGGTTTTAACTTCCGAGAAATCCAAGGTCGCGCACGCATAAGGAGGCACAATCTTGTCCGATACGCACATCGATGTTCGTCCCGCCGCAGTGCTGATCCCTTGTGGAGCGCCCGGCGACGAAGACTGCGGCCTGCGGCTCATCCTCGATCGATTGGGGGAGCAGTGGACGGTCATGGCGTTGGCGGAGCTTACTCCCGGTCCACGTCGTTACCGTCAATTGGAACGGGCCTTGTCGGGAATCTCACAGCGGATGATGACCTTGACACTGCGCCGCCTTGAAAGGGACGGACATGTTGTGCGCCATGTCGAAGCGAGCGTTCCACCAAGCGTAAGCTATGAGCGCACGCCACTTGGCCAATCCTTCGCTTCTCAGGTCGCGGCACTTGTTGAATGGAGCCGAGACAGCAAACATCAGATCGAGCTTGCGCAGGAGAATTTTGACGCACGACGAGGCGCCTGAGCCGTGCGTCTACGATCGTGGGCAGCAGGAGGTCAGCATCATCGCTGACTAGAAACGCCCGACCCACCGAGCAAGCCTGAACCGTTATCTCGCAATCGGCGGATTGATCCGTGCGAACCCTTCCTGCCGGTAATATGGGAAATGCGGATAGGGTGCCGTCACCTCGCTAGCATCGTTGAGCTTGGCGACATGTTCGGCAGACAGCGTCCAGCCGACAGCGCCGAGATTTTGGCGAAGCTGAGCCTCGTTGCGCGCGCCGATGATGACGGAGGAGACGGTTGGCCTCTCGACCAGCCAATTGAGTGCCACCTGCGGTACTGTCTTGCCGACGTCTGCGGCAACCGCTTCCAGCGCATCTACGACACGGAACAGAAGTTCATCGTCAACGGGTGGGCCGAAGCTCGCCGTATCGTGGAGGCGGCTTCCGTCCGGAATGGGATCGCCGCGCCTGACCTTTCCGGTCAGCCGTCCCCAGCCGAGTGGGCTCCACACCAGAGCGCCAAGCCCCTGGTCTGCTCCAAGCGGCATCAGGTCCCATTCATAGTCGCGGCCAACCAGCGAATAGTAGACCTGGTTGGCAATGTAGCGCGGCCAGCCGTAGCGATCGGCCGCGGCGAGCGCCTTCATGATCTGCCAGCCGGAAAAATTGGAGACGCCGATATAGCGAACCTTTCCGGCGCGAACGAGCGTGTCGAGCGTGGACAGGACCTCTTCGACCGGCGTTGCGGCGTCGAAGGCGTGAAGTTGCAGAATGTCGATGTAATCGGTCCCGAGCCGCTTCAGCGCATCCTCGATCGATCGGATCAGCCTGAAACGCGAAGACCCTGCATCGTTGGGACCATCGCCCATCGGCAGGCTGACCTTGGTCGAGATCAGAACCTTGTCGCGACGTCCCTTGATGGCGGCACCGAGCACGTGTTCGGATGCGCCGTTCGAATAGACATCCGCGGTGTCGAACAGGTTGACACCCGCATCCAGGCAGATGTCGATCATCCGTCGCGCTTCCTCGACATCTGTGTTGCCCCATGCGCCGAACAGCGGCCCTGAACCACCGAATGTGCCGGCGCCGAAGCTGAGCACCGAGACCTTGAGGCCGGAGCGGCCGAGATAGCGATAATCCATTGTTTGTCCTTTGCAACGAATGAGGGTTCAGCGGTCGCTTATTAGGGACAGGTCGAAGGCTTCAGCCACGATCTGTCCAGCAACCCCTGGTGACCAGGCCACAAGGTAGACGCTTGCTAATTTCCGATATAGTCTGCCTTTAAGAACATCATCTGTGAATTGAAAGACCAATGGCGCGCTCTGATATCAACCGATCCGGTGAATTGGAGGTGTTCGTCTGCGTGGTGGAACGCGGCGGATTTTCGGCCGCAGCGCGCGCTTGCCACATGACGCCGTCCGCAGTCAGCAAGCTTGTCGCCCGGCTAGAGGCACGGCTTGGGGCCCGATTGGTCAACCGATCAACCCGGGCTTTCCAGCTCACAGCCGAGGGGTGCTCGTTCTACGAAAGGGCGACCCGTATTCTTGCCGACATCGGCGATGCCGAGCGTAGCGCTGGTGCAGGCGAGCAGCCGGTGGGACGCATCCGTCTCAACACCAGCGCATCCTACGCCACGCACATTCTCGCTCCGATCCTGCCGGAGTTCCTGGAGCGCTATCCCGGCGTCACCCTTGATCTCGTGCAGACCGACGTGGTTGTAGACCTGCTGGCGGAGCGGACGGATGTGGCAGTTCGCGCAGGAGCACTGAAGAGTTCAAGCCTGGTGGCGCGCAAGCTTGGGGATACAGCCATGATTGTCGCAGGCAGCCCTGCATACATAGCGCGCTTCGGTGAGCCGCAGACCGTTGAAGACCTCGATCGCCACAACTGCCTTGGCTTCTCCTATATCCGTAACGTCGATGGATGGCCGATGAAGACGGGAGCCGGAACCGTCGTCATTCCGGCCGTAGGGCGGGTTCAGGCGGGCGACGGCGAAGCGCTGCGCCGTCTGGCACTTTGCGGTGTCGGGCTCGTGCGCCTTGCCCGGTTCACGGTCCAAGACGACATCGATGCCGGGCGTCTCGTACCCGTTCTGGAGCAGTTCAACCCCGGCGATCGCGAGGCCTTCCATGCGATCCACACCGGCCAGGGGGGACTGCTCCCTTCGAGGGTGCGCGCGCTCCTGGATTTTCTTGCCGAGCGTGGGAAAGTGCGGGGTTGACGGTGAAGACTTGTTCGTCATCGCTCTGCTAAGTTGCGACGGCCCCGTCAATTCCGACGGCGATTGCCGACCGACAGCGACAAGCGGCTGACACTGCTGTCCTTCCTCACCCAATCGTTGCTGCTGGCCGGGCGGAGAACCAATTCTCGTCGAGGACATGGGCAGATCGGACCGATCGTTCACGAATATGTCGACCGTCCCGGCGACAGCGTCATCAAGACAGCGGTGAAATGCGCCTAACTTCTCATGCGTATGGGCGCACGAGAGCACAGATCGGCCGCTTCGTTGATCGCACCTCGCTGACTTATGGGCAGGACTCGATTAGTTGATGCCCAAAGCCAAATTCGTGGCCGACAACGCCATTCTCGTCACGTGAGATCGAAATGTTCCGCGCCGCGGCTCAGCTCGTCAGAATTGCCACGCAGCGGTCCACCACATGGCAAGATCCGGCGTGACCGACCACGAGATCTATGAACCTTTCATGCGATCACAGCTCTCCTTCGGCGGCGAGACGGGTGGCGGATATCAGATCAGCATAAGCTTACCAGGGCACCACCACCCCGTCGAAGTAGAAGCCGCCTGTCGGACCTTTTTCACCCAGCGTCGCAAGCCACACGATGCCGCTTGCAGCCTGCTGGACCGTGCGATAGCCGGAATGACCGTTGAAGTCGGTTGCTGTGTAGCCTGGATCAGCCGCGTTCACCTTGATGCCCGAGGCTGCAAGTTCCTTGGCAAGAGCCACCGTTATGGCGTTGAGTGCCGTTTTGGAGCTGTTGTAGCCGAGAAAGTTGACACCGTAGAACTGATTGCCCGGGTCCGAGAGCCAACCAAGGGAACCGAGGCCGCTGCTGACCATGACGATGTTTGCGTTCCCAACCTCCTTGAGAGCGGGAAGAAAGGTTTGGGTCACCAAAACAGGTGCGAAGACGTTGGTCTCGTAGATGGTGCGGATGTCATTGATCGACTGCTGAGAGGGCGGCACCATCTGACCTGGAATACCCGCATTGTTGATGAGAACATCGAGCTTGCCATCCTCTGTCTGGACGCGATTGGCCGCCTGCCTCACCGACGCCTCGTCCGTTACGTCGATGTAAATCGGCCTCGCCTCAACGCCTTCAGCAGATAGCAACTGCACAGCCTCTTCGCCGCGCGCAGCATCGCGGCTTCCAATCCACACGCTGTAGCCATTGCGACCCATTTGACGCGCCGTTTCGAATCCGATGCTTTTGTTCGCACCTGTGATCAACACTGTTTTCTTTTCCATCATGTTTTCCTTTGAGATTGGCCATTGCGGTGGACTGCTCATGGAGATAGATGCAGATTTAGCGCCCGATAATCCCCCTAATCCTATATACCGTGATCGTCATGGCGAACAATGAAGACATTTCTGGCTTCAACGACCTAGCGGTGTTTCTCGACATTTGCGAGACCGGCGGCTTTCGGAAGACTGCGAAGCGACTTGGGCTGTCCCCGTCGTCGGTCAGCGAACGTGTGAAGCGTTTGGAGCAGCAGATCGGCGTTCCTTTGCTGACAAGGACGACACGCAGCGTCTCGCCGACGGATGCCGGCCGCTCATTGGCGGAACGCCTCTTGCCTCTTTATGCGGAAGCGCGCGCGGCCCTTCAGGATGCCGCAAGCTCCCAAGCCGAAACCCGTGGCTTGCTGAAGCTGAATGTAACCGGCGCAGTCATGGTCGATATCCTTCCGCCACTTGTCGAAGGCTTCCTTGAGAAGCATCCTGGCGTGCGCATCGAGTTCGTGGTCGAGGATAGGCTTGTGGATGCTGTGGCAGCCGGATGTGATGCTGGCATTCGCTACGGCGAGCATCTCGCTCAAGACGTTATAGCCGTACCGTTGGGTCCAGCAAGACAGCGAGCCGCTCTCGCGGCCAGTCCGTCATACCTCGCAAGTGGAAAAAGGCTTCGGCATCCGAGCGATGTGCTTGATCACGAGTGCATCCGCCTGAGGTTCTCCAGCGGGGCCTACGTGTTGTGGGAGTTTGAAAGGGAAGGCGAGGCACTTGCGGTCGACCCTCAGGGACGGCTGGTCGTCGGTGTGGATGCTGCCGCCGCGGCGATCGACTTTGCCCGGCACGGATGTGGCCTGATCTACACGTTCGAGAACTGGCTTCAACCGCACTTTGATTCCGGAGATCTCGAACCCGTGCTACCGGACTGGTGGACAAATTTTGACGGTCCACGACTGTATTTCTCCCGCAGGTTTATGCCTGCGCCATTGAGAGCGTTCATCGATTTTGTTGCCTCGGAAAGAAGTAAGTAACTTGCGCCATTGTGGTTCGCTTAGGCCGGAAGGCGCTCTTATGCTTCGCGCCTTCATAGTGGTTGCCAATGCATACCTTCGTAAGCTGACATGGCTCCTGTGGGGGCTCATGTCTCTTGCTCGTTCGAACCGGCATGCTGCGATGACCGGCCGCGTGCGCACAGCAATAGAAGATGCGGCGGTCCAGTTCGCGGCGACCCTTTCCCTGGAACAAAGCACGCAACTTGCCATTTCCGAACGCAACCTTCATGGAGGCCTGCGAAACAGATAGCGCAGATAATGCAGCTAGTGCTCGACGATATCGTCGGATTTCTGTCCGGACGGTGACTGGAGTGGGTTGAGCACCAAGGCCATCGTGAGCGGAACCTTGCTTCAATCTAGCGGTTTGCGGCAGGCTAGGTTGGAGAATTAGGTTGCAAGACGGACCCGCGAAACCGGGTCTCTCCTATGCTCCACAACCGGGATGAAGAGGTCAGGCCGAACCGAGGCTGACCTCCCGTTGCTTTCTCTCCTTTCCGATTACACTACCGCGACTGGTCTGTCATGATAGGGAGTAGGAAGAGTTTCCGGGGTATCAAGTTGCAAAGACCGTGGTGACCTTTGGGGGCGTAGCTCGGTAGCTCGGTAGCTCGTTTACAAAACGCTCAAGCATCTAACTGACGATAGGCTGCAAACCGTTCGCCTTGGGACCACTTGCTGTGCTGCATTAAATAGCTCCTAGATTTGTTGACGCCCTCGCGCAGCAATGCGCAAATAACAGCCGATGAGGGTATCCCGCGGGTAACTTGGGTGACGCGCGCGTCCAAGAGCGGCAGGGTTGAGGATGAGGCAGTCGCGGCGGACCGCCTGTGGAGATGCGTTTGGTGCGGGCGCTCTTATTAGCTTTGCGCCCGGGCGGAAGCGTGGCTGTGAGACTAAACAAATATACGGCTTCTCCATTAGCGGGCTTATGAAAGCGCGTAATATATATTATGGAACATGGCGTGCCTCGATCACGGATGGGCTTTAAGAAGCAGCTCCCACTTTCCCAGCTTAGGAACAGTAACAGCAGAACGAACCCTCAATTTTGCGAAAAGTAAGGCCTACAAATCAAGGCTTGGCACTGGTGGATTCCCTTGGGCACTATCGGTGTACCGTAAGTGTCATCATCGGTAGTGCCACGCGTCCGGCGATGTAAACGTACATTAGACGTACTCCCGTTGCCCGGAACAATCGCACTTCGGCGATGTTCGGCGATCGAGGGAGAAAACGGACATGGCACATGAGCAGGACGGATCGAACGGCACCCCCACAGAGTACGAGACAAAGCATAGCAACTCCCGCCGAACCGGTCGGGGACGTTCCAGGTGGGCCATGGTGGCTCTCGCAGTATTCCTGGTATCGGTCGTGGGTTGGGCTCTTTTGAATTCAGTGGAAGGCAGCGGCTCGGCTCCCTCTTCTCCAGTCGGTATGGAGAATGCCAATCCCGGACCGTCAGCCAAGCCCTGACTACACGCGACGCTTTTCGGGTCAGCGTCGCAGCTGCGCGGCCTCGCGGTTAATGATGTCCAATCACTGCAATAATGCTGACGGGCCAGTGGGAGCGCCGCTTTAACGTCGGCGTAGCACTTTGCCAACTGAATTACTCTTGCCGCACCGGATCGGCTGGAAAGATAATCGATCCGTCAACGGTCTCGTCGGCAAGAGCTGCTTCCAGAGGTTGCCTCAGTGCAGCGCCTAGTTCTTCCACTGCATAGTTTCGTGTAGCAACGGCTGGCCAGATCGCGATATCGATGATGTCCGGATCGACCGGGACGCTGTCATCCCTCCCGCCTTGGGATTCCATCCAGTTGATCTGGATCACGCAGTCTGTGCTACCCACGAGGAAGATCGGGCCGTACGGCAAAGGATCGGGCAACGACGGGCTGAATATCCCGAACGACATCGAAGGGAACGAGGCTTGCGTCTGCTCTATTCGCGTCCACAGATTGCCGCTCAAGGGCTCGGTGACCGGATGCTCCGGTTCGCTGTCGTAGATAGCGATCCTGATATGTTGCTGAAGGCTGGACTGGGTGTAGATTACAAGCCCCCTGGGCGTCACGCACAGGCTACGTGCCTCCATCTCCATCGTGATCTCCACGGGAGCCACGAAAGCTTCGTCCTCCCTGTCCACAAGGTAGAACTGACCGTAGTCGGACTGCCAGGCGAATGTCGCCCAGCCTTTTGGCGATGGTGCCATTCTCGTCATCCTTATTGCGCCTCCGCCCAGTGAGGATAGGTCACGTATGCCGTCAGCGCGCCCTCGCCCTCCGTCGTGATCGTTACGGCCTCGCCCTTGGGCATGTAGACGATGTCGCCAGCTCCTGCAGTCACGGTTCCGTCCCCAGTGGAAACCGAGAGCCTGCCTTCTATGACTACCATCGTGTCGTGGACGGCCATGGTCTCTGTAAGCGACTGGTCAGGAGCGTAGCGGCCGTATCCGATGGTAACGGGGCCACCATCCTTCTCGTCGATTAGGTTTCCGACAAAGATATCGGCATCCTGTCCCGGAGACTTGACCAGTTCAGCGTCCGACAGGCTGAATTTTTGAATCTTCATTGCTACCTCCCTATTCACGACTGGAGGTAGTGCGGTTGTCGAGATCGCCAAGGACGACAGGAAAGGAGACATGGATGACCGGGAGCTGCGCCGTACCGACACCCGAACAGCGCCAGTACATGGAAATCAGAGAAGCAGCCGAGCGCGCGATGCTCGACAAGGTCTACAAAGCGATTGAGGACGCGGCCGCCCAAGTGGCGGACAAATTCCGGGAGGCCGGACTGGAATTCGAGCCAACCAGCAAGGACTATTTCACGTTTGCCACCCAGCAAGTCCTTTTCGTGCGCCTCAGCGGCGGCGATCCCGACACTCTGAAAGGCGGCGATCCGGAAATTGGAGAACGCGTCGTTCGGAACTGCAGGCACATTATCGACCACTATTGGAAGGGCGAGGCCCACCCTCTCGATGACCGGTCAACGGGCTAAACAAGTCGGTCTTTGATCATTCGAGACGTTTCCGCAGGAATTCGGCAGCTTGCATCGCCTCGTCGGCGGAATCGAGTGTCCGACCTCCTGTAGGCCAGTGGATTGCACGTTAAATGAACTGAAAGTGCCATGTGTCAGAGGGCGGCGTTGCCCGAGGTACGGTGGCTAGGGACACGCATTGGGAGTGCGTGACGGATGTGAGCGACGCAATTGGCAGTTGGTATTATAAGCGTTCTATCTCGTTCCCATTGTCTCCGCGTTCTTCCTTTCCTGGATGCAAAGAAGGGCGGCATGCTGACTCGCGTCTAGCAGAACCGATCCATCACCAGTGTGAACGATGACGCTGAAACCGTAGTGCGTTAGGTCGTCACGAAGAATCATACGCAGAACAACCGGGAGCCAGCTGTTGAGATAGGTGATGGGCTTCGTAAGTGCGGTGAAGTCGGTCTCGCTATGGTCGTTCTCGTCGTAGAACTGCTCGGCATCCCAGTGCGACATTTTCCGTCCTCGCTCCTTTCATCGACAGTGCGCGCAGTTCTATCGGAGCGCAAGGCCGCGACCGATCAGCGACGGACGGCGCGTCAGAACTCGGGCTGGAAGGCATAGTCGCCAAGAGGCCGGACGTACCGTCCGGGACGGGCGGTGACTGGCGGATGATAAAACGTGTCGCCAGCGACACGTTCGTCGTTGGCGGCTACGAGCCGTCCTCGGCCGGTACGGGAAACCTCGGCAGTCTGCTTCTGGCTGCGCGAAAGGGCGACGATCTCGTCTACGTTGGAAGCGTCGGAACCGTGTTGAGCGCACGGACGGCAAGGGAACTGGAAGGCACGTTTCGATGTCATCAGAGACAGGAAGGCCGTGGTCATGATCAGGTCGCGCTCGGCCGTCTACGTCGAGCCGACGCTGGCGGCAGAGATCGAATACAGGGCCTGGGCGGCTAGCTTAGGCACGGCTAGTTAAGGGTATTCGAGACCCGTCGGACGACGTGTCGATATACGAGCTACCGGGCTGATCTACAGCAGGGTGTGCGCCGCAAAGCGCTACCCCGATGTTACGCTCTGAGCGGGTGATGGCCGTTGTCTAAATTCTGACCATGGCTGGCCATCAGAACAGTCGCAGCATCTCTATCGACAGCTTTGGAGAACAGATATCCCTGCCCGAGCTTGCATCCGAACGACACGAGTTGCTCGAGCTGGGTCTCGGTTTCGATCCCTTCCGCCACAACTCTGAGACCCAAATTGTTTGCGATGCTGACCAACCCCTCCACGATCACGACTGCGCCGTCGTCCGGAACCAGTCTTTCGACGAAGCATTTGTCGATCTTGATGATGTCGACCGGGACAGTGAGGAGATGGGTGAGCGATGCGAAGCCCGTTCCGAAGTCGTCAAGCGCGACCCGCATTCCACAGCTACGCAGTAGCTTGATTTCGTCGGCAACCACATGGTCGCGTTGGCCAAGATAGACGGACTCGGTGACTTCGAGAATGACATGATCCAACGGAACACCGGCATCCGCGAAGACTGCACAGATCCGCTCCTGTAGCCGGCCCGCGTGAAAGTCCGCGGCGGAAAGGTTGATGCCAACGTGCTGAAGAGGAAGGCCCCGGTCGAGCCAGCTGCGCATATCACGCGCTACTTGTTGAAGCATGCACTGGGTTAGTTCGGCAGCGACATGGGCGTCTTTGGTTGCTTCGTGGAAGTTGGCAGCGGCGATGATGTCCCCTGACGCTGTCGACATCCGACACAACGCTTCGAAACCGACGACTTGCCCGGTATCAAGTCGCACAATCGGTTGGTAGTAGGGGTGTATGCGCTTCTCGACGAGGGCAAGACTGACCTGTCTGATCGCTCGAAAGCGTCGCGTTATTGCGGTGCCAAACCCGGGCCTGTGTTCGACGAACTGGCCGCGATTGCAATCTTTAGCGTGGTACAACGCGACATCCGCACACTGGCGAACATGATCGGGTGTTTCCCCCGGTCCTGCGACACAACCGCCTAGCGTCGCGCTTGGAACGATGGCGTGACCGTTGCAATGCGCTTGTTCCTTGATCGTCGCAAGTATCCCTGCTGCAACTGTCGAGATTGATGATCCAACGCTACTTTCGACCACCACTGCAAATTCGTCACCGCCGATCCTGAACGCACGACCATTGCCGACCGCAGCGGCTATCCTTGTTGCAACGATCTGGATGAGTTCGTCTCCGGCACCATGTCCGAACGTATCGTTGACGACCTTTAGGTTATCCAAGTCTGCCAGGATTACGCCCCAACCGCCCTCTAGGCGTTCGGTGTAATTCAGCAGAACCTGACTGAACTTTGCCCGATTGGGCAGTCCTGTCAGCACGTCGGTGTAAGTCAGGCGCTGACGCTCCTGGACCCGCTCCTCTCGCTCGATCGCGATCGCACAGAGATAAATGCAGGCGTCTACGATGCGCTGCTCTAGCTCGTTTGGTCCCCTGCACTCTCGGAAATAGAAAGCGAACGTCGCGACGACGCGGTCGGCACTGAAAATCGGCGTTGACCAACATGCCCTGAAGCCGAGCGGCAGAACCACATCCCTAAAATCCACCCAGCGAGGGTCATGTTCAATGTCTGTGACGGTTACCGCCTCCCCTTTGAAGGCCGCACTGCCACAGGAACCCACGGATGCCCCGATAGACACACCATCCAGCACGGCCGAATATGAGGAAGGCAGCGAGGGTCCAGCTAAAGGATGAAGGCGTTCGTCGCGAATTGACAACACCGAGCACACCGTCCCCGGAACCAAGGCTTCAGCTTCAAGGCATAGTCGCTCGATCGTCGCCTGCAAAGCTTCGCCGCGGGCGATCATCTCGAGAATGACGTTCTGCAGTTTCAAGATCATAGGAACCCAGTCTCTCAACGGATACGTCACTCTGACATCCTAGCATTCATTTCGGGTTTCTGATGCACGTAAAAGTTTATCGAGATGAGCCTTTCTACAACGTCGCCTGCCCGCCGACAGATTGACGGTGGTGCCGCGCTACATGGCGGTCGGAGGCCCCGGATGACTTCGCGCACCGGCGAAAGACCTTTTCGGATAGCATGGGAAGGAGTGGACGTCTGAACGTGGTGCGAAGTGGCAGATTGACGTCGTTAGTCGCCGAGCAATGCTTCCGAGCTTCGGTCAATAGCCCGCTTTTGAGGGGTTGCAATGACATGTACTAGGTGTTCAGCATTCCATGAAAACGCGCAGCGATGAGACCAGATCTAACCCCTCAGAGAAGCGAGCGGCCCGTGGGCATGCTTTCATCCCAGATTCCGGAATTTGTACGCGACGTTGTGGCCACGGGCTGCAACATTTGCGCCGTAGGTCAAGAACACTACCTGTTTGGCGACGGCGACCTGAAAGACGAGGACTTCGAAAGAGTATCGGGACTTCTAGGCGACATAGACGCCAGGTACGGCGAGCGTGATCACCTGCGGGCGGACATAGTCGCTTACCTGCGAAGTATTGGACGCTACATCGATACAGACGACGTCCACGCGTTCCACAGCAACCAATAGGTCGCACGCTGAAATCGCCGCGCATTTTGAACTCGTCGTGGGAGAATGGGGTGGAGATGTCTATCTCGTGGTCCGTAGGACACCTGTCAGACCGCGACTCGACGGTCGAAGCGGCTGGGTCGAGCCGCGAACTTCGCGGCTTCGTTCTCCGGCATCGGCGGCGAAAACAGGTATCCTTGAACACTTGTCCCTCCCAACGCTGTGAGGGCAGCAAGCTCCGCCTTCGTCTCGACGCCTTCGATAACGCAATCCAGTCCCATGTCAGCACTGAGTGCCAGCAGGGATTTGACGATCTTGTAGCTGGACGGTCGCGTATCCAGGTCCTTGACGAAGCTGCGATCGATCTTGAATTTTGTAAGCGGTAACGCATGAAGGCGCGTCAGGCTCGAGTATCCGGTTCCGAAATCATCAAGCGAAATTCCACACCCCAGCCTTCGAAGGGTTTCGACAGACCGTGTGACCTGCGCAAAATCGTGAGTGAAAGCCGTCTCCGTGATCTCGAGATCGAGCCGTTTCGGATCAAAGCCGCTACCTTGAATGATGCCGATCAGCGTCAAGACGCCGTCGTCGGAATTCAGGTCGTGGGCTGACAGGTTGAACGACAACCGCAGAGACGGCCTCCAGTTCGAAGCAGCAGCCAACGCTTTCTTGAGAAGGGGCCTCGTGAGCGATCCGACGATCCCCGCTCTTTCAGCAATAGGTATGAAACAACCTGGAGAAATTTTGCCAAGCTGTGGGCTATCCCACCGCGCCAAAGCCTCAAACCCCAATGTTTCCTGGTCGCGGATGTCGACTATCGGCTGGAAAACGACCGAAAGCTCCTCATTGAGGTCAGCCTGCTTCAGCGCGCTTTCTATCCTCGCCTCGGCGTTGATTTGGTCTTGATGATCGGAGTCGAATAGAACCGCGCCCCCGCGCAGCCTCCTTTTAGCGTGATAAAGCGCGTAGTCAGCTCGCTCGAACAGTTGCTCGCAACTGAGAGCCAGATCGGGAAATACCGCAATCCCCATTGACGCCGAGATGTGCACTGTACCTTCCGGCAAACGATAGGGCTCCTTCAGCTTCGCCGAAATTGCATTGGCGTTCGTCACCAGCACTATATTCTCCGGAGGAAGAGGAGCGATTATCGCGAACTCGTCACCGCCTAACCTGAAAGCCGTGCTCGCCTTCAAAGTGGTCGACAGGCGGGTTGCGACCTCGACCAGGAGACGATCACCGACCGAATGACCGTAGAGGTCGTTGACGGGCTTGAAACCGTCTAGATCCATGACTCCAAGAGCTAGCCGCTCTCCCCGCGCTCGAGCCTTCGCCAGCTCGGCTTCCAGTTCCGCGAAGAAGGCTCGGCGATTGCCGAGTCCGGTGAGGCTATCGAGATTGGCGAGCTTGAAATTCTCTCGGCTCAGGGCCTCGCTCTGCTGTTTCGAAACCACCATGCTTTCGAAATTCCGGTAGTTGGTCAGAAGGACTGACATCATGCTGGCGCAGACCAGCAACACGTTGATCGAGATAGCGACAAAGGTCGGCTGCGCCGTGGATACGAAGAACACGACGAAGGCACCATTGACCACGAGTGTCACGATGAAAGCCGCCGAACGCACGTACATCATGCAGAATATGCAAGAGATGACGGTAATCGCCATGTAGAAGGCGACGTGCGAGCGGGTGTAGGCGTCGCCGTACGGAAACAATGCAAAGGACCAGGCGGTAAAGGCGATAGCAAGGCCTCCCGCAAGCCGATTGGTACGCAGGAGAGCGGCATGCGCGAGTTCCGGAGAGAGATCCGCGTTTCTGGTTCTCAGCCAGAAGATCACTCTGATCACGCAGCCGACCGTGAGCAATGCCGGAACGCCCAGTGTCAACCAGCCCGGCGCAACCCTCATGTGGGTCGTGGCGAGCGCCCACGTGCTGGAAAGCAGGATGAAGTACATCATCGGCATCTGTCGCGTGAAAGCCCGATATTGAGCTTTGAGAAGCTCAGGGTTTTCGCTTTGCACGGACAGGAATTCTCCGATACCGCGCCGTGCACTGTGCAGATTCATAATTTCGCCCGTCCGTTGATGAACGGTTCCTAACATGCCCATGTTACGATCTCGGAAATCAGCACGGTTAATCAAAGCCCGAGAGGCACCACGTTACCGACGAAAGCCTCGACCTTTTGATCTGTACCCATCGGGTAGCGTCGAGATAGCAAATCCAGGAGCGTCGCCTTCAGGCACTCCTATTGCACCGAAGCCGTCCTTCTCCGTGGCTTTCGTGACTTCGACGACGACCCCCATGTCAGGGAGATGATTGCGGTCGGTCGGAGACACAGCGACGGTGCCCGCCCCGTCTGATTTCTGGTTGACCTGAGCGCCGCGGGTCTGGAAGCATGTCGGAGTTCGGACGAGCGATCGCCTCGACGTCTAGCCGTCGACCCGTTCTTCGGTCCCGCCGCGAAGCGCCATTCAATGCCCGGTTGAAAGTATTATCGCGAAACAACTTTTCTTCAGGAACGATAACCACATGGTTCTGTTGTCCCGCCACAGCCAAGGAGTGGGGCATGCGCAGAGTACTCGTGGTCGAGGACGAAGTCCTGATCCGGATGACCGTGACCGACGCTCTTGAGGATTCGGGTTTCGAGGTGATCGAAGCCGGATCGGCGGACGAGGCCATGGAAAAGATGGACGACGGTGCCATCCACTTCCTGTTTACCGACATTCAGATGCCAGGCCGTCTTACGGGCGTCGACCTCGCCCACGAGGTGGCCGCCCGGTTCCCGGAGGCTGGGATCGTGGTCGCATCGGGTCGTATCATGCCGTGCGACATCGACCTGCCCCCGTCGGCTCGCTTCTATTCGAAGCCTTATGACCTCAACCAAATCGTCGCGGCGTTCGAAGCGATGTTCCGCCGTACTGACTTCGATATCTGACGGCTTCAGGTCTCGGATGACATTCTGCCTTTCCGGTAGGTGAACGTCGAGCTCGACCGGTTCCGTACCTGAACCTTCCTTGTCCATCATGCGCAGACCTGCCTTCCCCATCCCGGGGAGGACGTCGAGCGCCCGGAGATGCCACGATGCGTATGACAGTTCCCTCGGCGACGGAAATTGCCCAAGCCTCCAGATTCCTGACTTTGATCGGGAACGGGAAGCGCATTCTTATCCTCGATATCGTCAGCCGAAACGAAACCTCGGTGGGTAAGCTGGCCTTCATGGTGGGCATGGGACAATCGGCCTTGTCACAGCATCTGACCATCCTGAAAAACGCCCACCTGGTGCAGACGCGACGCGACGCCCAGACGATCTATTACAGGAGCGAGTCTGCATCGGTCGCTTCGATACTGGCGGTCCTCTACGAGATTCTCGACATTGAGGTTCCCGCTTACCGAGGCGTCGAAGGTGTCGACGAACCCATGGTCGTGGAACTGCTCAGACAGTAAGCGCGACAGCAGGAGATGTCGGCATGAATATCATCGTAGTCGACTTCCACGCGCGATGGCGGGCGCCCGTCGTCATCATCGGAGACGAGCCGTCACCGACCATCACCGTCCTTGGTCCGGCTGACGCGTTGCGGTATCTGAGGACGTGCGCGGCCAGGTCGGACAGGGTTTACATCCGCGCGGTCGATCTCTGCCAACACGCCCTTCTGAACGGCGTTGACCCGGAACTGTCGCGTCCGCATTTTCTCGCCGCGTGCGCCAACTTGGGTTTAGAGGAGCCAAGCTAAGGCTGGAAGAAGCGATCAGGAGGCCAGGCGGCGCGCATACAATGTCAGCGCGACAAGGCCGCCGACCGCGGCCCAGTGATAGGAGAACGTTCCGCCAAGATGGGCTGACACGGTCCGCTAAATCAGAATGCTGCGGTAGCTACCCGCACCTTGCGGTGTAATTACTTCGGGAGCGCCTGTTCGGTTCAGGCAAAAAACACGTCGTCGCCGTCGACCGACCCCGAGACGTCCTTCGGCCCAATCGCTGCCAAAGAAGACCCGACCCGTCCCATATGCCTCTGCTACCCAATCCTCGGCACCTCTCCTGAAACGGCCGGAGAACGCCGTCTCGTCGTAGGGAGCGAGCGCCTGAGTAACGGAGGTCAGCGCATGGGGTAATTGGATCTTAGTCCTTGGCAAACACCGTAGCGGACTCTGAGGTGGAGACCATCGTGTTGTAGTCAGAGACAAGCCATTCGAGATCGTCGCCCGCGCCTTTGCGGGCGTCGCCTTTGGCCATCTCGAGTTTTTCGTCGAAATTGCGAAGCTTGGACAGGAGCGACGCCGGGCTGGACTCAAACACGTGGAATGAGTTGGGATGCTGCAGAGCGTAGTCGTCGAACTCCCGGACAGCCTGAGCGTAGTCGGCAAGCACTGATCTGAATGCAGGCATGGCGACCACGGGATTTTCGTTTGTCGGCATCACGTCCATCACGGCCTCTGCCCGGAACATGACGTTTCGCACATGCCAGCGCGATTTCTTGCCCTCGGCCTTTTCGAGCGCGAGCAGCGATGCGCGGTCGAGCTTGACCTTTTCGGTCCTCAATGCGGCGTCCACTGTCTTCCGGCGTTCTTCATAGACGGGCGAAAGGGCAGCGATGTCCTTATGGAACGCCTTACCGTCTGCCATTTTGTCCGACTTATAGTCTTGGCGCTCGTAATACTTGTTCGCCCGCTCAATGACGGGAGCCAGTTGCTGGTATGTCTCGACATAGGCTGTCATGGCAGCGTCAAGCTCCGGCAGCTTTGGCTCTTCCTGAGCGGAAGCCAAGGCTTTGCCCGCCAACTCTCTCACGTCGTATAGAGAGTACATGCCATAGATGATGCGCTCCTTGCCGGTCGGGCCCTTCTTCATGTCGACCCAACTGTCGTATCGCTGTAGCGACTCGGACGCGCGCAGGGTTTGGTTGAGAAACTCGACGTACGTGTTCATCTTGCCCATCGCCGCGTCAGATACGGTGGCATCGGGTGGCGACTGGGCCTGTACGGCGGATGTCCCCAACAGATATGGGGCCGAACCCTGAAGGATCAGGACCAGAACCGAGGCGGTAACCGCCTTTGCGAGCGTCTTCATCGGATGCGTTCCCCCATCGATCAGCCTGCTATCTGTCGCGCAAGATCCCTAGATCAAGGCCTCGTCTCACTCGGAAGAGCCCGAACGCCGCCTTCATGTTAATGACGCTCCGCCGTCATCTAGCCATTGAAAGCGCTGTTGATACTCCAGCGTGGCCGCATATCTAAGCACGACACGGAGAGACGGGCATGTGCAACCTCTACAATGTCACGACCAACCAGCAGGCGATCAGGGACTTCATCAGCATCTCGCGGTTTCGGGAAGGAAACCTGGCGCCGTCAATTAGTGTCCACCCGGATCGCGACGGACCGATCATCCGCATGGACACCGAAGGCGAGCGCGAGCTGACCATGTCAACATGGGGCATGCCGACGCCTGAGGTGCATCTCGACGGCAAGCCCGACAGGGGTGTTACGAACGTCCGCAAGACATTCATTCCCCACTGGCAGCAGTGGCTCCGCGTCAAGAACCGCTGCCTTGTTCCCGCGACGGCATTCAGTGAGTATGAACAGACGGCCGACCCGACTACGGGGAAAAAGCCGCTACGATGGTTCGTCGTCGGCGAGGATCAGCCGCTATTCATGCTCGCAGGCATTCATACGAAGTGGATTGGCGCACGAGGCCCGATCAAGGCACCCCGAGAGGGTGAACATGACCTCTATGCCTTCCTTACGACCGATGCCAACGAGATCGTAAAACCTATCCATCCGAAAGCTATGCCCGTCCTTCTGACGACGAAGGAAGAATGCGAGATTTGGATGACCGCGCCATGGAGCGAGGCAAAGTCCCTTCAACGTCCCCTGCCCGCAGACCGAATGATGGTGTTGCCGCGTTACACGGAGGTAGGTGGCCTTGGGGGCCTTCCGGCACAGACGAAAGACCTGTTCGGCTGAAGGGTCGTCGAACGGCCGTAGTGAAACAGACATCGCTAAGCGTATAGTCGCGTATCTGTCATGGCTGAGCAGATGAAGGCGAGCCGACCTTGGTGGCGGCGATCCGCTCTTCAAGAGTACCCGCCGTACCGAGGGCAGTATGTCGCTTCGAGCCCCTGGACCGACCGCGCAACCGCTCGTATTAATTTACGAGAAGCGAGGCTCGCCGCCCGCTTGGAGCGTGGTCCGTCCGCAGCGAGCCTCGGCTGCAGGCTAGGACCTCGGGCGGGCAACCGCAGCACGCCATTGTGGACCAATCGCCATACGTGAGCAACGGCCATATCTGACCCTCTGAACGCTAGGCGACCCGGCGGGATCGAAGGTCAACCGTTCCTGTGCTTGCCTCGAGGCAGAGAATGCCTCTGTCCGTCAGACGGTGAGGCTCGACAGAAGCGCACAGACCGAAGGACGCAAGTTCTTCTATACAGAGGACATGCTTCGACCCAAGTCGTCGCGGAAGCTGACCAGCGAGCATGCGCAGCGTTTCAATCTCGTCCGGTATCAATTCGGGCATAGGTCCCTCCAACGCCCGAATAGGACGTCGGTGGTAGACAGGTCAACGACACGATCACGTGTCGACGCATCGGCAATGGCCGCCGTGATTCCCACAGCCGGGTTGGCCGTCAGGTATAACGGACTGCGATGCTGGCTTGTAGGTTGACGCCGTTCTGCATCCGTTCCAATTATTCGTCATGGTCGGGAATCTCAGAACACTTGCCGAAGCCGTCAGGCACAACATGGTCGTCGTTGCGGCATGCCGCCCATGCGGTCGCGAAGGCAGGTTTCTGGCGCGTGACCTCGCCCAGTACAAAGGTTGGAACGCCAACCCTTGGAAACTGAAGTTCAGGTGCAGCGCCTGCGACGGGACCGAGATGAAAGTCACTTGCGAGTTGTTCGATCCCGATCCCAGAAGCGTCCAGGTGATCTGGAAACCAATTGAGATCAAACGGTAAGCCTGCATGACGAAACCACGCTGAATCAAACTCGCAAGATATCCGCTCAAGCCATTGAAAAATGATTCGTTTTGACTCGGAACGAATCACTTCGAATCCGATTGGAGTCGCCAACCAGGTGATTCGGAGTAAAGCGTATGGCAGGTCATCGAGCGCAGTGGAAAGGCTTCCTCAAGTTCGGAGAGGTCACAGCGGGTGTAGCGCTTTATACGGCAGCCTCCACCTCCGACCGCATCACTTTCAACACGATCAATTCGGCGACAGGCAACCGCGTCAATCGCGTCTTCATCGACAGCGAGACCGAAAAGTTGGTGCCTAAGGAAGCCCAGACGAAGGGCTTTGAGATCGAGAACGGCCAGTATCTCGTCATCGACCCAGACGAGGTGGCCGCCACGATCCCGGAGAGCGACAAGACGCTCGAAATCGAGGCGTTTATCCCCTGCTCCGACGTCGACGACGTCTACTTCGACAAGCCCTACTACCTCACCCCCGATCGCATGGGCTCCGACGCGTTTGCTGCACTGCGCGACGGCATGAGGAGGTCGAAGGTCGCAGCCATCGCGAGGACTGTCCTCTTCCGGAGAATGCGCACGGTTCTCATCCGTCCCCACGGCAAGGGCCTGATCGCCACGACGCTGAATTACGACTACGAAGTTCGGTCCAGCGCGAAGGCGTTCGAGGAAATGCCGAAGCTGGAGATCGAAGGCGAGATGCTCGATCTCGCCAAGCACATCATCAGCACGAAGAAGGGGACATTCGATCCGGCAACCTTCGACGACCGATATGAGGCAGCACTCGCTGAACTGGTGAAGGCCAAGGTCGAAGGCAAGGCGCTTCCCAAGCGCAAGAAGATAGAGGTCTCGCAGCCGAGCGACCTGCTCGCCGCCCTACGAGAGAGCGCAGGGCTGCTGAAGGCTGCCGAATCCAAACCGGAACGCACGGCTGCCAATGCCAATGCTGGCACTGGTCGGAAACGTGCGGCGCGTGGGGCGGTCGGGAAGTCCGCCGCTTCGAAGACCGCCCCGCAGCGCAAGGCAAGCTAGGAGAGAGACGATGGCAATCCGTCCTTACTGGAAAGGCTACCTCAAGCTTTCTCTCGTCACCTGCCCGGTCTCCATGACCCCGGCGACAAGCGAGAGCGAGAAGGTGCGGTTTCATACGCTGAACCGCGAAACAGGCAACCGTGTCGTCTCGCAGTACATCGACTCTGTCACCGGGAAACCCGTGAAAGACCGCAACGAGGCGAAGGGGTATGCCCGTGGTGAGAACGACTACATTATCCTGACCGACGACGACCTCGACGCAGTGCAACTCGACACGGTGAAGACGATCGACATCCAGAAGTTCGTGCCGTCGCAAAGCATAGAGTGGGTCTACCTCGAAAAACCGCACTACTTGATGCCTGACGATGCCGTCGGCCACGAGGCTTTCGCCGTCATCCGTGATGCGATGAAGGCCGACAATGTCGTCGGTGTATCCAAGCTGGTGATCGGTCGTCGCGAACGGGCTGTGGTGCTGGAGCCGCGCGACAACGGGATTGTCCTCTGGTCTCTTCGCTTTGGGGACGAGGTCCGGACGGAAGAGGCGTATTTCGAAGACATAGACGACGAAGCAGAACCCGGCCTGATCCCTCTCGTGCAAAAACTGATCAAACAGAAGTCTGCGAGATGGTCGCCTGAGATGGTGAGCGATCCTATCCAGGAGAGCCTGCTGAAGCTGATCGAGGAGAAGAAGAGAACCCTGAAGCCCACACGGAAGGCCTCGAAGACAAAGGAAGCGCCTGCTCCCGCATCGAACGTGGTCAATATCATGGACGCGTTGCGCAAATCTGTCGCGCACGACCTTAAAAGCAGGAAGGCAATCTGATATGGTCGACCATCCCGAAATCACCCTGTGCGAACCAGCACCGTTTCTCTACCACGAAAACGGACAGATCGCGGTGACCGACGGCTCGCAGGTCTGGTCGGTGATCGTGACATGCGAAGCGATCAGAGCGATTGCCAACCCGCCAGAGATGTCGTTGCGTCGTCTGACGCTTAACGCCAACTTTCTCACTGGTCTGGCTGCTGCCGCGATATCTCGCGGGGAAGATATCGGCGGTAAGGTGTTCGTCAGCGAGAGCGATGTACTTTTTGCGCGGATATTGCCAGTTTCATCGGAGGCGCTCGCGCCTCTTCACAGGTGACGATCTGTGCGCGATGCAGAGCTGGCATAGAGGCAGTGGTACAGCTTCTAAGCCTACGGTGACTTTGCCTCGCGGATCGACATGCCCGAACTTCCAAGCTTCCTAGACCTGAAGCGCAACCGGGCAGCAGAACCGTAGTGGGGTAGGTGATAGGACTGAACCCGAAACACACAATGGCGACGACATCGATACATGCGTCACTCCAATGCACCGAGTTCGCGAAAGGCCCGGCGTTGATCTTCTAGAGTATCTCCATCGAAGAACACACGAAATGCCTTGCCTTGCGATTTTAAATCCCGAGCAGTCTGTAATGCGTCGGTAAATAGCAGCTTCGGCTCATTTTGAGTATCAATGCCATCAGGGTCGGTCGAACTGAGGGGAATTATCTGGAATGTAGCTGCCATGGTCTCTCCTTGAAGACGTTAGCCTTCATTGCCGTCCGAAACAAAGTTCTCCGAGCCGCTGCTTCGGGGAGCTTCTAAGGCTCTCGCCTGAGGCAGCCATTTGGTCTCTAGGATAGACCCGATGGCCAGGACGACCTCATCAACGCTCCAATTGGCGTCTGCTAGTTCATGAATAAGCGCAACTAGCTTATGATCAATGATCTCCAGCAGTTCGCTATCCTGCGATCGTTCTGGCACCATCCCCAAATCCTCCAACTGCTGAAGTCGAATCGCTGAGGATAGACATACCGCGTGAAACGAAGTCAGTTCTCGATACGCTATCCCACACGGAAACGCTCATGGCACCTACCGCTTCGGAGTAGACGTGTTGGACGCCTCGTCACCATCGTTCTCTTTGGGGCATTGCTGTTTGTCGTCCTGTCGTTTCAGATCACGCTCGATTGTCTCACGTGAGCCCTCAGCGGGATCTTGCTCCGGGTGTTTCTCAGCTTCACTCACATCATTTCTCCCGTTTTTCGGACGCGCTAATTGGCGTAGAAACAGCAACAAATTTATTGCTTGATAGTTCCGCGGGATAGCCACTTCGCGGCCTGGGCTGCTAGACGGTTCACGTGACTACCGAGTCACTGCATTCGCCCGTCGCGCGTCTCACCTACCGTTGAAATCCGATTGGTGAGAACCACAAGCGATGGCTTCAACGTCGTCGACCTCTTTCCTGCTGTCTGATGATAAGCTAGACGCCGCGGAACATATGTGAAGCCGCTGGGTTTCTGCCCTGATCACGAGACGACGACCATTGCTGACCGGGACCAAGATGAATTCGAAATCCGGTCGTCAGAGGGCATGTCCGTCGGCTCGGCGGCGTGAGCGCGTCCTGCTGGCATGTGTGCCAACTCGGCTACCGGAATTTCCCGACGGCTTTTCTTTGACTTACAGAGACTAGAACAGACCACGGTGCGCTCCAGCATCCTGCTGCCTTAGCCGCCCGCGCCCTGCGATGTGACAACTTCCGGACCGCCCTGCTCTGCCCATGCATGGATCAAGTCGTCTCTTCGATCGAGACGGAGATGTCCAGCGTCCCCCTCACAGCTGAAAAAGACCCGTACTTCAGCGAGTGGTCGCAAGTTCGTGGATGACCAGGGCAAGACCCGTCTGCTCCCTCACCCACGCCCATCCGTGGTACCACCACCCGCACGGCTTGAACGCCGCCGCTTCGTCTGAGGCAAAAGGGCGATCATTCCTTCGCAAAGATCTGGAGACCATTGCGAGCATATGCTATTCGGGATATTATAATATCCACGAAAGGATATGTATCATGCCGCTCTACATCAAAGATCCTGAAGTAGATACGCTTACCGAAGAGCTGATCCGCTTGACCAAGACATCCAAGGTTGATGCCGTGAAGACGGCGCTTAGGCGCGAGATCGCCAGCCGCAAGGGCAGCTTGCCCATGCGTGAGCGCCTGGCTAAGTCTCTCGCGATGGCGAGGGACGCCGGTCCCTTTGCGCCGGGGGATCACAAACGAGAAACTGACGAAATGTGGGGCGAAGACTGATGCTATTCGTTGACGCTTCCGTGGCCGTCGCAATCCTAGCCGGCGAAGACGACGCCGGCGAGCTGATGCACAGGCTTGAACAGCATGACGGCCCCTTTTACGTGTCGCCGGTGGTTCGCATGGAAGCCTCGCTTTCGCTGACGCGGCGTATGGCCGAGGCGACAGGCCGCGACCGTCCCGCTACGCCTGACATGCTCGCTAAGGCGCGAAGGATGGTCGATCAATTTTTCGCGGACCTTGAAGCCAAGGAGGCCATGATCTCGGGAGATGTGGGGACCAAGGCGCTGGACGCCGCACAGCAGTTCGGGAAGATCGTCAATCACCCGGCGAAACTCAATATGGGTGATTGTTTCACCTATGCCTGCGCCAGAGCCTACCGCACGAAGATTGCTTACAAGGGCAACGACTTTACTGAGACCGATCTCGGCTGGTGACCGTCAAACGCGCGAGGTAGTCATGTCTGGAGATGTATCGCAGATTTTTCTACACATTTTCTCCATGCCAATGGGCCTAAGGCGAAAGACGCTGGAAAGATGACGACGCGGGCTTTGCTATCTTCGACACATATGAGCTGCGAAGGAGGACGCCCTACAGCTACGGGAAGACATCGTGCGTCATGGCGAAACTGAGTAGACACCCGTCCACATCGAGAAGCTTGTCCTCGCCCATGAACAGGGAAAATCTGCTGCTTCTATTCAATTCGGGCTTTGGAGGCCGCTGTCACGAGCACGAAGTGTTGGACTCGATCGACTAAAGTCAGCCACGACGAGCGGGATTTTCACATCCGGCGTGGAGCTCCGAGGAGCAAATCCATTTCCTTGGACGTCAAAACATTGCCGGTTTTCAGAATGTAAGCTGCGATATAGGTCAGCTTCTCATTGACCTTGCTCTCACCCTGCGGCCTGCAATGGAGGATTGCGTGTCGGCTTTCCGCTTCTTGCCTCATCAGAGCGTCGTCAGACTGAGCGGCGTCTACCGTCGCGTGGAGCGTGGCGATGTACTGATCGATCAACTCCTCAAGGCATGTCTAACGGGGCCACCATCCTTCTCGTCGATTAGGTTTCCAACAAAGATATCGGCATCCTGTCCAGGTGATCGCTCCAGACTGAATTTCTGAACCTTCATTTCTACCTCCCTATTCCCGACTGGAGGTAGTGTGGTGGCCGAGATCAGCAAGGCTGACAGTAGAGGAGACGAAGATCACCAAGAGCTCCACCTTACCGACACTCGAACAGCCATTACACGGAGATCAGAGGAGCGGCGGCGCGCACGATGCTGGAAAAGGATCACGTCAAGATTGAATCCCCTTCAGGTATGTGGCTATAGAGATCGGTCGAAAGAGCAGCGCTTAGGGAGCAACCATGCTGATACAGGTCAGAGACAACAACGTGGATCAGGCGCTGCGCCTTCTGAAGAAGAAGCTGCAGCAGGAAGGCGTCCTGCGGGAGATGCGGCGTCGCGAGCACTACGAGAAGCCGTCCGAAAAACGTGCGCGAGAGAAGGCCGAAGGTATTCGTCGTGCCCGAAAGCTCGCGCAGAAGAAGCTGAACCGGGAGCTCGGCATAGTCCCTGCGAAGTCGAAGCCGGCCCGAGGGCAGTAAGCGCTCCCGCGCCAATGCACCCCTATGGTACTCGTCGAGTTAGCTGCCGCATATGACTGTCTGCGCGAAGAAGCTGCCATGGCGGACCAGCACTTATTTCGCCAACAGACGTCTCGATGCGAACACT
The DNA here is from genome assembly GCF_977018685.1 of Velazquezella soli. Taxonomy (NCBI): domain Bacteria; kingdom Pseudomonadati; phylum Pseudomonadota; class Alphaproteobacteria; order Hyphomicrobiales; family Rhizobiaceae; genus Velazquezella; species Velazquezella soli. The sequence continues at coordinate 148,086 of NZ_CDRNXF010000001.1, forward strand.
GCATCCATCGCTTCCACGACCGCCTGCTCTACCGGCTTGTCGAAAAATACTTCCGGTCTGGTCGCCAGAGCCAGAAATGTCGCTTCGATAAGTTCGTCTTTCTCCGGTCCCGCCAGATGGTATCTAAGCGCGTATCGCCCAAGCAGGGATTGAAGCACGAGCTTGTCGTTGTCCGAAAGACTACGCACGGACCTATTCATTCGAACCTCCCAGGCTACGTCCTCCCGACATCGCCCTTCCACTCAAGACCTGCAATCTACAATAAACGTCGATCGCCACAAGCCTGATGCGGGACGACCGGCAATCGACGACTTAGCCTTTCGACCGCCGCACGGGCTCCAGTTGCTGTGCGGACTGGCACACCGTCTAATGCCTCCTAGCAGCGATTGAGTACGATTTTCCATGCCGGCGAGCTAGCGATTGCTCCAACGCTCTCTAGTCGCTCCCGTCGTGAACGACTTGGCTAGCAGACGCGGAACATATCGAATTCCGATGGGTTTCTCCTGCGGCCACGAGGCGGCAACCATGACAGACCTAGACGAAATCATAATTATGATCGCCGGGGAATGTCAGTCGTCTCGTTCGGCATTCCCGCCACCAAGTGACGGGTGAGCCAAAGCGGCCGCCGGAATTCCCGGCGGCTTTCTTTCCCCTATCGAGAACGGAACAGAACCATGGCCGACACCAAAAATCTCGCAGACCTTTTTCATGACACGCTCAAAGACGTGTACTTCGCCGAAAAGAAGATCGTCGATACCCTACCGTTGATGAACGAAGCTGCCAAGAATGGAAGCCTCAAAGATGCTTTCACCCAGCACCTCGCCGAAACTAAGGTTCACATCGAGCGGCTGGAACAGGTGTTCAAGATCATTGGCAAGGATCCTGAGCCGAAGACATGCGCCGCTATCCTCGGCATCACCGACGAAGGCGACGAGATCATGAAGGAATATGCGGGTTCCCCCGCGCTGGACGCAGGGCTCTTGGCTGCGGCGCAGGCTGTAGAGCATTACGAAATGTCGCGCTATGGGACATTGCGGACTTGGGCGCTGGAGCTCGGCTTAAGTGATGCGGCCAGCCTTCTTCAGGCAACGCTGGACGAAGAGCAGGCGACCGACTTGACTCTGACTTCGATCGCGACATCTGTCGTCAATCAGAACGCCGAAGGCTGATAAGAACTCTACGAGGAAGAGGGGCAGCAGCACAGTGCAGCCCCGCTTCCTCACGGACCAGTAAAGACGCATCAAGCCGCGAGACCACTCATGCCGGACTTCGGGAAAGCCATAATAAGGTACCGAGGTTCCGGGGGGAGACTGCCTCTCGGCTCGCCGGGATGAATGACGGCGAGCCAGTTTCGCCCACACTCTCGCAACGTCCAGCGAACTCCCACGAAGGTTCCTGCAGATTTGTCCATCCCGACGCGTCGGCGGGTGGTTTTCGCGGCACTTCAACGTGTAGGTTTCACCGGGCGATCGGACGCCTCCTGGTACGCACGGGGACCCCGATCATCTACACCTCTGCGATCGGCGCCGAACAACTGGACGACCCGCTCGAGATCGTAAGGTTTCGGAATGAACTCGACATGGTCGGCAAGGTCCGCTGCTTCCGGTCCTACTCTCGCAGGCGTCACGACCGTGCGAATTGTTGGCCATCGGCTGCACACCAGACGGGACAGCGCCAGCCCGTCGAGCCTGCCGGCCTGTTGACGTCAGCGAATATGATGTCGATATCGCTTCGGGACGACAGAATTCACAACGCCTCGTCCCCGGTTAGGGCCTCTGTCGGCTAGAACCCGCATTCTCCGAAATAGTCGGAGGTGCCCATCAGTATCAGAGGTTCGTCGTCGACGATAAGGACGACGGTCTTACCGGTGACGGCCTGGGTCATCTAATACTACATTCAGTCTGGCGCCGCCGGGATCGCTATCACCCACATCTTCGATCCGCAGGCAGCGGTTTCTAGCTAAATGGTTCTCGAAGCATGAGCTGCAGCTTCGCGGAACTTCAATGCCAGTCTGCCTGGATTTTTTTTCGTTGCCGAGTTTCGTTGCGGAACGAAATCCGCTCGGTTCTGTTCTCCCGCCACAACGAGAGCGGGGGATGGCGTCGCAAGTTTCACAACGTCGTATCGCAACTCCTGACGTTCGATATGGCGGACGTCGAAGACGACGACCTATTCAGCAACATCAACGGCAGACCTACATCCCAACTGGAAAAGATCGTCGTGCGCCAGGAGAGACCAGATTGCATACGACGAAGCTTTCGGAGGCGGAGATCGCCATGGCCGCGTGCCTCCTGACCGCCATGGGCAACAGGAAGCGTATGCTCATCCTCGATATCGTCAGCAAAAACGAGACGTCGGTCGGCAAGCTGGCGGTCATGTTGGGCATGGGACAGTCGGCGCTGTCACAGCAGTTGACTATACTGAAGAACGCGGAGCTGGTTCAGACCCGACGCGATGGGCACACCATCTACTACAGAACCGATTCCGAACAGGTCAGGATGATCCTTGCGACGCTCTACGAGCTATTCGATATCGCAGTGCCCTCGCCTCGCGACGGAGAGATAGCGAACGAGATCCTCGTCACGGGATAAGCGGGTAAGGACGAGAACCGGGAATATCGGCATGAACATCATCGGGGACGACTTCTACGCCCTCTAACGGTTGCCCGTCGTGATAACCATAGACGGCTGGCACTAATGCCTCCGACGGCCAGCGAGCACAGCGACATGGACCAGGACAGCTGTCGAAAGCAGGATCGAAGAAACCAGCGCCGCGACCGATAGCAGTCCCCGGTCTGTGATCTCTACCTCCGCCCTTAGGCCGCTATGCCTGGTCACCATTAACGAGACTTCGGCTCTCTGGACATCATGGATCGGCGAGACACCGGGGGCCTGATGCTTCTTCTGGTCAACGACATTTGGCCCGCCATCACTCATTTCTTCAGCTTGTCCTCGACCTTGGCACGGCTGTTGCCAGCTTCCTTAACTGTCTGCTTGACCTTCGCCTTGGATACGCCTTCCTTCTTCGCCTCGTATGCGACCTCGTGGTCCTGCCCTGCGGCGACCCGTGCCCCGTCTTGATTGCGCCCGCGTGTTGTCGTTGCCATCTGAGCCTCCCTGGTTTGAGTGGTCACCGATAACTGGGCAGGATTCGCGAAGTTCCCTGACAGGTGAAGTGCGAGCCGGCCGTTCTTTAACCTTTCCGTGGTCTCCTTGCGATCATGGCAAGGAAACCATCGGATCGCCCAAGACTTCAGAGCCTGAAAATCGAGCCCGACGCGCCGTTACGCGGGGGCCGACGAAAGCCACGCGATCCAGCGCAGCCACAGCTACCTCTCGACCCCATGCCCGCCCGCGTCGAGCCTTGTCTCGCGCTTCTGGCAAGCAAGCCGCCGGAGGGCCCGGCGTGGGGCTACGAGGTGAAGTGGGACGGCTACCGTGTCGCCGTGCATGTTGAACTCGGCGGCAAGGTCCGCATTCTGACGCGCGGCGGACACGACTGGACCGACCGATTTCCAACCCTCGCAAAGGCTGTCAGGGAGCTCGGTCCGGGGACGATGATACTGGACGGGGAAGCCGTCATTCTAGACGAACAGGGGCGAAGCGACTTCAACCTGCTCGTGGCGTCTCTCGGGGGCCGAGGGGGCACGAAGGTGTCGTCGGACACAGTGCTGTATGCATTCGATCTTCTTTATCTCGACGGTCACGACATATCGATGCTGTCTCTCGAGGAGCGTCGCATGCTCCTAGATCCGCTGTTGAGCAACGCCTCGGGCGCGATCCGGCTTTCCGAGATGTTCGAAACCGACGGAGCCTCCCTGTTCTCAAGTGCGGCGGAGCTCGGCCTCGAAGGAATCGTTGCGAAGAGGCTCGACGCGCCCTACAGGCCGGGCCGTGGTGGCGACTGGCGCAAGATCAACTGCGTTCAGGCCGACACCTTCGTCGTCATCGGTTACGAGCCTTCCACTTCGTCCACGGGCGCCATCGGCAGCCTGATGCTCGCGGCACGCAAGGGCGACGATCTGCTCTACGTCGGAAACGTCGGGACAGGTTTTTCGGATGCGGTCGCGCGTCGGCTCAGGAAAGAGCTCGACGCGATCGCTACGAAGCGACCGATAATCCGCGTGAAGGCAAAGTCGGCCGTCTACGTCGAACCGATCATCGCCGCCGAAATCGAATACCGCGCGTGGACAGGCGATGGAAAACTCCGACATGCATCGTTTAAGGGCGTAAGGGAAGCTTCGGACGAAATCACGATCTACGAAGTCAAAGACTGATCGCTGAATGCGGCAGGCCAGTTATCGTCTGGCGCTCTCTCGCGGCAACAGCCAGCTGGTGTTCCTCCTCTAGCGTCGACAGACGCGCATTCGCGGCATCGAATTCGATTAGCCAACGGACGGCCAGCGCCCCGTCTACCGTCAGCGCCTTCAAGTGTCCGAACCCGCCGTCGCTGTCCTCAGTCGCGAGTTGACAATTCGTTTTCCAGCTCGAGAAGCCTTGTTCTGTGGCACGAAAGGAAAAATGAATACTGAGGGTCACCCTCGCCGCCAAACCCATGAGCGGCCTCGTATTGGTAGATGATCTCACGCAGTTCCCGGTGGTCTTTTTCCAGCTTTGCCCTGACGATATCCATGCGACGCTCCTTATCGCAGCTGAGAATTTACAACGAGCGATATTGTTCCAACGGCAAGGCCGTATGGATAACAGGTCATAATCGCAGCCGAGCTGTGTCGTTGCCCCTCTACAGGTTACATCGGAATACTTGGAAAGCAGGCGCTACGACCCGATATCCTGCACCGTAGCCATTGGCGCTTTGAACGTCGCCGTGAAGCCCGTAGGAAGATAAGACTTCTCGACGTCCCCTGTCCCAGCGATCCCCATCCTGATCAGCCTCGATCCAAATCCCCGCCGGATCGGTACGGATATTTCAGGTCCGCCGCTTTCGGTCCAAACCATCGAGAGGATGGGACCGCCGCCGGAATCATCGACCGACCATTTCACCGACACCTTGCCAGTTTCATTCGAGAGCGAACCGTACTTTATGGCGTTGGTGGCGAGTTCGTGCAGTAGAAGCGACAGCGACAATCCGGCTTTGGGGCCGAGCGTGACTTTGGGTCCTTCCAGCTCCCGGCGGTTCTCGTCTGCGTGCAGCGTCAGCACGCTCAGCATGACTTCGGCGATCTCGGCGGACGACCAATTCTCGCGCAGCAGTACGTCGTGCGCCCTGCTGAGCGCCTGCAGACGCCCGGTGAAGGCATCGACCGCGTCGCGCTCGCTGACGTCTTTCAACGTCTGACCAGCTATCGCCAGCACCATCGCCAACGTATTCTTCATTCGGTGGCTGAGTTCGGCGTTGAGCAGTTTGCGCTCTTCGTCCGCCCGCGCCATTTTCTGTGTTTGAGCAAGTCTGCTTTCGCTCAGTCGGCGCTGTGTATCTGCTTCATCGGACTTTTCACGCAGTGCCTTACGGAGTTCCAGCTGGACCATCACCTGTCGTGCGAGAAGCTTGAGAGTGTCCTGTTGCAACTCGTCGAGAACCATTGGCTCGTATCCAAGCACGCACACAGTCCCGATCGCGAAGTCGTCGTCCGTTTTCAGAAGCGCCCCCGCGTAGAACCGGAGATGCGGTTCGCCCGTCACCAGCGGATTGCACTCGAAGCGCGTGTCCTTGGTTGCGTCGGTCACCATAAGGAAATCGTTCTCTAGGATCGCCTTGGCGCAGAACGAGCTGTCGAATGGCGACGACCTTACACCCAGCCCCACTTCGGCTTTGAAAAACTGCAGCCGATCCCCGATCAGATTGACGACGGCGATCGGCGTTCCGCAGATACGTGCGGCGATCTTGGCGATGTCATCGAAAGCCTTCTCCGGTTCCGTGTCCAGGACGTCATAGGCGTACAACGCCGTGAGCCTGCGCTCTTCGAGGAAGTCGGCTGCGGTATTTTCCAACTACATTCCTTTGGCCTGACAAACTCAGGTCGACAATTTCACTTACTCTCAACTACACTTCAAAGCGACGGATATCGGGGCACTTCAGGTGACTGCTGTCCCGATCACGGTTAGGACCTCACGCTCCGAGTATGGCTTTCCGACGAAACCGATCGGCTGCCATTCCATCGCCATCTGCCGAGTTCGTTCGTCCAGGTTACCGCTGACGAACAGGGACGGGATGTTCCACAGCTTCCTGAGGGCTGCGGCTGTTTCGACGCCGTTCGAGCCCCGCGCGAGATTGATATCCATGATGGCGACATCGATCCCGCCTTCCACGCCCTCGGCTATGGCCAGCGCCTCGGGCATGTCGGATGCCTGGCCGACAACGGTATAGCCTGCGTCGAGCAGCATGTCCTCGAGATCGAGCGCCAGTATCATTTCGTCTTCGACGATCATAACCCGCAATGCCGTCATCGTTCGGTCCTTGCGAAGGCAAGTCTGAAGCGATAGCCGTCCTGAGCTTTGGCTTCGTCGACCATGCCCCCAAGCTGCGCGGCCATGGTGGCGATGAGTCTACCCCTCAGTCCTCCGTCGGCTGGCGGTAAAAACGTTTCTGGCCCTGCAACAGTTAGTTCGACCTGGCCGTCGGCTACCGTCTTCAGAGAAACGACAATCGGCTTTTCCTCGTCCTGCACTCTCAGCGCCCCGGCTAGCAGCTCGTTGACGACCACCGAGATCGGGATCGCCCGCTCGGTCGGTAACTCTAGCGCATCGGCATCGACGATTACGGTGCGTGAAGCGTCGCCGACGAGATCGAGACAAAGTTTCGTCAAATGGTCAGCCATATCCACGCTTAGTGAGTTGCTGCTTCTGTATAGCCGCTCATGGACAGAGATGATGGCCCTGACGCGGGAGATCGCCTGGTCAAACGCTTCCTTGGTAGCGGGGTCTTGCAGCTTTCGAGCCTGAAGTCGCAATGTGCTGACGACAAGCTGGAGGCTGTTCTTGACCCGATGGTTCACCTCTGCGAGTAGGAGGTCCTTCTGCTCGACGAGGTCGGCCTGAGCGGCGAGCGCCTTGCTCAGTTCCGCCTCCCTCAAACGCTCGGCCGTGACGTCCATCAACACGCCGATCATGCGGACCTTCCCCGTAGAGGTCCGCAACACTTCTCCTTTTGAAGAGACGTATCGAACTTCCCCGGTGGGAAGTAAGATACGGTAGTCGAACCTCATAGTGGTCGTGTCTGGACAGGCCATTACTTCGGTGACGACCTGCTTCGCGGACGGCAGATCGTCGGGATGCATCCTCGCGAAGAAGGGGGCTGCGACAGGGCCGCCCTCGCCTGGCTCGAAACCGAAGAGCGTATCCACGGACTGGCTGCGCCGCCAAAGATCGGTTTCCGGTTCGTATTCCCAGCTCGCGAGATCGGCGGCATGAAGCGCGACCCTCAGGCGAGCGTCAGCCTCCTTAGCCTGCAGGACGCTTTCCGTGACGTCCATCGGGTTCTGAATGATGTACTCGATCTTGCCGTCGTCGCCGACTACCGGGGTGTGAACCGGGGTCCAGAACTTTTGTGCGAAGCCGCCGTCGCCCTGCGGAATGTCGTATTGGATGACCGCCATCTCATGCGGCTCGCCCGTTCTAAGGACGTGGCGCAGGGAAACTTCGAGAGGTCCCTGCTCGACCATTCCTTGGCCGTCCGGGTTCTCTGGAAAAGCCACAAGAATGCTCTGACCCACGATATCCTGGAGTGTGCGGTCGGTTAGTGCCAGATACGCGTCACTGGCTCCGACGATCGTGAGATCGGTATCGAGCACAAGATAGGGCTGTGGCATTCCCCTAAGGATCGCCGCGAAGTTCGTGGTAGGCGTGGACATTTAAATCGGCACCGCAATTCTCTCCATCACGACAGACCCTTGAATGATGAAGCCCTAAACTATCATATCGCGTCGCGCTACTCGGAACGAGACCCTATCGTGGCAGGCCATGCTCCCCCAACACATCGTGGACCAGATCTGGCGTAAACGGCTTGCTGATGAACCTGGCATTGCCCGGCAGGTCGTTAGGACCCGGTACCACCGCACCGGAAGCGATCACGACCCGGATATGCGGCCATCGCTGCGCGACAATACGGGCAAGGCCGAACCCGTCTAACTCTCCGGGCATTTGCACATCTGTGAACAGGAGCTGGAGCGACGAGTGCCTGTCCAGGAACGCGTAGGCCTGGTCCGCCGTGGACGCCTCGACGATCGAGTAGCCTTTCTCCGATATCATGTCGGCGGTATCCATGAGAATGAGCGGTTCGTCGTCGACGACGAGTGCGATCGGTTGGGAGAGCTTTTCGAATTCGGATGTTTCCATTCGTTCCCAAGTTGCGAGGAGGAAAATGTTTCCTCCCAAAAAATCCACGCTAATCAAGACCCTGCTCAGTTGCCCGATGGCACCAGCAGCGCGAACCGCGTCTCCTCGGGAGAGGACCTTACCGTCAGCGTCCGGCCATGTGCCAGCGCAATCTGGGACGCGATGTACAGGCCCAGCCCCAGCTCATCTCTCGACGTGTGTTCCCTTGCCCTCGTGAACGGCTGGAACAGCCTTTCCATCGCCTCCTGCGTAATAGGCTCCCCGGCGTTCGCGACCGATAATTCGAAGGCTTCTTCCGTTGTCGATGCCCTCACGGTGACCGGACAGTCCAGCGACCCGTGAGTGAGCGCGTTGCCCAGGAGATTGGAGAACAGCTATGCGCGCCTTGGATGGTCGACCCGTACGGTATGAGCGATGTCGAACTCGGCCTCTATCCGACGATCGGTCCAGACGCTCCGCATCTCTTCGACCACCTGCTCCAGTGTCGGCTGGAGAGGGGCATCTGTCAGCCGAAGAGTTATGCCTCCGCCGAGACGTCCGCGCGCGAAATCCATGACGTTGTCCACGACGTTCGACATCCTGTCGACGCTCTTCAGCATCAGGGCGACCACGGACCGGGCCCTGTCGTCGAGCGGCGCCTTTGCGAGCATGCGAGTGCCGGCCGTCATCGAAGCCAGGGGGTTGCGCAGGTCGTGAGCGAGCACGGCGATGAACTGCTCCCTGATGCTGGCGACTTCCTGTTCCTGACGCAGGTTTTCTTCGGTCTCGATCAGCAGCTGTCTGGCATCCAGGTGACTGGCGATCAGCTCCGCGAACAGTCGAAACATCGTCATGGTCTTCTTGTCGTCGACCAGAGCTGGCTTGGGGTCGATCGCGCACAGGGTGCCGAAGAGCGTGCCGTCCTTATGAATGATCGGAACGGAGATATAGCTTTGGAAGCCGTATTGGAGCGGCGTGTGGTGGTCGCAATACGGACTGCTGGCGACGTCGTCGATCGCGACGGCATCGTGCGAGGCCCGTATCTCATGGCAGATCGTGGTTCGAAGACGAGTTCACCGCCTTCCTCGAGGCCGAAGTCGATCGAGTCGAGGACCTTGCACGCCACCCATCGGTCTTCGGTCACCCGAGCGACTGCGACGAACGCCGTTGCGCGTTCAGGTTCGAGCCAGATTGCCGGACTGGTGCTGAAGGAGAAGCTCGGCGAGGGCGGCATCGAAGACATTCTCGTCTCCTTGATGACGCCTGAAGTGAGATGGCCGTGAGACAGTTGGATCCGCTGGCTCTACGTAGTGAGGCTCGGCGGTCGCATGGGAATTGGAGCCCCAACGCCGAGCCTCTGCCGCGATCGAAGCAAGGACCATCGCGACATTTTTAAACTACTGCGCAAGAGGCTGATTCGCTAGCAGCTACCGACATGAGTAACAGCCAGTTATTCGAGCCCAATGACAATAAGAATAAGCGGCGCTGCAGCCAGCACCAGAGCGACCACACATGCGACCGCCATCTTAACTCTGTAGGCTTTCCGAACTTTCGAACAGTCCCATTCATATGCCATCGGCGAGCCCCTCAAATCGTTGCCGTGTTTGACCAGCTAAGATTAGGCAAGTCGAGACGTTGAAGAATAATAGCTTGATTCTGACGATGATCCGTACGGTGCCGGCCATTGCTCGCGTCATCGATGCCGCCGGATGCCCGATGAGTCTGATGGGGAGCCAACTATCGCGGCGGCGCGGTCGGCTCTCCCAGACTACCCCCGTCCTCAGAAGGCAGTTCGGCTTAGTGAGCATTTGCGTGCCGCTGCCGCAATTGCTGAAAGTCACCCATAAAAAGTGAGGCCGGCAAGCGTCGACGGGAAGGGAATACCCAACACCGAGCCTTTACCGTGGCAAGTAAATTTTGGGGAACACCACGATCGTTAGAATGTAATGATCGCTGGCGATGTTTGCCATAACCTAGATCTGGCCCTAGCTGGAGGTCTAGCGCACACCCGAGAGTGCAGTCCGCGACGCTAGACCTCCAGCTACCAGCCCGAATGATATTCGATGGCGAGCGTAGATAGACCGAAGAGCACGCGAAGCCAACTGGCTTTTTCGCTCACCAGTAGGCGAGGAAGTCTATTGCTACGACACCCATAGCGATGAACGCGAACGCGGCTGTGGCAATCGTGGAAATACGAGTCATTGGAGCCTCCTATGGTTACAAAGCCATAGGTATGTCACTGGTTCCGACGCTACGCCAAACAGCGTTACCAATACATTAAAAGGCCCAGCCATATTTCAAACGGGCCATGCTTGGCTGCTCGCTACCCGAGAAGGACTCCGACGCTGACTACGCAAAAAGCCGACGACGCGATCAGCGCGGCCGTTAGTGTGTCGTGAGCTTGCCGCTGGATTGCGGTGGTAGCTCCAGCGACGGGCCGATATTTCGAGCAAAGGTCCCATCAGACAGCACCCAAGTACTGTCACACCCGTACCCCGAGGGGCACGCTTATGTGACCAGCAACGGATTGAGAAATCAAGGACCATTGGACGCTTCCGCCTGTCGCGCCTATAATCGCCTTCCCCATAGACAGGGCAGCAGGCGACGCTCGAAGCAGATTCGACGTGGTCCGCCGCGTCGAGCCTCAGCCGCGGGAGGGGGTCCTTTAGGGAAGGCAACCGCGGCGTCGCATCGTGTATCGATGGGGATGAACAGCGCAACGGCCAGATTTCGCACTGCTGACCTAAGCGACCCGGCGCAGAGGGCGCGACCCCATCCACAACTTTACTCGCATCCCTTGGAAAGACCCTCATCGTGCAGCGGAGTCGACCGTCGGCTGCGACTCTTGCTTTGGGCAAAAATGATCCTACCTTTCGCCTCGAATGCTCACCACGACCACGGATGTACTGGCGCGGTAGAGCAGCGATGAGGTCGGTGGCTTTTGCCCCGGCCTTTTCTGTTAGGAGCTTGTTCGGTCGACAGACGCTGTCCCGACACATGGAGGGAGCTTGACAATGAAAATGAGAAGTTTTGGAGGAGCGGTTGCCATCGGTTTGGCGTGCCTGACGCTTGCGGGCTGCGTCAGCGAGACTGGCGGCTACTCGACGTACGAAACTGTCTACGATCGCGGTGACCGATCGGACTACTATTGGCGTCGAGATCGCGTCCGATACCACGGCCATTATGGCCGCCCGGACCACTGGGATGGCCGGCCAGGCCGCCCCGGCCATTGGTCCGGTAGGCCAGATCGTCCGGGCGGTTGGGATGGGCGACCTGATCGTCCAGGTGGCTGGGATGGCGGACCAGATCGTCCAGACAGACCAGGTCGTCCCGATCGACCGGTCAGACCAGACCGTCCGGATCGGCCAACCAGGCCCGACCGTCCAGACAGACCGGAAAGACCGACGCGGCCGGATCGCGACAACTCTGGAAACTGGGGTGGTGATAGGCCCGACCGCGGTCACAACGTGATCATTCCACGTCAGTAGTCATCTGGATTGCCTTCGGCGGCTCCTGGCTGCCGAGGGCTCCGCGGCCGTTGCTGACCGTCCTGAGCGGAAATTGCATTTGGCGCGGCGCCTATCTGCCCTTCGCCAGATACCAAAAAAATCCCGTCATCGCTGACGGGATCTACTAACAACGTGTCATTCAAAACTTAGCGGCAGACGCGACGTGGTCCCGAGCTGGGCTGATACGTGTTGTCAGAGGCGCGGTACGAGCGGTAACGCGCTGCGCAGCTGCTGCTGCCGTTGCGGTTCTGCGAAGCGATCGCGCCGCCGATGATGGCGCCTGCAGCGAGGCCGCCGATGATAGCACCCGCATTGTTGCGGCGGCGGTTATCATAACGACGATCGTAGCGGCGGTTGCTGTAACGGTCGCGGCGATCGTACCTGTCTCTGCGATCATAACGATCGTAGCGATTGCTGTAGCGGCGCTCGCCCCGGGGAACATAGCGGCGGTTGTCGTCTCTGTATTGAACCTGCTGAACGTCGGTCGCCGGCGTAGAGGCGGCAATCGGCGCCCTTGGCATTGCCTGAGCCGGGACATACCCCGTGAACGCCGTCATTATCGAGATGACTATAATTGCGAGCTTTTTCAATTCACATCCTCCATTATTGGAAAACGGAGATAGGGCGAGATTCAGGGAGCGGTAGGGTTTAAGGCGAGCTAGCTGCTGTTGTGTACCAAACCGTTTACGATTGGACCGTTGAGCCGCCGCTCAACCACCGCTGAACGGATGGCAGCGGGGGGTTAAGTTCAAAGGAAACAACGGAATTTTTCTCTTCGACACCGCCCCCATGCGGAGACCGAATTTGGTCATCATCAGACTTCCTGGAGGCAGTGCTTGACGAAGTACGCTAATCGCCTCTCTTTCTCGCGGCCCATCAAAAGCTCCTGGTAGTGATTTCGAAGACTCTCTGCCGTGATCGATCCCACAATCCACTCTTCGACAGCGTTTAGGTACGTGGGATCGTCCTCGAATTGCAATCCAAGTGCGTGGGCTCTGTTTCGGACCGCTTCGAATATCTCACGGCGTCTCTCAGTCGTCATATGAACCTTCAATGTTTCGCTGACGATAGCAACACTCGTCGAAAATGACAGTAACCCACGATTGTACGGGATCGTACCATGGGCTTAGAAGGGGAACGTCTCTGGCTAGAGATGCTTAAGTCTCAGCGGTCGTAAGGTCCGCCGCCTAAAGCGACCGCAGAGCAGGCGACATTCTCAATCGGAGTGTCGCCTGTTTGCTCCTCACGACAGGAAGCCAGGCGCGTACTGAACTGAGAAGGTGAACCCTAGTACCGCTATAAGTCCCCGCGAGGAGTCAGACACTGTTATGGTGATGCTCTCTGCAGGTGGAAACTTACGAGCCACAAAAATGGCCAACGCGTTATAACCATCGTTCACTGCCGTGTGGGCATTCGCGACGTCAATCTCGACCTCTGCCTCGACACCGTCCTGAATATGCAAAATGAACTTTGGCATGCCATCTCCAGAAATTTAAGATTTGAAGGATGGTCATGAAAACGATCGCTACGCCACAGAATTCCGTACTTTCACTCCTCATAACCATCGGCGGCCGGTTATCGGTAGAAGATGACGGTGAGTGAATTAATCAGTGTCATTGTAGGGCATGCTCCAGGCTCGATGAAGCGCTCCGAGCAGCTGACATCCAGGCCATGGGCGGCGAGCCGGCTCGACGGCACTGGCTGGTCCTTCTGGTTCACGCGTAAGAACGTCGTTAATATCTTCCATTAGGACCATCACCTGCGACGAACGCTCACTCTCGGGTAAATTTCGGCCGCCATCCCCTCGCCGCTCCATAGCTGAGAAACGACGATGCCGCCCTTAGTTGCTCGTGCAGAAAGGACGCATCAGCAATAACTTCACGTAAGGCTGCTACGGCATCGCCGTGGTGCGCAGCAAGGATAACATCTACCGGATCGGTCTCATTCTTATCAGGCGCGTTAGCTTGGGTCGTGGGTATCATCTTCAAACCTGACGTGAATTGACTTTGTTCGCTCTATGTTCTCCTCGCTTCAATGAGAAGAGTCAAACCTACCGAAAACGGAATTCACAATAGAAGCGGAGCTGAACCGCCCTCGTCACCCCAACTGACCATAGGGGTTCTAATTTGAACACTACGCGGCGCGGGTACGCCATCGCGCGAGCGACCTCCCTCACCTAGATAACCATGGGCCTCTGATTACACTGAATGCTTTGGCGGGCGCGTAGTTGCCAATCAGGCGATCAAGGGTGTCTGCGCTGGTTCGCTTGGCCAAATTTTCGCAGCTCGTGGGCTGCCTTCAGTATCCGGCTCTAACAACATGCGCTAGGTTGCGATTTGTCGGAGTATCCAAAGCATGGAACCAGCTATCCGCATCCGATTTCCTCGGTTGGACGGCTGCGCTACCGGCGAAATCGAGCGCGAGGCCAAAGCCTTCGGCTAAGTGCGCGGCACACTCCATACTTTGTTGTTGGAATTATCGGCGGCAGCAGATACGCACTTTCACGAGAACTCGCTTACGCAGCGAGACTTGGCGGTGTTCCAGAAGCAGCTTTCTTCAAGAGCTCGCACAACACAACGAACCTTCGGTCAGCTTTTGCTAGCACGCTTGCGTCCGCAATCGGTAGTTCGATTACGCCGTGAAGCGAACGAGCGAGATTTCGAGCTGCCTTCCGAATCTCCGGAGAAGCCAAAGTTCCGGCCTCCCCGATCTCCAAAGCGATTGCATACATCTGCCTATGGCTTTTTGCTTCGATAGCCGCTGCAAGCCATAATCTCGGGTAATCGTTGGTCATAAGTGACTGTACGCCCCAATCCGAGATTGGTTGCAAGATATGCGATACGTAGTCAACCTAACGTTAACCAATACATCGAACGCTCATCCACAAGACGCGACTGCTACCATGGTAGTCACGGCAATCAAGCCACCGCGTAAACCGACGGGAGGCGGCGGGGCCAGGGACGAACCATGCTTGGCGTGCGGCACTCCACCGTGCGAGGGGAATCGTTTCCGGAACTGCTCCACGGTCATTCTATCGAACGGAACGCTGACATCAGCACCGAGCCTGGTGTCGGCTTCAGTCGTCGGTTCGACGTCGTCTCGTGTAGCTTAAGCGCTCATAGCCATGTTAACGCCCATCGGCCTGGTCAGGTTTCAGTCGGGACTATGCCGCCGCCCGAAAGCGCAGGGCGGAAAGTTCAGCCGAGAGATTCGGGTCGACAGACAGGTCAGAACGTATCAGGCCGTGGCTCCAGCGGTCACCAGAGAATGGTCGATGCCAAGGAGGGCAGTCGACGATGGGATACCAGCACACCCCGGCTATGACAGCACCATGGAACACCGCGATATTAACCTGCTCCAGCACGTGCCGAAGCCAGCCGCCCTTGTTGAGGCCGGGATATCGGCGGTGGTGGACGGGATGTCCGTCGTGCCAGCTTGTCTCCGACACCATGATCGGCTTGCGGTAACGTTTCCATGTCGCAAGCAAGACCTTTACGAGCGACGTTCGGGCCGTATGCGGGTAATAGTTAACCCCGACGACGTCCACATCCACCGCGGAAACGATTGCGTCTGTCGCCTCGAACTGGCGCTCCCCCACTCCCGTGATAGGGTCGTTCGTTAGAATTCCGACATCGGGATGATGATCCCGAGCGACCTTTGCCATCAGCACTGCCATCTCGACAGCTTCGTGACGCGGCATCCCGGCGATTATTGGATAGAGCGACGGCTCGTTGACAGGACAGAGCCAAAGCTTTTCATTTCCATTCACCGCAAGTGCCGCTTCGGACGCGATGCGAGCACAACGCACCGGATCCTGATTGCGGTGATAGTGGGAGAGATCCCAAATCGCTTGAACGCCCGCGTCTCGTGCTGCAACGAGGCGAGAGAGCGCGTGGTGTCCGGGGACGAGGCCGTCGCGGATCGTGAGAAGTCCGTGCTCGCGAGCAATACGGAAATGGTCGGCCAACCGCGCATCAACCGTGTGCCCGGTGGTGACAAGAAGGTCGTGCCGGCCGCGATGAACAAGGCCGCATTCGAAGCCCGCTATTATGCGGCTGCGGAAAAGACGAGCGGGGCGGAGGGGTAGCGGCAGTTGGTTCATTTCGTCGGCTGAGACCGCACAGTCAGCTTGTTTCCGTCCGGGTCACGAAGGTAAGCAACGAACGATCCGTTAGGTCGCTCGGAAGGAGGACTCTCGATCGCGGTACCCCCATGTTCGGTTCCAGCCACATGCCAGGCCAGTACCTGATCGTGGCTTACAGCCGAGATACCGATAGTCCCGCCGTTTGCAGCGGTGGCTGGCCCGCCATCGATTGGCTTCGTGATCATAAGCCGATCGCCCTCGTGGAGGTAGATCAGTCTCCCTCTTTCATCCACCTCGCCAGGCTTTCCACCTAACGCAGCAAACGTGGCATCATAAAAGCGTCTGGCCTGCTCGAGGTCGTTGCTACCAATCATGACGTGGGTGAACATGCTTCATCTCCAGTTTGATCCCAGGAGTTACCATCCGGTAGCTCAACGACCAGCGTTGAGTTGATAAAAACAACAAGGCAGCCGTTCGCCATATAACCCTATCCGGAGAAGTCCAGCTAGGGATTAAGGGCGGTGTCTTACGTTCGATGGACTTCGTAGGATCGCTGCAATGGAGTGTGATCCAATGGTCGGAGAGGATGGTGATCGCGTTTTCTATGTCAGGGCTAGAGGTGAAAGATTCCCCCCCGTCATCTAGTCTGCGCGGGACGTGGTACAACCGTCTCCGTCCGCAACTGTGGTCACGATGCCGGAGCAGAGAACTGGGCGACCCATCGCACCGCCTATCGAGCTACTGAATCAACTCCGTCGATCAGTCAGCGTTTCTGATCGCCACGCTCACGCCCAACCGCGCGAGGGAGAACACGACCTCTAAGCCTTCCTGACGACCGACCCCAACGAGATCGTAAAGCCCATCCATCCGAAGGCCATGCCCGTTCTTCTGACGACGAAGGAAGAATGCGAGATTTGGATGAGCGCGCCGTGGAGCGAGGCAAAACCGCTTAACGCCCCCTGCCGGCTGGCCGAATGATGGTGTTGCCGCGCTACACGGCGGTTGGAGGCCTAGGGGAACTCCCGGCATTGACGAAAGCCCTGTTCGGCTGACCTATCGTCGAAAGCTGGCGCCGAAGGAAGGCAGACCCAGCGCTACGAAGTCGGAAACAGCCAGTACATCGTCATCTATGCAGACGAGGTTGCCTCGGCACTCCCAGAGACCAACCGGACGCTCGAAATCGATGCGCTCGACCCGTGCGGCGCAGGTGGCAGACTGATACTCAGGCTGCTCGCTGGCCAGATCCGGTCTTGGCTTACTATGAGGTGCAACAACCGCGTTCCTTAGTCGCTCCAGAGTCAGCATCCATCGGCTAGCAATGCCTGGGTTCTTAGCTGGTTTTCGTTCGACGACGAAGGCTTGGTCTGCTGGCGCATTGTCTCTCCAGGTTGCGATTCGAGCTTCAACGATATCGCATGGGGCAGTGTGGCCCGGTTCGCCGGGCCGGTACCTCCAGCTCAACACCATGGTTCTCGCCGGCCGCTCCATGTCCTGGCGAGACCTTGGATGGGACCCTGGTCAACATCAGCGCCTCGCGCTTGTCATTGCGCAATGTCTATGGAAAGAACCTCCGAAGCAAATTCAGGAGGACAGATGGAAGACGCAATCCAGATCGACAACCGCGGCGACTTTGGCCTCTGGGCCATCGAAGTCGCTAAGCAGATTGTTGCGGCTCAGGGCTTTGATCTTGCACGTGCTGCCCGCGATGGTTCTGAGGACGACGTCCGCGCGAGTGGCAACGCTCTTGGCCAAGCCATAACCGACGCGATGATGGAGGTTTTCGACGGACTGACAGTGGGTGTCTCCGGCGAGTAAGCAACCGTCTGAAGCGGAATGCCTCTGTCGGGGGCAGTCGGTCCCGGCTTCCGCTTGCACGGCGCTATGCTAAGCCTCCTGAGGCTGCCCCATATCCGACCGATGCATGACGAGAATTCCCGAAATCACGCCCTGTCGGTCGTCGCGATGCTGATTTCTCCGATGCTCTTCATTTTTTTTGTCGGCAGGCGCTTCGCGCTGCCAAAACCTGCTCCGTCCGACGCGGCTGTCATATCTTCCCGCCGAAACCAGATGGCGCGCTCGCATCTGAGTGGCGGGTTGCCGGCCGTAAAAACGATTTGCTCATCCTCCCGCATGCGCAACACTTCATGCGGCTGGATCAGTGGCCGGGCGACCAACTGCTTTGAGCGCGTTCGAGACGAGCCGCGTGACTGGAAACTGCGGCTGACCTGATCGATCTCTACGGTCGTCACCACGCATCGACGAGAGATGTAATCGGCGGTTGCCGGATCGTTGATACGGCAAAACTGATCCAGCTTGCGCACTCGAACCATTTGCTCGACGCGTTGCGCCCATAGGTTTCACGCAGTTGGCCGATCGATTAATAGATCATTATCAGCGAGATGCCATACTTCCGGCCGGCATCTCGCGCAGTCTCCAGAATACGCATGGCCAAGATCCCCTCGGTTATCGAGGCGAAGGATGCTTCTGAACTGAAGCTTGACCCCTGCGCCAACCTGCGCATGGGCACAGCGATGTTCGCCAAAATCCTTCGTGTCGTTGCGAATTGGTATGATAATCCGAGGAGCGAAGAGGTTTTCCCGCAGTTGTTCGATGACGCGATCCACGTTCGGCGGCCGGGCAAGTTCAAGGATGAGGCCTTTTTCAGGCTGAGGATACGGGTAGCGCGGTCGCACAGCGTTCGCCGTGGAGGCCGAGGATGCTGGCGAGGACGGATCTTTGGAAATGCCAGAGCAAACTCCGACCAAACCCGACGACGCTGTATCAGGATCGATCCGACTAGGATCGGAGCCCAAAAAGTGACCGGATCGAGCCGCTGTTCTCGGAACGAGTGAATTAAGGATGTTCTCAGTTTGCCGGGAGCGAATAGCGTGTGAGAACTGCCTCATCGCCCTCAATGCTGATCTCGATCACCTCGTTCAGGACTTCCTCGCCGCCTGCAACTGCCTCCAGTACGAGCGTAAACAGGTCGCGCTGCAATGCCGGAACAACCTGAGGCACGATGATGATCAATCCCGCATGGATCTCTTCATTGCCGTAAAGTTTCCTGAAATCGCGCGCGTTGTTGGTCACAAAGGTGTAGTCCTCCGCCACGATGCGCGGCATCAGATCCCAGTCTTTCTCGCCGCTCAAGCCGAGCCAATTTACGTGGAAGCCATCGTGGCCGTTGTCCTGAGCGACGGCCACGAGAGACGTGTGCAGGCACTCATCAATCAGGAACTTCACGAGATCAGCTGCCGGACGATTTGCTAGCGGCCTTCGGAAGTGAGAGACGCTTTACAGATTTCACGGTCGCGCCAAGGTCGGAAAGTTTGCGGGGCCGGCCCCGTGCCGGGTGAGCAGCGGTCCAGATCTCTGCGAGTTCTACCATACGCGTAGTGAGCGAAGGATACCCGTCGACAATTTCCTCGGTGGTCGCGCCGTGGGCCTTCATGGCGGCAATCGTCCTGACCGGAACACGGGTTTTGCTGAAGACCGGTTCGCCGCCAAGGACACCCCTTACAGATCCGATAACGCGTTCCGCTTCCCGTAGTGCCTCCGCACGCGCAGCAAGCTGTTCCCGGGCCCGGGCAACATCCACGATCAGATAATCGTCTGCTCGAACAGTATCGGCATCTGGATTCTGGTCTATGGTGTCGAACAGCCGTTGGCGAAGCTCAGCCGACAGGATTGAGCCGACGCCGTACCAGAGCTTGAGCCGCAGCAAATCATCGTCGGAAAGCGCGCGCCCTTCATTTCCAGCGAGACGTCGGGCGATAATCCGTTTGTCGATTGCGTTATGCACCGACTTCACGGCAATTTCGCTGACGGCGGCTGCTTCTGCAGGCGTGTAGACGCGTGAAATCTGAGCCATAATCATTCTCCTTGTGGAGAATATATAATAGCATCTGGATAGGAAGTGAAGAGGCGTTTCGATCTGGTAGATTGAGTGGACTCATCACATCTGAGTGGCGAGGCCGAGCCATTTGCTTTAAATCTCTCTGTCCGCCGTGACCAGTTCGACATGGCTCACACCCAGTGCCTGGGCAATCTCATGTAACGTAATCACGGAGGAGTTTTGTTTCCCTCTTCCTCTGGCGCGGTCATAAACGTTCTGACTGACCTGTGCGGAGATCCTGCCCGGAAGTCACAGTTCAAGCCAAAGATCATGGTCGCAGGAAAGACGGATCCCCGCTTCAATTCGTAGAGCGAAACTGTGGGACGACTTGGTTTGGGAGATAGCCGAGATCATTCATGTCAGAGCGGTCTTCTGGAGAGGTGCGTGCGGTCGGGTGCATCGTGCGACGGAGCAGCGCGCCTCAATGATTTCGTCCAGGCATGGCCTCAAAACCATCTACGCGAGAGGATGCAAAGTTCCGTTCCGGTAATCTCCCACATGTGGCGTTGTCTCATCCATTCGATTGAGTCTTGCAGGCGCTATGCAACGCAGCCCACTTGTCACAACCGAAGATGCCATGCCGTGCCCCTTCATCTGCCAGCTGGCATGTCCACTGCGGTCTCGATGGGGCATGTCTGACCAAAGACCGCCTCGCGATGCTCGGCTCGATCGGCATCCGCAACGGCCGGCTCGTTTTCTTCCCCTGTGCGCTGAAGCACCCATTCCTCGCGAGGCAAGAAAGCCTCTCCTTTGGCCGTCCTCCACTCCGTTTCGGCCTTTCAGGTGCAGGCTGATCGTCTCCGGTCCTATCGACTGCCATCGAGGCCGCGATGGACGCGGCCCGAACAACCGAAAAGGAATAGGACAATGGCAACCATCGGCTCTTTCACCGCTTCGGGCAACGGCTTCTCCGGGACCATCAAGACCCTCAACCTCAACGTCAAGGCAACCATCCGCACTGTTGAGCGCACTTCCGAAAAGGGCCCTGACTACCGCATCCTCGCAGGAGCCACGGAATTCGGCGCCGCCTGGAAGAAGACCTCGAACGAAGGCCGCGATTACCTCTCGGTAAAGCTCGACGATCCAAGCTTTCCGGCCCCGATCTACGCAACGCTGATCGAGGTCGAAGGCGAGGAAGGACTCTCCCTCATCTGGTCCGGGTCGAACCGGGACTGAGACTGGATGCCCCGCCCGACAAGGCGGGGCTCTCCAAGTCAGGGATCACTTGTTCAGTGCATCCTTGAGCGCCTTGGCAGGCGCGAAGGTCAGCTTCTTCGAAGCCGCAACCGTCATCTTCTCACCGGTCGCAGGATTGCGACCCTCGCGCTCAGGCGAAGCTTTCACCTTAAATTTGCCGAAGCCGGGGATCGAGGTTTCAGCGTCGGAGCCTGCGGCATCGGAGATTGCCTGGAAGACGGCTTCAACGATACCCTTGGCCTGAACCTTCGTCAGGCCGTTGTCGGCGGCAATCTTGTCGGCGATTTCATTGGTGGTGGTCATGCAATTCCTCGCATCTTGTAGTCAAAGATAAAATCCGTGTCAGCTTCTGACTGGATTGTCATCGGTGACGATGGAGACGAAGGTCAGATCCGCTTGATGTCCACAGGTGGTTTCGGGCGATAGCCGCGTTTGCGCTTTTCGCGCAGCACGTCAAAGAACAGATTGATGGCCTGGCTCTCGTTGTCGAACAGATGCACCATCTGCTGTCCGCGCGTTCCAATCCGCCCCCAGGCGCGTACAAGCGACACCTCGCCGAACAATGTCGGCTGAACGGCGAGCGCGTAAAACCGCGCCATGTTTTTTTCCGGCGCGATACGCTCGACATAGAGGTGGTAGGGCTGCGTGATCATAACAGAAGAATCGCGCGTTCGGAATCTGCCGTCCAATGACACTTTTGAATCGGTCGGGCATCATCGATTCACAACAGTGATCCGCCGGCGCCCGGATCATTCGCACCAACTCTGTCGTGATCCTTCCCACTTCCGAGCCAAGCCTTCGGCGACGAGAATATCGCCGACCGATCGCCGATCGCGGTAAACGATCCTGAGCTTGCGACCGAAGCGATCTTCATCCCTGGCGGTCGTCTTGAACGAGAGCGGACCCGAATTGAGGATGTCGAGCAGACGCTGTTTCGCCGCAAGGCCGAGCTCTCGTTCGCTCTCGCATCTCGGCGGACTTAGCTCCGGCGTGTCGATGTCCGCGATCCTGATCTTTTCACCTCGAAACCAAAACGTATCACCATCCACCACGCAGGTGATCCTATGGCCGCCGTTGCACATCGAGAAGGTTTCACTTGCGCGGCTTGGCGACGCTGAGGCAACAGATGCAAGGATGCCATCGGCGAAGAGGGATAGGCTTGCAATAGTCGCGATATGTCTCAATATCATGTCTCCTCAGTGTCTATGATCGGAGCGGCCTTATAGCTCTTCACCCCGTCCGTGATTTGCTTGTGAAAGCGGTTTTCACCGACGGACGCGCTCATATCCTTGCGTCTGAACCAGATGGCGCGTCCGCATCGGAGCGGCGGATTGCCCGATGTGAACACGATCTGCTCGTCGCTGCGCATACGCAGCACCTCATGTGGCAGGATCAGCGGCCGGCGGCTGAGCTGCCGGGAGCGGGAGCGCGACGATCCCTTTATACCTGAAGAGCGGTTTGTCTGGTCGACCTCGACCGTCGTATCGCCGCAGCGTTTCGAGATATAGTCGGCAGTATCGGGATCGTTGATCGCGGCAAACGAAATCCACGACGCGGATTCGAACCATTTGCTCGTGGCGTCCCGCCCGCCATAGGCCTCGCGCATCTGGCCGATGGACTGGAAGATCATTGTCAGCGTGATGCCGTATTTGCGCCCGGCGTCGCGGGCTGTTTCGAGGATGCGCAGATAGCCGAGCCTTGCGACTTCGTCGAGCAGGAAGAGCGCGCGACGGTTCACATCGCCGTTCCGATTGTAGATGGCATTGAGCAGCGATCCGATAACCACACGCGCCAGTCCTGGATGGGCTTCGAGGACCTTCAGATCGAGCGCAATGAAGATGTCGGTTCCGCCATCGGCAAGATCGTCGGTCGAGAAACTGTCGCCTGAGAGGAGCGCGGCATAGTTCGGATAGGACAGCCAGTGCGTCTCCTTCACCGCATTGGCGTAGACCCCGGAGAATGTCTCGGGTGTCATGTTGACGAATACCGAGACATTCTCCTTCACGAAGTCCGACTCCGACTGCTCGTAGATCTTAGTTAGGCGCGCCCGCAGCTGTGGTTCAGGCTCCGAAAGGTTCTTACGTACACGGCGCAGCGTCTGGTCTTCCTCGTCCGTGTGACCGGACAGACAGACGTCTGCGATGAGGGCCGTCAGGAGTTGCATCGCAGATGCCCGAAAGAAGTCGTCGCGGGCAGACGCCGATCGCGGATTGTCGGTCATGATCCAGGTCGCGACGGCGACGATGTCCTCTTCCTTCGTACTGCCGTGTCGCCCGATCCAGTCCAGCGCGTTGAAGCCGACGCCTGATGCCGAGGGATCGAGAATGATCACCTTCCGGCCAGCCTTGCGGCGATGCTCCGCTACCATTGGCGCGACCTCGCTCGATGGATCGAGGACGACGAGACCACCACCCCACTTGAGCGCGGTCGGGACCGTGACCGAAGTCGTCTTGAAGCCACCGGATCCGGCGAAGACGATGCCATGCGAGGAGCCGAAGGAGCCGTCGAAGCATAGGAGCGGGCTTTTGCCCCCCGCGCCCCAGGTCGACGGATCGTCGGCGCGGAACGACAAAGCGGCAACGTTGTCGCGATCGACGCGATACCGTTCGCCGACGACGATGCCACCGGGATCGGGGAAGAGCTTTGCAGCCTCCTGCACCTTCATCCAGTCGGCCTCGCCATGCACCGCTCGCTTTCCCCCGATCCGCCGCGGTGCGCTTTGGCAAAAGCTGCGTTACCCTTCATCGCGACGCGTAGCCCGAAGACGCCGGCGAGGAACGTTGTCGATGCGCCAAGCATCGTTGCGGGGTCCGCATATCCGAGCACGGATTGACCTTTCGGGATGTCGCCAGCGATCCCGGCCAGGCGAACCCCTTCGCGCAGGAGAGCGATGAGGATTGCCACTCCAGTTCCGCTGACGACGCCCCATCCTGCAGCCTTGATACCCACTGGGCCATTTGCCGCGAACAGAAAGATCGTGCCAATTGCAGCCGCGGTGGCATAGGGCAGCGCGAGGCCGATACGCCCGAGTATCAGCTTGGCCTGCGCGGTCTTTCCGAACGCGGCCAGCCAGTGTTCGATCCCCGGCATGAACACCACGACGACGATCATCGTCGTGGCCGGGATGACGGCGAGGAACACTTTACTCGCCGTCATGAGCGAACGCCTCCGCGCCTATCGCCGTGAGGCGCGATTGCTCGGCATCGTTGCCCTTGAGGCGGCGACTGGCATCGAGCAGCAGGCCGAGCAGCAGTGCCCGCTTCTCAAAGCGCAATCCTGCCTTGACGATCAGGCCACCGAGTTCGATTTTTTCGCGCGTGTCTTTCTTTCGCGCGTCATTCGTCATCGTGCGGGCCATCCGTTCAAGCCTCACCAAGCCTGCCCGCAGGCGCGCCAGTTTCGATCGTCGTGACCGTCTCACCTGCGGTCCTGCCGTCGCCGCCATTTCTCTTCCCGGTCGCACTTCCTTTGCCTCCGCGAAACCGCCTGGTGATCTCCTCGAACGCGGCCTGCAGCTCGGTTTCCTCGATCTCGATCTCACCGAGGCCGGCCTTCAACGCGATCCGGCCGATGCGCTCGGCCTCGCGTGTTTCTGCCTGTCTCAGCTGATCCTGCAATCTGGCGATTTCTTCCCTGATTTTCGATGATGGTTTCTTCATTCCGGTCGCATCTCCCTGGAAATCTTGGGCGTCTGTTCCGTTGCAAGACTTCCTCAAAAGCACGTCCGAAGGAATGTGCAGATCTGCACGTCGGCAAAGCCGACACTTTGGAGGATGATCCCGCCGTTCCGAAGGAGCCGATACAAGGGCGCAATTATACGTCGCTGATGCGACGTGCTTGCCCACGGCCCTGGCGGGGCCGCCGTAGGGTTGCCGCTCGACCTGGCTGCTCTTTGGGAACGAGGTTCGAACCGGGAGTGTTTTACGCCGTGGCCATCGCCCATTTCTCAGCCTGCATCGTCAGCCGCGGCGGCGGCCGCAGCGTGGTGCTGTCTGCGGCCTACCGGCACTGCGCGAAGATGGAATATGAGCGCGAGGCCCGCACCATCGACTACACCCGTAAAGAGGGGCTGCTGCATGAGGAATTCATGCTTCCGGCCGACGCGCCGAAATGGGTCCGCGCGATGATTGTCGACCGCTCTGTTGCCGGAGCTTCGGAAGCCTTCTGGAACAAGGTCGAGGCTTTCGAAAAGCGCTCCGATGCGCAGCTTGCCCGGGACCTGACAATCGCTCTTCCGCTGGAGCTCACCCCGCAGCAGAACATCGCGTTAGTTCGCGACTTCTTGGAAAGACACATCCACGCCAAGGGCATGGTTGCCGATTGGGTCTACCATGACAATCCAGGCAATCCGCACATCCATCTGATGACGACATTGCGCCCGCTGACCGAGGAGGGGTTCGGATCGAAGAAGGTTGCGGTCAATGGCGAGGGTGACCAGCCGGTCCGCACGAAGTCCGGCAAAATCCTCTATGAGCTCTGGGCCGGATCGACGGATGACTTCAATTCCTTACGCGATGGATGGTTCGAGCGGCTGAACCATCATCTTGCGCTTGGAGGGATCGATCTCCGTATTGATGGGCGTTCCTATGAGAAGCAGGGCATCAAGCTTGAACCCACCATTCATCTCGGCGTCGGGGCGAAAGCCATCGAGCGCAAGGCGCAGGAGCGGGGCGTCCGGCCAGAACTCGAACGGATCGAACTGAACGAAGAGCGGCGAAGCGAAAACACCCGCCGCATTCTGAACAATCCAGCCATCGTGCTTGACCTGATCACGCGAGAAAAGAGTGTCTTCGATGAACGCGATATCGCCAAGGTCCTGCATCGCTATGTCGATGATCCGGCTGTCTTCCAGCAACTGATGTTACGCATCATCCTGAACCCCGAGGTTCTCCGGCTTCAGCGCGACACGATCGAGTTTGCGACCGGAGAAAAGCTGCCGGCCCGTTATTCGACCCGGGCGATGATCCGGCTGGAAGCGACGATGGTGCGACAGACGTTATGGCTGTCGAACCGGGACGGTCATGCTGTCTCTGAAGCTGCTTTGGACGCAACGTTCCGGAGGCATGAGCGGCTCTCGGAAGAGCAGAAAACCGCGATCGTGCAGATCGCCGGTCCCGCCCGGATCGCGGCCGTGGTTGGACGCGCCGGCGCCGGCAAGACCACGATGATGAAGGCTGCCCGCGAGGCGTGGGAGCTGGCTGGATATCGTGTGGTTGGCGGAGCACTTGCCGGCAAGGCGGCGGAGGGTCTGGAAAAAGAAGCCGGCATCCAAAGCCGCACGCTGGCATCGTGGGAGCTGCGCTGGAACCGTGGTCGTGACGCTCTCAATGACAAGACAGTCTTCGTCATGGACGAGGCGGGCATGGTCGCCTCAAAGCAGATGGCCGGCTTCGTCGATGCCGTCGTCAGGGCAGGTGCCAAGATCGTTCTGGTCGGCGATCCCGAACAGCTCCAGCCGATCGAGGCGGGGGCTGCCTTCCGCGCCATCGTTGACCGCATTGGTTATGCCGAACTCGAGACAATCTATCGCCAGCGTGAGGACTGGATGCGCAAGGCGTCGCTCGATCTGGCGCGAGGCAACGTGGAAAAGGCGCTGACCGCCTATGATGCCAGTGCCAGGATCACGGGAACGCGCCTAAAGGCCGAGGCGGTCGAGCGGCTCATCGGTGACTGGAACCACGATTACGATCAGACGAAGACAACGCTGATCCTCGCGCATCTGCGCCGCGACGTGCGCATGCTCAACGTCATGGCCCGCGAAAAACTCGTTGAACGCGGCATTGTCGGTGAGGGCCATGTCTTCAAAACGGCTGACGGTGTCAGGCAGTTCGACGTGGGCGACCAGATCGTCTTCCTGAAGAACGAGACCTCGCTCGGCGTCAAGAACGGCATGATCGCTCATGTCGTTGAGGCCGCACCGAACAGGATCGTTGCTGTGATCGGAGAGGGTGATCAAAGCCGGTATGTAACGGTCGAGCAACGCTTCTACAGCAATCTCGATCATGGTTACGCCACCACGATCCATAAAAGCCAGGGCGCGACCGTTGACCGCGTGAAGGTGTTGGCAAGCCTCTCGCTGGACCGGCATCTGACCTATGTGGCGATGACCCGCCATCGCGAGGATTTGCAGCTTTATTACGGACGCCGGTCCTTCGCCTTTAATGGAGGTCCTGGCCAAGGTACTCTCCCGAAGACAAGCCAAGGAGACCACGCTCGATTATGAGCGCGGAAAGCTTTACCGCGAGGCGCTGCGGTTCGCGGAAAGTCGCGGCCTTAACATCGTCCAGGTGGCCCGCACACTTGTCCGCGACCGGCTCGACTGGACGCTGCGCCAGAAGACGAGATTGGTCGATCTCGGCCAGCGCCTTGCAGATTTTGCCGAGCGTCTCGGTCTGCACCACCCCTTAAAAACCCAAACGATGAAGGAGGCCGCGCCCATGGTCGCAGGCATCAAGACATTCCCCGGTTCCGTTGCCAACACAGTAGAGAACAAGCTCGACACCGATCCAGCCCTCAGACAACAATGGGAAGAGGTTTCGACCCGTTTTGCTTACGTCTTTGCCGATCCCGAGACCGCCTTCCGAGCGCTGAACTTCGATGCGGTGCTAGTGGATAAGGAAACGGCCAAACTGGCGCTTCAGACGCTGACGACCGCCCCGGCGTCGATCGGACCGCTGAAGGGCAAGACCGGCATTCTTGCCAGCAAGACCGAGCGCGAGGACCGTCGCGTTGCAGACCTCAATGTTCCGGCCCTGAAGCGCGATCTTGAGCAGTATCTGAGGATGCGCGAGACCGCGGTGCAGCGGCTGCAGGCGGATGAACAGGTATTGCGTCAGCGCGTGTCGATCGACATCCCGGCATTGTCGCCGGCAGCACATTTGGTGCTGGAGCGCGTGCGTGATGCGATCGACCGCAACGATCTGCCAGCGGCCATGGCATATGCCCTCAGCAATCGGGAAACCAGGCTGGAAATTGACGGGTTCAACCAGGCCGTCACCGAACGCTTCGGCGAGCGTACCCTGCTCACCAATGCTGCGCGCGAACCCTCCGGCAAGCTCTTCGGCAAACTCTCAGACAGGATGCAGCCCGAGCAGAAGGAGCGTCTGAAGCAGGCATGGCCGATCATGCGCACGTCCCAGCAACTCGCCGCTCACGAGCGCACCGTCCAGACCCTTCGGCAGGCCGAGGATTTGCGTCTAGCCCAGCGCCAGGCGCCGGTGATGAAACAATGAGGCGGCGCGCTCTCCTGTTCGTGGCCGGCGCGGGCGGGGCGATCGCCGCTATGTCGGCAGTCGCTTATATGGGCGGCTTTCGGTTGAACTTGACGCCGAGCGAGCCGCTTGGGCTCTGGCGTATCGTGGCCCTGCAGCGTCCGGTCGAGGTCGGCGATCTCGTGTTCATATGCCCACCGGTGACCGCCTCATTCGAGGAGGCACGCCGCCGCGGCTATGTCAGGCGTGGCCTCTGCCTCGGTGGCTTTGCGCCGCTGATCAAGACAGTGGCGGCGCTTCCCGGGCAGCATGTGGAAATTGCCGAGAATGTCACTGTCGACGGCAGCCCTCTCGCCTCATCGATCGTCCGAACAAGCGATGGCGAGGGCAGGCCGATCACACCGTTCAAAACCGGCATCGTACCACTGAGAAATCTGTTCCTTCACTCATCATTTGCGAGCTCCTATGATAGTCGGTATTTTGGACCGGTTCCCGACACGGGCCTTCTCGGCCTGGCGCGGCCGGTCCTCACTTTCGAACCGTAATTGGCAGCTAACCTGCCTGCTCATCGCCGTATCTGTCGCTTGCGGCTGGACTGCCTGGAGCGGTCATGTGCTGGCGTTTCCGGTCGCAGTGTTGTTTCCGACGCTGTGGGCGATGTCGCCGTCGCGGCTGACGGCGTCGCTCGTGTCCGCCGGATATTTTTTAGGCGCCTCGCGTGGGCTGCCACTGGGTGTCGCCAACTTCTATGCCGCCGATCTCTGGCCTGGGCTTCTGCTCTGGACAGTTGCTTCAATCTCCTTCGCCGGCGTGCATGCGGCGCTTTGGAAGGCGCGACCGGAAGGGAAGTCTCGCGGAGTAGGTCGAACGGGAATGGCGATGGGGCCAAGCTATCTGGCGGCGGCGATGCTCTTAGGCCTGCCGCCCCTCGGGATAACCGGCTGGGCACATCCGCTGACCG
This sequence comes from Velazquezella soli, assembly GCF_977018685.1. Classification (NCBI taxonomy): domain Bacteria; kingdom Pseudomonadati; phylum Pseudomonadota; class Alphaproteobacteria; order Hyphomicrobiales; family Rhizobiaceae; genus Velazquezella; species Velazquezella soli. The sequence goes on from NZ_CDRNXF010000001.1 coordinate 177,213, forward strand.
CAGCTGGCGTGCTCTTTCCGGGATGGGGATGGTGGGGGCTGGTCGCGATGACAGCCGGCCTCGCGATGATGACATCGCGATATTGGCCGGCAACCGCCATCGTCCTGGGAGGATTGTGGCTCTGGTCCACTGCCACGTGGACACCACCTGATCTACCCGTGGGATGGATGGGCGTCGATCTCGAACAGGGCGAGAGCCTCGGACGAGACGGCTCGCTCGACTATCACCGTGACCTGATCGCAACGGTGCGCGCGGCGGCATCAGTGAAAACCCGGTTCATCGTTCTTCCCGAAAGTGCACTAAGCTTCTGGACGCCGACCGTCGTGCGGCTCTGGAGCCAAGGCTTGCGAGGCTCGGAGCTCACTGTGATCGCCGGCACGGCCGTCATCGATCCGGGCGGCTACGACAATGTCATGGTCGCGATTTCGGCCAGCGGGGTGCGTATTCTCTATCGAGAACGCATGCCGGTCCCGGTTTCTATGTGGCAGCCATGGCGGATCTTGACGGGAGAGGGAGGCGGCGCACGCGCTCACTTTTTTGCCAATCCGGTGGTCGAGGTCGCCGGCATCAAGATCGCTCCGCTGATCTGCTACGAGCAGCTTATCCTCTGGCCGATCCTGCATTCGATGCTTCAAGCTCCCGACATCATCGTGGCGACCGGCAATGGATGGTGGACCGCGGGAACATCGATCGTCGCCATTCAAAACGCGAGTGTGATCGCCTGGGCAAAACTGTTCGGACTGCCCGTCGTCGCAGCTTTCAACAGATAAGGAATTGTTCGCAATGGTCGATCCCGCCCTCATCAAGAAATGCAGCGATCCCGGCCTGAAGCCGGCGATAGTCGAACAGTTCATCGAGAGGGCAGGATCTCAGGATCCATTGGCGGTCACGATTCGCTCCGGAAACCGGGTGGTGCTCGTGCCCAGGCCGAAGACGGCGGAGCAAGCGTTGGCTCTTATCCGAGCCAACCTCGGTCGCAATACCGTGCGCGTTGGCATCACGCAATATCCCGCAGGGCTCGGAATCCTGGAGACGGGCCAGCTGAAGCCGGACCTGGTCGATGCTTGCGAGAACGTGCGCATGGGCACGGCCCTGTTCGCCAAGGTCTATCGGATCGTGACAAAATGGTATGGCAAGCCGTCCGAGAGGCAAGTCCTGACGCAAGTGTTCGACGATGCGATTATCGCCTGGCAGAGTGGATATTTTGAGGGAACGGCAGTGTTTCGGGCGGAAGATCCAGGTGATGTAAAGCTCGCCGAGCCGGAGCCGGACCGCCACGATGGCGCCGACACACAAGCTGGCCTTCCGGAAGAAACCAAACCCGAGGTGCCGGCCCAAGCTTCGCCGTCTGATCCCAACAAAGCAGGGATAAGAGTCGACCTGTCCGGCATTGGCGCAGAGCGTTAAGCCGGGTTTCTGCAGGTCTTCGAAACGTTTATCTTGCTGTTCCCCTAGCGAAAGCAGATCAAACCTTTTATAAGAAGCCCGACGCAGTACGCACTGCGTTGCGGCTTAGAATCCGCAGATGAACGGTTGGTGCTGACCGAAACGGCGCCAGGAACCCTCTGACTTTGTGTCCGGGGGCCTGTGACGTATGTCCAGGCTCCGGCTAAAGGTCGCAGGGCCGATTCATCTCGGATTCTAACCCCCGGTCAGGGTTCACAGGGTTTATCGTCAGCGGGGGCGGACCGCGGACATTGCGCAGGGTTAGATCATAAATGGATTCTGAACATTCATCAGTGGACACATGTGAACTGCGCCCTGTGATCGGGCTGACACACGGCCTTTCCGCGGGAGACGTCGCGACTTTGACGGTCAATGCCATCCGGCTGCACAGGCAGCTCGTTGTGAAGGCGGAGCAACTGTTCCAGGCCTTGCCTGACGACTACAGGACAGGAAAATCCACTGGCGGCGTTCAGCATCTCGAATACATCGAAGCAATGATCGAAATGCATTCACAGATGAGCGCGGTCAACACGCTCATCGGGGTTCTTGGTTACGTTCCCAAGATCGCGAGCTGACCCGCCTTATTGGGATCAAGCCTGGTGCGCTAATAGATCAAGCGGTCGGTCACCGTTAATCAGATCAGCTTTCTACGTATTGCAAGTGCGGTGAGGTGGGCCTTGTTCCGAACATCGAAGCGTCTCATCGTCTCGCGAAGCTTCACCCGGACGCTGTTATAAGTTACGCCCTCAATATCAGCAATTGCTTCCATCGTCATTCCGACAGCAATCCACCTGAGATAAGTCGCCTCTGTCGGGTCAAGCCACGCGGCATCTTCCATAGTCGGAGTGGTGTGGAGGAACGAAATACGAGTATGGATCTGTCCGACGGCAGCAGCGGCCGCGATCGCGTCGATCTCGCGGTCGAGATCGATTGCTGGCCTTTCCGACGCTAAAGTGAACATCGACATCGAGCCGTTGGCAGTCTTGATCGGAACGGTTACCCCGGAGCATATGCCGAAATCTGCAGCTTGCGTGTAGAAGGCACGCTCTTCCTTCGATTGCCTCGCGCGATCCTGTTCGCTGGACCACGTAAATATTTGTTTTCGTGACTTCGCGCGTTTGACGACGGGATCTACCTTGTCGAAGCTCTTCTCGAAATACGTCGACCGCCACTCGCGATGATAATTGGTGACTGCGATGCTGTGCTTGTGCTGGATGTGCAGATAGGCGTAGCCGGTGAAACCAAAATGTTGGGTGAGGTCGGAAAGGCCCTGCGTCAGAATGCTTTCGTCGCCTTGTATCGCCGCAAGATCGGTCAGCTTGTCCAGCCAGTGCTGCATTTATTCACTCCGTTTTGGTGGTCAGGTGGAACAGGTCACGAGAGCCCCTCGACGTCTGTTATTATATGCGCTCGAAAATCAACCCTAAATTGTATAAGATAGCTTATGGAATTCAAGAGGGAACGGAGGAAAAGGGGCAGATCGCGCGAAGGACCCTGCATCGCAAGATACCATCAGGATCCTCCGTGCGCACATTGATCAAATAGCTTCCTTGGGCAACCTTGAAAGGCATTTTCGGTCTCGAAGTCCGGAGGTTTGCGGTTCATCCGGCAGTAGACAGACCAATTAATTACTCTGTTTGAAATACTCATCCATAGCGTCGGCACCAACGAAGACACGAAAGTACGTCGTGCCCTTATCAGAGCGAGCCCAACCGATCACATTGAAACCCAGTGCGGCCACTGCAATGGAAACGACCGAACCAATGGAACCAAGCCATTGCCGGAGCACGGTACCCGATGAAGACCAACACAATGTCAGCCGTGGCCAGCAGCTTCCAGGATGAGCTCGCTAACTTCTCGTGGATGCGAGATGATCGAAAGATGGCTGGCTGGTAATTCTACCGTTTTTGCCCCCATTCTCTCGGCCAGATACCTCTGCAGCTCCGGATTGATGGTTCGGTCTTCAGCTGATACCGCATAATAGACAGGCTTCGAGCGCCATGCCGCGTCTGTTACAACACCTGCCAGTAAGGTCTTTTGAAAGGGATATTGCGTCGAATAAAGGAGCTTGCCCCTTGCCTCGGGGACATCGCCGGCGAAGTCCCGCAGAAATGCCTCTTCGGTAAGCCTTCCCTCCTCCCCGTCATAGACGATCCCCGCACTCGCAGCCGGGGTGGGATAGGTCTTTGCAAGAGTTGCGAAGTCCTCGTTGGCATCTGGAGCACGAGCCGCGACATAGACAAGGGCAGAGACGTTTTGATGCATCCCGGCTTGGGTAACAATCATTCCGCCGAATGAGTGACCGACGAGAACGGTTGGACCGTCCTGGCGGTTGAGAACGCGTTCTGCTGCTGCAACCGATTGAGGGAGCGTCGTCAGTGGGTTCTGGACGGAGGTAACGTTGAGCCCTTTCGCCTGCAAGAGGGTTATAACGTCGTTCCAGCAAGAGCCATCAGCAAAAAGGCCGTGCACAAGAACGATGTTTCGGGCTTTTGGCGCACGACGCGATGCCGGAGTTGCCGTGCCCCTTGTCGCTAAAAGCATAGTCGCTGCTCCTCCGACTAAGGTAGCCGAGAATGCACGTCGATTCATAACCATCTTCAAATTCCTTTCTGAGTTTGAGTTCGTGTCGCCATTTATATGGAAGCTGAACGCTGCATTCAGTTCCACCGCTCTGCATGGTGACGCTAATTCCGTTTATGCCGGCACCGTTGGTGCGGAGAGATGCATTGGTGACCTTCAACGCGCTGATCGAGGACGCAGAAACCTGTCAAAATATTTTGCCACTAGCGGGCTAACCACAAAGACGATGAGGCTAACAGTCACTGGCGTTAGAACAAGCGTTCGATGCCATACAGCCCAGTCGTCAGCCAGCGGGTTCAATGCGTAGAGTAAGAGCGTCACGATGGGGTAGACGAACCCAATCATCACGATTGTCAGTCTGATTTTCGATGGTCTGATTGGACTGACGACTGCGCCATCGCTTGCCTGGATACATCTTAGATCGCGGGTTATGGTTTCTGGCTCGCTCAAGTTATCAGCCCCTCAATATTCCGCGCTCGGCCGCTGGCGAAACTTCTTGTACCAGCCGTCGAGGCGCGGGTGGGCCGAACCGAAGGGTTGGTCAAACCTCTCCCGGCACGTTTGAAAGATTGCAAACACCGTACAGTCGGCGATTGTGGGCATGTCGCCTGCCAGGAAATCGTTATCGCCAATTGTCGTCTCCAGGACGTCCAATATCTCGGCAATGTACCCGAAAAGCCTGGAAGCAAGGTCCAGCGATGGAGACGGCTCCTTGCCAGGAAAAGACTGTGTAACGTTCCACAGCCAAAGCTGAGAGCGCCCAACCAGATCCGTTCCCAGACGCTCCAGCGAGCGGATCTTCGCGCGAGAAACGGCATCCGTCCCGATCATGGGCCTCTCGGGAAACAGCTCCTCCAGATACTCAACAATGGCCGCCGAGTCTGTGATGGGCATTCCCATATCCGTGATGAGCGTCGGGGCTCGGCCGCTGGGATTAATTGCGCGGTATTCAAGAGACTTGTGCTCTCCTCCCGCGTAATCAAGTTCATAACGTGGGACGTCGATTCCCTTTTCGTTCAGGTAGATGATAACGCGACGCGGATTGGTTCCCTTTTGAAACTGGTAGAGGAGCATACGACTTAACCTTCCGCTTCGGCATTTATCTAAGGTCTATGGCGCATAGATTATGGGCTGCTTATCGTGTTACAATGTGTTTTTTATGCTGTTACTAAAGTAACGGATTATGAGGTAAGAAGGTATGCCCGATCGTTTAACGCGCGTCCCGGCCAGACAAGCGCTCTCGGACTTCGTCCGCCAATGTCGCGAGCGGACTTCACCAGAATTGCTTGGTTTGCCGCCGGCGCGCCGTCGTCGGACTAAAGGCCTTCGTCGCGAAGAGCTTGCTGCGTTCGCTGGCGTCGGTTTGACGTGGTACACTTGGTTCGAGCAGGGACGGGACATAGCGGTATCGGATGATTTTCTCCAACGTCTGGCGCGAGGGCTTCGGCTCGACCGGGCCGAACGGGAGCATCTTTTTGCATTGGCTGGTCGTGAAACAGTTGCGGGCGGCTCTGAAAGCAGTGAGTTTGCTCCGTCTCTACTGAGAATGATCAATACTCTCGACCAAGCTACCTATCTGATGAACAGCTCCTGGGATGTGTTGGCGCATAATGAAGCGGCCAGAGTTCTGTTTGAGGACTTCACCGCGCCGCGACCGAACATCCTTCGCATAGTCTTCTTTTCTGACCACTATCGGCAGAAGATCCGAGATTGGCGGCTCGCTGCTAGGCTCGTCCTACTCAAAGCACGCCATGACTATCTGACGGGCGGAAGGGCCGCGACTCTAAAGTCCATCCTCGATGAAGTTCTTGAGGCCGTTCCAGAAGCGAAGGGATGGTGGGATGATCCTGAAATTGTGCGGATCGGCGACACTGACATTACGCTCCGCGATGACTTGGGCAAGTGGCGAAACTATCGTATCAACATCTTGGTCCCCGAGCATAATCCCAGGCTAAGATTCGCCTTCTACGATAGGATTGGCTGGTAAGAAGGTCTGTTGATGGTCAGAGGATGGGTGTTGGTCGGGTCGATACTATACAGAAAGGAACCCTTCAATGAATGGTGTTGTGCTGGGAGCGCCGCGGTTTCTCGTCCGGACGGAGAATCTTGCAGTTATGATCGTTGCGACCATCGCATACGAATGGCTTGATAAGAGCTGGTGGCTTTTTGCCATATTATTTCTTGTGCCCGACATCTCCATGGTCGGATACCTGCGTGGGCCACGGCTAGGCGCAGCAATCTACAATGCTGGACACTGGTATGGCTTGCCGATCGCTCTTATAACGTTCGGCTTTTACACGAAGAGCACCATCGCTGCGATAGGTCTGATTTGGGTTGCTCACATCGGGTTTGATCGGGCCCTTGGTTTTGGTTTGAAGTACCCCGATGGCTTCAAGGCAAGCCACCTTACAAGCGCTAATCGAAATTCTTGATGGTATTTGAGCCAAGGACAAGTGGCTACTTACTTTAAGTGTTCGGGAAAACAATGTCTTGATCGACAAGGACATTGAACTTGTAGCCAGGCCGAATTTCGAGCGTCGGCTGAACATCCATGTTGCGCTGGATGGTACGGTCCGCTACCCGAGCGAATGTCTCGGCGAAACTCCGCCGCGTCGCATCCGAGGCCGTGTCCTCGGTCGCGAGCGTCGAACTTTCGGGAACGGCCATGTCGATTCCGGTCCCGATCAGGGCAATCAGCACCGCCGAGCCGAAAGTCTTCAAATAATGATTGTTCACCTTGTCGCTGAAACCGCCATTTCCTTGCGCATCCGTCCCCGACATACCGCCGATCTGTAAAGTCGAGCCGTTCGGAAAGATGATGTCGGTCCACACGACAAGAACGCGTTTCTGTCCAAAGGACACCTTGCTGTCATAGCGACCGAAGAGTTTCGTGCCTTGCGGAATGAGCAGACGATGCCCTGTCGCGCTGTCGTAGACGCTCTGGCTCACCTGGGCGGTGATCCGCCCCGGCAGATCCGAATTGATGCCAGTGATCAGTATTGCCGGGATAACCGAACCGCGCTTTAGCTCAAAGGGTGATTGTTGGGGCACGACACGGTTCGGAAGGTAGCCAAGCTCTTTCAGGTCGGCGTTAAAAAAGTCTTCCTTAGCGCCTTGTGCATTGGGATCAACGTTTTGACCACCGAGCCCGGCGCGGAGCGCCGCTCCATAGAGATCGGGGGAGCTTCCGGTGTTTGTCGGAACTGTCGCGGCTCTTGCAGCCGTGTCTGCGGTCGCATCATGCGTTTCAGCACGCCCATCCAATTTGCCGCGATCGATGGCAAGCGGCGCGTCATAGGCAGCGTTGTTTGCCTGCAAGCGGGCCATCCGCTGGCGCTGCTGCTCACGCAGAAGCTGCTCCTGTTGTTCTCGCTGAAGACGGGCACGCCAGACCCCTTCCGCTTCGAGATCCTGACCGCGCTGCAGCACCTCGTGTTGCCCCGGCTGCGGCGTGAAGGGATTGCTGGCCTTTTCATCGACCTGTTTTGTTTCGACCGGCGTCGGCTGGAAGGTGGTCTGCTGCTGTGGCTCGCCGATGATACCGTCGGTGACGCCGCGTTTGATCTGGTCGGCAAACGTTGAGGCGGGGTTTCCCGAACTTGTCTCCGGGCCGCTGTCCTTGCCGAAATACAATCCGCGCGAGGCGAGCCCATAAAAGATGACGCCAAGAAACGTGACTGCCAAGACGACAATGACGATGATCGGCAGACGGTTGATCCGCCGGATAGTCGATGGGGCCTGGGTGTTTGGGGCCCCGCCGAGATTGAGAGATTGCACCATATGATCCTCCCTCACCCGCGCCGCATGAGCGACAAGGCACTCGCTGGCGTCGCGCCATTTGCCGTGACGGAATAAGCGCGGCCGAGTTCGACGCTATTTGTCGATAGACGGGCCAGCACCTGACCATCGACGTCTAAGATCACATAGCCGAGCGGGATGACCGTTGCGCCGCGATCTGTCTTCTGGTCGGTGACGACGGCATAGCCCCATCCCTTCAGCGCCGCGTCCATCGCCTGTCCGAAGGGCGAGGTATCAGTCTTGAGCGCAACGGTCGCTTTTCCCGGCCCGATCTGTTCGGCAAGGCGGCTCACCATATCGCCGGCGATTGCGCTGGCCGCAGGACCGGAGATTTCCGGTGGCGCGCTGCTGGAAACGAGCCCCTCAGTTTCCATCGTCTGGCATCCGGAAAGAAGGATAGCGATGGCGCAGGCTGCGGCAAAGTTAGGGAGAGCTCGAAAAGTTCGTGAACGGGAGAAAAGGATGTTCATTACCGCCCTCCCCGCTTGATGGTGATCTTTTCCTGTTTCCAACCGACCCCCGACACGAGCACCGCGCGATCGACATGGTAATCGACGACCATCATGTCGCCCTTCATCCGGTAGTTGACGATCCGGTTCTGCCCGCCTGACGTGACGAACAAAACCGGCGCATCCTGACTGGTGATCGAGCGTGGAAACTGGATGTAGGTCTTGAGCCCATCGGAATAGACCCGCGTCGGTCGCCAGCCGGCGTTGCCCGAGACCGAATAGGAAAAGTTCAACTGCTCGGCGGGGACGCCTGCGCCTGGGATGGTGCTGGCCTCGATCCGTGCATTTATGTCGGCCAGCTTCGCCGAAACATCTTCAGGATATTCGAACCCGACACGCGCCATATATTGCGTCGGATGAGACTTGAGCTGAATGTGATAGGTGCGCCTCGACGTCGTCACGACCATTGAGGTCACGAGACCCGGCTCCGACGGTTTGACGATCAGGTGGATCGCCTGGCCGCCGGCAGCACCCGAAGTCGCGGGCTCAACCTTCCAGCGCACGGTGTCGCCGACCAGAACGTCGCGGACCACCTCGCCGCCCTGCAATTCAATGTCGCAAACCTGTAGCGGCGAGCAGACGACGGAGGGCTGCACCTCGCCATAAAGGAAGATCACCTTTCCGTCGGCACCCTTGGTCACCAAGCCGCGAGACCCTCGCCACTGGGTGGAGATACCCATGCCCTTTGCTTCGTTGGCTGTGACGCTATCGGCAGCATATGCATGGAGAGGAGCGATTGCTGAAGACGCCAAAACCGCCGAGGCGAGAGCGCCCGTCAGCGTGGCCCGTGTTCTTGTGCGTAGGGTGATCATATCAGGGGCCATGCCTTTCAAAGCTGTGCTGTCCAGTCGAAGTCGCGGAGATAAAGACCGATGGGGTTCAAGCGAATGACGCCCTCGTCTTGTGGCGGCGTCAGGGTCACGGTGGCGATCCCACGGAAGCGGCGGACGGCGGTTTCCTTGCCGCGCCGGTCGCGCTCGAATTCGGTCCAGTCCACCTGGTAGCTTTGGTTCGACAGCGCGACGATGTTGTTCACCTCGATGGCCACGGTCGAGTTCTTCGCTTTCTCGAACGGTGAGTTGGAGCGAAACCAGGCATTGACCTTCTCGGTCGCCGGATCGGATGTCCTGAGCAGCCCATAGGTCCGGTCGATATATTGCTTCTGCACCACGGCGTCGGGCGTGACGCTTCGAAAATTCGAGACGAAGCTGCCGAGGGTGGCGCGCACAACCCGCGGATCGGCATATTCGATCTGCTGAGGAAATCCGGCGTTGACGGCCGTGCCGAGCTTGTCGACCTCGACGATATAGGGAACGAGCTTGACCTGCGTGCTTTGGTAGAGCGCATAGCCAAAGCCAATCACGGCCATGGTCATGCCAGTTATGCCGACGATGCGCCATGCGGCGGCGGATCTGACGTACGAGCCATAGCGCTCGTTCCATTCGTTGCGGGCGGCGATATAGGGATTGGCAAGATCGGGATTATCGAGCGGATTGGGCCCAGTCATGACGGATCGGCCTCCAGTTATTTGGTCTCGTTAAGGGGCGGCGGTGGAGGCGGCGATGCGGTCCGACCCGACTGCTGGTCGAGTTTAGCATTGGCAAGCCCGAGCAAAGATCCGGCATAGGCGCCGGGTGACCCGACCGCCTTGTCCTTCGCAGCAGACCCGACGGCACCTGCCGCACCGCCGATGCCTGCCTCCATGCCACGCATGGCGGCACTGCCGAGGGACGCTCCGCCTGCCCTCGCCGCGCCTGCTGCCTGAAACCCTCTGCTGGCTGCTGCCGTCGCCAGAAAGCCGGCGCCCGCCGCAAAAGATGCGGCCTGCCCGCCGTGACGGATGGCTTCCATGCCGCCGGATACGGAAGCACCCTGGACCACGCCCTGCAGAATCGGCGGCACATACATGGCGATGACGAAGACTACGACCGATATGCCGGCGATCGCGAGTGTGGTGATGAACTGCTCGGAGGTTGCTGTCGGTGCCTCGGCCAGGCCCAGCAGAATGTCTGAGCCGATCTTGGCAATCATCACCAGCGCCATCAGCTTCATCCCGACGGAAAAGGCGTACACCAGATATTCGATGGCAAAGTCCTTGGTATAGGAAGTACCGCCCAATCCGAGCATGATCATTCCGGCAAGCAGGCCGACATACATCTCCACCATGACCGAGACGAAGATGGCAGCAACGAGCGAGAAGCAGACGACGACCACGACCATGGCGAAGACGGCGGCGATCGCCAGGGAGTTATCCTCGAAGAGGCCAAACTTCGCCTGTTCCGACATCTTGGTTGCGACACGAATGCCGGCGTCAAAAATATTGGCCGGCGAGGCCGAGCCGCCGCCAGCGCCGATCTGGTATAGGCTATCGACGACCGCCTTGGCGAAGGCAGGCCCCCGGTCGAGGATGAAAGCGAATAGCCCAATGAACATGATACGCTTCACGAGCTCTGCAAACCAGCTGTCGAGCGAGGCAACGTTGATCGCCAGCCATACAGCGGCGATGCCGACCTCGATGCCGGCCAGGATCCAAAACAACGACCGCGCCGCATTCATGACCGTCGTCTCCCAGCCCTTGGCGGCCGCAACGACGGAGTTTTCCAGGGTCGTCAGCACTTGACCCTGCTGCGCCAGAGCCGGCGTGCTTGCAATCAGGACGAGTCCGATTGCGATAAGGGCGGACTCAAAGCGCCGGGAGGCAGGAACGATCACCATCTCGGCTTCATCTCCTGGCCGCCGCGAATGTCGCGAGTGGTGTCGCCACCAAAGAACTTTTCCCGGTGAGCACGGCGGTCGGCGTCGGATGCAGCCTCTGGCGATGCTTCTTCCGCTCCGGACATGGGAGTCGGTCCCGGCTGGACGATCCACCTGGCGATGCCGACGCCGGACGCGATGATCCCCACGACAACGAGGATGATGACAAGGCGCGGGCTCACCAGCGCGGCTCCATCGTCTGGCCGCCGCGGATGTCACGCTCGGTCCCGCTGAAGAATTGTTCGCGCCGCGCTTGCGCCAGATCCTTTTGCGCCTGCTCGGACTGATACCAGGTGCCCATCATGGTCATCTGCTGGGAGACCAGACCGCGCAGTTTTTGCATTTGTGCGACCTGCTGGGCGGCGATCTTGTGGCCGACCTGCAGCGCTTTCATCTGTCCGTCGGCCGTTTCCGACATCGAGCGCAGCGACGACATCGTACCTTCCTCGCTTGAGAACTGGTCGGCCGTCAGGTTTGCGGCCTTCAGGGAGCCAGCGATCGTGTCGCGATTGGTATCGGACCAGTTCTGATAGGTGGATGAGAAGCTTGCTCCGTCAGGCAGGTTGCTTTTCATTTCGGCAAAGCTTTGGAAACGCTGCTTGAGCACGTCGTCGATATTGCCCATCGAAAACGCGACGCCCTGCCCCTGCTCCACGACGTTCTGGAGGTTCTTCAGGTCGCTTTCGACCTGGCCCCAGATGTGGTTTGGCAATTGCGCGGTGTTCTGCAGCATGTTGTTGTAGATGTTGATCTGGTTCTGGATTTGCTCGGCAAGCTGCGAGATCTGGGTAATCTGGTTGTTGACCTGTTCGGCCGACTTGCCGACGAGCGAAATCAGCTCGGCATTGTTGGCAAGCTGTGTCCATTCCGTTGCCTGCCCGGTGACACCACCGGCCTGGACCTGGATTGGCGTTGCGATTGCGAGGCCCGTCGCCACGATGACCACCGCACGGTAGGTCTCAAAGGGTCGGGAAAAATGTCTCGGCATGGGCGATCCCCCTTTGCTGGAGCCAGTGAAGAGGCCACGAGGCCCCGTGTTCGGAACGGAGGGTGCGAATGCGCTTGAGGTCTTCCTTGCCCGTAGCCCCGACAAACGAGAGCGCGACTGGACCCAGCGCCATGTTGAACAGCCGACGACCCTCCGGTGAGACGACGTAATATTCGCGCTTGGGAATGGCGGTTGCGACGATCTCGATCTGCCGCTCGTTGAAACCGATGCGCTCATAGAACTCGCGTGTGCCCGGTTCGCGTGCCGCGCCGTTCGGCAGGCAGATTTTCGTCGGGCAGCTCTCCTTCAGCACATCTATGATCCCGGACCGCTCCGCGTCGGAAATCGACTGGGTGGCGAGCACGACAGCACAATTGGCCTTTCGCAGCACTTTCAGCCATTCGCGGATCTTGTCGCGAAACACAGGATGGCCGAGCATCAACCAGGCCTCGTCGAGGATGATCAGGCTAGGAGCGCCGGTCAGGCGTTTCTCGATGCGACGAAATAGATAGAGCAGCACCGGTACGAGATTGCGCTCGCCCATGTTCATCAGCTCCTCGATCTCGAAGCACTGGAACGCGCCAAGCGCCAGACCGTCCTCTTCGGCGTCGAGCAACTGGCCCATCGGCCCGTCAACGGTGTAGTGATGCAGTGCGTCCTTGATCTCGCGCATCTGCACGCCGGAGACGAAGTCCGAAAGCGAGCGGCCGCGCGATTCTGCCATCAGCGCCAACTGCCTGGAGATGGCGTTGCGATAGTCCGGAGTGATGATCACACCTTGCAGCGCCACCAGCATCTCGATCCATTCGGCCGCCCAGGCCCGGTCGCCGTCGGTCGACAGTTCGGCGAGCGGGCAAAAGGCAAGCGCCTTTACCTCACCACCAGCCGAGGGGCCGATATCGCCGCCGATCTGGTAGTGATCGCCGTTGAGACCGAGTGTTAGCGGCAGCATCGAGCCGCCCTTGTCGAAGGCGAACACCTGGGCATCGGCGTAACGCCGGAACTGCGCGGCAATCAGCGCCAGTAGCGTCGATTTGCCGGAGCCGGTCGGACCGAAGATCAGCGTATGGCCGACATCGTCAACATGCAGGTTGAGCCGAAACGGAGTCGAGCCGGATGCCACCTGCATCAAAGGTGGCGAGGCTGGCGGATACAATGGGCAAGGCGCGTTAGGACTGCCCGACCAGACGGAGTTCAGCGGAATAAGATCGGCGAGATTGCGGGTGTTGACCAGCGGCTCGCGGATATTGGCGTAAGAGATACCGGGCAGGCTGCCGAGGAAAGCGTCCGTGGCGTTCAACGTCTCGATGCGGGCGCCAAACCCTTCGGCCTGGATCAGGCGGCGGATCGCCTCGCACTTATCCTGGAGCCGGACCGCATCCTCTTCGAAGATAACGATGACCGGCGTGTAATAGCCATAGGCGACGAGCTGCGATGAGGCTTCGGCAATAGCGTCTTCGGTTTCTGCCACCATCAGCATGGCGTCCTGATCGACCGAGCGTGATTGCGTCTGGAACAGCTGGTCGAAGAACGGCCTGACCTTCTGCTGCCATTTCTTGCGGGTGCGCTCGAGCCTTGCTCGTGCTTCCTCAGTATCGAGGAAGACGAAGCGGGACGACCAGCGATAGGTGAGCGGCATCCGGTCGAGCGTATTGAGGATCCCCGGCCAGCTTTCGGCCGGCAGACCGTCGATCGCCACCACACCGAGAAAGCGGTTCTCGACCAATGGGGTCAGTCCATGTTGCAACTCGGCCGTCACCAGCCAGTCGAGATACATGGGAATATCAGGTAGGCGCACCGGATGGTTCTCGCCGGTGACGCAGAAGCGAATGAACTGGAACAGCTCGTCGTAGCGCGCTACGCGGAACCCGCCACGCTCCGGCGTTTCCCGCGTCATCATCCGCCGGATCGACACGACATTGGCGAGATACTGTTCGACCTCACGGATCGAGGTCAGAAAACTCTCAAGCGCCTTGTCGGCATATGTGGCGGAGCGGCTGGCTGCATCCGAATAGATATAGCGCGTCAGGCCGGAGCGTCGCGGCTCCGGTGGTCGCCAGGTCAGGATCAGTGCATGCCGGCTCTCGAAATGCCCCCTTTCCGTCTGAAAGTGCGCCCGCCGCTCGTCGTCGATGGCGCGTGTGACCGGATCGGGAAAGTGGGATTCAGCCTCTGTGGGATAGTCGCCGGTCGGCACTCGCACCGCCTCGACCTGGATCATCCATCCCGAGCCCAGCCGCGACAGGATGGCATTGATCTGTCGCGACACCTCGTTGCGCTCGGCGTCGGTGGAGCTCTCGCTATCCGGCCCGGCAAAGTACCAGCCGGCCATCAGCGAGCCGTCTTTCAGCAGGATGACCCCATTATCGACGAGGCCGGCATAAGGCACCAGATCGGCGAATGACGGTCCGGAATGGCGGAATGATTTGAGGGCAACCATCTCCAATCCCTCAGAACTTGCGCCAAGGCGACGACGTCGCGCGATACGACGTCTTGTAAGAGATGTGGCGGAGATAGACCCGGCGCATCAGTGGATCGGATTTGGCCATCATGCGCAGCGCCGCGACTGCGACCAGCCAGATCGCGATGCCGAACAGTGCCGCGTACCAGGTCAGGACGACGAAGATCAGGATGATGGCGGCCAGCGCCGTCAGCAGCACGAGCTCGCGGTCGGCACCCATCAACAGGTTCGGACGCGATAGTGCCCTGTGCACACGCGAGCGCGAAAGAGCGGAGCCTACCTCAGCCATGAGCCCCCTCCCCTTCTGTGGCCGGGGGCATCGTTGGGTCGGGAGTTTCTTGCTCGGCCTGTGCGTGTGCCTCGCCGATCGAGGCTCCGGTCGCACCAAAGAGAGCGACGATCTGGGTGGCTCCAAGCAGGACGCCCCCAACGAGCGCTACATAGCAAAGCCGTCTCGCGAAATCATTCAGCTCGCCTCCGAAGATCAGCATGGCGCCGGCAATGGCGACAGCGGCCAGCGCGATAAACCCGGCGACAGGTCCGGTGATCGATTGCTGGATCTGTTGCAGCGGCGATTCCCAGGGAAGACCGCCTCCGCCCGAGGAGGCGAATGCGGAATGGCTAAAGCCGATAGAAATGGCGACAAGCGTCGCGCCGGTGAGAAGAATGGAGATTTTACGCGACATGGCTGTCCTCATCGATCTGGGCATAATGTTCGGTCTGGTAGCGGCCGTTGCGGTATCCTTCGATGTGGATCACCTCACGGACCCGCCTCCCCTTTCCCGTTCGCTCAATAGAGACGACGAGATCGACGGCCTCGCCGATGACCTCCTGCATCGGCTGCTGGCTGGCTTCCGCCGTCAGTTGCTCGAGCCGGCGCAAGGCTGACATCGCCGTGTTGGAATGGATCGTGGTGACTCCGCCCGGATGACCGGTGTTCCAGGCCTTGAGCAGCGTCAGTGCCGCGCCGTCGCGGACCTCGCCGACAATGATACGGTCGGGACGCAGGCGCATCGTGCTTTTCAGCAGACGCGCCATGTCGATCGTATCGCTGGTATGCAGCGAAACGGCGTTCTCGGCCGCGCATTGAATTTCGGCGGTGTCTTCGAGAATGACCATCCTATCGTCCGGGGCCGCGGTGACGATCTCGGCGATGATGGCGTTGGCGAGTGTGGTCTTGCCCGATCCCGTGCCACCCGAGATGACGATGTTCATCCGAGCGTCGATCGCGCTTCGAATTGCCGATGCCTGGGCTTCGGTCATCACCTTCGACTTCACATACTCGGTCAGTGGAATAAGACGCGAGGCTCGGCGGCGGATGGTGAATGCTGGTCCGGAGACCACCGGCGGTAACAGGCCCTCGAAGCGGTGTCCGCCAATCGGAAGTTCGCCTGAGATGATCGGCCGCTCATTGTCGGCCTCCGACTGCAGGGCATGCGCAACACTGCCGATGACAACTTCGGCTGCAGCAGAGCTCATTGCGCCGGCCGGTGCCACGCCGTGCCCCAGCCGTTCGATGAAGAGGCGTCCGTCGGGATTGAGCATGATCTCGACAACGGTGGCGTCATCGAGGGCGATGCACAGTTGGTCGCCAAGCGCGTCCTGTAGTTTGCGGACCAGGCGGGGATGGGAGCGGAGCTGGGTCACGCAGCGCTCCGGAGCGATGACCCATCGATCTGCGGGGTCGAACGGTAAGCCTGCGGGCATACCTGCTCAAAGCTGACGCGGTCGGCCGGCAGGCTCCCGGCGATGGCGGTGGTGTTGCCGATCGGAGCCGGTTCGCCGAGACGCCGCATCGGCCATCCCCCTCGCTTCAGGATGCGCTCGAAGCGGAGATCTGTTGCCGTGACGATCTCGCTGTAGCCATTCGCCATCGACCACTCGATGATCCCGGCGAACAAGGTGAGCGTCGCAAGATGCAGTTGGCTTGCCTCCCTCTGAGAGACAAGTGAGGTATCGACGCAGAAGCGTGAACTCTCGACCATCCCAGAATGAGGGCGAAGCGAGCCTGCATCGAGAAGCTGGGGGAAGGTGTGCTCCAGCATCGTCGGGCCAGAAGCTGGAAGAAGACGAACGCAACCTGCAACCAGTCCATCGTCGGGAATTGCCAGAAGATAAGTCGGCTTGCAATCGTCGTACTGGTCGCGCTCTTCTCCGTCGCTGATGGAAACGTCCCAGCCGAGACGTCCGCCAAATACCGTCGCGCGAAGACGGTGCATCTGTCTCAGGTCGTTGCGATAGCGCTCGTATTGGTCGGGTGCGACGGTCAATATCCGCATGATGATCTCCGCTTGAACAAGGTCATGCGGACAAAAATCATCTCCTTCAGCGTGTGCCTATGTGCAGATCTGCACCTCAGGTGATTCTAGCGAGTCGTTCGTCCGGCTCTTATAAGTGAGCGTGTGGGGAGCTGCGATGAGGAGATTCATGTGCAAATCTGCATTTTGCCGTTGTAGCGTCAATAAGAGAGAACGGATGGAAATCCTTGATTCATATTTAATAAATTGAATTGAGCTGTTTATCCGACGGAAACACGTTAACTTCTTGTTAACTCTAATTCTCTTGCAGCACAGCTAGAATCGTGCGCTATCTTGAGACGGCATACGCGCGTCTGACGCTTGCAAACCGTCTTGAACTTGAGGCTACATTGAACGTGATCGACAGGCACATAAACAGAGCAGCAACGTCCGCGCATATCACGCAGCGTGCTGAGGCGCTATCTGCGCGACTTCGTGCGGTTGGCGAACGCGCTTTCCCACCGACAGCGCAAAAGTCGCTTCGCTCATTCACTTCTGGTGAAGTTGCCGAAATAGTTGGAATTTCTGATGGATACCTGCGCCAACTGTCGCTGGATGGTCTCGGGCCCACTCCCGACATTGGTACCGGAGGGCGCCGCTCGTATACCCTTGAGCAGATCAACGAGTTGCGGCGATACCTCGCTGAGGCCCGCCCGAAAGAAGCTGAGCGATTTTGGCCGCGCCGTCGGGAAAGTGACAAACTTCAGATCATCACAGTCGCGAACTTCAAGGGTGGCTCCGCCAAAACGACCACCTCACTTTATCTCGCACAGGGTTTAGCGCTGCAGGGTTACAGGGTTCTCGCAATCGATCTGGATCCTCAGGCCTCGCTCTCCGCGATGTTCGGGTATCAACCCGAGTTCGACGTTGCTGAAAATGCCACCATTTATGGCGCAATCAGATACGACGACCAACGTGTGCCGATGAAGGATGTGATCCGTTCGACTTACTTTACGGGCATCAGCATCGTCCCAGGCAATCTCGAACTGATGGAGTTCGAGCATCAAACGCCGCGCTTCATGCTCCAGAACCGCGGACGGCCGGAGGACCTGTTCTTTAGACGTGTCGCGAGCGCAATCAATCAAGTCGAAGACGAGTACGACATCGTTGTAATTGACTGCCCTCCCCAGCTGGGCTTCCTCACCATGGGCGCTTTGAACGCAGCTACCAGCATGATTGTCACCGTTCATCCGCAGATGGTGGACGTAGCGTCTATGAGTCAGTTCCTTCTCATGACATCGGATCTTGTCTCCGTCATTGAGGAAGCTGGAGGCAAGCTCGATTACGATTTCTTACGCTTCCTGGTTACTCGCCATGACCCGCGAGACGTCCCGGAACAGGAAATCGTCGGCCTGCTTCGTGATGTATTTGGGACGGATGTCATGGCTGCAGCAGCTTGGAAGTCAACTGCGATCGCCAATGCCGGTTTGACCAAACAATCGCTCTATGAGTTGTCGCGCGGTGCAGTCGGGCGGTCGACCTACGACCGCGCCATGGAATCAATCAATGCCGTCAACCACGAAGCTGTCGGTCTAATTAACGATGTGTGGGGCAGATAAACATGCTTCACCCTCAAGAAAATCAACCGCTTACCTTGTTGTCAGTTGACGACACGATGCCGGTGCGTCGACAAGCGAGACGTTTTGATCGGGGAGACCATAGATGAGCAAACGAACTCAGTCAGTTCGCAATCTCTTTGCCGCCGGGCCAGACGTCGTGCCGACGGCGGAGACCCGCCAGCCGATGCAGCGTGTAGCATCAGGCGCGGTGCGGTCCCTGAAGGACACTTTCTCGGAAGTGGAAAGAGACTACGAGGAACTCAAGCGGCGGGTTGCGGAAGGCGCTCTGCCGATTGACCTCGATCCGTCTCTTATTGACCCCTCCCCTTTCGCCGATCGTTTCGCGGACCAGGACCTGTCCGCTGTGGAAGCGCTCAAGACCTCGTTCCGGGAGCACGGGCAGGAGATACCTATTCTCGTTCGTATCCATCCGAGCGAGACAGGCCGCTACCAGATTGCCTATGGCCATCGTCGTGTGCGTGCGGCCAATGAACTTGGCATCAAGGTCAAAGCTTATGTACGCGAGCTAGGAGACGATCGCCTCGTTGTTGCGCAGGGCATCGAAAACTCTGCGCGCGAAGACCTTACTTTCATTGAGCGCTCAATATTTGCGTTGAAACTCGAAGACGGTGGCTTTGACCGGATGCTCATTCAGACGGCTCTTTCAGTTGATCGCCAAGAGGCATCAAAGCTTATCAACGTGGGCCGAGCAGTTCCCGGCTGGTTGACCGAAGCGATCGGCAGAGCTCCGAAAATTGGCCGCCCCCGGTGGCAAGAACTTGCTGACATTCTGAAGGCCGACGGCGTGGATGTCAAAGCGCGGAAAGCGACGAATGACAAGTCGTTCAGCCACAAGTCCTCAGATGATCGCTTCATTGCAGTCCTTCGTGCAGTTAAGGCAGTCGATAAGCCGAACTCGGTAAGACCCACGGCCCTAATCGCGAAGTCTGTAGATGGAGAAGAGATTGCGACTCTCGCTGTCACAGGCAAGGTCTGCAAGATCCAAATCGATAGAGATCGAGACGCGGCTTTTGCCAACTTTGTGATGGATCGTATCCCCGATCTTTACGAGAACTTCCGGAAGACCACGTCCGACTCCGAAAGCTAGAAAAGGAAGAAACCGCAAAAGAAAAAGGCCCCCAAACGTTGCCGTCATGGAAGCCTCTCTCATTGGTCTAAGCAGCCTGAGAATCGCATTTTCATGAATCACAGTCAAGAGTCTTGGCACCGTTTTGGTGAGCGGATTTCTTTTGCCGATCGAGAGGTAGAAGAAAAATGCATAATGGAAGTGTAACGACGCCCTTCGGGCGGCGGCCTATGACGCTTGCGTTGGTCAGAGCCCAATTCAAGACATCTGAGATTCGGGATGGAAAGTCTGCTGATAAGTGGAAAGTGTACCGTGACGTTTGCGATGCGCGAGCGCTTCTTGGTTTGCGCGATCGTGCGCTTGCCGTACTCAACGCTCTCCTGTCATTTTTTCCCGAAACGGAACTGAACCACGGCAAAAACCTCGTCGTCTTTCCGTCTAATGCCCAGTTGATCACTCGAGCAAACGGTATCGCGGGCACGACCTTGAGAGAAAACCTAGCTGTGTTGGTAAATGCTGGGTTGATCAATCGCAACGACAGCCCCAATGGCAAGCGTTACGTGAGGCGTGCAAGGGACGGTGCTGTCGAGACCGCTTATGGATTCAGTCTTAGCCCCCTACTTGCAAGGTCGGAAGAATTCGCGCTCATGGCGCAACAGGTTGCCGAAGATGCCCGACGTCTAAAGTTCGTCAAAGAACGCACGACTATCGCCCGCAGGGATGTCAGAAAGCTCATTACTGCTGCGATTGAAGACGGCGCGGCTGGTGACTGGGCGACGATCGAGACCGCGTATGTCGCGGCAGTAGGGCGGCTGCGGACAGCCAAATCGAAAACGGACTTTGAATCAATCCTGGACGAACTGTCGCTTTTGCGTGACGGCGTTCTTAACATACTGCAATGCCAAGTTTTTCCGCAAGAATCCGACACCAATGATAGCGGTATCCGTCACCACATACAGAAATCAAATACCGACTCTATAACTGAACTTGAACCGAGCTCTGAAATGGAGTTGGGCAAAACGGCCGTGCAAAATCGCAGCCTTCGGGCCGAAACTTCAAAAGCTTTCCCAATTGGGTTGGTTATGCGGGCATGCCCCGAGATAGAGTCCTATGGGCCGGGAGGCGAAGTCCGAAATTGGAGGGACCTTATGTCGGCCGCGGTGGTTGTCCGCTCGACTTTGGGTGTGACCGCGTCGGCCTATCAGGACGCTTGCGAGGCGATGGGACCCGAAAACGCTGCGGTTGCAATGGCAGCGATACTTGAGCGAGCGGGGCACATCAATTCGGCCGGGGGATATCTACGTAATTTGACATCGAGAACCCGTCGCGGTGAGTTTTCGCTTGGTCCCATGTTGATGGCGCTGCTGAAAGCAAACTCAGGCGGCGAGATGCGGGCCTAATATAATCCGGCGGTCGTAAAGGTAGTGGGCGTTCAGAAAGCGAACGATGTCGTCAGCTGACAACATCGCAAGGCATTGATTCCATTGATAAAGGACAATGTAGCGAAGACAAGTGATTAAAGTAGCTACCAGCAGGCGAACCGGTCTGTCAGAGGCCTACTTCAGCGGAGGATTCTAATCATCGTATGGCCTGTCGGTGACGGTGCGTTAGTCTAGGACAGTCGGTTCGACCCACAGGCTGTCGGAGCTAATTTGCAAGACGCGCCAAATTTATTATCGGCTCGTTTAATCGACGCACTCGCTTCGGAACTTACAAGGAACGGCTCCAGTCTCTCACCTTGGAGCTCCCATCAAATTTGGTGCGGTTCAGTCCAACGTTCTTCCGCAGCAATTGTGAACCATCGGATAGCCCCGACCTTAATCCATGCGCATAAAACTCCCGTGTTCCAGCCCAGCCTACGCCGCTTTATGTTTTGACGATCACATTGGCCGTACTCTGATCCAGTGCCCGCTTCGAAACATTGCCCAAGCGATCGAGCTTTAGGAAATTGCTCCCGCTTTCGATCTTGGCAACCGCAAGCCAGCCACCGAGCGCATCCGCGGGACAGCGCTCGTCGGGCGCATACGCTACCATCAAAATTGCCCGGTTGCGGTGCCTACCGTGCCGTTAGGCGTATCGTGGATTTCAGGGCAGTGGAGAAAGAGATGCTCGACAGCCCGCGTTATTTCGTCAGCATCGACCAGCTGACGAGCCGCCGTCGCACAGTAGTGGCCACATGTGGTACCGAAGATCGAGAGTAGCCTTGCTCGCGCAAACCAGCCGGCATCCGTGGCGAGGATCGATGTCGCGCTGTTCCGGTCGGCACAGATGGTTCGCGAAGACTTTCAGAGCCAAGGCTTCTGGTGCAGGCCAGGGGGAGGGAAGCGCTGGTCGCGGAGCGACTAGGCCTGCAGATAGGCAAGGGACGTGAATGCCCGCAGCGTGTAATTGGCTGCAGCGAGACAACTCCCTCCCTTAACCCTGATGGGAAAGACGCGATATAGGATGTTCACGTGCGCTTCGCAGGCTGTAGTTTACCGGTATCCAACAGCCCAAGAGGCCGAGCACGACGAGACATTCAGGCCACTGGAGCGAGCAAGGACATGTATGGGAACGATGACAGATCATCGACAATCGTCGTGTTTGATACGGACTGTGCGCTTTGCTCGTCATTGGTTCACTTC
Organism: Velazquezella soli; assembly: GCF_977018685.1. NCBI lineage: Bacteria > Pseudomonadati > Pseudomonadota > Alphaproteobacteria > Hyphomicrobiales > Rhizobiaceae > Velazquezella > Velazquezella soli. Next base: position 199,319 of record NZ_CDRNXF010000001.1, read on the forward strand.
CTCCTCCGTCACGAACGCGATCAGACGATGAGGTTTGTTTCCGCGTGGTCGGACGAGGGAACGTGGTTGGCTGCGCGGCACGAACTGACGGCTGATGATCTCGATGAAACCTATCTGGCGCAGGAACGCGTGTCTCGAACATCTCGACCACGAGGAAGGCCACCGGGAAGCCGAGGGCAAGATGAAGGCTGACGGCTGGCAAAGCGACGATCATCAGGATGAGAACCATCGCCGCGAACCGCATCAGGATGCCTTCGGATGTTCGGGTCGCTGGCATGCGCACAAGGTAGGCGAGGGCAGCAATCGGCAGGATCACGGTCATCGGGAAGGCAAGAAAAGCCTCAGGTTTTCCTTCGTCCAGACCGTTAATGGATGTGAGGAACCTGTGCAGTGCAAGGAGGACGCCGCAGCCGACGATCACGACAAGGACTACCGGCCTCAAATGAAATCGTCGATTTTGCAACGCTGTCTCCGTGCCGAGGCTCAAACTCTCACTTATTGGAAATGATTTTCAAATCCCTGAGACCGGCAGATCAAATACCAGTAATTATGATGCTATATCGGACGATACCGACCCTCAGCAGAAACATCTTTCTCGACTCGACGTGCCTTCCAACTGTCATTGTTCGCGAGCATGGTGGGATCAGTCGCGATTGATAGTGGCCAAGCCGGATTTTCGCCTGCGAGGTCCCAATGGCGCAGACACCCAATGGGACGCTTATCAGCGAGACGGCTTGGCAGAAGGCGTTGGCTCGCGAGTCGGTCCTTCATCCTCTCGCTTTCGGCGGGCTTTAAGGATCTCTAAGAGAACTCCGCCTAAAAGCCGTTGGTTCTCGGACCATCGAGATTAAAATCAGGTGAGGTGACAAACAGCCCAATCGGGAGGGTTATGCTCCGTGCCCTCAATGACGCATGGAACCGAACCGATGGACCTCGATCATTACCGGCAGATCCGGAACGAGAGGGGTGGTTCGGAAAGGCAGCAACCTCGGTTCCTCGCTGCAGCCTTGAACAATAGGTGCAAATCGACTATTGTCAGACAAGCGCCGATTATGTCAGACATTGTTGTGATCTCTGGAGACGTCTATGACAAAACAAGGCCGCGAAAAAACCATCACATCGTCGTCGCCCGGCGGCGTTCTCACGGCGGCCGCCCGGTCCGCGAAGGCTGGACAGTTTGTAACCGTCAGCAAGGCCCGGTTCGAAGCCGTGATGAAAGCCGCTGAGCATTCCGGCTTGCTGGGTGAAAAGAGCAAGCGGATCGGCGGCCGTATTAGTCCTGCTCTCATTGAACAGGCAAAAAAACATACGGGTATCGAGACAGACACGGATCTGATCGAATTCGCACTGGCAAATGTTGCCCTGGACGACAATTTCGGAGCCACGTTCCGCAAGACGCAAGGTACAGTAGATCCCGATCTGAAGCTGGGTTTCTAAATTGTCGGACTTTGATTTCGACGCGGCGCTCCGCTGGGCTCGGTTTGATCCCTATCGCACTTTAGCAAGACGGCAGGACGAGGAGCTCCCGTTCGTCAGCGACCGGGCAGACAGTGGCCAAGATATTCTTCTGGATACGTGTGTCTATATCGACGGCCTGCAGGGACGTGCGCCGGAGGTCGTTGCCGATCTCCTCGATATCAGGATAAGCAATCATTCGACTGTGGCTATTCAGGAGTTGATGCACACTGTCGGCGTCCTAGATCCCAAACACCCCGGCACCAAGGGAGCGGTCCGGCAGATAGGTGTGACCATCATGGACATGAAGCCGCACCGTATTTTCGCGCCCGATCCTGACGTGTTGGGGCGGGCAGCACTCCTATCCGGCATGCTGTGCCGCCTTCAGGGCTATGAAAAAGATGCGCGCCTGCGAGCACTTCAGGACTGTGTTCTCTTTCTACAGGCGCAGAAATTGGGCTTCACGGTCCTCACAGCCAATGTCAGCGATTTTGACTACCTTCTGCAGTTGATACCCACCGGGAGGGCTTTGTTTTACAGAGCTACGCAGCAGGTCTGAGTTATCAAATGTTGAGGTCTGTTCAATAGCTTCGGCTGGCGCGTAAAGTTGTGCGTACGCGCGATTCTTTGCATATCTCGGCCCAAAAGCTGTTTTAGCAGCGATTGATAGATTCGGCCGCGTCTCACTATGGAATAATCATTTACAGCAAAAGGCGGGTAGCCCGTCCTGTTCGCCTGCTTGCGTTGTTGTAATAACTGGAGGCCTGCTGGACCGATCTATGTCGGGACTGCTCCATTGCTTCTGGCAAGGGAACGCCACGATTGGCGGCCTCCGTGAGATAACCCGACCGCAGCCCGTGCGCCGAAAACTCCCCAGGCTCCAGTCCAGCCATCTCCGCCCGTTGTTTGACGATCTGGTTGACTGCACTCGGCTCCAGCGCGCGCTTCGAAACATTCCCCCAGCGATCGATCTTGCGAAAAATGCTCCCGCTTTCGATTCTTCCAGCCGCAAGCCAGGCGTTGAGCGCGTCCACCGGCCGACCAGTCAGATAAACGGCTTCGTCGTGATCGGAACCAGACGTCTTGGTGCGGCCGAGATGGATGGCAAGAGAGGGGAGGGGAGGGGCACCCTCGACGGTGATTGGCGCCTCGACCGTGAGTTGCTCCCTGCACAAACCGGCAATCTCACTGCGACGACGGCCGCCCGAGCCAAAAGCCACCATCAGGATTGCCCGGTCGCGGATATCACGAAGGTTGTCGGTGCTGCAGGTCGCGAGCATTTTTGCCAAGACGTCGGCGGTCACCGCCTTGGCGCTTTTGCGTTTCCTTGGCCGCGGTGTCGCGCGGACAGCAAGACGGATCGCGGACTTCAGCGAAGGGGAGGAGAAGACACCCGTCAGCCCGCGCCATTTCGTCAGCGTCGACCAGCTGGCAAGCCGCCGGCGCACCGTATCGGGCGCATGCGGCCCTGGCGATCTAAGAAACCCTTGTTCGCGCAGGCTCTGCTCGACATCGGCCGGCATTCCGTGTTGGGGGTCGATGTCGCGCTGATCAGGCTGCCAGAGATGGTGGGCGACGAATTTCAGAGCCAAGGCTTCGGGTGCCGGCCAGGGGAGGGAGGCACCGGTTGCGGCCAGCGACCAGGCTTGCAGATAGGCAAGGTCGGAGGTGAGCGCGCGCAGGGTGTTTTCGCCCATGCCTTCGTTGACCAGGTGGCGCAGCGTTTCGATGTCCTGGTCGGTGAGCAATTCAGCCAGTTCGTCGCGGCGGTCGATCGGCAGCACGCTGGCGATGGTGTCGAGCTCGTCGGCCCGGCGATCGACGGCGGTCTTTGAACGGGGCGGCATGGCCATAGAAAACCTCCGGATCGACGGCCCAGCGGCCAAGGATTTACCGGATTCTTTCTGATTTGCGGCTTGAAATCAATCACATTCGATAAGCCATACTTATCGCCGGTGAGACACCGGGGGCTTCTTTATACCCTATGGAGAACTCTGATATTCAAATAGCATTCTTTTAACAAATCATTTATCATAAAATCAATGGCTTACGATCTCGCAAAATTGCCCATTTCGACCTTGATGGAGCCAGCGTTCCGCGCCGGCATCGCACTCACCCGTCTCGACGAGCGCATCACCCGATCGCCGGTCGGTCCGGGCTTCCTCGAACGCACCCAATTCAGCGATGCCTGTGCCTCGCTGTGGATTGACGGCGAATTGGTGCATCTCGAAGACCTCGTCCTGCACGACGCCACCCGCGATATCCGCACCCCCACACACGAACTCACCATCGCTCGCGACGTTTTGAGGACCCGCCGGCGGATTGCTGCCCAACTCCCGGCGTGGGCGCTGTCCGCCGACGGTCTGAGAACACTCCGACAGACATCGGAGATCACTTCGGTCGGCGCGGAAGACGCGGGGACGGCTGCCGCTATCCGGCCCGCCGCCGCAATCGATCCGGAAGGGGAGGCGGATGATGGTGATGACGTCAAAAATCTGCCCGGCGTCGATTATGCTGCCATCGATGCGATGCTGGCCCGATCGAAGGCGGCGATCGCAAACGCCACACGGCCCGGTCGCGGCGGCGGCGCCGAAAAAAATCCGATGATCTATGATCTCGACTGGGACGAGGATGCCCGGCTGGAGGAATGGCGTGGTGTAGTGCGTCAGGCCGAAAACCTGCCAGCGGTGCTGCAGGCCATCGTTGCCCTCGATGCCTGGAACGAATTTTTGGTCCTTCAGCACGCTCCTTGGCTCGGCCGGCTGTTTTGTGCATCCATCCTGCGCCAGGCCGGCGTCACCACTGGCGCCCATCTCGCCGCCATCAATGTCGGCCTGAAAACCATTCCCGTCGATCGGCGCCGGCATCGTTATCGTGAAACCCGGTTGCTCGCCCTTGCGCACGGCCTGATTGCGGCCGCCGAGCTCGGTCTGAAAGAGCATGACAGGCTGGCGCTGGCCCGGACGTTGTTGGAGCGAAAGCTCGATGGGCGCCGAGCGTCTTCAAAATTGCCGGAGTTGATCGAGCTCGTGATGGCGCGGCCGCTCGTGTCTGCCAAGATGGTCGCAAATACGCTTGAGGTCACGCCGCAGGCGGCGCGGCGGATCGTTTTGGAACTGGGCTTGCGCGAGATGACGGGGAGGGGGAGGTTTCGGGCGTGGGGTGTGGTGTAGCCTCGACCACTTCCGGAGCGATCAGATTATGTATCGCCTTTAATCCACTAAAGCGCAAATACTGTTTCCAAATTAGATGCTCGAACTGGCGCGTAAAAGCGTGAGAAGGCACGAGGTAGGGGACTGGCCTGGATTCGTGAATTCCAGCTTTCCGAACAAGGTCGGCAAGTCGAAAGCGTTGGCGGAATGCAATCGTCCCAGACCGGACCTCGCTGTCGTCATGGCTGATCTCGAACGCTGGAAGGCTTGTGAGCAGTGGACGAAGGACGGAGGCCTGGCGCGACCGAGGAGACGAAACAGAACGTCGAGCGGATCTTTAATCAGGAAGTGGACACCTCCGCCGCCAAGGTGCGGGACAAGCTGCTGCGGGCTGAGCCTTTGACTGATAAGGAGAAGTACGAGGGGCGCGGTTCCTCCTATGGTTCGGCATGCGCAATCCCACCGAAATCGCCAGATTCAAAGAGCGGATGAAGCGGGACTTTTCCAAGCCCGACGCCAAAACGGAGGAGATCTGGCGCCGCATTCGCAAGGAAGGAATGCCGGAGACGGCTGAGGAGGCATTAAGGCAGACTAATCCGGATATGCCGGAACTGTCGGCGATTTGTCGTCAGCACAAGGCTGGCGCAGAACAGGAAGGTTCTGGACACGCTGGTGGGCATGGATTGGATGGTGACGGATGTGCAAACGGCAAACCGCCGCCTCCTGACCTGTGACCGCCCCCTCATCATGACGTCTGGGCTCGGCGGGCCCAACGGGCATGTCGCCATTCCGATCAGCCCTGACAAGCTGTTCACGATAGCCAAAATCCGTTTCAACGATGCGCTTTCGATGGCTGCACCACATGCGGTGGTGGCCGGGACAAACAAGGTCATCATCGTCCAGGCGCGGGACAAGGTTTATGGCGTGGATCACACCTATCTGGAAGAAGTGAGTGAAGGCATGAGCAGCGGCGAATACTTTTCGCTGGCGATGGAGCCTACGCCTCCAGCTCATCCACCCACGACAAACCCTTCTCCTCCCGGTATCGCTTGAAAGCTGAGAGCTTTTCTTTCACCCCTTCATCCGACCTGAAGTAGTCGTGCATGATGTAATTCGACTGGTTCAGGATGGCGATGAAGGAGTCCAGCGTCGCGGCTAGATCTTCCCGGCTGGGTTTGTCGAATATGACCAGCTCGTGGCCCTTGTCATGGACGCGAAAATGCCGTGACGTCAGCGTCCTGATGTTGTTATGGCTGTCGTTGCACAGGCTGTTGTAGATCGAGCGGTACTCGTTCTCCATCCCCGCCATCTTGAACTTATCGAAGTTGGTCGGGATGCCGTACTGGTCGGTGTATGCCTTCAGCTCGGCCTTGTGGTGCTCCAGCTTGTCAACTGCCTGGGGGTTATCCCTGAAGTAGGAAAGGAAGGGGTTTTCCCCCTTCACTCCGTCGGTTGCGAGCTTGATCCACTCCTTGTGGTACACGGCAAGCATCGCTTTCAGATATTCGCTGTTGTTTGCCAGATTGATCTGATCGACGTGAGCTTCCATTGCCGACCGAAGGAGCACGTCCATGCCGGTATAGGCTCCGGCCTCGCGGATCTGGATCGCGCTGTTCGTCAACTCACTGATGCTGGCATGGAGAGACACCAGCGTTCGGTGAACCTCGCTGTTCTTGTCGAATTTCAGGTCCGAAAGATGTTCGACGGTCACATGGTAAAGGTCGATCAGATAGCCATACATCAGGAAGCCTTTGGACGAGCGAACCCGGTGAATGCCCACACGAAGGCAAACCCTATGATGAAAATGCCGAGCGGGAAGCCGAGTGCTATAGCGGCCCGCTGCTGCAGAGACTGCCAAGGCTCGGGAGTGTATACGGGCTCACCGGCTGCATCATAGGCCTTGCCGATGAGATCAAGGTCGTCGAGGTCGCGGTATTCCGGAAATAGGGTCCGGAACTTGCCCATGCGATACCAGCAGCTGTCGTAGTTCAGCTTTTCTGACTTCCACTCGCTGAGCTTGTAGTCCGTTTTCAGCTCGCCGCGCGCCTGACCGCATTTAACCGGGATCAGAACGCCGCCCTCCCTGAACATGCGGTCCCGGACAAATTCGGAACGGATATGGGAATAGCTGAACGCGATGTTTCCGATGACGAAGAAGATCGAGCAGACAAGCCAGATGCGGAAGAGTCCGCGCTTGATGTTCATGTAAAGATTCCCCAACCTGCCGGCATTATGCACAGCGGCCTTTGAACGTCTAGATTGACTGGTGTGCGGGCTTCCCCTCAGAATCTGGGGGTGAAGAAGAACCTCAACCATCTGGCCCGCGTCGCGCTTTTGAGCTGCGCCGTTGCAAGTCAGCGGAGACATGAATCCGGCGGCAGCATCACCTGTCACGACCCTATTTGGGGTGGAGTGGTCTGGCATGGTCGAGTTGGTGATGGCGGAACCGCTTGCGTCCGCGGGCATGGTGCGAAGACCCTAGATGTGACGCCGCAGGCGGCGCGGCGGATCCTATCGGAGCTCGGCCTCCGGGAGATGACGGGGAGGGGGAGGTTTCGAGCATGGGGGGTACCGCTTAGATCGATCACCGAATTGACTGTGCTGCCAAATATGGAAGCCGTTCTGAACTGCGGTTAATACAGCTTCCATCTCCTAGTGCTATCCAGCGTGGAGAGTAGGGGTTGTCGATGCAAGTGTTTCAAGAAGGCAATGGAAGGGGTCCAGACAGCAAATGGTCTCTTGGCGGCGGCGAAGCGCCATCGTGGTGGCTGAAAGTCACAGCGCTTTATGGGCAGATCCGGTATCTGTTTCTTTTAATGCCGGACGTCGCCAAATTCGCGGTTGTTCTGGTCGGAAAGTCGCTGGTCATCTCCGTCATTATGGCATTCCTCGCTACTCCGGCTACAGCCCTTTTCGCAGCGAGGTTCGGAATGCGCGTGCCGTTGGAAGGCACACCCTATCTAGGGTTTACGCTCGGCCTATGGTCATTCATCGGTTTTGCGCTCTCCATGGTGCTCGTCACATGTTGCGTGTTCGTACTACTTCAGTTCAAGCTTCTTTTTCATTGGGCGAGCAACTCCATAGAGTCACTGCGAATCGAGGTATACATGGGGCTCGCGATAGACCCGATATCGGTCGCCATTACCGTCTCGGATGAAGCAGCCAAAATAGTTTCCGTTGTTTTCGACGCGTTGGTCCGGACAGTGCTGCCTTATGCGGCAGTCGCTATTTTCGTCTCGGGGGTTGGTTACTATCTTGTTGGGGCATCGGGCAATTTCCCGATACTGAACCACGAAAGCTTTTACACGGCTCTGCTCCTTGCCGCGGCCGCTTCGCTAATTGCATTTTCAGTATGGTATGCTGGAACCAATCGAAAGCTTTGGCTTCTTCAGGGATATCTTACGATCCCATTGGCTGTCGTCATGTCGATAAGCCTTTTCGCATATGACACGTACGGCTCTGTGCTTCGAGTTATACGCTTCGGAGGCGGGATCGAAGCGGCGATTCAACTGGAAGGCCTACAATATAATGGAAGCGGCAGCCTGCGAGGGAACTTGCTGATGCGCTCTTCCACTTCGCTTTTCATGCTGACAGAAGATGATCTTATAGTGGAGGTTCCGACAAAGAATGTCTCCCTGATTACCGCCAAATATGATGCAGATTGGCGGATGCCACCGTCATCCGTAATGGAACAGCGGCGCTACATCAGGGTGGAGTGAGCGACATTAGCTTCATAGAACCTTCTGCTGGAGCGGGATGCGGATTAAGTCACGGGCCCCTCGGATCTGTTTTCAGAAGCCAACGGCATTTCTGTAGGGCCGCTGATATGTCGCAAGCGTTAGGCAGTCGTAGGTGTTGCTAAAGGATTCAAAGAGAAAAACGTGGGTCTGACCGTTCTTGTCAACCAGGGTGACTTCGCCGGCCCCAAGCGGACCGCGCTTTTGATATTTGCAATAGGTCCGCATTAACTGCAGCAGGTGCTCTACGGACAAGCTATCAAACATAGCTCGATAGGCCGGAGATTCGATGATGTGCCGAAAATGCGCTTGACCAGGCTGAGGGTGGCGGGGATGCCCGCCGATCAGTCCAATCATCGGAACGTCGCGGTGTGAATCTTCAATGAAGCGCCAAAATGTCGTGGTGTACGTATTTCCGAAGGCGTCTTTCAAAGTACGGACCGAATCGAGGCCAGCAGTGGAGTCGTTTGCGGCGACTTGGAACTGCGATTGCAAGAATAGAAGTTGGCCCGCGGCATAGTTGGCTTCCGCCTCGATCTGCGCGTGGCAGCCGGGTACGAGTGTTTGTTCGTGGTCGCCAAGCATCAAATCTTCATGCCATGGAATGATGCTGTGTCCGATTTCGTGGGCTTCGCTCCATCGCTGCTTCGCGTCTGGTTGAGCGGAGTCCAGCAAGATCCTCCTGCGGTCGGGCAGATAGAGCGCACGAAGGTCCATCTTCCTTACTGCTTCGAGAAGAAGGCCGGGACGCTTTATCACCTGCGTCCCGGCTACCGTCAATTTGTTGATCGTCTCCCGAAGAAAGCTGTCATCGGTGGTTGAGTAATATCGCCGATCGAGCTTTAGGATCTCACGAACGTCATCAAGTTTCAGAGGTGGCTCGGGATTTCCGAGTGCCTTGAGCACTTTATTGACCTGCTTATCGATATCGGAAGCCGTCCCGCGGCTGAGAATAATGTTACGCACTTCATCAGCCTTGTTGCTTTTCCAGATACGCAATGAACTCCGCAAGGGCGCGTTGCTCCTCGCGTGACAGCTTCTGCGGAGAATCGCCCGATCGTGCGGCAAATCTCAGCGCTTGCTCCTGAAGGCCAGGACGAGCAGTCGTATTTCCAGAAAGCTGCTGCATAGCTTTACCCGGCAGATTGAAGGTTTCTGCCAGCCGATAGACGACACGCGGCTCTGGTCTGAAATGAGCATCTCGCTCTATTCTGACCACATCGGACACATCAAGGTCAGCGCGCTCTGCCAGCTTTTCGATGGAAAGCCCCTTCTGACGGCGCATCGTTTCGACAAAAGAGCCGAATGCCATCCGAATTGGAGTTGGGGCTTCGCTTGCTTCAATTTCAACTTGTGCCTGTTCGGGGGCCGGGTCCCTGGCGAGCCGACCTGCGGAGATCTCAAGATCTCCTTCAAGCTTGGCTCTGCGTTCGAACCACTCCCTCGTGATTTCGAGTTTCATGGCTGTTCCTATCCTGAGAATGCGTCTGCTTGCGCGGACGTCATCTCAAAGTATCTTAATCCCTCATAGGTTCCGTCGAGGCCACCATCGGTCATGCCGCAGATGTCGGCATAGAAAGTCTCAGCACTCGGCAAGGAGTGGAGACCAACGCGACCGCGAAACTCTTGGTCTCGACTGACTTCAATGGCTGCTCGGATCATGATGGTCCCGACGCCGCCGAACCGGGGTGCTGCAACAATCGCCTTGCGGTTCCAAGGAGCTGTCTCGACATAGTCGACATAGACCAGATCCTTGCCAGCCTGTTCGGGGACACGGCCGCGATAGCGGGCTGTATTTAGTTGCATCAATCCCTGGAGCTTGCCTTCGCAACGAAGCGCAAACGTCTGGAAAGCAAGCAAGCCGCGGATTGCGGTCATCTTGTCCCTCCACTGCCAATGCCAGCCTTCCGGCCAATCGGCTGGGCTCGTGCCCTGCGCCATGAGCTCTCTGATTTTCGCATTAGTCACTGGTCTCCAATCGGTCTCAACCGAGTGAAGATCAGCATCGCTGATGGTGTCAATGAGTTCGGCGGCTACCGGTTTACCGGTACGTTTATCGGTCAGAAAAACTGGATAGGAGGTCACGTGTTACAGCACCATAAGTTCAGCCTTCTCCTTCTTGGCATTATCCTCGAAGAAGAGCTTTCCACCTTGTTCAAGGCGCACGTCTACCAACTGGTAGAGCCTCAGCGCCTGGCGAAGGACAGCGGTTTTTGACAGGTCCTTTTTATCGCAGAGATCCTGCAGGGCCTGCATTTCCGCATCCGTTAAGTTCAGTGTCATGGTTTTCTTCATGAAGCGCTCCCGCGTAATTCAACTCAGGGAGCCTATATTTTTTACTGAACTAGTCAACAAAAAAAATTCATCCAATGGCTATTGAATAGCTAAAATCTAGCTATTAATTATGGATGCAGCCAAGGCGACAGTCGCCTTGTCGGCAAACGGAGATTTCCCACAATGGCAGACAGCATCCTCCCAGGCCGTCACACCTTCGATATCAAGATCGACGGCAACGCATTCACCTTCAACGACCCGATCGTCACTGGCGCCCAGGTCCTCCAGAAGGCCAAGCTCTTTCTGACCGACGAGTATCTCCTCTTTCAGGAGCTGGATGACGGTCAGCTGGAAGAGATCCGCCCGGATGAAAGTGTCGACCTTCGCAATGACGGTCGTGAACAGTTCATCACGTTCAAGAGCGATCGCTCCTTTCGCTTCGTTCTCGACGGCCGCAAGTTCGAGTGGGGACTTCCCTTCATCACCGGCGTGCAGTTGAAGCGTCTGGCGGGCGTCGACCCGAACTCTTATGGCGTCTGGCTTTCTCAGCGCGTCGGCGATGACAAGCTGATCGGCAACAAGGAGAAGGTCGATCTCCAAGGTGACGGGACTGAGCGGTTCTTCACCGGCATCGACACGACCACCGAAGGTGCGGGAGCAGCAGTGCTCCCGCCCGAGGATTGCACTTATCTGCAGGAGCAGAGTATTGCATTCGAAGAGGTGGCTGATGGTGTGGGCAAAGCCGTGGTCCTCAAGGGGTGGAGCTTGCCGGCGGCGCGGTTCGACGTTGGGGCGGCTGACATCCTGATCATGCTGCCGCCGGCCTACCCGGACTGCGCGCCGGACATGTTCTATCTGATGCCGTGGGTAAGGTTGGCGGCCAGTCACCGGTACCCCAACGCCGCCGACCAGCCTCATGCATTCGGTGGCAAGACATGGCAGCGGTGGTCTCGCCACAACAATGCATGGCGACCCGGAATCGATGGCATCTGGACGATGGTCCGCCGTATCGAGCGCGCATTGGAGATTGCGGCATGAAAAGCGACCTTACCATCAATCAACTGCATCTCGGCGTGTTGACCGCCGAGCTTTGCAGGCCTGACGGCAATGAGCATGCTGCCTACGTCCTTTTCGGGGTGTCGCGCATCAACTCGGATCCGTTTGACAATGAGCCGAGGCTCCGTCTGATGGTCAAGGAGGTGCTGGCGGTCGAGGATGCAGAAATCAAATCCTCTGACCATCAGCACATCTCTTGGAGCACTGCGCGTCTTGTGCAGTTGTTGGCGCGTGCTGATCGTGACGGCCTGCAGGTGGGCATTGCTCACTCGCACCCCCACGGTCCTCGGCATTTCTCATCTCAGGACGATCGTAACGAGGCTGAACTCGTTCGCCTTGCACAGAACCGAAACGGAGATCACGCATTGCTTCCGAGCTTGCTTTTCGCCGCTGGAGAACTGGTTGCGGGTCGGGTCTGGACGTCGCCGGATGAAGTGATCAACTTCGATCGCGCTCGAACAACAGGTAGCCAGTGGCGTGTCGTCTTTTTCGGCGCGCATGAAGAGGTGTCTTCTCCGGCCCTGGCCAGGCAGGAACTTGCTCTGGGCACCGGTTTTACGCGCATCATGCGTCACATGCGCATCGGCGTGGTTGGTGCCGGCGGAACCGGTAGTCCGCTTCTGCAGCAGCTTGCTCGCATGGGGGCCGGGCACATTGCGATCTTCGACCCGGACCATGTTGAAGACACCAACCTTAACCGTCTCTATGGTGCGACGTATGAAGACGCCAAGGGGAGGGTCAGGAAGGTCGATGTCGCCAAGCGTGAAATCGAAAGGATGGGGCTCGGGACGCAGGTCGGAACCTACGATGCATGGATCGGGTCGACAGAGTGCCGCGATGCGTTGAAGTCGATGGACATCATCTTCGGTTGCACTGATGATCACGATGGGCGGCTGCTGCTCAATCGGCTCGCATACTACTATCTGATCCCCGTCATCGACGTTGGCCTTGCGCTTCGTGTATCCGAGCGCTTTGGGTTTTCGTGCCTGGAGGCAGATGGTCGTGTCACGGTCTTGGAGCCGGGCAGTGCGTGTCTCGTCTGCCGCCGTATTGTCGATGCACAGGCGGCTGCAGAGGAAGCCCTCCGACGGTCCGACCCTGAAGAGTATAAGCGGCGGAAGGCAGAAGCTTATGTTCACGGGGAGGGAAGTCCTTCGCCTGCGGTCATTCCGTTCACGACCTCAGTCGCGACCATGGCAATCGAGGAGCTGATTCAGCGTTTGAACCAGTTTCGTGGCGAAGACGGTGCTATCGCCAATCGAGTCCGTAAGTTCAGCCTCGTCGAGGATTTTCGGCCGGGCGCGGCAAAGGAGCCTTGCCGGATTTGCCGATCTGACCGGGTTCACGGTCTCGGTGATGTCGAACCTTTTCTCGGAAGGGCAGGTTGATGCTGCAAACTACACTTGCCAAGACGCTCGCCTGGCTTGGGATAATTGAGAGGCCGCAATTCCTTGTGAAATCCACTCTCGACATGCCAGCTCCAGGCGATCTTATGCCGGGGCAAGCAGTCGTCGTCGGGCCGGCCGAAAAACCGAAATGGGTCACGTTTCCATGCCCGTCTGGATGTGGCACTCCGCTACTGCTGTCATTGAACCCGGATCGCCGGCCGCGTTGGAAAGTAACGCACGATTGGCTTGGCCGACCGAGTATCGCGCCGTCCGTTCAACGGACGGATGGATGCCGCTGCCATTTCTGGATGAAAAAAGGAAAGATCGAATGGTGCAAAGATAGCGGAGGAATTTTACCAGAAAATTAGTGAATATTGTTCCACCTTCAACTCTGCCGAGTTATCCTCGCTCTGATTCGGCGCGAGTTGGGGGTCTTTTATGCTTGCTGCCATGCCATCAGAAAACAGTCGGCGCCTTGAGCTTTTTCGTTTGGTGCTTGTTTTAATTGATAGGGGCAGCCGAGACATTCCGCATCCTCTCACGCTTCATTTCAATGATGTTTTGCACCAAGCGAGAATTCTGTCTGACGATCCTGATACCCTCTCACCGGACGTGACGCCGCAGGCCGTGCAGCTTGCAAGCGACATGATCGTCTATCAGGGGTTGCGCGATGCCCTTAAAGGTGTCGAGGATATAGGTGATGTCAGCCCAGCCGTTGCTCACAAGGTGCTCCAGAATTTGGAGCCGAGACTTGCACCCGCGGACTGATCTTGCGCTTCTTGCGGAAAGCTTGGCGCAGCTTTCCAAAACACCATACTTCAATCATGCAATCGAGAAGCATACCCAAGCGCTGATCGATGTAATCAAGCACGCGCTTTCCTGGTCGCCGGCGTACGAGGATGAAATTCTCCGACCGTTCGCGGACAAGGTGTGGATTTGCTACAGATATCTACAGGGGTCGACGACGAAGGAGGCCCCGTACGAGATAGAGTATTGCATGAGACACGCAATTGCCGACTGGCTTCCTGTCCCATGCATCGTGACAACTGCATTAACCGACGAAAAGGACTTTCATCTGGCACTCGGCGATCCTTGGGACTTCGTGGCCAAAACTATGGTTCACTATCCGGGAACGCTACCTGAAGAGAAGCTCATATTCATCGGTGTGCCACGCGTCTATAAACACATGCCGCTTTTTTGCGCAGCCTTGTATCATGAGCTGGGCCATTTTGTGGATCTCTCGCGCAATGTTACTGCGTCTACCAGCCTAACGCACCCGGTAGAGGGAGCCTCTCCTGAGGTGCAAGAGCTAGTCCAAGTCTATCGGCGTGAACATTTCGCCGATTTGTTTGCCGCCTGTTATGTCGGCTACGCCATTTCTGATAGCCTAGAAGCCATCAATCCACGCGCCGAGAGGAGCCTTACGCACCCTTCCACCGCGGAAAGGCTAGACTTGATCCGAGGCTTCCTGAACGACGAGGAAACGGATGATGTTCTAATGTTTCAGAGTGCGTTGAAGAAGCTTGGCCTGCCACAGCTTCAGAAAAGGTATAGGATACCGTCTATCGACAGCGCATTTGATGACATCCGACCGTATAACCTCGACGGTGCTGAGGAATTGCACGGCGTGATGGCTGCAGGATGGTCGTACCTCGGCAGAGTGAGATCAGGCGGTGGTCCACAATGGGCTGTCGGAGCTAATCCCCTCGACGTGGTTCGCATCGTCAACGATCTTATCGAAAAATCAATTCGCAATGCATCCGTTCGAAACTTATGGGAGGCAGGAGCTGAGTGATCAAGAAAGAAATTCTTGAGCGCCTTTCGCGGGAGGATGGGCTAGGCCTATGGATCGAACCTCTGCTCGATCAAAAGCAGATAGGAGAGCTGACTGTCGATCTCCGATTGGGATACGACTTCCTCGTCTCCATTGTGACGCGCCGCCCGTACATCGGAATAGCTCGCGATAATGAACGGTTTCGGGCCATCTCCACCTATTTTCAGCCGACCCGGCGTGAACTCGGCGAGCGCTTTATTTTATATCCGGATCAAGTCGTGCTAGCGACGACCCTTGAATACGTTGCCCTGCCGAGTGATTGCTATGCTGACGTATTGTCCCGGAGCAGTTACACCCGCCTCGGAATTTCCGTGAACACGATGGTCCAACCCGGCTTTAGGGGGTGTTTCTCGGTCGAGTTGTTCAATCACGGCAACAACCCAGTCGAGCTCGTTGTCGGTGCGAAGATGTTCCAGATGCGTCTAACTCAGGTGGCTGATGGAATGACTTATGGTGGATTGGAGCGCAAATATTTCGGCAACGTTAGGCCAACGCCTTCGCGGGCTGCCGATGATGAGGATCTTGTAAGGCTCCGCGCGATTTCTGAGCATAACAAGGGTTGAGGTTGAATTCCATGACGCTCAGCACATTGAAAAACTAGGGTTTTCGTGGGCGGTTCCTTCATCGCCGTGTGTGGAGCACGGTTGTCGTATATGCTTTCCGGCACGGCTTGGGAGGTTCTTGATTTTATCAAGGCGCGCTGCTTGAGGGTATTGGTCAAAGATCGGGGAGACTGACGGCGCGATGAGAATTCCATTTCTACAGCAAGATCCTGTAAAGACAACCATCCCCCAGCTCGAGGAACCTGTGTCGGTAATCTCACTGGCGATCGAGCCGCAGAGTCATCTCGAGAAGTATCTGGCCTATTATGTCGGGCGGCTGAAGCCGGGCTATGCAGTATTAGTGACCGGAGAGTGGGGAACGGGCAAAACCCATCAGGTTCGACGTGCGCTTCCAGACACACATGCCTACTACATCAGTCTCTTTGGCCTTAATGCGCCCAGCGAAATCGAGGCACAGATCTTCACCAAGATGTTCCCGAAGGCCTCCGCATTAAGGCGCTTTGCCGAGAAGATGGACAGTACGTCTGTCGACATTCCGGTACTTGGATCTCTCGGAACCGGAGGTCTGGCGAGCCTTCTGACTGGGCCTTTCATCAAGAATGAGGTCGACAACTCCCGCCCACTCCTCTTGGACGACCTCGAGCGGTGCACCGTCGAAAACGCTGTGCTGCTCGGAATGATCAATCGATATGTAGAGCACCACGGGTGCCGGGTGATTGTCATCGCGCATGACACCAAGGTGGTTGAGACCTTCGCGGACACCAAGGAAAAGGTCTTCGGCCAAACCCTTCACGTCGAACCGAATGTCGAGGCGGCTTTTGCGGAGTTCGTCGCTTTTTTCAACGATCCGCAGAAGCCGGACAAGCTTGGGGCCCATCGTCGGGAGGTGCTTTCCACGTTCAGGGAGTCCGGAACTTCCTCTCTGCGAATCCTTCGACACGTCGTTGAGGATGTCGGTCGCCTCGCCGATGCCCTAGAGGATCGCCATTTTGAGAACGACATGGCGATGGTGGAATTGGTCCGCCTCTTTTCCGCCCTCGCAGTGGAAGCAAGAACGAACAAGCTGGAGCTCGAAGACCTCTTCAGGAGAAAGGAAAAGATCTTTTCGCACAGAATGGATGTGGGGCGCGCGAAAAAGGAAGAGCCACCGAAATCCCGGCTATACGATGCTGCCCAAAAGTATACTTCAATCGACATTGGAAGCACATTGCTGAGCGATGACGTGTTGGCCGAAATGCTCTTTGATGGCCGCTTCACGGAGGAGCACATCCGCACGTCATTGAACAACAGTGCCTATTTTCTCGAGAAGGAGGCGGCGTCGCCTTGGCAGATCGTCGGCAGCTTTGACAAGCTGGATGATGAGTACACCGATCCGGCGCTGGCACGAATGAACGAGCAGTTCGAGAAGCGTCAGGTGACGGATTCCGGCGAGTTCCTGCATATTGTCGCCCTGAAGATGATGATGGCGTCCCGTGATATGCTGAAGGTCACATCAAAGCAGATCGCCGACGACGCCGAGCGCTATATTGATGATCTCGTAGCCGCAAAGCGACTGCCAGCGCGAAAAGCGGGCTGGATGTGGACCGACGAGTTCAAGGACGCATCCGGCGGCGTTATGTATTGGGTCGTCGATTCCTACCGAACTGAATTCCAGGATGTTCTCGAATACCTCATCAAGGCTCGTACGGACGTTCTGACTGACACTTTGCCTGGCAAAGTCCCAGCGTTGCTGGAAGCCGTCAAAACGGGCGGACAAAAATTCTTCGACATGGTTTGCCACAGCCGTAACGCGACTTTGGAATACGAAGACATTCCGATCTTTGCTTATGTTGATCCGGCGGAATTCGTGGATGCGTGGCTGGAATCGCCGAAAACGGGTTGGTACTGGATTGGTAACGCACTTAAGGAACGACATAAAGTTTTGACGCAATATCCTGCGCTGGCTTCCGAGAGTGCGTGGTACTCGCAGGTCCATAAAGAAATGCTGCAGAGAGCGCATAGCCAAGAAGGACTGGCACGAATCCGAATGGAACGCGCTGCCGAATTGATGGGTATCCCCAAGGCCGCCCCTGCTGCTTCATCGGCCGGCGCTTCAGTCAAAACTCCGGTGAAACCGATGTTGGCGGCTGCAGTTACGGCTACGGAAGGCGAGGCGGATGAAGTTCCCGCAAAGCCTAAGCGTGCGCGCCGAATGAAGCCGGAGTAAGGAGCCACTGGAGCCATTCACGATCGAAACAAATGCCAGAATTGACTGTGCGTGTTTTGTTTTAGACGGCAACGCTGGATTGCTTTGGAGGCAGGCGTGCGTCAACGGGGGATTGTCTGGGAGCAAGTTATGCCTGTCGTCGATGCCCGCATTCTTATACTTTGCAAAACGTATCCATCGCCCAGTGGGAAGTACGCGGAAACCACTTGCGTGGCTGGCATCCACGAGAACGGCAACCTTGTTCGCCTGTTTCCCGTGCCGTTTCGTCTTATCGCTGAAGAGCAGCAGTTCAAGAAGTGGCAGTGGATCAAGGCGAAGGTCGAAAAGGCCAAGAAAGACCACCGACCTGAAAGCTTCACGATCAAGACAGATACCATCGAGGGCGGGTTGGTGGTCGAACCCGGAAGGAACTGGGGCGAGCGTCGTGGTCTACTGTCTCCAGTCAAGACCTTCATCCATTTCGACGACATAGAAGCTGCGCGCCAAGAAAATCGCATATCGTTGGCTTTATTGAAGCCCGAGAAAATCCTCGGATTGGATATCGAGCCAGTCTCCAATCCGCAGTGGACGGACGAGGATCTGGCGAAGCTTCTTGGCGGCCAGACTCAAGGGGGGCTCTTCGATAAGGATGACAAGCCCTCCATCAGGACATTACGGAAACTGCCCTATGACTTCTATTACAGATATGAGTGCGGCGAGGGTGCTGCCACCAAGGTCTTCAGGCACAAGCTTGTCGACTGGGAGGTTGGTGCGCTGTACCTGACCTGCGATCGACTCTATGGCGCCGATTGGGAGCGTCATTTCCGCGATAAGCTTGAGCGGGATATCCCGTCAAAGGACTTGATGCTGCTTATGGGGAACCAGCATAGATTTCAGGATCAGTGGCTGATTATCAGTTTGATCTACCCGCCACACCAGTTGCAGGGCGAACTTTTCTAGTTCGAACCGGGACGCTTCGGCAGCTTATCGTAGTGGCGCACGTAGCGTGCTGGATCGTCTCCAAAGAGGTGTAGCATTTCGTAGCCGAAGGCTCCCATGCGCTCGCCCACGATATATCGGTGACAGGTTTTAGGATCGCGTTCGAAGCAAAGCAGGCAGACGGCCTGTTCCTGCGAGGTAACGGCGAGCTTCTCGATAGCTGCAACGGATTCTGGCTGATCGACATGTGCCGAGTAGATCGTCCGGAAACGAT
This sequence comes from Velazquezella soli, assembly GCF_977018685.1. Taxonomy (NCBI): domain Bacteria; kingdom Pseudomonadati; phylum Pseudomonadota; class Alphaproteobacteria; order Hyphomicrobiales; family Rhizobiaceae; genus Velazquezella; species Velazquezella soli. Next base: position 218,176 of record NZ_CDRNXF010000001.1, read on the forward strand.
CATAGTCACCAGACTTCGCGGCTTCTCGTCCCTCCTTAGGGTCTCCGAGCTCCTGCATAGAAAGGTACTTGATGCCAGCATTCTCGAGATGATCTCGCAGCGAATTCTTCGAAAAGCCTTTCTTACGAGACAATGGAACAGCCCGCACGTCGGCAACAGCTTCGACGCCAACGGCCGTGAGCGTCTTCACGAACCGTTCGATGTCGGTGCCTTCATAGCCAATCGTGTAGACAGTTTTCATAAAGTGCTCCATCTCCGCCATTGTAAATGGCTTCGCTGGCTCCACGTTTTCGCAGGCAGCAGGTCTCGTTACGACATCAACATGCGCGCCGCCAGTGGCGAGGGCAATTTTTTGGCGGCACTAAAATCGGACCGCATGGTCCGATTTCGGCGCCATCTCAGCCTCCGGGTGACACACGCCGCCGTCCCGCGCTGAGGGATTTCAGCGTGTTAGCTTCATTCCGATAACCCGGGTCGTTGGTTCCGATCCCATCAAGACCTTGTACTCTGATTTGTGCTGGTGGCATCTCTGCCACCAGCGTTCGCCTGCGAGGAAGTTGCAACGTCTCCGAGGCCAGGCGAAAGAAACCCTACGCTCACGATAATCGATAGCAGTTATCTATGAATGACGCCGAGGCGCGCGAAGTGATCGTAGATGCGCTTGGAGAAGGCCGACAGTTCGGGCTCTTCGCCTAAGGAAACCGGACGTGGGCGGGGAAGGTCGATCTGGATTTCGTCTACGACCTGACCTGGCGACGGAGCCATGACGAGGACGCGGTCGCCCAGCCCGACCGCTTCTTCGACGCTGTGGGTAATGAATAGGACTGTTGGGCGTTCGGCCATCCAGAGCTGTTCAAGATCGTGACGAACCTGCACACGTGTCAGCGCGTCCAGCGCCCCGAACGGCTCGTCCATGAGAAGGACGGAGGGCTTCAACACCAGTGCTCGCGCCAGAGATACTCGCTGGCGCATGCCGCCCGATAGTTGGCTGGGATACCTGTTTGCAGCCTTCGTCAGGCCCAGGCGCTCGAAGAGTTCCTCTGCACGCCTCCTGACCGGCGCCAGAGGAAGGCCTCGGATAACGCCCTGGAGAAGGACGTTATCCATAGCCGTTCTAAACTCGAGCAGAAGATGATCCTGGAAAGCGATGCCGACGTCAGTCAATGCTCCTGACAGGGGTTTTTCGTTAATACGGATCTTCCCGCTCGAAGTATCCATGAGGCCGGCCACCATCAGCATCAGCGTGCTCTTCCCGCAACCGCTAGGCCCCACGACGGAAACGAATTCACCCGGCTTGATATCGATCGTCGTCGGTCGGAGCGCTTCGAAAGCACCAAACTTTTTTCCGACTTCCTTGATCTCAATTCGGACGCCGCTGAGTTCGCTGCTTGGGTTTGTTTTCTGTAATGCTTGCATGGCGGACAGCTTCATCTCTTAGGTCAGGGGGCAGGGGCGAAGGTCGGACTCCGGCGGAAGGTAATCATAGGTGTAGTAAGTCGTTGCTTCCTTGTCCGCGGGTAGCATTCCGATCTTTCCAAGGATGCTAACAGTGTCTGCCCATTGTTCAGGTGTTGCCTTCCCAACAAACTTGGCACGGTTGACGCACATCAGGTACTTGGTCGCCTCAAGCTGTGCGGGAGCCTGAGCTTCAGAAGCGTCGGGGAACATTTCCTTCATCGCGGCAACCGCTGCCTTAGGGTCGTCGATGGCCGCGTACCAACCTTTGAGGCTGGCGGCTACGAAAGCCTTCGCCTGTTCCGGGTTCTTCGCGAGGTAGCTTTCCGAAGCAATAATTGACGTCGAAACGGTTGGCGCGCCATTGTCGATGAACGGGAAGTCTGCGGTTTCGGCGCCGAGGTCCTTCAATTGGATCGCGAAGAAATCGATGGAGCCGAGGATGGCATCGACCTGGCCTTGCAGGAGTGCCGCCACCATCGACTCCTTTGGCATGTTGACCTGCTTGATGTCGCTCGCAGTCAGACCATTTGCAGCCAATACCAGCGGGAACATAGCAGCCTGGGAACCGCCATTGGGGATCGCGACTGACTTGCCCTTGAGGTCCTTGACCGCAGCGATACCCTTGCCCTTCAGCGCAGTTATCTGGTTTGGATTGCCCTGCAGAATGGTCGCCAGAATTTTGATCTTTGCGCCTTCGGAAATGAGCTTCATCACCGGCGCGGAATCAGCAAATCCGATTTCTGCCTTGCCGCTAGCAATAAGCTGGGCGGTGATCTGCGAACCGTTGCCGGGTTCGATCTTCACATCCAGACCCGCTGCCTTGTAGTAGCCGTTCTTCGAGGCAAGCTCGTAACCCGCGTTGAAGCCGGCAGCCGGATAGTTGAGCCAGAACGTCAGGGGTGTCTCCTGAGATACTGCGGCCATAGACGAACCTAGCAGGGCCGTGCCGGTCATTGCCGCCAAGGCAATTGATCTAAGCGTCTTTAATAGTCTGTTCGGATTCATCTTCTTCTCCTCCTTGAGTTGATGAAACTAATCAGTCGCGGTTTTGATTTCTCCGCCATGGGGTCATGAAGTATTCGGTGACCTCGACAATGCTGTTCAGAGCCAGTCCGATGATGGTCATGACGAACAGGATTGCGAAGACGAGGGTTGTATTCATCACCCCTGTCGCCTGCAGCAGCAGGTAGCCGAGCCCCTGGTTCGCCCCGACAAATTCAGCGACGATAGCGGCTGTCGCGGCAATGGTAGCCGACGTCTTCAGGCCACCGAAGATCACCGGCAGGGCTGACGGGAAACGCAGATAGCGAAAGGTCTGCCAGGTCGTCGCCCCCATTGACTTGGTGAGGTAAAGATAGCGCTGATCAAGGATCTGAAATCCCGCGATGCTGGCAAGCAAAAGCGGGAAGAAGGTCAGGAGCAGCGTCAGCATCACCTTCGACGTCGGCCCAAAGCCGATCCAGACGACAAACAGCGGCGCGATGGCAATCTTGGGAACGAGTTGGATGAACACAAGAAGCGGATAGAGCATGCGCTTCGCCGTTGGCGACAAGGCGATCAGCAGACCAAGCGGAATTGCTGTCACGACAGACAGGCCAAAGCCGAGCACGATTTCCTGGATCGTTACCAAGGAATGGTTCCACAGGCTCTGCCGTGATGCGATAAGCTCCGGAATGACGGCCTGCGGCGGAGGCAGCAGATATTTGGGAATATCGAATGTCACCACGGCGAGCCACCATAAGATGATCAGGCCGATGAAGACCGAGGACGACATCAGCGCCGAACCCACCCAGCCAGACAGCCTGGAACCTGAACCGTTCTCATTCATGCGTAAACTCTCCCTGGGAAGCCTGGCGCGCAGCCGCGTTTCCGTCAGCTGGAGCTTCAAAAGCCTCGATTTTGTTCAAGAAGCGGAGGACGATACCTGTCTGTCCTTCCACCATTGCGGATCCGCTGAGCGTTAGGCATCCAAGAGCGGCGGCCTTGCGGAGAAGCTCTGTGTCGCGGCCCGGCACGATGTCGATGACCGCTGTGCGGTCCGTCATCCCATCGATCGGCATTGCAAGACCATCGGTGTCCTGCAGGCCGACCTGGGTAGCATTGATCAGAAGCGAGATGTCATTGAGCGGGGAATGTCCCGGCTCGACCCTGCAATCCGGATACCGGGCCTTCACGCCGTTGACCAGCGCATCGCGGCGGCCGGCATCGATGTCGGCGATAGAGATGCTGGCATTACCTGCAGATGCAAGCGCGTAGGCAATCGCGCTGCCGGCGCCACCGGCGCCGATCAGCTGCACCCGAGCGCCCTGCGTGACAATGCCGCGTTTCCGAGCAGCTTCGACAAGGCCATGGCCATCGAACATTGCCCCGGTCCAGCACCCGTCCGCGTCCCGGCGAAGCACATTCACAGCGCCTAGAAGCTCTGCCATCGGTTCGAGCGTCGTCGCAAAGGCCACCGCCCGTTGCTTGTACGGAAAGGTTACCACCACGCCATCGACATTGCGGGTCTCTAGAAGACCTCGCATTACGACGTCGAATGTCTCCGACGACGCGTGCCACGGCACGAGCACTGCATTCACGCCCGCGGCAGCGAGCATGCGATTGTAATGGATCGGCGACTTCACCTGCGCGATCGGGTCGCCGATGATGGCGATCAGGCGGGTTTCGCCATCGATCCCCGCCCGGCTTGGACTTTCGATAGTCATGGGGCTCTGCCTCCTCCCGGCCTCGCACCTGCCGAGATACCTCGGCTGAACAATATGTATCCGTTTACATTGTCAGGAAACTATGTCAAGTCCGCAAGAATGGTGCTTTGTGAAGACATAAGCCCCGAGCGCTCGAAAGCACTGATAAATCGATATTAAATGCTACCTATCACGATAACGCTATGTCTTGCGTCATGATGGAAAGGGAGCTACATCGAATTCTAATGAAACAGATATGAGGTTTGCAATGTCACAGGGTTACAGTGTTGAAGAGACGCGCCGTGGCGGCGTTCTGGTGACCGGAGGGGCGGCGGGGATCGGCTTTGCGACTGCCATCCGGCTGGCGTCCGAAGGTTTCGACGTCACGGTCGCAAGTCTCGAGGCGGAAGCAGGTCTCCCACCGGAGATCCGTTATGTTCAGACGGATGTGACCCGCCTCGAGCATCACCAGGCACTCGTTGCATCTATCCAACGACCTGTCGCCCTGGTGAACTGCGCCGGGGTCACATCACTTTCGCGCGCTGACATGCTGGACCTCCCGGCTGAGAGCTTCGACAGGGTTATGGATGTCAATGTCCGCGCGACCTTTTTCCTCACGCAGGCCTTTGCTCGCCATATGATTGCCTGTGGCCCCGCTGAGGATTATCGCGCCGTCATCTTTGTGGGATCCATCAACAGCGAGGTGGTTGGCGAAAACCGTGCGGACTACTGCATGTCTAAGGCCGCGGTGTCGATGATGTCCAAGCTCTTTGCGGCGCGCCTCGCCGCCGACGGCATCGTGACGCATGAAGTCAGACCCGGCATCATTCGCACCGGAATGACGGCTCCTGCTCTCGAAAAATACGACAGGCTGATTGAGGAGGGGGGGGTCCCCATGGCGCGCTGGGGCATGCCCGAGGATGTTGCGGCGGCAATCTCCGCTCTGGTCCGCGGAGACTTCCCTTATGCAACCGGAACCGTCACCGAGATCGCCGGCGGATTGCAGCTGCACCGCGTGTGAGGTCAAGCCTGGGGCGAGCGCGGCGGCGCGGTTGAGGCGCGCAGAACCAGTTCCGGCTTGCATTCGAATTGGGTGTCCTCCTCGCGTCCAAGGATCCTTGCGAGGATGTGGCTGGCGGCGCGGGTGCCGATCTGGTCGCTGGGAACACGAACCGTCGAGATCGGGACCGGCAGTTCCGACATGATTTCGATGTCGTCGTAGCCGATGATGGACACATCTCCCGGGATCGACAGGCCCATGGCAAGAGCCTCAAGTTCCGCGCCCACCGCATGGTAGGAATTGCCGCAGACGATGGCTGTGGGCGGGGAGTCCGTGCTCATCATACGCCTCAGAAGGGACCTGGCTTCGCCGATGCTGGAGAGCTCTTTGGCAATCTGGTAGGGCCAGGCGGACAGGCCATGCGCCGACAGTGCGTCGCTGACGCCTGCCAATCGCTCTGCCGCGCGATCATTGTTTGCGACGGACTGCCAGATCACGCCGATCCGCCGGTGTCCGAGCTCGATCAGGTAGTTGGTTACGTCGAACAACGCCTTCCTGTTATCCGGACCGATCGACCGTCCATGCGTTGCCTGGTTGTAGACGAAGGTGTTGATGGACGGGACCTTCTGGCGGCTCAAGAGCTTTTCCAGTTCCGGCAGATGCTCGTTGCCAACCAGCACGATGCCGTCCACGCCGCGCTCAACAAACTTCCTCACCTGTCGCAGTTCCTGCTCCGGGTCGTATTCCGAGCAGGCGAGCAGCAGAGTGAAGCCTTCTGCCAAAAGCTCGTGCTGGAGGATCGTTGCGGTCCGTGCGAAATCGCCATGGGTCAGTGTTGGAAAGACCGCGCCCACAGCGCCTGATCTGCGAGTCGACAGAGCGCGGGCGGCCGCATCTGGCACCCACCCGAGGTGCTCGATGACCGCCTCGATGCGCAATCTGAGTTCCTCAGAAACGATGTCAGGCTTGTTGATCGCCCTCGATACCGTGGCAGTCGATACGCCAGCCGCCCTAGCGACATCCCGCAGCCCGACGGACGTCCTGGCAACGATTTCAGACCCTGTCGGCGTTCCGGTCTTAGGAGTTCGCGTACGCTTCGGGACTGAGGTCATAGGTTTTTCCGTTTGTGACGACGGGTCGCCGGGAAGAGGTGCTCTTCGCCCTAATCCCGGCAACCGGTCGATGCAAGCGTTTACATGGCTGCTATCATCATATCACGCGCTGCTCCTGAACGCCCAGCTTCTCGACGCCAAGCTTCATCGTGTCGCCGCGCTTGAGGAAGCGAAGCGGAACCATGCCCAGGCCGACGCCCGGAGGCGTGCCTGTCGTGACGATGTCGCCCGGCTCGAGGATCATGTACTTACTGATGTAGGATACCAGCGTCTTGATCGGGAAAATCATGTTGCGGGTCGTGGAGTTCTGCAGCCGTTCGCCGTTGACGTCCAGCCAGAGCGACAGATCCTGCGGATCTCCGACTTCATCCGGGGTGACGACCCAGGGGCCGATCGGGCCGAATGTCGGGCAGCACTTGCCTTTCACCCACTGGCCTTCGCGTTCCAGCTGGTATTCCCGCTCGGAGACGTCGTTGCAGATGAAGTATCCGCCCACATGATCAAGCGCCTCGCTTTCGGAAACATAGGATGCCCGCTTCGAAATCACGAAGGCGATCTCGACCTCCCAGTCGGACTTCGTCGAATCCGGCGGCAGGATGACATCGTCATAGGGACCGACGATGCAGGAACGCGCCTTGTTGAAGAGAATCGGTTCCTTGGGAATTTCCGCATTCGTTTCGGTTGCGTGGTCGGCATAGTTCAGGCCGACGGCAATGAAGTTGCCGACCTGCGCGATGCAGGGTCCGAGCCGAGCACCTTCGGGCGCCAGGGGAAGGGCGGAGATGTCCACCTCTTTCAGGCTTTCGGAGAGCCGACCATTGAGGACGTCGCCGGTGATGTCGGTCACGAGGCTCGACAGGTCACGGATCTTGCCGTGGTCGTCGACCAGTCCGGGCTTTTCCTGGCCGCTTTCGCCAAATCTCACAAACTTCATGGTTCTCTCCCAATTACTTTGAGGTGGTCGTGATCTGGCTGTGTGCCAGGCTGTATTGAAGCGAATAGATGCCCTTGCGCAGGTCCGCGTTGGCGCCCGCAATCGAGAGCGCATGGGAAAGCGGGCCGTCGCTTTCGAGAGCGGCGAGCCTCTCGGCATCAGTGCCTTCGATCAGAAGGATCCAGGCCGCGGTCTCGTCTGGGCGGTCGCGGAGGTCTTTCTCGGCGGTCGGCGTTCCGCCGGCGCTCGCGTCGCCTTCGAGCAGATGAACGCCGACAATGCCAGGTGCCTGCATCAGTCTCGACGCGACCTCTCCGAGATTGCTTGCGAAGTCTGTTTTCGCGAGGCTTGTCGAAATCTGCAGCGTCATGATGGCCGCGCCATCCCCAAGGCCATGGGTAAATGCGACCGTGCAGACCGTGCGCGACGTATCGGTAAAATTGCTTACCACGGATCGTGTCCATGCGGTGGGAGCGTTCAGCCTCGCGACATAGGCAGCCGACGACAGCACGGTCGCGTCCTCGGTCTCATAGAAGTTGAAATACTTCGGTTGCCCCGACACTGCCACATAGCGGCGCCCGCGAAGAAAGCCGGGAAGGCCGACCCGTTCGGGGATATGCTCCTGGATATGCCAGGAAACGAATTCGTCCTCCGCTTCCGACTTGATGCCGTTCCAGATGGCAAGGACCGCAGATCCTGAGAGGGCCATCAGGCAGCCTCCGAGGCCGACGCAAGCTTCTTTGTCCAGCGCATGATGTGCTCGCTGACGGCCACCAACTCGTCGTGCTGGTTGAAGACCTCGACCTTGGCGACACTTCTGCCGCGTTCCTTGTCGACGGTAGCGATCGTATAATGCGCAGTGATTGTGTCGCCCAGGACAACCGGCTTGAGGAAGCGGACACGGTCGTATCCGGCCGACACCGGAAAGTCGGTCAGTCCCTCCCGGTGGATGATATGAGCGATGCTGATGGTCGACACCGTGCTCATGTATCCGACAGTCAAAGCACCATGTGCGATGCGTTTGCCGATCGAGGATTTCTCCTTCATGTACTGATCGTTGACATGGGTTTCGCTGAAGTCACCAGTGATCCCGGCAAACAGCACGATGTCGGTTTCTCCAACCGTCTTTGCAAACTTAAATACCTGGCCGATATCGACAAAATCCAATCCAGAATTCGCCATCCTGTCATCCTCCTATTGCGGTGTTCCGCCTCACTGTCCATCCGAGCAACTGCTTGACATAGCCTGATGTCGAAGGATATGTATCCGGTTACATAAGAAATGCGTGGTGGTCAATGGTCGGACTGCTTTCGGGAACCGCCATGGAGGAAACATGAAACTGATTTCTGCTGAGGAAGCGGCGAAACTCGTGCGGGATGGCGACAGCGTTCTCGTCAGTGGTTCCGGAGGAGGGCATGCCATTCCGGAGCGCGTGCTGGAGGCAATCGAGGCCCGACACCTGGAGACAGGGAGCCCCAAGGCGCTGACCCTCGTGCATATCGTCGGCCTGGGTGACCGGGCGACCAAGGGTGCCGCACGCTTCTGCCACGAGGGAATGCTGCGTCGGTCAATCACCAGCGCGTTGATCGATTCTCCCGTGCTGATAGACCTCGCAGCCGCCGACCGGATCGAATCCTACACGTTGCCGCAGGGCGTGCTGTCCCAATTGATGCGGGAAATGGCGTCGGGCCGTCCCGGGCTCATCACCAAGACGGGTCTCCATACATTCATCGATCCGCGGCAACTCGGCGGCCGTCAGAGCCCCAGTGCAAAGGAAGATCTCGTCGAGCTCATGATGGTCGACGGCGAGGAGTATTTGCGTTTCAAGCCCTTTCCGCTCGACATCGTCTTCCTACGCGGCACCACCGCGGACGAGGATGGCAACATCAGCATGGAGCAGGAGGCGATCTTCGGTGAAATGCTCTCGACGGCACAGGCCGCTCGCCGCAACGGCGGGATCGTCGTAGTTCAGGTCAAGCGCATGGCAACGCGCGGCGCGCTGCCTGCCAAAACCGTCAAGATCCCTGGCATCCTTGTCGACTACGTCGTTGTCGATCCTGATCAGCGCCAGACCTATGCAACTGATTACAATCCGGCCTATTCCGGCGAGCTCAAGGTTCCCCTCCATGCCTTGCGCCGGCTTCCGTTCGATCATCGCAAGATCGTTGCGCGCCGCGCCGCTATGGAAATCGTGCCCGGCGCAATCTGCAATCTTGGGGCGGGTATCTCGACCGGAATTTCGGCCGTTGCGTCCGAGGAGGCAGTCCTTGACCATATCGTGCTGACCAACGAGCAGGGTTTCATCGGAGGTGCTCCGCTGACGGGCCCGGATTCCGGCGCGTCGCAAAACTACGATGCCATCGTCGATCAGCCCTACCAGTTTGACTTCTATGACGGAGGCGGGCTGGATATCGCTTTCCTGTCCTTTGCAGAGGTCGATCCCGGCGGCAACGTCAATATCAGCCGTTTCGGTTCCAAGATCGTCGGTGTCGGCGGCTTCATCAATATAAGTCAAAATGCCAAGCACATGGTGTTCAGCGGAACGTTTACCTCCGGCGGGCTGGAGCTGGAGACCGGGCAAGGAGAACTTGCCATAGCCCAGGAGGGGCGGCACAAGAAGTTCGTCAATCGCATAGAGCAGATCTGCTACAATGCCGACTTCGCGAGAAGAGAGGGGCGCACGGCCCTGTTCGTCACGGAGCGCGCGGTGTTTGACGTGCTAGACGGCGGCCTTCAGCTTGTCGAGATAGCACCAGGTATCGATCTCGAGCGTGATATCCTTGCACACATGGCATTCAAGCCGGCCATCTCGCCTGAGCTCCGGCTTATGGACGCACGACTGTTCCGTCCAGAACCGATGAACCTCATCAAAGACATCGAGGCCAATCGGAACAGGCGCGTATCGCACTCGGCGAGGCGAGTATCGAAATGAGCAAGGACCGTCGATTTCAGATCAAAGCTACCCGCGAACATCGCGTTCATCGTCGCCGATTCACCGGCCACGTCCAACTGGCTACTATCCCGGATCCGGATATTAGCGAGGGCCACCTTGGCACGTCCTCGCGGTGCCAGGTCGGCGGGCTGTCGTGGGTTGACCGCTTGAGTTCTGCGAGCTGATCGCCAGAAAGAGTACAGATATGGGAGAAGACCAATGCGTATTGCCATCTTGGGCGCAGCTGGAATGCTCGGCAGACGGCTGACCGAGCGTCTCGCGACAGAGGGAAAGCTTGCCGGACAGGCCATCACTGCATTTACCCTTCACGACATCTATCCGGCGCCACTCGTTTCCGGGAATATTGAAGTCGAAGTGTTGACTTCTGATTTCTCGGAGGACGGAGAGGCGGAGCGGATTGTGTCGCATCGCCCTGACGTCATCTTCCATCTTGCCGCCGTGGTGTCAGGCGAAGCGGAGGCCGACCTTGACAAGGGCTACCGGGTCAATCTTGAGGGCACCCGCGCGCTGCTCGATGCCGTTCGCACAGTGGGCGGCGGCTACCGTCCGCGCTTCGTGTTCACATCCTCGCTTGCGGTCTTTGGTGCGCCTCTTCCAGACGTCATCTCCGATGACTTTCTCCTGCGTCCACTATCGAGCTATGGCGCGCAGAAGGCGATGGGGGAGCTGCTGGTGGCCGATTATGCCCGGCGCGGAATCATCGATGGCTTGAGCATTCGCCTTCCGACGATATGCGTGCGGCCTGGCAAGCCCAACAGGGCTGCATCGAGCTTCTATTCGGGGATCATTCGCGAGCCATTGAATGGCGAAGGAGCCGTCCTTCCGGTGCCGCGCGACATGCGCCACTGGTTCGCGTCGCCGCGAACGGCGATCGGTTTTCTCATCAGAGCCGCCGAAGTTGCAGGCCCGGACCTTGACGTGCGGACGCTGACGATGCCTGGCGTTTCGGCGACGGTGGAAGACCAGATCGAAGCTCTGCGGAAGGTTGCCGGGGACGAGGCGGTCGCGCTCATCCGCGAGGAACCGGATCCGGCCATTCATGCAATTGTCAGCACCTGGCCCAAGGCCTTCGATGCTCGCACCGCGCTGGATTTTGGCTTTGTCCCGGATGCCAGTTTCGAGGAGATCGTGCAGATCTATTGCCGCGATGAACTCAAGCGTGCCTGACATGCAAATCGCAAGAAGGGGAACACCATGCTGCTAGGCGTCATCGCCGACGATTTCACGGGTGCGAGCGATATCGCAAGCTTCATCAGCCGGCTCGCTTGCGAAATAACGGCAGGTCGAAGGTTCAAATCCGTTCAAGGCGTAAGAGCGATTTCAGGTAAGTCGTATCAGGAAAGCATTGCAAGGTGAGGTAGACGACGTTATGTGTAGGTACGTTCCTACATGGAGGCATTGTATGGCTACCACCCGCTTGACCAGCCGCGAGTTAAATCACGACGTTGGCAGAGCAAAAAGAGCAGCAGAAGCGGGCCCGGTTGTTATAACTGACCGAGGCAAACCATCGCACGTTCTGATGACCTACGGTGAGTTTGAGCGTCTGACCGGCAAACGTCAAAATCTTGTGGATGCCTTATCGATGCCCGGACTGTCGGACATAGCTTTCAATCCACCGCGATCGATCCTCGCGACACGCGAAGTTGATCTGAATTGAAATACCTGCTCGACACAAACGTTGTCTCCGAACTCCGTAAGGTTGGCGACGGAAAAGCTGATCTGAACGTATCGTCGTGGATAAGTGCGCAGGATGCTCGAGATCTTTATGTATCTGCGATAACGATTTTAGAATTGGAGCGTGGGATACTGGGCATCCAACGCCGCGACATTGAACAGGGCTCCCGGTTACGAGCCTGGATGGATCGCCGAGTTCGTCCGGAGTTCGCCGAGCGCATCATACCTATCGATGACGCCGTTGCAACGAGATGCGCTCACTTGCATATTCCAGATCGCCGCAATGAAGCTGATGCACTCATTGCCGCCACGGCGATCGTTCACGGGCTAGTTGTCGTGACACGGAACATTCAAGATTTTCAGGGAACCGGTGTTGTCCTCGTTGACCCGTGGCGCGCCTAAGAAGCTGCCTAATAGGCGCTTCGAAACTGTTCCTGCGACATTTCCGTCAGATATCTTCGAGTGCCCAAGGGACCCACGGTGTGTTGCGTTTGAGATGAAATTCTCGAATGTCACGCCTACGTCTCCCGTTCGACGAGAGCCTCCTCTCAAGTTTCTGGTATTCGAGCGGAAATTTCAAGAGCAGAGCCAATTACTAAATCACGTAACCTCTCGTTCTTATCCGTTTCCTCGTCGGCCGCGAGGTAAGGAATGCTAAGTGCAGCGATCACTTGTCCAGACGGAGTTGCGATTGGTGCAGCAACGGCCCACACACTGGCGCCGTGTTCACCGCGGTCGCATGCCCATCCTTGGTCCCTAATGCGTTGAAGTTCGCTCAAAAGCTCGCCCGGATCGGTAAGCGTGCGAGGTGTATATTTCTGAAGCGGTGCTAACAGGAACTTGGTGATCTCGTCAGGCTGCATATGGGCCAGTAACATCTTGCTGGCGGCTCCCGCATGGAGCGGAAAACTTTGTCCGATGGCAGGATTGAGGGCGTATTGTCCCTGTCCTGCAACGGATGCAACGACAACGACCGCCTGATTATCCCGAACGGAAAGTTTGTTGGCTTCACCGCTGGCTTCGGCAAGCCGCTTCATGGCGGCCTGTGCTACAGAAACAAGATCAAGCGCTGGATCAGCGCCGACCTTGGAAGCAAGGCTCAAAAGCCGCGTGCCAAGCGCATACGTCCCATCTGCCTGACGTCGGACGACGTTATGAGAACTTAAGGTATTCAAGATCCTGTACACAGTGCTGCGAGGCATGGAGAGCTGATCCGAAAGGCTGCGAATTGTTTCGCCGGAGGACTGCAATTCAAGTGCCGACAGGATTTCCATCATTCTCTCAAGGACAGGCACGCCGTTCCTGTCCCTCTCATCTTCTGTTGTTTCGTTGCTCATGAAGCCCTCTACCGCAATTTAGCAGCGAATGATGCACGTTCGGTTTTTGGAGCAGTACCCGAATTTCGAGGTGATGACACCAGTCCTTTGTTGACACATGCCCCGCTAGCCTTCATTCTCATCTGAATAGAGGTAGTTCATATATGAATTGACTAGACTAACGTGGGCTTGGTGAGTTGCACCTGAAGCCCTAAAGCGAAACAGGACCCAGCATGATCCAGACACAAGATATCAAGCGCCCTCCTCGGGAGTGGATCGAGGCAATCAGGAATATCGGCGCAGCAACCTCATCTAGCCAACTCAGCAAGATGGGCATCCGAAATACTCATATCTGCGGTCCGGTTTCACGAAGGGAGGGGGTGGTGATGTGCGGCCCGGCACTGACGCTTCAGTTCGTGCCGAAGCGCGAAGATCTTCAGGATGCGGACGAATACGCGCAACCGGAGAAGCAAGTTCATCGCCACGTGCTTTACCACACCCAGCCAGGTGACGTGGTCGTCGTTGATGCGCGCGGCGACATGAAAAGCGGGATCTTCGGGGAGATGATGCTAACCTATTTTCTCGGGAAAGGCGGCGCAGGCGTGGTGATCGACGGATGTCTCAGGGATTATCCAAATGCTAAGCATCTCGATCTCGGTTTGTGGATCCGCGGCCTCACTCCCAACTTCCATACGCAAACCGACCTCATGCCTTGGGGCGTCAATGTACCGATTGCTTGTGGTGGAACGTTCGTAATGCCAGGGGATATCATCATCGCCGATGACGATGGTGCGGTCGTCGTTCCAGTTGCCCATGCCGAGGAACTCATCAGGAGGGCATCTAACCACCATGATTGGGAGGAGTTTTCCAAAGAGCGCCTCCTCGCCGGCGGCGAGTTGAAACTCTACTACCCGCTACATGACGATGCACGACCCGAGTACGAAGCATGGGTCCGTGCAAAGACCCCTGCGAAATAAGGCTCGGTCAATGGAAAAAAACAAAGTGGAGGAAGGCGTGTTCAGCCTCGTCTGCGACAGCCGCTCTCAACTTGGTGAAAGCCCTGTCTGGAGTGAAGCTGAGCAGGTGCTTTATTTCGTAGATATCCGGGGCCCGTCGATTAACCGTTTCAATCCAGCGACAGGCGAACTAACGCAGTTCGTACAGCCTGAGGAAATTGGCTGTATCGGTCTTGTTTCGGACGGCGGGTTCATTGCTGGTCTGCGGTCAGGTATTTGGCGGCTGGACGCTCACGGTCAAGTCATACGTAAGCTGGCCGATAACCCTGAAGGCGTCGAACACAGCCGCTTCAATGATGGGCGTGTAGGACCTGATGGGCGATTTTATGTAGGCACGGTTGACGAAAGCCATCAGAACAAAGCGAATATGTATCGCTATGACCGCAACGGCCTTGCACCTCTGATAGCTGGGCTTGGGACTTCCAACGGCCTGGGTTTCTCTCCCGACGGCACAATCCTCTATCATGTCGACTCGCCGGCCTCAAAGGTGACTGCTCATGATTTCGACACTGTAACAGGTACCATTTCCGCAGGCCGGGTGTTGGTTGAAATACCTGATGATCCTGCAGCGCGGCCAGATGGCGCAACAGTTGATGTGGAGGGTTGTTACTGGCTCGCGATCTTTGGTGCTGGGGTAGTGAAGCGGTTTTCGCCTACCGGCGATCTGCTAGCGGAATATCCGGTCCCGGTAAAATGCCCTACAATGCCGGCATTCGGGGGCGCCGACATGCGCACTCTGTTTGTCACAAGTGCTGGAAGCCGCAGGTCAGCGGAAGAGATGCTTCAGTATCCGACGTCCGGGAGCGTATTTGCAATGCGCGCGCCAGTGGCGGGGGTTCGCGAGCCGGTGTTTGAAGAATAGACCGGCCGGCGTGTCGCGTTCAATTGGCCTTATCTAACTAAGCTACACCCCTCCCAACCAGGGAGGGGTGCAAACACTTGCTATTCAAAGCCCATGATCTGATGCGGAACGTAGTGTTCCGTCAGCTCCTTGATATCTTCAGGGCTTAGGCGGATCGAGACAGCCTCTGCAGCATCCACGATCTGGCTCTCTCGGCTTACCCCTACAATTGGTGCGGCTACAGCAGGGTTGGAAAGGAGCCAGGCAATGGCAATTCTGGCTCGCGGCACACCATGGCGCTTTGCAACATTGGCCACCGCACTGATGACGCGGCCGTCTGCTTCCTCGGTATTACCGTAGAGAACCGGTCGCAGGAGATCGGTGCCTTTGCGGAGGGATTCATGGCTCTCCTCCCGAGCCAGAAGACCACGCGCTAGCGGGCTCCAAGGGATAAGTCCAACGCCTTCAGCAGCACACAGCGGAACCATTTCGCGTTCTTCTTCACGGTTGAGCAAGTTGTAATGGTTCTGCATGGAAATGAAACGCGCCCAGTTCTTGCGGTCTGAGAGGTAAAGAGATTTTGCGAATTTCCATGCGTGCATGGAAGATGCACCAATATATCGGACCTTCCCGACTTTGATGAGGTCAGTCAAAGCCTCAAGGGTTTCTTCTATCGGTGTCACGGGATCCCAGCGATGGATTTGATAGAGATCGACATAGTCGGTACCCAGCCTGCGCAGGCTGTGATCGATCTCCTGCATGATCGCTTTGCGCGACAATCCCTTTGCATTAGGGCCGTCACGAAGCGGGGAATTTATCTTGGTCGCAAGTACGATTTCGTCGCGCTTACCGAAATCTTTGATCGCTCGGCCTACGATCTCTTCGCTTGAACCATTTGAGTAGATGTTCGCGGTATCGAAAAAATTGATCCCAAGTTCGATAGCTTTCTTGATCAACGGTCTGCTGTCTTCCTCGACCAGTGTCCATTTGGGATTACCCCGGTCGGGCTCGCCAAAGGTCATGCATCCCATGCAGATACGCGAGACTTCAAGGCCTGATCGGCCGAGTTTTGTGTATTCCATATTATAGGTCCTTTTTTTGTCTGGGCAGTCTCGTTCGAGTACCTGCTGCGTAGAGATAAGCGTTCCAAAACAGAAACTTAGCCTGGAAACAACGCGCCCTTCATGTAAACTCATTCGAGTTGCGGGGCGCTAGAAACAGTTCTCCGCTAGGTCCATATGGAGGATGTGTGATGGATTTGAAAAACAAGGTTGCGCTGATTACAGGAGCCGGCTCCGGTATAGGAAAAGCGTCGGCGTTGATGTTGGCAGCACGCGGCGCGAGAGTTGCGGTTCTCAGCAGAACTCCGAGCGAGATCTCGAAGACAGCGCAGGAAATTGAAGCAGCTGGCGGCGAGGCTATTTCCCTTGTAGCGGATGTTAGTCTTGAAGCCGACATGGAGTCCGCTGTCGGTGCTGTGATATCGCATTGGGGTAAGCTCGATATTTTGATCGCCAATGCCGGCATAAATGGCGTCTGGGCGCCCATCGACGATCTGCAGCCGGACGAATGGGACAAGACGATTGCTGTTAACCTGCGAGGCACGTATCTCAGCATCCACTATGCGGTCCCACTTATGAAGGCTGCCGGAGGCGGATCGATCGTAGTGGTTTCTTCGATTAACGGAACACGAACTTTCACGACAGCAGGTGCGACGGCGTATTCCGCAACTAAGGCCGCTCAGCTTGCTATGGTGCAGCAGCTCGCGCTCGAACTCGGAAAATCTCGCATCCGCATCAACGCGGTCTGCCCCGGCCTGATCGAGACAAACATTCCGGACAGCACCATCAAACGCAACCAGGATGCTGCGCGGATTCCGGTTATCTGGCCCGAAGGAGATATTCCGATCACTGGAGGTAAGGCTGGCACGAGCGAAGATGTGGCCGAGATCGTAACCTTCCTTGCGTCCGAAAAGTCCCGCCATATTACCGGCTCGCCGATCTGGATAGATGGGGGGCAAAGCTTGTTGCGGTGATGCATCCGTATCACAGGGGAGCGCGCTCATAACCGCTCTCCCGTATTGTACCGTCCGATTGCAAGCCCAACGCTATTCCCACCAACAATTGCCTTCAGGTAAAGCTGGCTTGAATAATCGTCTCCGTCCCCACCTGGTTCTCCGTTGTGAGTCTTTCTAGGTGACGAAACCCCGACGACATTCGACCCCCGTCTCGGGCGTTGACGAACGCAGAGCAGTGGACTCTCAGCTAAACTAGAAGGCTGCGAGATCGGGGCGGCCGATGGCACCGCGGGTCTCGTCGCGTGATATCCTTTTATCACTTCGTTATCCTCCAGACTGGAGCGCGCGCTGCGCTCAGTCATATGATCGGATAAGGCTTCCTCCCCCTCACCCGATAGACAACATACGCATTCCATGAGATTTCAGTCAACTAATACCGCAATCAAGTTGCGGTATCTGCGCGACTTGTTAGGTCGTTGAATGTTTGTTTGGCATTTTGATACTGCTAGCTCGTTGCAGACAACACGCGCGATGACCAGTCGGACTTGCTCGCCTTCAAAGTTGATTCCCGTTCAATCAAATCAGCGACGAGCGCTAGCCGCATCGGTGGCCGGTTTCGGGCCTCTGCGCTTGCCAAACGCTCCGCTATGCATCGGATCATGGCCGCTCCCATTTCGACCTGTGGTGTACGAACTGTCGTCAGGCGCGGCGACACATGCATAGCAGAAGCAAAATCATTAAAACCCACTACAGATACATCTTCTGGAACACGCACGCCCAATCGAAGGAGCTCCGAGATGACGGAGATCGCAATACCATCGTGAGCACAGAAAAGGGCCGTCGGCTTTCGACCCGACTGAAGATAGCGAAGCAGCGCACTGCGAAATCCCTCAGACTCGTCAAAGACGATGTCGTCGATCTGCGTGTCATCGCGTGTAGAAGCTCCGTCGCGGAAACCCCGGAAACGCTCCACACGTCCCATCGGCGTTGCGCTGCCGTGAACGAAAGCCATGCTCCGGTGACCGAGTTTCAGTAGCAATTGTGCTACTCCGAAACCCGCTTCCCAATCGGCGCCAACGACTTGGTCGATTTGCTCCATAGGGCTCACATAGCTTGCACAAACAACCGGTAGGCCAGTTTTGGCAGCAAGAGACGACCATTCTACAGGACGAGGCACGGCCAGTATTATCCCTACGACTGAAGGTTCCAGCGCCGTTGTGTCATTCAAGTGGCGCGCTTGGCGAGGGAGGATGGAAAACCCTAGCCTTTCGCCTTCGCGTTCCGCGCCATGCATGATGTTAAGCCACAGCTCGCTACTGACGGGATCAATTTCCTGACGGATGAAGAGTATGTGCCCCGCGGTGTAAGGCAGTTCCAAACCGACGCGATAACCCATTGAATGCGCGGCACGAACGACGCGGTTCCGGGTTGCTTCCCCAACGCCCGGCTTGCCGGAAAGAGCCCTTGAAACCGAGAATTTTGAAAGCCCGAGATTGTCGGCTAGATCCTGTATCGTAACGCGGCTGGAAACCATGGTGACTTCTGTTCCTATTTGATCTGTTTTGCCGTAGCCAATGTCTAGCGTCAAGTCAGGGGCATATTTGCAAAACAAGATTGCGCTTGTTGTTTTTTGTTGTTAGCTTCTCATTGCCTTCATAGAGGAGAAGCGTGCTGGACCGAGGAGGAGAATCCGGTGGCAGCACTTGGACGAAATCATGGCAAAGCATGTTATCGCCACCTTGGCGGAAATCCCTCCGGGATCGCAGAAGCTCGTCAATGTAAAAGGACGCGCGATCGCAGTGTTTAATGTTGCCGGTGAGCTGTTCGGCATTTCGGACGCGTGCCCGCATCAGGGCGGGAGCCTTGCGGCTGGCGCAACAGTCGGCTTAACGACATCGGTCAAACCGGGAGAATATTGCCATTCACGCCCAGGTGAATTCGTCCGCTGCCCTTGGCATAGCTGGGAGTTTGATCTGCGAACCGGGCAGTCATGGTGTGACCCTCGGAAGTTTCGAACCAGGCCATACGACCTCAGTGTCGAGCTTGGAGATACGCTCATCGCCGGGCCGTACGTCGCCGAAACATTCGGGGTTTCCGTCGAAGACCAATATATCGTCGTGGAACTATGACCGCGCGAACTAAGCTTGGGAATGAGGAGTTCCGTCTTGTCCATAACCGACGCGATCGATTGTGATATTCATCCTGGCGTGCCCACCATTAAGGTGCTGCTTCCGTATATGAGTGACTACTGGCGAGAGGCTTTCATTGCCCGTGGACAAGATGGTTTCCAACCAGCCAGTTATCTGCCGAATTCGCCCATCAGCTGCCGGCCTGACTGGCGCGACGGCGATGCCATTGCAGGCAGTAATTTCGATCTCCTCCAGAAGCATGCTTTGGATGGCTTTGGATCACGGTTCGCGATTTGCAACGTGCTCTATGGAGGGTCTTTTTCGATCAGCGAGACTATGGCTGCTGCCATATGCGCTGCGGTTAACGACTGGGTGAAGGCCGAATGGCTGGCGCGCGACCCCAGACTGCGTGCCTCGATCGTAGTGCCGACCCAGAACCCCCGTCTTGCGGTAGAGGAAATCGAGCGGATTGCCGGGGATCGCCGTTTCGTTCAGATTCTAATGCCGGTGGCCCTCGATATGATGTTGGGCAAGGAACACTACTGGCCTATTTTTGAGGCGGCAGTCCGGCACAGTCTCCCCATCGGCCTTCATGCGGGCAGTCTTTACCGTTATGCGCCAACAACCAACGGATGGCCGAGCCATTTCCTGCAGGATTACGTCGGCAATAATCACGCGTTCGAAAGCCAGCTTCTAAGTCTGATTTCGCAGGGTGTCTTCGTCAAGTTCCCCGATTTGAAAGTGGTCCTGATTGAGAGCGGCGTGACGTGGTTACCGGGGTTTCTGTGGCGTTCTCGCAAGACGTGGCGCGCCGTCAGGCCAGAGGTTCCGTGGGTCAACGAGTCGCCAATAGATATCGTCCGTCGGCATGTCCGGCTCACCGCCCAGCCCATGGATGGACCCGCCGACCCTGCCGTGCTCGAAAGGGTTATCAACCAGATCGGCTCCGACGACATGCTCTTGTTTGCGTCCGATTATCCCCACTGGCAGTTTGATGGTGATCGCGTCCTGCCAGATGGCATTCCGAGCCGCCTCATTGAAAAAATGGCCCGGGACAATCCGCTTGCAACCTATCCTCGCTTGCAGGAGACGATCCAGTGAACGCCCTTGAGCAGATCATTGAGCACACAGGTGAGCTACAGACGAATTTTCGGTTCATCGACTGCGATATCCACCCGGCGCTTAAGCACAAGAAGGCGCTTTATCCCTATATCGAGCAACGCTGGCGCGACCACCTAGATACTTACGGAGGCCTGGCGCATAGCGTCTACGCAACACGGGGTGGACCCTATCCTCGATTTACGCCGGAGACTGCGAGACGTGACGCCTGGCCGCCCAACGGTAGTCCGCCGGGCTCCGATCTTGAATTCATGCAAACCCAGCATCTGGACGCTCATGACATCAGGTTCGGTATCCTTCAGCCGATCGTCGGCGCCAACAACACCCGCAACACTGATCTCTCTGCAGCCCTGTGTACTGCTACCAACGACTGGCAGATAGATGAATTCACCTCTAGGGAGAAACGCCTTAAAGCGTCCATCCATATTTGTGCGGAGGATGCCGAGCTCGCCGTCGCCGAAATCGACAGACGTGCTCAAAACCGAAATTTCGCCCAGATCCAGCTCGGATCCCGTTCGGTCGAACCAATCGGTCGCAAACGCTATTGGCCGATTTTCGAGGCGGCGCAACGCAACGACATTCCAATCGGCTTTCATGTTGGCGGCCCTTCACCCTACGCGCCTTCACCAAGCGGCTGGCCGGATTATTATATCGAGGATCATCAGGTTTTGACGCACAGCGCTCATGCGCAGGTTACCAGCATGATCCTCGAAGGGGTCTTCGAAGTTTATCCCAAAGTCCGCGTTGTGATGATTGAGGCCGGGTTCGCCTGGGTACCATCACTGGGTTGGCGGTTAGATAATCACTGGCGCAAGATGCGCAATGAAACCCCACTCTGCAAACGTCCACCGTCAGAATATCTCAAACAGAACGTGTGGTTCACGACCCAGCCAGCTGAAGAGCCGGAGCATCGCGAAGATCTCCGTCTTCTCTTCGACTTAATCGGCTTCGACCGGATGATGTTTGCAACTGACTATCCACACTGGGACTATGACGACCCGAAACGAGCCATCCTCATGCCGATGAGCGAGGCCGAGCGACGGATGCTGTTCCATGACAATGCCTTCAGCTTTTATGCCAATCTCGACTGAAAGTTCTGTTTCATGAAGAAACTGATCAACGATCCGAACGACTATGTAGACGAAGCTCTCGACGGCCTAACCCTCGCTTTCCCGTCGCTTGTTCGAGACGGCGCGAATGGCCGCGTCATCCGTCGTTCAGATGGCGCACGCCACGGAAAGGTCGGGATCGCCTCCGGCGGGGGCTTCGGTCATCTGCCACTGTTCACGGGATACGTCGGCAAGGGCCTGATAGATACCTGCTCGATCGGCAACGTTTTTGAAGGACCCAATATCGACAGCTGCATCGATGCGATCCGGTTCGCCGACGGTGGCCGAGGCGTGCTCAGGCTCTACGGTAACTATGGCGGTGATCGGATGAATTTCGACATGGCGGGCGAAGTGCTCGAGGATGAGGGCATTCGTTGTACGACCGTACTCGGCACAGACGACATTGCCAGCGGTAGCGCTGACGACATTGGACGTCGACGCGGGGTAGCTGGCCTTATCTATGCATATAAAGCTGCTGGCGCATGCGCGGATACCGGAGCGGATCTGGAGGAGGTGACCCGTATTGCGGCGAAAGCTGTAGCCGCAACGAGAACGATCGGGGTGGGACTCGCCGCCTGTCGCCTTCCATCCTCCGCTAAGCCGAGTTTTGATTTGGGAGAAGACCAAATCGAGATGGGTATCGGCATCCATGGCGAGCCTGGTATCTGGCGCGACACGCTGCGGACGGCCGACATCATCGCCGACGAAATGGTCGAGCGTTTGCTGGCGGATTTGCCTCCGGTATCGCAGCAAAGCGAGGTGTCGGTACTTGTGAACGGTCTCGGCGCCACTCCGCTGGATGAGCTGTTCATCGTGTACAGGCGTGTCAAAACGCGTCTCGATCAATCCGGGCTTTCCGTCGTCCAGCCGTTGATTGGTAATTACGTGACATCGATGGAAATGCAGGGAGTGTCCGTTAGCCTGTTCCATCTCGATGAAGAGCTGAAGGCTCTCCTGCAGGCCCCGGCTGAGTGCCCGTTCTGGAGGGTTGGTTGATGGAAATCACCGTAGCCCAGATTGATAGCGGCGTGCGCCGCGCAGCGGTTGCGATTGCAAGCCTTGAACAGACGCTGAACGAGGCGGATGCAAAGCTCGGCGACGGAGACACCGGCTCCATGCTGGTACGCGCGATCGGGGCAATGGCGGCCAGCGATCCTGGGGCGGCAACATCGGTCAGCGACGCTTTCGGCAGGATGGCACGGGCGGCGATGTCGTCAACCGGGTCCAGTCTAGGAACGCTTTTCGCAAGCGCTTTGCTGTCATTGTCCAAAGACACCAAAGGCCAGACTTCGGTATCGTGGGGCGATCTGGCCGGACTGATAGCCACCGCGCGCGATGGAATGATGGCGAGAGGCGGCGCGAAGCTCGGCGATAAAACGGTTCTGGATGGACTTGATGCGATCGCCGAAGCAATAGCGGGACAGGCTGATGCCGGAAGCGTGGCATCGGCAGCCACTCGGGCCGTCGATGAGGCACTTGCCGAGTTCAAGGAAAAACCATGCCGAATAGGGCGCGCGAAATTTTTCCCGGAGAAAAGCGTCGGACTGGATGATCCAGGCATGTTCGCGCTCGTGCTTCTGACGAGAGCTGTCACGCGAAATACCTAACAACCTAACAAATTCTGTCACGACGACGCCGAGCACTCTCGGCAGTAACGAGCGTGTGTCTGTGCATACAGTTTTGCCTCTAGAATATGCTCGGAGAAATAATGTCTTGCATTTTGTTAGGTAAATGGTTTGAATGAAGTTGCTTAACGTTAGGTAGCGTGAGGCGGTGCAAGCCTGGAGGGGCTTGCTGGAGGAGGAGGAATAAATGGTGGCTCAGCAATTCGAGCCGGCGGGTAACTACGCCGACATCATCGAGGACGATGCCCAGACAGAACGTCGCAACGCGTGGGTTAGGTTGCAGGACCGGATATTCGTGCCGCTGACCGTAGTACCGACCGTCGTCGCGAGCGTTCTTGTGTTTGGGATACCACTGGCGTTCTCGCTGCTTCTAAGTTTCCAGGGCTGGAAGATCGACAGCGGCCTTTTGGCTGGCAAATTTGTCGGCTTCGCGAACTACCAGGACCTGTTTACCGATCCGTTGTTTGTGTCCAGTCTATACCTGACCATGGGGTATACGGTATCGACGGTTACCGTTGAGCTGTTGCTTGGACTTGGAGTTGCGCTTCTTCTCAACAGTCGCGTACCTTTTGTGCGCATCTTCCGCACTGCCTTGATCATCCCCATGATGATCACGCCCATCGTCGCCGCCCTGACATGGAAATTATTGCTTGATCCGACCTACGGCCTGGTGAATGCCATGCTTGGCACGAACACAGTCTGGCTGGGCGATCCTGATCTGGCACTGGTCGCGGTCGGCATCGTAAATGTCTGGCAAAACACACCTTTCGTGGCCATTCTTCTTCTGGCCGGGCTGCAATCATTACCAAGCGAACCGGTAGAAGCGGCGGCAGTCGATGGTGCGAACTCGTGGCAGACATTTCGTCATGTGACGCTGCCATTGCTCATGCCCTATATCGTCGTGGCGGTGCTGCTGCGAACCATCTTTGAGTTCCGTTCATTCGAAAATATCTGGGTCATGACCGGCGGCGGACCCGCGAACTCGACCAAGCTTCTCTCGGTCTACACGTTCGAGGCGTCGTTCCTGTCGTTCGACCTCACCCTCGCGGCAGCTGCCTCATGGATCATGCTGGCGATTGTCATGGTGTTTTGCGTGCTCTTCATATTGGCCACTAAGCCCAAGGAGATCCAGTGATGCCCGGCCTGTCTCGCGGCAAGCGCCGCAAGCTTCTTCATACGACGCTGACCTATACCGGACTCGTAGGCTTGCTAATTGTCTTCCTGTTCCCGCTTTTGTGGATTGTCGGCATTTCGCTTAAGAGCCGTGAACAGATATTCACAAATCCGCCAGTCCTCCTGTGGGTTCCGACGTTCGAGAACTACAGGCAAGTGCTGACGCAGTCGGATTTTCTGGCGTCGTTCGGAAACTCACTGATGGTCACCACAGCATCGGTAACATTGTCGCTGCTGATCGGGATTCCGGCATCCTACACATTCGCGCGGTTTCGTTTTCCGGGGCAGAATATCGCAATGATAACGCTGCTGATCATGCGAATGCTGCCACCAGTCGCGATCCTTCTGCCGCTCTTCGTCTTGTTCAAGGCAGTTGGTCTTTCCAACACTCTGTTCTCGATCATTATCGCATACACGACATTCAGCCTGCCGCTGATCGTTTGGATCATGAAAGATTATTTTGCCAATCTGCCGAAGGAACTGGAGGAGGCCGCATACATCGATGGGGCCTCACGCATGCTCGCCTTCCGCAAGATTGTTCTGCCGCTGGCACGTCCCGGCATTGTAACGGCTGCGATCCTTTCGCTGCTGCTTGCCTGGAACGACTTCATCTTTGCAGCCATCTTGACGAACAACGCGACGCGGACCTCCCCGGTCCTGCTCGCGAGCTATGCCGGTGGGGAGACCGGTACCAACTGGGGAGCGATCACTGCTTCTGGCGTGCTCGTGGTCATCCCCGTCATCATCTTCTCGATGATTGTCCAGAAGCATCTGGTGCAGGGCTTGTCGTCTGGTACGGTGAAGTAAGCGCGAATAAATCAACGGTGGAGGAGAACACCAATGGAAAAGAACAAAGGAATACTCAGCGGACCGTCGGTCACCCGCAGAGGTATGCTGATCGGATCGGCTGCCACGGTCGCCGGCGCTGGATTGATAAGTTCAACGCTTTTTACGCCGGCTCTCGCTCAGAGCAAGCCCGCCAAGCTGACAGTTCTTGGCGATAGCGCGCCGTGGAAGGGCACGATCATCGATGATGCCATTCCCGCGTTTACAAAAGAAACCGGCATCGAGGTCGAATACATCCAGTTGCCTAACGAACCTCTTATCACACGCGCTCGGGCCGAGCTTACTAGCGGAAGCACGACAAGCTTCGATGTGATGCAGATGGGCGCATCGATGATCGGCTGGATGCATCCTTACATGGCTGACGTCACCGAGCTCATGGGGAAAGCAGGCGGAAAGTATGCGGCTGATTTCGGCATGGATGAGTTCTCACAGGCCGCGCTTGATCTCGCCAGCATCGACGGCGTGCAGCGTGGCGTGCCTTATCGCAGCACCACTTACATCC
Organism: Velazquezella soli; assembly: GCF_977018685.1. Lineage (NCBI taxonomy): Bacteria > Pseudomonadati > Pseudomonadota > Alphaproteobacteria > Hyphomicrobiales > Rhizobiaceae > Velazquezella > Velazquezella soli. Next base: position 243,684 of record NZ_CDRNXF010000001.1, read on the forward strand.
TGCACTACCAGCCCGAACTGCTAGAAGCAGCAGGAATAAAAGCACCCCCGGCCACATTCGCCGAATATCTTGATGCCGCCAAGAAGCTCACGGAAGCAGGCAAACCAAACCGCTACGGCGTTGGCTACTGTGCCCGCCAAGGCGGGGCGATCGTTGACCATTTCGGCCCCTATCTCCTTTCGTCCGGGGGTGGGTTCTACGACAGCAAGTCCAAGGAGATCTGGATCAATAACGAGAAGTCCCTGAAGGGGCTCGAGTTCTACGCCGGGCTACTCAACAAAGATAAAGTCGTACCGCCGGATGCCCTGACTTGGGAATGGGACGAAATCATCGCTAATGCTCAAAACGACCGCTATGCCATGGCGATTACCCTCAATGCGTCTGCAACGCCGATCAACCGATCAGACAAATCACGGACCAAGGGTAAGTGGGATTGGGCGCTGGTGCCTGGTCTGGAAAGCGCCGCCGACAGCCGTTCGTCTCTCGGGGGCTGGAGCTTTGCCGTGCCGTCTAAGGGCGCGAATACCGGATGGGCTTTCGAGTTCGTCCAGTTCATTACCAGCCGTGAGTGGTCAAAACGATCCATGGAGAAGGGCAATGCTTCTGCGCGCCTCTCGGTATTGACCGATCCGGAAGTCATCAAGACCTACGGTTTTACCGAAGTCATGGCACAGCAGCTCAAGACTGCGATTGCTAATCCACGCGATGCCTACTGGGGAGCCGTCGAGGCCCAACTACGCGCCGGGCTCTCCAAGACCTTGCTTGGAACTGCGTCACCAAAGGAAGCCATGGACGAGGTTGCTTCCGGCTGGGAACGCACCATGCGCCGCGCTGGCTGACGCCAACTGCCGGGCGGGTGACCGTCCGGCACACTCGATAAATGAGGAGTATCTATGGCTTCCGTTCAAATGACCGGCGTTAAAAAAACTTTTGGTGCAGTGAATGTCATTCACAGCCTGGACTTGAAAATAGAGGACGGCTCGTTCGTCGCACTGGTTGGGCCGTCCGGCTGTGGAAAATCGACGCTGTTGCGGATGATTGCCGGGCTGGAGGAGACGTCTGGCGGTGAGATCAGGATCGGCAGCAAAGTTGTCAACGATCTAACGCCACGTGAACGCAATATCGCGATGGTCTTCCAGAATTATGCACTCTATCCGCATATGACGGTGGCCGAAAACATGGGCTTCAATTTGAAGCTCGCGAAAAAGTCGCCAGCGGAAATAGAAGCGCGCGTCAGCGAAGCGGCCCGGATGTTAGGCCTGACACCGCTCCTCGAACGTCGTCCTTCGCAGCTCTCAGGTGGTCAGCGCCAGCGCGTTGCCATGGGCCGCGCAGTGGTTCGCAACCCGCAGGTCTTTCTGTTCGATGAACCACTTTCCAATCTGGATGCCAAGTTGCGCGTGCAGATGCGCTCCGAAATCAAAGCGCTACATCAGAAGGTCAAGACCACATCGATCTACGTAACCCATGATCAGATCGAAGCCATGACGCTCGCGGATCACATCGTTGTCATGCATGGTGGGCGTATCGAGCAGCAGGGACATCCGTTGGAACTCTATCGCAAGCCAGCCAATCTTTTCGTGGCGGGCTTTATCGGCACTCCGGCCATGAATTTCCTGGAAGCTGTAGGCGGTAGCGATGATCGCGGTCCAATCGCAAAGCTGGCGAGTGGAGCAGCTATCCGTGTCGATGGCATGCGTTTGGACGAAGGCAGGCCCGTGACGCTCGGGGTCCGCCCGGAGCATTTGATCGCGCATGGTAGCGGCAACCAGCTTTCCGGTCCTGCTCGCTTCGTCGAACCGACCGGCGCTCTTACTCACATTACCTTCGATCTCGGCGGGAGCGACATCGTTGCGGTCATCGACGGAGAGCGCCAGGTGGCGGCTGGCGAGGTTTTTGAGGCTTCGGTTGCGCCGGAACTGGTTCACGTCTTCGACACACAGTCCGGCGCACGTCTTAACGCCGCTTAAACAACGGGGCTGGGACATCCATTCAGAGGCCGAGATCCCAAGACTGGCCTGCGACAAGAGGAGAATAAACGTGAACAAGGCCATCAATCCGGCTATGGCACTGGACGCTGTGGAAAATGCAGTGCGGACACATTCCAGGCCGTCGGAAATTCGGATAACCGACATGCGCATCGCTGTCGTGACGGGGATCTGCTATTATCCAATCATCAAGATCGACACCAATCAGGGCATCTACGGGCTAGGGGAGGTCCGCGACGGCGGTCATCCGGAGAGTGCGCTTCGTCTCAAGAACTTTCTCGTTGGGCAGAACCCCTGCAACGTTGACATGATCTTCAACGCGCTGCGTCTTTACGGCGGAGATGGACGCGAGGGGGGAGGTATTTCGGGCATCGAGATCGCCCTGTGGGATCTTGTCGGCAAGATCTATGGCGTGCCATGCTACCAGTTCTTTGGCGGCAAATACCGTGACGGCGTCCGCATCTACGGCGATACGCCGGCGCCTGAAAACCTTACTCCCGAAGCTTACGCCAAGGCAGTGCGGGCCAGGGCAGACATGGGGCTGACGTTTATCAAGTTCGACCTGCCGCCGAAATTGTTCGAGACAACCGAGGGTGCGCTGGTAGGGTCCGCAACGAGAAATGAATACGACCTCGGCAGAAGCACGAGGGTTGCAGGCTCGGGGCGTGGCGCCAAGATATCGGAAAAGGGTATCGAGACGGCGGTCGAGATCGTCCGTGCAGTCCGTGCTGAAGTTGGTCCAGAGATTTCACTCTGCGTCGATCATTTCGGCGAGGGTTATGTGACCGCCGACGAGGCGATACGCATCGGACAAGCGCTGGAACCATTTAATCTCGCCTGGATCGAAGACCCGGTCATCTGGCATGATATCAAGGGGCACAAAAAAGTAGCAGATGCGCTCCTGACACCCGTTGCAGGTGGCGAGGATCTTTATTTGGTGGACGGTTTCCGGGAGGCCGTCGAGACCCAGGCTTTCGACATTCTCCACCCGGACCTGCTTACATCCGGCGGTATGCTTGAGACAAAGCGTATCGCGGACTACGGCGCGCGTTATGGCCTGCCGACTGCGCTCCATTCCTGTTGCTCTCCAATTGGTTTCATGGCGAACGTCCATTGCGGCGCTTCGATCAATAGCCTGATGGCTGTTGAACATCACGGGCTGGACGTGCCTTTCTGGGAAGAACTAGTGACAGGTTTAGCACCGGACTATCTGAGCAACGGATATGTTGACGTTCCCGATCGGCCTGGGCTTGGGTTGGACCTCAATCTTGAAGCGATCAGGTCCAATCTACGTGATCCGGATGCGTTATTCCTCCCGACAGAAGAATGGAACGTTCGCAAAGCAGGATTCGAAAGGGTTGACCCGCCGCGTTACCAAACGCAGTTGATCCGATCTTGACGGTTAGAATTCAAAAATCAGACCTAGATGTGCGGCCTCGACCTCGCGGTAAAATGCTGCGTGGCCGAGGGACTGTCTGACAGAAACCTTGCACTCCACAAGGTCTTCCAAAGGACGACGTGACCGGCATGAGCATTGACGATGTTGGCCCCCCGCCTGTTCGCAACAGCGTTACGTGAGGAAACGATAGCGCCGCCCGATCCCATAAAACACGGTCAATGACCTCCTGCCGCTAACAGTCGCTGAAAGTTGTCATGTCCGCACCGGAGACAGCTGCCCGCTTGGCGCGGCGCTTCTAGATAAATAGAAACGATACGCGAATGCGGCGACCCGCATTGCTTGACGAAAGTTCATTCACCTCAGCTGATCAAATATCCTCCGTCTATCGGCAAGACCACGCCGGTAACGAAGGATGCGGCGGGGCTGCAAAGGAAAGCAACAGCGCCTGCGATATCCTCCGGTCGGCCCCATCTTGCTAGGGGCGTTCTGTCGATAATGGGTTTCGAGCGAGCGGCATCATCCTGCAGTGCCTGGGTCAAAGGAGTTGCGATCCAGCCTGGAGCAACCGCGTTTACTCGGATCTTTTCCGCTGCATAGGCAATTGCAAGAGACTTTGTCAGCTGCGCAACTCCGCCTTTACTGGCGCTATATGCAGGAACCAGGCCGCCACCGAAAAAGGACAGCATCGATGCTGTGTTAACGATGCTTCCGCCTGAAGCTGCAAGTTTGGATCTCGCAGCCGAGCAGACGCGCATCGTTCCCGTCAGGTTGATCGACAATACCTTTTCGAAGACGTCAATCTGATGCTCTTCCGCGCGTCGGATAACGCCCGCGCAGTTGACGACGATGTCGATACGATCGAGGTCCTCAACCAGAGAGGTGACGGCAGCTTGATCGCACACGTCCAGTTCCTGTGCGGACAGTTTTAGCTCCGGCCGACCCTCAAACTTGTTGGCGCCTAGCCCCGCGGCAACCACGGTCGCCCCCAATTCGGCTAAATGGGTGGCAATTGCTGCGCCAATGCCCGTGGTGGCGCCGGTGACGAGGGCGACCTTTCCGGAGAAGAGATCCGTTTGGAATGTCATGGTAATTTCTCGTGCAATGAAAACAGAATGCGTCGATGAGAGCACCTGCCATCCGTGACCTTGCTGGGCCAGGAATGGACAGGCCAGAAGACTGATCAGCGAATGAACTGCTCAACATAGTCGCGTCCTAGCCCGACGGACTCGTAATGTGCTCGGCACATGTCGATCTTGGTGAAGACGTCCTCGTAGCCGTTGTTGTTACCCCACGGGTCAACGTAATACATGCAGCCGTTTACCTGGAAATAAGTGATCATCTCCTCGACGCCCTCGTCGACTACCAGCGTATGGATCTCGCCCGGGGGTTCGAATGCATACGAACCTTCTGTCGCGACCCAGTCATGTTCGAGGTAGCGCCAGCTTCCCTTTAGTACCAAGGCGTGAACCGGGCCTGGATGACGATGTCGGCTGAGCACGCCGGATTTGCGAACCTTAAGCAGGTTCATCCAGTAGCCGGCGGATCGGTTCAGACAGAGCGGGCGAAACCAGACATTTTCGGACTGCGGCACCCAAATACGATCATCCTTAGGAATTGCGTCCGGAACGACGAGGTCAGGGAGCATGCCCTCAGGCTGCGGTTTCTGATACGGCATCCGGCGGATGGTTTCCGCATCCATCTGTTCCGGCGTCAGATTTTCCATGATTTCCTCCTTGATGTTGTCGGGTCAATTGCTTCATTGCGACCCCAACGAAAATTGATGAAAGCTGAAAACGAACAAAGAGTAGAGACATTGGCGTCCGTTTTTCCCCTCACACATTTCCTCCGATTGCGAACGCTAACACGAATGAAGTTGACAATCATCAGATGAATGTGAAAAATCATCTCATAATTGGGAGGATACGTCTGATATGTCGGTAACCGCGCGGATACGTCGCTCGGATAATGTTCTTGATCGGCTCGGCGCCGATATTGCTGCCGGTCGTCTCACAACCGGACAGACGATACCGACCGAGACTGAACTGATGGAGCTATACTCCGTGGGACGGTCTTCGGTGCGCGAAGCGGTCTCGACACTGGCCGGTCTCGGCATGGTCACGACCGCACCTCGCCGCGGAACAACCGTCACCAATCGCTCAGAGTGGAATACGCTCAGCCGAGATGTGCTTCGCTGGTTGATGGGCAGCAAGGTCATGACACCGGGCATTCTTGAAGCGATAGATGAGGCACGGCGGGTCTTCGAGCCGGCGTCCGCCGCTCTTGTGGCGAAACGAGCGACGCGGTTGCAGATCATCGACATCGAGACTGCCTACGCACGAATGGAGGACGCAGCCCTTCGTGGCGACGCGGAGGCAGCTGTACTCGCCGACCGTGAGTTCCATCTCGCCATACTGAAAGCAACCGGCAACCCGATCCTGCAGGCGTTCGATAGTGCGATTGATAGCATCCTCGGGGTGCTGTTCGGGGTCACCGCCAACCACATGGAAAATTTTCGCGCCAATCTTAGCAATCACCTGGCGGTTCTTGAAGCCATACGACTTCGTGATCCCACGGCCGCTGAGCGCGCAATGCTCGATACGATCCAGTTTACGACGGAGAAAATGAAGGTCGCGAAGCTGATCGAATAGACCAAGGCAAAGAGGAGGAGAACCCAATGCCATTTATGAAATCACTGATACTATCGGCCGCCGTCCTTGGCGTATCCGCAGGCGCAGTTCTTGCGGAATATCCAGAGAAAGCAATCACGCTCATCGTTCCTTGGGCCGCTGGCGGCGGTACGGACGCGATCGCACGCCTTCTGGCCGGCGGTATGGAGAAGGAACTCGGTGTTTCGGTCAACGTCGTCAACAAGCCCGGCGGCGGTTCCGTCATCGGCCATTCGGAAATGCTGTCGACTAAACCTGACGGCTATACGTTGGGATTCGCGACAGCTGAGCTCGCAAGCTTCTATTGGGCTGGCCAAAGCCAGTACAAGGCAACAGATTTCAATCCAATCGCTCTTGTGAACTTTGACTCTGGCGCCTTCCACGTATCGACGTCTGGTGACTGGAAGGATGTCAAATCCGCTCTCGCGGATATCAAGTCGAAGCCGACCGGTACCTACACCGTGACCGGCACGAGCACAGGCGCAGCCTACCACCTGGCATTTGCCGGCTTCCTGAAAGCAAATGGGGTCGATCCGCTTTCGGTTACGCTCGTGCCGTCGCAAGGTGCTGCACCCGGTTTCCAGGAACTGGCGGCAGGGGGCTCAAATGTCGTTTTGTCTTCGCTACCTGAAGGCATCGCGATGATGCAGGCGGGGAAGACAAAGCCGCTGACCGTGTTTGCCGAAAAGCGCATCGCAGCGTTTCCGGATGTACCGACTGCCGAAGAGGCAACGGGCGTAGCGTTCAGCGGTGGCACCTGGCGCGGGGTGGTTGGACCTCAGAAGCTTCCTGTGGATGTCCAGAAAAAACTCAGCGACGCTGTCGTCAAGGTGGCCGGCTCCGAAGACTTCGTGAAGTTCATGAACGATAAGGGATTTGGCATCCGCGTTCTTGATACAGCTGGCTTCGGACAGTTTCTGACCGAGCAATACACGCAGGTTGGTACAATCATGAACGATCTGGGCATCGCCCAGCGCAAGGAGTAGTACAATGCGCCTGCCCGACTTCTGGACGGGCCTGGCCTTTGCAATCTTTGGCGTGGCCATTGCATTGCTGGCACAAGGCTTTCACGTTTCGGCAGGCGCGGCCTCCCCAAAACTCCTTCCGACGATCATCGGAAGCATCATGGCCGTCTTGGGCGGCGTGATCGCGTTGCGCGGCTGGCGCAACGCAGGGGACGTTGCGATGCCTGCATGGGTTTCTTCACCACAACAGATGGCGCTGATCGCGTTTATACCGGTTGCCATCATTGCCTACGGTTTGCTTGCTCCGCTGGTCGGTTCCATTCCAATGGCTATTCTTATCGTAACGACACACTGTCTCATATACGGCGTACGACCTCTAACTGCGATCGGCGTCGGCGCTATCTCCGGGTTTACGGCATCTATCATATTTAGCCACCTGCTCGGCATCCCTCTACCCACGGGTATTCTAGAGGATTTCATAGGATGACAGCTTTCCTTGACGGCCTTGCACTTGTGATGCAGGTCGACGTGCTGATCACGATTGTTGTGTCGGCGATCTTCGGCCTTTTCGTTGGCATGATCCCCGGCCTGAGCGCTACCATGGCTGTCGCACTTCTCGTACCAGTCACATTCACGCTATCGCCGGTTGCCGCACTTGCGACAATTATCACGTGCTCCGGTATGGCTATGTTTGCCGGTGACATTCCCGGCGCCTTCCTGCGCATTCCCGGTACTCCTGCCTCGGCAGCTTATACCGATGACATGCATGAGCTCACAAAGCGTGGGCGCTTGGACGAAGCTCTTGGGATGTCTGTTCTGGCTTCGGTGATAGGTGGGATCATGGGCACGATCGTGCTGATGTTCGGCGCACCTTTGCTAGCCGATTTTGCTATGAACTTTTCCAGCTACGAGTATTTCTGGCTGGCCCTTCTGGGGCTTTCCTGTGCAACGCTCGTAGCCGGCGATGATGCGGCAAAGGGCTGGATCTCGTTGATGCTGGGTCTGTTCTTTTCGGTCGTCGGACTGGACTTTGTTACCGGCACTCAGCGCTACACATTTGGAAATATCAACCTCCAAGGCGGTATCGGCTTCATTGCCGTCATGATTGGCGCGTTCGCGTTGGCGGAAATCTTCCGGAAGTCCGAAAGTTTCGACGGCAAGCAACTGAAAGCGCAGATCAAGATCAGCGGCCGGCTCTATCCGTCTAATGCATTGTTGTGGCGGGAACGTAAACACATCGTCAGGGGAGGTGTACTGGGAACCTTGATTGGTGCCTTGCCGGGTGCAGGTGCCGATATCGCGGCTTGGGTGACGTATGCCGTATCGAAGCGGTTCGCTCGAGATCCCGAGCTCTTCGGCAAAGGTTCTCCTGAGGGGGTTGCTGGCGCAGGCTCGGCCAACAATGCTGCAATTGCCGGAGCATATGTGCCGACACTTGTCTTTGGTATCCCCGGTGACTCCATCACCGCCATCGTCGTCGGTGTGCTGATCCTTAAGGGAATTCAGCCAGGGCCGCTGGTGTTCGTCAACTCTGCCGACATGGTCAACGCGATCTACATAATCTTCCTGCTTGCCAACCTGATCCTGATCCCGCTCGGCATCGTGTCGATCTATGTTGGGAAGTTCGTAATTTCGGTTCGCGACGCAATTCTATACCCCCTGATCCTGCTACTGTGCATCTATGGTGCTTATGCTGTCAGTAACAACATCTTCGAGCTATGGATTGTTCTGGCTATCGGTATCCTCGTGTGGGTGATGCAGGCTAACAACTATCCCGCAGCCCCGCTCATACTCGGTCTGGTTCTTGGACAGGTAGTCGAGCAGAATTTCATGTCTTCGATCATCAAGGCAAACGGCAACTACATCAACTTCTTCAATCGTCCGATTTCCGGGACGCTTGGTGTAGCGACGTTGATCATCTGGTCTTATCCGCTGATTGCCGCGATTGTCAGGCGCCGCTCAGTGTCAAAGTCAGGGAGGGCGTAGCCGTCTTATCGAAATGAGAACTTGCTACCATGCCTGACGTCGGGCATGGTCCAGGCGCCATCACCTGCATTGCGGGTTCGTGAAAACGGCTTCTTTGCCTTTCGTTGGCCCGATGATTGCAAGGTAAGCGTTGCGCCGTCGGCGGCGTGATCTTCACACTTCATTGCGCGAAGCAGTGACTAAGCACTCTCCAATCTGGCCGGGCCTCGAAACTGATGCCTGGGATAACTGGTCGTCGGTTCAAATACCGTTTCGCCGATGCGTCCTAGATTGACTTTACCACCCCAAGCCAGCAGAAATTTGCTTTGAGGCATCTTTCAACAGCACAGCAAATCGCTCCATGTCGCTCTCCTGTGTACGGAAAGCTGGGGCTGCGATGTTGACTGCGGCGATGACCGAACCGTCAAACGCTAAGACTGGCACCGAAACGGAAACCAGCTGATCACTTACTTCCCCGCGACTGATGCAGTGGCCAAGTCGCTTGATTGTCTTGAGCTCAGCTTCAAGCTTGTCGCGATCCGTGATGGTGCGGGATGTGAATTTTTCCAGCACCTCAGGCAACATTTGCGATTGAATCTGAGGTGGCAGGAAGGCCAGCAGCACCTTGTAGGATCCCGCGTGAAGTGGGCGCCGCCTACCTATCATCGAGTGCACGCGTAGATCACGTGTTGGCTCGAATTTTGCCACGCATAGGGATTCGCCGTTGTCGATGATACGGAGCTGCGTCGTTTCATTCACCTTTTGACCTAACCGCTCGAGGATCGGATTGGCGACTCTCACCAAATCCACCTGGGTCGAGGCTGCAGTTCCAAGAACAATCACTGCGGTGCCAAGGCGGTAGGCGCCGTCTTGGGCCTTGCGAACCATTCCTCGATGTTCCAGTGTGCGTAACATTCGTAGAACTCGAGGCTTTGTTTCACCGATATTTCGAGAAATTTCCGACAGTCGAATGTCTGGAGTTTTCGCGACTGCCATCAATACTGAAATAGCTGTGTCGACAGATTGGACAATTTGGCTCTTTTCTTCCATGACCAATGACCTTTCTCACCCAAAATAATTATATCTGCCCAAACAAAAGGCACCGGTCTCGCATTACGTACACCGTAACACGAGCGAATTAAGTTTGACAGCTTGATGACAGGGTCCTACCAATATTGATGGAAACGGAGACAACTCGTTCAAAAGCCGGCGCTAAGACCGAGCATTAATCAAGCCATAAGGAGTGGGATCATGGCCCTTACATATTGGAAACGTGCAGCGATTGCTCTGCTCGGTTCAATCGCAATCCCAGCACTCGCTGCTGCGCAGGAATCTCCCTTGACGATCGGCATGTCGACAACGCCGACGACACTCGATCCGCACGAAGACAGCTCGGCTCCCAACAGTGCGACTTCGCGCCACATTTGGGATAGTCTCGTCAACTTGACAGGGACTTCCGGTAGTGCGCCGGAACTGGCGACAGAATGGAAGCTGATTGATCCGACGCATTGGGAATTCAAGCTGCGGGATGGCGTGACCTTCCACGACGGTAGCAAATTCGATGCAGCTGACGTTGTCGCCTCGCTGCTGCGCGCCCGCGACAAGCCCAGCCAGGGCTTTGCTTCGTATACGCGCAACATCGCCAATGTCACCTCGACCGACAGTCTGACGATCGTGGTCGAAACCAAGGTGCCTGATCCGCTTATCTTGAACTCGCTTAGCCGCATCCGCATCATCAGCGCGGACTGTGCGCAGGCGCCTGTCCAGGATTTTGACGGCGGTAAATGCGCGGTCGGCACCGGTGCCTTCTCTTTCGTCTCCTATGCGCCAGGCAGCAGTCTGAAGTTGAAGCGCAACGATGCATATTACGCCGGAGCGTCGGACTGGTCTGAAGTCAATCTTCGTTTTCTGCCTGACGATGGTGCTCGTCTCGCCTCGCTTCTGTCGAACGAGATCGACGTGGTTGAAGCCCTTCCGGCCGACGGGATGGCACGTGTTGAAGCAAGTGATAAGCTGCAGGTCATCAACGGCCGCTCCTCGCGCTTCGTTTATATGGGCATGGATGTCAGCCGTGATGTCTCACCGTTCGTGACGGCATCCGATGGCTCGCCCCTGCAAAAGAACCCTCTGAAGGACGAACGCGTCCGCCGCGCCATGTTGATGTCGATCAACCGCCCGGCGATCGTTGACCGTGTCATGCAGAAGAACGGTACCGTCGCCGACCAATATGTCGCCGAAGGCTATGCCGGCCATTCAAAGGATGTAGCGCCAGTCACCTATGACCCGGCGGCTGCAAAAGCGCTGCTTGCAGAAGCCGGTTATCCGGATGGCTTCGGTCTGACTTTGCATGGTCCGGCTGGCCGTTACGTCAAGGATACCGAAGTGCTGCAGGCCGTTGGCCAGATGTTTACTCGCATCGGCATCAAGTCCAAGGTCGAGGTACTGCCCTGGTCGATGTATTCCGATAGCTATTCGAAGGGCAGCTACAGTACGTTCCTCGGCTCATGGGGAGTCAACACCGGTGAAACTACCAATCCGACTGTTGCGCTAACAGCAACTCGTGACGAGAAGAAAGGTACCGGTCGTTACAACGGCGGTGGCATCTCGGATCCGGCAATCGACGAAGTCCTTGCCAAAGCAACCTCGACACTTGAGGAAGCGGACCGCCTGCCGCTGCTTGAGGAGCTTTCGACGCTCGCCTTCTCCAAGCTCTGGCTGCTGCCGATGCATTACGAGAATGTCGTTCTCGGTGCGAAGAAGTCGGTGACCTATGAAACGCGCGGCGACAAATACACGCTCGCCTACTATGTGAAGCCCGCGAAGTAACGCGGCAACGGCGGGTAGGCCCTCGGGCCACCCGCCAAGCAAATTTCAGGAGATAACGATGCAGGAACTTGGAACGAGCGGCGCTGCCGCCCGTGCGCGGGAGATCTACGACTACGGTCAGACGGCAATCTTCGCGTCGACAGCGGATCCCCGCCTTCATATGCTGCTTTATGTCCCGCCGACAGCGGCGGATGGGCGAAGGATCGACCTGCTGGTCGCCGTGCATGGCACAGGCCGCACCTCGGCAATCGATTTCCGCGACGGCTTTGCTGAGTTCGGGCTTTACAACGACTGTGCCATCCTCTGTCCGATCTTCCCGATGAACGTTCTGGGCGACGGTGCCCGATCCGGCTACAAGTTTATGGAAGAGGGCGACATCCGCTACGACCGGATCGTGCTTTCAATGGTCGAGGAAATGGCTGCGAAATACGATCAGGACTGGTCGAAGTTCGCAATTTTTGGATTTTCAGGAGGCGGCCACTTCGCGCATCGTTTCGCGATCCTGCATCCCGAGCGGCTTTGGGCTGCATCCGTCGGCGCACCAGGTTCGGTGACGTTGCTCGACCCCGAGCGTGACTGGTGGGTTGGCGTGCGGGACCTCGAGGTTCGTTTCGGCAAGGCTTTTGACGCCGAAGCGCTATCCAGAGTGCCCGTGCATATGGTGGTTGGAGATGCCGATCTCGAAACCTGGGAAATCACCCACAAGCCTGGCAGCAAATATTACATGGAAGGCGCCAATGACGCCGGTGAAAACCGTCCTGCGCGCCTCGAAGCACTTGCCGATTCGTTCCGCGCGGCTGGCGTCGATGTAACCTTCGACAAGGTCGCCGGTGTGTCACACGACCGCATCAAGGTTCTCGGCCACGTCAAAGCCTTCCTTGCCAAGATTTTGAATGAAAGACGCATGAAATGAAGAATGCAACGATCGTCGCGCCGCAACCGGAGGCCGTAGAGGCTGGTGCTGCGGTTCTCGAGCGCGGCGGCAACGCCATCGATGCAGCGCTGGCCTGCGCATTCGTGCAGGGCGTCGTCGATCCGCAGATGTCGGGTATCGGTGGTTTCGGCTCGATGCATGTCTATATGCCCGGCAAGGGCGTACACGATATCCTCGAGTTCTATGCGCGTGCACCGCTGGCCGCGACACCTGACATGTGGGTGGAAAGGGTCAAGGGCGAGAGCCGAGATGGGTTCGGCTATATCCTCGACGGCAACATCTCTGACATCGGCTACCTTGCCGTTTGCACGCCGGGTTCGCTGAAGGGCTATGAAACTGCGCTACGCGACTACGGCACCTTCGATTGGGCCGACCTGATGGCGCCGGCTATCGACTACGCCCGCAACGGCTTCATGATCCGCAGTCACATGCATTGGTATTGGTCGAAGGATCAGTCCAACGATGGCTTTGCTAATACTCAGGACAAGCTCCGATACTCGGCAACGGGGCGTAATGTCTATTTCCGGGAAGACGGCTCGCTACGCGATGTGGGCGAGACATTGGTCAACCGGGACATGGCAGACACGTTGGAGCGTATTGCCAGAAGTGGTGGTTCGGACATTTTCTATCATGGTGAGATCGCGCAGCAGATCGCTGCCGACTTTGCTGCCAACGGCGGTCTCATTGGGCTGAATGACCTGGCAAAATACGAACTTTCGAAGGTGGCCCCGATCTGGGGCGAGTATCGGGGACATCGCATCGCAACTTCGCCACCACCTGGCTCCGGGTTTCCGATGCTCGAACTCCTTCTCATCCTAGAGAATTTCGACATTGGCGCCATGCAGCATTCGGGGACGAAGCATGTCCGCACGCTGTTCGAAGCGATGAAGCGCATGACGATCGACAAGGATGCGCATATGGGCGACCCGACCTATGTCGACGTGCCGTTCGAAAAGCTGCTTTCCAAAGAATATGCTGCCGCCCATGCGGCTTCGATCAAGGCCGGCGAACGTGTCGCCGTTTCTCGCCTGGACCGCTCGCAGCGCGACACCACGCATATCTCAGTGATCGACAAGCATGGCAATGCGGTGGCGATGACCCATACGCTTGGCAGCCCGTCCGGCGCTATCACCGACGGTCTCGGCTTCATGTACAACGGCACCATGAGCCGGTTCAATCCGTTCCCAGGCAAGCCGGGTTCGATTGCTCCCGGCAAGCGCCGGCCAAGTTCCGCGGCACCGACAATTGTCTTCAAGGACGAGCAGCCGTACATCGTCGTCGGTGCGCCGGGTGGCAGCTACATAGCCCCGGCAATTGCCCAGTCACTGATGAACATGATCGATTTCGACATGCCGGTGCTTGAAGCGGTCGCCGCTCCGCGCGTTGTCGGAGTGTCTAACAAGATCGATATCTCTAACCGCATTCGTCGTTCGGTGGAGAAAGAACTGCGCAGCGAGGGATACGACGTGGCGCGAACGCCGCAGACTTATGCTTTTGCCGCTGTCCATGCCATCAAGATCGAAGACGGTGTGTCGAGGGGCGCGGCCGATCCACAGCGCGATGGACTGTCGCTGTCCGTCGACTGATAAAGGAACTGCTTCATGGTTACGTCTATCATCAGAAGACTGATCCAAGCGCTCTTCGTCGTCCTTGCGATGACGGTGATCGTATTTGTCGGTGTGAGCGTCATTGGAAACCCAGTCGATATCCTTATCAACCCTGATGCCAATCAGGTTGAACGGGCGAGGGTCATTGCCCACTACGGGCTCGATCAGCCTCTATGGAAGCAATATTTTCTGTTCCTGCAAGGCCTCGCTCAGGGTAACTTCGGCGACAGCTTCGTCTATGGGCGACCGGCTCTCGGCCTGATCCTCGAACGCCTGCCGGCAACTTTGGAACTGGCGGTAACAGCGCTCGGGCTGGCACTTGTCGTCGGCTTGCCGCTCGGCCTCTATGCCGGTCTCTACCCCAACCGGATCTCGTCGCGTGTTATTATGACCGGCTCGATCCTCGGCTTCTCGCTGCCGACATTCTGGGTCGGGCTGATGCTGATCATGGTGTTTTCGGTCGAACTCGGCTGGCTGCCGACCAATGGTCGAGGCCCGACACGCGAGTTGCTGGGCGTACAATGGTCGTTCCTGACCCAGAATGGCCTCTGGCATCTGATGCTGCCGGCGCTCAACCTTGCACTCTTCAAGACTTCGCTGATCCTGCGGTTGACCCGTGCCGGCGTGCAGGAAGTGCTGCCGCAAGATTACGTTAAATTTGCCCGTGCAAAGGGACTGCGCGAGCGGCGGGTGATTTTTGTGCATGTGCTCAAGAACCTGATGATCCCGGTTGTCACCATCATCGGCCTGGAATTCGGCTCACTAATCGCATTTTCCGTCGTGACCGAGAGCATCTTTGCCTGGCCGGGCATGGGCAAGCTGATTATTGACTCGATCAACCTGCTCGATCGTCCCGTTATCGTCGCCTACCTGATGATGATGGTCCTGCTATTCGTCGTTTTGAACTTCCTGATCGACGTCTGCTACACGCTGCTGGACCCTCGTGTCCGGCTCGACTCCAAGGCTTAAAGTCATGATCGAAGCCCCCACTCCAGAAACCTCCAGCATCCCACCAGAACCAAGCCGCCTGCGTCGGCAGCTGCGCGATTTCATGCGCTCCCCCGGTGCGGTCGCCGGCCTCACGGTACTCTTGGTCATCATCTGTCTTGCCTTGCTCGCGCCGCTGATCTCGCCGCAGAATCCATATGACCTGATGCAGCTTGATATCATGGATGGCCGCTTGCCACCGGGGTCGGAATCGATGACGGGGCTGACCTATCATCTCGGAACAGACAGCCAAGGTCGCGACATTCTTTCGGGCATTCTGTACGGCCTGCGGACCTCGCTCGCGGTCGGCGTCCTGTCGGCTATTGCTGCAGCGGTGATCGGCACATCCGCCGGTCTGTTCGCTGCCTATGTCGGAGGCCGCACAGAGACGTTCATGATGCGGCTGGTCGATCTCCAGCTGTCCTTTCCGACCATTTTGATGGCATTGATGATGCTGGCGGTGCTCGGCAAGGGTGTCACCAACGTCATCATCGCGCTGATCATCGCCGAGTGGGCCACCTATGCCCGCACCGTGCGCGCTGCGGCACTGGTCGAGCGGGAGAAGGAGTATATTGAGGCGGCAAGGACTTTGCGGCTGCCGGGCTGGCGCATCCTCTTCAAACACTTGCTGCCCAACTGTCTCGCGCCGGTGATCGTCATCGGTACCATGCAGGTGGCACGCGCCATCGGACTTGAGGCGACACTGTCCTTCCTTGGCCTTGGAGCTTCGGTCACCGAACCGTCTTTGGGCATGCTGATCTCCACCGGCTACCAATATCTCCTGACCGGTCTTTACTGGATCAGCTTCTTCCCCGGCATCGCACTGCTCGTCACCATCGTCTCCATCAATCTCGTCGGCGACAGGCTGCGTGATGTGCTCAACCCGAGGAATGTCTGATGACAGCTCTTCTTGAAGTCAGCAATCTGGTCACCGAATTCGGTGGATCCCCAAAAAGCCCTGGCCTGCGGGCGGTCAACGACGTCTCGTTCAGCCTGCAGCGCGGACGGGTGCTGGGACTGGTCGGAGAATCTGGCTCCGGCAAATCCGTTACCGGGTTTTCGATCATGAGGCTCCTGGACAAGCCGGGCAGGGTGGCATCAGGCCAGATCATGTTCGATGGCCAAGACTTGGCGAAGGTCTCGGACGAAGGCATGCGGCGCCTGCGCGGCAAGCGCATCGCCATGGTTTTCCAAGATCCGATGATGACCCTGAACCCGGTGCTCACCATTGGCACCCAGATGATCGAGGCGGTTCGCGCGCATGATGACGTCTCCAAGGATGTCGCTCGCCAGCGCGCCCGTGACGCACTTGGGCTCGTCGGTATCCCGAGCCCGGAAGAGCGGCTGTCCGCTTACCCGCATCAGTTTTCAGGCGGTATGCGCCAGCGTGTGGCGATTGCCATCGCCGTCCTGCACCAGCCGGACCTGATCATCGCCGACGAACCTACGACAGCTCTGGACGTCACCATCCAGAGCCAGATCATCTCGGAATTCCAGAAGCTTGCTGAACAGTCGAATACGGCGGTCATTTGGATCACCCACGACCTCGCAATCGTCTCGCGGCTCGCGGACGACATAGCTGTGATGTATGCCGGCCGGCTCGTCGAGACCGGCACGGTGATGGAAGTGCTGGGGGACCCGCGACATCCCTATACCCGCGGCCTGATCGCATCGGTTCCTTCGGAAAACCGTCGTGGCGAGCCTTTGCGGCAAATCCCCGGAATGACGCCGTCGATCACCCGGCTGCCGAAGGGCTGTAGTTTCCAGACCCGGTGTGAACGCGTATCCGAGGGCTGTCTGATCATGCCGCCGCTCATCCCCGAAGACAACCGCGCCTTCCGCTGCATCCATCCCTACAGGAAGGCTGAAGCCTGATGACCGATATACAAGCCCCCCTGATCGAAACTCCCTTGATCGAAGCCTGCCACGTGTCCCGCCGTTTCGGCTCCAAGCCTGACCTGGCCGAAAAGATCGCTTTGAAGCTGCGCATCGCCAAGCCATCGCCGATCGTCCATGCCCTCGACGATGTCAGTTTGACGATCCGCCGTGGCGAGGTCGTCGGCCTGGTTGGCGAAAGCGGCTGCGGCAAGTCGACGCTCGGCCGCGTTATCGCCGGTATTATCCCGCCAAGCGACGGTGAAGTGGCATGGAATGGCGTCGATCGCGCGAAGATGACATCGAGCCAACAGCATATCGCGGGCCTTGCAACCCAGATGATTTTTCAAAACCCGATGGCGGCGCTCAACCCCCGCATGACGGTGGAAGAGCTTGTCTCCGAGGCGCCAAGGACGCATGGGCTTATCCCGAAGGGACAGCGCGCCGACTATATCGACCGCTATCTGACTTTGGCCGGTTTTGATCCGACGATGAAAAGCCGTTATCCGCACCAGTTCTCCGGCGGTCAGCGACAGCGCGTCAACATCGCCCGGGCGCTGGCCGTGCAGCCGGAGTTCATCGTCTGCGACGAGAGCGTCGCTGCGCTGGACGTTTCGATCCAGGCGCAGGTCATAAACCTGTTCATGGACCTGCGCGACCGGCTCGGCCTGACCTATCTGTTCGTCAGCCACGATCTCGGGGTCGTCGAGCACATCTCGGATCGCGTGGCGATCATGTATCTTGGGCGTATCGTCGAGGAAGCGCCAGTTGAGGAGGTATTTCGCCGACCCAACCATCCCTACACTCAGGCGCTGCTTGCGGAGGTCCCGCGTATCGAACCCGGCAAGCGACGGTTCAAGGCGGTCGAGGGCGAGCTGCCAAGCCCACTCAATCCGCCAAACGGTTGTCATTTCCATCCGCGCTGTCCGTTCGCAATGGACCGCTGTCGGGTTGAGATCCCGCTCAAAAAGGAAGTCGGTCCCGGTCATTTTTCGGCCTGTCACCTCAACGACTGACCCTTACCACATCTATCAGGAAATCAGACTATGACTGAACAATCCTCTACGTCGGGCATCAACGACATAGGCGCTCTCATCGCTGACTTGGTGAAACAAGATGAGCAGCGGTTTATTCAGATTCGCCGGCAGCTCCACGAATATCCCGAGATAGCTTTCGAGGAAGTCCGCACGGCAGCACTTGTAGCCCGTACGCTGACAGAACTGGGTATTGAACATACGACAGGCATAGGGCGAACCGGCGTTGTTGGGCATATCAGGGGCAAACGGCCAGGTCCGACACTGTTGATCCGGGGAGACATGGACGCTCTGCCCATGCAGGAAGAGACCGGGCTTGGCTATGCCAGCAAGATCCCGAACCGGATGCATGCCTGCGGTCATGACCTCCATACCGCTACCGTCTTGGCAGTGGGCGGGGTTTTGAAGCAGCTGGAAGATCGCCTTTGCGGGGATGTCCGGCTGGTGTTCCAACCTGCAGAGGAGGCGATCGGTGGCGCCAAAGAAATGATTGCCGATGGCGTAATGGAGGGCGTCGACATGGCGCTCAGCCTTCACAACCGTCCGGAACTGCCAGTCGGCAAATTCGGCATCGTGCATGGATACGCCACGTCGTCGGTAGATTCGTTCGACATCGTCGTGCGCGGCAAAGGTGGGCACGCGGCTCGGCCCTATGCTGCCGTCGATCCAATTGTCATTGCCGCCCATTTGGTCGGTCAAATCCAGACAATCGTTTCCAGAGATGTGCGAGCGCTTGACGCCTGCGTGGTGACAGTCGGCTCTATTCATGCCGGTGAGGCGCGAAACATCATACCGGAAATTTGCGAATTGAAGGGGACCGTGCGCAGCCGCCAGCCCGAGGCGCGCGATGCTGCGGAAATCGGTTTGCAGCGTCTGTGCGACGGTGTGGCACTGGCATTCAGGGCGACCTGCGACCTGACCTACACCCGTGGAACGCCCCCAATCTTCAATGATGAAGGCATGCTGACGAAAACGGTCGAAGCGATCGCCGCACAGCTGGGAGACGTCTCCATAGAGTTTGAGCCAAGCATGGGAGGCGAGGATTTCGCGCTCATGGCCGCAATGGTGCCGTCATTCCGCTTGCTCGTGGGCTCATCGCAGCCGGGCCGGAAGGACACGGTGCACAGTCCAAACTATCAGCCCGACGAGCGCTCGATTGCGTTCGGTACGATGGCTCTCGCCAGAACCGTAGTCGATGTGCTGAGCTGAAATTCCAACAAGAGGTGTGCAGAATACCTCACTCACCGGCTTCGATCAGTAACCTCGCTCTTTTCCAGGTATGACCCGGTCTGCAACTTCTTTCGTATTTTGTAGCTTTAGCGAGCCCGTGCGATCAGGCACAGTTTACGTCACGCATCACTTTGGACACCCCTGGATATCCTGATTGCGCGTTGGTGCAACAAGGAGCATTTCATAAATGCCCGAGCAAAATGAATTCCCAGCTAGTAGCTTATGCCGCAATGAACTTAGAACGTCGAAAAGAGCCGTAAATTATCTGCTTACTTGCACCGGACCACGTGTCCATGGTTCGTATTGGTCCAAGGCGAGCCTTCGACGCTTTGACGCCCAGTGTCCGGGTTAGCACGGTAGGCGCATCCCCGCACTGAAACTGCGATCATGCAGATCCTGGTAGACAGGTCGGGTTGTCAACGAACAGTCATCGGGACATAGCGGCCATGAGTTCATTCACTGTTGCAGCCCTGGATAGGCCCAAATGCCGGATACACGCATCAGATCTCTGTAGATCGTCATTCTTTCTGCTTCGGTAACCTTCGCAGCCTTGGCAGCGTTGTCTGCATCAAGCGCATTCAGTGGGGTGACGACAGTGCGCAAGTCCTTCTGAGCCAGTGCTTCTTCTAGCAACGTGTGAGCCCGCCGCATGTGGCTAGAACTAGTAATGAGCAGTACGGTGTCTGCCTGGTGGCGAGTCAACAACGTCGCGGCGTTGAGGACATTGCCTATCGTGTCTCTCGACTTGTCCTCAATGAGGATACGGCCGCGGTCGATCCCTTTCTCCACGAGCCACTTCATCATGAGATCACCCTCGGTTACGCCGCTTTTCGGGACGCCGCCGGATACCAGTATCATGGCCTCCGGATTGGCTAGTGCCGCCTTGAGCGTAACATCAAGCCTGTCAAGCAAGGGCTGTTGCATGATGCCACCATCTCCGAGGGCGTAGCCGAGCGTCAGGATGACGACCTTGCCGGTGATGGTTCGTACATCGAAATTCAGGGTGTTCGCCATGATCTTCTCGGCGGCTAGGAAACGTTTGCGGTAGGCGTCAGCCCGATCCATATCCATGCCGGCTAGCGCCGTGTGCGCGAGTTCCGCACTATCCTTGTCCTGCTTGATATGGGCGATGGCCTCAAGCCATGCCTGCGCCTCGAAGGCATTAGGATTTTTCTCGAGGATGCCTTGGTATGTCAACGCTGCTTCATCCAGCTTCTTCTGGAGGATTTGCGTGGACGCGATGGCGTAACGGAAGTCCATACGCTCCGGTGCAAGCTTGGAAGCCTCGGCAAAGGCAGCCTCGACAACGTCGTACTTTCCGTGAAGCGTTATGCCCTTGAAGACTTCACTCTCGGCCTTTTTGACGTCTCCCCCCGTCCAGTAATATCGCATACCAGTATCAACGAGTTCCTTGATGCGGCCTGCGTTGGACTGGTCGAATCCGAGGGCGGGTGATGTGCTCAGAGCTGTAAATAGAGCAAGTAGGCAAATGCTTCTTTGGATCATGATGAGCTCCCTTTATGACAATTTTTTAGCCCGAATGAAGACTGCGCTTCATATCGGCGATGCTACCCGGAGCCATGCTATCGTCTTCCTGCGGTAAGCTATGTCTATCTGGATAGAGTCCCTGTAAAGGCGGTCGAGCTTTGCATCTCGACGTGCTCCGCATCACGTAGGTTGTTGCGCTTTCAGTAAGATGCGGAAGCCCTTCGGTCCATACATTGCGTTAGGTGATTAGCGACATATCCCCTTACGCGTCTGGTACCCGATGTGGGTGCAGACGCGTACTATAGGGGCGCCCTGCTTGTTATACCCGTAGTTCCTTCTGACCTCCAGGCATCCGCATGAGCAGAATAAGAGAAAGAATGGTTAGGCAAAGTAGTAGCGTGGAGAGAGCTGCTGCAGTCCCGAGCTGACCTCTAATCACCTCTGCGTAGATCCCGAGCGAAAGTGTTTGGGTCGAAACATTATACAAAAATAGCGTCGTACTTAGCTCAGTAATGATCGTTACCCAGCTAAGAACGGCGCCTGATAGTATCCCTGGCGCGAGTGCTGGAATAATGACCCGTGTGAACGTGCGAAATTTTGAGGCTCCGAGGCTAATAGCCGCTTCTTCAACTGTCGGGCTGAGTTGATGCATCAAAGCAGTAGTTGAACGCACAGAATAAGGGAGCCGCCGGATTGTGAGTGCGATTATCATAATGGCGATGGTGCCCGTTAACGGTAAAGCTCCGTCGTTAAACGTTGCTACAAGCGCAATGCCGATCACGAGGCCAGGTACGACGTATGGCACCATCGTCATTGTATCGAGCGCGCTGCTGAGAGCACCTTTGCGTCGCACCGTCAGATACGCGACCAAAACGGCGACCACGACAAGAATTGCGAGGGCGGCGAGGCCAATACCGAAAGTGTTGGTCACATATCGAATTATATCGCGCTGAGACTTCGTGTAGTTTTCAAACGTGTAGCCATTGACGAACTGGCCATAGAGCGTTTTGCGGAAAGAACTAACAATGACGACAACGAGAGGCGCGAGAGCAAGCGTCACAAACCCGTACACATAACTATGTACTGCCCACAGCCTCCAACCATTTAAAGAGCGTGGCTCGATAGGGCGCATTGCCGTCATGGTAAATGTGCGGCGTTCAACAAAATATCTCTGAACCACGAAGACCGTTAGCGTTACAGCCATGACAATGACGGCGATTGCCGCCGCGAAGTTATGGTCGGTACTTACTTCCCCGACGAAGGAAGTGTAAATAAGAACAGGAATGGTGCGGAAGCCCTGTCCAATGAGCATAGGCGTTCCGAAATCCGCAAATGCCCTCACAAACACGAGCAGACTTCCAGCAAGCACTGTTGGCCATAGCAGCGGAAGGATCACTTTGCGGATGCGACGCCATCCAGTCGCCCCAAGGTTTTCTGCGGCTTCGAGAACGGAGACATCAACCGTTCGCCAGGCTCCCATCAGGTACGTGAAAATGAGCGGAACGAGTTGCAGTGTCAAAACGAGTATAATACCGGAAAATCCATAGATGCTTGGCGGCTTTATGCCGAACATGGTCTGCATAGCGCGCGAGAGCATGCCGTTATTGCCCAACAGCAGAATCCATGAGTATGCACCGATAAATGGCGGTGACATCATCGATGCCAGGATAAGGATCTGGATTGTGCGGTTTCCGCGCACCCGATACATCGCCATGAAATAAGCGAGCGGGAAGGCCACGACGAGAGCCAGCACCGTCACGCAAACCGTAACCAGAACGCTGTTCAAAAGCGTCATATAGTACAGGCGGGAAGAGAAGAACGTTCTGAAGCCCTCGAGACTGAACTCGTCTCCACGCATGACGCTGCTGATGAGTACTTGTATCAGTGGCCAGATCACCAACAGCAGATAGCCAGTTGTTAGACCAACGGCGATGGAAGTCCATCCATCGAAACGCTGCCGGCGCGCGCTCATGTCCTGCCCCCAGTCATAATAGAGTGGCCGGTCGAGGCATCGAAAAAGGTAAGCATCTCAGAGTTGAACGTGAGAGAGACTTTCTCGCCTTTTCTCCACAATGATGCGCGATGGGAGAACTCCAGAAATTCGACTAGTTCGCCATTATTCAGTTGCGCGCGAACCTGCGAGTGGGACCCGAGGAATGTCTCATCTACGATCTCCGCCTTCAGACCGTCTGCAGCGGCTGCTACAGCCTCTGGGCGAATAGAAACGATAACAGGTCCGCTGAATGTCGGATCTATAACCGAAGATACATCTATAACGGCGCCATCACCCATATCGACGTGAGAAGCGCCGTCCTTCAGCGTCAAGACGCGCTGTAAGAGGTTGGTCTTCCCTATAAATTCGGCAACAAAGCGATTTGCCGGATTTCTATAAATTTCAGAAGGCGGCCCGACTTGCTGCACCACGCCGAGGTTCATAATAGCGATCCTGTCTGACACCGCCATCGCCTCTTCCTGGTCATGTGTGACGTAGACCGTTGTGATGCCCGCTTTGCGTTGTGCGTCTTTGATAGTGTCGCGCATCTCGACGCGAAGCTTGGCGTCAAGGTTGGAAAGCGGTTCGTCCATCAACAAAACGGCAGGCTGGATGACAAGAGCGCGGGCTAGTGCGACACGCTGCTGCTGGCCCCCGGACATTTGTCCGGGAAGCCGATCTCTGAGGTGATCCATATGAACGGAAGCTAGCGCCTCCTGCACACGCCTCTCGCTTTCGGGACGCCCGACCGAGCGGGTCTCTAAACCGAAGACAACGTTTTTGGCTGCGGTCATGTGCGGAAAGAGAGCGTAATTTTGAAAAACCATGCCAATGTTTCTATCGGCAGGGGGTTGGTCGTTGACCGGAACTCCGTCGAAGGCAATCGTTCCGGACTCAATTGAATTGAAACCAACGATCATTCTTAGCAACGTAGTCTTTCCACAACCGGACGGACCCAGCAAAGTGAAAAATTCGCCATCTTCGATTTCGAGACTGAGGTCTTCAATAGCAACCTGGCCATTGTACTCCTTGCGAAGGGAGCGCAGCGCAATTTTTGTCATGATACAGTTCCTGACCCAAAGCCGGTGTTAGAGCGCTTCCTCAAGAACCTTTTTGTACTTCGCAACGATTTCGCCGCGGTGTTTGGCGACGTAGGGGCCGTCTTCCTGAATGGTAGGAATGTCGGCCAAAGCTGGCAGGCCGGGTTTGGTAACTCCGTTGCGTAGCGGGCGGCCCGCGGTTTTCTCGGCCAAGAGAGTCTGACCTTCTTCCGAAATGACGAAGTCGACAAAGGCCTTGGCAGCAGGCTGGTTTGGGCCACCTTTGATGACTTGGATCGTGGCCGGCAAGAAAGCGGCACCTTCTTTCGGATAAACGATCTCAACGGGTGCGCCACTGTTCACGAAATTTAGTGAAAGCGGTTCGTAGGTAAGGCCGACAACGTATTCGCCGGCAGCCACGTCTTTCGCAACTTGGCTTGAGGAGCTAATTGTAATCCCGTTGAGCTGAGTGACAAGCTTGCGAACAAAATCCCACCCTTGCTGAGATTCATAATCGCCTCCGACAGCCTTCAAGATATTTGTAAGCTGGGCAAATGCAGATGACGAACTGGTCGGGTCGCCGAAAGCAATCTTACCCTTAAGTTCTGGCTTTAGCAGGTCGGCGTAGCTTGTAATTGTAAGGCCTGCCGAGCTGGCCGCATCTTTATTTACAAGAAGATTAGATCCATCCGCCTGGTACGGCGTGAAGAATCCAGTCGCGTTTTTTCCTGCGTCCACCATGTTGCTATCTTGTGGCGAGACGTATTTTTCCCAAAGCTCGATATTGGTGTTTGCCTGCGCAGCACCGCCGCCGAACATGACGTCGCCCTGGGGATTTGCCGACTCTGAGCGAACTCGTTGATAGAGTTCTCCAGTTCCCGCCGTAACTATTTGGACTTCGACGCCTGATTTCTCCTCGAAGACCGGAACGAGGCTATCCAGCATGCCTTGTTCGTTCGGTGTGTAGACGACAAGTGTAGTTCCGGCGATTTTGCCTTGTTCTTGAGCTAAGGCGTTCGGAATTACCGCAGTAGCAAACGCTGCGATCGCGAGTGCTGCTGTGGTGAGGAAGTGGGTATGACGCATTTGGGTTCCTTCTCTATCAGCCGATTGGCATTAGTGGCAGCATTCTTCTTCTTTAAACGGGAAATGCACACCCAAGCTAAATCTCTGATTTAGGTGGGTGAGATGTGTCATAAAACTGTCATAAATCTAACTGTGTCAAGCCGATAGTGGGCGGTTGGTAGTGGAGCAAGTCGTGGTTTCGTCTGATCATCGCAAGTTAAACGCGAGAAATTAGATGCATCTAAACTCTTCAAGAAAACGGGCGTTACTAGACGACCGACACTTGCTTACTTAGGCGATGAGCAGCAGTCGTTGAGAACGAGCCCCACGTATTTCAACGTGGGGCGGAGCCTTTATCGCGAATTGGTCAGCCAGAAATCCTGCCAGTCCTGAAGCTTGGCGAAGTCGTCCGGCGTCGTTTCCGAATGGTTGACGTAGAGGCGGTCGATGACGTTGGCGATACCGGATGCTTCGTCTGCAGGCATTTTCGCGTCCGTGTTGGTTGAGATCTTGCCGTCGGACAGCTGCGGTGCCATTCCTTCTTCGGTCATCATGAAGTGGACAAACAATTTGGCGGTGTTCGGGCTTTTCGTGCCGGCAGCGATCACCGCGACTCGCGGGGTGAGTTGGCCGACCCAAGGCTTCATTTCCTTGCAGATGCCCATGCCATAACCATCCTTCTTGGCGTCGCGAAAAATGGCGGCGCTAAGAAAGCCGATCGGGGGCTTTTCGTCCGCAGCGCCGACGATCGGCCCGACATCGGTATCACTCTTGGTAACCTTCAGCTTGTTCTGGGCCAGGCGTTTGACCCATTCGGCGGTCGCACTTGCCTCGTTGGTCTTCAACTCCTCGCCGAACTGGGCCTTATAGGCCTCGCGCATGGCCTCGTCCTCGTGGGTCGCAAGCTGGTTGAACCAGAACATGGTCTCATTGCGCAGCAGCGGATCAGGAATGGCAACGCGGCCTTTCCATTCCTGTGTGGTCAAGGCCCAGAGATTGTCGACCGGGCAGGTCTCGCCGTGCACGCTTGTGTTATAGGCGAAGACCCATGGATTGTTGCTGGTAATCGCCGGGCTCTGGTATTGCATCGGGATCTTAGCCTTGAGGTCCGGCGCAAGCCAGGAGATCCCGAAACCCTGGGGCAGGATCTGGCTCGCCACCGACGGCAAATTGCTCATGTTGAAGACGTCGGTGCGTACATTGCCTGCTGCTGCTTCACGGGCGATGATCTGTTCCTGGTCCTGGCCGCTCATCTTGACGCCGGTCGCCTTCAGACCGTATTTTTGCGAAAAGTTTTCGGCCATCGAGACGATCTTGCCGGTGGCGTCGATGACGGTGATCGGCCCTTCCTTCTTAGCCGCTTTGATCAGCGCCTCCAACGAGTAGGCGCTGTCGGCAATGCCGATGTCCTTTGCTTCTTGCCCCGCGGCAGCCGTCAGGCCGATGGTCATAACGGACGCGCCCGCCAGTAGATGGATCAGTGTTCTAGGCATGTATTCCTCCATGTTGATGATCTTTGCATCTCCCATCAAAGGGCGATGCGCTTCTTGTCCCGGTCGAAGAGATGCAGGTGCTGTCTTTCAACCCAGAAATGGGTGCGCTGGCCCGCCGCCGTGCGCGGGTTCTCGGTGGCGATGGCGATGAAGCGGCTGCCATCGACGTCTAGTTCGACGATCCAGCTTCCGCCGGTCGGAACTATATCGACGACGGTTCCTTGTCCCGCCGCGCAGCCGGTGGCCTCTTGCGCCGACAGCGTCCCCAACCGCGTGGCTTCCGGACGGATGCCGGCCGAACCGACGGCGGCGCCGTCTATGCCGAGGTGGGCGAGAACCTGATCGAGGAAACGGTGCAACGGACCGGACCCGCCCCGGTCCCGCTCGATGATGTTGATCGGCAGGCTGCCGACGAATTCCGCGACGAAGCGGTTGGCCGGGCGCTCGTAGATGTCGTCCGGCGTGCCAACCTGCTGCAGCGCGCCCTCGCTCATCACTGCGATCGTCGTGGCGAGTGTCATTGCCTCCCATTGGTCGTGGGTGACGAAGACGATGGTCGAACCGGCCTCGGCGTGAATACGCTTCAGTTCCGCTCGCATTTCGAGCCTCAGCTTGGCGTCAAGATTGGAGAGCGGCTCATCCAGCAAGATGACGGAAGGGCTGAGCGCCAGCATACGGGCCAGTGCCACGCGTTGCTGCTGGCCGCCGGAAAGCTGCGCGGGATAGCGATCGGCGTATCTTTCAATACCCAGTTTCGTCATAACCTGGTTTACGATGGCGTCGCGCTCGGCGGCAGGCGTCTTGCGCAAGGTCAATCCGAAGGAAACGTTCTCGCGGATCGTCATGTGCGGCCAGAGCGCATAGTTCTGGAATACCAGACCCATATTGCGCTTCTCCGGCACGGTGAAGATGCCGTCTGCGACGGAGACGATCGCCTTGCCATCGACCAAGATGCGACCATCGGTCGGGTGTTCGAGGCCGGCGATCATGCGCAGTGTCGTCGTTTTGCCGCAGCCGGAGGGGCCGAGCAGGCAGAGGAATTCCGACGCGCCGATTTCCATGCTGAGGTTGCTGATGGCAGCGGGGCCGTTGCCGCCATAACTCTTGCGGATGTTTTCCAAGGTGATGCTGGACATTATTGGGTTCCCATGCCGTCTGAAAGATTGCTCTTGCCGATCATCTTGACGAGCATCGTGCCGGCAAAGGCGACGATGCAGAGCATCACCACCACGGCGTTGGCCGCCTGGCTGTAGCCGTAATCGACAAGGCGGATTGCGTAGGTGGTCAAAAGGTCCGTGCCCGGAACGGCAAGGACGACGACGAGGCTGAGACCTTTGATGCCGGAGATGAACGGCAGCAGGATCGCCGAAACCAGCGCGCCACGCTGAATCGGCAGGACGATGGAGCGCATGCGGCGGAACCAGCCGGCGCCGACCACTTGAGCTGCTTCCTCCGGATCCCGCCCCAACTGCATCATCGAGGAAATACCGGCGCGCGAGGCAAACGGCATCTGGTCCGCAAGGATGGCAAGCACCAGGATGATCGGCGTACCATAGAGCGCCGGCAGCGGCGGCCGGGCGACGGCGAACATGGAAAGGTAAGCCGCGGCAAAGGCGATGCCGGGCACCAGGTAGGGCAGGAAGGTGATCTGCCGCAACGCCACCGAGACGAAACGGACCGGCGAGCGGACCACGCTGTAGCCGACTAGCAGACCCAGCATGCCGGCCCCCAAGGCTGCAAGTCCCACCATCCAGACAGTGTTCCACAGCGCTATCCAGAATTCCCCGGTCAGAAGGATGCCCTGACGTAGCGCGGTTGTTCCGAGGTCGGAGCCGATCCAGTAGTCGAGGGTGAAGTTGTCGAGGCTGAACGAGCCTGGCACCCGCATCAGGGTGGTCATGGTCAAGGCGAAAAGCGGTATTCCGGCGCTTATAAGGAAAATCGCCAAGGACCAGACGAACGCCAGCATGCGCCATCTGCCGAGTGACGTCTCGCGGACCATGGCGCCCTTCGCCCCGATCGTCACGAAGCGCTTGGCATCTTTAAGCAGTCGCATGTCGATCACGATTGATAGGGTGCCGAGGAGCACGATGACGCCGGCAATCACAGCAGAGGCGCCCGCCTGGCTGGTCGAGATGGCGCGGAACAGCGAGGTGGCGAGCACGTCGAAGCCGACCGGCACGCCGAGTACATAGGCAACACCGAAATCGCCGAGGCATTTGGCAAAGATCAGCGTTGCGGCCGAAACCAGCGACGGCATCATTAGGGGCAAGATGATGCGGCGAGCGACGACGACCGGGCCGGCGCCGAGGCTCCGGGCAGAATCCTCGAGCTGTGTATCAAACTGTTTCAACGCATTACCGAAAAGCAGGATGACGAAAGGGGCGTAGTGCAGAGCCAGGATGAGAGAGATCGGCAGCGCCCCATAAGCCAGCCAGTCAGGCGGGGAGAAGCCGAAGGTCTCCATCCACCCGGGCTGGCCGCCGGTGGTGCGGTTCTTGAATAAGGTTAGCCAAGCAAGGGCGAAGGTCCAGGATGGCAGCATGTAGGGAACGAGTAGGGCGGTCGCAAACCACTTTTTGCCGATCAAATCAGTACGGCTCAAAAGCCAGCCGATAGGTGCTCCGACGAAAAAAGCGATGATTATGGCGCCGGCGGAAATGATCGCCGTATGGGCAAGAGGCCACCAGAAGAGATCACGCGAAATCGGTGATATCAGGACGCGGTACAGATAATAATAGGTCAGCTCGCCTATCTGTTGCCGCGTGCGGGCAAGATCGGCGAAGTGCACTGTAACCGCATCCATCAGCAGCAGCAAAATGGGGGCGAGGATTAGATAGCTAAACACGGCTAGCAGCACCAGTGCCAGCAACAGCGTCGGCTCAGCGCAGTTGACGCGAGCTAGATAGGCAAGCCTTTTGAAGGCGGAAGTTTGCTGAGGACGCATGGGGCCCCCCGGCAAAGTGCTTTGCAACGTCATGGGATCACTACTCGGTTAAACAGCGTATTTGGTCTTCAGTCGGGCAGGACGCCGACTGCGTCAGTCACGGCCCGCACCGTTCGCCAAACCTCGTCGTATCGGACGGGAACGAACTGTTCGTCGCCGTTGAACGCCACAGTCATGTCTGGTGGAAATACAAAGGAAAAGAAGCATCCTTTCAACTGATCCACCAATTTAGGATCGAGGTCGTGAGCGTAAGCAAAGGCCGCAGTCGGGAAAAGAGGGCTTTCATAAAGGATGCGGATAGACGTACGCTCGATTGCGCCGCGCTCAACCAGACGTTCAAGAACGTCCGACGCGACCGCCGCCATGTCGTAGTCTCCAGACAGCACTCCCATAACTGACTTGTCATGCGCGCCGGACATAATTGGTCGGTAGTCCGTTTCCGGCCTGAGGCCTGTTGTTGGAAAGAGTGCACGAGGGGCCAAGTTGCCCGAGTTGGAGGCGACAGAGACGTGGGCAATTCGCTTGCCCTTCAGATCTGCCATTGTGAAGAAAGGAGAATCCGAACGCACGATGGCGACGAGACGATAGCCGCGAATTGCGCCACCTTGTCCCTTCGCAGCAAAGGGAACGGCACCAGCCTCATTGACTGCTTTAACGGTGGGACCTGTGGAAAAGCCAGCGAAATGAAGCCGACCGGTCTTCATGGCTGCGATCTCCGCCGAAGCCGACTGCACGGGATAGTAGACGATTTGGCGCTTAAGGCAGGCCGAGAGATGTTTCGTAAACGGGCGAAACAGTTGAGCGTAGACGGCGGGGTCTTCGATGGGGGCGAAAGCCCATACCAAGCTATCAGGATCGCGGAGCTTTGACTTGTCGGTCGGCGGGTCGGCGACGAGGTCACCATTGGCATCGCAGTATGCCGCATCTAAAGTTCCGCTATGTTCGCACAGCCCTGCTTGTGTCACGGCACTGCCGGCCCACAATGAAGTGGCCAGCGCTGCGCACACAACGATAATGTTGTGTTTCATTTCTCCTCCCAAAGAAATTTACCGTCTCGCGTTCGGCAACGTCCTGTAGGATGAATAGTATTCCGAATTTACTGTCAGAGTCCTGTCACCTCATGCGTGTCTTGATTATAGAAGATTCCATTGACATTGCCGAGGCAATTGAATCGAAACTCGTGCGGGCTGGACACCATGTGACCTTGGCGCATGACGGTATTTTAGGCGAAGAACTGGCGATATATGGCGAGTTCGATGTGGTGGTCCTTGATATCAACCTTCCCGGCCGAAGCGGATTCGACGTCATGATGCACATGCGGGACCGTAACTCGCTGACGCCCGTCCTTGTCATTACGGCCAGAAACCAACTAAACGACAAGATCAGCCTGCTGGATCTTGGTGCCGACGACTATGTCGTCAAGCCGTTCGCACTCGGCGAGCTCGAGGCGCGACTGAGAGCGGTCACGCGCCGACACCAAGGGATTGCCAAGTCGCTCATCCGTATTGGTTTGCTGGAAGTTGATCTGACCTCAAGAGCAGCAAGGGCGGATGGCAGGCCACTTGATCTCGGGCGGCGAGAGTTTGAGGTGCTCGAAACGCTCGCTTCTCATACGGGCAATACCGTTAGCAAAGATCGTCTTTACCTAAAATTATTTGGCCATGAGGACATTGGAACGCCCAATGCTGTCGAACTCTTGGTATCACGTGTACGCAAGAAGCTGGAACCCGTGGATGTTGAGATCGTCACGCATCGTGGGGTAGGATACATGCTTCGCGCCAAGATCGAAGCGGTTACCTGATGGTTCGAGGCTCGATTGAAAGGCGGTTGCTTATCACCACCGCCTGTCTTTTCTTGGTAATCGGAAGCGTGCTAGCGCTGACAGTTGGCGCCTACGCAAGGCGCGCTGCCGACGAAGCTTTTGATCGAGTTCTGACAGCCTCAGCCCTGTCGATTGCCGACACGGTCGGGATTGAGGAAGGCTCCGTTACGGTGGACATTCCGTATTCCGCTTTCGCCATACTCGGTACGTCTCGTCTCAATCGAGTGTTTTATAGGATCACGGCACCAGATGGCAGTCTCGTGACCGGATCGCCGATCCTGGCACTGGACATAGAGATCGCACATGATGAGCATTTGCATCTTCATGACTCGATGTATCGTGGAGATCCAGTACGCATAGCCTCCGTCCAGCGCTATCGGGCCGATACAGCGACGGGATCGGGTGGGTGGGTCGGTATTATGGTGGCGGAAACACGCGAAGCGCGCCAAGAGCTAGCCAGGCAGTTGACCTTCAACGGAATTCTTCCGGCCGTTGCGATCGCGCTTGTGTCCGGCGGACTCATCCTTGTTTCGGTGCGATCCGCCTTCTTGCCGCTTCGCGTGATCGAGAGCAATTTGCGCGCTCGCCGCCCATCGGATCTGGGCCGCATCGACCAGGAGGTCCCGGTTGAGATATCTGCACTTGTTTCGGCGCTAAATGAATTCATGGATCGCCTAGGAGCGGTGCTAGATGGAATCAAGCGTGTCACCGCAGACGCTGCGCATCAGCTTCGCACGCCACTTGCTGCTATCCAGGCGCAGGCTGAGGTTGGCCTTGACGAGGCGCAAGATCCACAAATGCGGCATCGCCTCTCGCGAATCCATCACAATGCGCGCGAAGCGGGACTACTTGCGACCATGTTGCTTTCCGATGCAACGACAATGCATCGACTTGAAACGCAAGAACGAGAGATTGTTAATTTTGGCCATACCGTCGCCGACGCCCTGCAGATGCTCCGTGCGGAGAGTTCTTATGCCAATCTGCTCCACTCACTTATCCTCGAAATCCAAGAGGACCCTGTGCTAGTCGTTGCGGAAGCTGTTGTCCTGCGCGAAATGGTGCGGAACGTCATCGAGAACGCATTTATCCACGCGCCAGGGCCAACGTTTGTAAAGCTTGCCGTTTCCGAGAAAGGTGCGGTCTTGCTGGTAATGGATCGGGGGCCGGGCATACCGGATGATTCTAAGCACAAGGTCTTTCAGCGCTTCGCGCGCGCGGGTTCACGACATCCGGGAACAGGTCTTGGTCTCGCTATTGCAAAAGATATCACCGTGGCCTTTGGCGGCGTAATTTCTGTAGCCGACCGCGACGGTGGAGGCCTTGTCGTTGAGGTGATCCTTCCGGTTGCAGCTGAGGAAGTGAGCATATGATGTCCCGTACACTGGCGCTGCGAACTGCCTTACCCATCTTATTTTTGACGTGCTTTTTAGCTTCGTCGGCCCTTGGGCAGGCCCTGACTGCCCGGATCGCTGGCA
The DNA here is from genome assembly GCF_977018685.1 of Velazquezella soli. Taxonomy (NCBI): domain Bacteria; kingdom Pseudomonadati; phylum Pseudomonadota; class Alphaproteobacteria; order Hyphomicrobiales; family Rhizobiaceae; genus Velazquezella; species Velazquezella soli. Next base: position 276,483 of record NZ_CDRNXF010000001.1, read on the forward strand.
CCGTCGCCGAAGCGCGAATAGCACCTTTGATGACGGCGCTTGCCGCCCGTTTACCCGGCGCGGATTTGTCCTACGTGCGACTTCCGTCCGCGCAGATTGCCACAGAAGCGAAACGCTTAAATGCGCCGTTCGACATAGCCATCTTTTCGTCTCCAGACATCGCGGTCTCGGTGGCTAACGAAGGTTATGTTGCCTCTGACGGAACGGCCGCCGCCCTCGCTGACTCGCAGTGGCGCCATGAGGTATTTAGTTATTGGTCGGATCCTGCCGTTATGGTCCTTCGCCAGAATGCATTTCCTGATCGGATGCCCCGAACTCGCATAGAGCTTGTACGCACCCTAGAACAAAATAGCGGCAGGTTCTCGCGCCGTGTTGGCATCGTCAACATTGGCATAGATGATGTGAGCTATTTGCTTGCTTCGCAGGACTTAATACGCACGTCTCTTTATTGGAGACTAATGCAGGCGTTCGGCGCTGCCCAAGCTAGGATTTATGATACGCCAGAAGATCTTATGGGGGCATTTCGGAGCGGCGAGGTCGATGTCCTCTACAATGTCCCGCTTTCCGTCCTTTCGTCTGGCGAAGCTATGCCAGATGGCGTGCAGGTAGTGGTGCCGCAGGACTACGTGCTAGGCGTTCCGTGGACCGTGTTGATGCCGAAGGGAGCAGCGAACCTCAACGGTGCGCGCACCGTCCTTCATGCGCTCTATTCGCCAGAAATCATGCCGGGACTGTCCGCGGCGGGATTCAGATATCCCGCCGACATCATACGCCTCGATGGTCTCCAAAGGATCGAACTCGGACCCGAGCTCATGGTGTATCGCGACACGATTAAGCGCAGCAAATTCCTCGACCTATGGTTCCAGATGCTCGTGAACTAGCCTAACCTATCAATGAAGTGGCAGACGCAAACTAATCCGTGCACGGTGCAGACGGTCAAGTTCGGTTCCTATCAAGTCCATAAGCCGCCGCTTTGGATAACTACGTCCTATGGTGCAGCCCCGACGGTCGCTGGCTCGCATCCGATCACGGCGTAGTCTTCGTCCAGCGGATGACCACTTACTTTGCAGTGGATGTCGCAGATTTACGCCGCGGCTTGAAATCGACGAGCAAGGATTTCAGCTCCACTTCTCGAACTCGCCGAGCAGCTTCGTCGGGAGAAACCCATTCCAGCGCGCGCTGACCACGCTCCTTGTAGTCAGATGCAGCTTCCTCCACCTCGATTTCGTAAACTTCAACCACGCACGGCGCAACGTCGCCGTTGGCGAGCCATTTCAAGTATGTGTAACTACCAATCGGCTTTTTCTTGACCCGGCCACGTACGCCCGCTTCCTGCCATGCCTCAATCTCCGCGGCCTCATGGGGTTTCTTTTTTTCATAGGCCAGCCCTTAGGAATGACCCAGCGACCGCTGTCGCGCGAGGTGATGACGAGTATCTCTATGCCTTCGCGGTCAGACGCGTGCCGATAGCAGAGTGCTGCATATTGCTGCCTGAACTTGCCATTGAACAGCTTGTCCGGCATCTGGGCTAACTGCTGCAGCAGAGTTTGCGGCTTGAAAGGTGATTGCTTGGACGCGTTCTTGACAGACTTCATTCCCCTAGATGCCGACTTTTCGCGATAGTTTCCAGCGCGATGTCCACTTTTATGACGGCCTGGTGACGGCGGCCTTTAGTCGCCCGCGCTGGCAATGATTGTCTAACTTGACGTATCTGGATCTGTGGCTGCGATGAGGGGAGTGGTAACGCTGCAAAATGTGACGAGGTCTTGGACGCCGTGCTGATATTGGGGTCGAACTTGGCTTTGCAAAGGGTCACCTTCCGCCTCGCGCGCGTTTCATTGCTGATCAGCGCGCAACGCGCCGCAGCTCGGTCGGCGGCGGCTCGCTCATTGCCTGCTTGTCGATTTCGGAAGAGGAGCAGGGGTAGCAAGGCTGCGGTGCCCTTGACGGCGCAAGTCGTTCTGCTCGATCACACTGCAATCGCGCGAATAGGAGGCAGTCCCGCATGCCATATTACCTCGTCACCCAGACGTCGCTCATGGAAGGCGCGGATGAAGTCGAAGCAGCTCGGAAAGTTCTCACGAAGTTGAAGTCAGATGGCGCCGTAGGATTCACCGTGAAATACGATGAAGAAAATATTCGGCAGGTGACGGTCGCCAACGTCCCGGCCTCGGAAGTCACGCAACCGGCTGCCCGGGAGCCCCGACCATCCCGAGAGCAGATACAGGAAGACAACAAGCTTGAGGCCTCAGCTGTAAATGAAGCCCATACAGGTGTCTCCAAGCCGAGGCGACTGTCAGCCAGGAGTGTTACTCTTGGACTGAGCCTGTTCGCAGCCGGCGTAGCATCGGGGATGGTCATTATGGCTCTAGTCGATCGCACTCATGGATGAGCCACCGAGATCTCCAAGAGGACATTGGACTAGAGCTGCCTTTCGCTGGCAACATGATCGCAGAGCTTCTTGAGTACGATTCCGACGTGAAGCCAACTAGACCATACACCTTAGCGGATAACGACCAGCTCTCGACCGGGTCGTTGGTTCGAATTGGTTCAAGGCGATACAACAGCTAATCGGAGGCTCGGAACATCAAATTGTGCGGCTGCTCTTCAAGTACAGTGGTCGAAAGTTCGTCGACCGACGAACACTCGAGATGACCGAGCATTAAACGAAATTCGCGCTGCAGCAATTCCAGCGTCGCTGCGGGATCCGACTTGCCAGTACCGAAGTTCGAGGGCGAGACCTCGTAACGAAGCGAGAACCGGTCTTCCATCATTCGTTCCCGCCATTGCCGGATCGGCGAATAGGTGGCGCATATGTAGGCATAGCCCGCCGCCTTGGCGCGCTCGATGATCTCGAGCACGCCTTCCTCATCACCGACGAAAGGCCTTTAGAAGACCGAAGCACCGCGAAGGTGCTCGGCTTCGCGATCCAGCACCATACGAATGGCATGTTGACGGACTTCAGGTGAAAACTTGTTAGTTGTCTTGCTCATGATCGCTCGACTTTCTCAGAAGTTGGAGCCTCCGGCGAACCCGGCGCGGTTTAGAAGTCAGGCAAGGGTCGTAGCGTTCTCTGCACGCCACATCTTCAACGTACAATCCGGTCGGAGAGGATGATGGAGGAAAGCGTGCGCTCCACGCCAGGCAGTTCCCCAATAAGGTCAATCAGCCGGTCCAGATGGGCGATGGACGGCGAGGCGATAACGGCAATCAGATCGTAGAGCCCATTCACCGAATGCAGTGATCGAACTTCCTGTATCGCTTCAAGTTCTACAGTAACGGCAGCAAGTGCTTTTGGGGCAATGGTGATCAGCACATGGGCGCGGATCAGCCCTGAAAGATACTCGTCTGAAAGCCGCACGCTATAGCCTGCAATGACGCCTTCTCTTTCCAGCCTGTCCAAACGGGCTTGCACGGTGGTGCGCGATAGCCCCAGCCGCCTTGCCAGTGTTGCCACAGCCATTCGGGCATTTTCAGCGAGCAGGCCAAGAAGCTCGCGATCTTTCGCAGTCACTTGCATTCCGTACAGATCCTCCAGTCGATTTGCACAAATTGATACCGTATTTCGTTGATTTTGCCGCTATGAATCGGAGGTGCCTCATAAGAGTGTCTGTCTGACAGCGAATTCGGAGGCATGGGTTTCAAATGAAGCAGATTGTTATTGTCGGCGCGGGAAAAATTGGCGGTGCGGTTGCTCGCATGTTGGCAGCCACGAAGGATTATCAAGTCACATTAACCGATGCGAATGATGCTCAACTCGTAGGCTTCAATTCACTTGGCGGGATCACAACGTCCCTCGTTGATATCAAAGATCACACCAGTCTCGTATCTCTTCTCACGGGCAAATTTGCAGTTTTGTCTGCTGCACCTTTCCATTTAACCGGTCTCGTGGCAAAAGCTGCAGTTGACGCAGGTACTCACTATCTCGATCTGACGGAAGACGTGACAACCACCCGCAGGGTAGAAAGCCTCGCTGAGCAAGCAAAGTCAGCACTGATTCCTCAATGTGGTCTTGCACCCGGCTTCATCTCTATCGTCGCGGCCGATCTTGCAGGCCGGTTTGATACGCTCGACAGCGTGCGCATGCGTGTAGGCGCATTGCCGCAGTATCCCTCAAACGCTCTAAACTACAATCTCACCTGGAGCACGGACGGACTGATCAACGAGTACATCGAGCCCTGCGAGGCTGTAGTTGAGGGGCGCTTAATCTCGGTTCCAGCAATGGAGGAGCGGGAGGAGTTTTCGCTCGACGGAGTGACCTACGAAGCGTTTAATACCTCTGGTGGTCTTGGGACCTTGGCAAAGACCCTAGAGGGCAAGGTGCGTACAATGAACTATCGCACCATCCGCTACCCGGGCCATCAGGCGATCGTGAAGGCTCTTCTCAACGATTTCAATTTGCGCAACCGCCGTGACGTGCTGAAGGACCTTTTCGAGAACGCTCTACCAGCGACCAATCAGGATGTCGTCGTGATCTTCGTTACCGTTTGCGGCTGGAGGGACGGGCGATATCTTCAGGAGACCTATGCCAACAAAATCTATGCTGGGACGGTGGCAGGCCACAGGATGAGCGCCATCCAGATCACCACCGCTGCAGGTATTTCAGCGGTGCTCGATTTGCTGGCTGAAGGTCAGCTGCCGGCGTCTGGGTTTGTCCGGCAGGAAGAGATCAGACTTGGCGCCTTCCTGTCAAATCGTTTTGGACAAATGTACGCGCATAGATCTTCGAGCATTGAAAGTAGCAAAGGCTTTGAAACCCTTCCGGAGCTGAAGGACGCTGCCGTTTTAGGACTTGCGCGGCACGCCAGTCTGCCGGAGATCGGGCGGGTCCTTCCGTAGCCCCACAACCCAAGGCTATCCGCTTGTGCGCCCCCACAGCTTTGTGATTTACGAGGTATTCAAGTCCGCAGGGCCGCTTGATGAGCACCGCAGGACCGCGCACTACTTGGAATGCGTACTGCCTCTATTGATCCCAACATCACGGGCCAGCGCACAAAACCTTTCACAATGTGGAGATGGCGGATCCTCTGACTGCCTGATCCATTCATCTGCCGAAGCCTTGCATATCCGATGGCATGTCGTGCTCGGGGCGAGGGAGTTTCGGACGGACCATTTGATGTCCGTCCGTTTTGCTTAATCCGGCTTCAGACGGATCTGATGGCCCCGCCATCCACTCTGATCTTGCTTCCCGTCACGTATGAGGCGGGCTCGGAGGCGAGGAAAACGGCAACGGCGGCGAATTCCTCCGGTCGTCCGTAGCGTCCAGCCGGAATGCCGGCTGCGGATACGGCGGCAATCTCCTTGACACTCTTGCTTGAGTGAGTGGCTGCGGCTGCATCGAGTTCGTCTACCCTTTGTGTGTGAATGCGCCCCGGAAGGAGGACGTTCACGGTAACGCCGTCTGCGGCCACTTCCGCAGCAAGCGTCTTCGACCAGCCAATCAGGGCCGAGCGAATACCATTGGACAGCGCCAGCCTGGCGATCGGCTGCTCCACCCCTGAGGACGCGACCGATATGATCCGCCCCCAGCGTCTTTGTCGCATACCGGGCAAAAGACCGGTGGTCAGATGGAAGATGTTGGCGGCCATCGTCTCGAAATGATTGAGCCAGTCCGTCCGTTTTGCATCAAGGGCTGCAGCTGGCGGAGGGCCGCCAGAATTGTTGACGAGGATGTCGACACCCCCTGCCGCAACAAGAGAGGCAATTGTCTCATTCACGCTGTCGATGTCGGAGAGATCGAGCTGGAGCGGGATCACGGTACCTGACGTCGGTGCGAGCTTGGAAGCCCACTCCGAGATGGCCGAGGTGTTGCGGGCGGCGGCATGGACTGTCACACCCTCTTCGGCGAGCCCGCGGGCGATCGCGGCACCCAGTCCGCGGCTTGCACCTATCACGAGAGCGGTTTTGTTTTTCAACCCGAGTTCCATCAGCCGAGCTCCTTCAGTCTTCTGTCCTGCCGCGCGACGAGGCGCTCGATCTCGCTGACATCGGCCGGAGAAAGGGCTCCTCCCGGCTTGCGCAGTGTCGGCGTCGCGATCGCGCCACGTTTCGCCATGATGTATTTCCGGATGGAAAGGCCAAGGCCGGGTTGCTGTTCGTAACGGGCGAGGGGGAGATAGGCGTCGAAGATATCCTGGGCGCGCTCGGCATCGCCGCGCTCATGGTGGAGGACGACGTCACGCATCATCTCCGGATAGGCGAAGCCTGTCATGGCGCCGTCTGCCCCGCGCGCCATCTCCTCGGGCAGGAAGACGCCACCATTGCCGCACAGGATTGATATGCGCCTCTTGCCGGACGTCTCCGAGGCGGTCCTTAGTGCGGTAATCTTGGAAAGACCGGGCCAGTCCTCGTGTTTGAGGCAGACGCAGGTCGGGATCTGATCGATGATCGTCTGGATGACGGAGACGGGGATGGTGACGCTCGTGACGAGCGGGAAATCCTGCAGCACGAAAGGCGTATCGCCGATGAACTCTGCCGCCTGCTTGTAGTAGGTGACGATCTGCTGATCGTTACGCAGGGACGAGGGCGGAGCAATCATCACGCCGGCCGCACCATCATCCATGACCATCGAAGTCAGAGCCTGCATCTGGGCAAAGCCCGCAGCAGAGACACCTGCCACAACCGGCACGCGGCCGTCGACCCTGCGAAGGATACGTCGGACATAGGTCTGCGATTCCTCGATGGTGAGCTTCTGCGCTTCGCCCATCATTCCAAGCACGGTCAGCCCCGTCGCGCCGCGTTCAAGGTAGAAATCGACCATGCGGTCCGTGCTGTCCAGGTCGAGGTCACCCGTCTCCGTGAAGGGGGTGAGGGCTATGGCGTAGACGCCTCTTGCCTCTTCATTCAGCCTCATCATTGGCTGTCTCCTTGATGTTTCGGATATCGTGCATGGCCAAAAAAGCCTTCAGGCTGGCCGATCATGTTTTCGAGGCCCATGCGCTCGATCAGCAACCGGGCTTGCCTATCGGCTTCTGCGACGACCTCATCGAGGTCAGTCAGCAGCGGGCGGCCACCTTCGAGCAGGATCTGCCCGTCGATCACGACGGTGTCGACGTCATTGCCATTGGCGAAATAGGCCAGGCGGAAGATCGGCATCTGGTAGGGCGCGAGGTGAGGGCGCTTCATGTCGACCACCACGATGTCGGCCTTCTTGCCGACCTCGAGGGAGCCAAGGTCCCGGTCGAGCCCCAGGGCGATCGCCGCATCGATTGTCACCATTTCGAGCGCCTTGCCGGGAGGCAGGACCGAGGGATCGCGAAAATGCGTGCGGTGATAATGCATGCATTGCTGCATATGCCGGAACATGTCCGCCGATCGGTCCGGCGCGGTTGCATCAGAGCCGATGGCGACCACAGCGCCGGCCTCGATCAATTCGATCGCCGGGCAACGGCCAAGGATGGAGGCGATGGCGCTGGGGTTATGGGCAATGCGGGTGCCGGTATCGGCGATGATGCGGATTTCTTCAGGTGTGATGTCGATGGCATGAGACAACAACGCATCCGGTCCGAGGATGCTGAGCTTTTCGGCGCGGGAGACGGAGCCCTTCCAGTGACCATCCTGCGTGAACACCAGGCCCGCCTCGCGCGCGAGTGCCCGCACGGCCTTAGTCTGGGCGACGGCGGCTTCATAGTCTGCAGCCGACATGTCGCGCTGGTGCTCGTCACGCAGGACGGGGGTGAGCAAAGCGATCTTCAATCGTCCGCGCCCGTGCCACAGGTCAATGAGTTTGCGGCTGACGGCAAACTGCTCCTTGAAGCTCACCGGTCGTTCTGATGCCGCGCCGTCCTGCCAGGATGCATAGGTTCGCGGATGCGGGGGGCGTGTCGGTCCGACGGCTACTACCGAGCGCGTGCCGACTGCCGCGACGCCCTCGCAATGGGCGCTCCCATAGGCGACGTCATCCGTCCGCATGATCGTGTCGCCGCCACCGAGAAGCGAAACGCCGGTGGTGACGCCGAAGCGCAGCCGCTCAAGGGCTGCAAGCCGCCCCTCCGCAAACCAGAATTCCGGTGTCGAACCGACAGTATAGGCAGCGTTGCAAATCTCTTCCCAGTGATTGCCTTTCTCCATGCCCATGGTCTTGATCAGACCGTGGCCGGCATGGGCATGGACGTCGATCATGCCGGGCATCACCACCTTGCCTTGGGCGTCGATATGGCGCTCGGCTTGGTATTCTCTGGCAATCTCGTCCGCATGCCCGACCGCGACGATGCGATCGTTAAGAACCGCGACCGCACCCTTGTCGAGCACGCGGCGATTGCCGTCCATGGTCAGGACCGTGCCGCCGCTGATGATCAGGTCGACGCGCCTCATGATGCTGATTTCCCGGACTGGAAGTCAGGGAGCCGCGTCACGTCGAGCACGCAATCCTGGCGCATGCGCCAGTTTGGCCATGAGCCAGACAGGCCTGTCACCCTCAGCGGATTGTAGAGATAGAGCCATGGGGGATCCACTTGCAGCGCGCGGCAGGCCTTCTCGAAGATCTCCGCACGTTCACTCGGATCAACAGTTGCACGCCCCGCGTCGAGCAAGTCTTCGGCCTCGGCATTGTGAAAGCCCAGCCACCAGGAGCCTTGGGCTCTGTGATCGATCTTCTCGGCGAGGATGCGGAAGGTGCTCAAGGGGCTGGAATCGAAGACGCACATGTCGCGCACCTGCTTCAGGCGGACGCCATGCGCATAGGCTTCGCGGTCCGAGTGGAGGTGAACGTTCAGCGTCACCCCAATTGCGGCAAGCTGCTCGGCAAGAGCGGCCGTTAGTGCCTCGGCTTCATCGGGAAGGCGTGTCGGGCAATCGACATCGATGGTCATGCCTTCGGCAAATCCGGCCTCGGCAAGGAGCGTTTTCGCCAGATCCTGATCAGGGCGCAGATACTCTGACGGCAGGCTGCCGAAATGAACCGGGCTGACGAAGCCGGTCAGTGGCTTTGCGGCACCTGCGACCACTCGATCGATCAGGGCCTGGCGGTCGATCGCCAGATTGAGCGCGCGGCGAACGCGGCTGTCGGTGAGCGGCCCCTTGAAGGCATTGAAGAGATAGATGATGGCGACGGGCACGAGCGATGTGACCCGCGTATGCTGGCCTGTGTCCTCGAGCGACTTGGAGGCTTCGTAGTCGAGGCTGTTTGCCACCTGGGCTTGGCCGGAGATCAGCATCTCCAGCCGCGTGTCGCGGTTCGGTTCCAGGCGGAATGTCAGTTCAGCATTGGCTGGTCGCTCGCCATGCCAGCCCTCGAAACGTTGGAGGTGTAGGGCATGGCCTGGTTCGTAGGAAATCAGGTGATACGGGCCTGTACCGACCGGCTTTGACGTGTCTCCCGCCTCGTAGCGGTCCAATGCTGAGGGAGCGACCACGTAGCCGTAAACCACGATGTCAAGGAGATCGGCGATTGGCTTCGACAGGCGGATCGCGACTGTCATGGGATCGACCGCCTCAATCTCCGCGTCGCCGAGATACTGGTGCCACACCCCGGGCGCCCCCAACGTGTAGCCTTTGTCAGCACGGGCCATGCGCGTCAGGGATTGGCAGACGGCCGCCGCATCGCAGGGGCTGCCATCGTGAAAGTTCAAGCCTTCCCTCAGGCTGAATGTCCAGTGTCGCGCGTCCGGTGTGACATCCCAGGAGCTTGCCAGTGCTGGCACGTAGCCACCATCCTTGCCATAGCGCACTAGCCCGTCGAACAGGGCGTCGAAGACAGCCAGCGTGTCATTCGCATCGGTGCAGTCATGCGGATCTTCGAGGGCGAGGCGCGGTTGGACAATTACGACAGGCGAACTCACTGGCTTTTCCTTTCGGCATCATTCCGATCATGGAGGTGGCATGCCACGGCGCTGCCATCCGGCTGGGGTGTCAGAACCGGACGCTCTATCGCGCATCTATCGAAGGCCATGGGGCAGCGCGTCCTGAAGCAGCAGCCGGAGGGCAGGCGCAGTGCGCTTGGCACTTCGCCGACGATTTCGATCTTCGGTTTTGCCAGCGACTTGTCGATGGTCGGCGCGGCCGAAAGCAGAACCTGTGTGTAGGGATGTTTCGGCTGGCTGAACAATTGGTCGCGGCTGGCCGTCTCCACCATGAAGCCGAGATACATGACACCGATCCGGTCGGCGATGTGGTGCACCACCGAGAGGTCGTGCGAGACGAACAGATAGGAGAGGCCGAACTCGTCGCGCAGATCCATCATCAGATTGAGGATCTGTGCCTGGATCGAGACGTCGAGCGCCGAGACGGGCTCGTCGGCAATGATGATCTTTGGCCGGACCGACAATGCGCGTGCGATGCCGATCCGCTGCCGCTGACCTCCCGAAAACTGATGCGGGTAGCGGCCGGCCTGTTCGGAATTGAGGCCAACCTTTGCCAGAAGTGCAATGGCCTCGTCATGGAGTTCGCGTCGGCTGAGTTTGCCCTCGGCCTGAGCGCGTCTTGGCTCCATCACGATGTCCCTGACCCGCTGCCGCGGGTCGAGAGAGGCATAAGGATCCTGGAAGATCATCTGCAGCTTGCGGCGGATCGGACGCATTTCGCGAAATTGCATACGGGAAATGTCTTCGCCGTCGATCCGGATCTCGCCTGATGTCGGCTCGTAGATCCGTGCAATTGTCTTTGCCACGGTCGACTTGCCGCAGCCGGATTCGCCCACCAGGGCCATCACCTCGCCGGGCGCAATTGAGAGGTCGACACCGTTGACCGCCCGCAATTGCTTCTGGGGAGCGAGAAGCTTTCCCTTTCCAAACTGTAGCCGATCGAAAAGGCCTCCCACGGGAAAGGCTTTGACCAGGCCTCGGACTTCAAGCACGGGGGTTGTCATAACGCCGTCTCCTCCAGGGGAAAGTGGCATGCCGCATCGAGCGATCCGCGTACGGGGGTGAGCGTCGGCGTTTCTGCCGAGCAAATGGCCTGGGCTCTGAAACACCGGTCCCTGAAACTGCACCCATGCCCGAGGGTGCGAATGTCCGGCACGGTGCCGGGGATCTGGCTGAGGCGTTTCCGGCGATCGGTGATCTTCGGAATACTGTCCAAGAGACCGCGCGTATAGGGATGGGCAGGCGACTGGATGATCTCGCTCGTAAGCCCCCGTTCCACGACCTTGCCGCAATAAAGCACGACGACCCGGTCCGCCATTTCGGAGACAACCGCGAGATCGTGCGTCACGAGGATCATGGCCGCTCCGCGCTCGACGATCTGGCGACGCATGAGCTTCAAGATCTGGGCCTGGACCGTGACATCAAGAGCCGTGGTGGGTTCGTCCGCTATGATCAGCCGGGAACCAGCCAGCAGCGCAATGGCGATGACAACGCGCTGGCGCATACCCCCAGAAAACTGGTGCGGGTAGGCGTAGAGGCGGCTGGCGGCCTCCGAGATGCCGACATCCTCGAGCATCTCGATGCAGCGCGCACGTCGCGCTTTCTGATCGAGATCCGTATGCAAGCGCAGCATTTCGTCCATCTGGCGTCCGACCGTGTAGACTGGGTTGAGCGACGTCATGGGGTCTTGGAACACCATGGCGATCTCGCCGCCGCGCACCGCACGCATCTGGTCCTCGCTCTTGCGCGTCAGGTCTTCGCCGGCAAAGAGGATATTGCCGGCTTCGATCCGTCCGGGCGGGTCGATCAGGCCGAGAATGGAAAAGCCAATCACGGATTTGCCGCCGCCGGACTCACCGACGAGCCCGACCACCTCGCCCGGGCGTACGTCGAAGCTGACGCCGTCCACGGCTTTCACCACGCCGCCGAATGTATGGAAATGCGTTCTCAGATCCCGGACTTCGAGAAGTGCTTCACCCATGGTCACCGTCTCCTTCGTCATCTCAGGCGTGGATTGAGTTCGTCTCGCAGGAAATCGCCGAACAGGTTGATGCCGAAGACGAGGAACATGATGAACAGCCCGGGAAAGGCAGAGGTCCACCAGATGCCCGAGAAAAGGACATCGAACCCCTCCTTGACGAGCAGGCCTAGCGAAGGCTCGGTGATCGGAACGCCGACACCAAGGAAACTCAGCGAAGCTTCGATCAGAATGAAGGTGCCGACCTGGATCGTGGCAACCACGATGAGCGGCGTCATGACGTTCGGCAGCACGTGGCGCAGGATGATCTCGCCGTTTCCAAGGCCCGCCACCTTGGCCGCCTGGATGTATTCCTTCTGGATCTCGCTCAATGTCGATCCGCGAACGGTGCGGGCGTAAACCACCCAGCCGACAGCGGTGAGCGCGATCAGAACCATGCCGATGCCGGTCCCGAAGGCCGACATTAGGAAGAGCGCAATCAGCATGGAGGGAAACGACAGCTGGATATCAGCGATGCGCATGATAATGCTGTCGACGATGCCGCCATAGTAGCCGGAGATCAGGCCGAGTGCCGTCCCGATCACGCAGGAGAAGATCATGGCGGCCAGGCCGATGAAGGCGGAGATCCGCGCGCCGTATACGATGGATGCGAGCACGTCGCGGCCCTGTCCATCTGTCCCGAGCAGATATCTGCTATCGCCACCCTCCAGCCATACCGGGGGCTTGAAGCTGTCCATCAGTTCCAGCTGTGAAACGTCGTAGGGGTCTTGGGAAACGAGAAGTGGTCCGAGGGTCGCAAGCAGGGCGAAGAAGGCGAGCAGTGCGCTCCCGAAGACCGCCGGTAGATTTCGGCGGTAGTGAAAGAAGAATTCCGAAGAGAAGAACCCGGTCATGCGATCCTCACTTCACGGTAATGCGCGGGTCGATCAGCGTGTAGACGATGTCGACGATGAAATTGATGGCAACGAAGATGAAGGCTGTCAGCATCAGGTAGACGACGATGACGGGGCGATCGCCGCGGTAGATCGAGTCGATCAGCAGCTTGCCTGTGCCTGGCCATGCGAAGATGGTTTCGGTGATCGTTGCAAATGCGATGAGGTCACCGAGCTGGAGGCCGAAGATCGTGACGACCGGAATGAGGGCGTTCTTCAGCCCGTGCCTGAACAGGATGTTTTGGCGGGAGGCGCCTTTCGCGCGGGCGAACCGCATATAGTCCTGCCGCATTACCTCCATCATGCCCGCACGGGTCATGCGTAGCATGATCGCGAGGGTGGCAAGCGCCAGTGTGACGGACGGGAGGATGATGTGCGACCAGCCGTCCGCGGTGAAGATGGATATGCGCATGCCGAGGATTTCGACCGTATCGCCGCGTCCAGACGAGGGCAGAAACTGGTAGCGGACGGAGAAGAAGAAGATCAGCATCATGCCCACCCAGAAGCCGGGTAGGGAAATGCCAAGCAGCGAGCCTGCCATGATGCCGCGAGACACCGGCTTGTTCGGATTGGCGCCTGCATAGACACCGAGCGGCACGGCGATCACGGTTGCCAGCATGATCGCCACCAGGACCATTTCGATAGTTGCCGGCAGGCGCTCCAGGATGAGGTCCATGGCCGGCTGGCGGAACACATAGGAGCGCCCGAAGTCGCCCTGCAGCATGTTGCCGAGGAAGATGAAGTATTGGCTCAGCAGGGACTGGTCGAGACCTAGAAGGCGGCGGGCCTGTTCGATCTCGGCGGTGGTGGAATCGATCGGGATCACCATGAAGACGGGATCGCCGGTAAAGCTCATCATCAGGAAGACGATGACCGATACGCAAAAGAGTACCAGCACCATCTGCAGGAGCCGCTTGATCGTGTAACCCAGCAAGGCAGTGTCCCGTCATGAAGAAGTGAGAAATTCGGGACTGTCTTCCTCAAGGTCGACAGTCCCGCGTTCGTTCGGGTTGGGGCTTATTCCTTGACGTCGATCTCGTAGGCCCAGAGGAACTTGTCCGCACGCGGTGTCATCTCGACATTGGTCTTTGCGGCATAAAGATCCTGCTCGTAGTGGATCGGGATCATTGGGATATCTTCCATCAGGATCTTGGTAACTTCCTGCAGGTACCCGTCGCGCTCTTCGAGCTTAGAGGACGCATCGGCCTTGTCGATCAGCTCGTCCACCTTCGGATTGGAATAGGATCCGCGGTTGACTTGGCCATAGCCTTCTTTCTTGTCGCGCGAGTAGAACATCACGCTGTACATCGAGCCACCGTCACCGGAGGGAACGTCCCAGCCGCTCATGATCATGCTCGACTTGTCGCTCGGGACCCGGATGTAGCCGAAAAAGTTGGACTTCGGCATGAGGTTGAGCTTGAGATCGACTTTGATCTTGCCGAGCATCGAGGCAAGCGCCTGGGCGATCTGCTGATCGTTGACATAGCGGTTGTTGGTGGTGTCAAGGGTCACCGTGAAGCCATCTGCATAGCCGGCCTCAGCCATGAGCGCGCCCGCTTTCTGAAGATCGAAGGGATACATGTTGCGGAAGCTTGCGCCATCGACATAGCCCGTATGGGAAGCGGGGACATATTGCTCTGAGGGTGTCGACAGGCCGTTCATGATGATCTTGTTGATCGCATTGACGTCGATTGCGCGGACCATGGCTTCACGGATACGACGATCCATCATCGGGTTCTTGTCGAGCGCGATGGTGGGACTCTTCTCACGTTGGTCGATCGACACAACGACATTGAGCAGGCTCGGCCTGGTCATGACTTTGTAGCGGTCGTCAGCCTTGACGCGGGCAACGTCGCGGACGTTGAGATCCTGGATGACATCGACTTCACCGGTCAGCAAAGCTGCTGTACGGGTGGCGCCATTGGTGATTGGTCGGAACGTGACCTCTTCGATCTTCGGTGCGCCGGCGAAATACTCAGTGTTGGCGGCGAGCGTAATGTGATCTTCCTTGATCCATTCGACCAGCTTGTAGGGGCCGGTGCCGATAGGCTTCAGGTCCAGCTGCTCGTCGCCCACTTCCTTCGCATACTTCTCGCTGAGGATCAGGACGGCTGCCAGATCGTTCGGCAGGACTGCGTAGGGCTTGGGTGTCTTGATCTCGACCGTGTAGTCGTCGACCGCTGTGAAGGAAGCGATGTTGGCGCCAAGATTGGCCATCAGCGACTTCTTCAGACGGTCGAGCGTGAAGACAACGTCCGACGCCTTGAAGTCCTCGCTATTGTGGAACTTGACGCCCTGGCGCAGCTTGAAGACCCAGGTCGTGTCATCCTTGAGCTCCCAGCTCTCCGCAAGGCCGGGTCCGAATGAAAGGTCGGCATTGCGGCGGACCAGGGGATCGTAGATGTGGTAGAACAGGATGTTGCTGGACAGTTCCTCGCCCGCCTGGGGGTCGAGGTTTACCGCGTCCGACGTCAGCCCGACGGTCAGTTCCTTGGCCTGGGCCAAGCCGGTAAGGGCCGTCGAGCTCACGAGGACGAATGCGGCAAGCGCCGCGATACGTCCGGATTTCATGCGAAGATTCAGCATTTTCGTTCCCCTTTTTTGGTATGCCGACACGTTTGCATGCGCGTTTTCACCGAAGTGCGGATTGCACCTCGATCTGGTAGCCTTCCGGGTCTTCCAGCACGAAGGCTCGAATTCCCAAGGAGGCGCTGTCCTTTGGTTCTGTCAACCCGATCGCGTCCTGGCTCGAGAGATAGCGGTGCCAGGCATCGACATCCGGCACGCGGATGCAAAGCTGCACGGGCTTGATTGGATTGGCGCGATGCATGCCGCGGGTCTCGTCGACAAGACCGACATAGGCATGCTCTGCAATTCTCAGGATCTTTGACCAGCCCTGATCGATCTCGAGCGGAAAGCCCATGACCTCTGTGTAGAAGTCGAACGCTCTGGGCAGATCGACATAGTAGAAGAATGTGATCGCCTTCTCGACGATGCCGTGATCGGGCCGGGTGGCTGCCTCAGTCATGTTGCGAGTTCCTTCGAAAACCATGTGCTTTCGCCGCGGCACAGATAGCGTCCGCTGCCGGGTGTGTTGAGGACCGAATGGCCGTCATAGGCGAGCTTGCCCGCATGAAAGGTCGCGGCAACCCGGGCGGCGAAACGCCGTCCGTCGTAAGGGCTCCAGTTGAGGCCATCCTGGGCACGGCTCGCGTCCCAGACATCGTCACCCTCGGCGAGGATCGTGATGTCGGCATCGGCACCCGGGACGAGAGCCCCCTTGCGAGGATAAAGGCCGAAGAAGCGGGCAGGGCGTTCTGCGAGATATTCGGCGCAGAAATGCGCCGCTTCGACGCCGCGCTGTTTTGCGACCGTGTAGAAGGCAGGCAGCAGGGTCTCCATCCCAGGAACTCCCGCTCCGGCATCAAAGATGCTTTCGGTAAACTTGTTGTCGATCGGCCAGCTGGAATGATCGGAGCTGACAAAGGCAATCCGGCCCTCGACCAGTTCCTGCCAGAGCCCGTCGATCTGGCCGGGACGAATGGGTGGATTTACCTTCATCCGCGCACCGAGCTCTTCGCCGTCGCGTTCGGGATCGAACCAGAGATAGTGGACGCAAAGCTCGCCGGTCGCCCTGAAGCCCTCTCGCGCATAGTCATCCACCAGCTTGAAGCCGCGCGGCGTGCTGATATGGACGATATGCGCATGGCCGCCAGCACTGGCGGCGAGTTCGAGGAAATGCACGGTCGATGCCAGTTCTGCGACTTCGGGCCGGCTCGGCGAATGAGCGGTGATGCCGTTTCGGCCCTCATCCCTTGCGCGCGAAACCCGTGACCGCACGATTTCCTGGTCTTCGTTGTGCAGGCCAAGCGGCAGGTCGGTCGCCGAAAGCGCTTCCAGCAGATCGAGGGCGAGAGCCGCATCGATCCTCGGAAAGCGGGTGGGGCTGCTTTCGAAGGCGGAGATCTTGAAGGCGACGACGCCACCATCGGCGAGCGATCGCACCTCGTCGAGGGATTGCCCCGGCATGACTGTGCCGTAGAGCGCCACATCGCAATGGGCGAAGTGTTCGACCGCTGCGACCTTGGCGTCGAGGTGCTCCCTGGCGCTCAGAGGTGTCGGGTTGTCGTAGGGCATGTCGACGATGGTCGTGACCCCGCCGGCAATGGCAGACCGTGTCGTCGGCTCGATCCCCGGGAGGCCGAGATAGCTGCCCGCATGGGTCTGGCCGTCGACGATGCCCGGCAGGACAAAGGCATCTCCTGCGTCGTGGACGGTGGCTGCGGCAGGGGCTTCGCCCTCACCGGTCGCGTGGATGAGCGAGCCAGAGATCGCGACCCAACCATTGGGTATGGTCATCTGAGGTGTAACGATACGCCCGCGAATGACGAGATCAATGCTCACAGCGTTCTCCTGCGGTAGCCGAGTTCAGCCTGCATGCAGGCAAGCGCGACGCCGGCTTGAACCGGGTCGATGACGGGCAAGCCCAGTTCCGCCTGCAAAGCCTCCCTGTAGGTCCCAAGACCGGCACAGCCGAGGATGACCGCTTCGGCACCGTCTTCATCGCGAAGCACGGAGGCGATCCGCGTGACAGGAACGACCGCGTCTTGGGCGACGAGTTCTGCAACCGTCATGTCGATCGAACGATCGCCTGCAAGCCGACCGTCAAGTCGCAGGGCTTCAAGGTAGCGTCGGTGGCGGTCGATCGAGGAGGGTCCCATCGAAACGATTCCGAAACCCCGACTTAGTCCGAGTGCTGTCAGATAGGCTGCTTCGGCGATGCCGATGACCGGGACATTCGTGGTGGCGCGTACGGCCGAAATTCCGGGATCCGAGAAGCAAGCGATCACAATGGCGTCTGCCTTTGCCGCACGCACAGCTTCGATCAGCATCGGCACGACTTCGGCGACATGGGCATCCGTCTCGATACCAACAGGCGCGCCCTCGAGCTCAGTGCAGCGGATTTCGTGGCCATTGCCTTCAAACGGCTTCAGGCACGCCTCCATCGAGCGTGTGACGGCCTTCGAACTGTTCGGATTGATCACCAGGATCTGTGCCACGGTTCCTCCCAAGGGCGGCTCTCCCAAGCCGTCAAACTGTGATATGCATTGTGATATATTACGAAATATTTCATGTCAAAGGTTTGCCGTCTTGCGAAGTCAGAAAAAGTGGAGGAAGACAGAAAGGGGCATGAAGCCTCATGATCCGCGAGCGGGTCCAATGGATCCCACGAGCTTGGAGAGAAGCTGTCTTGCAGAGCCTCAGCGTCGAAAGTGATACCTCGCCGGCCCGGCAGAAGAAAATTTCCCTGACGGAAACCGCTTATGTTTCTCTACGTGCGCGCGTGCTCTCCGGCGCCTTGAGGCCCGGAGCCGAGTTTTCCGAGCTCGAGCTGGCAGAACAGCTTTCCATGAGCAAGACGCCGGTACGGGAAGCGCTCGGTCGCTTGGTGGCGGAAGGTCTGATCGAAGCGTTTCCGCGACGGGGCTACCGGGTAACGCCGGTGACGGTAAAGGACATTAGCGATCTCTTTGCCATCCGCGCGATGACAGAGGGCACCGCCGCCGCCACGGCCGCTCTAAATCTATCAGCTAAAGATCTCGATCGGCTCGAAGCTCTGGCGGAGGCTCGCTACGACCCGCAACAGGGCGAGAGCGTACAGTCCTTCGTCAAGGCCAACCGCGATTTCCATCTGGCGATCGCCGAGGGAGCGAACAATTCCCGGCTGTTGGCGCTGGTTGCCGCACATCTCGACGAGTGCACGCGTCTCTTTTACCTCGGCGCCGTCAGCCGAGACGTCAATCCGGAAACCAGTGCGGATCATCGACGTATTGTCGATGTCCTGCGTCTGCGCGACCCGGATCTTGCCCGAGCGGCGATGGTCGAGCACAGCGACCACACGCAGAAGGGTATCCTCAAGGCGTTGCTTTCAAGCGACACCACGGCGTTGACGCTATAGTCGTTCAAAGTGACGGCGTGTTTAACCTGTGAATGACTCCTGAGGAAATTGCATCTATCGGCAATGAACTAATAGCTCACAGCTATGACTATAGTTCTTGCGCTAAAGGCCTGGCCTACTGCACCATATTTCTAGGGTTTTAAAAACTCTCCGCGCGATCAGGCCCGTCGTTGGCACATGCGAAAGAAGCGGCTCGCTGTTGCGGAAGGTCTATGGATGCTAAACCAGTCCACTTTCGGTGCCTGTTCAAAACGGAAATAATTACCGCTCCCAATGTGGTTCTTGCTAAGCGCGACATGGGGCCAGAATTTGCCGACACCGCTTTTTGAACGCAGTGCGTTATCCTTCCAGAACTCTGGCCGGATCGTCAGCGATCTGCTGCGCGTCGGAGGGAGCCGAGTCGCTGCCTTCCCCGATAGTCAGGTGGACCCAGCCCACGACTGCTACCAGGAATACGACGAGCGCATCCATGGCCCACCTGAAATGTCCCCGTCCGGTTCGGCGGGAGTTGCTGTGTGGTGTCTCATACTCGGTGGAGGTGCCGTCGGATCCGTCACGCTCCTTCTCGCCAGTAGATAGCTGTTTCAGTCGGTAACAGACGTTAACGTTGAGACCGTGGAACGACTAATTACTGATCAATAACCGTCCTTGCGCGAACGACAGCTATCCCCTCCTTGGCGCAGAACCGGACAGTCCCCTTTCGGCCCCATATCCGTCGTTCACCGTAAAACAAACCGTCGTTTGTCGCTGTCGAACTTCAGCCCGTTAGCCCTATCCAATAACCGGGTAGATGGTTCAGATCCCTTCAAGACCTCTGATTCACTTAAGTGGGTGGAGTTAATTGCCACAGATAGTTGTACGTCAACAATGGAACGGTCGTGAGCGATGTCAGCATGAAGGTTAAGCCTATCCTGCTGACCGAGACCGTTATCATCTACTAGATGCTGCCCCGTTCGCTTTCGATCAGTTCAAGACACTTCAATTTAAGAGCGGGCGGCGTTCCAGACAGGCTTGCGATCAGCATTTCACCCGCTTCGCGACCAAGCAGTGCGCTGTCGATTCCTATCGTCGTCAGGCCGGGTGGGATCTCGGCGGCGATGTCGCTTTCGCCAAAACCGAGGATGCCGAGATCGTCGGGTATGCGTATGTTCAGGCGGCGGGCTTCCATCAGGCATCCGAGCGCCAGCACGTCATTGCTGCAGAAGAGCGCCTCCGGCTTGACCGGCTGGGACAATGCAGCGGCAAGCAGGCGTCGTCCGTCCGAAACTCCATTGACATCGTCGATGAGATGTTCGCCGACAAACGTTAATCCGAGCGCCTCACATTCCCTGCGAAAGCCCTGCAGGCGCAAGGCACCGCGCCCACTGCGCCGGCCGATGTAGGAGACCGAGCGGTAACCCTTCCGGTGCAACATTTCTGCAGCACGTCGTCCAGCCTCCGTGTTGGAAAACCCGACCAGCATGTCGATGGGGTCGCGCGGCAAAGCCCAGGTTTCCATGATGGGTATGCCAAGTCCGCGCAGGAGCTCCCGATTGGTTTCCAGCTCTATGACACCCGTGAACATGACGGCGGCAGGCTTCATCGCGTGCAGGGAGCGGATGGCGGCGGTTTCGCGCTCATAGGAATAGGAGGTCTGACCCACAAGAAAAAGATAGCCGGCGTCTTCCAGCACGGCAGCGCAGGCTTTTAATGCAGAGGAAAACTGTTCACTCATTAGGTTGGATGCGAACGCCAGCACGACATTTGACCGGCCGCTTTTCAACGCGCTCGCGTGCGGATTGACGCTGTAGCCGGTTTGCTCGACGGCACGCTGAATACGCTGGCGCTTGTCCGCGCTGACCTTTTCCGGATTTCGCAACGCCCTGGAGACCGTGATCGGCGCAACCTCCGCCAGGCGCGCGACGTCACCAATAGCGACCCGCGCCAGCTTTCCCTTTTCTCGGCCGTCAAACAGGACTGGCTTTGATCCACCGGCGCCGGTGATGCGTACGACCTCGTCGTATACGAAGGTCGTCTCGTCTTCCTTGCGCTCGATAGCCATTGGTCTCCAATCTTTTGTTCCGGATGATGTTTAATCCGCGCTTTGGTGCCAGGCAACCGCCAGATCTTGGGGGAGGCCAGCCTTGGATGCTCTCCGGTGCCCAGCACATGCAATAGGATTCTTGCGCGAATGATAACGTTGTCATTGACTCCACTATCGCTGATGGTAACGTTGTCATCAAGCGGCGACGCAGAGCCTTGTTCACAACCTTGCCGCCTTCAAAAAAAGGGGAACGACATGATCACCGTCACGACGCCAATCTGCGCCTCCATGCGCCGTCTTCTTGCCGCAGCAGCGACTGCCGCAATCATGGTTGCGACTACTGCAAGTGGTGCATCCGCTGCATCGGGATGCATCAAGGGTGACCGCAAGGCGCCTTACACGATCGGCTGGGCCAATATCTATTCGGTGCCGACCTGGATGAAGCAGACCGAGGGTACCATCACAGCCGAAGTCGACGAACTCAAGAAGGCCGGCCTCGTCAAGGACCTGATGATCACCGACGCCCAGGGTAATGCGCAAACCCAGATCCAGCATATCCAGTCGATGATCGATGCCAATGTTGATGCCATCGTCGTCATCGCCGGTTCTTCCAACGCACTGGACCGCGTCATCTCGGATGCCTGCGACAAGGGTATCGCCATCGTCAACTTCGACAGTCTCGTCAACACGGACAAGGTGACTGCGAAGATCAACACCGACTCCGCCGAATGGGGCGGGGCCGCAGCAAAGTGGCTGGTCGGCCAACTGGGCGGCAAGGGCAAGATCATCGTCATGAATGGTCCGGCCGGCATTTCGGTTTCAGACGATCGCCGCAAGGGTGCGCAGCCGGTTCTGGATGCCAACAAGGACATCGAAGTCATCACTGAAACGAACTCGGAGTACAACGTCGCGCCTGCCCAGGAAGCCATGACCAGCCTGCTCTTCGCCAATCAGGAGATCGACGGGGTGCTGTCCCTCGGTGGCGCGCTTTCGGCCGGTTCCGTTTTGGCGTTTGATCGTCAGGGGCGTGACCAAGTACCGATCACGGGTGAGAATGCCCGCCAGTTCCTTGAACTTTGGAAGGAGAAGGGCCTGAAGGGATGGGCGACAATGCAGCCGAACTGGCTGGGTGCATTTTCGGTCTATACGGCGGTGCAGGCTCTGGAAGGAAAAACCGTTCCAGCCTTCATCAAGGTTCCGCTGCCGGTCATCGACGACAGTTCCGTTGAGAGTTACCTTGCGCGCGCCGAAAACTTCCCGGCCGATGGATATATCTACTCGGACTATGACAAGGCATTGTTCGATAAACTCCTCGCCCAGTGAGGTATTCGACGTGACAGAGGTTCGGCCGATCCTGGAGGCGCGCGGGGTTTTCAAGGGGTTTTTCGGCAACCCGGTGCTGAAGGGCATCGATATCGCCCTTCAGCCGGGCAGGGTGCATGCCCTGCTCGGCGAAAACGGAGCCGGCAAATCCACCCTGATCAATCTTCTGTCCGGCGCCCTGACGCCGGACGAGGGCACGATCGCCATCGACGGGAAAGCCGTGGCCCGGCTGTCGCCGTCCATGGCGCGGGCGGCCGGGATCGGTGTCGTGCAGCAGGAGCTAAGCCTTGCCAGCCAGTTGTCGATTGCCGAGAACATCGGGCTGGGTGCCTATCCGAAGCGGTTCGGCCTGATCGACTACCGCGCGCTTGCGCGTGGAGCGCGGGATGTCTGCGAACTGGTCGGGGTCACAGAGCCGCTCGATACGCCAGTGTCGAGCCTGTCACTCGGGCGTCGCCAGATGGTCGAGATAGCCAAGGCACTCTTTGCCAAGCCACGCGTCCTCATCCTGGACGAGCCGACATCATCCCTTTCTGCCCATGAGGCCAGCGTTCTTGCTGACGTCATCTTTACGCTGCGGGACCGTGGTGTGGCCGTCCTCTACATCTCCCATCGGCTGAACGAAGTCCGCGCGCTTTGCTCGCATGTCACAGTTCTGAAGGACGGCGGCATCACGGCCGACCGGTCGCTCGATGGCATCGACGGGGAAGGCCTTGTCAGGCTGATGGTTGGTCGCGAAACCGGCGCACTCTTTCCGCCTCGTCCAGACATCGTGCCGGGCCCTCTTCGCCTCCGCACGAAGGGCTTTTCCGCCGGCATTGTGCGCGACGCCGATGTTCTCGGGCACGCCGGAGAAGTCCTCGGTATAGGAGGGCTGGTCGGGCAGGGGCAGGAGGATCTTCTTCTCGGCCTTTATGGCGCCATTCCAGCGAGATCCATTGAGACGAAGATCGATGGTCAATCCGGGCTTCCGAACAATGTTGCCGCCGCCAATGCCGCGGGCATTGTCTATGTGCCGGCCGACCGGAAGCATGAAGGTCTTGTGCTGACGCATTCGATCGCCTCGAACATCATCCTGCCGTCGCTCGCCAAGCTGGCGCGCCGGGGTCTGCGCAGCCGGGGCGCTGAGGCCGACATGATCGGCGATCTTGCCCGCCAGCTCATGATCAAGGGTGACGTGGCGCGACCTGTCCAGGCGCTTTCTGGTGGAAACCAGCAAAAGGTCGCTCTGGCGAAATGGCTTCCGCTGGATCCTGGCGTCCTGCTTCTCAATGATCCCACGCGCGGCGTCGACATCGAGACCAAGCGGGAAATCTACAAGATGTTGCGGCGTTTTACAGGCGAGGGCCGTCTTGTCATTCTTGCAAGCTCGGATACGCCGGAACTCGTTCATCTCTGCGACCGGGTGCTCGTGCTGCGGGAAGGCCGGGTCGTTTTGGAGTTGCGCGGGGACGCGATCACGGAGGAAGCGATCGTCGGCGCCGCGATGGGGATCGAGGCCGATGGCGAGACACGCATCGTTAGAGAAGAGGTTGCCCAATGACCCTTGCAACCTCATCGAGCCT
This sequence comes from Velazquezella soli, assembly GCF_977018685.1. NCBI lineage: Bacteria > Pseudomonadati > Pseudomonadota > Alphaproteobacteria > Hyphomicrobiales > Rhizobiaceae > Velazquezella > Velazquezella soli. The sequence continues at coordinate 300,063 of NZ_CDRNXF010000001.1, forward strand.
TTACCGCGCCGTGCAACGCCGGCGAAATCGTGGCCTTCTCGGCCTGTACATCGTCGTTACCGCCTTTCTGATCCTCTATGCCGTGCTTTTTCCCGGTATCCTGTCGGTCGGCGGGTTTTCAAAATTCACGCAGAACTGGTTTCCGCTAGCACTGGTTGCCATGGCGCAAGCGCTGCTGATGCTGAACGGCGGCATTACCCTTGCCATTGGTCCGATGGTCAGTCTGGGCGCTGTCATTGCCGCAACGACCATGGGCGGACCCCTCGGCACGTTTGGTGGATTTCTCGCGGTCGCCGCTGCCGGTCTTTGCATCGGGGCGGCAACAGGCGCAATCGTTGCACTTCTGCGCCTTCCGGCGATCATCGTCACGCTGGCTGGCTCCTTCATTATTTCCGGCGTCGCTCTTATCATGTTGCCGCGTCCGGGCGGCTTCGTGCCGGAATGGCTCTCCACATTGCTGGCGGGCCATACGCCGATGGCATTCCTGCTGCTGGTGCTTATCCTCGGCCTCTGGAAAATCTTCCTCGCCACCCCCCTCGGGCTCGGCATCTATGCCGCGGGGGATAATCCGGTTGGCGCGTATCGGTCCGGCGTGCCGATCGATCGCGTAAAGATCGTCTCCTTCGCGCTGTCGGGTCTTCTTGCCGCGCTTGCCGGGCTATTCGTGGCGGCTCAGACGGGTTCGGGCGATCCCATAATTGGCACACCGTTTACCCTGAACTCTATCGCGGCGGCGGTTCTCGGCGGTGTCGGCTTTCTCGGCGGCAAGGGAACGATGCGGGGGGCGGTCTGCGGCAGCCTGCTGCTGTCAGTCATGATCAACGTCATGTTCTTTCTCGGTTTCCCTCCGGTCGCGCAATATGTCGCGCAAGGGCTCATCATCGTCGGAGCCGTGGCCGTACCTGAGTTACTAGGACGCTGGAGGACCAACCGATGAGCCTCTTGAAGACCATACTTCGCAATCCGCCACTTCTGACGTTCCTACTCGTTGCGCTCGTTTGGCTAGTTGCCGGTCTCACGCTGCGCGGTTTCGGTGCCTTTGGGCATCTGCGCTACCTTTTGGAGCTTGCATCTGTCATCGGCATCGCTGCTGCCGGCCAGACGCTGGTGATCCTCATGGGCGGCATCGACCTGTCCGTGGGCGCGGTGATCACCGTCACTGCCATCCTGCTGCCGCTTCTGTCGCCGGCCTGGGATCCGACGGGACTGGTCGGCGTCGTCCTGGCACTCGCCATCGCAATCGGCATCGGTTTTCTCAACGGGCTCGGCGCTGCGGTTCTCAGGGTACCGCCGATCATCATGACACTGGCCATGGCGACATTTCTGCAAGGCGTTCTCGTCCTTGTTGCGGGCGGCAGCGCGGTAACCGTCCAGAACCCGGCCGTCATCCTACTCGGCCAGACAAGACCTCTCGGGGTCCCTGCAGGTGTGGTTCTGTGGGTCGTCGTCTCGGCTGTCGTGCTGATGCTCATCCATCGCATGCCGATCGGTGCACGCTTCCTCGCTCTCGGTGCCAACCCGCTCGCCGCCCGCCTGTCGGGCGTCAGCCTAACGCGCAATACGCTCATCCTCTACTCGCTCTCCGGCTTCTTTGCTGGGCTTGCCGGCATTCTTCTGCTCGGCATGAACCGGCAGGGCTATGTGGGGATCGGCGATCCTTATCTGCTCACTTCGATTGCGGCGGTCGTGCTCGGCGGCACCTCAATCCTCGGCGGGCGCGGTACCTATGCGGGGACCATTCCCGGCGCCCTCCTTCTGGTCACCACGACGGCACTGATCACGGTCGTCAACGCCTCGCCCGGCTGGCGTTCGATCATGTTCGGGTCCCTCATTCTTGGCCTGCTGCTGATCTCGGGCAGGGAGGCACGCCGATGACGCGCTATGACGGACCGGTGATCGACCCGCATCATCATCTCTGGGATCTCGGCCTCAAGCGCCATCCCTGGCTGGAAAAGAAGTTTGGTGCATCAAGCGAGATTGTGTTCGGCCAGATGTCGCCCCTGCTGCGGGACTACGGCGTCACGGACTATGCCAGGGATGCCGCGCGGCAGAATATCGTGGCCACCGTTCATGTGGAGGCAGGCTGGTCGGACAGTCATCCGCTGGAGGAGAGCGCGTGGCTCGACAAACTCGACCACACAGGCGGCATTGCGGAGCGCTATGTGGCCCGTGTCCGGCTGGACGATCCCGAAGCGAGGATCAAGATCGAGGCCGAAGCGACCAATCCGCGCGTTGTCGGGATACGCGACATCGTCAGCTGGCATCCGGATGCCACCAAAAGCTTTGCGCCGCATGCCGGGCGGATGAGTGATCCGCAGTGGCGTCTGGGGCTTTCGCATCTGTCCGGTCTCGGCCTGGTCTTCGACCTGATGCTCTATCCTTGGCAGATGCATGAGGCCTGCGATCTGGTTCGCAGCTTTCCGGAGACGCTTTTCGTCCTGAACCACGGGGGCAGTCCGGCGGATCGGACAGAGGAGGGGATGGCTCTTTGGAGAGACGGCCTCTCGTCTCTCGGGGAAGAGCCCAATATCCGCCTGAAGATTTCCGATCTGGTCGCCTATGACCACGGCTGGAGCTTCGAAAGCCTGAGGCCGGTCATCGAGCACTGCCTTGAAAGCTTCGGCGCTGCCCACTGCATGTTCGCCAGCGATTTTCCGGTTGCCGGCCTTCACGCCACATTCGACGAGGTCTACGAGGTGTTCCGCCGCGCCGTTGAACCGCTGTCGCTGGATGAGCAAACATCGCTGTTCTTCACCACTGCCAACAACACCTACCGGCTCGGTCTTGACGAGGTCGAAACGCCTGCGATGGGAGAAAACCATGTCTGACGCCACCCTCAGCACCACGTCCACTCCTCTCCTCGACGACCGTGTCCGTGGCTTTCCGCCGGGACACCCACCGTTGCCGCTTGCGGCGATCGGCTCACAGAACTGGAAGCCTTACGACGGTCTTATGGGACTGCCGCTGATGTCGCTGGATGAAGCGGCCTTCGCCGGCAACGTCGAGGCGATGATGGGCTTTGTGAAGGACCATGGTGTCGAGATTGCTCCGCATGCCAAGACGCCAATGGCGCCGGCACTGGCAGAGTTGCTGCTTTCGGCCGGCGCATGGGGAACAACGGTTGCCGACATCCGCCAATTGAGCGTGTTCTTGAATGCGGGCCAGAGACGGATCATTCTTGCCAATGAAATCGGCGGGGTTGCGGCCGCGCGTCGGCTGTCTGCGCTGCTGGCCGGGTTCCCGGACGCGGAAGTTCACATCTTCGTCGACTCGCGTGAGTTAGTGGAAGCTCTTCGCCAGGCCTGGAGCGAACGCGACGACCTGCCACCGCTCGGCTTTCTTATCGAATTCGGTGCCGGCCGGGCAGGCGCGCGAACGGTGCAGGCCGGATTGGATATCCTGGATCTCGTTCTTGCTTCGGAAACGCCAAAGCTCCGTCTGACAGGCATTGCTGCCTATGAAGGTGCAGCGGCAACCAGCGACGCCCGGGAAACGGCGGAGCGCATCCGCGGGCTTCTGCAAATGACGTCCGAATTTCTGGTCCTGCTGCGGAGGCGCCTCGCCGACGCGCGCCCCCTGATCCTCACTGCGGGGGGCTCCGTTTTTTTTGACATGGTGGTTGCCGGGCTCTCCGATGCGGTGGCGGCCGATCCGGGCTGCCGCCTGATTTTGCGCAGCGGCGCCATCTTCTTCCACGATCACGGGATCTATGAGCGCGGGCTTGCCGCTCTTGATGCCCGCGGCGGCTATGTCCGGCACGGCCTGGTGCAGTCCGCCGCTGCGGCCTTCGTTCCAGCGCTCAGGATCTGGGCGGAAGTTTTGTCTTGCCCGGAAACTGGACTTGCCATCTGCGCCATGGGTTTGCGCGATGTCGCCAACGATCAAGGTCTGCCGCGACCGCTTGCGCTTTATCGCGACGGGCAGTGCCTGGCCGATCTGGAGGGATGCGAGGTGCTGCGGCTCAATGACCAGCACGCGTTCATACGGGTAGGCGCGCAAAGCACGGTTGCTGTCGGCGACGTCATCGCGTTCGGCATTTCGCATCCCTGCACCTGCCTCGACCGACATGCCGTCGTCTATGGGCTCGGCCCCGATCATCGCGTGAGGCATGCCTATCTCACGAGCTTTGGTTGAGGATCGTAGGGTGCCGGTTTCGGTGCCGACATTTCTTTCGTCGGAGACTCGACGCCTGGCGGAATGACCGAGCGTCTTGAACGCATGGGTCGACCTTCAACATACGCCGCGGCGCGCCCCCTTTTTGCGCTGTTAGACTGGAGACAAAATGCACAGTGGCCTCGTCAATCCGATCGATCTTGCGAAAGAGGGCCGACAGGCCGGCTTTCTCGCGATCCCTTTTTCGATCGACCGTTCGCCCTACTACCAGATCCGTATTCCCGTCCTGCGCCTGAAGAACGGCGAGGGGCCGAGCATCCTGCTTATGGCAGGCAATCACGGCGACGAGTATGAAGGTGAACTTCAGTTGGCGCGCCTGATCCGGCGCCTCGAGCCGTCAAAGATCAGGGGTGCCATGACCATCCTGCCAATTGCCAACGTGCCGGCGGTCATGGCGGCAAAACGCTGCTCGCCGTTTGACGGCGGCAATCTCAACCGCGCGTTTCCCGGCGATCCCTTCGGCACGCCGACAGCGCGCCTAGCGCACTTTCTCGAGACACAGCTCTTTCCCTTCCACGACATTGTCCTCGATCTTCATTCGGGCGGCACATCCATGGCGCATCTCCCCTGCACCCTGATTGAGCGACAGGCGGATGACGCTCGCTTCAGGCGCTCGGCCGAACTTCTAGCCGCCATGGGCGGTTCCCATGCCTTTATCGCCGACAATGGTCAGTCCGCGCCGACATCGATGGGTGCCGCCAGCCGTGCCGGCGCGATCGGGCTCTCGGGCGAATTTGGCGGCGGTGGAACGGTCACTCCGGATAGCATGGCGTTTACAGCTTGCGCCATCGACCGCCTTTTGCTGACACTCGGGATCGTTGACGGGCCGATCCTGTCGAGAAAACCTTTGCCAGCACCGGGTCCCCTGCAACTGCTGTCCCTGTCACGCCATAGTCAGGGTATTTATGCGGAGCGACGCGGCTGGTTCGAGCCGGCCGTCCGGCTCGGCGCTGCCGTCCTTCAAGGGGACATTGCAGGCTGGTATCACGACCTCGAGCGTTTGGATCAACCTGAGGAGGCGCTGCTTTTTGCCGAAGGCGGCGTCGTCATTTCGAGCCGGTTGCATTGCGACAGCCAGGCAGGCGATTGCCTCATTCAGGTGGCCGAGCCGATCGATGGCTGACTGGGCCATTCGATCCTACCTTGTGGACTTCATTTCAACGGACGAAAGGCAGCGCCATGCATCTTTCCATGTGGACCTATCCCTGGGACCTTCAGGACCAGGGACTTGTCGAAGCCACCGCCGAACTGCGAGACCGCGCCGGTCTCAACAGCATCAGTCTCGCGACCTCCTATCATGCGGGGCGGTTCCTCCAGCCGCGCAGTCCGCTTCAGAAGGCATATTTTCCCGAAGACGGTACGGTCTACTATCGTCCGCAGGACGCGACCTGGGTCGGAAAGGAAATCCGGCCGCTGATGGCCCAGAATGTGACCGAGCGCGGTGACATGCTGGCGGCACTGAAGCAGGCACGGGCGACCGGCGGCATGAAAGTTTCCTGCTGGACAGTCTGCCTGCACAACACGCGCCTCGGCATGCTCCATCCGGAACATGTGACGCGCAACGCCTTCGGCAACGCCAACTATTACAATCTCTGCCCGTCGAGCCCGGCCGCCCGCGACTATGTCGTGACTATGGTCGCCGAGATTACGCAGAGCTACAAACCCGACATGGTGGAGCTCGAAAGCCCGAGTTTCATGGGTTTCGCGCACGAGTATCATCACGAAAAAGACGGCGTCGGGCTTTTGCCGGAGGATGACTTTTTCATGTCTCTCTGCTTCTGCGATCATTGCATGGCGCGGGCGCAAAAGGCGGGTGTTGCGGTTGAAGGAGCACGCGACACGGTGAAGCGGTTTATCGCCGAGCTTTGCGAGCGGGAGGTGCCGGAGGCGCAGGTTCCCGGTTTCCCGGCGGAGGGCATCGATGCCTTCCGTGCCTGGCCCGACCTGTATAGTTACCTCAGCTGGCGTACGGAGCCGGTCACGAGCCTCGTGGCGGAGATCCGCGCCGCGGCCGATCCGGCAACGCGCATTGTTCTCATCGACCTTAAAGACGGCTGGCTCGGCGGCGTCGATCTCGCCGCAGTCGGCATGATCTGCGACGGTGCGATCCTGTGCTGCTACTCCATGGAGCCGGACGCCGTGTCAGACCTGATGCAGGCCGGTCGTACTGCTCTCGGACCAGAAAAGTATCTCGGAGCCGGATTTCGGGTGTTTTATCCCGAAGTCACCTCGGCTGAGGCACTTGCGGCGCGCGCACGAGCGGCAATCGATGGCGGCGCCGATGGCATTAACTTTTACAACTACGGGCTTATTCCGCAACGGAGACTCGATTGGGTTCGACAAGCCATTCATGGATTGCGAACGTAACTGCGAAGTTTCTATCGAACAGTGTTGCTTGAGCATGATGCTCGTTGTGAGCCCGCAGTAACCATATCGGCTTCGATTGGGGGAGTACTTGTTTCCCCAATGAATGGCTGGCTTGCGAGTGCCAGTACCGACAAGGTAGCAGTTTCCGGAATGTCGATCTCATCGCAGCCGGCCACCATTTTTGCGTTCGCACCGCGATCTTGTGACCTTGGATAAGATCCGAACTGTTCATTCGCCGTCGCCCGATATGAAAAAGATTATCACCTAGCTTCAGTACCTTGATGCCGATCAACTGACTGGTCGTCGGTTCGGATTGGTTCAAGGCGGGTAGGGCTCACCCTGAGGTAAGCATAGGACTGGCCCTGTAAAAGGCTGGGGCGCCTCTCACGAGGCCGCCCGATTGGTTTTGATGATGGCAGAAATCAGAGCTTCCCCCCTGCCAAGAGCTCGCGGGTCTGTTTGAGCGTAGACAGCAGGGCCGATCTGTATCCCTTGTCGCTGTCGAACTGCCCCTGTTCGGCCTGCTCTTCAGGTCCGCCAGGTTCTTTGCCGCGCAGCCCGAGGTAGCAGTAGAATTTCAGCTGCAGCGCGCCGGCTTCATCCTCGAACAGTTCGTTGATGATGGCGCCCTCGCGAGGGCCGGTTGCCTGGAAGAACGTCACCTTGCTCTGCGGCTCCAAAGTGATGATTTCCCTGATTTCAAAGCCCGCGATCGTAGCTTCGCGAACGAAATGCGTCGCGCTTTCCTCGACGACGTCGCAGCGGGTGCAGAGACCGGGCGGAAGAAACAGCCGCGCGTCGCGCGCTTTTAGTTCAAGGCCTTTCCAGACTTGCTCTCGGGTGAGCGTGGTTTCGCCTTCAGGATTTACGGGAACAGTGGCGGTTGAATAGATCATGACGGGTGTCCTTGTTTCAAAATGGTGGGGCGGCTTGCATCAAGCAGCCGCTGCGGTTGCCTTGGCAAATTCGCGATAGGAGTGGAGTGGACGTCCGAGGAGTGTCGTCAGATGCTCGACGTCACCGCCCTCGGGCAGCATGCCGTCGGTCAGGAAGCGTTCACCCATCATACGCATGTCGTAGGCCATCCAGGGCGGCATGAACTGCTTGAGGTTTTGCTCAAAAGCCGCCGTATCGCCGCCGCCGTAGTTGATCTGTCGGCCAAGAACGTCCGACCAGATAGCAGCGATGTCCGTGCCAGTGAGTGTGTCAGGACCGACAAGGTTGATGCGATTGGTAGGAAGCGCTTGAGGCGCCTGTTCACGACGCAGCAGTTCGAGGGCGGCGATCTCCGCGATGTCACGCACATCGATCATGGCAAGGCCCCTGTCGCCGACCGGCATCGGGTAGACACCGTAGCCTGTGATGACGTCCTTGATCGCTACGTCGTTCTGGATGAAATAGGCTGGGCGCAGGATCGTGACGTTCATGCCCAGCTGCTCGATCATCCGCTCGACGGCGAACTTGCTGGCGAAATGCGGAACGTTGACGTAGACATCGGCGTGGATCACCGACAGGTAGACGATCCGTTCGATGCCAGCCGAGCGTGCCAGGTTGAGTGCGATCAGAGCCTGGGTGAATTCGTCCGGTACGACAGCGTTGAGCAAAAAGAGCGTAGTGACGCCTTCGAATGCGCTGCGCAGTGAGTCTACATCTAGGAAGTCGCCCTTCACAACGGCAACGCCGGTCGGGAAGTTCGCCTTGGACGGATCGCGAACGAGCGCACGAACGTCGGCGCCTTTGTTGACAAGGTGCTGGATGACTTGCGCGCCGATATTGCCTGTGGCGCCGGTAACGAGAATGGTCATGGGAGTGTCTCCGGATTTGTTTGCTTGACACCCCGAATATGGATGGTTCACTGATGATCCGATAGATGACTAGTTTGGACACGCCGTCTCATAGGTGGAACAGTCATGGACTTGCTTGCTCTTGCCGATTTCAACCTTGTCGCCCGCCATGGCGGCTTTGGCAAAGCGGCCCGTGCCACCGGACGGCCGAAGGCAACACTGTCGCGACGCGTCACGGAATTGGAAGGCGCACTCCAGCTTCGGCTGTTCGAACGCGGCGCACGCACACTCATGCTCACGGAAGAAGGGCGGGCGCTGTACGAGCGAACCGCCATCCTGCTGACGGAGCTGGACGAGACTGCGGCGATGATCGCTTCCGGTGCGGAAAAGCCCCGTGGCCGATTGCGGATCAGTGCGCCGCTCCTCTTGTCGCAGACCGCCATGGGCAAGATCGCGGCAGGCTTCGCGCTGAAATACCCGGATGTCAGACTTGAGATCACCACGGAAGATCGCGCCGTCGACATGATCGAGGAAGGGTATGACCTTGTCATCCGCGTCAACCCGGCGCCTGACGAAAGCCTTGTCGGTCGAGCTTTTCTGCATGATCGCCTAGTTGTCGTCGCAGGTCCCGATCTCGCCCGACCCCAGGACGGTCAGTTAGTCCCGTGTGTCGTCCGGGGTGGGGGAAGCCAGGAGACCTGGACTGTCATGAACCCCAAAGGGCCTGCTAAGATCAGGGTCGATCCCGTCCTCGTCCTGTCGTCCCTCATCATGGTTCGCGACGCGGTGAGGGCAGGCGTCGGGGCCGCACGCCTGCCGATCTCGCTGGTGAGCCACGATATCGCTGATGGGACATTGCAGCACTGGGGCGACATCGAAAGATCCGAGATCGCGCTCTGGGCGCTCTACCCGTCGCGGCGTCTCCTGAGCGCGCGGGTCTCTGCCTTTCTCGATTTCCTGAAGCAGGCTTTTCCCAAGGGAACACCTGAAGAGCTGGCCGCCTATAGCGGCGGGTGAAGGTCGGACGCGTTAAGCCGCAGCAGCAACTGCGCGAGAATACGCCCCAGGCGGCATTCCCACATGCCGATTGAAGGCAACGCTGAATGCGCTTGTCGATCCATAGCCGACGCGCTGGGCGATGTCGGCCATGGCCATATCTTCGCGAAGGAACTCTTTTGCCAGTGCCATGCGCCATCCGGTCGCGTATTCCATCGGCGCGACCCCAACCTCTTTGCGGAAACGATCGAAGAAAGTCGAACGAGACATCGTGGCTTCCCTCGCAAGCGTTTCCACCGTCATGCTTCGCCCCGGATCTGCATGGATCCGGCGCAAGGTCGGCGCCAGCAGCGGATCGGCCATGCCACGCAACAGGCCCGGCGGCGCTTTGGCACTTGCGACCGATCGTAGGGCATCGATAAACAGAACCTCCAGCAGCCGGTGAAGCACCATCTCGCGCGCGACCCGGTCAGCCCTCGTCTCCTCGTTTATCATCTTGACCAGAGCCATCAGTCGATCTTCACCTTGGACATGGATGACTTCTGGCAGCAGCGATACGAGAAGAGCCCTGTCATCCGAGCCGAAAGCACAGTGTCCGACCAGGGCCTTGATCTCTGCCGGTGCTTCGGGGTCGCCCAGGCGAAAGACACCGGGGCTGATCTCCAGACGCTGAGCAAGGGCGCCGCGTGGCGGCGGCTCCATGCTGCTCATCGTGAACGAGAAGATCTTCGGGACCAGGACGAAGTCACCCGCAGTGAGCACCATTGGCTTACGACCGGCGATCGTCATCAGGCAGTGGCCTTCGACGACAGCGCAGTAGAAGGGACTCCCGAGTTCCGTGCGCTCAACCAACCACTGACCGCCGCCCGTGACAAGCTTTGAGATCGACGGGCTCGGCTTCAACAAGGAAACAACTTCCGCAACCGGGTCGGTCATCAGTTCGGACTTTTGCTAAACACTCGTGGACATATGCGTATAGAAGGTCCAGTTTCTAAGGTCCATCTTTCAGGCTGGTTAAAAGTCAGGAGACGGAACATGCCAAAGACTCTTATCACCGGTTGCTCGTCCGGTTTCGGCCTCGCCATCGCACAGAAATTCTTGGAGGCCGGGTGGGACGTGATCGCGACCATGCGCACGCCCCGAAACGACCTTCTCCCCTCGAACGACCGGCTCGCAATCCTGCCGCTCGATGTCACCAGCGCGGACAGCATTGCGAAGGCGGTCGAAGCCGCCGGCACGATCGATGCTCTGGTCAACAACGCGGGCGTCGGCATGCTCAATGTGCTTGAAGGTACGGAGATGTCGAAGATCCGGGAGCTGTTCGAAACGAACGTGTTCGGTGCGATGGCGATAACCAAAGCTGTTCTTCCGCAAATGCGTAACCGTCGCTCAGGCGTCATCGTTAACGTCAGCTCTACTGTCACGGTGAGGCCGCTGCCCGCGCTCTCGGTCTACAGTGCCAGCAAAGCGGCCCTCAACGCTTTTACGGAGAGCCTCGCGCTCGAGGCAGCTCTGTTCGGCATCCGCGCCAAACTTGTTTTGCCTGGCTCGGCGCCGACGACCGGCTTCGGCAAAAATGCCGTCTCACGCATGGGCATGGAAATCCCCGAGCCCTACGAAGTCTTCGTCCGCGATTACCTGACGAAGCTGCGTTCGGGTACTGAGGTTACCACGGCGGATGCGGTTGCAGAGGCGGTCTGGCGGTCTGTGACAGAGATCGACGCGCCGATGATGATCCCCGCCGGCGCTGACGCCGAAACCGCGTTCCGCGAAGCGGGCAATCTGCTCGCCTGAACATCATCATCCGAAACCTACCCTTTAAGGCCAGACCCATGAACAATCTGAACAATCTCGCAAAGCATATTTCCACACCCGAAGCCACTCTGACCGTGGCCTACACGCCGATCCGTCTTTCGATGCCGGGCCGCCAGCCTCTGGAACTGCGTCTGACCGCGCCCGCAAACGGCGACAAGCTGCCCATCGTGCTACTGTCGCATGGCTACGGCCCATCCAACTATATCCCGTCTAAGGACGGCTACGCTCCCCTTGTTTAGTTCTGGGCGGAGAGAGGGTTCGTTGTGATCCAGCCAACGCATGCGAGTTCGCGGGTGGGCGGCCTGCCATCAAATTCACCCGGCGCACCGTTCTTCTGGCGCGAGCGTGCCGAGGAGATGAAGGCTATCCTCGACCAAGTGGCGGAGATTGAACGGCAGACTCCAGCCGTTGCGGGCCGGATGGATCATACTCGCATCGGCGCGGTGGGCCATTCCTTTGGCGGCCACACCGTCGGGCTCCTGCTGGGCGCGCAGGTGGATGGTGAGGATTTTTCCGATCCACGCATCTCGGCGGGCGTTCTCCTGACAACACCAGGACGCGGTGGCAAGGACATGACGCCTGAGAGTGCTGCCCGGTTTCCGTTCTTCGATGTCGACTTCTCGACGCTCTCGACACTCAGCCTCGTCGTTTGCGGTGACATGGACAATCCGCATTTTACCACCCGTGGTCCTGAGTGGCATGCAGATGCATTTCACGATGCACCGTGCGCCAAAGCAATGTTGATGATGCACGGGGTCGGGCATGGTCTTGGCGGCATTGCAGCTCTCGACGCAAAGGAAACAGAGACTGAAGCACCAGACGTGCTGGAAGCGACACGACGTCTTACGCTCGCCTGGCTTCAGACCGCGCTCGGCGCGGACAAAGGCGCTTGGCCGAGAGCTTGCCTCGCACTTGAAGGTGAGGCCGCAACGCTTGCGACGGTCAGAGAGAAACAGCTCTAGCCCTGGGAGCGATTGTCTTAGGCATCGTCGGAATTGATCTCGTTTTGCCCCCGGTTACCGAGATCGCTCGCGAAACTGGAGGCAACCACTTTGCCGCAGGCGACCCTCGCGGCTTACGTCGCGGGCACGCTGGTGGGGCTACTCGCCCCTACCTGTTGTTCTGGTCGCTCTTCCAATTCCGCGCTGTTCATGGTCCCACCGACGCCGCGCATTGAGTATTCCATGACAGGCGATTACGACGCACCACCAATCCACGTACGTTAAATCAATCAATAATTCAGTTAGCTATTATGTCTGATTGGCAGGTCGCAGGTTCGAATCCTTTCAAGAGCAATAGTATGCGAATCCGAAGTTCGAGGGCGAGACCTCGTAACGAAGCGAGAACCGGTCTTCCATCATTCGTTCCCGCCATTGCCGGATCGACGAATAGGTGGCGCATATTTAGGCATAGCCCGCCACCTTGGCGCGCTCGATGATCTCGAGCACGCCTTCCTCATCACCGACGAAAGGCGTTTGGAAGACGGAAGCGACCGAAGACGCCTTCGCGATCCTGGCTGGCGAGCAGCCAATCTCGGCAGCGATAGATGAAACGGCAGCCCACCGCGAAGGGTGCTCGGCTTCGCGATCCAGCACCATACGAATGGCATGTTGACGGACTCCAGGTGAAAACTTGTTAGTTGTTTTGCTCATGATCGCTCCACTTTCTCAGAAGTTGAAGCCTCCGGCAAACCCGGCGCGGTTTAAATCCGCTCAAGGCGAGGGGCGGTGAGTTCTTCAGACCAAGTTAACCCAGCCACGAAAAACTTCGAGCGATCCAGAGGTGCGGACCATCTACAAAGGCTTCTGGTACCCCGTTCGGGCGAGACAATAATCGTCAGCAGCAAGCTTAAAATTTCGATGAAGAACGCCTCATGAGCCAGCTGACTTAGCCACTGACAGAGTTTGCGGAAAGCTACTTGAGGTGCAGGGGTAGTTATTCAATTCGGCTCGGGAGTGCGAAATCGTACACTTCCGATATTCCTAGCTTGGCCAATTGTATATTCAAGCTCCTGCCGATATTATCCTTAATTGTGTCGTTGTGCTAAGCTACTACAGCTCAGTGTGGTCTGGAAGAGATTATGCTTGCGAATACCCCGGATGAACAAACACTCGCCAAAGCCGCTGGCCTTCTCGATGTTATGTCGAACGAAAAACGTCTCATCATTCTGTCGCTGATCATCAACAATGAAATATCAGTCGGGCTGCTCGCAGCTGAGGTAGGCTTGAGCCAGTCTGCGCTGTCACAGCACCTACAAAAGTTGCGGCTGGCAAAACTCGTTCATTGTCGTCGTGTGGCTCAGACGATCTACTACTCTTGCGCATCGTCGGAAGTGGCACAAGTCTTGAAGGTGTTGGAAGCGATATTCACCGAAGATACGGATCACGAATGCGGTGGCGACCAATTGTCGTTGTAGCACACCACTCCAGTAAATTAGGAAGTGCTAACCTAGACAAAACAATGACGGAACGGAGGCGGAACGAAGGCCGCACAATTTCTACGAGCATGAGTTCATTGGAGCACTCTGCGGCAGGTAGAGAACTGTACCTTAGCGCGACATCTTACGGCATTCGCTGTTGGGCCACGTCTCATACATCGGCGCCGATGAGCTTCAAATCCTATGCTCGTCCTTGGTTCCACTGTAATACAGGTAATTAGGCGTGAAGACCCCAGGCTTGCCTTTTGCGAGCCTTCAGATTTTCCCCGTTTGTCGCCGCAGACTGGCGTTGCACGGGCTTCGCGAGGCAGTTCCTGACCGCACGCGTCAGCTCGTCGGGGTCCGAAGGTTTACAGATCCAAGTCCCGTTCAAAAACACGCGGTGGGTGTCGCTAGCCACTCCCCTGCGTGCGCTGTGAATGACAAGTGGGACCCCGCGGGCAACCAGTATTTCCGCAACTTCATCACACTCGCCGTCTCTTAGGAAAATATCTATAACGGCAACATCCGGCGTATTCGTCCTTAACCAACTGAGCGCTCCTACGCAGGATGCAAAACTTGTCGTTTGTCCAATTTCTGCATCCGCAAACGTTCGTTCTACATCCAGCGCAATCAATGCCTCGTCTTCCAGTAGCAAAATGTTGGGCATGAGCATGACCATCCTTTTAGCTGTGATGTAACTACTATACACCTACGACGCGCGGACGTCCGGCTTGGTCAGAAAGCGCACCTTCGCCGAGTACCAACCGAGCGTATCGATCCCGCTGGTTGGTTGCTCCAGATCGCCAGCATGCCAGTGTTGCTCGTTAGGTGGGATTAGATTTTCGCAGATAGGCTTGACCGACCGCGGTGAGTCGGTAAGTACGTTGCCTGAGGTCGTCGCCTCGCGCCTCGATTAGTTCAAGGTCCTGAGCGATCAGCGCCGTTTTGAGTCCTACTTGGCTTGGTAGTTTGCGCCAACGCCCTTTTTGCAGGTGATTTACGAGCAGACCGAGGCGTATTTGCTTCGATCCGATCTTCATCTGCTTCCGATCAGGCGGTCATATTCTTTCTCAGGCGACCCGTAACAGCCGCCCGCAATCTCCTCAAGCTTGGCCCGGTCGCGGATCAGGATACGCCCTCGAGTGGCCTTGATGGCCCGCATCCCTTCGAGAATATGCAGATTATCTGTTACGCCAGATCGCCGTACGCCTAGCATGAGTGACAAAAATTCGTGAGTGAGCGCCATATCGTCGTGGCGAATTCGATCATGGCACATAAGCAGCCAGCGCGACAAGCGCTCCACCATATTGTACCTGCCGTTAGCCAATGCTGAGTGCGCGAGCTGTAACTCACAAGTGTGGATATAATGCAGAAACAAGTCCCGGGATCTGACGTCTTCTTCGATCAAACGGAACAAAACTTGCACAGGGACTTTGATCGCATGTCCCTCGATCTGCATGAAGGTACGGTTCGGCGTTGTCTCAAGCCTCAGTAGTCGATGCGTCCCGCACAGACCTTCCCAGCCAACATGCCCAACCTCGATAGCTTCGTCATCGACCGTTCTAGCGACGACGGACGCAAGTCCGCTTTCGAGAAAAAACACGTGGTCGGTCGGTTGATCACTTTCTACCAGAACGGTCCTCAGCGGCAGCTGAACTCGCTCCATACCAGAATGGAGCATATCAAATGCTTCCGGATCGAGCGCTTGAAGAAGCCGGTTGTGAATGTCGGTTCTTACTATCATCGTCATGTCGGTCTCCAACGGGGAGGAGCCCGCACTCAAGGATCGTGTGGATAGAAGGATATCCATAGACTATGGCGCAGATCGGCAAACTACTCCAGTGCAATGAACGAACTGTACGATTTTGACAATTGCCCGCAAGAGCCGGCCACGAAATCGTTAGCTTATGTGCCAGCGCCGGACGCACTCCACGTCTTTGTTCACTAAGGTAGTTGATTGCAATATTGTTTTCGACATCGTGACAAATTCGAGATCATCCGTATCGAGGAGTTGTGACGTCATCAATTTATTGCAGTCGCACGCCAAAATTACAAGAAAGCGAAGAGGGCATGAGCGCGGGATCCGGCAAAGGCGGGATGGCTTACGTCGCAAGAGGAAATGGGACATTGCTGGCATCATTATACTGCAGCGTTGCCGAAGAGAGGCTAACGGATCAAATGGCCGATGCACGTTGAAGTTCTTGCTCCAGATGCTGCTACGCTGAAAGTTTATCGTTTTAGACAGCCGACACAATCTAACGTGGCGATAATAAGCGCCGCGTCATGTTAACGAGCGTAAAACTCGCGCATGAATAGGGTGACGCCCAAACCTCTTTATTGATCAGCATTCCGATGCTGTGCGAAACTTCACTTTTTTTAAAAAGCGGCGATCTCTGCTGTCGGCGTTTCGGACCGATCGATAATCTTGACGGCAGCCGTGAACGAAAGAACGATCACGGTGAAGCCACTTTCATCAACAACGTTCATCAGCCATGCGGAGACATCCGTCTTTTTCAGCATGGTTCGCTGTAAGCGCTCGGCAATAGTCTCGACCGCTTCGCTCCGCGCGCTTTCTATATCGGCATGCTCTGAGCCTACCGTATCGGCGACTGATATGCCGTCGTGAACGTTGAAAAAATATCGGGCCAACGATCTCATGCTCCTACACAGGCAAGAGCAAGTATGATCTCTCAGCCATCTGCGCCTGGGAAGATGGCAGATGATCAAGCCTTATCGTACACAATAATGTCTTAATGACGATGCTGCGGCGGGGTGTGCGGTGAACATGTTGTCAAAAAAGGCTGGAAAGTGCTTATTGCGCGGATGCGCCATTCGCGTCTCTTAAGTCAGATAATATCTACGGGCCAGTCGCTACACGAGCAACCCATCAACCCTGACGCGTTGGCACGTGCAACGCTGGACCTACTCTCCTAGAAGTAGCGCAGAGAGTCCTGCTAGTTAGGTGGTTAGATGCATCGCGTTCCGGAGCTCGTTGAAGGGATACGGCGGCTACGATTGGGGCTGGAACTTTGGTGGTGCAGGATGATTGGGCATGCTGGAGGTGCTGATGCCCCGCTATTTCTTCGACCTCGTTGGTCAGCAAACCGTAACGGACATTGAAGGCTCTGAGCTCGCTTCTATCGATGAAGCACGAGTGGAGGCGAAGAAAGATGCGCGCGCCATTATGAGCGACGCAGTTAGAGCAGGATATGATGTGACGGGGCGCCGTGTCGAAATCCGGGACGAAGCAGGAGAACTGCTGGCGGTCGTCCCGTTTGCTGACGCACTTTCCAAGCGGCCTTAAACTCCTTCAATCGTGGTTTCTGACAGCCGTTTTCCTAACTCGAGGCGCGCAACCCATTCATTCCCTCGCTTACCTGTCATGGTTAGTTCGATCGGAGAGGAGGCTCGAAACAATTAATGAAAACTCAGTCGCTGGCCTATTAGCCGCTCATATTCTCTTTCCGCAACGCCGTAGCAACCGCCAGCAATGTCTTCCAATTTGCTACGATTGAGGATGCGGATATTTCCCCGCGTCGATCTGATCGCTCCAATCCCTTCCAAGAGATGTAACTGATCCGTAATGCCGGATCGCCGTACACCGAGCATGATCGACAGGAACTGATGCGTTAGACCGAGGTCATCACCGAGGCGGTCCTGGCACATCAGCAGCCACCGTGCCAATCGCTCGTAGATGCTGTACCGGGCGTTAGCGAGGGCCGTGTAAGTCAATTGGATATTGCATGAGTGAATGTATCTCAGAATTAAAGCCCTGAACTCTGGAATGCTTTCGAGAGCGGAAGTGACGACTGAAACGGGAACAAGATACCCTAGTCCTTCGCCCTGCATAAAGGTTTTGGACGGTGATTGTGTAGCATGAAGAGCAGTATGCAATCCAGTCGCGCCCTCAAATCCGATATGCCCGACCTCTACCATTTCATCCTCTGCCGTGATGGCAACAACTGAGGCTAGCCCTCGCTCGAGAAAACAGATCGTCTGGTTGGGCTCGTCCTGTTCAACAAGTGTCAGTCTGAGCGGAAGCTCGATTGCTTGCATATAAGGTGCAATCGTTGCGAACGCGTCGGGACTAGCAGCGCGAAGTAGAAGATTGCGCATTTTCTCCTGAGAAGGCAGGTTCATATCTCCTCCAAAGGAAGAGCCGAGGCTCGTTGTTCCAAAACTTGATCAACGGCTTGTGATGCAGGCTTCACGTGATTTCCAGAAGCTGTTTTGGTTGGTACGTTTTCAGACAGAAACCCGCGCTTAGCGATCCTTACCCCGTATCAGCAGCCCAGTTTAATCAGTGCTATTGTCGATAAAACGCTACAATTGCTCGTTACGAAGCAAGCCATAGTGCCGAAGTGAAGTATATTGCGTTTAACGCTCAAACCACGACAGAGGCCCAAGGTAAAATCGCTGTAGCGGCTGCAAGTTGGTGGCGCGCTAGGCATCACCGTATAAGAGGGTCTGTCGTTCGTCCGAAACCGTACAAGGCCGAAGACTGCACCGCCAGTGCAGGAACATCTCCGCCAAGTTGTGGTTCACAATCCGTTATCCAATCGGATTTCAGTCCCAACCTTTCAAGGAGAAATCATGTTCAGCTTTGACAAGCGTCTACGATATCCAGTTAAGGTCAACTCGCCCGACCCAATCTTTGCCCGCATGCTCCAGCAGGCCATCGGCGGCGTCGAAGGCGAAATCCGAGTTTGCATGCAATACTTCTTCCAGGCCTGGGGCGCTCGCGGTCCAACTACGAAATACCGTGACATGCTGCTTCATACGGCAACCGAAGAAATCGGCCACATCGAGATGCTTGCGACAGCCGTTGCGCTCAACCTCGACAAGGCCCCGGCAAGCCTTGCGGAAGCTGGTGCGGCCGACGGTATTGTTGGTGCCGTGATGGGCGGCGAGAACCCACGCCACGTGGTTGAGGGAATGCTCCATCGCCATATCCTGTCGACAGGCATGGCGGCCTTCCCAGGCAATTCCGAGGGCGTTCCTTTCGACATGTCCCACATCTACGCGAGCGGAAACCTCGCGGCCGACATGTATTGCAACGTGGCTGCCGAAAGCACGGGCCGCGTGCTTGCAACGCGGCTTTACAACGCTGCCCATGACGATGGCATGAAGGACATGCTGCATTTCATGATTGCACGCGACACGATGCATCAGCAGCAGTGGCTCGCAGTCATTGAGGAGCTTGGTGGCAACGAAGGTGCGCTTCCTATTCCCAACAGCTTCCCGCAGGAAAAGGAAGACCAGACGCACAACTACGATTTCTTCGCGACCGCGACGGATGGGTCCGTTCCTCCACCGGCACGTTGGAATGAAGGTCCGTCGATGGACGGCAAGGGACAGTTCTCCGTCTTCCAGAACGTCCCGATGGGCGAAGAGCCCGTTCTTGGACCAGCGCGTCCAGACAGCGGTGCGCAGAATGAACAGATCGGCAAGCCCTAAACGGGATAGCGGACATGGCAGAGCTTGCTGCCATGTCCTAGCCGATAATGATGGCGATTGTCGCGTTCGCGGCTTCTCTCCACGATCGACCGCAGTCCTTATTAGCGTACCGGCGAGTGCCGGTGCGCTAACAGCGTATAAGAGCGTTTGACGATCTCCGATCCATAGTCTCCTCTCCACCGACTATCGGTGACCAGAGTGCCGAGGCGAGCAGCAATTGTTCGCTCGCAGCAACCCGATGCCGCGCCGAGGTTCTCAATAGTACTTGAGACCTGAACGGAATTTGGGCTTCCTTCAATCAAGGTGTTACAATTGACGAACATGCCACGTCGAGACTGCGTCATCATCGGTGGTGGACCGGCCGGGTTGACGGCTGCGATCTATCTCGCCCGGTTGCATCTCTCCGTAGCGGTCTTCGACGACGGGACCAGTCGAGCAGCGAGCATTCCTGTGTCTCATAATCACGCCGGCTTTCCCGGGGGGATCAATGGACGCGACCTGCTTGATCGGATGCGACGGCAGGCCGTCCAATATGGAACTGATATTCGAAGCACTCGCGTGACGGCCCTGTCCGGAGAAAGTGGGGACTTTGTCGTCTCCTCGCCTGATGGGACCCTGGAAGCCCGAACCATATTGCTTGCGACAGGGGTGACCAATCGGGACCCCGACATGTCCAAGGAAGATCATGATGGGGCACTCAATCGCGGCTTGATACGCTATTGCCCCGTGTGTGATGGTTTCGAGGTCACGGACAAGCGGGTCGCCGTTATCGGCACGGGGTCGAAAGCCTGCAACGAGGCTGTTTTCCTTCGAAGTTACACTGCCGACATAACGCTGTTGTCACCGGACGCCGATCATGGGCTGTCGGCCAGCGAACAGACGCTCATGCATGAACTGGGCATTACAGTCATCGCTGGTCCCCTCGAATACAACGTCGGTGTCGACGCGATATCGATTGCGACATCTGACGCCATATAATCCTTCGATAGCATTTATCCGGCGCTCGGCTCCGAAATCCGGTCCGAGCTTGCAGCCGGGGTGGGGGCCATGCTGTCGCCGGAAGGCTGCATCACCGTCGACAGTCATCAGCGCACAGATATTGCTGGGTTGTACGCAGCAGGCGATGTTGTGGTCGGTCTGGATCAGATCAGCCACGCCATGGGACAGGCCGGAGTTGCCGCGACAACAATCAGAAATGATCTCGGTCGCATCCAGACATTGGTCCGCTGAATTTTGGTACTTGCAACAATGGCAGTCGCTGTCTGGAGGGGTCCGGGCTGCCGGGTGCCGGACTTTCACATCTCGACGGAACAAAAGGAAAAGATTCTGGTTCGATTTTTCTCTGCTCAGGCCTGAGTGCCGCAGGCTCCAGGTGTTCACTCACTTAGTACGGAGGCGACATGTCACTCATGGTAGTAGCCCTGAACGGGACCCTCAAAAGGTCATCATCGTCCGAACAGTCTTCCACCGGAAGACTTCTTCATCTGATCAGCGAAGAGTTTATGAAACAGGGCGCTAGCACCGAAACGATCTGGCTCGCCGACCACGTTATCAAGCCCGGGGTCTCATCGGACGAAGGCGACGGAGACGAGTGGCCGGCCATCCGTGCGAAGATCCTCGCCGCCGACATCCTAATCGTCGGGACGCCGATATGGTTGGGGCAGCCGGGAAGCGTCGCAAAACGGGCTCTTGAGCGAATGGACGCGTTTCTTGAAGAGACGGACGATGAGGGCAGGATGGTGTCCTACGGAAAAGTAGCAGGGGTTGCCGTGGTCGGGAACGAGGACGGGGCTCATCACGTCTCCTCGCAAATCTACCAAGCCCTCAACGATCTCGGCTTCACCATTCCCGCAAACGCGCTGGCCTATTGGGTTGGCGAGGCTATGGGTTCGACCAATTTCGTCGATCTGGAACAGACGCCCGACGTGGTGACGTCAATGGTTTCGACGCTGGTGAAGAACGCGGCTCATCTCGCGAGGCTCCTGAAAAACAGCCAGTATCCTAGTGACGAGTGACCGAAACTGCGCGCTCGCTGTCCTGCGATGGCACGCGAAGGGAGTTTGCGAAGACAGGCGGGTGCTCTTGGAAAAGCGGCAGGTTGGCTAACCATCGTTCACATGACAGATGGGATTGGCGAGGACCACCTAGACAGGCGTAGATCGCCGACGGCTAAGCTCCGGCATTGCTGACACAGACGTATATTGCACCCAAGCTCAAAGCCGCTAGCTCGTTGGCATTGGTAGCATCAGTGGGCACGACGAGGACACCGGCACCTAAACCGCGGCACGTCTTTTCGACAAGCCTGAAGTGCGGCCGTATTACAGTAGGCAATTCCGATCCCGGCGCCGGCGCGGGCGAAGGCGTCAGCGGCAGCTTGCCCGAGCCCCCGTGGCGATCCCATGATTACTACAACTTCTGCCTATGATCTCGGTTGTCATCGTCAATCAATTCGATGTTGATGCCGGCTCGACGGGGCGGTCTTGCTTAATCGCGGCCATACGTGCTTCGAAGCGGCGACGCGCTTCCTCGAGGGCTCCGGCATCAGCGTCCATCAATCTTACGCTGTCAGCACGACTTTAATGCAGTTGTCCTTCTTGTCCCTGAACGTCTCATAGAGCGCAGGACCATCTTCAAGCTTCGCCCGATGGGTTATGATAAAGCTAGGGTCGATCTCGCCTTCCTCGATGCGGCGAAGCAGATCAAGCGAATAGCGGTTGACGTGGGTTTGGCCGGTCCGGATCGTCAGGCCCTTGTTCATCGCAGCACCAAAGGGGATCTTATCGAGGAAGCCGCCATAGACACCAGGGACGGATACAATTCCCCCTGGGCGGCAAGCCATGATCGCGGTACGCAGAACGTGGGGCCGGTCCGTCCCGAGCAGTGTCGCTGCTTTCACCTTATCCACGATCGCATCGAAAGATGCTGTTGCGTGGGACTCCGCACCGACCGCGTCAATGCACTTGTCCGCACCGTCGCCGCCGGTCATGTCTTTGAGAATGTCCAGGATATTGTGATCGACCTCGTCGAAGTTGATGACCTCGGCGCCTGCGACCTGAGCCAATGCCAAACGCTCGGGAACGTTGTCGATAGCAATAACACGAGCGGCACCCTGCATTAGCGCGCTCTTGATACAGAACTGTCCGACGGGACCACAGCCCCAGACGGCGACGATGTCTGCCGGTTCGATCTCGCAGTTGGCTGCTGCCATCCATCCAGTCGGGAAAATGTCGCCAAGGAACAGAGCCTGCTCGTCGGTCATGCCATTGGGGATGATGATCGGCGAGACGTCGGCATAGGGAACTCGTACATATTCTGCCTGGCCGCCGGCATAGGCACCGGTCAGGTGCGAATATCCGAAGAGGCCCGCGGTCGGGTAACCGAACGCCTTGGTCGCATTATCGGCAGTGCGATTGGTGCGCTCGCAGACCGACCAGTTGCCCTTGAGGCACTGCTTGCATTCACCGCAGGAGATGGTGAAGGGCACCACGACGCGGTCGCCAACCTTGAGTTTCTTGTTGTCACGCCCAACCTCGACGACCTCGCCCATGAACTCGTGGCCGAGCACATCACCTTTTTCCATGAAAGGAATGTAGCCGTCCATAAGATGCAAATCCGAGCCGCAGATTGCGCAAGCGGTCATCTTGATAATGACGTCACGCCCATCTTCGATAATCGGATCCGGAACGCTGTCGCAGCGGATGTCACCTTTGCCATGCCAGCATAATGCCTTCATCGAATTTCTCCTTGATTTAGCTGAGTGTTTTATCTGTCGCTGCGGTCCCTGCCGCGCGGGTCTGCGTAATCATCGTCAAGACGAGAGCGAGAGCGCCAATGAAGTAGATCGGCCAGCGGCGAGCGGCGGGGACGTCAAACAGCCACGGCGAAATCAGCATCGAAATGCCGAAGACGGCATCGAGCAGGAGGTGGAAACGAATCCGCAGGAACCGCACAGCACCGAGCTCATAGTCAGTCAGGAAGCTATAGAGGATGACCGCTGCGCCGAGGATGATAAGCACCACACGGGGACCACCTGTAAGATCGAGGACAAACGGGAGAGCGATCACCAAGAGGCCGACAAGGTAGTCGACGATTCCATGAAATAGTGTTGGGACGACACGCATATACCCTTCTCCATATTGCTCTTGGAATCCGTGAACCTATCAGGTTTGGCTTTGTTCCGTCGGGTACGTTACCGCACAGTTCCCGGACGCCGCCGACGGCTACATCATCTGACTGCAAGGAGACGGCCTTGTTTCACGGAAGCTTCATCGGCCTGTATTAGTCACCCGGGCGGCTGGCAGAAGGAAATTTTGCTGTCAGGCGCTACGTTTGCTTACTTGCTCACAAAATGAGGAGAGTTTTCGCAAAGTTTCCGGAGCGATCCTCAAATCGCCCGAATTCTATCGCGCTCATGATAGCTGTGTAATTACGATGGCCAGATGACCCAGAACAGGGTTCCAAGCACGATGATGTAGGCCACTGGCAGTGCCAGAAACCGGGCCATGCCAGTGTTAGTGTTTTCATGACCGACCCAAGCAAACCACCAGTTGGGACCTTGATTTCCACTTTGTGACATCCGGTTCCGCTACTTGGTAGTCCCGTATCCGGCTGGACTATTATGTTGATTTCCGGCTTCGCGGCGCTCTTGTTGCGGCGTCCGGGAGGTGTCAACGCTTTCTTTAAACCGTTGATGGCCATGCTCGATCAGCGTCTTGTCGGCTTCTTCAGTGACGTCTTTCGGCTCTGTCATAGTTAGTCCTTTCGGCATTTACGAAGAACTCAGCAATCCATAGGCAACGATAGCAATGTAGAGGCTGAAGGCCCCGAGGACGTAGATACCTACGCCAACGACAAAGCCTCTGCCCAGCATTCCCTTCCTTCGTCGTACTTCCGGTGGATCTCTCAGCCTATCCAGACTGGGTTCATTCTCGGGTTTAATGTCGACACCTTTCGATACATGAAGCGATATTCCCGGAGCCCTCTGGTTCCGATGGTGAGGCGAAAGGCTGTCGCATATGGTGACAGCCCTTCTGCGATCATCGGGCGGAGAACCACACGGCTGTCAGAATCCAAGGATCGTGAAACGTTATTGTTCCTCATCAAACAGTTTCGTCCGGAACCGTACATTTATGGAATGTGCCAAAATGTCGAGCTTCGCTATAGTCTTCGAGGATTGAGGTTCAGATAAGTGGAAGCCTGGGCAATGCAAATATTGAGAGACAACGGGCTGACGATCGTCCTGTCGGCGCTGACCATTGTCACGATCGCGGGAATGGTCACGGGATGGTCTGTTCACAACGAAGAGATAGTGCAACTCGGCGGTACGGCGCTTTCGCTTTCGGACTACGCCGCCTCCGGTCATTTCCTTTCAGCCATATTTGAGAACTGGGAGAGCGAGTTCCTTCAGATGTCTGCTTACGTGACGCTGACTGCGATCCTGTTCCAGCGCGGATCCGCGGAATCGAAAGATCCGGATGAGACCGCGTCCCGGGGCGGGGACGCTGCCTTGAAGGCCGCCGATCGTGCGCTCCTTGGCCAGTACGAGCAGGTGGACTATTCAGGACGCTGTACTCGTACTCACTGGGCATCGCCCTCGCTCTTTTGTTCGTCACCGGCTTCCTACTCCACCTTCGCTACAGTACAGCGGCTGAAAACGCAGAAGCGGCGATGCACGGTCAGGCGGCGCAGTCCGTGACACAGCATTTGGCAAGTGCACAGTTCTGGTTTGAATCCCTTCAGAACTGGCAGTCGGAATTTCTATCGACGGCCGTACTCGTCGTGCTCTCCATATTTCTCCGCTTCCCCGGCTCGCCGGAATCGAAGCCCGTAGCTTCTCCGCATTCCGAAACTGGAAGCTGAGGCCTCGGAAGCGTATCACTGATATTAGTTCAGAAACCATTGTCGGTATTTCAGTCAACCATATCGACGAATGCGGCCGCAGAAGGAAAGGGCCTAATCGATCAAAGGCAGTGTAAGGAGATCCGCGTATTCTCCTTCGGCCTTGAAAAACCTGAAGACGTCCTGGAGATGCCGACATTCGTTCAGACCCGGCTGAGAAACTCTTCCGTTGACGAAATTTCCAATTGTACCGAGAAGCGATCACCCAACAGTTCGAGCGAAGCGTCATGCGTTTCATCCGCGCCACTGCAGACGGCATCCTTCAGTAGGATGACGCGATAGCCAAGGTCGATTGCTCCAAGGGCCGCAGCGAGGACACAAACGTCCGTTTCCCCGCCTGAAATTGCGAGTGTCTCAATACCCTCCCCAGCAAGGACGCGGTGAAGCTCACCGGTGGTCCATGGGGAATAGGTCATTTTGTCAAAGATCCGCGCTGGCGGAACCAAGGCCTTTAATGACGGAACGAGATCGACCATGTCCTGGCCCAGGCGATCTAAGGTCATGTTATCCCATTTCTCGTAGTAGCTGCGCCACATCCCGGGCATGTCCTGTGCCCGCTTAGGCGGCACGAAGCGCGTGAACACCGTCCGCTGCGGATGGCGGCGCGCAACTTCCTGGACCTGTGGGGAAACGTCTCGCATCCATGGAACATGCCACGGCGTATCCGCAGCGAACATACGCTGCATATCAATGCATAAGTGGACCCAACGATTGTCTTTCATCATCATCTCTCCGGATACGAACCGCCATCAGTGACAGCGCCTCCCTGTAAGCACTAGGCCACTCCCCCTCCAATCCTGTCGGTCGGCATCACCGGCAAGGCGCGTCTATGTCCGCTCGTCCGAAAGGTTTTGAGAATACGCTGCCGTGGGTTCGGCGACTGGCTTGCCCTCCGGGAAATTGTCGATGTCCTCGTAGCTGACACCATAGACCTCCTCATCGGGACGCAGAGGCGCATCCGATTCAAGATCCGCAGTGGGTACCTTGATCATTCGCTGGCGCGCTTTGATGTTTCCCACGTGAAAGTGCTTGCGAGCAGGC
This sequence comes from Velazquezella soli, assembly GCF_977018685.1. Classification (NCBI taxonomy): domain Bacteria; kingdom Pseudomonadati; phylum Pseudomonadota; class Alphaproteobacteria; order Hyphomicrobiales; family Rhizobiaceae; genus Velazquezella; species Velazquezella soli. The sequence continues at coordinate 326,013 of NZ_CDRNXF010000001.1, forward strand.
TCTACTAGATCCTCTCCCTGTGCCATCACAGCTTCGACCATGGTATCAGCTGCAGGCTTGATTTCTACCGTGACCACACGATCAGGGCCAATCACTCCAAGAGACTTCTGGGCGTCTATTTCGTCTGCCTGCTCACCATACGGAAATCGCACCGCAATGAACTGGGTGTTGTAACCATCAGCCCAGAGTTCCGAAACTGCGGCTTGCGCAAGAAGACCGGCGGCGAGCGAGTCTACGCCGCTGCTTATTCCGAGAACGAACTTCCTGCACGAGGCCTGGCATAGGTAATCGCGAAGAAAATCGACGCCACGCCGAACCTCAACCGGCACCTCAAAATTGTTTGCGACTCCGAGGGTCCGTAAAATCGATTGCTGCTCTTCGTCCATTTGAGATCAGTAGGCTGTTTCGTTTGTCGTTGCCTGCACGAGGGGATCACGACGTCAAAGGCTGGTCTTTTTCCAGTCACGGTAGGGCGTCAGCATTTGTCCGGGGAAGCGTCGTTCGATTTCTTCTTCCACGAGCGTTATTCGGGAGAGGGTTTCTTCCCGATCACTGGCATTGTCCTCGCTATGCTTTTCCAGCAAGCTCATAGCGGCAAAAACCTCGTCGCTTGTCATAGCTTCAAGCCGGGTCGCGAAATCCGAAACATCCTCGTTCAAAACGTCATTGGCTATCATCACACTCTCCCTGCATGCGCTGAAAACCATAGGAAGATGAGATTGTTCCCGACGCCGGAACTCGCCGGCGGAGCGGTGGTTTGTTCGACAGTCCGCAACAGGAGTATCTGTCATGAAAAGAACTTTCGTCCACGCTTCTATCCTTCTCGCAACGACCGGGTGACATGTTCGAGATCGAATCCAGCAAGCTCGCCCTGGAACGGTCGGACGAAAAACGATGGAGCTCCACAAGCCTCGCCCATTTGAAAGCGTAAACAGCTAAAAATCTCAGAAAAGCGAGGGGGCAGCAGTGGTGTTTCTCTGTACGGGCAGGACGATATAGTTTTCAGCGGAACGATACCGTCACCCGCCTACTTGATTGTCATGACAGGAGCAGCGCAATGACGATTAGCCAACCTCGCCAGGACGGCCAGTATCCAAACAGAGGTGCTGACTGCAAAGACGCACTCAAGCTCGCTCTTCAGGATTTTATCGAGCGAGTACAGCAGCAAGGTTGGGAGATGCCTGAGAGCTTGGACGCTATAGAAGAGTTAATTGCTGAGTTTCGGACTGCCTACGAAGAAGATGCAGATCCTTCAAATAATCCCGAACAATCAAGTCTCCTCTAAGCCAGCGTCTCGGACGACGTCGCTGCAGTCGTCGCCAAGCAACTACGAGAGGGTGGCGCTGTCGTTCTGAGATCACCCAAGAACTCGTGATCGTCTTCTCGACCTACGATCTGCGCTGAATGGTGACCAGATCACAGCCTTTGCCTTCTTGTTCGGTCAATGATCATCAGCATCACGTTGGAGACGGCGGCTACGATGGTTTCTCCTGGTGATTGGCTGTTTTTGCTAGGACAATAGTTATTGATCGGATGTGAAACGCTGTCATAGCTATCGTGACCGCATTGAGCTTCGTTCCCTATAAGTTGCGATCTTCCTAATAGGCAGAAGGCCAGGTCAAGGGCCATCCTGACTTGCCCTTCGCCTGCTTCCCCGAAATTGGGGGCTCCCCATCCACAATGCTTCTTTAATCAGAATCACTCATATTCGTGCTGCCTCTGGTGCCGCAATACCAGTAGCTCAGCGAGCATGTCGGCAGTAATTGGTACCTGCTCCCGACATGCTCTGAACTGATGGGATGGATCCCCCTCCGGCCGGCATCGGAGTATGATGCCTGCCCAGCGCCATGGTGGCGCTCACGGAGGAAAGGCAGATGACACAGGTGCATATCCTCGCGATCGACCTCGCGAAGCGAAGCTTCTAAGTCTGTGGAACGGATCGCAGCGGCGCGTGTGTGGATGCCCCCGGTTTCCCAATAAGATATTTTTGACGGCTGTCTGCGAACGAGGAATTCTATCGGTCGTGTGTCAGGCCTCTCGATGTGGCCTGATTAGCCACGGGCGGGATGCAGTTCGAAGAATAGGGGCCACATCGGTTCAGAGAACTTTTCGCTCGAGCGCCGGGACTGGTTTAACCCAATTCTGAACATTGAAGTCCTTTCTGCATCGTTCCGTCAGTCGATCTTCCTACCGGGGATTTTGGCCACAGGCATATCCGCATTGCCTTTGGAGAAAGGCAGCAGATTACGCCATTCTGTAATTCTGCTTGCGCCAAGAGGTTTTAGCACTGAGTCGAGTCGAAGAAGGGAGGAATACTCCGCATTTAGTGAGTGCTGTCACCACCTTCCGATTTCCTCACTTCTCCGCAGCGATGGCTGTTGAGAGCTCCCAAACATGGGGGGCAGAGGTCACCAGTTCCTTGAGGTCCTTCGGGTTTTTTGCTCCTTCGACTTCCTTCTTCCCGAGCACTGCGGCAGTTGCGAAGGCTACCATCCTTTGTCCTGCGAACTTCATGTTTTCCGGATTCTGCGTTTGCAGGATATGGGGCCCAAGAAAGACGCTGATATCTTTCAGTCCCTTCGCACGCTTATAGGTGTCCAGCGATCCTTCCAAGCCCTCGACGTAGTCCCAGGTGCCTTTGATAATCTGCAGCCCCGGCCATTTGTCCACGTTCGCCGGCACCACCGAGTCGACATAGTAGGTGGTGTTGAAGTCAACGCGGAGCGCGCCTTCGACGGCATCATGCCCGGCTAAGCGAAAGCCTAGACCTGCCGAATTGGGGCCGTAGAGAATGGCACCCTTGACGTTGGAAAGGCCGACAGGCTTGGCGCAGTTGGGTTCCGCGACGTCATAGTTGCAATTTTCGACAAAATTCTTGTGCATGAACCACTGAGTGGCGTAGGAGCCGCGCGAGTAGCCGCCAACAACAACGGGTATTTCGCGAAAAGATGCGCCATCACGCAAAATCTTCGCCGCTTCGCCGCCTTGTGAGAGCTTGCCATCTGGCCCAAGCACCCGCAAACCAGCGCCGGTTTCGAGCTGCTCCAGTTCTCGGAACATGTCGTTGGCCTGCTCGGCACTGTTGAAACCGTTTCGACCACCAGATATCCCGTTTCCGCGGCGATCGGTGATGAGGACGTCAAAACCTGCGATGTTCAAATCTGATAGAAAGCTGCGCCAATGACGAATGCCCGGCTCCTCGGTTAGCTCGTCGCTCTTGGCAGGGCTGTAGTCTCCGGTTGTCACGTCGACGGTAAATGGCGCGGTCTTCGTATTGTCGATCGCGGTAAATTCGCTGCCGCCGCCATTGTTCATGATAACAAGGCCGCGGATCTTCTGGCCATCATCGGCGGTCACGCCGTCAGCCCTAATATACCAGCCACGCAGCTTGATGTCGCCAGTGAACTTTAGATGTCGTTGTTCATAGCTATCGCGCGGCACAGTGAATTCGACAATGCTGGTTCGCTTGTCCGCATGGGCGATGGCTTCGCTGTAAGGTGCATGTCCGAAATAGGACGGTCGACGAACACTCGCAAGATCGACCATGCCGTCGAAGTCAATCGCGTCTTTCTTATCGACCTTTCCCGTATCGCGTGGCTCGAACTTGGCAAAACCTTTCGCTGCGGCAAGCGTTTTTTCGGCACAAGCCGGATCGGTTTTGCAGGCCACCCACTTTTCGCGAACGCGAGCGTCAGAGAAATCTTTGATATAGAAATCGTCAGGCGAGACGCCGAGCGGTAGAAGCTGGTTTGTGGGCGTGAAGGGGACGCATACTTTTTTCCCGTCCCAGTCAGCTACATAGCCTGGAAGCTCGCCGTTGCGGTCGACGTTCACCCGAGCGCTACATTCGGGTGTCGGAGTATCCCTGTTGACGATCGGCTCGCCGGCAGTTTGCGCAATAGCGCATGAGCCGCTTAGTGCAACAAGGATCGATGTAGCCGATAAAAGGCTTGAACGCAGCATGATTTTTCTCCCCGCCAGATACGCCTGCACGAATGACGTCTATGTCTTCTGATCTAGTGGCCAATCAGCAATTGACCAGTAACGGCATTGATTTGAACCACCGTGCGGCTTGGCAAAAAAGCGGAACTGCGAGGATCGCGTAAGAATGGCAGCTAGGTGGCGGAGCTCGTGGCACGCCGCGGACCTTCGACAATGCATTGAAGGTGCTGAGCTCGACTGTTCAGACCGCCGCCTGACGAAGCCGAGGATGAGCGCCTCGGATCCTCTCCGATGAAAGTGGGATCATATCTGGACGGCCCTGCTGTTGCGTCGGCTGTGCGGACATTACAAGCGCGCGATCTCCACAAACTCCATCTCGTTGCCCCGAGCGTTGAGAGCGCTTGAGTGCCGTTCGACTTCGTGATTACCGAGCAACAGGCGGGCTATTCCTCGACAATGTTCGATGGCACCTTTCAGCTGCAGGTTATCTCTGAAGGGATGAGCACTACAACGAGCGGCGTCAGATCGATCTCGCGCTTACGGGTTTTGAGGGTTGTCTACGTTACGCGGAGGAAATCTGTCGGAACCTGCATCGCGGCAGGAAGTTTGGGCAAGATTGCACCAAGTGATCACACGCATCAATCACTCTGAGTGTTGGAGAAATCACCCAACGAAAGGTATGGAGCGATCTATGTGTTCAATCAACGACGGCGCAGTAGGCGAGGATAAAGTACAACGTCGCCGGTGTCGTTCTTCCCCCTACCATGCAGACAAAATGACAGGGAAGGAGCTGATTTCAGGCATTCACAATTTTGGGGACGTGCTTGTGGCGGCAGTCTTATGGGCAGCCTCCATGTGCTGCGTCATTGTCGCAGGATCCCTTGTGATGCTTGCATAAGTCGCAAGATTGGTTTGGCTCTGCGCCCACTGAGCTGCTAGCCATCGTAGCGATGACTAGTCCACGTTCTGGCATAGTTTACGGGACTTCATATCAAGTGGTCGCAGCTCAGTTCTCGTCGAAAGATTGGTGTCACCGCTCAATCGCCATTCACCACCGGCTCGATACCGGCGCGAGCCTTAGCTTCATTCGGTACAAGCCAGTGGATAGAGCGTAACATGAATCTTATCGGCTCCACCTCGACGCCGCAGTGAGGCAGAGCAAGGTTCGCTGCTTGAAGGTGGTCGATGTAGGATCGCCGTGTGGCAGCCTCTCCTTTCTCGTTCACCAAGGTATCGCGGTCCGTGTCCTTGCCACTGTCTTTGCCAAGAACGCTTGTTCCAGCGATCGCGTCCATCAGATCATCTAGCGCCTGAAAGGCAGAGCCAACGTGGAAGGCGAATTCCGTCAGCGCCGTCTCCTCCTGGACGGGCCGTTGCGAAAGGACCGAGGCCATATCCGCCATAGCTGCGAAGAGCTTTCCGGTCTTCAACCAGTTCTTCTGCTCGACGTCCAGCGACGTACCGCTGACACCCCTGAGATCGATTTCTTGGCCCGCCGCAAGACCTGTGTGCCCAACAGCATGGCTCAGCACCGCCGCCATCCGCACGCGGACATGATCCGGCACGCCTTCGACAGTCGAAAGAATGCGGATGCCCAGCGTCAACAGCGATATGGCCGCGAGAATAGCCGTCGCCTGACCGAATGCCTTGTGGGTTGTGGGTTTCTGTCTCCTGAGCTCCGCGTCGTCCATGCAGGGCAGGTCGTCGAGGATCAAGGATGCGGTGTGCACCATTTCAACCGCGCAGCCGATGTCGATTGCGGCATTAAGGCAGTCATCACGATTAACTGTCATCACGAAGATCAGCGGCCTGAACCGTTTCCCGCCGCCGAGCAGCGCGTGGCTCATAGCTGATAGCAGGTTCGGCGGCGCGTACTCATCGGTTTCGAGGAGAGATTGCAGCCTGTTCTCGATTCTCGAGCGCAGCTCGCTGATCGTCTTTCCGAGAAGCTCATCGCCGACAAAAGCCTGCAGCCACTTCGTGTCTATCGTCTGCTTGCTAGCCGCATCAAAAGTTGTCGATTTTTGAGCCTGTGTGCCGGACATTCAGCAAGCCTACCCTATATAACGTTTTCAGTTCCGGCTTACCGGTTGCTCGAACATATCTGTAGCACACACCGCTGGATGAAAGGCCCCTATGCTCGCGGAACGAAAAAAACAGCATTTAGATATAGTTCTTAGCGGGCATGGTTCTTCGACAGGTGTTGGAACAGGTTTCGAAAGGGTTCGCTTCGAGCATGTTGCACTACCTGAAATTGATATGTCAGCTATTGATTTGACGACGGAATTTCTAGGGAGGAAACTCTCGGGTCCTTTTCTCGTCAGCTCGATGACCGGTGGTGCACAACAGGCTCAGGAAATCAATCACAATATCGCTATCGCCTGCGAAGCCGCTGGGATCGCTTTCGCGGTTGGATCGCAGCGCGTAGCTATCGAGACGAATTCGGACTGGGGGATGAATCGCGAGTTGCGTCGCCTGGCGCCCTCCGTCCCGATTCTGGCGAATATCGGCGCAGCGCAGCTCAACACCGGCTACGGCATCGATCAGGCGCGCCGCGCGATCGAGATGATCGATGCGGACGCGCTGATCATTCACCTGAACCCATTGCAGGAAGCAGTCCAGCCGGAAGGCGATCGCAACTGGCGCGGGCTGACGGAGAAGATCGGTCTGCTCAGCCAATCGCTGCACGTGCCTCTGGTCGTCAAGGAAGTCGGCTCGGCGGTCTCGCCGATGGTTGCTCAGAAACTGGCATCGCTCGGAGTCGGCATCATCGACGTTGCGGGAGCGGGGGGTACGAGCTGGGCAGCTGTCGAAGCACAGCGTGCGACGACCGCTTCCGAGGCCGCCATCGCATCGGCTTTCGTCGACTGGGGACAGCCGACGGCATATGCGATTTCGGCGATCCGGTTGTCCCTCCCGGACATCTTTATCATCGGTTCAGGCGGCGTGCGCAACGGCGTCGACGCGGCGAAGGCCATCCGGATGGGAGCAAATATCGTCGGCCAGGCCGCGTCGGTGCTTCGTTCGGCAACTTCGTCACCCGAGGCAGTCGCAGATCACTTCGAGGTCATGTCGGCGCAGCTGAGGGTCGCGTGTTTCTGTACAGGCTCGTCCAATCTCGCAGATCTCAGGATCGCGAGGCTTGAAGCTACATCCTACCCCTGATGGTCGATCCTGTAGCATCTGAAGCGACAACGCCAGCGAAGACTGAAACCGCCGCCACTGCGGGGCGCGACCTCGCTCGTGCCGGCAATAGCGAGCGGATGGAGAGCGGGTCGCACGATCTGTCGCTGCCCATCGTGCTCGTCGGGGCAGGTCTTGCCAGCGCAGTCATCGGGCAACGGCTCTCGACTGTCCGTGATGCGCCACCGATCGTCATTCTCGAAGCCACGGACACGCCCTTCGGCGAGCATACCTGGTCCTTCCACACAGCGGATCTGCAACCCTCCAGCCTTGCCTGGATAGCGCCCCTGATCGCCCACGAATGGGACGGACAATCGGTGCGGTTCGGCAGCTATGCGCGCCACCTTCCGTCCGGATATGCTTCACTGACATCGGCATCCGTCAGCGAAGCCATCGAACGTCTGCCAAATGTGTCGCTCAGTAAGAACACCGAGGTTACTGCGCTTTCGGCTGCTCAGGTCACGTTCGCCAATGGCAGTACGCAGGCCGCGTCATGTGTCATCGATTGCCGTGGCTATCGACCAAGCGCGTCGATGGTGCTCGGCTACCAGAAGTTCGTCGGCCTCGAAGTGGAGCTTTCGGAGCCTCACGGCTTGCCGCATCCGGTCATCATGGACGCAACGGTCGACCAGCTCGACGGCTACCGATTCGTCTACCTGCTTCCAATGTCGCCGACGCGCGTGCTGATCGAAGACACACGCTACTCGGAAGGCGCCGATCTCGACGATGCGGTGATATCAGAGGATATCCACACCTATGCCACCCGCCAGGGTTGGGATATCACGCAGGTCGTCCGCCGCGAGAATGGCGTTCTGCCGATCGTGCTTGCGCATGATTTCGAGCGCTTCTGGTCGGAATTGCCGGCGGATATCCCCCATGCTGGTCTACGCGCCGGCCTGTTCCATCCGACCACTGGTTACAGCTTGCCGGATGCGGTCCACGGCGCTGATCTGATCGGCGAGAACTGGCCCATCGGCAGCGCCGCTCTGGCCCGTGCGATCCGCGGACATGCCGCCCGCCAACACAAGAAGCAGGGTTTCTACCGCCTGCTGAACAGAATGCTGTTCCTTGCCGCGGAGCCTGATCGGCGCCATCTCGTGCTCGAACGTTTCTACAAGCTACCGACGCCACTGATCGAACGGTTTTATGCCGGACGGACAACGATGACCGATATTCTGCGCATTCTTACCGGAAAGCCTCCGGTCCCCATCCATAGGGCGCTCGCATGTTTGAGCGAGGCCAAGTTGTTCGAGAACGGATCCTCATGAGTGGAAGCAAGAAAACAGCAGCGGTGATCGGTGCAGGCTTCGGCGGGCTCGCGCTCGCCATCCGGCTTCAGAGCGCCGGCATCCAGACGGTCGTCTATGAGAAGCGCGACAAGCCGGGTGGCCGCGCCTATGTCTACACCGATGACGGCTTCACCTTCGATGCAGGCCCGACCGTCATCACGGATCCGGACTGTCTCGAACAGCTGTGGGCCCTTTCCGGACGGCGGCTATCCGACGATGTGACCCTTCTTCCGGTGTCGCCATTTTACCAATTGTGCTGGGAAGACGGCTACCGCTTCGACTATGCCGACGATCAGGTGGAGATCGATCGGCAGATCGCTGCAAAATCGCCTGAGGATGTCGAGGGTTACCGGCGCTTCCTTGCCTATTCTGAAGACCTCTACCGGGAGGGCTACGAAAAGCTCGGAACGGTGCCGTTTTTGAACTTCTGGTCGATGGCGAAGGTTGCGCCGCAACTGATACGGCTGGAAAGCCATCGCAGCGTCTATTCCAAGGTCAGCCAGTTCATCAAGGACGATCAACTGCGCCAGGCCTTCAGCTTCCACTCCCTGCTGGTTGGCGGCAATCCCTTCCGCACCTCTTCGATCTACGGCCTCATCCATGCGCTCGAACGCAAGGGCGGTGTGTGGTTTGCCAAGGGCGGAACCGGCGCGCTGATTGCCGGCATGGTCAAGCACTTCGAAAGGCTTGGCGGGACGATCCAGCTCAATGCCGAAATCGACCGCATCGAGGCTCGGGACAACAAGGTCTCCGGCGTCACCTTGAAGGATGGCACCAGCCGGAGCTTCGACCAGATCGCGTCGAATGCCGATGTCGTGCACACCTACAAGCATATGCTTCGCGATACGAACCGTGGCCGGGCAAACGGTCGCGCGCTGGAGAAGAAAAGCTACTCCATGTCGCTTTTCGTCGTCTACTTCGGCCTGAAGACCGAGCATCCCGAACTCAAGCATCACATGGTCCTGTTCGGTAACAGGTACAAAGAACTCATCTCGGAAATCTTTGCAACGGACGGCCTGGCAGAAGACTTTTCGCTCTACCTGCACTCGCCTTCCGTGACCGATGACAGTCTCGCTCCTCCGGGATCGAGCGCTTATTACGTGCTGTCGCCCGTGCCGCATCTCGGCACCGCTGATATCGACTGGAGCTTCGAGGGTCCGAAATATCGCGACCGGATCCTCCAGTATCTGAACGACCGCTATATTCCCAATCTCCTCAAAGACCTGGTGACCGTCCGGCACTTCACACCCTTCGATTTCCGCGACGAGCTCAACGCCCATCACGGATCGGCCTTCTCCGTCGAACCCATCCTGACGCAAAGTGCCTGGTTCAGGCCTCATAACCGCGACGACAGTTTCTCCAACCTTTACGTGGTCGGAGCGGGCACACACCCCGGCGCTGGCATTCCGGGCGTGGTCGGATCCGCGAAGGCAACTGCCGGATTGATGATCGAGGATGCGCTAAAGTGAGCGATGCCGTTATCACAAGCAGCGAGCAATCCATTGCCCAAGGATCGCAGAGTTTCGCCACAGCCGCGCGGCTGTTCGATCGCAGGACGCGTGACGATGCGGTGATGCTATATGCGTGGTGCCGCTACTGTGACGATGTGATCGACGGGCAGACGTTGGGGCATGACCAAGCCGACGACTTCCGCGACGGCCAGCAGAATCGGCTAGGGCTTCTGCGGCAGCAGACCGCGGCAGCTTTGCGCGGCGGTCAGACGAATGAGCCGGTCTTCGAGGCTCTCCGTCGGGTGGTTGATCGCCACCAGATTCCGGCCCGCCATCCCGAAGAGCTGCTTACCGGTTTCCAGATGGACGTGGTGGACCGCAGCTACGCCACTATCGAAGACACGCTCGACTATTGCTACCATGTGGCAGGGGTCGTCGGCGTGATGATGGCGATGATCATGGGGGTTCGCGACCCCCGTGTGCTCGATAGAGCCTGCGACCTCGGCATCGCGTTTCAGCTGACCAATATCGCCCGCGACGTGGTGGAGGATGCGCGGGCGGGGCGGTGCTATGTGCCGGCGGATGTTCTTGCCCGGCACGGCATCAGCGAGATCGATCTTGACGATAGCGCGCAACGCGCACATCTCCATGCGGCAGCCGTCGAACTTCTCGACCTTGCGGAAGCCTACTACCAGTCGGCCTATCAGGGACTGGCTTCACTCCCGCCGCGCTCGGCTTGGGCAATCGCGACCGCGCGTCGCGTCTACCGGGCGATCGGCACCAAGCTCCGGACAGCAGGTCCGAACGCCTGGGACAAACGCGTCTCGACGACGAAGGCCGAGAAGGCCGCGCTGTTGAGCGTCGCGCTTGGAGACGTGGCGCGCTCGCGCCTTCGTATGCAGGAGGTTCCCCGGCAGGGGCTCTGGCAACGTCCGTGATTATGCCCGGACGTCGCGCTTGTCCTCACCTCCGGCCGGTGGCGGGCTTAACTTCTGCTTGTTTTCCTGCAACTCCTTGACGAGCGTGTCCGCGGTCTTCGCGTAGACGAAGCCGAAGGATACGCAACCATCGCGACCTTCGACCGCATGATGAAGCCGGTGCGCCTGATAGACGCGCTTCAGGTAACCCTTGCGCGGAATGTAGCGAAACGGCCAGCGCTGATGAACCAAACCGTCATGCATGAAGAAATACAGAACGCCGTAGACGGAAACGCCGACCGCGATCCACCATAGCGGCCAGTACCAGTTGCCGATGAAGAACATGGCGACCGAGATGACGGCAAAAATGACGGCGTAGAGATCGTTCTTTTCCAACGCGTGGTCATGGGGCTCGTGGTGGGACTTGTGCCACCGCCATCCCCAGCCGTGCATGATGTGCTTATGTGACCATGCGGCAAACCATTCCATGAAGACGACGGTTCCGATGACCAGCGCAGCCGGGACCAGATAGTTCATAAGATTCTCCAAAAGCGACCTCAGTCCTGCTCATGCTGCGTTACGAGCGCGCGATGGGCCGGCAGCTTCCACCATGGCACCCAGGGCGCATCATGATGTTCATGATGATAGCCAAAGTGGAAGCAGGTCAAAAGCGACAGAAGCGGCGAAAATTCGTTGCTTCTCGCACGATGCTTGTCCGCAAACGGGATGTCGTCGACGCGGTGAGGCCGATACGTACCGAAATAGAAGAGCTGGACTGACGACAGGATGGCAGGCAGCGCCCAGAAAATCAACATCGTCGGGAAGCGTTCCTGCAGGATTACGAGGTAGAGGACCACGGCAACCGTCAGTGTCGCGAACTCACGCCAACCGAAATAATACTGGAAGAATTTGAGGTACCACGGCCAGAATTGCGCCGAGTGTTCGGTGTCGAAATCGGGATCGTCTGCCGTGCCTGCGTTGCGGTGGTGGGCGTGATGGTTTTCGTGCAGCTTTTCGTATGAAAATCCCGCGTAGATGAAGACGCAGAAGCGACCGATTGCGCGGTTGATGGCCGGATATTGCGGGAGCATCGAGCCATGCATCGTGTCGTGCGCAACGATGAAAAGGCCGACGCTCAGCCAGCATTGGACGGCGATCACAAAAGGTGCAGCGAAGATGCGGCCGGGCACCGTCCAGTCGATCAGGAAGATCGCAGTGACATGGATCGTCATCCAAGCGGCGACGATGAGGCCTGCCAGCAACAGTCCTGTCGCGACGTCCCGTCGGTCGCCTTGTCTTGATCTCTCGTTGGTCCTCATCGCTCCATCCATCAGAACCTCAGCCTTCGTCGCGAAACGATCAGAGCGGAAGCCGTGCCGACCACAGCCATTGCCACGAGTGAAACTATCTCCGGAATGACATCCGACAAGGTCTCGTGTCTCCAGAACACACCGTAATAGGCTTCGATCGCCCAAGTGTTTGGCGTGAAGCGACCGATCGACTGCAGGAATTCGGGCATCATGAAGCGCGGTACCATGGAGCCGCCGACGGCCGAACAGATGAGCACGACGAAGGTGGAAACGGTCTGCGCCTGCTGTTTCGTCGTGCACGCCGTTGCAACCGCCAGAGCCAGCCCGGACGCACCCAGTGCCGCGGCAACGGTGATCAGCAGCCACAGATCTAGCCGCCTGGTCACGTCGACCTCATAGACCAGCTGCGCAACGATGAAGATGAGGCCGACCTGGATGACGCCCTGGATCGTCAGGAACAGGAGTTTGCCTAGCACGACCACCGCGCTACCGCCCGGGCCGACCGCAATACGATCGATAATACCGGAGTTTCGCTCCTCAATCAGGGTCGCAGCACTTTGCAGAGACGCAAACAGCAGAAACAGAATGGCGACGGCGCCCGCATAATAGGTCACCGTTGCCCCGGAGCTATCGGACGAACCGACGGACGCCGTCGCGACAAGGCCGGGCGCGTTGGTGGCAGCCGGCGGCTCGCTTACCCGCGCACCGGCTTCGATCGCGGCTGCCAGCCTTGCGGACTGCTCCGGCGTGAATGTGCCGACAACGCTCTGGAACGTGATGGCGGTCCGCGAAAGGAGGAGATCGGGTAGCTGACGCGCCACCAGTTCCTGGACACGACCGGAGACGATACTGCCGGCCATCAGCTTCGACGGTTCGACCAGAACTTCGAAAGGTGCGGCCCCGGTGTCATCGATCTCCGCGCGGATGACAAGTCCGACATCCGCAGCGCCCTGTTTGACAAGGCTCTCGACCTCAGCCCGGTTTGAGCGCACGGGGCCGATGACCTCGAATGTCCGTTCCTGACGGAGCGCCTTCTCCAGACGCTGCGACGCTTGGGTGGATGAAAGCTGCGCGACCGCAACCTTCAGATCTAGCTTGTCGCTCGTCGTTGCCGAAAATATGGAGGCGAAGATCACGAAGATCGCCGGGGGCAGCACGAATGCAAGAACCAGCGCTCCCCGGTCGCGCAAAAGCCCTAGCGTCATCACACGAAGCATGGCAAGGATCATGGGCGAGGGCCCTCAAACCCGGTTCCTGGCTGGTCTGCTAGGCGGAGGAACAGGCTGTCGAGGCCGGGCTTGCGGAACCGGATCTCCTTCGTCGCCATGCCGGATTGTTCGAGATGTTCGGTGATCTCGTGAAGCGGCTTGTTGCTGATTACGCTCCAGCACTGGCCTCCCTCAACGGCAGAAAATCCGCGCCCGCGCAAGACTGCCTCATCCGTCGCCGAGACCGGCAGTTGCGTCTCGATGATGATCTCGTGCTGTCCGTCAAACGCCAGATCGAGGAGGGCGCGCGGAGCTCCCTGCGGACCGATAACGCCCTTATGCAGAAAGCCAACCTGCGTGCAGAGAGTTTCTGCCTGCTGCAGATCGTGGGTGATCAGCAGTATCCCGACGCCGCTGTCGCGAAGCTTGAGAATGACGTTTTGCAAAGTGATGCGAGCCTCGATATCGACGCCGACCATCGGCTCATCCAGAATGAGAAGAGCAGGGCGATGCAGGATTGAAGCGGCGATATTGACGCGGCGCTTCCATCCCCCGGACAGGACTTCGACCCGCTCACGAAGACGGTCCGTCAAAGCTGTGTGTTTGATGACTTCGCCGATCGCGTCTTTCGTCGCGGCAGCACTCAGACCGGACAGCCGTCCGAAGACCTGCAGGTTTTCCAGGATCGTCAGGTGCGGATAGAGCGCGATTTCCTGCGGGACAAGTCCGATCTGCCGGGAGACGCCGGCCCGTATTGCCTGACCGCCGATCGCGATCGTTCCCGCACGCGGCTTCAGCCGACCGCAAATGGCACGTATCAGCGTCGTCTTGCCCGCGCCGTTCTGGCCGAACAGACCGAATATCTCTCCTCGCTCGATGCGAATGTTGATCCGACGGAGGATTTCGCGATCGCCGTAGCAGGCACTGAGATCACGGACCTCGAGAGCAGCAGGACTTCCCATCAAATCGCACTCCTTCCGTCGTTACCGTCTAACACGAGCAGCCAGATCTAACAGCCCGGCATCGGATTGATAACGGCCATCAAAGGTCAAGATAAGGCGAACCATTTCATCTCTCGCTAGTTTGAGGCTGCGTAGTTTCGTTCGAATTCAAATCGAGAGCTCGCGCTTGGGTCATGAAGAACTGATCGCATCCCGAAGATGGCCAGTGATCGTTACGGCTTTCGTAGCACGGTACGGTTGACGGACGACGTTCTGACGACAATCAGATCTCTTCGTCTTTATGAAACGGCGCGTTTGGATAAGCGAGCGTCGTCGCGCGAGACATTCGAAGAGGAAACGGTTTGTCGGTTATCGCGTGGGTGCGTGGCGGATTAGGAAAGTGGAATGCATATCAGTAACGATGTTGTCTCGCGCTCGAGTCGCCATTTCACGATCTCTTTCCTGCTCATATGTTCGCAGATCATCTGGTTGCTTTCGCTCGGACGAGACTGGTTCTGTGCCTGCGGGTCGATCAGGCTCTGGGCGGGAATGGATCCGGCCCAGAACTCGCAACAGTTCTTTGACCCGTATTCTCTCCTCCATTTCGCATTCGGCTGCGGTCTCTTCCTGTGGCTCACGGCCGTGCGACCGCATTTCACTCTTGCCAGACGGGCAGCCTACGCCGTGATGAGCAGCGTGTTGTGGGAAATGTGCGAGAACCTGCCCTTCGTCATCGGACTTTTCGGCACCGAGGGCACCCAGCTCGCCTATTCCGGCGACAGTATCGTCAACTCGCTGTCCGACACATTCAGCGTTCTTATCGGCTTCGCAGTTGCGTCGCGCATCTCTACACCCGTAACCGTATCGGTAATCCTCGCGCTGGAGGTCCTGACCTTCACCTGGATCGGCGATAGCATGGTGGCAGGAGTCTTGCGCATAGTATCGTCGTCGATAGCGTGAAATGCAGCAAAACGCCTCGACAACTTGCCTGAAGACAACCTCGTCACGCTCCGAAAGGTAACCGGCTTTTGCATCTCGCTCTTATCTGCCCCCTATTCAAGAGCCATATCGCCGTCTTCGAGACAGTCGGAGCCGAGCTTGTGCGCAGAGGTCACCGAGTTACCTTCGTGCTGAATGCCGGAGCCGAGCGGTATGTGACGGAAGGATTCGATGTCTGCGCGGTGGAGGGGACCGACGCGCGACAGATGGAACGCGTCATCGACCGGGCGTCACGACCCAGCGGGCTTTTGGGCGTTCTGAGAACCGTTAACGACACGGCCATGCTGACGGACGCCCTCTGTGAACATGCTCCGGAACATCTTCGTGCACTCGGAATAGATGCCGTTCTTGGCGATCAGATGGAGCCGGCAGCTGGGCTGCTCGCTCGCCATCTCGGGGTACCCATCATATCGATCGCTTGCGCACTGCCGATCGAACGCGATGAAACCATCCCGCTCCCGTTTTTGCCGTGGCTCTATGATCCGTCGCCAAAAGGGATCCGCCGAAACAGGGGAGGGGAGCGCGTCTCCCGGCTGCTCCTGCTGGAGCAGAACCGGGTCATCCGCAAATGGTCACGCCGCTTCGGTCTCGGAGAGACATTCCACGACCTTCAGTCATGCCTTTCCGATGTAGCGACAATTGCCCAGACGACGGTCGGCTTCGATTTTCCCCGCACCTCAGCCAATAGTCGGTTGCACATGGTGGGTCCGCTTCGAGAGGAGGAGCTCGAGGAGGAAATCCCGTTCGACGTCGACTCGGGAAAGCCCTTCGTCTTCATGTCTCTCGGCACGCTGCAGGGGCACCGCGCATCGCTTTTCGCTGCCGCCGCCCGAGCCTGCCGCCAGCTTGATGTGCAGTTGCTCGTCGCCCATTGCGGTGGGCTCGACCGGGAACAGGCAGAGGCCCTGGGCGCAACCTGGGTCGTGGACTTTGCGCCGCAGCGAGCCGTGCTTGCCCGTGCTGATCTTTGTATCACGCATTGCGGGATGAACACCGTCATGGACGCGCTCGAGTTCGGCACTCCCCTGCTTGCACTCCCGATAGCGTTCGATCAGCCCGGCGTCTCCGCCCGGATCGTCCATCATGGAGTCGGCTCGCGAATGTCGACCCGCCTGTTGACGACCGCCAAGACGAAGCAAGCTATTGAGACGCTGCTGCACGAGCCAGGCTACAAAAAGCGGGCAGGGAAGATAGGCCGTACCATCTCGGCAGCAGGCGGACTGCGCAAGGCGGCTGGTATTATCGAGGCTGCCATCATCTGATCCCTTGGTGAACATTGCTTGGCACACCTAAGGCGCTTACTGCTGGGTCGCATGTTCGATACCCATCAAGGCGTCAGACTGTAGGAACCTATTGCAACGACTTCTGGTCGATCTCACTGTGCATCTAGTTTCGCGTCACGGCTAAGTGTAAGCGCAAAGACTTGTCGTTAGTACCCGGTCGCTAAAGTCGCTAGCACCAAGCCACTTTCATCCCTAGACACGCAAGTGCGTAGAGGCGGTAAACCCAAGCCAACTGCCTCCTTTATGACCACGATCAGGCGGACGTTGTGATTGACTTCTGTATGCGTCGCGTTAGAGGGCGTCTGCTTCTAAGCAAGCTGGAGGCAACGTGTTTGCTCAGCTCTAGTCTATCGGACTGACGAACATGGATCGGGTGGCCGTCACGGCGGACCGACACGCCACCCGATCTCCCTTATGGGCGCCTGTCGCGGTCTTTTGTTGACGATCAACTTAGCGCGGGCAATGTCGCCTACGAGCGGCCAATTAGCGATTGGCTTCCGCTTGGGAAAGGCGCTCTAATAGTTGCTGAAATTCCTCGTCTGTCACAGGCGGACGATTAGTCGCCATGGCTTGCGAAGCCCGACGCACCATCTCGCTTTTTGCAAGTTTGACAAATTGATCCGACGGGCTAGGCATTCTGATATCCTCTCGCATTAATGACACTAACACCCACCTTCCGAAAATGTTCTCAAGATTCATCGTAAACGGATCTTCAGTCGCAATCGCAGCGAAAGGAGTAGCGCAGAAAACGACGGGCTGCGCTGGCAGGGTGGCCAGGGCAACAGAAGGACGATTTATCACCGGCAACCGGCTGCGTATGCTTCGTTAAGCGCCGAGGAGGTGCTGTAGCTGTCCAGGGATATCTTGCTAGTGGTGTGCCGTGGTTTTTAATGCCTACATGGTTGAACACCAGCACAGTCGCCGAAGAGAACGATATCTAGCCGTATCGTTTGTTCGGCAGGATCTGCGTGCTTCTGGGCGAAATTACCCTATTAGGACCGTTTCAGACTACGTGCGAGAACGCGGTGCGCTTGCCATGCTGTATTAAGGCCAAGCCTTTCCTGTTTGGCCGTTTTTGATACCGATTAGCTGACCTGTTTAGGAGTAACCATTGCAATCAAGCTGATAATCAGAGAGTGCTTGATAAGAAACTCGGTTTGTTTCAAGCTGACAGCTCACATACCTAAAAATGGCTCCGCGAATTCCTCTCGCTCATGGACACGCCCAAGTCCTGGGGAAATCTTATCATATTGGTAGGAGCGAGTTGCGACGTGCGCACTGTCCAGATGGTGAGTGATATTGCAGCCAATCGCGATAGTGCTGACTTGCCACGGCCGCAACGGCCTCTCGTGAACTGCTCCGTCGAATACGACATGACTGCGGTTCAGTCGATACTGCGTGTCGGGGTAAAGGTCTGACCGAATGCCGTCAACGTAGTTCTCTCTCGGAATTCCAATTGAGACAAAGCCGTGGCCTTGCATGGAAGTTGCTAGCTGACGCAGTTTTCGCACATCAAGGCTTGATATTGTTTCGTCGGCATCGAGCTGCATGACCCATGGCGAGCGACTGTTTTGCTGAATAAAGTTTCGCTGCGCCGCAAAGCTTTGGGCGAGCGGGCGACCAAGTACTCGTATTCCTCTGGGCAATTCGAAAGTTGGATGCCAACTCTCTTGCTTATCGATCACGATCAAACACTCGGCGAACTCGTCCAATACATCGCAAGCTGACGAAACAGCCCTATCCAGCTCGCTCTCGCGGCACATGATACCTAGTGCGAACGATGCCAGCGGAAATTCTCCTAATGGTGTCGTATATGCATGCCCAGGAACATCACTGTGAGGGCAGGCAAGCGCACGTTCTTGTGCGGCATCGCCAGGCACTATCGCAAGGCCATATCGTATGGCAATCATCTTGAGAGTGAAGATGTCGAAGCCAACCTCATCAGCCTGCGAACATCTGATTTCGTGGCCGTCGAAGTAGGTAGCTTGATGTAATGCTGCTTTCAAATCCGCGTAGAGTAGACCGCAGTGGGAACACTCGTACTCGTAATACTTGCGGCGTTGGAAAAATTCTAAAAAGCGGCTGCTCGGTTTGATCTTGCGAGCGGCGCAAAGGCTACACCTTGGTTCTGTCGTTATGGTGTTCAGGGCGATCTCGACACTTCTAAAGCAGTTGATCCGATGCACGCCGCAAGGTCGTCAACCAAGAGCCGTGACTTGAAGCAGCAGGTTATTTGCGACCGTCAGCCATCATTCCGTTGGCAACCTCTCGGCAAGCACAAGGCTCGAAGGCACTTGCCTGCCGCGTTCCCCCGCCACGTAAGTCTCGAGAAAGGCCAGCGCGTTCCTGAACCCGTTCACGGTGTATGGTTTTTCGATCCCGCCGATGGCGCCGGCGTAGTCCGTCGGTATACGCTTGAGATTGCCCGATACGAACGTGTAAGGCACACCCCGCGCGGCCAACTCCCGTCCCACGTCAATGCCTGTCGGTCCGTCCTGCAGGTGAATGTCGACGAACGCGAATTCCGGCGAGGCATCCGAGACGAGGGCTTTCGCCGTCGCACTCTCGGCCGCGATGCCAACTACCTCGTGGCCGGCCGATCCAAGCTCGCTTTCCATCTCCATAGCGAGAAGCGCCTCGTCTTCGACGATCAGTATACGCATCTTTCAGTCCTTGTGTTCGTCGACGAGCATGGTGACATGGACATCCGTTCGATCTCCTTCGCACTTTTTTTCAATTCTCGCACCGAGCTGGCGCGCGGAAGTTTCCAGCAACAGCGCACCGAACGCCTGTTGCCCTTTGTCCACCTTGACGGGTGATGCTGTGTCGCTGACCCGGATCAGGAAGTGCCCGTTCAGCCGTCTGACCTCGACGTGTATCTGGCCGCCGTAGTCACCAAGGCCGCGGCGTATGGCGTCTCCGACGAGCTCATTGACGACGAGAGCGATAGGAGAGGCTTTGGCGGCAGGTACAATGACCTCGTGTAGGTCCATCCTCACCTCGATGTCGGTTCGGTTCAAACCGCCTATGCGGTCCTGGATCAGTTCCCGCGTGAATTCGGCGACGTCGAAGTGACCAATGTCGTCGTTGTTGAGAAGTTTGCGCTGTACGGTGCTCAACGCTTCGACGCGGTCGAGCACGGAACGCAGCGTCTTCCTGGCTATTTCGTCTTCCGAGATCCGCGCCTGCGCCTTGACGATCGACGCGATGGTCATCAGGTTGTTCTTCACGCGGTGGTCCACCTCGTGGACGAGGACCGTCTTCGTCTCCAGAGCGCTCTGCAGATCTGCCGTCCGCTTTTGGACTTCCTCCTCGGCAAAATGGCGGGCTGCCGCGAGTTCGGCTTCCTTGCTCTTGATGTTCGTAAAGTCGAGCTGCGACGCGAAGAAGTAGATCACCTCGCCCGCGTCGTCTCGCACGGGGCTGACGAACAGCGCGTTCCAGAAGGAGGCCCCGTCTTTCCGATAGTTCAGGATGTCGATGGCCAGGTCTTTCTCGGCGGCGACCGCGTCCTTTATTCTGGCGATGGCTTCGGGATCCGTGCCCTCTCCCTGAAGCAGGCGGCAGTTGCGGCCGACGAGCTCCGCCTGGCTGTAGCCCGAGAGCTCGCAGAACGCATTGTTGCAAAAAATGATCGGATTGTCGTGCTGACGGGGGTCAGTGATCAGCATCGGCATCCGTGTCGCTTTGAACGCCGCCGAGAACGGGTCTTCGTACATGTGCTTAGCGAGAAGCCTCTGGCCCGCCTGACGTGCAAGACGGCGCTCGACCGTTTCCTTCATCACGTAATCCGATCAATGGAGTAGTTGCCGTAACTAACGACCGTGCTGAGAAGGTCAATAAGACGGATCACAATTAGCTCATGTCCCGCATATCGCTTGTTTTAACGCGTGTTCCTGTTATGTCCTACTTATCGAAGGAAGACGGTTGTCCCGCCCGTAGTCGGCGTGAGCTGCCAGTACAAGCAGAGGCCGCCTATGCTTCAACAAAACCTCACCGCATGTGATGTCGAACCGATCCACGTCCCCGGTTCCATCCAGTCTCATGGCATTATGCTGATCGCCGACGCCCATACGCTTGTCTGCATAGGCGAGGCGGGTGACGTTGATGGCTTTCTCGGACAGACGGTGGTTGGCCAGCGGCTCGACGACGTCCTTAGCGCTTCGGCGCTCGGCCGAATGTCGGCGATCGCGACCGGAAAGGTCGCAGTGCTTGGTCGTGTGGATGCGAGCGGAGGACCCTTGAACGCCGTGGCGTATCGCTCGGGCGAGTTCGCCGTCGTCGAGATGGATAGGGCGGAGGAGACGGCCGTCGAGGCGGTCCCGTTCCTGGTCGACCTTGATGCCGCCAGCACACGCTTCGAACGTTCCGCAAGCGTCGCCGAGCTGTGTCGGAGTGCTGCGACGGTGTTCCGGGAGCTGACGGGCTACGATCGCGTCATGGTCTATCAATTCCTCGATGACGATGCCGGCGTCGTGGTGGGCGAGAGCGCCGCCTCCGGCAACTACAGCTTCATGAACCACCACTTTCCAGCGTCCGACATCCCGAAGCAGGCAAGAGCGCTCTATCTGCGCAACAAGGTCCGCGTCATTCCGGACGTTGACTACCTCCCGCGGCCGATCCGTTCGGATCGCGACCTGCGCGGTATCGACCTCAGCGACTCGACGCTGCGGAGCGTCTCGCCGATCCATATCAAGTATCTGCACAACATGGGCGTGAAGGCATCAGCCTCGTTCTCGATTATCAAGGACAACGTGCTGTGGGGGCTTATCGCCTGCCACCATCACCAGCCAAGAACTATTCCTCTTACCGCGCGCATGGGATGCCAGACACTCGCGAATTCGTTCGCGCGAAAGATCAAGTCGAAGGAAGATGCCCAGGTTCATCGGGAGCGCATCCGGCTGCGGTCGCAGGAGGACGCTGTCCTGGCGTTGCTCGGACCGGAGACTTCCCTCGACGAGCTGTTTGCCAAATCCGGAGAGAAAATCGCGAAGATGCTGCATGCGGACGGCTTCGCCGCGGTTCAGGCTGGCGAGCTCTTCGCATACGGCAAAACGCCCGATCCCATCGATATCCGCAAGCTGGCCGATCACGTGCGGGTTCCGGCCTCGCAGCAGGCCTATGCC
Organism: Velazquezella soli; assembly: GCF_977018685.1. Classification (NCBI taxonomy): domain Bacteria; kingdom Pseudomonadati; phylum Pseudomonadota; class Alphaproteobacteria; order Hyphomicrobiales; family Rhizobiaceae; genus Velazquezella; species Velazquezella soli. Next base: position 347,662 of record NZ_CDRNXF010000001.1, read on the forward strand.
ACGCCGAGCCTGTCGGCGAGTTGGGCAGAGGCAGTGGCCTTCACGGACATAGCCAGCGGATTGCTGGCGGTCACCATGTCGACAGAAGTACCAACCATCCTCATGTGGTTCCGTGCCGAACACGTCGAAGTCCTCAGATGGGCAGGCAATCCACACAAGGACACGTCGCACGATCCATCAGCGGTCCTAACACCGCGCTCGTCATTCGAGGCGTGGAGCGACGAAGTTAGAGGCAAGGCGAGACCCTGGTCACATGCCGAAATCGAGTCCGCGAGCCGCGTCGTGCGTCTGATGCTCGAGTACCGCAATAACCAGCGCCTGCGCGAACTGAACCGCGAATTGACGATTAGCCTGCGGGAGAACCAGGGACTCGTTTCTCAGAAGGACTACCTCCTCAAGGAGGTCAATCATCGGGTCCAGAACTCGCTCCAGCTCGTCTCCGCCTTCCTGCGCTTGCAGGCACGGGGTGCGACGAGCGAAGAGGTAAGGCAGAACCTCGACGAGGCGCAGAAGCGGCTGAACGCCGTTGCGCTCGTCCATCGTCGCCTCTACCAGGACGAGAGCGTCGAGATCATCGACCTGTCGCGCTACATCGAAAGCCTGATGGAGGAGATGACGACGTCGATGGACGAGAGGTGGCAGGACAACCTGACACTCGACCTGTCGCCAATCCTGATCGCCACCGACAAGGCCGTCAATGTCGGCCTGATCCTCACCGAGCTGGTCATCAACGCGCAGAAATACGCCTACGACGGCATGCCGGGACCACTCGCGATCAAGCTCGAACAGCACCGGAACTCGTTCCGTCTTATCGTTTCCGATGTCGGCCTTGGCAAGCAGAAGACCACGGGCGGGAGAAGCGGTTTCGGCTCTCGCATCCTTGCGGCAATCATCGACCGTCTTGAAGGCAACATCGACGAGGAGGACAACGCGCCTGGTCTGCGGGTCGTCGTTACAGCACCGATCCAGTGAGTGTTTAGTCCTCACACAGCGATCGTTACCTCAATGATGAGCACGCAAGATCAGCCGAACAAGTCTTTCGTCTGTGTCGGAAGCCCCCCGAGGCCACCGACCTCCATGTAACGTGGCAGCACTAACATTCGCTCGGCGGGCAGGGGACGTTGAAGGGCCTTCGCCTCACTCCACGGCACGGTCAACCAAATCTCGCATTCTTCCTTCGTTATCAAAAGAACGGGCATGGCCTTCGGATGGATAGGTTTTACGATCTCGTTGGGGTCGGTCTTCAGGAAGGCATAGAGGTCGTGTTCTCCCTCGCGCGGCGAATCTTTCGGACCTTTGGCATCCGTCGTGATTGTCGATGGCACTGATGAGGCAATCCGGATCGCCAACGACAACGACTACGGCTTGTCCTCTGCAATATTCAGCCGGGACGTCACCCTTGCCCTCGATTTCGCGAAGCGACTGAATGCAGGGATGTCGCATATCAACGGCGCAACGCTTGATGACGAGGCTCAGATACCGTTCGGAGGGGTTAAAGATAGCGGCTACGGTCGGTCAGGTGGCGCAATCGGGTTCGAAGAGTTCACCGAGCTCCAATGGATCACAATCGAAGGTCCGCAAGCCCCGCGATATCCGATCTCCGAACAACAGCGTTGACCGAAGTGTCGGCTTGAGGGCCGCAGCGATGGTCCCTCGATGACCATTCTACGAAGGCGCTTATGCTGCACACAATATTCGTCTAGCTTGCCGTCGCGGCATTCGCTGGCAGTTTGTGAGAGGCTTACCGGTATCTTTCTAGCGTCCAGTACTCAGGACAGGATTAGCTTTCTCTGTGCTCGGGATGCGTATAGCAAGCCAGCGCCCTGGCGTAATGCCAAAGGTTTTGCGGAAATGGCGCGTAAAATGTGCCTGATCAGCAAAGCCGGCATCAGCGGCCGCCGCCGCAAGCCCCTGTCCTTCCACCATGGATCGTTTCGCCCGTTCCAGGCGGCGCATCACAAGGTATCGGTGGGGGCTTGTACCCATCAACCGTCGAAACTGTCGCGCTAACTCGTATCGGTCCAGTCCTGTTTCCGCCTCCAGGGCCCTGGAGCTTACGGGTGCTGCGCAGCGGTCTTCGAGGAGGTCCCGAGCTCTCAGGACAGCGGACCGTGCCGAAGGAGTTAGCGTTTTTCCCGGTGTACCCGCCTGCCGGGAAAGGCCGGCAGCTAGCCGCATCACCACGTCATCCATCAACAGGTCAGACAGCTGCTCGTCCAGGTCAGCGAGTATATCTCCAAGCGCCTGCCGTATCCCTTCATCGGCTAACACAGGATCAGGAACAAAGGGCAGCCCTGTGCGATGACCGTCAACGGCGCTGATCAGGTCCGGCGGGAGATAGATCATGCGGTAGATCAAACCATCGTCAGTGCCGGCAGCTCCATCATGCAGCTCGTCGGGATGAAGCACGATAACGTTGCCGGCATTGCTGAAGCGCTCGACCCCACGATAGCGGAAAGTCTGCAGGCCATGGAGGGTCAGTCCAAGCCCGTACGTGTCATGGCGATGCGGTGAGAAGGCGTTGCCATGAAAGCGAGCCTCGATGCGCTCCACCCCATGTGAGGAGTCGGCAACACGCATCCCGTCAGCCGGACGGGCCTGGCACGAACGTTCAAGACCGCCCCGTCCACCTGGCGCTAAGTCTGCGTTTGAGTTCACACCCAAAAAGGAGTTCCGTTGCATGTTTGACACCAAGATCGCGATCGTAATCCGCGATGATCTTGCAATTTGGCAGAAGCTGAACGTGACCGCGTTCTTGACGAGCGGCCTTGTCGCCCAGTCGCCGGAGATTATCGGCGAACCATACCGGGATGCGCACGGTCATGTCTACAACCCGATGACCATCCAGCCAATGGTGGTGCTCGGCGCAGATCAGGAAACGTTACGCAGCGTCCACAGGCGTTCCGTTGAGCGCCACGTGAGAATCTCCGCCTACACCGAGGAAATGTTTGGGACTGGCTACGACGCTGCTAACAGGGCTGTGTTTGCTCAGTTCTCGCCAGATGACGCGAAACTCGTGGGACTCGCCCTGCGAGCCGAAAGGAAGATCGTCGACAAAATCGTCAAGGGAGCCAGGATGCATCCATGACCGCATCTGAATGATGCCGCAATGGCAGCGTCGCTCCGGTCGTCCTCGCTATCGGCCTGATCGGCGCTGGGCCGAACGATTGGAGCTACCCGCCCGCGGCATCCCTATTTGGCGCGCGGCTCTAGCCGCCGGCGAGACAATTGCGAAGTTTTGAGGATCGTAAGCGCGCAAACGTTTGGCGCTCAGCCCGCTTACGATCCCGTGGAATTCGCTCGATCAGGTCAAGGACGCTTGTAGATCGCTCCAGCTTTTACCGACAACGTCCCGGAAGCGGTGATGTGGTGACCGGCAGTAACCCTTACACAAGTGCCCTCTCGAGTTTACAATCGTCCGGAGCTAGCGAAACGCATCACCCTTCATCGAATATCAGAACTGCTTGGGCAGTCCATCTACGGGAGGTAGCTGCGGTAAAGTCGGGCGATAGACTTCTTGGTATGAACTCTCAGAGATCTGGACCAGCTTCCGGTTGCTTAGCGCTCTGTCGTTATGCCTTCAAGAACGTCATCCACGCATCCCGAACCACACTAGAGCTATTCCTACTGCTATGCAGCAGCTGACGGTTATGAGCGCGTAAGTGTAATCCACCGCACGACCTTTGGTTAGGACGTGATGATACCTACAACATATAATTGTTCCGTAACGGTTTGGGCTGTCGCTTATGGCTCGTTTACTCACCAACGAACACTTTGAGCGGGTTGTTTGGTAACCCAGCGTATCGTGAGAGCCATGACTACAAGATCAGGCGCGGATCGCCAAACGGCGCACCTCGCAGCGGCGTTCTGTACGCTCTAGGGGCTCCCACGTCACCTAATCATCGGTGCTTACTGGTTGTTGGTGCCGCTTCTGAGATTTTCTATGTCAGTTGACGTACCGAGCCACTCGACAATGAATCCGTCCGCGCTACGCACCGGCGTAGCGCGCGTGTGAAACCGACGGTACGCATTCGTATTCGCCTCCCTGATGCGATACTCGATCTCGAACCCACCTGTCTCGATCGTTTTTGACCAAGCCGCCAGCGCAGCGGCCCGGTCATCAGGGTGAACTGGGTCGAGCCAACCCATTCCATGACTGTCAGCCTCGGCCTGACCGGTATACTCCGTCCACTGCGGGCCCGACCAGGTTAAATTGCCACCCTCGGCGGCACGCCAAACAAGCTGCGGAATACCTTCCAAAAGTGCTCTTTGCCGGACCTCGGCCCTAGCAAGCTCCTCCTCAATGACCTTCAGAGCCGTGACATCGTGACCAATGCCCCCAATATGTAAAACGTTACCTCGATTGTCCTTGATTGGGAAATCGGTGTTCCGTAGCCAGCGGATAGCACCATCTGAGGGCCGCTTGATACGATATTCAAAGGTAACCCATTCGCCTACCAGCACGCGCTGCAGGTTTTCGAGATTGAAACGCTACGCATGCTGAGTGGTGAACCCTGCCAGTTGTTAAATTTCATGTATATCTGGATTTCGTGCGCATGAGCGACGCCCACGAGAAATCGAGGGCACCCCGATTCTGCAAGGACCAACCAGCCGCGATAAGCAGACGATAACTGCTCGCGATCTCTGCTCCGTTATGTCTGTAACCCTCGTTTTACGCAACGTGAGCTCGCATAAATATTGGTGTACCTCAGCCAAATGTCTGCATGGTATAAGCCTCGTGTGTCGACCGAAGCCGCAGGGAGCCACCGCGCCACATGTCCTATCGCACCATGTTCCCGCACCTTATAGCGGCAGCTCTGTTTCTTCTTGGCCCGCCACTTGCCTTCGCAGAGGAGCCGGCCTTGCCGCGTGGTGCCGAGACCGCGGGTAACGCGCCGCCCAGCGAAATCATGCTGCGCGCGGCACCCCTGATGCAGGCGGGGAGGGGCGACGAGGCGACGTTCTGGTTCTATGCCGGACAACTTCGCTGGCGCTCACGCTTGAACGGCGGCCCAGCTCAGAACCCGACCGGCGAACCCGCTCTGTTCTCGTCGCTGTTCGAGACACTGGGGCCGTCCGTCAATGCTTGGGCCTTCGGAGATATACCCAAGCTCCAGCTGACGATCGACGCCGTGCTTCTTTGGGACGAACGTTATCCTGATCCTTCGCTGGATCCGGCCGTACACGAGCGGATGCGGGCAGGGCTGACGGCCCTTCGAGACCAGATCGGCCGAGAAGCGGACATGATCAGAGCTGAGCGCGCCTCACGTGGTCTGGAGAACCGATAATGCTGCGCATGAGGTGTTGCATCGACATGGAACGCTTGTCCCGCCTGCTGCTCGCCTCCGCGATGCTACTTGCCATCCCCGGATCCGCATCGGCGCAGGATGGTCCTGTCGCGGTTCCGTTGCGCAGCGGCCTGGAAGGCGCACTGCGCGGCTGCGAGACTTGGGTCCTCGACCCGTCAAGCTGGGTGAACGGTCCGACGCGCTTCCTCGCGGCCATCGATCTTGGCAGCGCGGTGTACGAGACCGAGAAACTGCCCGAGCCGCTCCTCCCCCCTGAGCCCCTCCGTCGCGGCAACCGCTACTGGCGGATCAATGCCGGACCCAACGAGGGTTACGCGCTGGTGGTCTCGCGTGACATCCCGATGTGCCACATCACGGGCGGCGGCGGGGTCGACTTCCAGCCGGCGGCCGAAGCCATGGCCGCCTCGCCGGACTTCTCTGATCATTGGGAGCGCATCGGCGAGAAGCGCCAAGAGGGCATGGTCTCGACCTTCTTCCGACTGCGTAAGGAGCCAAAGCTGGCGCTGGTCCTCAGCCGTGCCGACGCACCGGGTGCACGACGTGACCGCGCCCAGGTGATTGCGACGGCGACATACGACCTTGGTCGCTGAGGCGACGCAACTTCGTCTGGCCAGCGTGATGGAAACGGTAAAACAAGAACCTCACCGCCCGGCGGGATCGGTCCCAGATGGCGCAGCACACGGTCATAGTTCTGATCGCTCGGGGAGTAGCGAAACTCACCATGTCCGACGACGGACCCGTCTTCGTTTTTGGCTCGCAGCCATAGGACCAGCGTGCCATCTGGCTCGCGATGCGCTGAGCCGATCGACGCCTCCGCGGAAGGAGGAGCCGGCGCATGCTCCTGCAAATTGGCTCGCCGGTTGGCGGACGCCGCCAACGCTTCCAGCACTGCGACGAAACGTGGTCTCGGACAATCGGAGCCAACCTCCTGCAGGACGTCGTCGCCATCGAACAGGGCGACGCTGCACAGTTGGTCGGTCGGCTCGCCGATCATTGGCGGATCGGGATCCGGCATGATCCAGACCTCGTTCCCGGACGCAATCATGTTGCGCCGCTCGTCATCCGAAATGGCATCGGTGCGTTCGCTTTGGATCTTCACCGGCCCTTCCGCATCGGACAGACGGGTTGTTGCCTGCCGGATCGTCATGAGGTCGAGATCAATGACGATCCAGCGAGCCAGCGGCGACAGGACGTTGCCGGTCGTGACCAGCATCCCGTGACGCGGAAGTTCACCGGCAGGAAAGGCGAGACGGACGCCCGCGCGGCTAGTGCGTGCGGGCGACGCGACCTTTGCGTCGGCGTAACCGGGCTCGTGCGCCTCCGCTGCGACCGGCAAGACGAGAAGGAGGACGAGAAGCTTCAAAGGGCCCAGCCGTCGTAAGAGGTCGAGCACTTCTTCGCGCCACTTGGTTCCAGTCTTGGACCGGTATGCGCCCGTCCTGCTGCCTTCCATTTGCGAGCCCGCTTCAGTTCGTTTCGCTCCGGCGATCCTATCAACGCTGGTCCTAGCCGTCATCCATACATGGTCAGCAATCCGGGTAGTAGGGGCTGACCTCGACCAAACAACCGAGCCGCTCACCGAGTTCCTGCCCAAGCGCCGTCATGCCGTCGGGATCGCTGTGCTGCGCCAGGAACACAGACTGGTTGTCCGCGCCGGGTGCATGCGTGTGACAATGGGCATGAAGCGACGAGCCTCCCCCGCCCTTGGCCGGCGTCATACGAATGACCTCCAAATGCAGAATGTCGGTGCGGTGCATGACGAAGAGCTGATCCGAAACCACGATCAGCGCCTCGCCGTCTGCCGACAGCCCAAGCATCCGCTGCCGGTCCTCGACGAGGTCTTCTGGGTCGCGCACATATTCGAGCTCTGTCTCGCCCGGCGCAAGGCGGCCAGCCTGTGCCATGCGCGCTGTCCCGACATCCCCCTCGAATGCGAGAGGCACGGAGCTTGTCACCCATTCTCGTTCTCTTGCGCTTAGAGGCAGGCGGAAGCCCGTCGCCAGCGTCACCTGGCAGGCGGTCCTGAGGCGAGGGCCGCGATCCTCGGACGGGTTCTGCAGACCTTGCGATTGCCACTCCGGCGGCCAGGCTGTCAGCGAGACCTCAGCCAGCCCCGACCGCCACGCGGCGACGATGGTATTCCACCGCTGGCCGACCGGCGTGGGCCCCAGCGATGGCGTCAGATTGTCGGCGATGCGCCGAAGGTTGGCGTGCGCGTCGTCTTCGAACCAAGCAAGAGCGGTGAAGCGGGTGATCGGGAACTGGGGTGGGATGCGCTCAAAGGCGCTTGCCGTCCAGGGCGCAAGTGCACCTGGCAGGGGTTCGGCGTCGGTAAGGACGAGCGCTGGCCATTTGTAGATCGGATCGGGCAGAACGCCGCAGCGCGCCAAGACCTCCGTGCGCGTTTCGTGACGGGGTAAGCGCCAATGGTCTGCAACGCGTAGGATCGGGTTCATTCCATCGGCAAGTATTGGAACCTCCGCCGACACGGGACCGTCAGGCCAGGACGTCAGCGGCACCAGTGCGACCTGCGTGCGGCAAAAGAGACGGTTCAAGAAGCGTATCGCGGCCTCCGTTTAAGCTCGTCGCTCGGCAACGGGTACATGTAGAATACATGATACGCGCTGGCCATGTCCAAGTCCCAAACGTCTTGCCCATAAGTGAACCGAAAACTATTCCGGATCAGAGGGAGTGAACCTCCGGAACAGATTAGACTGCTCACGGCCCATGCCGGTCACTTCGAGTGCAAGTGATTACTGGGTTAGATGATTTAATGGGAATATAGCGACAGGGTCGGCGGTGCGATTCCGTTCAAGGCGAATGGGTTACTCAAAGACTAGCCTACTCAGCACTTCCATTAGA
>NZ_CDRNXF010000002.1:0-316166 GCF_977018685.1 Velazquezella soli
CAAGTAGCACTGTCCCCACGCAGCGCATGAGTTTGGCGATAAACACGAGGACCAAAAATGGCAACAGTGATTGCTTCATCACACCGGCAATGACTGTCAGTCCGTCACCTGCGATCGGAACCCACGCTAGGAGAAGAGACCATTTGCCGTATTTTCCGTACCAACCAGCAGCGCGATTGAGCTGCTTTTCGTTGAGAGGAAACCATCTCCTATTCCGGAACGTCTCTATACCCCGTCCAATGAGCCAGTTCAGCACACCGCCGGCCGTATTTCCGAGCGACGCGGTCAGGATGAGCCCAACCGTAGAAAACCTCTCAGTGAAAATGAGTCCGACGAGAGCGACCTCTGAATGAAGAGGGACAAGAGAGGCTGAGACCATCGACGTGACAAATAATCCGACATAGGTGACGATCTCAAGCATCAGGTCTCTGTATCATGACAACGGATCTTCGTATCTGCATATCACTGCGCGAGCGCATGTACGTGACTGATCGAAATGATCTACAAGAGCCCACGGATTTTCCACCTTAACGCACTGCCAACATTGAGCATGACATCGGCAGCTGCTTACTGCCAGGAGCACAAACCGTGGGCGCATCTCAAGCGACATCTTGGTAGTTGTACGAAAACCAAAAAACCGTGTCATCTTTGCGCCTAGCGTTGCTGTTCCGAACGAGTAGTCGAACCTAACGTTGACAACTCGCCCGATCTCCTTTCAATCAGGAATTGGTCACATGCGACAACCTTAGGCAGGTTTTCACTTGTGATGGAGGGTCCGCACAGATGAAATTAATAATTCAGATTCCGTGTCTTAATGAAGAACACTCGCTTCCGACAGCGCTTGCTCATTTACCGCGCGTCGTTCCGGGGTTCGATAAGGTCGAATGGTTGGTGATCAATGATGGCAGCACTGATGCTACTGTCGAAGTAGCGCGAACGAGCGGCGTTGATCACATCGTTGATTTTAAGACGAACAGGGGTTTGGCGCGTGCGTTTCGAGCTGGCATCGAGCGCGCGCTCATCGAAGGTGCCGACGTTATCGTCAACACGGACGCCGACAATCAATATAACGCCGCCGATATTCCTGAACTGGTTCGACCGATCATTGAAGGACGCGCTGACTTTGTTGTAGGCAGCCGCCCTATCGCCAGCATCGAGCACTTTTCGCCTGTCAAGAAGCTGTTGCAGCATCTCGGCAGTTGGGTGGTGCGCTTTACGTCGGGTGCTGACGTAGCGGACGCGCCGAGCGGCTTCAGAGCTTTCTCACGCGAAGCTTCGATGCGGCTGAATGTGTTCGATTCCTACACATATACCCTCGAATCCATCATCCAAGCCGGTCGCTCCGGGGCGCGAATAACCTCTGTCCCGATCCGCGTGAACGGCGAAACACGGCCATCGCGGCTCGTCCGCAGCATTCCACGCTACGTTTTGAGATCGAGCCTGTCTATTGCCCGCTCGATGTTGGTCTACCGACCGGGCCTGTCCTTCTTCCTCCTGGGTCTTCTACCTTTTATCGCCGGGACCTTTTTGAGCGTCAGGTGGCTCGCCTTCTATCTTGACGGGTCCACACGCTCCCACGTACCAAGCCTCGTATTTGCAGCAGTTGCTTTGATTGCCGCTTTCCTCTGCTGGCTTTGCGCGATCATTGGCGAGCTGAATGGGATCAATCGCAAGCTCAGCGAAGACGTTCAGTTCCAGTTGCGCTGTATCCGCTTCGGAGTAGGCTTCAGTGAACAGAGTGACAAGCATGCATCCTGAGGGTTTCGCGAAGTCGATCGGTGCTTTGGTCCTACCGGAAATTCCCAAAATCTTAACGCTGCTCGACCGAACTGCCGTTAGCCCGACCTACGGCTGTTTCGATCGGACGTACTGGCACTACCGAATGATCGATTTCCCATGCGGAATGTCGCAGGAGTTTGTACTGCCGCTTGCGCTCGTTTGGTCGATGCAGCAGCTACCGGAAAATCCCTATTACGCTAGCGCCGAAATCAGGGAATTAATCGTCGCCGGCATGCGTTTTGCGGCGCGGTCATCCCACCCGGATGGCTCTTGCGACGACTACTACCCTTTTGAGCGTGCCGCCGGTGCAGCGGCATTTTCTCTGTTCGCCATTCTTCGCAGTGCCGAGATCCTTGAGCTCCCACCTGAGCCTGAGCTCGACAATTTCATGATGCGTCGGGCCCGCTGGCTGGCCGAGCATGTCGAAAGCGGTAGGCTGTCCAATCATGAAGCCCTGATCGTCGCCTGCCTGGAGAGTGCCGAACGGCGGTTTCCCGGACAAGGCTTTGACGCGTTCATGCACCAGCGCCTGAAGCGTCTTCTTTCTTGGCAAGATACCGAGGGCTGGTTCGACGAGTATGGCGGCGCCGACCTCGGCTACCTTTCGCTAACGATCGGCCTGCTTGCCGACCTTGATCGCCGACGCCCGGATCTGGCGTTGCGTCAGCCGCTTGCGGCAGCAATCAACTTCCTGGCTTACTTCGTCCACCCGGACGGTACAGTAGGCGGCGAGTACTCCAGCCGCTCGACCCTGAATTTCTTTCCGTTCGGATTTGAAATTGCTGCACCCTGGAGCCCGACGGCGCAGGCTATCAGCCAGCAGGTGAAGCGCCCATTGGTAGAACAAAGGACGCCCTGTTATTCTGACGACAGGATCATCGGACATCACTTGTGGGCTTGGCTTCTGACACTCCAAAACAACTGTTTGGACCCATGTGATGCTGCACCATTGCCATCCGGGGAAAAGTGGTTTCCGGCTTGTCAGTTGTTCGTCGATCGTCAGGGCGAGAACATGATGGTTGCAGCCCTCGGGCGTGGCGGGGTCTACAAGTATTTCTCAGGCGGTCAGCTTGCCGTCAGCGATACCGGTGTTACCCTGCGCCGCAAGTCCGATGGCAAAACGGCGGTGACACATTTGGGCGGAGCTGCGGCCGTTGTTGCCGAAGGGTCGGTGGTTACAAGCGGACCGATGACGTTTGCTAAGAGCGCACTACTGACCCCTTTCAAAAACGTTATCCTTCGGCTTCTTATGATAAGCCTTGGACGTTTCTTTCCTGATCTCGTGCGTCGGTCGCTGCAGAAGCTCTTGGTCACGGGCAAGAATGAAGCGCCCTATCGCTTCGAGAGGCGCTTCGAAAGATCAAAGAGCGGTTGGACAGTCCACGACACAATCGCAAGCGACGCGGGATGGAGCGACGTGGACCTCGTCGGAATCTCTGGTCACCAGACGTCGATCACTACCATCATGGCGCGAGTCTATCAGAAGGATCAGCTTGTACCATTCATTTCACTGAACGACGCGCTCGCAGGTCTTGGACCCAATAATCCACTAACATTCGAGCGCCGTATGGATGCGAAATGAAAAAGTTGGTGGGACTGATCGTCAGCGCTGGCATTCTTGCGCTGCTTTACACTTTTATCGATATCCGCAGTATATGGGCGGCCGCACAGCAAACCCGCCCTGCTTGGCTAATCGCTGGTCTGGCTTTTACTGGACTGCTGACACTTCTCACTTCTTGGCGCTTTACGATCATCGTCAGCGGAACACACCTGGGCTTTTTGGAAGCGAACAGGCTGATTCTTGCGGCCAGCACTCTCAATATGATTTTGCCTTCGAAGCTCGGCGATCTTGCAAAAGCGCACGTCTTGTCACGCCGTCATGGCATGAAAGCGAGCCTTTCGCTTGCGATTGTCGTTCTCGAGAAGGCCGTCGACATGATGTCTCTACTGTTTTGGGGCATCTTCGGCATCATCTTCGTAGGAGCAACGCAGCCGGCGATGCTCTGGCTGTTGTTGCCAGTTTCGAGCGCCGCACTAGCGATCGCCGTGTTGATCGCACCTTGGCCCGTTTTGCCGTTTGTGTTGCGCTCACTCGGTGGCGTTCTACCTACAAGGTTCACACTTGCCTTGGAGGCTTTTGCGGCGAGTTGGCACGAAATGTTGCACTGGTTCTGGCTCGGTAAGGTCAGAGCGTCTCGTGTGTTGTTGCTTTCTCTTGTCATCTGGGGCGCCCATCTTTTTCAATTCTGGCTATTTTGCCAAGCAGTGGATGCACACGTTCCTCTGCTCGCAAATGCCGCATTCGCCACACTGTCTATTTTGGTTGGGCTGCTACCGTTAACCTTCGCTGGCGTGGGCACGCGAGATACAGCAATCGTATTCTTCTATGCGCCTTACCTCGTACCGCAGCAGGCTGCCCTCCTCGGTGTTCTTGCAACGCTGCGCTATGTCATCCCAGCAATCGCTGGTGCCCCGTTCATTGCTGATTTTGCAGGATTGACGGATCGCAATATGAAAGCCGCCCCTGTCAGGGAAGATCGGTGATGGATGACGAAGCGCGCCAAACGACTGGGACTGGCGTTTGGTCAGCGATCGCAGTCTTTGTTCGCGACCGGGTATCGGGGTCAAGCAATGAGCGCTTGTGGCGTACACTTGCAATCAGTCTCGGACTTATCTCCGCCTGTTCGTTCGCAATAAAGGTCTACTCCTTTCCGACCGATGCGATCAGTGATGACGCAAGGATGTTTCTCTCGTGGATGGGACAGTGGGAGAACGACGGACTACTGCGAGGCGATTTCGTTGCTGATTACTGGAGGGCTGTCAGCCCTTGGGCTTATTCTGCGCTGTTTCGAGCCGCGTGGGCTTTCGGGATCTCGCCAGTCACCTTCGCCAAGGTATTTCCCACGCTGATTTTCGTCCCTGTTGCCTTCTACACATTCCGCTTTATCCGGGCTGTTGGTGGTCAACCCATTGTTGGGTTTCTGGTGACGGCGGCCGTCCTCCACTATCTGGCGCGAGCCAACCTTATCGTCACCAGCACGCCGCGCGCCCTGTGGCCTGTGTTACTTCTGATGATGCTTGATGGTCTGGCTCGCAAGCGGATCTGGCAAACGGCGATCGCCCAGCTTCTCCTAACTGGAGCATACCCGCAGATGGCGATCACCACTGCGACACTGGTCGGCCTAACGCTTCTTTCATTTGCGCCTCTTCCTCGACTGAAGCTCGATCGGCTCACGTTACTGCTTGTCGCATCGAGCGCGCTGGCAACAATCTGCGGAATAGCTCCATTCCTGCTGAGCAGCGGTTCCTACTCGCCTAGCTTTACGCTGGCGGAAGCGATGCAGATCCCGACCTTTGGCCCTAGTGGCAGGGGTGCGATCTTTCCGGCAGAAATGGACTACAACCTTCTCTGCGGATCAAGGCTAAGCTTCATTGTCGACTGCGAGGGTGGTGCAATCCTTAAACCGAGCCTCAAAATACTGGCAGCGTTCGGCGGATCGATGATCCTGTTTTACAGAACGTTGCGGCCATCCGGGGAGCGACGGCTTTCGTCGCAACTTCCTCTTCTACTGGCACTGGCTTCGCTCGTTTGGTTTTTCATAGCCGGCATCGTGCTGTTTCGCCTTCACCTACCCAACCGCTACACCGCCGCAACGGAACTGCTGATTTACATAACCGCTCTACCACTTTTGCTTGAATGGCTGTTCCGCATGCCGTTCTTCCAAATCGAAAAGCAACGCAAGAGTAGGCAGACTATTCTATCCGGATCCGCGATGGCGTTGCTCGTCGTATGCGCAGTAGGCGCGGCCGATGTAAGAGTAGGTCTGAAGAAACCCAATCAGGAGTTTATCGCCGCTCTTCGCGCTCTGCCGGACGAGGCTGTAATCGGTGGGTTCGTGGAGGAGCTTGATTTTTCGCCCGTACTGACGAACCGCTCCACGCTTTTCAGCCGAGAGCTATCGATAGCGTACCAAAAAGGGTACTTCCTACCGATACTAGCAAGGATGGAAGCGGTTAAAGACATTGTCCTTGCGACGGAACATGCCGTGTTAGTCGATCGGATTATCCAGCTTCAGATGACACACATGGTTGTTCGTCAGGCGGACATGGCCACGGTTCGTATCCCAGAAGGATTTCGCGGCTTCTTTGCAGAAGATCAACTTATAAAGCAAGAGGAGACAGCGAAGGCTGGTGGTGCGATCCTACCTAGACTGGTGGCAAACTGTACCGCTGGTATCTATGGCGGAATTGCCCTGGTTCCTACCGCATGCCTGCTCTCTAATAAAAAAGTTGAGTAGGCTGGTCGTTGAGTAACCGCACGGGCGGAAGCGTCGCAGCACGACACTCGACCAGCTTGGCCCTCTGATCGAGTGAGCCGTCAGCGGCCGCCGCAGCGATTCCAGCCGCGCGCCCAATCGCCGCAACTCTCGCAGCCCCTTTCCGTGACGATGACCGTGTCCTCCAGCTTGATGAAGCCCAAGCGCGGATGCTGCCAGGTGGTTTCGATCGACAGAACCATGCCCTTTTCAAGTGCCTGGTCACGGTGAGGCGCGAGATAGGGGATTGGCCCATCATCGAGAAGGCGCGGTGCTTCGTGCGCGATCAACCCCATACCATGCGCCACGAAGCTTAGACGCGCTTCCCTGCGGACAGACGTCAGCCGATGTGTCGCAGCAAAAATATCTCCGCCTACCGCGCCGTTTCTAAGCGGTACGCGGGCAGCATGCTGAATTTCATCGACGACGGCAAGCGCGTCCTCTAGCTCGGCCGAAGGATCGCCGAGAAATCCCATGCGACAGAGATCACCGATATAACCATGATAATTGCCGCCGGAGTCGAGCGAGACGATGTCCCCTTCCTTCAGTCGCTGATCTGATGGGGCGCGGTTTAGGCTGGCACCGGCAGTGATCAGGCAGTATTCGAACAGCAAGCCCCGCTGACCTTCCTCTTGACGCAAGATTTCGACGATCTCGTGCTTCGTCTGGCCTGGCTGCATGCGGGAAAATGTTGCCAACATGGCGCCGACCACGCCTTCCGAAGCAAAGCGCAGGTCGCCAAGCTCGTGATCCGTCTTGACCGCACGCATCGCCTCTAGGACTTCTACACAGTCTGAGATGGTCGTATCCGGGAGGCCAGCCCGCAGGATTTCAAAGGCATCGGCCGGAAGGAAGCCTAGTTCGGCTCCGACGGCCGACACTGGAACACCCGATGCCGCGATCTGCTCGAGCGCGTGCTCCATCGCATCGACCGACCCCCGCGCCCTCAGGTCCAGCACCGTTGGCCACAGCTTCCCCAGATCGCGCTCGAAACCTTCATTCGGGTTGCCGATATAAGCAGTCAGGTCCGGGCGGCTCTTCGGGTAGATCAGGACCGGCAGGTAGCGGCTCAGACCGACCGCATCCATGTAGTCGAACATGAAGAAGCGATAACCACCAAGCAGGTACTGGACGTTATGCTTCGAGGTGACGACGAGGAGATCAAGTCCTCGTTCCTCCATCAACCTGTCCAGCAGTTGCGCGTTGAAAGGTGGCGTCGCCACCTTCTTTAAGCCACTCATCAGCTCCTCCAATTCCCCGCAATGCTTCGACATGACTAGCGGCGTGCGCACGCGCGCAAGCTGCAAGCGTCAGAGCTGACGAAACGTGTCCGCCAGCCGCGCTGGGTTGGGGTTGTCGCCGGCAACAACCAGCGTACGAGCGCCAACCGTCGCCGCTGCCTCCAGCATTGGAATCCAGAGTTCGACCGTGTTGGTCCCGCCAAATCGAGCAATCGCAACGTCGAGGACCCTGGCACCGGTGGCAATACCCCATGCATCTAACACCGACCGACCTATTTAACGGTCTCGCGAAGTACTGCTGCCGTTGCCCACCCAGGCGATCATTGACATACAGTACCTCATTCGAGAAACATGCCGCATGAAAGTTGAGAGACGATCCGATGAAGGCGTTGGTGTACTTAGGCAAAGCTAGCATGGCCTATCAGGATGTGGCGGCGCCCCAAGCAGGGTTCGGTGAGGTGATCCTGAAGGTCAAAGCCTGTGGTATCTGCGGTTCCGACATGCACGGTTACCACGGATATGATGCTCGGCGCGTGCCTCCGATGATCATGGGTCATGAAATGTCCGGAATCGTCGAAACTGGTGCAATGGCCGGCCGGAGGGTTACAGTCAATCCGCTACTGACCTGTGGCACGTGCACGGAATGCCTTTCCGGCGCGCCACAGCTTTGCGAGGAGCAGCGTAATATCGGCCTGCCGCCGCACCCCGGGGCATTTTCCGACCGGGTTGTAGTGCCAGAAGCCAATCTCGTGCAGATCCCCGACCACATGGATTTTGGAACGGCGGCTTTGTCCGAACCAGTTGCGGTCTCGTATCACGCAGTGCAGATCGGCATAAAAAGCCTGCGCCGACCACTATCGGCCGCCAAGGTGGTGGTGCTCGGCGGCGGCGCGATTGGACTGGCCACTGCCCTTGTGGGGATTTCCCAAGGCGCCGAAGCTGTGATGCTGGGAGAACCCAGCGCCCGAAGACGCGAAACAGCTTCGACAGCCAGCAACGCTATTGTCGCCTATGATCCGGACGGGCCGGAGGCTCCAGCGGCGGCCTCCGTCGATCTGATCTTCGACGCAGTCGGCGCAGTGGCGACCCGTGAGGCTTCCTTCAAAATGGCGCGCCGCGGCGCAACTATTGTTCATCTTGGTTTGCTGCCCGGTGCAGAAGGCGTTGACGTGCGCCGGTTGACGCTCGGCGAGATCGCCTTCGTCGGTTCCTACTGCTATTCGATGGCCGATTTTCGCGAATCCGTCGCACTCCTTGGATCCGGCCGGCTCGGAGCGCTAAAATGGGTCGAAACACGGTCAATGACTGATGGAGCCGACGCATTCTCCGACATCGACCGGGGAGATGTTGATGCCGCGAAAATCGTGCTGATCAACTGACGTCACCTCCAGCTGTCGCTGATCCGATCCAGGCCCCCGGCTCTGTGGCTGGACGCATGCGGTCTGAGGATACAATGAGCCATGGGCGAGCACGATCATTTTGGCATCAAAGCGGCAGCCCATTTCTCATGTTTGGATACCTGGAACTCTGATCCTATCGCAAGTGGAAATCGTTTCCGCTTAACAGCCAACTTTGCGTCCTAACACCTTGAAGAGAATCGGACTCTCGGCATCCTATTTGTGTCAGCCACTCCCAACGGGATCATCAGCTTGTCATTCAATACAAGTGCGTCTATTCGCCGAACGGAAGTTCAATTTCTTCTCGGTTCTTCTTTGCGCCGTCGGTTAGGACCGTTTTGAGCCGTTCTGCATCTGCTGCCGGCAGCATCCCCGCCCCAATTCGGATAGCGTCTTGCCACGCAGGGCCGCGCTCCCATGCTTCGTTGTAGACGAGGGCCAAGTCAACCGATCGCCTTGTCTGCTGCAGCGCCTCAAAAAGCAGCGCGGCCTGGCGAATGTCCTTCTCGCGCTTAGCTGGCCCTTGCCCGTCGGTGTACCGACGGCTGGCGTCTATGAGCTTATGGACTGCATACCGAGCCGGATCAGGGACAACGACCGGGGTGCCGCTTCGGTGGAGCAGGACCGTCCTGACCGGTTCCCTGATGAGAAAATCGAGAAAGCGCAGTGGATCCGTGCTAGCACCGCCAAGAGCAGGCATCTTCGCCGGCTGATCGACGTAGTCGTCCGAGCCACGGTTCGATGTCAGGAATTCAACTCTGTAGCCGTCGGCATTCTGAAACGCTGACGAGGCCCCTGATCCCGATCTATGTGGAACGGGCCGGAAACTGGCGTCGACGTGCTGCAGCAACTCAATGATCGGAGGCAGACTATCTTCAACCTCTCGACTGATGGCATAATCCTGAGCGATGTCCGCATCGCCGGTCACTATGGCAGCAATGGGAAGGCGCACACCCAGCAGCCCTGAGTAGCATTGAAAAGCCACCGTGCCGATGAGAACGCCACGGAGTCGAAAGAGCCCCCCATTGGCAAGAGCTTCGACAATGTCGCCCGACATGGCGTCGGGGGAAATCATCCCACCTTCACGGGTCAGGGTATTTACCAATCGCCTGCGAGCGCGTAGGTCGTCCTTGTCCCGCTTATGATCAGATACGCGTTGTGCTATATCCGGATCGTCAGCAGGACCAACATAGCGACGTTTGGTACCACCGTGTCCATCCGGTATGTCGAAATACCAATACTTGCGTCCCTTAATGTTGGCGGGGGTAAATCGCCCGTCTGGAGGGAAATCAGCCGTCCAAGCGGCGTCGAGCGAGCGCTGACCTAGCTCCGCGAGAATAGTCTGGTACATGAGGTCGACAGATTTCATAAGCTCGACTCCGACGTTATACTTTTTTTCAAAAACAGTATAACGCTCGGTAGGATAGGTCGCAATACGAGACGCGCGTCTTCCGCCTTGAAAGGGATCGAATCTTCGACCCCGCTAATTTGCACAGCCCTAGTGCAAACAATTACCTTTCGCGGGCAGCAACCTACTGCCTCCAGGTGATGGAGCTCCAGAAGCGATCAATGCGGCGTGCAGAACATATGATAGACACGAAAGGCGGCACCAATAGGCAGCGGCGCGACGGGGACTTTCACCGCGTCGGCTAAGCTCCCATGGGTACACCGCTGTATTATATCGTCATGAACAACAGGACTTCCCCAATGCTGATCGAATACTCCAAATCGTCCAGAGGACATCTTCCAAGCGTATTGGGCAATTCAATTACCTGAATTCAACGATGCGGGTAGCGAGGGTTGAACAATCCTGTAAGATAGCTGCGTACTTTAGCTTTAGGTTTTCGCATCCAGTGTCCCAGAGTTCCCAACATATCCCTACCACCAGAACAGCCGCGGAAGAAATCCGTCAGCAAGCCCTTCTGAGCTACGGCATTCTCGACACAAAAGCCGAACCGGAATTCGACGACATCGTCAGATTGGCGCGCCGACTGTGCGATACGCCCGTGGCTATGGTCAGCCTAGTGGATGCGGATCGTCAGTGGTTTAAGGCGAAGGAGGGGTTCGAGCCCTGCGAGACGCCGCTTGATCAATCCGTTTGCAAGTATGCCTTGGGCCTTTCGGATCTTCTAGTTATCCCCGATCTCGAGCTCGACGCCAGGACGCGGGACAACACACTTGTGACAGAGGAACCGCACATCCGTTTCTATGCAGGCGCGCCCCTGATAACGCCCGACGGTTATGCCCTCGGCACGATCTGCGTAATAGACAAAGTGCCTCGCGCCGAAGGACTGACGCAGGATCAAGCCGACGATCTCCGCGCTCTGGCCCGCCAAGTAATGGCTCTTTTGACCATGCGCGAGGCCGTGAAAAAACGAGACGAGCTTGTCGGCGAGCTGCGAGCCTCACAGCGAATGGCAACTGACGACCAGTTGCGGCTGACTGCCATCTTTGAGCAAGCTCCGAATTTCATGGCGATGCTGCGTGGTCCGGATCACGTCTTTGAGGTAGCCAACCCAGCCTACATGAAGCTGGTTGGCAAGCGAGACCTCGTTGGTAGGTCGGTGGCGGAGGCACTGCCCGATGCAACAGCCCAGGGGTTCACAACAATCCTCGACAAAGTCTACCGAACAGGTGAGCCTTATCTTGCCGAGGAATCTCTCTACGC
Source organism: Velazquezella soli (assembly GCF_977018685.1). Classification (NCBI taxonomy): domain Bacteria; kingdom Pseudomonadati; phylum Pseudomonadota; class Alphaproteobacteria; order Hyphomicrobiales; family Rhizobiaceae; genus Velazquezella; species Velazquezella soli. Next base: position 11,402 of record NZ_CDRNXF010000002.1, read on the forward strand.
CGTGCAGGTTTCGCTGGATAATCCGCCCAACGACCGCTACCTCGATTTCGTCTACCAGCCTGTCACCGATGCCGACAACAATGTAGCGGGAATCTTTGTCGAGGGTGCGGACGTAACCGACCGCGTCCGCCAGGCACAGCGACTGACGGCTCTCGCTGACCTTGGCGAACATCTAAGGAGCCTAACCACCGTAGACGAGATCGTGCACGCCGCCACGGCCTGTCTTGCCGAAGGCGTGCGAGCAAGCCGCACAGGTTCGGGACCGTGGACATGGCAGATGAGACGATCACCGTGCCGATCGACTGGTGCGCGCCGGGGGTGGCCAGTGTCGCTGGTTCCCATGCATTTCGAAGCTTCGGCTCTTATGTTGATGATTTGAAGCAAGGTCGCACAGTCGCGATTAAAGACGTCGAAAACGACGCGCGCACCCAGGATGATGCAACCAAGCTGGTTTCGATCAACGTCAGAGCGATCCTCAATTTACCCGTCATGGATCAAGGACGACTTGCGCTAGTCGTCTTCGTTCATCAGGACACTGTCCACCCGTGGACGGAAAGCGAGCTCTTGTTCGTTCGCCAGATCGGGGACCGGACGCAGCTTGCACTCGAACATTTGAAGTCAGATGAACACCAAAAGGTGTTGAACCAGGAACTCGATCATCGGCTCAAGAACACGCTGGCGATGGTTCAGGCGATCGCCAAGCAGACTTTAAAGTCCGTGACTGAGCGGGATGCTGTCGATGCTTTTACCCAGCGAATAGGTGCTCTGGCGCGCGCGCATGACGTCCTGCTCAAGCAGAGCTGGTCCTCCGCACGGATGCACGACGTGGCGGCTGGCGTACTGGCGACCTTCGAACGCGCCGACCGCTTTTTTCTGGAAGGTCCGAACCTCACAATCGGGCCGAGGGCGGCGCTGTCGCTCTCCCTCCTTCTCCACGAACTGGCCACCAACGCCATCAAGTACGGGTCCATACCTAGCCAGGACGGTCTGGTGACTGTCGAATGGTCGGTCATCAAGCAGGATAACGAGTACGATCCGCAGGTCGTCCTAAAGTGGCTGGAGAGCGGCGGCCCGCCTGCTGCCGAACCAGTAAAACGCGGCTTCGGCTCAAGATTGATTAAGATGGGATTGATCGGAACTGGCGGGGTCGACCTGCGTTATGCATCAATTGGCTTCTCCGCCTCAATGAAAGCGCCTCTGTCTCACATGCAGCAGTCGTGAGACAAAGGACATAATCTTGACTTATCCTGACAACGTTTGTCGACCGATCGTACTGGTCGTTGAGGACGAACCGATACTGCGTATAGCGGCAGTCGATCTTGTCGAAGACGCAGGCTTCACGGCCATCGAAGCAACCGATGCTACCGATGCCATCCGCATTTTGGAAATGCGACCTGACATTCGGATTGTATTTTCAGACATAGACATGCCCCGTGGGACCGATGGAATGAAGCTCGCCGCCGCCATCCGAGAGCGTTGGCCGCCAATCCACATCATCCTGACATCCGGCCACCTCCACGCAAGTGACGTCGAGCTCCCAGTCGATTCTGTCTTCTTTGCGAAGCCATACGATGAGCGGCGTGTCGTGGAGCAGTTGCATAAAATGTCGGCGGAGGAACGACGTGCATAATGCAACGCTGACTTATTGAACTTGTGACCGCAGACAATATTGCAAATTATCCAACCAATTTCCCGCGACCTTAAGCACTGAGACCTTACGGGAGTTTACGGAATAACTGCACGCTGAGTTTGCACCTCAACCCCAGACTACTGGCTTATCGGCTGCACGCCGGAATTGTGTTAGTCCGTGATCAGAAAGTCATTTTCAATACTTCCCGGTGATCACCGTGTCCTGAAGATCAGTTTGAATAGCCCCGAGATTCTTAGACCCCTTCTTTCCTAATTTTAGGCAAGAAGATCACCATGAGCAAATCGAATTTCAGCGAAGGTTTAAGCGCGACGCGGTGCGTCAGATCACGGAACGGGGCTACTCCGGTTGCGGAGGTTTCGCAGCGGCTCGGTGTAAGCCCGCACTCGCTTTATGAGCGGAAGAAGAAGTTCTCCTTGGCGTCTGGGAACCAGGGTAACGACCAGTCCGAAGAGATCAGGCAGCTTAAAAAGGAACTGGCGCGGGTCACGGAGGAGCGCGACATATTAAAAAACGGTCACGGGCCTTGGTCCGCCTGTGTGCGGTAAAAACAGGTTGTGCTACGCTGACCGCCGGAGGGGAGTTGCCGACCGCTTTTTGGAGGCGTTTACCCCGTTAAAAAACGTGGCACATGGGCTTTGCGTACTTGAGAGTGGTGACGCCAGTTCGGTGGTGATCCCGGTTAGGAAAATGACGAACTTGCACGGCCCAGCCCCTCCTTGATTCAGAGGAGGAGACGTCATGCCCAAGACAGTACCATCCAACGCGCAGGATCTAAAGCGCATGAACCCGAGAGCCGCCGCCATCGATATTGGCGCGACTATGCATATGGCCGCCGTCAACCCTGACGCTGATGACGTGCCAATTCGCGCCTTCGGGACTTTTACCCACGATCTGCACGATCTCGCTCACTGGTTCAAATCCTGCGGGGTCACCAGCGTCGCCATGGAGTCGACGGGTGTCTACTGGATACCGGCTTACGAGATTTTGGAGCAGCACGGCTTCGAGGTCATTCTGGTGAATGCTCGCTACGCCAAGAATGTCCCGGGCCGCAAGACCGACGTAAGCGATGCAGCATGGCTGCGCCAACTGCACTCCTATGGCCTGCTTCGAGGAAGCTATCGGCCGAATGCGCAAATTGCCACCCTGCGTGCATATTTGCGGCAACGAGAACGGTTGGTCGAATACGCGGCCGCTCATACCCAGCATATGCAAAAGGCGTTGATGGAGATGAATCTTCAGCTCCACCATGTCGTGTCAGATATCACTGGCGTGACAGGCATGAGGATCATACGGGCAATCGTTGCTGGCGAGCGAGACCCGGAGGTGCTGGCAACCTTGCGCGACATCCGGTGTCACTCCTCGGTCGAAACGATACGGGCATCCCTGGTTGGGAATGATCGGGATGAACACATCTTTGCGCTTTCCCAGTCGTTGGACCTGTACGACTTTTATCAGCAAAAGATGCTCGAATGCGATCGCAAGCTTGAGCAGGCGATCGCCACAATGGCGCATAATGTCGAGAAGCCACAATCGCCGTTGCCTAAGATCAGAACGAAGACGAAGCAGCCGAACACGCCATCCTTTGATGTCCGGGCCGCATTATACGGCCTCGTGGGAACAGACTTGACGCAAATCCATGGTCTCGGTTCATCACTTGCCCTGACGTTGATTGGCGAGTGCGGCACAGATTTGCGGGCATGGCCAACCGCGAAACACTTTACATCGTGGCTCTGCCTGGCTCCCGGCAACAAGATATCTGGCGGCAGACTTCTCTCGTCGAGAACGCGCCGATCATCGAGCCGGGCGGCGGCATTGCTGCGGTTGGCAGCCACCAGGATTGGCCGAAGTGACACAGCGCTGGGTGCCTTTTACCGACGTTTGGCAGGGCGTATCGGCAAGCAGAAAGCCGTGACGGCGACTGCACGCAAGATCGCTGTGCTCTTCTTCAACGCCCTTCGCTTCGGCATGGCTTATCGTGATCCTGGTGCAGAGGCATATGACGAGCGACATCGCGGCCGGGTTCTGGCAAACCTACAGCGCCGTGCTCGAGCTTTGGGATATCAGCTTGATCCCATCCCGATGCAGAGAGTGTTTCTTAGGAAAGCGACCGCGTATTTCGCCAGGGATGCACCCCTCTCGACGATGTAAACATCGTCTGCCGGGCAATGAGTGAAGTACGCGTTCGTTGCCCAGCATCAACAGCGGTTCTCGGTGCGAATGTTGTGTCGCCTGTTCCGCATCCATCCCAGCGGGTTTTATGCCTGGCTTCGGATGCCATTGAGCAAGCGTGCCTGTGAGGACAAGCGGCAGATTGATCTGCTCCAGACGGCTTGGGAAGAGAGCGGCAGGGTCTACGGGTATCGCAAGCTTCATGACGACCTGCTCGATCACGGCGAGACATGCTGCCCCAACCGGGTTGCGCGTCTGACGCGGATTGCCGGGATAAAGGCTCAGATCGGCTACAAGCGCCGTCCCGGAGTTTATGGCGGCAGGCCTTCCATTGTCATCGACAACACTCTGGACCGTCAATTCGGCGTTGCTGCTCCGGACAAGGCGTGGGTCACGGACATCACCTACATCCGGACCAACGAAGGCTTCGCCTATCTCGCGGTGGTGATCGATCTCTATTCCCGCCGTGTTATCGGCTGGTCGATGCAGAGCCGTCAGACAACGGATGTCGTGCTGCAGGCGTTGCTGATGGCTGTATGGAGGCGAAAGCCAAAGGAAAAGGTTCTGGTGCATTCGGATCAGGGATCGCAATTCGCCAGTATAGACTGGGCAGCGTTCCTGAAGCACCACAATCTGGTTCATTCGATGAGCCGACGGGGCAACTGCCATGACAATGCCGTCGCTGAGAGCTTCTTCAATCTGTTGAAGCGAGAGCGGATACGCCGAAAGGTCTATCGCTCAAGAGACGAAGCCAGGCAGGACGTGTTCGACTACATTGAGATGTTCTACAACCCGAAGCGCAAACATGTCAGAAACGGGATGCTGTCGCCCGTAGAGTTCGAAAAGCGGCAGAAAACTTAACCCGAGGGTGTCTAGGAAACTCGGGGCTATTCAGCCCGCTGCACCACCACAGTTTTTGATAGGCGTTCAAAGAAACCCCTGACTTCACCATTTCGAGGGGCTCACTTCAGCTGGCTGGCGGCCACTACGGCCAGGTCCATAAGCATCTTACGCTCAGCGTCAGACGTAGAGCCCCGAGGGTTCAGGTCAGCCACACAAACTGCCCCAACTGTTTGCCCTGTCTGTCGATCGACAAGTGGCGCTCCGGCATAGAAGCGAAGTCCGTTCGGAGCCTGAACGAGCGGGTTGTCGTGAAAACGCAAGTCGTCAAACGTATCGTTCACGACCATGGTTTCCTTGCCGCCAATCGTGTGGGAGCAGAAGCTGATGTCTCGCGATACTTTCTCGATGTCGATCCCGTGGCGACCGACAAGCGTCAGTTCGTTCTCACCGACAAGAGATATGAACCCGATGGACGTTCCCATCAGTTGGGCTGCGCCGCGGGCGATAAGATCAAGATCGGCGCCCGTCTTACCTGTGGCTTTGTGAAGAACCGTCTCGACTGCCGCGAGCCTTTCTTCTTCATCAGCGTTTAATGGCGGTTTCGCCAGCATCTGCGCTGAAGTCGAAGACAAGACTTGGTTGCGGCCCATCCGCTTGGCCTCGTAGAGTAGACGGTCTGCCTCGCGCACCAGCCGGGCCCCCTCTCCAATCACAGGGGCCGCTACGCTGGCGCAGCCAATGCTGATCGTGACGCGCCCGCTGTCGCTCTCCGGATGAGAAATGCCCAGCGCAGCGACAGCGGCCCTGATGCGCTCGCCAATCTGTTGCGCCGCCACCCCATCTGTTTCTGGCAGTATGACCGCGATCTCCTCGCCTCCATAGCGTGCGCAAAGGTCTTCTGCGCGAGCGCTGGCATCAATCGTTTGCGCAACGCGCCGCAGACATTCATCGCCCGCCTGATGGCCATAGCTATCGTTGAAGAGCTTGAAACGATCCACATCGATCAACAGAAGCGAGAGCGGCGCATTTGCGCGCGCAGCCTTCGCGCACTCCGCTGCCAGCCCCTCATCAAAGCGGCGGCGATTGAGAAGACCGGTTAGTCCATCCGTGTCGGCGCGGCGCGCAAGTTCGGCGTGAGCAACTTCAAGGCTTGCTTCGGCAGCCTTGCGGAGAGAAATGTCGCGAAGGACGACAATAAAGCCGTCGTCTTCGGCGACATATCGGTAACGGCCTTCGACCCAAACATAGTCGCCCTGCTTATGCTTCAGCCTGTAGACAGCTTCCACCGGCGCATTGGAAGTGCGCGCTTCGTCGGCCACTTGTTGAACGCGCGGCCAATCGTCAGGATGAATAATTCCGCGCGCTGGAAGATCAACGAGTTCTGAGGGTTCGGTTCCGAGCATATCTCGCGACGCAGGTGAGACATAACGCCGTATCAAATCTCGATCTAGACGGATTATAACATCGGTGGCGTGGTCGGCCAGCAGACGGTATTGGGCCTCGCTTTCTCGTGTTCTGCTCTCAGCTCGCGCACGGCGGAAAAATTCGCGACGCACAGTCAACGCTAGAGCTGCTGCTAGCGCGCAAAGCATAGCCAATATGGTGCCGATGGTGATGGCTTGGGTCCGCCATCCGGAAAAGATCTGGTCATGGGACAAGGCGACATTTAGGATCAGTGGTAGCGAGCCGACATGCTTGAAGTTGTAAAGGCGGGTCACACCATCGATTGCGGCCTCTCCCGAAAACACGCCTGAAGCAGAAGATTGGAACCGGCGGACATTGTCTGAATTGGACAAATCTCGGCCGATCTGCTCCGGTGAATATGGGCTGCGCATCAGTAGAATGCCGTCCCGCGAAAACAGGTTGATCGCATCACTCGAATTGAGATGGGTGCTTTCGAATAGATCTCGGAAATAGGTGAGCTTCAAAGTGCCGACAATGACACCGGCAAAGCGGCCATCTGCCGTGTTGATGCGACGGCTCATCGCTACAACCTGATCGTCTCCCGTCAGACGCCGCTGGAAGGGCGCGCTTATATAAAGGCCGGTTACCTTTCTCTTCGCATGAACCTGAAAATAGGGGCGGTCAGAAAAATTATCCGTGCGCGGTGGAAAGGAACCCGCGTCACGAACTACGTTGCCGGCACCGTCGAGAACCAGCAGGCTAGTGAAATACGGCTGTTTCAGAACCCGATCAAAAAGCAGCGACTGCTGGAGTTGAGGCGATAGGTTTCCGAAGTCCGGCTGTTCGATCTTCGAAACAGTACTTTGCAGAACCGCGTCATAAGCATCGATGCGGCTTTCGATATCTAGAGACAGGACGGTCAACAGGTTCTGCCCGCCGGTACTCGCAATCGTCCAACTATCCCGGCGAAGCTCCACCAGCATTACTGCTGATGCGCCGCAAAACCCGAGCATCAGCAACCCAATGAAGATCCAATATTGAGTCTGCTTCCTTGGAAACATGCTCTAACCATCCCGCTTCGCGTCAACCGCTGTAGATTTAAAATGAACACCATACAGGTGTCGAAATGGGCTTATGCTCCAGCGTTACCCTAAATGTATGAAAGATAGGTCAAGGCGCCGCTTCCATGGATATCCAGCGTTAGTCCCTTGCCCGGAGGTGCAAGTTTGATCCGGTCCTTCGACAGTTCCGAGGTTGAAGCAATGTGGTAAATTTTCGCATTCACACCATCGTTGCTAAGACAACTCGACCCATTATTATTCATGAAAACGGCGATGCCGCCTTGGGTAGCTCTAGGACAAAAGTACTACCACGGCCTGGTCCATCGCTTCTTACCGTAACGCTTCCTTTGTGGAGCTCTATGAGCTGCTTCACAAGCGCAAGACCGATACCGAGCCCACCATGTGAAAGTTCCCGGTGACTATCAACCTGAACGAACATCGCAAAGATGGCCTCTGAAGCTTCCTGCGTCAGTCCAAGCCCATTGTCGAGAACCGTCACCTGGAAGGAAACGTCTTCGTTCAGGAGCTCGACTCGAATCTGCCCGCCCTCGTGCGTATATTTGGCCGAATTATTGAGCAAATTTGCAATGCATTGCGTGATACGGACCTGGTCGCCGAAGATGGTGCAGGGGGGCCTTGGAAGTTCAACGACTAGATTATGGCTCTTTGCCGCGATTGCGGGGCGGGTCATGTCGATAGCGGACTGAACAGCGTCCCTTAGGTCGAACATGTTCTGGCGGAGGGAAATTTTCCCTTGGGTAATGCGCGATACATCAAGGAGGTCATCGACAAGATGGCTGAGATGAGAGATCTGGTCTTGCATCAGCTTCCCAATCTCAGCGGCCTGCTCCTCAGTCTTGCCTTTCCTGAGAAGTGAAATTCCACCCTGCAGCGCGGCTAGGGGGTTGCGTAGTTCATGAGCGAGTACGGCCAGGAACTGATCCTTGCGCTTGTCGGCAAGCTGTAGAGCCTGAGCCTGAGATTGCAGCAGGTCCCGTTGCTCGGCGAGTGTCTGGCGCTGACGGTAGACTTCAAGAAAGACATCTGCCTTGCTGCGTAGGATATGGGCTTCGATCGGCTTCTGGATGAAGTCGACAGCGCCCACTTCGTAGCCCTGAAAGCGCCGCTCGGAGCTGTGCGCTCCGGCTGTAACGAAGATGATTGGTATGCGTTTGGTCCGCTCGTTGCCACGCATCAGTTCGGCAAGCTCGAAACCATTCAGGCCCGGCATCTGAACGTCGATAAGCGCCAGTGCAAAATCATGATGCAGCAGGAGTTCAAGTGCCTCGTCGCCCGACCTCGCCTTGACGAGTTCGAGATCAGGACGCCGGAGGAGCGCCTCAAGAGACAGGAGGTTCTCGGGAAGGTCGTCAACGAGCAGGAATTTAACCGGCGTGTTCATTAGGCGATACCTAGAAGAAATGACGAAATATCCTGAAGAGAGAGGACGCGGGCCTGAGGGCACGCCGATATAGCGGCCTCCGGCATGGCGCGTGCGTAAGCGCCAAGCGGTTGCTGGACGATCGTGCTACCGCCAGCCTTGGCTACTGCAGACAGGCCCTTTGCCCCATCGCTATTGGCACCCGTCAGAACAATGGCGAGTAGATCTCGCCCCCATGCGTCGGCTGCGCTTTCGAATGCTACGTCGATCGATGGACGGGAAAACATCACTTCCTCGTCGGACGACAACGCGATGGTCGCCCTGTTTTCGATCAACATGTGGTAATTTGGAGGGGCGAAGTAGATAACTCCCGGTTCGACCGGTTCCTTGTCCTCGACCTCCACCGCACGCAACCGGCACTTCGCATTGAAGATTTCGGCAAGCACGCTGCGTTTGTGAGGCGGCACGTGGACGACCACGAAAACCGGATATGGATACCCGGCCGGAAGCGAGGGAAGGATCACCGACAGCGCTTCAAGCGCGCCAGCGGAGGCACCGATAATCACAGCGCCTTGAGAAGTGTCGGTCATGCGCCGGTCCTCCTGTAGATCTTCTCCTCGCGCACGAAGTCCTGGAAGGCGTCCTCATGGCGAGAAAACCGCAAGGTTTCCTTGGAGCCCAGCCCGAGGAAACCGTTGCGTGGGAGGGCGTCCCTGAACAGCGAAACGGCGCGATCCTGGAGATCACGATCGAAATAAATCATGACATTGCGGCAGGAGACATATTGCATCTCGCCGAACACCTGGTCGGTGACGAGACTATGGTCAGAGAAAACCACGTTGCGTCTCAGGCTCTTGTCAAAGACACAGCGATTGTAACCAGATTGATAGTAGTCCGACAGGGACGTCTTCCCTCCGGCCTGCTGATGGTTCTCAGTAAACAGGCGTAGCCGATCCAGTTCGTAAACGCCGGCCTCCGCCTGCGCCAGGGCTTCCGGGTTGATGTCTGTCGCGTAAAACAGGGTTCGCTCCTCCAACCCCTCTTCGCGGAACAGGATAACGAAAGAGTACAGTTCCTCGCCGGTGCTGCATCCGGCGATCCAGATCTTCAAAGACGGGTAGGTGCGCAGATGCGGTACTACCTTTTCGCGAATTGCCCGGAAATAGCTCGGATCCCGAAACATTTCGCTGACTTGGACCGTGAGGTAGCGCAGCATTCGCGGCAACATGTCCGGATCGTGCAGAACGCGCTCCTGCATCGCGGAAATTGTTGCAAAACCCAGTTGCTCGCGCGCCTGGCGCAGCCTTCGGCGAATCGATGACATGGCGTAATTGCGGAAATCATAGTGGTAGCGGTGATAGAGCGCCTCCAGCAAAAGCCTGATCTCGATGTCTTCTATCTTCTCGTAAGTCTCCGTCATTGAGGCATCCAGACACGGACGAGTGACAGGAGTTTCTCGACGTCCAGCGGCTTGGCCATATAGTCGTTGGCGCCGGCCTCGATACACCGCTTCTGGTCGTCGGGCATAGCTTTCGCCGTCAGCGTGATCACCGGAAGCTTCTTCCAGTTCGGATTGTTGCGGATGTGGCGGGTGGCGGTCAGTCCGTCCATCACCGGCATCATCACATCCATCAAAACCATATCGATCCGGCCATCGGTGCTGGAAAGCGACCGGTCGAGCTTCTGCAACGCTTCCTCACCGTTACGGGCGATTTCGATAACGGCACCACGCGGCTCAAGAATGTTCGTCAGCGCGTAGATGTTGCGCACGTCGTCCTCAACGATCAGGATCCGGCGTCCCTCAAGCAAGGCGTCGCGATTCCTGGCCTTTCGGATCATTTTCTGCTGTTCGTCGGGAAGCTCGGACACGACTTGGTGGAGGAAAAGCGTCACCTCGTCCAAAAGCCGCTCCGGTGACTTGGCTCCCTTGATAATGATCGATTTGGAAAAGCGTCGTAGGCTCTGCTCTTCCTCTGCAGAAAGGACCCGTCCCGTGTAGACGATCACAGGCGGGAAAGAATGGGCAGTGTCCTGACTGATCGTTTCGAGAAGCGCAAATCCCGAGGCGTCCGGCAGCGACAGATCGAGCACCATGCAATCGAAGGTCTGTTCCTTCAGGAGCGCCAGGCATTCCGCCGCAGTGCCGGCACCAACGGTCTCCACATCTTGCGATCCGATGAGCTTGGAGACTGCCTCGCGCTGGATCTGGTTGTCCTCGACAATCAAAACGCGGCGCACGTTCTGCGAGATTTTTGCCTCCAGCGATTTCAAGACATCTACGAGTTCATCGCGCTGGACCGGCTTCATCGCATAGCCAATGGCGCCTAACGACAGCGCGCGTTCGGTATAATCTTCCGCAGAGATGATATGAATCGGGATATGGCGCGTCCGAACGTCACGCTTGAGGCGATCAAGGACCGAGAGCCCGGACTGGTCCGGCAGACCGACGTCTAGAACGATCGCGCTTGGCGCGTGCTGGCGGGCTAGTTCAAGTGCTTCCTGTGCCGTCCCAGCGACCAGCACCTGAAAGCTCAGCTCTCGCGCCAGATCACGCAGAATCATCGCGAAGGACTGGTCGTCCTCCACCACGAGAAGTTTGCGGGTAGGGCCACCGTTCAGATGACGATCGTCGTCGACGATGCCAGGTGAACGCGGCGAACGTTCTGTTGCGATGGGACCACTGACGAGGGCAGGTGCTGTGGGCCCCGTAATGATAGCAGGTTCGGGCGCGCGAACGGCACTGGCCGAAAAGATCCTCGGGATGATGACGGTGAACGTACTTCCCGCACCTGGACAACTTTGCAGATGCATCGTGCCGCCAAGCAGACGGACCAGTTCTCGCGAGATCGAAAGCCCGAGGCCGGTTCCGCCGAACTTGCGACTGATCGTGCTGTCTGCCTGATGGAACGCCTCGAAGATGTTGCGCTGCTGGTCCTCGGCAATGCCAATTCCGGTATCGACCACAGAGATGGCAATCTGCGCATCACCGGCAGGGCGGACCAGGAGCGATACCTGCCCCTCTGCGGTGAACTTGACGGCATTTGCCAAAAGGTTCTTCAGGACCTGCTCAAGACGTTGCGGATCCGTCTCGATCACCGACGGGACGTCCGGTGCGACTTCGATCAAGAGGTTCAGTCCCTTTTGGGCAGCGAGCGGATCGAACATTTGCCAAAGCCCATCGACAGTCCGCTTAATGGCAACTGGCTCCGGATTGACCTCCACATGGCCGGCCTCGATCTTTGAGAGATCAAGGATATCGTTGATGAGGTTCAGCAGGTCGTTCCCCGAAGACTGTATTGTCTGTGCGAACTTGACCTGCTCCGCTGTCAAATTCTCGTCGGCGTTGTCCGCCAAGAGCTTGGCAAGGATCAGCGAAGAGTTCAGCGGGGTACGCAGTTCATGTGACATGTTGGCCAGAAAATCGGACTTGTAACGGCTGGCACGCTCCACTTCTTGCGCCTGCAATCTGACGGCGTCGTTTGCTTTCTCGAGGTCTTCCTTTTGTCTCTCCAGCTCCTGCGCCTGCTCCTCGAGCTGGGAATTCGTCTGCTCCAGTTCCACCTGCTGCTGTTCCAGACGAGCCTGGGATTCCTTTAGCGCCCTACTCTGCTCTTCCAGTTCCTCGTTGGATACTCGCAGTTCTTCGCCCTGGACCTGGAGCTCTTCCGTCTGCCGCTGCGTCTCGTCAAGCAGTGTTCGCAACTGTGTGCGGAATTCGGCTGAGCGAATGGCTGCCGCGATCGTGTTGGACGACCGTTCCAGGAGGGCGAGAACGTGATCGCCAACCGGGTGAAGAAAGCCCAGTTCGAGTACCGCAGTGACCTCACCGTCCACCATCGCCGGCGCCAGTGTCAGGTAGCGCGGCTTGTGCTGGCCGAGGCTGGAGCCGAAGCTGATATAGCCGTCAGGGAGCTCCCCGACCGTGACAGGGCGATGATCTTGTAGCACATGACCGAACAGACTATCGTTTTCCTCAAAGCGCTCTGGAATGGCTGCCCCTGCAGGAACACCGTGATTCGCAGTAAGCGCGTAACGCGATCCGTCCCTCACATAGAGCGAACCTGCAACGGCCCCTAAATAGCTGGTGAGAAAGCGCAAGATGTTCTGTCCGAGCTCCTGCGTAGACTGTTCGCCCATAACGACCGATCCAAGTCCGACCTGCGCTTCCTGCTGCCATTGTTCGTTCTTACGTGCCAGGGTGGCGCGGCGCATCAGGCCACCGATGACCAGGGTTAGGACGATGCCAAGAAGTCCCGACAAAATTGTCGTGACGAAAGCAACGACGTAGGCCTGGTTCATCTCCGCGACACGCTGGCTACGCACGTCCGTCTCTGCGTTGCGGATTTGGGATACGAGTGTGCGGATCGCATCCATGTCGACCTTGCCGCGGTCGGTGTTAACGAGCGCGAGGGCCGCAGCAGGTCCGGCGGTCCGGTAGGCGCGAATCGTTTCGTCCAGTTCGTCTAACTTTGAGGAGACGGAGTTCCGGAGATCTTCTAATCGATAGCTTTGCGCGGTGTCCGTTGTGAGCAGGCTCTCGACCCGCGCAAGCCGCGACTCTATCTGCGCAACGGCACGCTGATACGGCTGCAGATACTGCTCGTGGCCCGTCAGCAGATACCCGCGCTGACCTGTCTCGGCGTCTTGGACATCTGACAGAAGAAGGTCGATCGAGACAATGACCTGGTGGGTCTTGATTACGCTTTCGTTGCTCGTCCTCAGCATTTGCGTCGTGTAGACCGCGACCGCGGCACTTAAGACGAAAAACACCACAGCAGCTAACAGACCAAAAGCAAGAAACTTTTCCAGCCCAAGACCGCCTAGCTTGTTTAGGTCAGCGCTTTTTCTATGCATCTTTTCTCACACAATTCCCGAAGCGGTAGTCGTATGCGCATGAGCCATGATGACGAGAATCTTGCAAGTCGCGAAATATTAGCATCTCTAATTTCGACGCTACAAATAATGACTTCTTACGCCAAAAATCGAACGGAGCTGACCTGTCACTCTACTTTCAAACTTGAGTATCGGTGAAGGAAACGGCTAAGATTATATCCGTACTTTCTGTCTATAGCTCGCCAACACTGACTAGTGTGCCTTTTGCGAAAATATAGTTTTTGTGGGTTACCGTCGAGCCTCACACAATACAAATTGGCTCGACGGTCACTCATTCTTATGGCTAAAATTTTTCTATATTATCATCTGTGCACCACGAAAGCTTGTGGGCGGTAGCGTTTAGAAGTCTTCCCATTCCTTCAGAGCTGCGTTACCATTGTACGCACTGCTCAGCGGTCTTCCCAGTATGCGGGCGGTAGATGCGGCGGCTCGCGATTTTGACGATACGGGCTGTTGTGAATACCTTTCCAACGAACCATATTCGGCGAGCTTGAAACGAGATAAAAGTTCGTTGAGAGCAGCCGCTTCTTTTGCCAGGCTGTGGCTTGCGGCAGTGGATTCCTCCACCATCGCAGCATTCTGCTGAGTCCCCTGGTCCATCGTGTTCACAGCGGTGTTGATTTCCTGCAAGCCCACCGATTGCTCACGGGCAGATTCTACGATCGCCGAGACGTGGCGGTTGATTTCCTGAACTTCACTCACGATCGTCTGAAGAGACGTACCTGTTTCCGCAACAAGCTGAACCCCATTTTTAACCTGCTCACCGGATGACACAATCAGAGCTTTGATCTCTTTCGCAGCCTGTGCAGAACGCTGGGCGAGTTCACGGACTTCCTGGGCGACAACTGCAAAACCCTTTCCAGCTTCCCCAGCGCGTGCAGCTTCAACACCCGCGTTCAGGGCAAGAAGATTGGTTTGGAAAGCAATCTCGTCAATGACGCCGATAATGTTGCTGATCTCGCTCGACGACTTCTCGATCTGTTGCATAGCCGCGACGGCACTTTTGACCACTTCCCCGGATTTTTCAGCGCCTGTGCGAGCGCGTGCAACGAGGTTTCCTGCCTCTTCGGCCCGTTTGGTCGAATCCTTGACCGTCGTCGTTATTTGTTCGAGGGCAGCAGCTGTCTCTTCCACGGAGGCAGCTTGCTGTTCCGTGCGGCGCGACAGGTCGTCCGCCGCTGAACGGATCTCGTTTGCACCAGCATCGATACCCACCGCATTCTGCTTGACGGCAACGAGGGCGTCCTGCAACTTTGTGACCGCGCTGTTGAAATTGCTGCGCAGACCGTCCAAACCATCGACAAATGCGTGGTCAAGTCGGTAGCTGACATCGCCATCTGCCAAATGCTCAAGACCAGTTCCCAGCTCACGAACCGCAAATCCTGTATCGGCAGCTTCCTTAGCTTTCAGAGCTTCGCGCTCAGAACGATCTTTTTCCGACATGCTACGGTTAGCGTCTGCCTCGCCTTCGAGGCGAATACGCTCGACGGCGTTGTCTCGGAAGATCGCCACTGCAGCTGCCATTTGACCGATTTCGTCGCGCCGGCCAAGTCCGCTGATCTCGGTTGCAGTCTCTCCACCTGCCAGAGCGTTCATCCGTTCCCGCAGCTTCTCGATCGGGCCCGTGATCCCGCGCGACGAGATAAACAAAGCAGCAATGATGGAAATCCCGAAAATAATGCCGAGGACGGCGAGAGTATTATGCACCGTTGAATCCGTCTTCGCTGACAGTGCAGCACTCCTGGTGGAAACAGTTTTTGTGCTCGCATCTATCCAATTACGAACATCCTTGACAGCATTTCCAATCATGGCGTCAGCCAAAGCCAATTGCTCGAATGCTTCTTTGTCTTGGCTATTAGAACCAAAGGCCACCGCCTTCGCTGTCACTTTGAGAATTTCGGTGTATTGTTTGCGGAAGGCATCGAGTTGAGCGGCTTGCTCAGGGATCATCTTTTCTGTTTCATCCAAACGCGCCAAGAGACGCCCCGAGCTTTCCTCGTAATCGGCTTTTGCAGCCGCGAACGCAGGCGTTGAGACATCATATGCGACAATCTGGTAAGCATCGTAGCCGATCGCCATCAAGCGTTGGCTTGAGCGGGCCATGCCGATCAATGCACCGTTATCTCGTTCGATGAAAGTCGAATATTCCTCGTCGGCCTGTTGTAAACTGTTGGAGAGGGTCAAAGCCCCTCCTATTCCGATAACGCAGATCGGGATGATGACAGACAGAATTTTGGTTTTGATTTTCACATTTTCAAGAATGGACATGACAGCCTCAACGCAGCTACCCAATCCATCTGGATAGACTAGACTCAGTGGAGCATGCCTTCATAGCCTGCCGTATCGGAATACAGATCCATAAACTCTATCCATTTCTAATCAATTAAACCGTAAAGCAAGCTATATTTATGCAAATGCTCTAATATCTCCAGGTTTTCTAGTCGTCACACTGTTAGCCAGTACCTCATGCTTCAAAAATCGGATAGTGAAGCTCCCGTACTCAGCTCGGAGCAGTTGTCCAAAATGAATTTTGGCGCGTAATCCTCCTGTGAAACTACCGAGCGTCTAAATTTTTCCTGCAAGTTACCGTGAATTAAGCTTTTTCGCTTTTGCTTGCGACACAAACCCTGCGAGCGAGTGTAATGAGATCCTATCCAATACCTGACGACGACGTAAAGCGGATCGAGGTGCTGGATACTTTCGCGCTGATGGACACGGCGCCTGAGCGTGAATACGACCACATAATACAGATGGCGTCGCGGATATTTGATGTGCCGACGGTTTTGATCTCGTTGGTGCATCGGGATCGGCAATTTTTCAAAGCTCGGGTCGGTCTCAATGTCTGCGGAACGAGCCGAGACGTTTCATTTTGTACTTTCGCAATTATGGAATCTAAAGTCTTTGTGATCCCGGATGCATCGAAGGACCCCCGCTTTCAGTCGAATCCGTTAGTTACCGGGCATCCAAACATTCGGTTCTACGCCGGGGCGCCACTCATCTCCTCGGAAGGTCACGCGCTTGGAAGCTTATGCTTGATCGATCAAAAGCCGAGAGAAAGGTTTTCGGATCGTGACCGGCGAGTACTTCAAGACCTTGCAGAAATGGCGCTCGAAAGAATGGAATTGCGCAGGCTTCAACGTGATAGCGAGACTAGCCGCAATAGATTCATCAGCATCACATCTACGTCTCCAGACGCCATCATCTGCGCAAACGGCAAGAACCAGATCACGTCATGGAATGCATCTGCGGAACACATTTTTGGTTATTCTGCAGATGAAGCGCTTGGGAAGCCGCTCGACATTATCATGCCGGCCGCGATGCGCGCCAGACACGGGGCGGGTCTCGCCAGAGTATCTTCCGGCGGACCCGCCCGGATCATAGGGACCTCTGTCAATTTGACGGCAAGGCGCCGTGACGGGTCCGACGTCCCAATAGAGCTCTCCCTATCGCAGTGGAGCGAGGCAGGAGAGCCGCAGTTTGGTGCCATCATTCGCGACATTTCGAGCCGTTTGGAAGCAGTTAAGCAGCTAAAACATGCTGCCGAATACGACCACCTTACTGGTCTCTCAAGTAGATCAAGCTTGAAGCGGGGTCTTCAGGACGCCTTTGATAACCAAGGGACAGCAGCGCTTCTACTGATTGATCTGGATGGCTTTAAAGATGTAAACGACACGCTTGGACACTCCGCTGGAGATTTTGTTCTTAAGGTTATAGCCCGTCGTCTCCGTGAAACCGTTCCTGCCGACCAAATGGTAGCTAGGCTGGGCGGGGACGAGTTTGTTGTTCTGATGTCAGGATCAGTGGATCCTCTGAAATCCAGAGAGCTTGCCTCAAAGCTCATCTCGGTAATTGAAGAACCTATAGAGTTCGACAACGATCCCATTTACATTGGAGCAAGCATCGGCATCTCTCTCAAATCGGGTTCTGAAGACGACAGTGAGCAGATGCTTGGGAACGCAGATATGGCTCTTTATCAAGCCAAGGCTGACGGTCGCCACCTCATCCGTGTTTTCACCCCTGAGCTCCGTCAAACGGCTTTAAAAAAAGGAATGCTTAGCTTCTCGATCCGGCAAGCTTGGGAAAATCGGGAGTTTGAGCTTTATTACCAGCCTCAGATCAAACTCAGTGATGGAAGCATTGCGGGTGCAGAAGCGTTAATAAGATGGAACCATCCGACCCATGGTATCGTCTCGCCCGCTGCCTTCTTGCCCGTTTTGGAAACGAGCCTTCTTGCTGTTCCGGTGGGCGAATGGATATTGCGGACGGCAT
Source organism: Velazquezella soli (assembly GCF_977018685.1). Taxonomy (NCBI): domain Bacteria; kingdom Pseudomonadati; phylum Pseudomonadota; class Alphaproteobacteria; order Hyphomicrobiales; family Rhizobiaceae; genus Velazquezella; species Velazquezella soli. Next base: position 29,073 of record NZ_CDRNXF010000002.1, read on the forward strand.
GTGAGCAAGCAGCGCTTTGGCGGAACTCTGGTTACGAGAATTTTAGGATCGGCGTCAATCTGTTTGCTGCTCAGTTCCGAACACGAGATTTCGCGAAGACGGTCGAGGCTGCGCTTTCCGACAGCCACTTACCGGCTACGGCGCTGGAGTTGGAGATAACTGAAAATATAATTCTGCGAAATGAACAGCGAATTATGGAGCCCCTACGTCATCTTCGGTCGATCGGCGTTGGAATTGCGTTTGATGACTTCGGAACTGGCTTCGCGTCATTAAGCCTGTTAAAGGCGTATCCGGTCACGCGCTTGAAAATCGATCGGTCATTTGTAAGCGGCGCTGACCGCAACAAAAAAGATGAAGCTATCGTTGAAGCCGTTACCAAGCTTGCTCAAGGATTCAATCTTGAAGTGATCGCCGAAGGCATTGAGACCGTTGCACAGGAACAACTGATGCGGCAGTATTCATGCAATGAGGGACAGGGTTATCTCTACGGGCGCCCTACGACCGCGAGTGATTTCACTAAACGATACGCGCAGGTTGCTTCGACCCAAACTATGTTACGTCGTTACGAGTCAATTTGAACCGCGCCGGGTTTGCCGGAGGCCATTTCGTTTGAGTTATGCGGCCATGCTCGGCTTCGTGATCCAGCACCATACGAATGGCACGTTGACGGACTTCAGGTGAAAACTTGTTCGTTGTCTTGCTCATGATGACTCCACTTTTCTTAGAAGTTGGAGCCTCCGGTAAACCCGGCGCGTGTGTGGATGCCCCCGGTTTGGCAAGAAGATTTTTTTGAAGGCTGTCTGCGAACGAGGAATTCTATCGGTCGTGTGTCAGGCCTCTCGATGTGGCCTGATTAGCCACGGGCCGGGATGCAGTTCGAAGAATAGGGGCCACATCGGTTCAGAGAGCTTTTTGCTCGAGCGCCGGGACTGGTTTACCCCATTCTGAACATTGAAGTCCTTTCCGCATCGTTCCGTCAGTCGATCTTCCTACCGGGGCTTTTGGCCCCAGGCATCACCGCATTGCCTTTCGAGAAAGGCAGCGGATTACGCCATTCTGTAATTCTGCTCCCTGGTCATCATTGCCCATATGATGCGCGCCATCTTGTTGGCGAGCGCGACAGCCGCCACCATCCGCGGCTTTCGTCCAAGAATTGCTCCAAGCCAGTTGTCCGGTAACACGCCCTTGCGCACTATCCAGCGGATCAGGCTCATGGCTCCGACGATGAGGAGCTTTCGGATGTCGGTCTGCCCCATCTTGCTGACACCGCCCAGTCGTGTCTTGCCACCCGTTGAGTGTTGCCTGGGCACAAGGCCGAGCCAAGCAGCAAAGTTCCGGCCGCTCTTGAATGCACGAAGATCGGGAGCAAACGCGAGGATCGCGCCGGCGGTTACGGGGCCGACGCCGGGAACGGTGCAAAGTCGACGCATATCTTCATTCGCCTTGGTTGCGTCTCGAAGCTTCAGCATCAGGCCGTCGATCTTCTCGGTCAGCAGCTTGATCTGGTCCAGGTAAAGCGCACCAATCTCTCTGACTGCCGCAGGGAGATCATTTGTCTCATCGGCCAGAATGCCCACAACCGCAGTGAGGTTGGCTGGTCCTTGAGCAACGACGATCCCGAATTCGCCGAGGTGCCCACGCAACGCATTGATGAGCTGGGTGCGCTGGCGCACGAAGCACTGGCGCGTTCGAAACGCCACCGCGCGCGCCTGATGTTCAGCGCTCTTGACCTCGACATAATGCATGTTCGGTCGCTGTGCAGCCTCAGCGATCGCTGCTGCATCGGCTGCGTCGTTCTTCTGCCGTTTGACAAATGGCTTCACGTAGATCGGTGGAATTAGCCGTACATTATGGCCACAGCCTTGAGCAAAGCGGCCCCAGAAATGGCTGGTGGCACAGGCCTCCATCGCGACGATGCACGGCGACTGCTCATTCAAAAGTTGCTGTAATCGAGCTCGCGAGAGAAGCCGGTTGAATAGAACCGCGCCGCCGCGATCCGTTCCGCAGACTTGGAAGCTTCGCTTCGCGAGGTCGATCGCAAGGATATGCACCTGTGTCATCTGCCTTTCCTCCGTGAGCGCCACCATGGCGCTGGGCAGGCATCATACTCCGATGCCGGCCGGAGGGGACATCCACCCCATCAGTTCATATCGTCGAGATGGTGAAGTCGCTTGGCGTTCCGATCGTTGCCGGAGGCGTCGAACGTGCGGATCGAGCTGAATACCTCAGCAACAGGCATGTCGACTTCGGGCAGGGCTGGCTGTTCAGTCGCGCCATGTCGCGAGCTGAATTCGTTTCGTATGTCGCGAAGTCCAGCCACTAGAGCTCATCTGTTGCCGCTTCCTGACCGGACTTACGCTCCCGAGTGTCAAGCGCTAGGCGTGGAAAATGGGTTTGAGCGACACTCGCTGCGGATCGGCCGTTCGAAGCCTGGGGTTTCGTCGAACCGTGGCCGCCTTATGTTATTTCCCGCTCAATCCAAACGCATTCGAGCGATTGTCCTGCCGCTTGGATCATCGATTTCGACCGATGCGCCAATCTCGCCGCCGTGACTTGCAAGGAACAATGCAACAGCGAACCTGACGGCTGCTCGCGCAGATGCCTGATCGCGTTCGTCTATCTCGTCCTCTGCAAGCACGCGTCTGTTTCTGTCGCGAACACGAAAACGATACTTGGGCACGATCGTAACCTCAGCATGTTGATCGAAGACCACTGCCGAACTCAATAGTGCATCTGGAGTTGCGCCATCTTTTACTCGCCTGGTTCCCCACGTGTATCGCTACCGTTACGGTTCGTAATCCAGCGCGATAACGGCTTGCATGGATGCCAACCCCGTATCACGCTCGCTGAAAGCGCAACGGTTCCCCCTATCGTCGCCTCCCATGACCTGCCGGGCGATGACTTTGCCCACAAGGGGACTAAGCGAGCCCAGGCCGCGTGCACCTTGGGCTTGTCCGGACGCGCCAAACCCGGCGACATCGATATCGGTGGTTGAGGAACCAAACTCTGCACACAGCGTAATCTGGGCACCGCATCATTAGATGCGTCACGACGGGAATTTAAAATGCATACGACCAAACTCTCGGAAGCCGAGATCGTCATGGCTTCGAGCCTTCTGACCGCGATGGGCAATAGGAAGCGTATGCTGATCCTCGACGTCCTCAGTCGAAGCGAAACGTCCGTGGGGAAACTGGCAGTCATGCTGGACATGGGACAGTCGGCCTTGTCTCAGCACCTGGCCGTTCTCAAGAGAGCGGATCTTGTGCAGACCCGACGCGACGGGTACACGATCTACTACAGATGTGATTCTCCGGAGGTCAGGATGATTCTGGCTAAACTGTATGACGTATTTGAAATCGTCGTTCCTTCTCCGCACACCGCGGAAACGGCGAGCGAGACCTCAGCCACGATATGAGTTCGACAAGGGGCGTAAGGATGTCAGAGTGCCTACTTACCGTGCTTCGAGCCTTTCGTTATCGGCTTCGCGGACTAAATCCAAATCTGACTATATAAAGATTGACGTATGGATGCTCTGGTCAACAATCTCAGACTGCGAGACCTGAACGGAACCTTCTGACTGCTTCTGAATTAGAAGCTGCAGCAGACACGGCTCCACCTCCCCCGGTCATCCTGTGTCTGCTTAAATTAGAAAGCCCTTGCCACGGCTCCCGGCAAGGGCTTTTTCTTTGGGTCGAGGCAGAGCTCCTGCGAAGCCTCAGCGCCTATCCCAAAGGTCTGCGACTTCGGCATGCGATCTGACAGACTCGATCCCGATCAAGTCGCCTGCCGGAAAACGATGCTCACTGCCGTCCTGGCTCACCAGGTAAAGACCGTCCGGCGATAGCATCACCATCGAGCATAAGAACACGCGCTCTACATCGTCTTCGAAGACTTTCACGATGTAGGTGTTGATCATGTATGTACCTTGGTCTCTGTGGGTTGCTACACTTAGTCTGAAGACCGGGAAAAAACGAGTCTCGCCCGTCAGACAGGCTTATGATTAGACTAGACGAATATGCTCTCTACAGCGGCTTCAGTAGCAGGATCAGATTTCCGGGCATGACCCGGACGACCTTTTGAGCGTCAAGCAGCCGGACAGCGTCCAGGACTGCTTCCGGGTCGAAGCCCAGGTCTATGAGCGTCGCACCAACCGAAAAGATAGCGACATTATCGCCAGGCTTTAATCCAAGGTTACGCAAGCGCTCTAGGACGGCTTCCACGCACTCCATGGTCAATCCCGCTCGAATTTAGGAGCCCAACCTCGGGAGGCACCACGGCTAAGGAATGTCGAAGCGACGAGTAATTGGTCGTGATAGAATCTGGCGTCCATAAGGATGGCGGCGAGAGCGGCACGAGCATCGCCGCCGTAGGCTGCGAGGACAGCTTCGGCAAGAGCGGTTTCGGTGGGATCGGAGTAGACGGGATCGCTTCGAACTGACATCTCGCACCTAGTCAGGATGGGCTATGTTCTGGTTATGTTCTTTCCCGTGACATGAGTCAACCACTACTGTCTTATGATGCGCTCGACCTGCCCCACAACTCTGCGGCAATCGTGCGGTCCATACGAGAAATGGCCGTACCCTGAGGAAAATTTGACATCTTGATCAATCCTTTTTGACGAAGGGAACTAGCAAAAAGGGTTGGAAGCTGCCACGTATAGCGATGCCTGTTTTAAGCCGTAATAATGTCCAGTCTCACGGTAGCGGTTCGCGTACCATGATGTTCGCGCACGGGTTTGGGTGCGACCAGAACATGTGGCGCTTTGTAGCGCCCGCCTTCGAGGACGATTTCCGCACAGTCCTGTTCGACCACGTGGGCGCGGGACAGTCAGACCTCTCTTCCTACGACAGCGACAAGTACGCCTCGTTGGAAGGCTACGCCGACGATGTTGTCGGAATCGGCCGCGAACTCGGCCTGAAGAACGCGGTCTTCGTCGGCCATTCCGTCAGCGCGATGATCGGGGTCATGGCTTCGTTGAAGGCACAGGACCTATTCGACATGCTGATCCTGGTCTGTCCTTCGCCGCGGTATATCAACGATGGCGAATACGTCGGGGGGTTCAAGGCAGCCGAAATCGACGAACTGCTGGAATCGCTCGACGACAACCATCTGGGGTGGTCGGCCGCCATGGCCCCGGCGATCATGGGCAATCCGGAACGGCCGGAACTCGGGCAGGAACTGACGAACTCGTTCTGCCGGACTGACCCGGAGATCGCCAAGGCGTTCGCGAGGGTGACCTTTACCTCCGACAACCGCGCGGACCTTCCCAAGGTCAAGGCGAGGACGATCATCCTCCAGTGTCGTGACGACATCATCGCCTCCGAGGAGGTCGGTGAATACGTACACCGAATGGTTCCGGGCAGCGAGCTGGTGATGCTTGATGCGAGCGGCCACTGCCCGAATCTCAGCGCTCCTGACGAGGTTATCTCGGCGATCAGGTGTTTTGTCTGATGACGGCGGCAGATACAGCCAGACCGACATCGACGGAAGACCTGGACGACCTCTACGAGAACGCCTCATGCGGATACCTGTCGCTTCAGCCTGACGGGCGTATCGTCAAGGTCAACAGGACGCTGGCCCTTTGGTTGGACATCCCTGCGGAAGAACTCCTTGGAAAGCGCCTCCGCGACCTCCTGAACATGGCGGGGCGTATCTTCTACGAAACGCATTTCGCGCCGCTCCTTCGTATGCAGGGATTCTTCAACGAAGTTGCCCTCGACCTGATCACTGCCGATGGCAAGAAGCTCCCCGTCCTTGCAAATGCGCTGGAGCGCCGAGACGACGCGGGCAAGCTGATATTCACACGCGTGACGCTGTTTCAGGCTGTCGAGCGTCGTCGGTACGAGCGTGAACTCGTCGAGGCGCGGGTCGCCTCCGATGCGGCGGGTGCCGCCATCAAAACGGAACTGGATACGGAACGAAAGAATTCCGAACTCAGGGAGCAGTTTATCGCCATCCTTGGGCATGACCTCCGCAACCCTCTCGCTTCCATGAGCGCGGCGGTCCGTCTTCTGAGAAAAGAGACCCTGACCCCGCGCGGCGGAGGCGTTCTCGATCTCATGCAAGGCAGTGTCTCGAGGATGTCGGGGCTGATCGACAACGTGCTCGATTTCGCGCGTGTCCGCCTTGGCAGTGGCCTGGTTCTCGCAACTCAGATGCAGCCGCTCGAGCCAGTGGTACGTCAGGTTTTGGACGAGCTTCGTGCCGCCCACCCAGAGCGCGACCTGGAAACGGTTTTCAGCATCGAGGACGATATCGAATTCGACGCGAGCCGGATCGCGCAGCTCGTGTCCAACCTCGTCGCCAACGCGTTGTCACATGGAAAGCCTGACGAGCCCGTCCGGCTCTCCGCGTCCGTTTCCGATGGTCACCTTGAACTCTGGATCGCGAACGGCGGCGTCCCGATCCCGACCGACGCACAGCTCAACCTGTTCGAGCCATTCTTCCGAGGCGACCGGAACGGTAGCCAGGAGGGCCTGGGCCTTGGACTGCACATCTCCTCGGAGATTGCGCGGGCTCATGGTGGAGTGTTGAACGTGGCATCAGACGACAAAGAGACCCGTTTCACCTTCACGATGCCGACGACACGAGAGAAGCCTGACATCCCGCTGGAGCCCGGCAACGAATAAACCCTAGGCTTTGTGGAACGCAAAACTTGTTGGCGGCTTTCTGTACATGGACAAAGAAACCTTCGCATCGCTGCCGCAACCCATAGCTCTCGTCGTTGACGACGAACCCCTCATTCGTATGGACACGGCAGACATTGTGGCTGATGCGGGCTATCACGTCATAGAAGCGTCAACCGCCGATGAAGCCTATAAATTCCTCAAGAAGCACAGCTCGCTCATGCTCCTGTTCACCGACATCCAGATGCCAGGAAATTTGGGCGGCCTTGACCTCGCCAAATACGTAGGCGAGCAGTGGCCACATATTAGCGTCATTGTCGCCTCCGGTGCTATCATCCCGCCGTTGGGTGCGCTACCGGATACCGCAAAGTTTCTGAGCAAGCCGCTCAACCAGCGGCTAGTGCTGGATACGCTTCAGGAGCTTTGCCCTATTGCATGATCGGCACGACTTAATCATTGCATCTTTTTTGGATAGCTCGCTAAGGAGCCTAATCTCATCAGTCTGCCCGTGTGGGCAACGGCAGTCGATCTCCACGTCTCCTATTGGCGAGAAGGGGAAGACCGCAGCCGCTTCAAAACGGACAAGCCAGGGTGTGCAGTTGTCCGGCTCATGTGGCGACTGTCATCCTCATGATGCGATATATTTTTGCGGGCAGTAGGATTGCGTAAGTTAGCAGGTAACGGCGATCCTAAGTCGACTCCGTGGTCGGATGCCATGAAGTGAACAGGCTGGACTGAAATTTTTGCCGTGTGGTGAGGCAACTGCGCAACTGCGAACTTCCGCTACGAGAATAGATTGGAAACGCTGAACGACTCTTATCGGAACCCTAACGGCGAACGCGGCGTCTGGTGGCCGATAATTTGGAGAACAGCAGGATGAGCATCGGTAAACCACGAGGGCGCGCTCTGACCGTGTTCCACCTCTGCACTGAATCGAGAAGTAAGGCCCGCACCGCGCAGTATGCCCGTATCGTCAAAAGCCAGAGATGCGATCTCGGTGTCCGCCAGCTTTATCTTTCCCGCAACGGAGCGCTCGGTGATGACGATCCTGGTTCCGACAAAATCCAACCGGATCTCGGAACGTCCGTGGGAGGTCACCGACGACGTCTGCGGTCGCAACGTCAAGAAGGTCGGCCTTGTATGCCACAGCAGATCATGTCTGCTTCTGGTGAGATTTTAGAATGAATTCTATGACCGACTTGGAAGCGCGAATCGGGAATCATTTCCTCTTGCTCGCCTTGGTGTAGCCGGACGTCAGAACTGCTACTTTGTGAGGGTGCAGTTGATCGAGACCTGGACAATCGCCTCGCTGATGTCGCGATGATTTTCGGACGGCCTAGTGGCGGCCACACTCAACATTGCGCACTGTGTCAAGCCATTAAATCATCAGCGCTAACCGCATCAACGAGGAATTCGAGGACTGTCCTGACGCGGAGCGGGATGTTTCTGCGGGACGGATAGACCACATGGATGGGCAGTCGGGCCGGCGGGAAGTCGGGGATCAGCCAAATCAACCGGCCGGACGCTACATCCTGGTCAGCGAGAATATGCGAAAGCATTGCCAGTCCGCCTCCGGCCAGGGCTGCCCGATGAACAGCCATGGAACTGTTGGCGATGAGACGCGGCGTGACGCGCACCTGGAGTTTGTCTGCGCCGTTGGAAAACGACCAGGACCGCCCGTCTCCGCCACGGCTGTAGCAGATGCAGTCGTGGCCGATGATCTCTTCCGGCGTGCGGGGAGGCTGGCGTCTCACAAGGTAGGAAGGGGCCGCCACCAGACAGGCCGTCGTCCAGCCGATGCGCCGGCAGATCAGGCTGCTTTCGCCAACCACCCCGAGGCGCACCTCGACGTCGATCGCCTCGCCTACCAGATCGGAAGGGCTTTCGCGGAAAATCAGCTCGACAATCAGGTTCGGATGGGCATCCAGAAGCGCTGGGAGACGGTCGCTGATATAGAGGCCGAGCGGCGCCGGTAGGCTCAGCCTGACCTTTCCGGATACAGGCCCACTCTTTGCACAATCGGTATCTCCTAACGCTTCCACTGCTGCGATTACACCCAGCGCCATCGTCACCATCTTCTCGCCCTCAACGGTCAGCGCGATCGCGTTTGTGGTGCGGTGAAGAAGACGCGTGTTCAGATGCGCTTCGAGTGCTGAAACCTGTCTGGATACGGCCGGCTGGGTCAAGCCGAGGTCGAAGGCCGCCGCTGAGAATGAGTTGGTTTCGACCACGGGCAGAAACGTTCTCAACGCCGATACGATGTCCATCCGGTCCCCCATACTTCTAGACATAAAGCTTATGTCCGCAGCTTATGCGGGAAGTGCTTGCACGTCCAGCTATTAAGGATACTGTGAGTCCACGAGGACATTCAATATCCTTAATAGGAAAACGAGACATGCCCCAGCGCCTGAACTACGCACAGCAATCGCCGGAGCTTTTCAAAAAGCTCATGGAACTGACAGCCGCCATGAACGGGGGCGTCATCGAACAGCAAATCCATGACCTCGTGCACATCCGTGCCTCGCAGATGAACGGCTGCGCCTTCTGCCTCGACATGCATGTCAAGGAAGCCAAGATCCACGGCGAGAGCGAGCTGCGCCTTTACCACGTCGCCATCTGGCGGGAATCCAACCTGTTCATTCCCCGCGAGCGTGCAGCACTTGCCTGGACCGAAGCCGTCACGAAGCTACCGGAAGGTGGCATTCCCGACGACCTCTACGAGCGCGTCCGCGGCCAGCTTTCGGAGAAGGAAATCAGCGAATTGACCTTCTCGATCATGACCATCAACGCTTGGAAGCGCGCCAGCATCGCTTTTAAGGTCGTGCCCGGATCTCCGACAAAGCCTACGGCCTCGACAAAGTCGGCCTAAACTAACCCATCCCTTGCAGCCAACCTCAATCATCAACGCGGCACATCGTGTCCGCGAACGGAGAAGACTTATGAAGATCGTTATCATCGGCGGAACCGGCCTGATCGGTTCAAAGACTGTCGAGCGCCTCCGCCGCCTCGGCCATGAAGTGATTGCCGCATCCCCCAACACCGGCGTCAACACGATCACCGGAGAAGGGCTTACCGAGGCCCTCGAAGGCACGGAAGTCGTTATCGACCTCGCCAATTCGCCGTCCTTCGAAGACAAGGCCGTCATGGACTTCTTCGAGATCTCGGGGCGCACCCTTTTGGCCGCCGAGAAGATCGCTGGCGTCAAGCATCACATCGCGCTCTCCGTCGTCGGCACCGAGCGGCTTCAGGAAAGCGGCTATTTCCGCGCCAAGCTTGCCCAGGAGACGCTGATCAAGGCGTCGGGCATGCCCTACACCATCGTCCAACCGACGCAGTTCATGGAATTCCTCGGCGGCATTGCCCAGTTGGGAACGGTGGGCGACAGCGTCCACCTGTCTCCTGCCTTTGTGCAGCCGATCGCCTCCGACGAAGTCGCGGACGCCATGACCGACGTGGCGCTTGCCGCACCCGTCAGCGGCACCATCGAAATCGCAGGACCGGAGCGGTCAAGGTTGTCCGATCTCGTCGCCCGCTATCTGAAAGCTACCGGAGATGTCCGCACGGTCGTACCGGATACGGAGGCCCGCTATTTTGGCGCCCGGCTGGAGGATGGCTCGCTAGTCTCGGACAACGGTCCGCGTCTCGGCAAGATCACCTTCGAACAGTGGTTCCCCACATCCGCCCGCAAGTGAGCAATCCTGGCCTGCGCGGTGGTCGTGCGGGCGCAAACCACCAACGGAGTTTCCCATGATCAAATCAGTTTTCTCAGCCCTCGCGCTTATCGCCATGACGATCGGCACGGTCTCGGCTCATGACAGCGCCAGTGGCGATGCCTCAAAGGTGACGCTTGTCTACGAACATGCGCTGCCGAATGTTCCGGGCAAGAGCATCAGGGGCGTTCTTGTGGAATATGGTCCCGGTGGGTTTTCCGAAGCCCATACCCATCCGCAATCGGCCTTCATCTACGCCACGGTCCTGGAAGGCTCGATCCGCAGCCAGGTCAATGGCGGCCCGGTCAAGACCTATCGCGCAGGCGAAAGCTTTTCCGAGATGCCGGGTGACCGTCACGGCGTCAGCGAAAACGGCAGCAAGTCATAGAAAGCAAAGCTACTGGCGGAGTTCGTGGTCGATACCGACCAGAAGGACCTGACCTTCCCCATCAACAAGTAAGGTCTTCAGGGCCGGGTACCGCCAGCGGTTCCCGGCCTCGTCGTCCTGCGACAGCGGAGACCGACCATGCTAGAAGATCCCTCTTTCATTCCGCTTCTTTCCGTGAACCTGCTCGGCCTCTGCGGGATCATCGTCTGGCACCTGCAGGGTCGCAATCGCCCCAAGGCGAGGTTGATCATTCAGATCGGGTTCTTTGCCGCAATGACCGGCATGCTGGGGCTCGGCGGCATTCTGCCTTATCGGGCTGGAACGCCCCAAGCTCCAGATATGCCGGCTTTTCTGGCGACCTCCGCGCGAGTGCTCTGGTGGACCCATCTTGCATGGTCGATGATCGGCGCTGTGCGCACTACCGTCCTCGACCGTCGGCCAAGCGAGGCGCGGCTGCTGCAGGACCTGATGGTTGCCGTGGTCTATGTAGGTGTGTCGCTCTCAATCCTCGGTTTCGTCTTCGGCGCACCGGTCGGCACACTCGTTGCAACCTCCGGCGCAGTGGCCGTCATCCTCGGCCTTGCCCTGCAGAACACGTTGGGCGACGTCTTCTCAGGGGTTGCCCTGACAATCGGGCGACCCTTCGGCATCGGTGACTGGATCCAGCTTGCCGACGGCACGGAAGGACGCGTCATCGAGAACAACTGGCGCTCGACGCAATTGCTGACCAGCGCGCACAATGTCGTCGTCTTGTCGAACAGCATCCTTGCCAAGGTCGCGCTCACCAATCTGACCCGGCCGGACGAGACGCATCTCATCACCCTGAGCGTGCGGATCGCGTCGATCCACCAGCCGAGCCTTGTTGAGGAGGTCATGAGGACGGTTCTTGGGTCCTGCGGAAGTATCGTCAGGCAGGCCGTGGCAGTCGTTGCATTGAAATCCATCGACGCGGTGGCTATCGAAGTGGAACTGCAGTTCCGCATCGCCGACCCCCTGCACCGGACAGCGGCCAGAAACGACGTCATCAATCTCGTTCACCAGCATTGCAGGGAGAGTGGCCTCCAACTGGCCATGCCGCAAAGCTATTTTTACCCGCTTCCATCCCTGCCGGAGAGTGCGGATACAGGCGGGCTGCCGCAGGCGCGATCAGCCGGCGCGATCCATCACCCACTCAAAGGTCTTGCCCCAGATATCGGCGCGGACCTCCTGTGACAGAGTTTCTACCAGACTGGACAGCCGCACGCTGCGCAACTTGCTGCGCCACGCCTCGTCAGCTTCCCACATGATGCGCGCGACGGCGCAGGGGCTGGTGTCGCAGAAGCCGGCGGGTCGGCAGGGATTGTTGGCCCTGATATTGTTGCAGACGAAGGTGCGTGACTTTCCCTCGACGGCTTCGACGATGTCGAGAACCGTCAAATCATCGGGTGACCGCGCCAACCGGTACCCGCCGGAAGGCCCAAGCGTCGTATGGACGAGGCCTGCCTGTGACAGGCTCTGTAATGCCTTGGAGAGATACTCCTTCGGCAGTCCGTGAAATTCGGCAAGCGCCTTGGTCGACAGATAGCGCCCTTCGGGCAGAGCCGCGAGGATGGCACAACAGTGCAGCGCCCACTCGACCTGGCTTTTTAAGATCATCAATTCGTTCCGCAGTGTACAGCGTGATAGCTATTAAGGACACATGGTATCCCTATTTCTGTCTGCTGTAAATGGAGGCGACAGGAGAGCGTTCGTGAGGACGATGCGGATGCGCTTCCATCCGACCAGCATGATTTGCGAGAAAACGAGCTCGCCGTCGTGGCCGTCTGCATTTGGTGACGCGCTCAGATTGCGGCAACGTCCGAATTGAAGGCGCGAAGCTGCCGGGAGCCCTATGGCCGCCTAGTCGCAACGTGAGGTCGGACAGCCGAAACTAACTTCGCCAGCCCGCCAAGTTGACGATACTCGGCCACTTCCGGATCGAGGCTCAAGCGGTCGTCTGCGCGCTGGGGTGAAACAGACTAGGGGTGAGTCCGGGCAACCTGATTCCAGGTTCACACGGGCGTGCCAAGTACTTCATGCTACACGTGCCCCAGATACCGCATCAATGCAGCATCTGGAAGGTCGAGCGGATGTCCGACACAAGGTTGTCAGGCGCCTCGAGCGCTGCGAAGTGCCCGCCGCGCGGATGTTCACCGAAGTGGATCAGGTTGCTGAAGCGGCTTTCGGCCCATCTTTGAGACAGACGGACCTGTTCGCCTGCGAACATGCTGATTCCGGTCGGTGTCGGCATCTTCGCCTGTGGCATCCCGCCCTTTCGCATGGCCTGCATGCCTTCCCAGTAGAGGCGAGCCGAGCTCGCGCCCGCGTTGGGCAACCAGTAAAGCATGATGTCGTCGATGATCTCATCCAGCGAGAAGACGGCTTCGGGATTGCCGCCGCTGTCGGAGACATCCTGGAACAGCGCGTAGATGAACGCTGCCAGACCGACGGGTGAATCCGAAAGGCCAAAAGCCACCGACTGTGGCCGCGTGCCCATCAGCTTCATGTAGCCTGAATACTCCGCGTCATAGCGTCCGGCGGCTTGAAGCATCGCTTTTTCCTCCGGCGAGGCCTGCGCGATTTCCGCTTCGGTCGGTTGGAAGGGCACGAAGTTTAAGTGAATGCCGGCCAGTCCAGGTGGACACATGTGGCCGAGCGTCAGCGTCACCAGTGCGCCCCAGTCTCCCCCCTGGGCAGCCCATGTCTCGTAGCCCAGCCGCATCATCAACGCCGCCCAAGCGGACGCGATGCGCGTGGTATCCCAGCCCGGCTCGTCAGGTTTTCCCGAAAATCCGAAGCCCGGCATCGACGGTATGATCAGATGAAAGGCATCCTTGGCCGTGCCGCCATGCGCCGTGGGGTTGACCAGCGGGTCGATCACGTGGCGGAATTCTAAAACGGAGCCAGGCCAGCCATGCGTCATCAACAAGGGCATCGCGTCGGCGTGTTGCGATCGGATATGCAGGAAGTGGATGTCGATGCCGTCGATTTCCGTGCGGCTTTGCCCCAGTGAATTCAGCAGCGCTTCGCACCGCCGCCAGTCATAGGCAGTTCGCCAATGGTTCACCAAGGACTGGATCTTGGCGAGCGGCGGACCTTGTCTCCCGTCTTCGACAGGAGAGGTATCCGGCCAGCGCGTCCGTTCGAGCCGGTCTGCGAGATCATCGAGTTCGCGTTGCGGAATCTCGAGCGTGAAGGGTCTAACAAAGGTGTGCATGATGGTATCCGTTCAATGAGTGTTAGACCAATCCGGAAATCATCGTCCTGATGTCCGTCCAGTCGGTTTTGCCGTAGCGCGCGTTATCAAGCGGCGAGAGTTCGCCGCGACCGCTCATCATGTCTCGGAGATACTGCATCCCCTGCCAGGGCGGGAAAACGGCGCCATGAGAAGGAGCCAGGGTGCGGGCGATGCGGGTCACCAGCCCGAGGCGCTCAAGACCGCCCGCTCTCAGCGGACGATACGCCTTGCCTGACATTTCCGTGGCTATTGCTGCAAGTTGTAGGGGCGAGACAGTGCCGCCGGCGATCCTCAGATCGCGCGGAGCCTGGTCATCCAGGGCAGCATCAGCGGTAAACTCGGCGACATCATCCTTGGTCGTCAAGTTGAGCGGCTGATCCGCGTCGCCCCAGTACAAGACACGCTTCACCCTGGGCAGTAGGATCGGAGCATCCTCGGTCAACACCGTCGAGAACGCGCCGTTCAGCACCGAGGTCGCTCGAATGGGGGCCGCATCGAGATGACTGCGGAATCTGCGGCGCAGGTCCATGTTGCGGTTCTCGCCAGCTATGGTCTTGGTATAGTCCAGGGAGAAATCCGAGGGGATGATACGGGGAACACCTGCTTCGACCGCCGCATCGAGCAGCGCGCCCTGCTGACCGAGGATCACATCCTCCAGGCCGTTCAGCGCAGAGACCACGCAGGCGGCCCCTTCGCAGGCCACCTTGAGAGACTGCACATCGTAGCTGCTGTCTACAAGAGCAACACCCATAGCTTGCAGGCGCTGGCGCAGATCCGCCGAGGTCGCTCCGCGCACGATCACGCGCACACCGGCGCCCTTCCGAACCAGGGCTCGCGCAACCCGCTCACCGAGGTCACCCGTCGCCCCCGCCACCACCACTGTTTTGCTCTGCATCTCTTAGCCTTTCCATCGATCACGGAATGGACACATACAGCTTTCCAAAAATAATGGAACGGTACAGTTCAGTTTTAATTTTGACTGGCTTCATTTATGGTCAGAAAATGACTCATGACGAACGATACACAGCACCCCGCGTTGGTCGCCCCCGACGTGAAGAAGCAGGAGAGGTCGATGCGCGCATACTTTCGGCTGCAACCGAACTATTTCTTGAAAAGGGTGTGGCGGCCACCAGTTGCGACGCCGTGGCAGCTCGGGCTCGCGTCGGCAAGGCCAGTCTTTATTCCAGATATTCCGGCAAGGACGCTCTCTTCGAAGCCGTTGTGAAGCACGCGGTCGAAAGCACGACTTTCAAGCTGGCTATTGCGGACCATCCTGCGGGCACAGTGAAATCGAGGCTGGCATTGGTGGGAAAGGCGATCCTTTCCCAAGCGCTTTCGCCGATCCCCTTGGAATTGCTGCGCCTCTTCCTAACCGAGGCCAGACGCAGTCCTGATCTGATCAGGCAGGTCGATGATATGGCGAGAGCCAGTGTCGTCGACATGGTCGCGCGGTCGCTTGTGCAAGATAGCGCAGGCAGCGACAGACATGCAAAGGCACGGGAATTGGCAGAACGCTTTCTGGACCTGACATTCGCCCCGGTCATTCTTGCCGCTCTTTCGGGCCGCGATGCGCTAACGTCAGCAGATGCCGTGACCAGGCAGATCGAATTCGCGCTGGTGATGCTTGAGCGCCTCGGCTTCCTGGACGAGACGGCATCCGGGCAATGAGCATAGGCCGCCCGGTGATGCTCGCCTGCCTGCGGCGTATATATCAGATTGCGGGCGCTCGGCTCGCACTCCATCTCAAGACGTGCCCACGGCCGACACATAAATCGATGCCGACCATCGAAACTAGCACCTGCCGATATGGCAGACTAACGGATGCGCATCGCGTCCGATCTCTAACCAACTGTGAACGAGGTGACCTGACACTGAAGTTTGAACGTGGCGACTTCATTGTCCTGATGACTTCGTTCTGAGCTCGAAATAGGATCTCGCGCATGGTCGTCGGCAAGTAATTCAATAACGGAGATGAACTTTGCCTGGAATTGAAAGTCTCTCCTACAAATTTGATTGCAAGGTAGCTGGAAAACTGCTCAGTCTGATGTCGAACCTCGTGCGCCTAGGAATCCTGGAGCGGATCAGCCAGCAGGAGTGGGATGTGACTTCATTGGCGACCGACCTGAACCTATCACAGTCAGCGCTCGCGTAGCACCTATTTAGGCTTCGGGCAGCTAGGCTCGTGAAGACTCGCCGCTCCGCGCAACAGATCCTCTACTCGTCGGATCCGATTGCTGTGTTGTCGATGCTTGCGACTCTTTCCGGTGGGACTAGCCCGACGTGTACCGGTCCAGTATGTCCGCCGGCCTATCCGGGGCAGGAGAAGTCGCACCGAGGCTGATGCGGTATGATAGGTAGCGCTGCGGGTAACTGTTGAGCGCATTTTTCTAATTGTTGCTACGGGTGCCCTTGGCTATCGCCCCTGAGAAGCATGCGGACGGCTTGAACGACAAAGCGATCGTTGTCTCCCGCAAAGGAAATGATGCCTTTAATCTGTAAGGCATCTGCCCGGATTCATGGACAGTGGACTGCATCCAGTTGATGAAGTTGTCAGGGTCCATCGGCTCTCGCTCCACAAGCGGGAAAGCTGGTGATATGGTCGTCGTTCTCGTGATCGGGATCCTCATCGAGGAAGTTCGGCTTAACTTCCATAATCCGGTCAAGATCAAGAGCGCAGCTATCAAGCAGGCTTGCAGTGTCGACATCATATGGCTCCGACCTCACGACGCTGGCAGCCGGGTTTTGGAGCGCCGCCTCCACGGGTAAGGAGCCGGGCGAGCGCCGGCCTTATCTGCGTTTCCTGGCAGACCGGTCCGTAAATATGGGCTACACTGAAAATGACGACATTGCCACCAGCCGCACCATCGTTCTAGCTCAGGAAACGGTTTGCTTCCTGTGATGCTTTTTCAAATTCGCGTCGCGCTTGTTCGAGCGTTGCTCGATTAGCGAGAGCCGCCTTGCATGTCAGACGTGCCCGGATGAAATGACGTCCAGCCATCGTGGGCCAGCCTTCCGTGAGAAGGGCCAGAGCTTCAAAAGGACCCCCTACGTTCTGCAGGCCTACACCAGGTATCGCTACGGTTACCGGTTTCTCCCAATACAATTTTTGCATGTTCTCCTCCCTGGATAACGAAGATAAAATCTAGGGCGTGGGGACCGCATGTCCATCGCTGTCCTTCATTCTTTTGAGCCTGATGAATACGATGCGGACCGTCGTCACCGTAGACTGCAGATACTGACCGGCGTGAGACTAGCTGAGCGGACACCATACCGGGATTCCAGCATTGTACCTAAGGACGCCATATCAAGTTGATCAGTACTGGGAGTCCGTGGCCCAAGATCTGGCTGAGGGGCTGAGGAATGACTTTTCGTGCTCAAAGCAAAAGCGCCGACGACCGCTTCATGAAGCAAGCCTTGCTCGTTTCGCAACAAGCTCTCCCGGCCTGTCTTCCTAATCCACCCGTCGGTTGCGTTTTGGTGCGTGGAGGCGCGGTATTGAGAAGGCTACACCCACGCGCGGGGCCAGTTTCACGCCGAAGCTCACGCACTCAGCCAGACCGATTGTCGCTTGGACGGTGTAACTGCTTATGTCACGCTGGAACCCTGCTCCTTTCGTGGAAAAACTCCGTCCTGCGCTCTGATGCTTGTTGAAGCCCGCCGATCACTTCGCCGGAACGGGAGCGGACTCGAACGGCAAGATAGGTGCAGACCGGCAGGTGGCCCGCCGGAATACCGCGATGTGGATCACTTTTTTCCATAATGAGGATCCTTGGCTATGTCGTCGGAGCGGACGACGCCCTCGCCGTTGAAGGTCGGCCAAAAATTCTCGGTGTTGAGCGGGATAGGGAATTTTGAGAAGTGCTCACGTGGCACACCAGCGAGAAAGTAGAGCACATAGCTTCACCCTTCTCCTTGAGGACGTTGTAGATGAAGGCGCCAAACTGAGCGCCCGTCAGAGCAACGCCTGCTTCTGTCACCTTTTCGACCAGCTTTTCAGGTCAAGCTCGGCGGCGATGTAGCTCCCGAGCTTGTTGAGGACGCCAAGAAGCCGCGTCTCGCGACGCAGGGCATTCGCGGCGGCATGTTGTTCAGTCACGTCGTGGCCTTGGATGAAGATGCCAACCGCATGACCTTCGTTCGCCACTACCGGCTGGAAGACGAAGTCGACGATCCGGTTCTCCATCACCCCGTCGCGCTCCAGCCGCACGACGGAGCCGCGACCATGGTACGGGGACGCCGTCTCCAGGACGTCGTCGAGATGCTCCCGGTAGCCCTGCCGCTTCAATTCCGGCAGCGCCTTCATAAGCTTCTCGCCGATGACCGCGTCACGTTTTTTGCCGATGAAGCGCAAATAAGAGTCGTTCGCCATCTCGAAGGTGTGCTCCGGTCCCGCAAGCAGCGCCATGAAGCCGGGGGCCTGCTCGAACATCCGCATCAGGCGGGCCTGCTCCCCACGGAGCCGTACCTCGGCCTTCACCTTGTCCGTAGTTTCCACTACCACCGCCATGACCCCACAAGGCCTACCGCTCTTGTCGATGATGGGCGAGTAGTCGAGATTCATCCAGACCTGCTCGGGCCGACCAGTCCTATGCAGGGTTAGCTCTTAGTCAGTGTACGCAAGGGTGCGGCCGGAGAGGACGACATTCATGACGTTGTCGTTGAAGTCGGCGACCTCTGGCCATCCTTCACGGACCTTTGAGCCCAGGAGCTGCGGATGCCGCCCACCGGCGAAAACCGAATACGCGTCGTTATGGATCATCACGCCATCGTCGTACCAGAGGGTCAAGAACCGACGACAGAAGCATCAGCGCAACAACCGTGCGGATCGTTTGCGGCCACGTCTCGACCGTTCCAACAGACGTGGAGCCCCAGTCAAAAGACGCGATAAGATGGGCAAGCTCGCCTTCATGGGCGAAAAAATTGAACGCGTCGTTCATCAGCGGACCGTTCTGTTCCATCGCCAAGTATTACACTTGTACTCCATTCAAATCTGCTACCTAGACGTTACGAGGCATTGCAGTCACCGTATTAGCACGTTCAACCGAAGATCCTGTTTGGCCAGGATATATTGCGTCTCGAACGCAATGTGTCGTATGAGCTGAGTTTTCACAGACGGTCGATCGTATGTCGGTACGCTGAGCTCAACCAGCGTCTTGATTCCGCTAGAGAAAACAAACAGCTGTGTTTCAATTCTTTTGGGCTTGGCTGTACCTCAAACCCCCGTTCAACGACTGTTAACTGTACGGCGAGAAACAGACCTGGCTAGAGGAATGACACTATCGTCGAGTAAATTCTCTTGATCACTTCCGGCGATCTCGCGAAATCGAATCGAGCGGATGTTCGATCGGATCACGCAGTTCCGTCGTGTTGCTACCCGATATGACAAGACCTAAAAATGTTTCGATGGCTTCCTCGCCCTGGTCGCCGCAAAAAAATATGGTTGCCATACTTTGTCAACAGGACGAAGTCGCTTGGTCTTGGCCACGAGGACGTTACAAGGCCAATGAAACACAAGGAGGCGGCCAATCATAGCCGCCCCCTTCCCTATCATTCAGGGCACGAGAGCGACGATGCTCAAGCCGCTGGAGCGTGCCGCCTGATCGATGGCTGCTTTGGGATCAACTATATCGACGGTTTGCACTTCGACCTTGTTAAGGTCGACAAGTCCGGCTTCAACCAGTCGCCATATTTCGGCCATCGTCTGGGAACGATACATCCGCGAACCCTTGATAGTTAGGCGGCGACGCAGGACATCACCATAAGAAATCGGCACATCACAGCGTGTCCCTCCCATCATGATGATGGTGCCTTCATCGCGTAAGGAGCCAAGTGCGGCAAGAAAGGCATCGGCGTTTTCGACCTTCCCGGCGGCGTCGATGACGACATGCGGTGGTGCAATCGCAGCGATCGCATCGGTGTCTGCAGCGATATCGCCGGAGAGGCGAACAGTTGACACACGGGCATCAAGATCAGCCAGGCGCTGCAGCGCTGCCTCGTTGCGACCCACGGCAATGACCCGCGAAGCGCCGCGGGCCAGTGCCACCAGTACGGCCGCGCCGCCCATCTGCCCCGTCGCCCCGAGAACGGCGACGACATCGCCGGGACGCTGCCCGGACTGGATAACGCCCTCACCAGCTATTCCTAACCATGTAAGGAACGCCAACCGAGCGGTGTCGCCATGTGGCACGTCTCCAGGCAGGCGAGTGACGGCTGCGGCGGGCATCACCACTTTTTGAGCCATTGTTCCGTGACGCCACTGATCACGCATTACCTCGACAGCTTTGGTTTCGATGCCCCTGCCGCCGATTTCTCCTAATCCCATCAGGACATCTTCCGGGAACTCACGATCGCCGCTTTCGACAAGGCTGTCGAGCACCACCAGATCACCGCGAGAGAACGAGTAAACATCATCCGCAATTTCTCTCACCACGCCAACGCCACCCGCTCCAAGGATTAGCGGCACTGGCAATGGGATCTCCGTGCTATCGACCATAGCGGTCAGGTAAGCCGGAACATGGACGGCCAGTACGTCAACGACAACGCTGCCAGGGCGAAGAGATGGATCAGGGCGATCCTCACAGCGCAGGGGACTATCAAGCGACTCTTTGTACCAGGCTTTCATAAACTTTCCTTTAAACGCTTCACCTATGCGTGTGCCCGAGGTGATAGTTGACACACTGGAACCAATAGCTACAACCTCAACTATGGTTGAGGTCAAGCACACTCAGAGACTTTTGATAGTCTGTTGGCCACAAGCCGCATGCAACCACCGATGCACGGGGGCGACACATGAAGCCTACCGATCTGTCTGTCGGAGAAGTGTCCCGCCGCAGCGGCGTGCCGGTTTCAACCTTGCACTTCTACGAAATGAAAGGTCTGATCCAATCTTGGAGGACTGGTGGAAACCAGCGTCGTTATCCCCGGGGCGTGCTTCGCCGCATCGCGGTAATCCGTATCGCGCAACGTGCAGGCATTCCGCTAGCGATGGTTAAAGAGCATCTTGATTCGCTGCCTACGAATAAGCCTATCACCTCAGCAGAGTGGCAAACGCTGACGGTTTCATGGCGATCGGAGCTTAACGAGCGAATCGAAAAGCTTACGCAATTGCGGGACCAGATGGACCGCTGCATCGGTTGCGGCTGCTTGTCGTTGGCCGATTGCCCACTCCGTAATCCGGAGGACAAATTAGGGTCAGAGGGAGCGGGGCCGCGCCTCTTAGCTTCGCGCCAGTGGGTAGCAAACAATTCATGAATCAAAGGCCCTTTCCAGAAAACGATCAAATCCAGGGATCCCCTCGTCACGCTAGGAGCATGAGGAGGCTGCTCCGCTCTAACCGCGAACGGCGGTGAGCGGGGAGCACAACGGAGTGCGGCTACATAGTCGATCTTTCTATGATTGAAGGGCTTCGACCTCATAATTCTTCGCCCAGGCGTTCAGCTCACCCGGAAATATGTCCTGAACGAGGAAGAAGCGGTCCCAGAACGGCGTCTCGTGTAGCTTCTCGCAGAAGAGTTGGTAGCTGTGATGATCCTTTGACTCTATCATCCAGATATCGCTGATTTTGGCCGTGTAGAACTCAACGTCATACCAATTGAGCCGAACTCGATCTTTGAAGTCATCAAGGATGGGTTGGAAGGTCTCGCGGGCGTGTGCCAGTCGGGTTTCGAACGTAAAACCCAGCCATTCCGGCGAGGTTTTGACCATGAAGAATGTGGTGAGGGCGGCTTCGAACTGGGTGGGTTGGGTATCCATGATGCGTCCTTGCGTTGTTGATTGACGCATAGGAAGATGCGAGCATATGCTCACGTTTGCTACTCGCATTGGCTACTATGACCGTGTGCTGCGCCATTTGGGACCGATCCCGCCGGGTGGTGATGTTCTTGTGTTGCCATTTCCACCACGCTGGCCCGACGAACCTGCGTCGCCTCAGCGACCAAGGTCGTAGGTCGCCGTCGCGATCACCTGGGCGCGGTCACGTCGGCACGGCTGAGGACCAGCGCCAGCTTTGGCTCCTCGCGCAGTCGAAAGAAGGTCGAGACCATCCCTCTTGGCGCTCCTCGCCGATGCGCTCCCAGCGATCAGAGAAGTCCGGCGAGGCGGCCATGGCTTCGGCCGCTGGCTGGAAGTCGACCCCGCCGCCGCCCGTGATGTGGCACATCGGGATGTCGCGCGAGACCACCAGCGCGTAATCCTCGTTGGGTCCGGCATTGATCCGCCAGTAGCGGTTGCCGCGTCGGAAGTGCTCAGGTGGCAGGAGCGGCTCGGGCAGGTTCTAGGTCTCGTACACCGCGCCGGGCCTGCCTCAAGGTGTCAAACTGACGTGTCTGGAAGCCATCGGAAGTGAAAGAGGTGGTCTTCTGGGAGATCCGCTGGATTATCCATAAATGCCGTCAGCCAAAGCCATGGTGGCCCGCTCCTCCAAGACCGATGGCATGATGATCACAAGGGCTGCCTTACCAAGTCGCCGGATGGCGCACAGGCAAAGAAGCCGGCTGTGGGACCGAAGGGGCTCAACGTAGCCAACGCTACGGGTGTACGCGCACCCATTGCGGCAGAGTGACCTGGCCCGTTCCCGGTCAGGTCGGTCGAAGTAAGGCCTGGGTCGGCCGCGTTCACTTTTATCCCTTCGCGATCCAGTTCTTTGGCAAGTTTGATCGTCAACATATTCAGCGCTGTCTTGGATGCGCAGTAGCCAGCAAAGCCGACGCCCCAGTTTTCACTACGCATGTCCAGTGTCATGTCGAGAGAACCGAGACCGCTGCTCATCATCACGATTCTGGCGGCGTCCGACTCGCGCAACAGCGGCAGGAACGTTTGGGTGACACGTAACGCACCAAATACGTTGATTTCGAAAATCTGTCGGATCTGGTCGATTGATTCTTCCGAGGCTGCCGGGGGCGGACCGAAATGCATGCCCGCGTTGTTAACGAGGACGTCGAGCCGACCTTCACGAAGCTCAACGTCTTTCATCGCTTCCGTCACGCTATCATCCAACGTCACATCCAGAAGAAGAGAGCGCGCCTCGATGCCAGCCCCCCGAAGTTCGATCGCGGCTTGCTCGCCGCGCTCTAGGTCACGGCATCCCACGATAACGGCATGATCCCGTTCGCCGAGTTGCCTCGCGATAGCAAAACCGATCCCCTTGTTCGCACCCGTGATCAACGCTACGCGCTTATTGCTCATAAATCCGATCCTCCTATACCATGGAGGAAGATACAATTCACACAGTCCTTCGACATGGGCGATCAACGCAATGTCTTGCCTGATTCTTCCAAAAATGGTCCTGTTGGCGGATGGAAATGGAATCGAAGATTGCGGAACTAAGCGCTCTTGCGGATCCACTCGTTGAACCGGGGGAGGGCTGCGCAATCACTAAGCTGATGGTTTCTGGACTGGGCCTATGGCATAGTGCGACCGCTACGTCCTCCGAACCCGCAATGTTCGAGCCGAGGCTTTACGTTGTGTTACGCGGTTCCAAGACCATGACATTTGCAACCCGGCATGCACGCATGACGCCTGGTATGTTCGCTCTCTCGTCTGTGGGGGTGCCCTTTACGACCGGAGTAGAGAGCGCTCCCTATCTCGGCGTCGGACTGGAACTCAGCTCAGCGAAGATCGGTGAAATGCTTTCCATTCTTCCCAGCTTTCCGGCGAAACAGGCACCTACGATAGCCATCGGGCAACTGGAACAAGACTTGCTGGAGCCGATAAGCCGTTTGTTGGGCATGTGCCATCGACACGGGGAGCCGCCGATATTAGGCCCCCTGGTGGTCGAGGAAATCCACTATCGTCTGCTAACCGGTCGATTTGGCGACACCGTGCGTCAACTTAATTCAGGAGGACGCAGAATGACCGAGATCCTGAAGGCCGTTGCTCTGCTCAAACGAACCGACGACCCGCTGCCCGATATAGCCTCGCTCGCGCGGGCCGTGGGGATGAGCGTGACTTCGTTTCACCGCCACTTCAAAATGATCACCGGGCACGGTCCGCTTGAGTATGCGAAACACCTCCGGCTTCTCAAAGCGCGCGACATGCTGATGGGTGAACGCGGCTCGATTGCCGAGACGGCGCACGTCGTCGGATATATGAGTGCATCGCAGTTTAGCAGGGAGTACAAGCGCAAGTTTGGCATCTCCCCGCGCCATGATGTCCAAAAACCTCCCCGTTTCAGCCGTTCGGTGTGATCACGAGCCCAAGACGGCATCGGTTGCAACCTATCAACAAGCAGCAGCCAGCTTTGGCTTGAAGCAACCTCTTAAAGATAGGCGCCGAACGGCACCAATCTAACCCTGCATTTGAAAATGCCCCCCGCTCCAAGGGGATTCCGACCTAAACCTCAAGGTCCACTTGGATGAGGTCGTTGGTGCAAAGGCAACTTCTCATATCGCGAAAGATCAGGTCCATCCGGTTCACTTGCAAACAATTTGGTGGCAAGACCGCGAATAGCCGGCTTGCTCGCTATGCGGAGGGCGTTATGCAGCAGGTTGATGCCGAGCCGGCTGTGCGGGTTCATCATGCGGGGAGCAATCTTTGGTACGCCCTGCCCTTTCTCGACCATTGGCCGCATCGCCTCTTCATAGGCAGAGAACGCTTGCCTAATATCGCCGTTCCGCCGCAGCTCGCTGGCAATCACATAGCCGCCTGTCACAGCGAGTGTAGCTCCTATCCCCGCAACCGGTGTTGCGCACCAGGCCGCGTCGCCGGTAAGCACTACGCGCCTCTTCGACCACCGATCCATGCGCACCTGCCGCAGCACGTCGAAGTAGAAATCTTCGGTCTCCTCCAAGCCGGCCAGCACCCGATGCGCCTGCCAGCCGGAATCGTCAAATCGCTCGCGGAGATAGGCCTTCTGCTGCTCGACGGTCCAGTCCTGCTCGCCGTTCGGTGGCTGCTGGAGCGACAGCATGGCCCGCGTCGTTCCATGCGTGTCGGGCCGCAGCGATATGCTTCTGCCATCCGTCGCATTGTACCAGCGCCACATCTGGTCGTCGTCGGCCTGTCGCGGTATGGTGAAATAGGCGATGGTGAGATCCATCCATCGCGGTTCGTTCTCCTGAGGGAAAACCAGCTCGCGTGTCGATGAGCCTACGCCCTCCGCGATGACGACCGCGTCATATTGTTCGGTCTGCCCGCTCGAGAAGGCAACCGAGACCGCCTCTGCGCCCTCTTCGATGGGATCGATGCGATCGATGCGATCGCCGAAACGAAACGTCGCGTAGTTGCGGGCTGACTCGTACAGGAGGCGAGCAAGATCCCCACGTAGGATTTCCATCTCCGCCGTTGGGCCATCGCTACCGAAATCGGCAGTGAGAAATTTGGCGACCTCTCCGCCCTGCTCATCGATCCAGACAGTCCCCTCTTCCCCTGTTCCGCGATCGAGGGCTGCCTGTTCCAAATCCATCCGGCGCAGCACTTCACGGCCCACACCCCGGATGTCAATATTCTGCCCACCGTCTCGAAACTCTGGGGTGCTTTCGACGACTGTTACGTCGAAGCCGTAATGGCCTAGCCACCAAGCGGCTGTATTGCCGGCGACGCTTGCGCCGGTGATGAGGATGCGACGGGACATGCGATGATCTCCTTTCCGTAAAGAACATCACTCGTGATATATTTGTTCCGCCGTCAGCGCTCGAAATTATCGATCAGTCGCTGGAAAAGGCGAACCATTGACATTGCCTCCTCGGATGAAAAGCCTTCCAGCCCCCTAGCATTTGCAGCTAGTAGCGCGTCGCGTCCCCGCCGGGCTGCCTCTTGCCCTTGGCTCGTCAATTCGACCATTGCCGCCCTGCGATCGATTGACGAGGGCGACCGGCGGATCAGCGTCAGCGCTTCCAGCTTGTCGAGGAGCGCGACCATCGCCGGCTGCTTGACTGCGGAGGAACGCACAAGGTCGCGCTGGAGCATCGGTCCTTTCCAGGAAAGGAGCATGATCGGGCCAATCAGAGAAAGCGAAAGCCCGTATGGGCGCAAGGCCGTATCTACCAGCCTGTTGAACACACGGGCAGCGTGATTGGCCAGGTAGCCGGGAGCGACTGCCGCCTCCGGATGAATATGGTCGTCCTGTTCTTGCATAGGTCTTTCCTAGGCCAACTACGACCCGGTTGCCAGCACAAGATTTACTGCACGATCCATGGATCTCAAATTGTCATGAGATGCGAAGAAGGTTAGGGCTAATTTTCGCGCGTCCATTGGAACACAGAATACCTGAAGAGTTTGTGCGCACACAGTGTCGCGGCTAGCTAGGCCTCTGCAGCGTGACATTACTCAGAAATCGATGAAGGCCGATATTTGAGGTTGTGGTAGTTCCTAAAGCTCTTCCATCCTGAATATTGAACCAAGGAGCTGAAAGCGACGCTTTCAGCCCCCGAAAGTGCCCCAAAGAGGGTAGCCATTCTATGACTACCAACCCCACACCACCGCGTACAGTGCCCAATGAACCCGTGGAGTTCCGCGAGTAGCTGTGGCTGGAAAAATGCGAACCTGTAAACATTGCGAGACGGTGAATTTAATCACCGATCGTACAATCTTTGTTCCTCCCTCGTTTTGAGACCGCCTCGTGTATTTTAGGTGTCTCTAATATTGTCGCCCATCCCTCCGTATTGGATAATCTTCAAACGGCAGTACGTGAATGGTTCGAGGGCGTCACAAATATTTCTTCCAGGACATCGAGAACCCTCGCGACATCCTTCGACTCGCACGAATAGTAAATGGTCTGCGCATCACGGCGAAAATGGACCAGTTTGGCAACCCTAAGTTTATGAAGGTGCTGCGACATCGCCGACTGGCTCAATCCTAGCTGCTTCGCCAAAGGGCCCACGGAAAGCTCGTTTTTGACGATAAGCGACAGGATCTGAAGTCGTTTTTCGTTCGACATTACGTCAAGAAGACGCGCCGCTTTTGCCAGAGCTTCATCATCAGGGGTCTTCATGAGCATAGCACTCTCCAGCATAGGTTACCTTCAGGCAATGATCACTTCCGCATGTCAGCGATGTTTTGATCAAACAAAAGCGTGCCCGTAACGACGCGTTTGCACAAGACGACATCCTCAGAAATGCACGATACCGGACATAAAAT
This sequence comes from Velazquezella soli, assembly GCF_977018685.1. Taxonomy (NCBI): domain Bacteria; kingdom Pseudomonadati; phylum Pseudomonadota; class Alphaproteobacteria; order Hyphomicrobiales; family Rhizobiaceae; genus Velazquezella; species Velazquezella soli. The sequence goes on from NZ_CDRNXF010000002.1 coordinate 56,127, forward strand.
TTGAATGTCCGTCGATTTTCTAGGCTGGAACACCGTATTCGGGCATTTTCTCATGTTGAATCGATCTCCGCTTAGTTGTCCGTTATCGCGCGAGATCTTTGCTATGGGTTGCAATTTCTCGGCGAAGGGAACTTATTGCGGGCTGTTACGGAGACTAGGGGCTCGCGTGATCCACACGGTACGCGCTGGAGCGCTCAAGACCCGATTGCTCTTACTTCTCAGGGAGAGCAATGCCCACGTCTGTTCAGTCCAATTTCAGGAATCGCCTCCTGTCGCTGTTATCGAAAGCGGATTTCGACCGGTTGAGCCCTTTCTTAGAGGCCGTTCACCTTCCCATCCAATTTACTATCTCTTCGCCCGATAGGCCTTCTGATTACACGTACTTTCTAGAAAGCGGAATTGGCTCCATCATTCTTCACGCTACCGATCGCGCTGCAGAAACCAGCTTGTTTGGTCATGAGGGAATGGCCCCAACTGGAAGTTTTCTCGGCGTTCAGATTGATCCATTCACAGTTTTAATGCAGTTAGGCGGGACGGGGCATAGGATACTGAATGCACGACTTCATGCAGCATGTGACGACAGCCCCACACTTCGCACACTGCTGAGCCGTTACGTTCATACGGTTCTCGTTCAATCTGCTCATACTGCACTATCAAACGCCCGTTACACGATCGATCAACGCCTCGCTCGATGGATTTTGATGTGTCACGACCGGATCGAAGGCGATACCATACCTCTCACCCACAAGTTGCTATCAAACTTGCTGACGATTCGCCGTCAAAGCGTTACAACAACCTTGCATATACTCGAGGGGCGACGTGTTTTGTCGTCATCGAGGGGTGCGATAACCGTTCGCGACAGGGTCGTTTTAGAAGAGTTTGCTGGAGTGGCTTACGGACTGCCTGAGCGTGAATACGCGAAACTCTTCGGCGCTATCCGTCAAGTCTCGTAAGCTTAGCCGCTCATTAGAACTCGACTTGTTAATTTATTATGGCGCGCAGACTTTCGTCGACGTTGACCGGCACGGCGTGGTTGGGATCAACGGCGCGCGTGTCGGATCCCACAGTTGCAGGCATGCTGCGGCGATAAGCGACCGGTGGTCTCCCATCGAAATTGTAATCATATCGGGACAATGCCGTCTCGACGACAGCTCGGTTCTGGCACGGACCGTGCTCATCAAAAGTGTAGTATTGCATCTGTCATAAAATTTCTCTTATATAAGCACCGGCATAAAGGGGAAGGTTATGCGCGCATTCCTAGAAGCAACGTTTGGTCCAGTGGAATTGTCCGTCATCGACGAGGCATTCAAGGAATGGGTGGACGCCCACAAAGTTACCAAGGATAGCGCAGAGGCAGAATTGGCCGCTGCAATTATTATCAATCTGTATCGCGAGGGCCATAACACTAAGCAGGCACTTGATAATGCGATTGCAAAACACCGCGGTCTCTCAGATCTTGGCGACTTTAAAGCAAGCGATTGAGCAGCCCTAGATCCGCTACTATTCTGGTTTCGTCTGGTAAGCGATCTCAGCGCTTGAACGTCTTGAACCGCACCGGGTCTGCCGGAGGCCGTTTCGTTTAAGTTATGCGGCCATGGCTGGTTCGTCCAGCATGGCGTAATACCGGTCCTCGGCTTCGGCTGGCGGTATATTCCCGATAGGCTCCAGAAGCCGTCGATGATTGAACCAATCGACCCATTCCAAGGTGGCGAATTCCACCGCCTCGAAGCTGCGCCATGGTCCACGTCGATGAATGACTTCGGCCTTGTAGAGTCCGTTGATCGTCTCAGCGAGGGCGTTGTCGTAACTGTCGCCGACGCTTCCGACAGACGGCTCGATGCCAGCTTCTGCCAATCGCTCGGAATACCGAATGGACACGTATTGAACGCCGCGATCCGAGTGATGCACGAGGCCGTTGCCATGAGCGGGACGCCGATCATGAAGTGCCTGCTCCAGCGCATCGAGGACGAAGCTCGCATGTGCTGTCCGGCTTGCCCGCCAGCCGACGATGCGACGAGCGAAGACGTCGATGACAAAGGCCACGTTGTTGATTTCCACTGAGAGCTGACCCGGCGCAGCCTTATAGGGGGTGCGGATAAAAAGTTGGACTGCTTTATAAGTTCAGGCCGAGGCTCTGACGATACTCGACCCGGCTGAGCGATCCCAACGATATCTTGATACGTTTCTCATTGTACCAGCGAATATAAGCATCTACCTCGGCGACGAACTGTTCGATTGTGATGGCCTTCCAATCGCGTGGATAGAAGAGTTCCGTTTTAAGATTGACCTGAGACCCAACTCCCCTCCAGTTTTCGAGAGAGTCTTGGGTTTTCAATCTGGCCTCATGCGGCCTGTTTTTCCATAGCCATTTTCATTGCGAACTCTCTGGGTGTGATGTTGCCCAGCGACGAGTGGGGTCTGTTCCTGTTGTAATCCTCCTTCCATGCGGTGATGGCGGCGCGGGCCTGGGTGAGTGACGAGAACAGGGTCTCGTTGAGGCACTCGTCACGGAAGCTGCCGTTGAAGCTTTCGACGAAGCCGTTTTGCATCGGCTTGCCGGGGGCGATGTAGTGCCATTCGACCTTTGTCTCCTGGCACCATTTGAGGATGGCCATGCTGGTCATCTCCGTGCCGTTGTCCGAGACAATCGTCTTCGGCTTCCCCCGTCTGACGATAAGGGTGTCCAACTCGCGGGCAAGCCGAGCGCCCGGCAGAGATGTGTCGGCGACCAGGCACAGGCATTCGCGGGTGAAGTCGTCGACAACCGCCAGCACCCGGAAGCGGCGACCGTCGGTGAAGGCATCGCTGATGAAGTCCAAACTCCAGCGCTCGTTGGGGCGTGACGGCAGAGCCAGGGGGCGTCTTGTCCCCAAGGCCCGCTTTCGGCCGCCGCGCTTGCGCACCGTCAGCTTCTCCTCCCGATAGAGACGTCGAAGCTTCTTCAGGTTCATGACGATCCCCTGACGGTCGAGCATCACGTGGATGCGGCGATAACCGAAGCGTCGGCGCTCCGACGCCACTTTCTTCATTGCCTCCCGAATAGTCGCATCGTCAGGCCGCACGCTGCGGTATCGCATGCTCGACCGATCTAACGACAGAACCTCGCACGCCCGACGCTGGCTCACCCCATGCTGCGCACAGACATGAGCCACCACATCCCGCTTCACATCGGGCGTCACCATTTTTTTGACGCGACATCCTTCAGGATCGCATTGTCCAGCATGGCCTCGGCCAAGAGCTTCTTCAGCTTGGCGTTCTCGTCCTCGAGCGCCTTCAGCTTGCGGGCATCGGACACGTCCATGCCGCCATACTTCGCCTTGTATTTGTAGAAGGTTGCGTCCGAGATGCCGTGCTTGCGGCAGACGTCAACTGTCTTCGCACCCGCCTCCTGCTCCTTCAATATCCCGATGATCTGTTCTTCCGTGAACCGTGAACGCTTCATTCGTCCGTCTCCTTGATGTGACGGACTCTACCAAAATCTGGCGGAAGTTTAGGGTCTCAGGTCAATGTCTGTCAGCCATTTCACAATCGGCGCTTCTGCATGGAAGTCCCGATTGATCAGGTTTTCGGGTGCCGGACTGATTTCTCCCAAATATGATCCAAAACGCCGTCGACGCGGTCTGGCGACGACCAACTGCTCCTGCTTCATCAACCGCTGCACAACCTTTTCCGAGATTGTTACGCTCTGCCTGGCCAGCGACGCCTGTAGTCTGCGATAGCCATAGCAACGACGGTTCTCTTCAAAGATTTCCGCAAGGCTGTGCCGGACGGCCTCATACTTGTCTGCCAGACAAATACGCGTGCGATGGTAAAAATAGGAGCTTCGGGCAATTCGCAGCTGGGCGAGTAGTTCTGGCAAGCGATAATCTTCCTTAAGGGCGTCAATCAGCTGTGTCTTCTCCCGATTACTCAGGATCTGCAGATCGACGCCCAGGTCTTTTTTAATGAGTTCGTTGGCCTTCTTCAGGAGATCATGCTCGAGTTGCAACTGGCGAACATCACGCTGGAGAGCTTCAAGCTGTCGTTCGAGCTCCTCACGTTCAGGCACCTTGGAATTTGCTTTGCGGCGTTTCATGATGATGGGGCCTTATGACCGAGAAGCTGGTCCTTCCAGCTGTACAATGTAGGCCGCGAGACGCCCAGCCGGTCAGCGACCTGTTGAGCGCTTTCCTCTCCACTGCATAGTCCGATGACCCCCGCTTGCCGGACCTCGTCGGAATAGCCAGGGTGCCACGATCGCCCGACCAACGATGTTCGCGTCTCGGGAAATGCCTCCCGGACCCATGCGGTCAGTGTCCCTCGTCCGGGATAGCCAAGTGCCCTCATCGTCGCAGAGATGCAACGATCATGGGTGCGAAAGTGCTCAAGAGCCGCCTTCTTCTGGGCCTCGGAATATTTTGGCGCTCGCGCTACCGGCTGAGTACGCAGGTCGAGATGCTGTAGGTACTCACGGTACCAGCCCCTCAGCGCATTTTTGGTGGGATATCCCAGCTGGCGAATGGTCGCGTTAAGCCGCTTGCCAAGCCGGATATAGAGTTCAACTGCTCGAAGTCTGTCTGCGTAGGAATACATGAACTACCTCCTGGTGGTCCAAGTTTTCGTCCGCACCCCCGTTCTGGCTCTGGTATGTCACGAGCTCCGCTACTCAGTTCCAGTCGCCAGGCATGGACATCAACAACCTGATGCCGAAGACGTTGAACGACTGGGGGTGCGCCCAGCTGAAGAAGCGCTTCGGAGAGGATCGTGCGCCATTCGGCTGCGTCGCTGAAGACTACACGAGCTGGAAGTAATGTGCATAGGTCGGCTTTGTCCAAGAGATTGATCATTCTGGGTAAGAGTATACACGACATCCCGTCCTTCTGCGACGAGATCAACCGGGTGTTCATGAAGAACGAAACATGGTCACTTCGACACAGCCTCGATGCGTTCAACGACATGCTTTACGGACAGTATGGCAACACCTCCGTTGGTGGAACGGTCGAGATCGTGTGGCGGAACATTGAGATGAGCCGGGATACCCTCGGTTTCGATGCGACGCATGAAATGCTCAGCGAGAAGCAACGACAGCCAAAGACATTTGATGCCGACTTGAGCGGCCGGCAGCTGGTTGATCTAGAACGCGGCAGCGGGAAGACCTATTTCGATAGTGTCCTGGACATCATTGCCGATCATCCCAACATTGATCTCGATAGCGGATAGGTCCGTGCCCATCCGCCCTTTATTCCCCGGAAAGGATCCTTCGCCTTGCGCTTTGCCATTATCATATTAGCTTCGCTGATCCATTTGACGGCGCCTGTCTTGGCGGAGGATGAGGAGGGCCCGGCTCTTCTTCGCCAAGCCTTGGAAGGCGCATTGCGCGGTTGTGAGGCCTGGGTTCTGGAGCCTGCAAGCTGGAGCGACGGTGTCGAACCATTCCTTGCCGTGATCGGACTTACCGGACACGTGCGCGAGACCTTCAGTCTACCGGACGCTTTGTTGCCGCCGCCCTCGCTGCGCCGCGCGAACCGCTACTGGCGCATCGATGCAGGTCAGGAGAACGGCTACGCACTTGTGGTCTCTGAAGGTATTCCCATGTGCCATATCAGTGGTGGAGGCGGCGGAGACCTTCAGCCAGTAGCCGAGATTGTCATCACCTCTGCAAACTTTCGCTCCCGGTGGGACAAGGTTAGCGATGAGCGAACGAACGACATGGTCTCAACACTTTTTCGGTCGCGTGACGACAAGGCTTTTACGCTTCTGTATAGCCGCGCTGCGACACCAGATGCACGGCGCGATCGACCACAAGTCGTGGTGACAGGCTTCTACAGTCTTACGCCTTGAAGGGATCCTAACCTGCGGCCTGCCAATCAGACATCGTAGCTAACTTGCTTATTGACTGATTTAACGTATGTGGATTGGTGGTGCAGCGTAATCGCCAGTCATGAAAGTACTCAATGCGCGGCGTCGATGGGTCCATGAACAGCGCGGAACTGGAAGAGCGACCAGATCAACAGGTAGGAGGGATTAGCCCCACCAGCGTGCCCGCGACGTAAGCCGCGAGGGCCGCCGGCCTCAAGCGGTTGCCACTAGTTTCGCGAGCGATCCCGGTAATAGCGGGCAAAACGAGATCAATCCCGACGATGCCTAAGACAATCGCTCTCAGGGCTAGAGTTGCTTCTCTCTGACCGTCGCAAGCGTTGCGGCCTCATCTTTAAGTGCGAGGCAAGCTCTCGGCCAAGCGCCTTTGTCCGCGCCGAGCGCGGTCTGAAGCCAGGCGAGCGTAAGCCGTCGTGTCGCTTCCAGCACGTCTGGTGCTTCAGTCTCTGTTTCCTTTGCGTCGAGAGCTGCAATCCCGCCAAGACCATGCCCGACCCCGTGCATCATCAGCATTGCTCTAGCGCCCGGTGCATCGTGGAATGCATCTGCATGCCACTCAGGACCGCGGGTGGTAAAATGCGGATTGTCCATATCACCGCAAACGACGAGGCCGAGCGTCGAGAGCGTCGAGAAGTCGACATCGAAGAACGGAAACCGGGCAGCACTCTCAGGTGTCATGTCCTTGCCACCGCGTCCCGGTGTTGTCAGGAGAACGCCCGCCGAGATGCGCGGATCGGAAAAATCCTCACCATTTAACTGTGCGCCGAGCAGGAGCCCGACGGTGTGTCCGCCAAAGGAATGGCCCACCGCGCCGATGCGCGCATGATCCATCCGCCCAGCGACGGCCGGTGCCTGTCTCTCGATCTCCGGCAGTTGGTCCAGGATCGCCTTCATCTCCTCGACACGCTCACGCCAGAAGAACGGCGCGCCGGGTGCATCTGACGGCAGCCCGCCGACCCGCGAACTCGCATGCGTCGGCTGGATGACGACGAACCCTCTTTCCGCCCAGAACTGGACTAGGGGAGCGTAGCCGTCCTTAGACGGAATATAGTTGGATGGACCGTAGCCATGCGACAGTAACACGATCGGAAGCTTGTCGCCGTGTCCGGGTGCGGTCAGACGCAATTCCAGCGGCTGACGGCCGGGCGTCAAAAGACGGATCGGCGTGTAGGCCACGGTGAGAGCGGCTTCAGGCGTCGGAATATGCTCTGCGAGATTGATCAGATTGTTCATGGGTCTGAACCTTCAAAGGTGGATTTCGGATAGTGATGTTCAGGCGAGCAAATGACCCGCTTCGCGGAACGAGGTTTCCGCATCAGTGCCGGCTGGGATCTTCATCGGCGCGTCGATCTCTGTCACAGACCGCCAGACGGCCTCTGCAACCGCATCCGCTGTCGTGACCTCTGTGCCCGAACGCAGCTTCGTCATGTAGTCGTCGACGAAGGCGGTATATGGCTCGGGGATTTCCATGCCCATGCGCGAGACGGCATTCTTGCCGAAGCCGGTCGTTGGCGCCGAACCAGGCAAAACAAGTTTGGCACGGATGCCGAACAGAGCCGCCTCGAGCGCGAGGCTTTCCGTAAACGCGTTGAGGGCCGCCTTGCTGGCGCTGTAGACCGAAAGTGCTGGCAACGGCCTTATCGTGACGGCGGAGCTGACATTGACGATGACGCCTGAGCGACGGACCCGCATCTGCGGGAGGACAGCTTTTGTCATCGCCATCGCACCGAAAACATTCGTTTCGAACAGTTCGCGCACCTTCGACATCTCCGAGCCTTCGAGCACATTGAGCATGCCGACGCCGGCATTGTTGACCAGAGCATCGATCGTGCCGGCGGCTTCGACCGCCTCAGCAATGCTGTCAGCGTTGGTGATATCCAGCGGCAGGATTTCGAGTCTGCCGTCTGAAGGACGAAGGTTGTTTCGCGGTGTGCGCATGGTCGCGACGACGTCCCATCCAGCGTTCAAGAATTTCTGTGCGATGGCGAGGCCGAAACCGGACGAGCAACCCGTGATGAGGATCTTTGGCATGTTCTGTCTCCTGGCGTTTGACTAGCCTGAAGATGGACCTGATCATCCGGACATGCTATATGCGTTTGTCCAGTAGGGTTTAGCGAAAGTCCGGATTGATGACTGATCCTGTCGCCGAAGTCGTTTCTTTGTTGAAGCCGAGTCCGTCGATCTCAAAGCTCGTGACGGGCGGCGGTCGGTGGCTGGTTGAGCGCACGGAGCTCGGAAGCCCCTTCTATTGCGCCGTGGCCGAAGGCCGTTGCCTGATGACGATTGCTGGTCGTGAGCCCATGGTGCTCACTGAGGGTGACTTCGTCCTGGTTCCGAAGATCTTTTCCTTCACGATGAGCAGCATGGAGCCGCCACCACGCGGCGCACTTGGCCAACGTCTGGAAACCAGCCCCGGTGTCTTTCGCCTTGGCGACCCGGAAGCACTGGCGGAGGTCAAGGCACTGGTCGGGCATTGTGCTTTCGGCTCGGATGACAAAGCTCTCCTCGTATCGCTGCTGCCGGAGGTCATCCATGTTCATGGTGAAGAGCGACTGATGGCTCTCGTCCGCATGATCAACGAGGAGACGAGGGCCGACCGTGCCGCGCGCGAAATGGTGCTTCACCGGTTGCTCGAAGTGTTGTTCATCGATGCAATACGATCGGCCGCAACTGCCAAGGCGCCGCCGGGCCTGTTGCGTGGCATGGCCGATGGGCTGCTTGCGCCGACCTTGCGCCGGATCCACAAAGATCCGGGGCGAAGCATGACGGTGGAAACGCTTGCCCAGGAGGCTGCCATGTCTCGTTCGACCTTCTTCGATCGCTTCCGCAAGGAGGTAGGGGTCGCGCCAATGGAATACGCGACCGGATGGCGCATGGCACTGGCAAAAGAGTTCCTTCGCGAAGATATGCCCATGGCCGACATCGCCCAGCGCGTCGGCTATGGATCGACAAGCGCATTCAGCGTTGCCTTCAATCGGCATGTGGGAATGCCGCCTGGGGCGTATTCTCGCGCAGTTGCTGCTGCGGCGGCTTAACGCGTCCGACCCTCACCCGCCGATATAGGCGGCCAGCTCTTCAGGTGTTCCCTTGGGAAAAGCCTGCTTCAGGAAATCGAGAAAGGCAGAGACCCGCGCGCTCAGGAGACGCCGCGACGGGTAGAGCGCCCAGAGCGCGATCTCGGATCTTTCGATGTCGCCCAAGTGCTGCAATGTCCCATCAGCGATATCGTGGCTCACCAGCGAGATCGGCAGGCGTGCGGCCCCGACGCCTGCCCTTACCGCGTCGCGAACCATGATGAGGGACGACAGGACGAGGACGGGATCGACCCTGATCTTAGCAGGCCCTTTGGGGTTCATGACAGTCCAGGTCTCCTGGCTTCCCCCACCCCGGACGACACACGGGACTAACTGACCGTCCTGGGGTCGGGCGAGATCGGGACCTGCGACGACAACTAGGCGATCATGCAGAAAAGCTCGACCGACAAGGCTTTCGTCAGGCGCCGGGTTGACGCGGATGACAAGGTCATACCCTTCCTCGATCATGTCGACGGCGCGATCTTCCGTGGTGATCTCAAGTCTGACATCCGGGTATTTCAGCGCGAAGCCTGCCGCGATCTTGCCCATGGCGGTCTGCGACAAGAGGAGCGGCGCACTGATCCGCAATCGGCCACGGGGCTTTTCCGCACCGGAAGCGATCATCGCCGCAGTCTCGTCCAGCTCCGTCAGCAGGATGGCGGTTCGCTCGTACAGCGCCCGCCCTTCTTCCGTGAGCATGAGTGTGCGTGCGCCGCGTTCGAACAGCCGAAGCTGGAGTGCGCCTTCCAATTCCGTGACGCGTCGCGACAGTGTTGCCTTCGGCCGTCCGGTGGCACGGGCCGCTTTGCCAAAGCCGCCATGGCGGGCGACAAGGTTGAAATCGGCAAGAGCAAGCAAGTCCATGACTGTTCCACCTATGAGACGGCGTGTCCAAACTAGTCATCTATCGGATCATCAGTGAACCATCCATATTCGGGGTGTCAAGCAAACAAATCCGGAGACACTCCCATGACCATTCTCGTTACCGGCGCCACAGGCAATATCGGCGCGCAAGTCATCCAGCACCTTGTCAACAAAGGCGCCGACGTTCGTGCGCTCGTTCGCGATCCGTCCAAGGCGAACTTCCCGACCGGCGTTGCCGTTGTGAAGGGCGACTTCCTAGATGTAGACTCACTGCGCAGCGCATTCGAAGGCGTCACTACGCTCTTTTTGCTCAACGCTGTCGTACCGGACGAATTCACCCAGGCTCTGATCGCCCTCAACCTGGCACGCTCGGCTGGCATCGAACGGATCGTCTACCAGTCGGTGATCCACGCCGATGTCTACGTCAACGTTCCGCATTTCGCCGGCAAGTTCGCTGTGGAACGGATGATCGAACAGTTGGGCATGTCCGCTACGATCCTACGCCCGGCCTACTTCATCCAGAACGACGTAACGATCAAGGACGTCATCACAGGCTACGGCGTCTACCCGATGCCGGTCGGCGACAACGGCCTTGCCATGATCGATGTGCGTGACATCGCGGAGATCGCCGCCCTCGAACTGCTGCGTCGTGAACAGGCGCCTCAAGCGCTTCCTACCAATCGCATCAACCTCGTCGGTCCTGATACACTCACCGGCACGGACATCGCTGCTATCTGGTCGGACGTTCTTGGCCGACAGATCAACTACGGCGGCGGCGATACGGCGGCCTTCGAGCAGAACCTCAGGCAATTCATGCCTGCCTGGATGGCCTACGATATGCGCATGATGGGCGAGCGGCTCCTGACCGACGGCATGCTGCCCGAAGACGGTGACGTCGAGCATCTGACGACACTCCTCGGACGTCCACTCCACTCCTATCGCGAATTTGCCAAGGCAACCGCAGCGGCTGCTTGATGCAAGCCGCCCCACCATTTTGAAACAAGGACACCCGTCATGATCTATTCAACCGCCACTGTTCCCGTAAATCCTGAAGGCGAAACCACGCTCACCCGAGAGCAAGTCTGGAAAGGCCTTGAACTAAAAGCGCGCGACGCGCGGCTGTTTCTTCCGCCCGGCCTCTGCACCCGCTGCGACGTCGTCGAGCAAAGTGCGACGCATTTCGTTCGCGAAGCTACGATCGCGGGCTCTGACATCAGGGAAATCATCACTTTGGAGCCGCAGAGCAAGGTGACGTTCTTCCAGGCAACCGGCCCTCGCGAGGGCGCCATCATCAACGAACTGTTCGAGGATGAAGCCGGCGCGCTGCAGATGAAATTCTACTGCTACCTCGGGCTGCGCGGCAAAGAACCTGGCGGACCTGAAGAGCAGGCCGAACAGGAGCAGTTCGATAGCTACAAGGGATACAGATCGGCCCTGCTGTCTACGCTCAAACAGACCCGCGAGCTCTTGGCAGAGGGCAAGCTCTGATTTCTGCCATCATCAAAACCAATCGGGCGGCCTCGTGAGAGGCGCCCCAGCCTTTTACAGGGCCAGTCCCATGCTCACCTCAGGGCGAGTCTAACCCGCCTTGATGCGATATCAACCCACAACTCAGCGGCTTTGGGGTATAGACGGCTAAGACTAAGGATCCGCTTTGCTATTTTTAGATTCGGCCGTCCGCTCAGTGTAAGAGATCGTTGTGCTCGCGAAAATTAAGTCGCTGGTGAAGCGAGCTTTTTCTGAGGAAATTGTCGACCGACTCGAGCAGCTTGAGCTGGTAGAGGAGAGGTTCGAGCGAGGCAATCCGATCCTGCAATTGACGATCGTTGGACAGGCAATCACGGCTGGCCTGCTCCATTAGCGCTCCATGACCGCTATCGCCGTCGAAGACCCCACTCCTTCTCGAATTCTGTCTCGAAAGTTGAAGTTGCATTATCCGGTTCAGGTTCCCGTCGAGGTGCCTTTGGCTTGGAAATGACTGAGAGGCCTTCTGCAAAGACTTTCCCGTTCCGCGAGCCAATGGAATACCGAAGAGCAATGCCGTTCTCCAAGGTCGGAAGACTGGCCTCCTCAACCTTTGAGACATGCAAGAATACGTCCGCAGTGCCATCGTCAGGGGTGATGAACCCGAACCCCTTGGCCGCGCTGAACCACTTAACCGTTCCTGTTGGCATACATTGTTTTCCTATCTCAGCAGAGTTACGGCGTTTTTGCAGCTGCCTTCTATGAATGCGGCGCGATCGGCGCACCGGGAGGTCTGAGCTACGGCGCCACGTCGATCGTGAGTATCGCATTCCACATCATAAGCGGGTCAACCATTTCTAATTGCCCCAATCATGCGCTGACCTATGCCGATTTGACGTTCAACGCGGAGCGAAAGACCAGGCTGTAGAGTATTATCACGGAAAAACAGAACTCAACAAAGCCTCCGTAATCTTTTCTTATAAGAACTCTCTTACCTTCCCGCCAGGACACCGAGATCGATCAGATCCTTTTACGCGCATGATGCGCGCCGTCTACGACGGCTCCTGTCTCCTTTCTCCCCGCTGCGCTCATTCCTTTCCCTGCGAAGGTCCTCCATGCTTAAAAATCTGAAGATCAAGACCAAGTTCCTGATGGCAATTGCCATCCTCGGCGTCATTTCCCTCGCTGGCCTGTTGTTTGTCACGCAGCGGTTCAGCGCGGCCAACCAGTCCTATTCCAGCTTCCTTCATAAGGAGAGCACCGCTGCGGCGTTTGTCCCTCGCGGCGCAGCAGCCACTTGGACAGCCACAACCTGGCTCAGTCGCGCGCTGGCTCAGGCCCCGCAGTCGGCGGCTTTTGCAAATCTTTCTGAGCGTTTCGGCAAGGAGCTTGCAGGAGCTCGCAGTCGTCTGGAGCAGGTCCCAGGGCTCGTTCCTAGCCGTCATGCTGCGGTGCAAGAACTTCTCCTCGATATCGACAAGCTGGCAGCCATCGGCGACCTTCTGTTGAAGGCTCATGCCGCCGGCGACACTGCTAAGGTTACTGCGCTTGCAGGCGATCTCGACAAAATCGTCATCGAATTGTCTCCCAAGTTTGGTGCAAACAACGGAGCAATGACGGATATGATCAAGAACGGCGGTGACCAACTGTCGGCGGAAGTTTCCTCAACGATCCAGCTAGCGTTTATCGGAATGCTTATTGGTATCGTGGTCGCTGTTGGGATTGCCATGGCGATCGCCCACACAGGCGTCACCGCTCCGATGGCGCGCCTTCGTGAACGCATGTCTTTGCTTGCTGCCGGCAATACAGACGCAGAGATCGATGGCCTGGGCCGCAAAGACGAGACTGGTATGATGGCCGAGGCTGTCGCCATTTTCCGCGACAACGCTCTGGAGCGTCTTCGCCTTGAGCAGGAGGCAATCGACAATCTCAGTCTTTCTGAACGTGAACGCGTCGAGCGCGAAGCATTGAGAAGCCAAGAAGCTGCCGACGTGAAGTTCGCCGTAGAGAACCTTGCCAGAGCGCTCAGCCAGCTTTCCGAAGGCAACGTGTCATACCGCGTTGATACGCCGTTTACGCCAGCGCTCGACGGCGTCCGTAACGACTTCAACGCATCTGCGTCAAAGCTGCAGTCGGCACTTGAATATGTTGCCGAGAATGCGCGCAGCATCGAGGCTGGTTCCGCTGAAATCAAGTCGTCCGCCGATGATCTCGCCAAACGGACAGAACAGCAGGCCGCATCGGTGGAAGAGACCGCAGCAGCGCTCGAAGAAATCACCACTACCGTCAAGGACGCCGCCAAGCGCGCTCAGGAAGCCGGCTCTCTCGTTGCCCGCACCCGCCAGGGCGCCGAGAAGTCCGGTGAAGTCGTCCAGAACGCTGTCAGGGCTATGCAGCAGATCGAGAAGTCTTCGGGCGAAATCGGCAACATCATCGGGGTGATTGATGAGATTGCCTTCCAGACCAACCTTCTCGCTCTGAACGCCGGTGTCGAAGCCGCCCGCGCAGGGGAGGCCGGCAAGGGTTTTGCGGTCGTCGCACAGGAAGTGCGTGAACTTGCTCAGCGTTCTGCCAATGCTGCGAAAGAGATCAAGACATTGATCAATGCGTCCAACCAACAGGTCCAGAACGGCGTACTTCTGGTTGGCGATACCGGCCGCGCACTGGAAACGATCGTTGCGGAAGTCCAGGAGATCAACCGCAATGTCAGCGCAATCGTCGAGAGCGCGCAGGAACAATCGTCCGGCCTTCAGCAAATAAACACCGCCGTCAACGCGATGGACCAGGACACTCAAAAGAACGCCGCAATGGTCGAGGAACAGACTGCCGCAAGCCATGGAATGGCGCGCGACGCAGCTTCGCTGAACGAACTCCTGTCGCAGTTCAAGCTGTCGGGTGGAGGCGGCCGACGTGGATATACGCCGCCCCAGGCAGTGCTCTCTTCGGAGCACCACGAAAAGCGCGTTGCTTCGCCGGCCCGTGCCCTGAGCCGTAAGGTAGCAACTGCCTTCTCCGGCAATGCCGCTGTAGCCGCCAACGAGTGGGAGGAATTCTGAGACGCATCTTCCAGCGATCAGCAAAGCAAAGCCGCGGATATCAATCGATACCGCGGCTCTTGCCGGGCTGGTGACGCAACATGCGTGGATCAAGCGCCCCTTACCGTTTCTGACAACGGGAGGTCGAGCCATTTTGGCTTCGGGGTCGCGTTTAAAAGCAAGCGTGTGTAGTCGTGCTTCGGTGAAGAGAACAGTGAAACGGCATCATTCTCTTCCACCACTTTTCCACGCTGCATCACAAGAATCCGGTCTGCAATTGCTCGAACGATCGGCAGATCATGCGTGATGAAGATGTATGAGAGCCCGAGTGTGCGCTGCAGATCGGCCAGAAGTTCTATGACTTGCATCTGTATAGACACATCGAGAGCTGAAACGGCCTCGTCGCAGACGATGAGTTCGGGCTCGCTCGCGAGAGCTCTCGCTATTGCGATACGTTGACGCTGACCACCGGAAAACTGGTGCGGATATCGATCAACGTGCTCGGCCTTTAAACCAACAAGTTCCAGAAGTTCCACCACGCGTTCGCTCCACCGGGCACGTGGGAGGATATCTTTGTGGATAGCCCATGGCTCCGAGATGATCTGTCGCACATTCATGCGGGGATTCATCGAGCCAAACGGGTCCTGAAACACCATCTGTACACGACGTCGAAAGCTGTTTAGCGCCTTGCCCTCAAGTTCGAATATGTCCTCTCCTGCAAAGAGTGCACGACCGGAGGTCGGTGTATTCAGCCGCAGGAGCATGCGCGCTATGCTCGATTTTCCGGACCCGGACTCCCCGACAATACCTACCGTTTCTCCACGGTGGAGCACGAAAGATACCTCGTCAACTGCCCGAAACTCCTGCTTGGACGCGAGCGCGCCTGAACCCAGGAGGTAATGCTTGCTGAGGTTCTCGACTTTCAGCAAAACTTCCTTGCCTACAGCCTCACGCTGGGGGCGATTTGTGTCCTCCAGATGCGGCACGGCTGCCATTAGCCGCCTCGTATAAGCGTGCGCGGGATTGGTGAATACCTCCCTCGCCTCTCCGCTTTCCACGACCTTCCCGCCATTCATGACGATGATCCGATCGGCCATCGCGGCCGCCACCTCGAGATCATGCGTGATCATTATCAGCGCCATTCCCGTTTCCTGCTGCAGATCACGCAACAGTTCAAGGATCTGCGCTTGCACGCTGACATCGAGGGCAGTCGTCGGTTCGTCAGCGATCAGTATGTCCGGTTTTAGCGCGATCGCCATCGCGATCATAACTCTCTGGCGCTGACCGCCGGAAAACTGGTGCGGATAGTAGTCTATACGGTCTTTCGCGTCTGGTATGCCGACGCGTTCGAGCAACCGGATAACCTCATCGCGGACTGTGGCCGTCTGGGCCTCCCCATGGGCCTCGAACACTTCAGCAATCTGTCGTCCAACGGTGAACACGGGATTGAGGTATGCTAAGGGGTCCTGAAAGATCATCGCAATGCGCTGGCCGTTAAGCTTACGCCTATGCTCGTTGCTAAGACGCGAGATGTCGTTGCCGTCGAACACCAGCGATCCGGCGACGATATCGCCCGGCGGGCAGTCGATCAGCCCCATCACCGTACCGGTGCTGACGCTCTTGCCAGAGCCGCTTTCGCCAAGGATCACGAGTGTCTCGCCAGGACATACGTTGAACGACACGTTGTCCACGGCTCTCACGGGATCGCCTTCGGACAAGAAATCGACGGTAAGATTGTTGATCGTGAGAATAGGTTTCGAATGGGTCATCGAGGCGCCTTTCGCAGCGACTGCAGGCGCCAGCGTTGGGAGGGATCGGCAACGGTACGAGCCCAGCTCGCCAGTATATTCAAGGACAAGGTAGTGAGGAGAATTGCAAGGCCCGGCCAAAAGGCGATCCACCACGCGGTCGAGAGGTAACCGCGGCCATTCGCAACCATCGCTCCCCAAGTGAAGTTCGGCGGCTGGATGCCGAGACCGAGAAAGCTCAACGAAGATTCTGCCAGGATGACGGTGGCGAAATCTATCGCAGCGATTGTCACCAGCGTCGGCAGCACCAGCGGCGCAATGTGCCGGAACAGGATGCGACGGCTGCTTGCACCCATCGAAAGTGCGGCACTGACAAACATACGCTCGCGCAGTTCCAGCACTTCAGCGCGTGCCGTTCGGATGAAGACCGGCATGCGAGTGATGGCAAGGACGATCACCAAATTCGTCATGCTGGGACCAAGCGTATAAAGCACGATCAAGGCCAGCAGCAGCGAGGGAAAACTCATGATGACATCGGCAAGACGCAAGATGACGTGGCTGTACCAACGTTCCGAATAACCTGCGATCAATCCAAGAGCGCCACCCACAAACATAGAGCAGCACACAGCGGCCGCCGCTATGGCGAGCGTCGTCTGGGCACCAACAATGAGCCTCGCAAGTATCGGCCGGCCGAGGGTATCCGCGCCTAGAATGTAGATGAATCCCTGATCCAGAGAAAAGGGCGCGAGGTTGCGTTGTCTGAGGCCAAGCTTGCCGGCCATATCACCGACCAGCAGCGGGCCGAACAGCACGCATACGATAAGAATGAACAGGAAGATCGCGGCACAAAGTGCCAGCTTGTCGCGCGTTAGATAGATCGCGAGCTGGTGCAGGTTCCCGGGCGACTTTGTAGAAACGACTGTCGTATCGGTCATGGTCGTCCTCCCTCAGTAGCGGATGCGTGGATCGAGTGCGACATAAAGAAGGTCGATCGCGATGTTGACGACGAAGATGGCGATCGCCGTTACCAGGATCGTCGACTGAACTACCGCAAAATCGCGCTGGATAATCGAATCGATCATGAGCTTGCCGATGCCAGGCCATCCGAAGATCGTTTCAACCACGACTGCACCGTTTACCAGACCTGTCATAAGGTCACCGGCGACGGTGATGACCGGCAGGAGCGAATTGCGAAGTGCATGACCGAAGATGATCTTACGCCGCTTCATGCCTTTGGCATGAGCAGTCTTGATGTAAGGTGAGGCAAGTGCCGAAATCATTGTGCCGCGTACGACCTGTACGAGAAGGCCGAATGGACGCAGCATCAGCACTGCAATCGGCATGATCCAGTGAAGGGCCGTTCCAGTTCCTGACGTTGGGAAGAGACCAAGTCCAACAGAGAAAACAAGGATGCCGACGATTGCGATCCAGAAATCAGGTGTGCTGGCACCCGCCAGCGACACGACTCCGGCGACACGGTCGAAAAGGCTTCCCGGACGCGCGGCCGCCATCGCTCCGATAAAAATCGCCAGGCCTGTCGAAAGCGTCATTGCGATGAGGGCGAGTTGCAGCGTTGCCGGAAAGGCCTCAAGCGCCACTTCAAGCGCGGAGCGGTTCTGGCGCAGAGATTGACCGAAATCCAGTGACAAGAGGTTGCTTAGGTACTGAAGGAACTGCAAATAGATAGGCTGGTCGAGGCCATTCAACTTTGCGAACGCCTGGCGGGCTTCGAGGCTGGAGTCGAGAGGCAGGTAGAGGGCTGAAGGATCGCCCGTAAGCCGCGTGAGGAAAAAGACGAGCGTCAGCAGACCGATCACCGAGATGACACTGTGATAAGCTCGCCGCCCTATATAAGCGAACATCGCGCATACCCTTGATTTTACTGGATGGAGTGCGAGCGCCAGACACCATGGTCAGGCGCTCGATTTACTGGCGTGACCCGTCAGTTTTTCAGGCCGATATTGGCAAGGGGGATCTCGCTGTTGGTCGAGATATCCGGCTTCCAGTCGAGACGCTTACCGACGCGGGTGTAACCGATCATGTGGAACATCGGGATATCCAGCACGAGTTCGTCATGCGCTTTGTTAAAGATTGCCTTGAACTTCGTCGTACGGTCGTCGCCAGTTGCCGCGAGTGCGTCGGCGACTTGGGCGTCGAGCGCGGCATCCTTGACTGTCGAGTAGCTGCCTGCCGAGGTGTAGAAGATCGGGATCGTGAAGGCAGCATCGCCCTTGTTGTTGTCGTGCATCATCTGCAAAAGGTTTGGTCCGCGTCCTTCCGGGAACGGCTTTTGCAGATAGCGCAGCCAGTCGTTCACATCGAGCATGGTAAGCTTGACGTTGAGGCCGGCTTCTTGCCACATCGCCGCCATGGCTTCCATAGCTTCCGAGCCGTTCGGATAAATGCCATTGCGGCCGATGAGCTCTATTTCGGTCTCGACCGGCACGCCTGCTGCCTTCGCCTCTGCCACCAGTGCGGACGCCTGCGCCGCGTCGTAAGTCCAGGAAGCAAGCTTGTCGTCATGACCGTTAATGCCGGTCACCGCCATCTGAGAGGCGCGCTTGATGTCGTCTCCGAAGAGCTGCGCAAGTCCATCCCAGTCGATGGCAAGGTTCAACGCTTTGCGGACACGAACGTCATCGAGTGGCGCAAAGCCGGTGTCGATGCGCAAGGCAGTGGTTTCCGAGTTCAAATAGGCAAAATCAGTCTCCGGCGTGGTCGCATCCTGAATGGCGATCGAAGGCGTCAGATCCGCTTCTCCAGTCTCTACCATCGCAGCTCGGATCGATGATTCCTGACGCCACACGTAGCTTGCCTTGGTAAACGCGGGCTTCTTGCCCCAATAGCCGTCGAACGCGTCAAGAACCACAGTTTGGGGTGAGAAACTCGTCAGCTTGAATGGCCCCGTACCGACAGGATCATTGACCGCCTTGTCAGCCGGTGTTTTCGGCGAGACAACCATGACGACACTGAGCAGTGTCGGTAGGATCGGCTGCGGCTTGTCTGACTTGACCTCTATCGTCAGTTCGTCGGTTGCCGTGACGGTAAGCTTGGAATCGCCGAATTTTGCAATGTTGCTGCAAGTCACCTTGCCGCCGGTCATGCGTTCGATAGAGTATTTTACCGCGGCTGCATTGAACGCTTCACCGTCCTGAAACTTGACGCCTTCACGCAGCTTGAAACGCCAGGTGTTTGGATCGATCTGGCTCCACTCGGTCGCGAGTGCAGGAGTGGCTTGGCCGGTTGCCGCGTCGATCACAGTAAGCGGCTCTACAACGTTACGGCTTAGAATTTGGCCGACATTGGTGATGATCGTGCCACAAGGCTCAAGATTAGCAGGCTGCTCAGGCAGCACGATCTTGATCTCGTTCGTGTTCTGAGCACCGGCTTGGCCGGCCAGAACGGCGACGGCTACGGCGCTTGCCAGCATCAAATTGTATCTCATTGTCATTGCACTCCTCCCAAGTGAATAGTGACCATTCGATATGAATGCCCTTTAGGCATGTCGAACCATCATCGTTCTCAGGCCGACACGGCCTCGATAAGTCCTCTGAGAATTTCCTTTTCATCTCCGGTGAGATCGACCAATGGCGGCCGGACCGGACCCGGCGTGTATCCAACCAGATCCACGCCCGCCTTTATGATGGAAACCGGATATCCCGCTTTCCGATCTCGCAACTCCGCGAATGGAAAAAAGAATGTGTGAAGTATGCTCTCCATCGTCGCGCTGTCGTTGCTGCGCATCGCATTGTAGAAACGAATAGCAAGTTGCGGGACGAAATTGAAAACTGCCGACGAGTACGTCGTCACACCGACGCCGTTGAAGCCCTCGGCGAAGAGTTCATGTGTCGGCATTCCGCCGATATAGCAAAGTCGATCGCCGAGCTTTGCTGTGACATGGCGAACCAAGTCGACCCTACCTGTTCCGTCCTTAAAGCCGATGAGGTTCGGGCAAGCGTCCGCAAGCCTGGCAACCGTATCGGCGTTCGCCACGGAGTTTGCACGATTGTAAAGGATGACGCCGAGGTCCGTAGAGTCGCAGACGGCTTTCACATGGGCGAAGATGCCGTCCTGTGGAGCTTCGGTCAGATAATGGGGCAGCAGCAAAAGGCCGTCTGCGCCAACCTTTTCCACGATGCGCGCCGTCTCTATTGAGAGAGCAGTACCATAGCCGCAACCCGCGATAATTGGCACATCTCCTGAGACATCCTTGGCGGCTTCCGTAACGAGACCGACTTCTTGCGGAGTAAGAGAGAAGAATTCTCCTGTACCGCCAGCAGAGAAGAGAGCGGCCGCGCCAAAGCCAGACAACCATTCAACGTGACGCCGGTAGCTATTGAGGTTGAGCTTGTAGTCCGGATCGAAATGCGTAACGGGGAACGACAAAAGGCCAGAACCCACGCGGGCTTTCAGTTCATTAGGCGACAACAGACTTCCTCCTAGTAATGTACCGAGAGAAAGTCATATGACAACTAAAAATACAAGTCAACGCGTGTTGTCATATGTCCTAAGGGCGGCGAGCAGCTAATGCTCGATAGCGCTTTATGCCGGTCACGAGATGCTTCCGCATTGCGTCGCGTGCGAGCTCAGGATCGCGTGCTGCAATTGCATCGGCAATGCTCCTGTGCTCTTCCCAAATAGACTCGTCACGGCTGGGCAGAGGATCCAGCCCACCCATCACCTTCCGAAACTTTACGCGTGGGATCATTCGACGCCCGACATGCTCCAAAAACGTGCGAAAGCGCGCGTTGTTCGTGGCGCTGGCAACCGCGACATGGAATGCGAAGTCAGCCTCGTCCGTCGGCATGGAACTCGCCACAAGCGCGCCAAATCGCTCGACCTGGCTATGTATTTCTGCCTCCTGGGCAGGCGAACTGCGCGATGCAGCAAGGCCTGCGGCCTCTACTTCAATTCCGATACGTAATTCGAGTTCCTCGATTATGTCGGAAATCCTGTCGGTTTCTTCGGTAAAGAGACCCGCGATCGTGTCCACCTGTGAAAGGCCAGTGACGAAAACTCCCGACCCTTGTCGCGACTCGACAAGCCCGTCTGCCCGCAGTTCGGCGAGCGCCTCTCGTATAACCGTTCGGCTATGTCCGAACCTGGCGATCAGCGCCGCCTCCGTAGGCAGTTTGTCGCCGATTGCAAAGTATCCGTCGTCTATCTGAACTCTGATTGCATCGACGACGCCCGATGCAAGAGATCGGCGTATTCCGTGTTTTTGGACCCAGCCCATATCGATCCTTCGCATTACACCAGCGGCTAAACAAATAGCACAGGTCCAGCGCGAGCACGACTTGTTCTTATTTGTCATATCAGCTGAAGCGGACCTGACGATAACTGGACTATCACAACATCTCGGCCAAGATGTCATGCCCCGGGACCAACAAGCTCGACCTAGAATGCTGTGAAGCGTTCCCCATCTGCAAAATCTAGCAGGCCGTCGTCGAGAAGATGGCAAGGGCCGAAAGCGGTGCTTCCGCATCGCACCCGATATTGCATTCGCGCCTTCCTAATGGATCTTCCATATGTCGCAAAAGAGCCGGTGCTAGTGACGAGCTCCTGTTCTGCCTGACGCGGAGTTCGAAACAGATGACGACGCAAGTATCTTATGAGTGGTCTACGACAAGCAGCGACTGGATATCAGTGTTTGTGACCTTAAGGATAGGCCGTCGAGCCATCCGGTTTTTGTGTGATCTTGCGCTGCCAGTGGACGTAGTCGTCGGTTAGCAGAGCCTTTTCGTCGATCTCAATCCCCCATCCCGGCCGGTCGGGGCGAAGCTCCATATGGCCATCGACTGGCATGTATGGATCAAGCGCCCACGGCGCGTGGACATGTGGCTTGAACTCAAGAATCTGAAAATTCGGCTGGGCGGCGCAAAAATGGATATTAACTGCTGTCGCCAGCGGACCCATCGGGTTGTGGGGGGCGACCGTCACATAATGCGCTTCCGCAAGCGTCGCGATGCGGCGCATTTCCGAGACGCCGCCGACAACGCAGATGTCCGGCTGAATGATATCGGCCCCCTGAGCCGACAGAAGCGAGAGGAATTCGAAGCGGTTGTAGAGCGACTCGCCGGTGGCGAGCGGAACGTTGACCTTCGATTTCAATTCCCGCCATGCCGGGATGTGCTCGGGACGAATAGGCTCCTCGTAGAAGAGCGGGTCGTTCGGAGCAATCGCGGCCGCCAGTTGAACCGCCTTGTAGGGCTCAAAAATCTTGGCATGCGCGTCGAAGGCAAATTCGAAATGTGAAGGGGTAATTTCGCGGATTCGCCCGAACCAGTCGCCGGTTTCCTTGACCAGCTCCCCCCAGCGCCCGGCATGCAGATCGCGCCGGTACGGGCTCAGCTTGAACGCCGTGTAACCGTATTCCTCGTTGAGCTTGAGCGTCTGGTCAAGCGCATGCTCGGCATCCGGCGCCGTGTAGACGCCGCAGTAAACGCGCACCCGGTCACGGACGCTGCCGCCCAGCAGCATGTAGACAGGCAGGCCCGCAGCCTTGCCGGCGATATCCCACAATGCGTGATCAATTGCGGAAATCGCGGCAAGGCCCAAGGCTCCGGGAGGAAATCGGCATTGCTGGTTGAGTTTGAGGATGAGATATTCGACCCGGCGCGGATCCTCGCCTTCGATCTGGTGAAACAGGTAGTCGAGAAGCGGCGGCAGTGACCAGTCCGGGCCGTGATTGTAGCATTCGCCCCAGCCGCTGATGCCTTCGCTGGTCTCGATCTTGAGCAGCAGGCGGGGACGCTCGTCCACGCGCTGCATGTATGTCTTGATGCCGGTGATATGCACTGCTGATCCTCCCTTAGGCAGCTTTTGCGGAGCGAATGCTGTCCACAACCTCACCAAGGATTTTGCGCTCGGACGCGTTTAACTCGACCACACCAGGTATCCGCACGGGCCCGACATCCGTTCCAAGCATGCCTAGCGCTTCCTTGACGACGGTGACGTTGGCGCCGTTGTTGTATTTTGTTCGAAGCGACTCGAACGGGGCAATTCCATCGATCAGGCTGCGCGCCGTAGCATAATCGCCGGACTCGAGCGCCTTGTGGATGGCGTGCGAGCGCTCGGGAAAGACGTTGACGAGGCCCGAGGTGAAGCCGCGTGCGCCCATGGCGTAAAATGCCGGCGCCCAGCCTTCCGCCAGTCCGCAGACCCAAATTGCCGGGGCATCATAGGTGGCGCGGATAACCTCGGCCAACAGCATCAGATTGGGGGAGGCGAACTTGATGCCAGCAATGTTGGGGTGCAGCGCCAGTCGGCGGAAATCGTCCACAGAGAAACCGTCGCTGCGCACGTAGGCGATAACCGGGACCGTGCAGAAATCTGCCAGATCGAGAAAATAGGCTGCCTGGAAGGCCGGTCCTGCGAAAGGGTCCATGGGATGATGCCCCATGATCGCATCGGCGCCCTCGGCGATAGCGTCGCGCGCCAGCGCCTTCGCATCGGTTAGCGACCGGCCAACGGCCGCACTGACGAGTGCCATGCCGTCTGCAGCCTTGATCGTCGTACCGTGCACGAGACGGATCTCATCCATCGTCAGCGTGAAAAACTCGCCGGTATTGCCGGCCGCCATGAGATTGTGGACCTTTGCCGCGGCAAGTCCCTTAATCAGCCGATCGAGCTTCTCAACATCAATCGATCCGTCGCTTCCGTATGGCGTCACTGGAACGCCTGAGATCCCGGAAAGGGCACGTCTTACGGCCTGTAGTTTGTCAGTCACGCTCACTATCCTTCTGATTTCCGAATACGATCGACAGGTAGGTTTCGCCCGAACGTACGACGTGGTCGCGCATAGAGCGCTCCGCCATGTCCGCATCTCCGGCAACGATCGCGTCGGCGATGGCCACATGCTCCTCAAGCGCTTTCTGGCGCTCCGCCGGATCGAGGTGAATAACGCGACGGATGCTGGCGTCGTAAAATTGCTGACGTTCGATCAACTTAGCCAGATAGCTGCACCGCGAGCTTCTATGGATGAGATCGTGGAAGGCTTCATTGAGCGCAATCAGACTATCGGCGTCACCCGAAGTGGTTGCCTCGCGCATCAGGTTGGCGGTTGCCACCAGTTCCGAACCATCCTTCCTGTCGATCCGCTTCGCAGCCAGACGGGCGATCATCGATTCCAGCGCAGCGCGCGCAAGGATCATCTCCTCCGCCCAGCTGCTCGCAAACCGGATGATCACACCGCGCCGCGGCAGGGCCTCGACCAGCCCTTCCGTTTCCAGCTGACGAAGGGCTTCCTTGATCGGCGTCGTGCTTACGCCGAACTGCTCGGCGAGGCTGCGCTCGTTAACTTTTTCGCCGGTAGCGAAACGCCCTGACAGGATGGCTGCACGCATCGTCCGATGAACATGATCCCGCACGGTCACATTAAAGCTTGCGTCAATTTTCTCAAATCCAGCTCCACTCGCTGGCGTGCCCAAGCTGCTGATCATTTTCCAAATTCCGTTGACGCGCTGTCGTTAATATGAGATCTGGTATATCAGATTTGTTATTCCTGTCGATAGCAAATTTTGGACAACCAGGTTGAGGAGCCTTGGGAGAAGAACATGCCGAAGCTAAATTTCGTTGCCATCGCGAGTGCTGCGGTCCTCGCATACAGCTCCGCCCCCGTATTCGCAAAAACACCGCCGGATCAATTGGTCATCGCCATCATGATGACGACGATGCGCGGCCTCGATCCTCACGAGATCAACCAGCTCGAAGCAGCCGAGGTCGTCGCTAATCTTTACGATCGGCTTATCGAGCTGCCTGCCGATAATGTCACAGTGCCAAAACCCTCACTTGCCGAGAGCTGGACGGTGTCTGAGGATGGGAGGACATTCACTTTCAAAATCCGTCAAGGCGTGAGGTTTCATTCTGGCAATCCCCTCACTGCAAAGGACGTGGAGTGGTCTCTGCACCGGCTTGTAAATCTCGGGCTCGCACCTTCTACCGACCTTCGCCAATGGGGGTTCTCGGCCAAAAATGTCGATACTCTGATCCGAGCGACGGATGATCATACACTTGTACTGCAGACACCCGAAGTCTGGAACCCGAACCTCATTCTCTACTCCCTGGCCAGCTTCTCGACGTCGATCGTTGACAGCGCCTTTCTGGCGAGCCGGGAGAAAAACGGCGACTGGGCGCGCAATTATCTTCAGACCAGAGACGCGGGATCCGGGCCGTATTCCCTGACGACCTGGCGCTCCAATCAGCTTCTGATCGCCGATGCAGTCCCGGAATACTGGAAGGGCGTGCCCGCGATGCGGCGCGTGTTCATGAGCCATATTCCGGAATCGTCGGCCCAGCGGCTGCAGATCGATGCCGGCGACGTTGACGTCGCGACGCGGTTGTCTTCAACGGACCTTTTAGGGCTCGAGGCCGATGGCAAGGTCTCCGTCCAGAAGGTACCCGGTTTCGGCTTCTACTATCTAGCACTGAACCAAAAAGATGAAATCCTCTCAAAGCCCAACGTTCGCGAGGCTTTCCGCTATCTTATCGACTACGACGGGCTCAGCAGCACCGTGATGAAATATTACGGCACCAAACAGCAGTCGATCATTCCGGCTGGCCTCCCGGGCGCACGGAGCGACAACCCGTACAAGTTAGACATCGACAAAGCGAAACAGCTAATTGCTGAAGCGGGTTATCCTGATGGATTTTCGAAAGTCTATTTCGCACAACCCGGCACCCCGGAATCAGAAGTCGGCATCTCGTTGCAAAACAATGCCGCCAAGGCCGGCATTAAACTCGATTTGCAGATCGGCGACCAGATCGGCAAGTTCCGCTCCCGTCAGTTCGAGCTGTTCTCTTCACGTACTGGTGATCGCCTTCCAGATCCGCATGCAGTTCTTCAGTCATATGCCACGAACGCCGACAATTCCGATGCAGCTAAGCTTGCCGGGCTGGTTGCCTGGCGCACGGCCTGGGATGTCCCCAAGGATATACAGGATTTGGTGATGGCGGCCGCTCACGAGATCGATCCGGAGAAACGCGAGGAACTGTATGGACGGATCAACGAAGCCTATATGCGCGCCTCGCCCGCTCTGGTCACGTCGTTCCAGCGTACCGATCCCAAAGCCGTCCGCACGGAAGTGAAAGGCTATGTTGGGCATCCGACTTGGCTGACACGCTGGGACACCGTTTCAAAAAGCGAATGACGTGCGAACCAAGGATAGTGCCATGAGTATTTCCCAAACCGCAGCCCCTCCCGTTCCAAGCCATTCGTTTCTCAAGGCAGCACGGAAAGTCGCCGCCTCGGCGGTCGTGATCATGACGACAATGCTCGGTCTGCTGGTCATCACATTCGTCGTCGGACGCATGGTCCCTGCCGATCCTGTTATCGCCGCGATCGGCGATCAGGCGGACCAAGCGACATATGACCGCGTCTACAAGGAGATGGGCCTAGACCGGTCAATCTACGTGCAGTTCGCAAATTACCTCGGCAATGCCGTGCAGCTTGATTTCGGTCAGTCGAATATCACTAAGCAGCCCGTGGTCAACGATCTTGCGCGGGTGTTTCCCGCCACGCTGGAACTTGCGACCCTTGCGACACTGATCGGCGCCGGTCTCGGCGTCCCCCTCGGCGTGATCGCCGCGGTCCGCAAGGGTACGTGGGTGGACCATATCGCCCGTGTCGTCGGCCTGCTCGGATACTCGACGCCGATCTTCTGGCTCGGCACGATTGTCATCCTGCTGTTTTACGCGCACCTCGGCGTGATCCCGCCCGGCGGCCGGATCTATGTCTACAACGAGGGGATCGTCGAAGCGCGGACAAATTCCGTGCTCGTCGACAGCCTGCTGGGCGGACACTGGGATGTCTTCTGGAGTGCGTTGCACCACCTTATCGCGCCGGCTCTGATCCTCGGGTATGCGGCAATGGCCTATCTCAGCCGCATGACACGCAGCTTCATGCTGGAACAGCTTCACCAGGAATACATCCTCACCGCCCGCGCCAAAGGCCTTGGCAAACGACCGATCATCTGGCGGCACGCGTTCCGCAACATCCGGGTACAGCTCCTTACCGTCGTTGCCCTCGCCTATTGCGGCCTGCTCGACGGCACCGTGCTGATTGAGACAGTGTTCGCATGGCCAGGGCTTGGACAATACCTCACCTCCGCCCTGTTCTTCGCTGACATGAATGCGGTGCTCGGAAGTGTTTTCCTGATCGGTTTGATCTCGATTGCCATCAACTTCCTGTCCGACATCGCCTATCGCTTTATTGATCCGAGGACCCGGTGATCCCATGACAAAATCAGGCACGTTCTCAGACATTCACACCTGGCTGATCAGTGAGGAATTCACTTCCACGCGCCAGGCACGCTTGCACAGCATCTATATCGCTTGGCTCAGCCTGGTCGCCAATCCGCTTGCTCTGGCAGGTTTCGTTGTCATAGTCTTCCTGGTCGTCATGGCGTCCCTGGCGCCTGTCATCCCGCTTCAGGATCCCATCGCCCAGGACTTCATGAAGGCACTGCAGTCTCCGTCTGCCGCGCACTGGTTTGGCACCGACGAATTCGGGCGCGATGTTTTCGCGCGGCTGGTTTATGGCGGTCGTACGACGCTTTACATCGCCATTCTCGTCACCATCATTGTCGGCCCGATCGGCTTCGTGATCGGTGCGACTGCTGGTTATCTCGGCGGTTGGGTCGATGTCGTTTTGATGCGCATCACCGACATCTTCCTGTCGTTCCCAAGTCTTGTCCTCGCGTTGGCATTCTCCGCAGCACTGGGACCTGGTATTGAGAATGCAGTGATCGCCATTGCATTGACGGTGTGGCCGCCGATTGCCCGTCTTACCCGCGCCGAAACACTGACATTTCGCCAAGCGGACTTCGTCGTTGCGGCAGAACTGCAGGGCGCTGGTATGGGTCGCATCCTGCTGCGTCATATCGTGCCGCTCTGCGCACCGTCGGTGATCGTACGCCTGACGCTCAACATGTCGAGCATCATCCTCACCGCCGCCGGCCTCGGCTTTCTCGGGCTCGGCGCGCAGCCACCGCTGCCAGAATGGGGCTCGATGGCTGCATCCGGCCGGCAGTACCTGCTGGATGCCTGGTGGCTAACGACTGTTCCGGGGATCGCCATCCTCGTCGTCAGCCTTGCCTTCAACCTGCTCGGTGACGGGCTGCGTGACATCATGGATCCCCGCAATGCATGAATCGAAAGACACCATCCTGACGGTCGACAACATGTCGGTCGAATTTCCATCGCTGTCAGGTGCAGTCCGAGCTGTACAGCATGTCTCTTTCACCGTTGGTCGCGAGAAGATCGGCATCATCGGAGAATCCGGATCAGGCAAGAGCACGACCGGGCGCGCCATCATGCGACTGCAGCCACCGAATGCCGCGGTCAAGGCGGATCGGATGCGATTTGAAGACATCGATCTGCTCAGCGCCACGGAAGAGGAGATGCAGTCGATCCGCGGTCGACGCATCGCCATGATCCTTCAGGATCCTAAATATTCACTCAATCCGGTCATGAGCATCGGCGAGCAGATATCCGAAACGGTGATCCTGCATGAGCGAGCCTCTAAGAAGGAAGCCCGCGACCGCACTCTCACCATGCTGGAAAGAGTGCAGATACGCGATCCGCAGCGTGTGTTCGATCTCTACCCGCACGAAGTCTCTGGCGGCATGGGACAGCGCATTATGATCTCCATGATGCTGATCGCCTCCCCCTCGCTGATCATCGCGGATGAGCCGACTTCGGCGCTGGACGTCACTGTCCGCCAGCAGGTGCTTTCGATCCTTGATGAACTCGTGACGGAGAGAAACATAGGTCTGATTTTCATTTCGCATGACCTCAATCTCGTTCGCAGTTTCTGCGACAGGGTCATCATCATGTATGCGGGTCGCGTTGTGGAAACGATCGCCGCCGCGGACCTTCATCAGGCCACGCACCCTTATACGCGCGGTCTTCTCAACGCCCTGCCGAGTCTTGACCATCCCCGCGACAGGCTGGAAGTGCTTCGTCGCGACCCCGCCTGGCTGGAGAACTGATATGCTCATGATCAAGATCGATCACCTCGCCGTTTCCTATGGCAGCGGTGAAACCTTCGTACAGGTCGTCCAGGACGTTTCCTTCGAGGTCGCGAAAGGCGAGGCTTTTGGACTGGTCGGCGAGAGCGGCTGCGGGAAATCCACGGTGCTTGGTGCGCTCGCCGGGCGCAACAAGCAATGGACGGGGACCCTTCAAATCGATGGCGAAACGATCACACAGAAGCGTAGCCGTGGGCAGCTTGCCAAACAACAACTGGTTTTCCAGGATCCATTCGGTTCGATCCACCCACGACACACGATCGGTCGCACCTTGCTCGAGCCGCTGGAAATCCATGGCAAGGACCAGCGCCACGAACGCATCGAGAAAGTCCTGACTGATGTCGGCCTGCCGCTTAACTTCCGCTATCGTTATCCGCACCAGCTATCAGGAGGGCAACGTCAGCGCGTCGCGATTGCCCGCGCCTTGATCCTCGAGCCTCGGATCCTGCTTCTCGACGAGCCGACCTCCGCGCTCGACGTCTCGATCCAGGCGGAAATCCTCAACTTGCTCAAGGATCTGAGGGAGCGTGAAAACCTCACCTATATCCTGGTCAGCCACGACCTCGCAGTCGTCGCACATCTGTGCGACCGGGTTGCGGTGATGCAAAGCGGCGGTTTTGTCGAGATCGCTACAAGGCAGCAGTTGCTGGAAAACAAGGTGCAGCACGTTTACACCCGTACGCTTATGGATGGCAGCCGTGGCTATGTCGCCGAACCCAGAAAGCGAGACCTCGCTACTGGTTCCTACGCTGGCCCCGTTGGCGTACCCGGCGTCACCGCCTGATTGTCAAAGCCCCGAATACAGCATAACCTAGTGGAGGTGAGACCGAGAGCATAAACCGTCGATAATTTCAAAATTACTAAGCAAGAAGCTGATCCGCTAACAGCTACCGTGACATGATTAACCACATAGTTATCCTAATGAGATGACTATAAGAATAAGTGGCGCTGTGGCCATCAACAGAGCGACCAGGCAAGCGATAGCCATCTTCGCTCGGTAGGCTTTGCGAACCTTCGCACCGTCCCATTCATATGACATTGATGAGTCCCTCGAATCGTTGCCATGTTTGAACAGCTAAGGCCAGGCAAGTCGAGAGGTAGGGGACCGATAGCTTGAGGCTGACGCTAATGAGTACGGTCCCGGACCATTGCCGGTAGGTGCTTCATTGATGCGAAGAGATGCGCAATGAATGCTGTAGGAGAGCCGATGTTGCGGCGGCGCGACCGGCTCTCCGGAACTACCCCCGTCCCTCGGAAGGCAGTTGATGCTTACTAAGCATTCGGTTGCAACGTGAGCAACTGTCGATAATTGATGACGAAAAGTGAGGCCCGGAGCCTGTGGAAGGGACTACCGACGCCGAGCCTCTACCGTGGATGCATTGAGGGGAACGCCACGGTGAGAGAACCGTACCGGGCGCGGGCTTACTATGCCATAGGCTAGATTTAGCTCCGGCACAGGGTCTAGCGCGCACCCGAGAGTGCAGTCCGCTACGCTAGACCTCCGGCCGCCAGCCCAGATGAAATCCGATGGCGAGCGTAGGATAGCCGAAGCGCCGGCAAAGCCAATCGGCTTTTTCCTCACCAGTGACTCATGAAGACCGCAGCGACATAAAGCACTGCAGCGACGGCTGCGGCGATCGCGAAAAGCGGAGACAGGTTCCGCATCTGATTCTCCTGTCCATGGATCAAAGCTCTGAACGGAGCCCCGTTCCGAGAACGACCCTCCACAATAAAGTACGCACCTTGAATCGCCGAGAGCAAAACGGAGTAGTGATCCCATATGTCATCGAACCGGCACGAGTAGGTCGGTTTCTGATCGTTTGACGTTTAATATTGGGTTCGTCGCAAAGGGGCGACGCTCTGGTTTCATGAGCTGGTAGCTACCGCCCTATAATATAAACCGCTTGGAGTTGGCCAAAAAAACCGGACAGAAGGCTCACTCGCTGTCGCGGAAGACAGGCTTAAGTAGACGTCGTTCTACCTCTGTCGCCGAAACCTGATTCTAACCTGAGCACTGGTTTGCCGCATTGGCAGGAAAGCCCTTATATCGAGCTGATCGACTCTGGGATTGACCCGTCGGCTTGCTTCAAGTTGCCTTCGAACCGGGTCATTGAGCCTGAAGAGCAGGTTGCGATCTGCTAATTAAGTCGCAGTTACGCGCACAACTGTCGAAGGACGAGACAGCCACGTACGAAGGGACGCCCGCAGGCGGAACTTTGGCATGCCTGCGGACGTCAAAGAGCGGGCATACGGGAAACGGAAGTTTAATCGATGAGCCTTAAGTCTGATGCAAACGGAGATTTTTCAATAATGACGACGAGTTGCCAAGGCTGCCGCGACGGCGCAGCGTTCGAACTACCGTTCTCGATGGCATTCCAGCCGATCGTCGACATCGCAACAGGCACGATTTTCGCCCACGAAGCGCTTGTTCGCGGTCTAAACGGAGAAGGTGCCGGGTCAGTTCTATCGCAGGTGCAGGCCGACAACCGCTATGCGTTCGATCAGCAGTGCCGGGTCAAGGCGATCGAACTTGCCGCGCAGCTCTACGACCCCGCTGACGACGTGAAGCTGTCGATCAACTTCATGCCGAACGCCGTCTACGAACCGCGGGCGTGTATCCGCCTGACGCTTGCCACGGCCATGAAGACGGGTTTTCCGCTTGATCGCATCATCTTCGAGTTCACTGAGAACGAGGAGTTGGATACCAAGCACGTCCTTCACATCCTGCGGACATACCGGGATATGGGCTTTAAAACTGCGATCGACGACTTCGGTTCAGGCCACTCCGGTCTTGGCCTCCTCAGTCATTTCCAGCCCGATATCGTCAAGCTGGATATGGACATGATCAGAGGGATCGACACCGATCCGGTCCGGCGCACCATCGTCAAGCACACGTTGCGGATGCTCGAAGAACTTAACATCGTGCCGCTCTGCGAAGGCGTCGAAACCGTCGGCGAAATGTCGGCCCTGCGGGATTTGGGCGTGTCCCTCATCCAGGGCTACCTGCTCGCCAAGCCAAGCTTCGAACACCTCGCCATCCCGGCTTCCGCGAAGGCGATGCTTTCTGCTGCGGCCTAACGGTCGGGCGACAACGAAAAGCGCACTGGTTTCCGGGTGCATTAATGCCTCGACGGTCACGGCCTTGATGTCATGACCATCACGCAGCAGCGTCTGGTGGTTTTCGAGATTACGCAAGGTGCCGCGCGATTTCAACGAAGATGCTCGAGACGTGCATGCGTACAATCACGCCATCGCCTAAACACAGAAAGAAAGTGGAGCTGCTGTGTGCACACCTCATGCGCATCCTACGGATGGCCCTTTTGAGACTTCGACGACCGCTCGCTTCCCGAGACGAGTTCCTCCTTGCAGCAACCGCCCCAAACTTCAGGTGGCTGGTCAAACGCAAGCCACGCCACGGCGTCGTTGCCACTTGAGAGCGGCAAAAATCGATATCTCTTGCATTGCCGCGTGGCGGACCTGCAAACCCGCTCTCCCAAAAGCAGAAAGGGAGGATAAGTAGACCTTCCAGCGAGTTTTTCACGAAATTGGCGCCAAGCTGCCGAAGCGATCTGCGTCTTACGCCTCGAGCGGATACGAACCTACGGCCCGCCCTACCAAAACTCCCGCCACGGGAGTTTATTGCCAGTCTTCTGCAGTGCATATTCGTCTATCGGAGCGGCTCGTCGCCTTTGCCATTGCTGGGCTTTAAGGATTGAGCAGCTACAGTGAGCCTTCAGCCTCTTGAACTCGTCGCACCAACGCTTTATCTAGCGCACTAGATTACTAGGTCGGATACTATGTCGAAGTCTCATAGCGTTGGTATGCAGCTTTCATTTGCGCTCTACGGAGCTGCGAACCGCATGGCGCGAATGCACAAGCCGTTCCTAGAACCGCTCGGCCTGACATTCCCGCAGTATCTAGTGATGCTTGAATTGCTGAATGGGTCACCTTTATCCGTAGGAACGCTTGGTACACGTCTCGACATGGACACAGGTACCATTACACCACTTATCAAACGGCTCGAAGCTGGTGGGTTCGTGACCCGGACTCGTGACCCGGAAGATGAACGACGCGTGCTCGTTGGACTGACAGCGCGTGCTGAGAGCATCCGGGATGAAATCTGGGGCATCGGCCAGAAAATCAAAAGTGCCTGCAAGCTTGATGAGCAGGGATTGATCGACCTTCGCGACACACTGACTGATCTCAGTCGACCGCGGCGGGAGTAGAGCAATGACAAAACAGAAAATTACGATCGATTCTCTAGTGCGCTATATTATAGCTGGCTAGTAAAATCAGTTCCATCTGTGAACTACCAACCAATTATCGAAGCCGCCGCATAATGAAGGAAGGATCCATGACTACGAACCCCGCACGATCCCAGCCAGAACATACAGTCGACGAGACGCTTTCGTTCAGGGAAACGACCCGCATGAGGCGCTCGATCCGCGGCTTTCTCGACAAGCCCGTTCCGGAGAGCGTCATTCGCGAAGTGCTACAGGACGGGCAATACGCGCCCTCTAACTGCAACACACAGCCCTGGAATACGCACGTGGTTCTGGGTGACAAACTCAAGCAGCTTTCAACGCTCCTGCATGCCAAGAACGATGCAGGCAAGTTCACTCCGGACTTCACATTCGACCAGAACGACTTCTATGGCGAATATCGCAAGCGTAACGACGCGCTCGGCAAAGCCTATTACGAAGCGATGAGTATCATGCGAGAGGACAAGGAGGGCCGGCGGCGCGTGGGTGGGATGAACTATTCGTTCTTCAATGCTCCGCAGGCCGCGTTCCTGTTCATGCCCTCGTTCGGTGACAATGTCCGGGTCGCAGGAGACATGGGCATGTATGGGCAAACCCTCCTTCTGTCGCTTGCGGCGCGGGGTCTCGGTGGAATTCCACAGACCGCGCTCGGGTTCTTCGCCGGAACGATCCGCGAGTTCCTCGGCATCCCCGAAGAGCTGAAGATGCTGTTCGGGATCTCGTTCGGTTACGTGGATGAGGCAGCGCCTGGCAACCGCATCTACATGGACCGGGTTCCGGTGGACACGAGCGTGACCTTCCACGCCTGAACCGCACAAGGCGTGGCGGCCCGCTTTCCAACTCCCTCACCACCTCAGGCACGTCGGCCATATGGCCCGGTCATACGGTCTTTCGCGTCTCCGGCGGCGACCGTTCATCGAAAGGAATCATTCATGAGAATCGGCATTCTAGGCACAGGCCATATCGGCAAGACATTGGTCCGGAAACTCAGTGCTGCTGGTCACGAGGTCAAGGTCGCCAATTCGCGCGGCCCCCACACGATTGATGAAGGCATTCTCGTCAACGGCGTCCGCGCGGTGACGTCCGCCGAAGCGGTGGTCGGTGTCGACGTCGTTATCCTGTCGACCCCGCTGGGGGCAATTCCACAGATCTCGCCCTTGCTGGCCGACGTGCCAGCAGACACGGTCGTGATCGACACGTCCAACTACTACCCCGGACGCGACGGCATAATCGCGGCGATCGAAGCCGGGCAGACCGAGAGCGAATGGGTCGCAGCACAGCTTGGCCGTCCCATCGCCAAGGCCTGGAACGCCATCACCTCCGCGTCCTTTGCGGAGAAAGGCACACCTGCCGGAACAACTGGACGGATAGCCATTCCCGTTGCCGCCGACGGTGACCGCGAACGCGAGGTCGCAATGACTCTCGTCGACGCCACAGGCCTCGACGCGGTTCATTCAGGACCGCTCAGTGAATCATGGCGGCAGCAACCCGGCGCGCCAAGCTATTGCACGGACCTGACCCGCGAGGAATTGCCCGCGGCATTGGCGGCCACGGATCGCTTCCGTTTGCCGAAGCGCCGTGAGCTTGCGATCGCAGCGATAATGGAACGCGTCGGCGACAGCACCACCAATCCCGACTCGGACTACGCGGTGCGCCTGACCCGCGTCCTGTTCATGTGAGGTCATCATCCGCCCGCCCGACACCGTGGCTTCACGGCCAATCAGCACC
This sequence comes from Velazquezella soli, assembly GCF_977018685.1. Lineage (NCBI taxonomy): Bacteria > Pseudomonadati > Pseudomonadota > Alphaproteobacteria > Hyphomicrobiales > Rhizobiaceae > Velazquezella > Velazquezella soli. Next base: position 91,186 of record NZ_CDRNXF010000002.1, read on the forward strand.
TCAATGACTGGAGAGCATCAGTGACCACCGATACCACTACCCCGCTAGTCTTCCTCATGGGCACGACGGGCCAGACGGGGCGACTTATCCTGGAAGATTTCGACAAGAAGCCTGAAGGCGTGCGCATTCGTATTGGCGTGCGCAAAGAGGCTGACCTTCAACGACTGCATGCCGAAGGTCGCGATGCCGTTCTTTTCGATCTCGACGACCCGCGAACCTTCGGCCCAGCGCTGTGCGGCGTAGACCGCATGAACATTCTCACAGGCTACACCATCGCCATGACCCGTCAGACCAAGACCGTGGTCGACGCGGCGAAGAAGGCGGGCGTAAAGCACATCGTCAATCAAGGGGTCTTTGCGGCGGACGACGCGACAGACTCAAAGTTCTGTTGGTTCGCGCTTGTCGAAGCCTACATTGAGGCCAGTGGTATTGCATGGACGCACCTGCATCCTAACGTATTTCTTGAAAGCTTTCTTAGTGTGTCCCGACCCATCGGCGGCACTTTTTCCACCTTCTGGGGCGAGAACCGCGTCGGTTACGTCGCGCTTCATGATCTCGCCGCTGTAACCGCGAAGGTCCTTCGCGACGGTCCTGAACGTCACGGCTCAAAGGACTACTATCTCAGCACTGAAACCATGACGAGCCCGGAACTGGCCGCGGCGCTCAGTGAGGTGCTCGAGCGTGAGATCCGGTACAATTCGTTGGATGCGTCGGACATGGAAGCCCATTTCAAGAAAGGCACGATTGAGGTCGAAGACTGGTACGCCCGCAGCTCGCTCGATCTCCTGACGCAGTTCGCCGACGGAAGGATGGGCTACATGGGAACTGTCAAGGACGACGTCCCATACCTGCTGGGACGACCCGCGATCAGCGTCCGCAAGTGGGCTGAGATGCACAAAACCCAATTGCTGTCATTTGTGGATCAGCCGCAGGCGTGACGCATCCCCGAACGTATGTTTCCTCGCTACTCGTGATCCATTGAAAGTACCGACAATGAAAACACTTCTCGAAAAATACGATCTGAGTGGTCGTGAACTTCGCAATCATTTCGTCATGGCACCGATGACCCGTGCCCGTCGCCCGGACAACATCCCGGATGACGAGACCGCTGTCTACTACCGCCAGCGGGCAAGTGCTGGCCTAATTGTCAGCGAAGGGCTGCCCGTATCACCGGAAGCCCGGGGATATATCGCTGTTCCCGGTATCTGGACCGACGAGCATGTTGCGGGATGGACGATCGTGACGGATGCCGTGCACGAGGCGGGCGGGACGATGTTCGCTCAGTTGTGGCATGTCGGTCGCATCTCCCACACCTCACTTCAGCCGAACGGGCAGTCACCTGTGAGTTCGTCCGCCAAACCGATTGTAAATCCTAAGTTCCAGGCCTTCATCTACAAGGAGGATGGCTCCGAAGGCCGCGTGGAGCCATCCGCGCCGCGCGCGCTGGAGACCAACGAGGTCGCACGAGTGACGTCCGACTTCAGGCACGCAGCCCGCAACGCTTCGTCCGCCGGCTTCGACGGGGTCGAGCTCCATGCGGCCAACAACTACCTTTTTGAACAGTTTCTCAACCCAGCCATGAACGATCGTACCGACCGATATGGCGGCTCCGTCGAAAACCGAGCCCGCTTCGCTCTGGAGACTATTGACGCAGTCGTCGAAGAACTCGGAGCAGATCGGGTTGGCATCCGCCTGTCGCCGCACAATCAGGACGGTACCGCGCAGGATGGCTGGGTCGAGGAAACCTACAATTACCTCGCCGACGAAATGGCAAAGCGCCGGATCGCCTACATCCACCTCAACAATAGTAGGATCGGCGGCAAGCCATCCCTCGACGATGCGTTCCTGAAATCCTTCGGGGCACACTTCCCCGGAACCATCATCCTGGCAGGTGCGATGACTTTCGAACGAGGCGAGCAACTCGTGGAATCCGGGCTCATCGACCTGCCTGCGTTCGGGCAGCCGTTCATCGCAAACCCGGACCTTGTGGAGCGCTATCGTGACGACGTCGTCGTTGCGAAGCCTGACCGCGACACGTTCTATGGCGGTGGCAGCAAGGGCTACACGGATTATCCTCGTGCCGTGCATGAAGACGTCTAATTTCGGATAAGTCAGACTACCCTCCATCCCGTATCTTTCGCACAAGAAACAGAAAGCCTGGCTTATGTCGGCCGTTGCCACACCTCTCGATGTTAACTCACAAAGCCCGACGGCCAGTGATAAGCTGACCCCAGAATCCAGGATCGCGATCAGCGTACTGTTTGCCTCAACCTTCACGGTCATCCTCAACGAGATGCTGATGGGTGTGGCTCTGCCGACCGTGATGGCGGACCTTGGGATCACCGCTTCGACCGGGCAGTGGCTCACGACCGCCTATATGCTGACGATGGCCGTGGTCATCCCAGCGACGGGGTTTCTCACCGAACGGTTCCGCATGCGAACGGTCTACACGCTCGCGATGTCCTTGTTCACGTTAGGCACGATGGTCGCAATCGCCGCACCTGGATTCGAAGTCCTGCTGATCGGCCGTATCATTTAGGCGGTCGGCACGGCGATCGCCACACCTCTGGCGTTTACCGCGGTCACCGCCTTGGTGCCTCCGTCGAGGGCCGGCCGCATGATGGCACTGCTGACGGTATCCGTATCGACTGCTCCGGCATTCGGCCCGGCAATGGCGGGGGCCATTTTGTCAGTGGCCGGGTGGCGCTGGCTATTCGTGTTCATCCTGCCAGTTGCCGTGATCGCCCTCGTTGTCGGCAACATGATGATCCGTGTGCCGAGCACGCCGCGCAAGACCGAGGTCGACGGCCTGTCAGTACTCCTCTCGGCCATCGGCTTCGCCAGCCTTGTCTACGGACTGGCCTCATTTGGCGAGGCTTCCGAAGATCATACGATCATATCGCCATGGACGGCGCTGTGTATCGGTATAGTAGTCGTTGCCGTTTTCGTCGCTCGGCAGATGTCGCTGCAGAAAACCGATCGAGCACTACTCGACATGCGTCCGTTCGCAGTGCGAAGCTTTGCTGTCCCTGCCTTGCTTGCAGTGTTCTTCATGACAGCGGCGACAGGAATGATGACGCTGATGCCAGTAATCCTCCAGGCATCCTACGGGCTCACCCCGCTCCAGACTGGCCTGTTCATGCTGCCGGGCGGATTGACTATCACCGTGATTTCCGTCGTCGTCGGACGTTACTACGACCGCCTCGGGGCGCGTCCGCTTTTGGTGGCGGGTGCCATCATCGATGGCGCTGGCCTGTGGTTCCTGTCGACGCTCGCGCCCGGCACCCCTATCTGGCTTCTGCTTGCCACCTACATGTTCATCATCGTCGGACAGGCATTCCTGTGGACCCCGACATACGCGGCCTCGCTTGGCGCGCTCGGCAAGCACCTTCTACCCCACGGTAGCGCCATCATGAACACGATCCAGCAGCTTTCCGGAGCTGCTGGTATCGCAATCGCCTTTTCGATCATGATAGCGACCACTGCGGCTCTCACGTCCACCGGGGAAGCTGTGCAGCCCGCTATGGCGCAGGGTGCGCAGCAATCGCATCTGGCGGGCTTTGCGATGGTGGCGCTGGGTCTCGTCGTTGCCTTGTTGATGCCAAAGACTAGGGCGACCAAGAGTGGACCGGTTCAGGTTCATTAGGCCCTTTCGATCCATCTGACTGATCTCATAGCCCTGGAGTAACCATGCCTCTCACCGATATCCTGTTTTAACCTTTTCGTCTGAAGTCGCTCGATCTTCCCAACCGTATCGTCATGGCCCCTATGACGCGAACGTTTGCGCCTGAAGGTATCCCCGGGGCCGCAAACGCCGCCTATTACCGCCGTCGAGCCGAAGGCGGTGTCGGCCTCATCCTGTCCGAGGGAACCGTCGTGAACCGCCCGTCATCGCGCAACGAGCCGGGAATTCCGTTTTTCCACGGGGAGCAGGCTTTGGCGGGTTGGAAGACGGTAATTGACGAGGTGCATCAGGCTGGCGGCTTCATGGGGCCGCAGCTCTGGCACACAGGATCGACTGCCGGGATTAGCGGATGGCAGCCCGAGACCTCGGTCGAAAGCCCATCTGGCCTGTTGGCACCTGACCAGCCACGTGGTGTCGAAATGTCGGACGAGGCGATCGCCGACACGATCGCGGCATTTGCCCAAGCGGCCGCAGATGCCAAGCGGCTGGGTTTCGACACAATCGAAATCCATGGAGCACACGGTTATCTCATCGACGAATTTTTCTGGAGCGGCACGAACAAGCGCGACGATCGATGGGGTGGCTCTTCGATCGGGGAGCGCTCTCGCTTTGCAGCAGAAGTCGTTCGCGCCACCCGGGCGGCGGTTGGCGTAGACTTCCCGATCATTCTTCGGGTCAGCCAGTGGAAGCAGCAGGACTATTCGGTTCGTCTGGTAGACACGCCGGACCTGATGTCCAAGTGGCTGCAGCCGCTGATCGATGCAGGCGTCGATATCCTGCATTGCTCGCAGAGGCGTTTCTGGGAACCCGAGTTCCCGGAACTCGACGGTGAAAACGGTCTCAACTTCGCGGGCTGGGCAAAGAAGCTGACAGGCGCCGCCACTATCAGCGTGGGCTCGGTTGGTCTATCTGGTGAATTCCTCAAAGCCTTTGCAGGCGAGAGCTCGACCAGCGTTGGGATCGATACGCTCTTGGCGCGCATGGAGCGAAAAGAGTTTGACCTCATCGCGGTCGGGCGTGCTCTGATCAGCAATCCGGATTGGGCCAACAAGGTGCGCGAAGGCGACACCGGCAGCCTCAAGGGATTTAGCGCAGGCGAACTCGGTGAACTGGTCTGAGACCATGAGGCGGGTGATACGAGCGGCAGGCCCAAGTCCGGCCGCGTCAGCGCGTTAGCGGAGGCTCAAAGTTGCGGACCCAATGAAGGTCCGTCCCAAGAGTACGATCAGATACCTGAGCCGGAAAGCATCGCGCTTTGTTTACCCGGCCCAAACAGACGATAGCATTGGAGACCTGGTATCGCTCGCCACATGGTCGTTGGAATGCATCTGGGCAAGCTGCTGCTGATGGCTTCCGGTTGGCTCCGATGTCTACAAGGAAAGGCTGGACGCCTTCGTGACCGACTTCGTTCCGGTCTTTCAAACGCGTGTGCTCTTCTATTACGATTGCGCCGGAATTGCACTGCGCGATTATCGTTGCGCCTGCCCAGTACAAGCCTGATCCCCTCATCCCACTGTAACGGAAGAACGCCGGCAGAGGCGGTAAGCCGTCCTATGCAACGAATATAGGCTCCTCCAGACGGAATATGCCTTTCAGGACGTTTTGCTACGAGTATATCGCGCTCTTGATAGGAATCGATTCTAAAACCTGTTGGTCACATACCATAGGCCCATGGAATAGACCTATCTCATAGGCTAACGCCTATTTCTCGAACGCTTTTTAAGAGCCAGATCTGAGTGCCAATGGCACTGAGTTCCAAACAATCGTTCAGGAGGCTCGACGGCTCTGCCCATGGTGTCAACAGTAAAACAACCTCACGTCGACTTGAGGTCAGCCACCTTGCGGCGCCCGCGTACCAGCAAGCCAACAAGCAGAAGTACGGCCACCAGGACAACGGCTCCGGCGGCAATGCCGATGCGGGCGAGCGTCACGATGTTAGAACGCGGTCCGCCGTCGCGGACCACTTGAACATCTTCCGGGTTCACGGTCAGCTTGATGTTGCCGTAATCCCTGAGGATGTAGTTCGCGAGCGAGGCCACTTGAACGTTGTCAAGCGACACCACGGCATTGGCCTGGTCGCCAAAAGGCGGCATGAACACATGGCCGTCCTGCGTGTGACGATCGACGCCATTAAGGATCGCGGAAATCAGGTTAACGCTGTTGTCGCCCGCGGTCGCCGCATTGTGGAATAGGCTCGGATAATAACCGTCAGTCGTGCCCTGGGCATTGAACCCGTGGCAGGATGCGCAATTGGCGGTAAAGATCTGCGCGCCGGAATGGTCGCCCTTTATGCCGGCCGCGAAACCCTTCCCACGGAAGCCCGAAAGGTTGTTGTCTGCCTCACCCCGGTCGAAGCGCGTCATGCTCGACACCGCGGTCGGGTCGGAGGAAGGCACGCTGCGCACATAGGTAGCGATAGCGTTGAGATCGGCTTCGGTCAGGTGCTGGAATGAATAGCTGATCGCCTCCGCCATGCTGCCAGCCGCTTGCGCCCGGTGATCCAGCCGGCCAGTCTTGAGGTAGGTGACGAGATCCTCCTGGCTCCAGCTGCCGATACCATGCACCTTATCATTGGTGATGTCGGGCGCGTACCACGCTCCGACTTGGCCACCGGACAGGTGACGGCTTTTCTGTTCCTGCATCAACGCGCCGCGCGGCGTGTGACAGGTACTGCAATGGGCGGCCCCCTCGGCCAGATACCGACCGCGGTTCCATTCCGCCGACTGCTTGGGATCGTCGGCCAGCGGTCCACTCGGACGGAACAGCATGTTCCAGCCCATCATCGACGCGCGGATGTTCATTGGGAAAGGTAGGCTGGTGTCAGGGGCCTTTTCATCGACCGGCTCAACGCCTTGCATGAAATAGGCGTAAAGCGCATGGATGTCGTCGTCGCTCATCACCGCATAAGAGACATAAGGCATGGCCGGGTAGAGGTTGGCGCCGTCGGCGCGGACGCCCTTTCGCACCGCATCCGCAAACTCAGGCTCGCTGTAGTTGCCAATGCCGAACGCTTTCGACGGGGTGATATTGGTCGACACGATGGTGCCGACCGGCGATGCCATGGCGAGCCCGCCGGCCATTGGCTTGCCGCCGGCATGGTTGGTGTGACAGGCAACGCAGTCGGAGGCGGTTGCAAGGTAACGGCCCTTGTCGATCAGCCCCTTGGAATATTCCTGTGCCGACACCACGGCAGGCATAAGGGTTGGCGCGAGCGCCAGCGGCGCGATTACGGCGAGCGACTGGATGAATTTCATGATCATGCGCCTCGCATCTGGCTGACGATGGCATCGCCGGCCTTGATGGCGAGTGCTACCATGGTGATGGTGCTGTTGCCGCAGGCGGTGGAGGCCATGGCGCCGCCGCCCGGGATAAACAGGTTTTCGTGGTCATGGGCGCGGCAGTCGGCATCGACCACCGAGGTTGCGGCATCGTTGCCCATGATCGTGCCGCCCATGATGTGCTTGCTCTGGTTGAATTTGGGGCTGATCTTCACGTCGATGGCGCCCATGGCCTCGGCAATGCGCTTGGCGATCGGCAACGAATAGACTTCGGCGGAGCGGCGGGTGTAGTCGCCGACATCGTAGTAAATCGACGGTTTCGGCAGGCCCAGCCAGTCGGTCTTCTCGGACAGCGTCAGGCGATTGTTGGCGTCGGGCAACACTTCGTGCGCCGCGACGATATCAGCGGTGCAGGCGGTCATGCGGCGGATTTCCGCGTCTAGTGCCTTTCCGACCAAGCCCTTCTTCAACGCCGCGAAGGTAACAAAGCGGTTGCGGGCGAAGTTGTTGTATCGGAAATAGGCGCCGGCATGCTGTGATCGGAAATCGCCCTGCGAGGTTTCCATGATGCCCGAATTGACGACCGGGCCGACGCCGGACCAGAACGGTTCCTTGGTGGTTACCGTCAGCGTCAGCTGCGGGTGGTCCATCATGTTGCGGCCAACCTGGTCGGAAGAGTTGGCAACGCCGTTCGGGTTGCGGTCGTTCTTCGACATCAACAGCAGTTTAGGATTTTCCAGCCCGTTGCAGGCAAGCACAAACAGCTTGCCGCTGATCCGGTGGCTCTGTTTGTGTTGGTCAAAATAACTGACAGCCTCGATCTTGTTCTGGGCGTTGGTCTCGACCTGGTAGACGACAGAATCGACCAGAATCGTCGCACCCTTCTTTTCGAGGCGGTTCAGGGCCGTCTCGGCGTCGTATTTCGCGGCAACCGGACAGACCGGGACACAGTTATTGTTGGCACAACAGGCGGGACGGCCGTCGTAAGGCATGCCGCTGTTGCGCGTCTGGGCCACCGGTATGTTGTTGTATCCCAGTGTCTTGGCGATTTCAGTGAAGCGGACTTCGCCAGGCGAAAACGGTAACTCGGGCATCGGATATGGAGCAGAGCGCCGCGCCGGCCATTGCTGAGCCGGATCGGCCGGACCACAGATGCCGAGCTTGTTCTCGGTGCGCACGTAATACGGCTCGAGTGTGTCGTAGTCGAAGGCCCAGTCGCGGCCGACGCCGTAAAGCGAGTTCAGCCGCATGTCTTCGGGCGTCATGCGCCAAGAGGTGCCGGCCCAGTGCCACGTCGAGCCGCCGGCATAGCGGATGAAGGTCTGTCCGTAGCTGTCTGGACCCCTGAGCTGCAGATAGGCGTCTTCCGGCTTCTCGGCGCCAGTCGGATGCGGTGCCCAGGGGCGAGGCGGATAGGCGACCGAGGTGTCGCCCTTTACTGACAGTGGCGCATTGCGCCAGTTCTCTACGACTTCCGCCCGCGTCACACGGGGCCCGGCCTCGATCATCAGAACGGAATGGCCTGCATCGAGCAGCTGTTCGGCGATCACGACGCCGACGACGCCCGTTCCGACAATCACGACATCGGCACTTGTCTTGGCAACCATGTAAATGACTTTCTATTGCGGGTTCTTCAGAAGCGCGGCATCGGTGCTGATAAGGGGACCGTCGGGCGCGTCCACAGGTTGGGGCCGGAAATGCCGTAGGACGGGATGGTGATGACGTCGCTGGTGGTCTTGAAGGTCAGCGCTTCCTCGTAGGTGAAGACGATGGCGTCGCGCTTGTCCGACGAGCAACCGCTATACCAAGAGGCGATCACCCAATGGGCGAAGTCCTTGAGCTCGCCATCCGGGATGTCGGCGAAGAAATCTTCGACGACGATAGCATTCCTGCTTTGAGCAACCTTGATAATCGCGTCCAGCATGTCCGGGAGGTTCTTGTACTGTCGCTCCGCCGTCTCGACGATGCGTCCGCCGACCGCCGGGCTTAGTTCGTGATTGATCAGAAGGTTCGACAACTGCATGAACTTTGTCCGTATGTCGCCGTCGATTGCGGCAAGCGACAGCGTGGGGCAAAGCGCGGCGACTATACCGGCTGCCAGGATGCTCGCGCTGCCGCGCAGCAGGCTACGTCTAGAAAGCGTAAATCTGTGCGTCGGGTCTTGTGGTTGACTGTTCATTGTTTCCCGACCTTAAAGGAGAGATGAGACATGGATATCGGCGCCGCAGAGGAAGAAGCGGTGACGAAGGCATAGACGGAGGTTTTTTTGGACGTGACATCAGGGATTGCCTCGTACTTGCGGACTTTCCGCCGCAAGTGTCGCCTGAGCCAGCATTCGACGCGAAGATTTCGGGAAACGCTTGTTTTCAATCATAGAAAGTCACACAGAAGGCGCGAGCGGATACACTGCGGCTGTCTTGCGACAGCACAGTCCTCCCCACCGCGCCGAAATAGTTGGATAGCTGATGATCAGCTACGCCACTAATATCGGATTGTCAATTAGGCTTAGGAGCCCACGCCACGTGATCGTAACGTCCGACGAAATGCTCAGGACCCATGGCATTCTTCTTCGTCGCTGCCAGCAGGTGGCCCTTGCCATTTTCACTCAGGAAGCGGCCGAATACGAGTTCTCTCCAACACAATATAGCGCCCTGGCATTTATCCATATCGAGCCAGGCATTCATCAAAACACCCTTGGCGAACGGATCGCTCTAGATCGTTCTTCCGTTACAAAATGTGTCGAGGGAATAGAGAACCGCGGTCTCATACGTCGTGAGGTCGATAGGAGAGATAAGCGTGCGCGGCTTTTGTATATCACGCCCTTGGGTGAAGAAATGCTGGAGAACGTGACCGCCGCATCGGCGCGGGCGCGCGGCCGTATCAAGGACGTTATCGGCGAAGACGGTTATATCAAATTTATCGGGGCACTACAGGCCTTTAGCTCACTCCTTGATGAAGAAGCAACGCCGTAAAAGGCATGCGCGACACCGTCGAGGTCAGACGAAGTGGTAACGTCGTTGTCTACTGGTACGGCCGCTCCCAAAGTCAACCTCGGGCGCATTCATGACCCTTGTCGGATCGCGTCGACTGCGCCCCTCAGGCGCGGCAGGGCGTCGGAGCATCGCCCGTCAAAAGCAAGCAGCGACCATCCCCGGCTCACCGCGTCCGGGTTATAGATGTGCACGAGCTTCTTCGTTGAGGTGCCGTCTGCCGCGACGCAGTTGGCATTCAAGCACGCTTGACGGGATAGGGACCGCGGCCTTGCAAAATGTCGAGTACGCCGTCGAGATGATCTTCGTTCAGCCGGCTCGTACGCTCCGGGCAGTTGCTTTAGGTCGTCAGGGCCTCGAATTAATGAACCGATGTTTCGGAGAAAGGACGCGGCGATCCCCATCGCGGTGTACTCGATCAGGCCACGATAGACGCTGTCGTGGAAACTCTTCGCCTGCTGCTCGTCGAGGCGGCAGTGCTCACCGCCCCTACGTATCGTAAGGATGAGTAAGATCGGCTGACCTCGGCCGCCCGAGCGGATTCCGTCGCCATACCAAACCGACCGCGTTATGCAAGCCCGCGTTCATTCCCTGCCCCATTTAGCAATGCAAAATGAGGGTTCGCGGTCATTGAAGGTGAGGTTGGCCAGGCCATGCGCCGCACTTCCGCTGTGAATTGTGCCGGGAGACTATCTAGACGGTAACTAGTAAGGGCTCGATCTCTCGACGACCGCGGCGGAGGCCTTGCGCAGTGGGCTACACTTACAGTGGGCAGTAGGATTTGATCTCGATGCGCTCTGGCGCGTCAGCTCGTCACTGAGTGCTATCGTATGTACAAGGCCCTCGATCGCTCCAGATGCTTGGTGACCGCCGCGTCTGCGCCGTCTGGATCATTCGCTACCAGACGATCCAAAATCTCCTCATGCTCGGCGAGCGTGAACTTTTCCTTGCCGGTCCAGATCAGCATGTCCGTGTGATAGGTCTTCAGCCACGCTAGCATGGCTTCGCTGACAGCAATGAAGATCGGATTGCCGGTGATCTGGGCAATCCGCGTATGGAACTGCATATCTGCGGCAATGAACTCTTCGGCCTTTCCCAAGGAATTGCGCTGGCGATCTATGATCGCCTGCAGGTCGGCCACATCTTCAGGACAGATACGTGACGCCGCCTCGCGTGCCATACCCTTTTCGAAGAAAATCCGGGTGCTTTTCAGATGTTCGAGGCTGTCGGATGACTGCGAAAGCATGATCTTTGCGGTCAGGTCGACCTGGCGAAAAATCGACTTGGCCGTCAGTTGCAGAACCTTGGCGCGCTCGCCGTGCGAGATGCTGACCAGGCCCATGTTCGAGAGCGATTGCATCGCTTCGCGGATGGCCGGCCGGCCGACGCCGAACCTCTCCATCAGGACACGCTCCGAAGGCATCTCGTCACCCGGCTTCAATTCACCGAGCGTGATCATCCGTTCCAGTCTGTCGAAAACCTCGTCGGAAAGTTTTCGACGGACAATTTGCTCTTCTGGCTGATTCATTACGTCCCGCTGGCTCAAGATTCTCCTCCTCAATGAGTCTTACACGACATCACGATTGGCGGGCGACCGAAATGGCAATGCCTTCCGGATTTCTTCTTCCCCAAAGTTGGAATACTCATTATACCAGATGATGAGTTGGCGCCACGATTAAGTCTTGGCGGGAGGAGTAACTGATTTTCCATGACGATCACACTGACCTATCGCATTGAAACGCCGGGCAGCATCGAGGCCATGGCGGACAAGATTGCCAGCGATCAATCCACCGGAACCTTCGTACCTGTCCCCGGCGAAACGGATGAACTGAAAGCGCGAGTTGCGGCTCGAGTCGTATCGGTCCGGCCGCTTGGGGATGCCGATAGCCCGACATGGCCCGAGGTCGGCAAGGGACATGCACCGCTTTCGCGTGCCGATGTCGATATCGCATTCCCGCTCGATGCTGTCGGCACCGACCTTTCAGCACTGATGACGATCGCGATCGGCGGTGTCTATTCGATCAAGGGGATGACCGGTATCCGCGTCGTCGACATGAAATTGCCGGCAGCCTTTGCACAGGCCCATCCCGGTCCGCAGTTCGGCATCGCCGGCAGTCGCATGCTGACCGGCGTTTACGACCGTCCGATCATCGGTACCATCGTCAAGCCGGCGCTCGGGCTTCGGCCTGCAGAAACGGCCGAACTCGTCGGAGAGCTCGTCCAGTCCGGCGTCGATTTCATCAAGGACGACGAGAAACTGATGAGCCCGGCCTATTCGCCTCTGAAGGAACGCGTTGCCGCCATAATGCCGTTGATACTCGATCACGAACAGAAGACCGGCAAGAAGGTGATGTATGCCTTCGGCATTTCGCACGCCGATCCCGACCAGCTCATGCGCAACCACGACCTGGTGCTAGAGGCCGGAGGCAATTGTGCAGTCGTCAACATAAATTCCATCGGCCTCGGTGGAATGACCTTTCTGCGTAAGCGCTCCGAGCTCGTCCTGCATGCGCATCGCAACGGTTGGGATATTCTGACGCGTGACCCGGGTGCCGGCATGGATTTCAAGGTCTGGCAGCAATTCTGGCGACTGATCGGGGTGGACCAGTTTCAGATCAACGGCATTCGAATCAAATACTGGGAGCCCGACGAAAGCTTCGTCGCCTCTTTCAAGGCCTTGAGTACGCCGCTGTTCGATGCAGCAGACTGCCCTCTGCCGGTTGCCGGATCCGGACAATGGGGGGGCCAGGCGGCCGATACATACAATCGAACCGGGCGCACCACCGATCTCCTCTATCTTTGCGGCGGCGGCATCGTCAGCCATCCCGATGGCCCCGCGGCCGGGGTTCGGGCTGTACAGCAGGCATGGCAGGCGGCGGTGGCGGACATGCCCATTGACGTCTATGCCCAGGATCATCCGGAACTGGCGGCCTCGATCGCTAAATTTTCCAACGGCAAGGGGGCATGACGGGCATGTCCAAGCTTCTTCTCAGTTTCTACGGCGACGATTTTACAGGCTCGACCGACGTAATGGAGGCGCTTGCCTCCAACGGCGTGCCAACGGTGCTGTTTCTCGGGGTGCCGGACGCAAAAATGCTGGAGCAGTTCAGCCACTGCAGGGCGCTCGGCATTGCCGGCACAAGCCGCAGCGAAACGCCCGGGTGGATGGACCAGCATTTGACGCCGGTCCTGTCCTGGCTACACGCGCGGAAAGCCGCCATCTGCCATTACAAGGTGTGCTCGACCTTCGATTCCAGCCCCGCAATCGGAAGTATCGGCAGGGCAATCGAGATCGGAATTAGGCTGTTCGAGCAGACCGTCGTCCCTGTAGTGGTCGGCGCACCGCAGCTTAGACGTTATACCGCCTTCGGCCATCTTTTTGCCGCGTATCAGGGCAAGGTCTACCGCATAGACCGCCATCCGGTGATGCGCCGGCATCCGGTTACCCCCATGGATGAAGCGGATCTGGTTCTGCATCTTGGCAAGCAGACCAGCCTGCCTATCGGCCTCGTGGACAGTGCGGTTCTGTCCGGTCCTGACGCGGACAGGCTTGTGGATAGGAAACTTGAGGAGGCGACGGGAAGCGTCCTTTTTGACGTCGACGACGATGCGACCCAGACCGCCGCCGGTCGGCACCTATGGCGGCTCAAACCGCCGACCGACGGGCTTTTTGTCGCCGGCTCTTCAGGCGTCGAATACGCGCTGATCACAGCATGGAGAAAAGAAGGGCTGATCGGTGAGCAAATCGATTTTCCCCTGCCAGGCCCCGTCGACAGGCTGGTTGTCGTGTCCGGCAGCGTTTCGCCGACGACGGAACGCCAGATCCGCACCGCGATCGACGATGGCTTCCATGCCGTCGATCTCGATCCTCTGGCACTGATTGGCGAAAGCGGCGACCAAGCAATCGACGCTGCTGTCGCGGAAGGTCTCGATGGCCTGCAGACAGGTAGAAGCGTCGTGCTGCATACGGCACTTGGTCCATCCGCCGATCGCGGCAGGGAGATCGACCGTCTGCCCGGTGCGCGTCATCGGCTCGGAAAAACTCTCGGCATCATCCTGCGCCATCTGGTCGAAGAGCAAGGCCTCAAACGCGCCGTGATCGCTGGCGGCGATACCTCCAGCCACGCGCTGAAAGAACTGCGCGTCGAAGCGTTGACGACGCTGCTGCCGCTGCCGCAGACGCCTGGTTCACCGCTTTGCACCGCACATGGACAATATAGAGCGACCAACGGTCTGCAAATTGCATTGAAGGGCGGCCAGGTCGGAGCCGACGGCTATTTTACGCAGATCCGGGACGGAAGAAGGGTCTAGATGACACTTTCCCGACACCACATTTGAGATCGACACGCTTCCAGCGATGCAATCCTTTGCGCTGAAACGTCTAGGCGAAGACGATGTCGTGCGGGATTCAAGGCATCTGGGCAGCGATGACCGACCCTCTTTTGTGGATATCGACGGGATCAATGTTTCGATTCAGCAAAAGGGAATGCCATGCACTTGGCATACTCATTGACTCATCATACCAGTAGCGATATACAACCACAAAACGACAAGGTGGGAAACATGACAACGATTGCTCTGTTCGGCGCGGGCGGAAAAATGGGATACCGGCTGGCCAAGAATCTTCAGGGTTCGCATTACGACGTGCGACACGTCGAGGTGAGCGATGCCGGCAAGGCCAGGCTTCAGGCCGATCTCGGATTATCCTGCGTGCCCGTCGACGAGGCTCTTGAAGGAGCCGACGTTGTAATTCTGGCGGTGCCGGATACCGCTATCGGCAAGGTTGCCGTCGGCATCATCGACAAACTGAAGCCGGGCACCATGGTCGTCGCTCTGGATGCCGCGGCGCCGTTTGCAGGCCACCTGCCTAAGCGTGAAGACCTCACCTATTTCGTCACACATCCGTGCCATCCGCCGATCTTCAACGACGAGACGGATATCCAGGCCAAAAAAGACCATTTCGGTGGCTTGTTTGCCAAGCAGCACATCGTCTCGGCACTGATGCAGGGGCCGGAAAGCGCCTATGCCACTGGCGAGGACATTGCTAAAATCATCTGGGCGCCGGTCATGCGTTCGCACCGCGTGACGGTGGAGCAGATGGCCATGCTCGAACCTGGACTGTCGGAAACGGTCTGCGCCTCGCTTCTGGTCGTCATGCGCCAGGCGATGGACGAGTGCGTGTCGCGGGGTGTTCCCGAAGAAGCTGCTCGCGACTTCCTGCTCGGCCACATGAACGTCCTGGGCGCCGTGATCTTCAAGGAGGTCGACGGCGTGTTCTCCGACGCCTGCAACAAGGCGATCGAGTTCGGCATCCCGGCGCTGATGCGCGACGACTGGAAAAGGGTGTTCGAGCCAAAGGAAATCGCCGACAGCATTCAGCGTATTACTTGATCCGCCTAGGGCTTTGCCCATCACATAGCAGCCCCGAGGGAGACGGGGCTTTTCAACCGGGAGGAAACCATGAAATTGACACGTAGACTGACTGCGACCGTTTTTGCAGGCTTGCTGACCATGGGCGCGGCGATGCCCGCCTTTTCAGCGGATCTGATCGCCATCATCACACCGGCCCATGACAATCCGTTCTTCAAGGCCGAGGCCGTCGGTGCCGAAGCCAAGGCGAAGGAGCTCGGATACGAAGCTCTGGTCATGACCCACGACGACGATGCCAACAAGCAGTCGCAGATGATCGACACGGCGATCGGCCGCGGCGCCAAGGCCATCATTCTCGACAATGCCGGCGCCGATGCTACTGTGGCTGCTCTCAAGAAAGCCAAGGACGCGGGCATTCCGTCGTTCCTGATCGACCGCGAGATCAATGTCACCGGCGTCGCCGTGGCGCAGATCGTCTCCAACAACTACCAGGGCGCCCAGCTCGGTGCCCAGGAATTCGTCAAGCTGATGGGCGAAAAGGGCAATTACGTCGAACTCGTCGGCAAGGAATCCGACACCAATGCCGGCATCCGCTCGCAGGGCTATAACGACGTCATCGGCGACTATCCGGACCTGAAGAACGTCGCCAAGCAGTCCGCCAACTGGAGCCAGACGGAAGCCTATGCCAAGATGGAGACCATCCTGCAGGCCAACCCTGATATCAAGGGCGTGATCTCCGGCAACGACACTATGGCGATGGGCGCCATCGCCGCGCTGCAGGCCGCCGGCCGCAAGGACGTGATCGTCGTCGGCTTTGACGGTTCGAACGATGTGCGCGACTCGATCAAGGCGGGCGGGATCAAGGCCACCGTTCTGCAGCCAGCCTATGCTCAGGCCCAGATGGCTGTCGAGCAGGCCGATGCCTACATCAAGAACAAGACTGCGCCGAAGGAAGAAAAGCAGCTGATGGACTGCGTGCTCATCAATGCCGACAACGCCTCCAAGCTCGAGACCTTTGCACTGAGCAAATAACCCGGGTTCCAGAACCGGAGAGCGCGCGCACCGCGTGCTTTCCGAATTCTTCCAGCGAAGTGGAGTGCATTCGATGCTGAGGATGAGAGGCGTTGTGATCGTCGCCGTGCTCGCGGCAACGCTGCCTGCGTGCAAGATTATAAAAACGCCGACCGCCGAGGAAAAGGCCGCAGAGGCGGCGAAAACCGCATTCGATCCGGCAGCCAAGGTGGACGCAGTCTGGCAATCGCAGGCAGTTCCGTTTCTGCAGGGCCGTGCAGCTGATATCCGTGAGGTCGTCGACCTTGCAGCATCAAGACCAGACGAAGCCGGCCAGAAGTACGGCAACCCGCGCAAGCAGGCGAGCGCCCCCTGGACCTATGCCGTCAAGTTTACTGGCAAGGTGGTTGCCGCCGACACGCAGTCACGCGCCGCTACTCTCGACGTGGATACCGATGGCGATGGCAAGGCGAACGCCAAGGTTCAGATCGGTCCTGCCATCCGGGGAACGGCGCTGCGCGACGCCTTGGAGTTCGTCAATTTCAATGAATTCAAGAACCAGATCGAATGGGCGCAATTCGGCAAGGCGTTCAACGAGAAGATCGCCGCCGATTTCCTCGCAAAAGTTCCGCGCGACGGTCTGACGGGCCGGACCATCTCCGTCGTGGGCGCTTTTGCCTTGCCCGCATCAGGACAGTTGCCGCTGATTACACCGTCCGCGCTGAACCTGGGGCAGCCCGAATGACGGCGACCGGCATCGAACAACACCCGGAGGTGATCCTTCGCCTCGACGATGCATCAAAGGTCTATTCCGGCATCGTCGCCGTCAAGCGCGCCAATCTCGAACTACGGCGCGGCGCGGTCAATGTTCTGGTCGGCGAGAACGGAGCCGGCAAATCGACGCTGATGAAGATCATCGCCGGCGTCGAGCGCCCGACGCTGGGCCGTATCATTCTTGACGGCGAGCCGGTGTTTTTCAGCAGTCCTGCCGAAGCCCAGGCACACGGCATCGGCATGATATTCCAAGAACTCAATCTGTTTTCCAATATGAGCGTTGCCGAGAACATCTTTGCGACGCGCGAAATCACCCGTGGTCTGCGTGGTATCGACCACGCGGAGCAAGTCGCGAAAGCCGACGGCTTTCTCAAGCGGCTCGATGCCGGCATCAGTGCAGAGACCATGGTCGAGGATCTGCCGATCGGTCAGCAGCAACTGGTCGAGATCGCCAAGGCGATGTCCCTCAACGCCCGCATCCTGATCATGGACGAACCTACGTCGGCGCTCTCGGCCGCCGAAGTCGAGATCCTTTTCAAGGTCATCAACGAACTGAAGGCACAAGGCGTCGCTATCGTCTACATCTCGCACCGGCTGGAAGAACTGATGCGGATCGGCGATTACATCACCGTCCTGCGCGACGGCCAGATCACCGGCCAAGCGATGGTCAAGGACATCGACACGAGATGGATCGTGCGTTCTATGATTGGCTCGGACGCGAAGGATTTCGCCCGCGCGGTCGATCACAACATCGGCGAGGAGGCATTTCGGGCCGAAGGCATCAGCCTCGCGCGCCGCACCGGCGGACTTGCCGTCGATGATGTGACGCTGTCGGTCCGTGCGGGCGAGATACTTGGTATCTACGGATTGATGGGCGCCGGCCGCAGCGAATTTTTCGAATGCGTGATGGGCCGGCATCGGCACGCCACCGGCAAGATCTTTATCAACGGCCGGGAGGTCCGCGAGCGCGACACGACGCGGCGGATAAGACACGGACTTGCGCTTATCCCGGAAGACCGCCAGCGAGAGGGTCTGGTGCCGGTCTTGTCCATTGCCAGCAACCTGACGCTGGCCAGCCTTCGACGGTTCGTCCGGATATTTCACGTGGTTGAAAGCGCAGAAAAACGGGCGATCAAGGCGATCATTCAAGATCTGTCAATCAAGGCGCCAAATCCTGACTTCGAAGTCACCTCGATGTCGGGCGGCAACCAGCAGAAAGTGGTGATCGGCAAGGCACTGATGACGTATCCCAAGGTGTTGCTCATGGACGAACCGAGCCGGGGTATCGATGTCGGCGCCAAAGCCGACGTTTTTCGCACCATGCGCCGGCTGGCCGGCAGCGGCCTTGCGATCCTGTTTTCGACCTCTGATCTCGAGGAGGTCATGGCGCTTTCCGACCGGATCGCGGTGCTGAGCAACGGTAAGCTTGTTGCCGTTTTCGACCGCCATGGGGTCACGGAAGAAGCCATCGTCGCGGCTTCGGCCAAGGGGCATACACAGATAAGGGACCACGCGTCATGACTGCAGACACCTCCACCGCAATCCCCGCGACGCGATCGAATGGTTCCTGGCTTCTGACCGTGATGAAGCTGAGAACATTCATTGCGCTTTTTGCAGTGATCATCTTCTTCTCGATTTTCGCACCGAACTTCACCTCGACGGCCAACATGATCCTGATGTCGAAGCACGTCGCGCTCAACGCCTTCCTGGCGATGGGCATGACGTTCGTGATCATCACCGGCGGCATCGACCTGTCGGTCGGGTCGATCGTGGGCTTGTGCGGCATGGTCGCCGGCGCCCTGATCCTCAACGGCGTCGTCCTGCCGATCGGCTACACGATCTACTTCAACATCTACGAGATCGTCATCATCACGGTGCTGGTCGGCCTTTTCATCGGCCTGATCAACGGGTTGCTGATTACAAAGCTCAATGTCGCCCCTTTCATCGCGACCCTCGGAACACTTTACATCGCTCGCGGCATGGCGCTGCTTTCCTCCGACGGCCAGACATTTCCGAACCTCGTCGGTCGCCCTGAGTTTGCAACGACCGGTTTCGAGTTTTTGGGCGCCGGCCGAATTCTTGGCTTGCCGGTATCGATCTGGATGCTCGTCGTTCTGGCCCTGATTGCCGCATACATCGCGCGTTCGACACCGATCGGGCGGCACATCTTCGCGGTCGGCGGCAACGAGCGTGCGGCCCGCATGTCGGGCATCCGCGTCGATGTGGTCAAAATCTTCGTCTATATGTTCTCCGGCTTCTGTGCAGCAATCGTTGGTCTTGTCATCTCTTCGGAGCTGATGGCGGCACATCCGGCCACCGGCGAAAGTTTCGAGCTGAATGCGATCGCGGCTGCGGTTCTGGGCGGCACATCGATGTCCGGCGGTCGCGGCACGATCGGAGGTACCATCATCGGCGCTTTCGTCATCGGCATCCTTTCCGACGGGTTGGTGATGATGGGCGTTTCGTCGTTCTGGCAGATGGTGATCAAGGGTCTTGTGATCATCATCGCCGTCATTGTCGACCAGGCGCAGCGTCGCCTCCAGCAGCGCGTCACACTGATGCAGATGGCAAAGGCAGGTTGACCATGACGGATCAGCTACGTGGCGCGCTGATCGGCTGCGGCTTCTTCGCAGTCAACCAGATGCATGCCTGGCGGGACGTGACCGGTGCCGATATCGTGGCGATCTGCGACCGCGATCCGGCCCGGCTGGAAATCGTCGGCGACCAGTTCGGCATCGAGCACCGCTACAGCGATGCGGCCGCGCTGTTTGCTGATGGCGGCTTCGATTTCGTCGACATCGCCACAACGGTACAGAGCCACCGGCTTCTCGTCGAGATGGCCGCTGCGCACGGAATACCCGCCATCTGCCAGAAACCGTTCGCAAAAACTCTCGCCGATGCCAAGGCCATGGTCGAAATCTGCAAGCAGGCCGGTACTCCACTGATGGTGCACGAAAACTTTCGCTGGCAGACGCCGATCCAGGCTGTGCGCCGGGTACTTGATTCAGAGACGATCGGCGAGCCCTTCTGGGGCCGGTTTTCATTCCGATCAGGCTACGACGTGTTTTCCGGGCAGCCATATCTGGCTGAAGGCGAACGTTTCATCACTGAGGATCTCGGCATCCACACGCTCGACATCGCACGCTACATTCTTGGCGATGTCGGTGCCCTTTCGGCGCGCACCCGCCGCGTCAATCCGGCGATCAGGGGCGAGGATGTGGCAACGATCCTGTTGGACCACGAAAACGGCGCCACATCGATCGTCGACGTCAGTTATGCCAGCAAACTCTCGACCGAGCCTTTCCCGGAAACACTGATCGAACTCGACGGCACGAAGGGCAGCCTGCGACTGTCGCAAGGCTATCGCTTGGAGGTGAATGGCTCCGATGGCACCCAGATATTGGATGTCTCCCCGACGCTTCTCGGCTGGGCCTCGCGCCCTTGGCACAACATCCAGGAAAGCGTGTTTGCAATCCAGCAGCACTGGACGGATCGGCTCAAAGCCGGCACCGAAACGTCCACATCGGGCGCCGATAACCTGAAGACCTTTGCCCTGGTGGAGGCCGCCTATGCCAGTGCGGCGAGCGGCCAGACAGTGAACATCGAGGCGCTTCTGCGATGAGTATCGAGCCGGATTATTTCGCGCTTTACGGCACCCATGCCCGTGAGACGCCGCCGGTCCGGCTGACTGCCGGAAAGCTTTCTGCCGACTTCTCAAACGGCAATCTGCGCAGCATCACGTATGACGGCATGGAGGTGCTTCGTGCCATTTCCTACCTTGTGCGGGATCGCGACTGGGGAACGTATAGCCCGGAGCTGACGGATCTCGACATCCTGCAGCGAGATGGTTCCTTCACAGTCGCGTATTCCGCTCGCTACGCGGGTCCGGCAGGAACCGAACTGACGGTTTGTGTATCGATTTCGGGCGACGCTTCAGGCAGTTTGACATTCTCGGCCGAGGCGTTGTCATCGACCGGTTTCGAGACCAATCGCTGCGGATTTTGCATCCTGCATCCGATCGTCGGTCTGGCAGGATCGCCGGTGACCGTTGCCTATGTCGACGGCCGGTTCGAGGAGACCTGCCTGCCTGATCTGATAGAACCCTGGCAACCCTTCCAGAACATGCGGGGAATTACCCATACTGTCCTGCCCGGCGTCGTGGCCGAATGCCGGATGGATGGTGATACGTTCGAGATGGAGGATCAGCGAAACTGGTCGGATGCATCCTACAAGACCTATGTCCGCCCCCTGGCGCTGCCCTGGCCTTACA
This sequence comes from Velazquezella soli, assembly GCF_977018685.1. Lineage (NCBI taxonomy): Bacteria > Pseudomonadati > Pseudomonadota > Alphaproteobacteria > Hyphomicrobiales > Rhizobiaceae > Velazquezella > Velazquezella soli. The sequence goes on from NZ_CDRNXF010000002.1 coordinate 112,564, forward strand.
CAATCGATCCATCGCAAACGGTAGCGCAGGCCGTCACGCTCACGGTGAGAGACCATCGCCCTTCTGCATCTGCGCCGATGAGAAATTTTCCGGCTGCCGTCGTCATTACCCGCGGATCGAAGACAGGCACATTTCCAAAAATTGCCCTGATCATCACTCCCGAGGAGGCAAAATCGACACTGCAGCAGGCGGACCTTTTGGCACAGGTCGGACCGCAGGAACTGCTCTTCCATTTCGATCCGCTAGCGGGACACACCGCGGACTGCTTTGTCGATTTTGCCGCGATTTCCAAGCTACATCCCGGCACGACCACCCTTGAAATCGCACTCGCATGCCATCGACCTCTCGCGGACGAAACGGTCGAGATCGCGGAACGAATGCAGTCGGCCGGTTTTCGACCTGACGCAATCGTCATCTCGCCCAACGTGGATCGGCAGTCGACGCCACCCGGCAGCACCTGGCCGGAATGCCCGCCCCTCGAAGAGGTTTATGCGGCGGCGCGCAATGCTTTCCCGGGCATCAGGCTCGGGGGCGGAATGCTGAGCTACTTTACCGAACTGAACCGCAAGCGCGTGCCGTCCGCCAATCTCGACATCATCAGCCACTGCACCAACCCCATCGTCCATGCTGCAGATGATCTGAGCGTAATGCAGACACTGGAAGCCCTGCCCTTCATCACACGATCCGTCCGCGCGATCTACGGCGATAAACCCTACCGCATCGGCCCATCGACGATACCCATGCGCCAGAACCCCTATGGTAGCCGGACGATGGACAATCCGGGCGACAGGCGCATCGCCATGGCCAATACCGATCCCCGCCAAAACGGATTTTTTGCGGCGGCCTTCGCCATGGCCTATGCGAGCCGGATCCTCGATGCCGGGCTGGAATGCTTGACCCTCTCGGCGCTGACGGGACCTTTCGGGCTGGTCGCAGGCAGGAACGAGCCGTCACCGGAAGGTGAAGCGCGTCCGCTATTGCGCATCGTACACGCGCTTGCCGGATTGGCCGGTCGAACCTGGAAGCAGTGCATCTCGTCCGACCCGACGCGCCTTTTATGCTTTGAATCGCAGGATAGCGAAACGTCGTCAATCTGGTTGATCAACATTACCGCGGAACAGGTAACCGTAGATCTGACGGAATGGGCTGGCAGCGATCACTGTCGGACAGGAGTGCTGATCCTTGCACCCTTCTCGACCGAGCAGATCGCAAGGGTTTGATTGCAGACAGAATTCAGCATCGTTTCCGTAGTTTCGCTGTCAGCGGAGCAGCGGCTAGGGAAGCATCGGAAAAGTTGGACTGAGATATAGGATAGGTGGCGCGCGCCTTGAAAGGATCTGAACGTACGACCCGCCGCCCTAAAGTCCCAAGCGACTGATATATTGATATTTTCTTCTAACGCCTGCGGCTGAAGGGTCTTGCATTGCAAACTGTCAGAAAACTGCATATATTTCTGACAGGAGAATAGCCATGCAACGACTGACAACACAGATCATGGCCTACGCAGAACAGCTGCCCGAGGGAACGGCGCTGTCCGCAAAGGCCTTCCTGCATTTGGGAAACCGCGCCGCGCTAGACCAAGCTTTGTCGCGTCTATATGAACGCGGCGAGCTTGTTCGGGCTGGTCGTGGGATCTATCTCAAGGCGATCAAGAGTCGCTTCGGAAGCCGGCCGCCGACGGTCGAGCAAGCCGTCGAAGCCGTTGCACATCAGCGTGGCGAGGTGATAGTTTCGAATGGTGCTGCGGCTGCAAACTCACTCGGGCTGTCCACTCAGGTGCCGATCCGGTCCGTTTACTTCACATCCGGCCGCAGCCGAACCATGACTGTCGGCAGCCAGACGGTCGAGTTGAAGCACGTGCCGCGCTGGCAACTCGCCTTGGCGAACAAGCCTGCCGGCCTGGCTGTTCGTGCGCTGGCCTGGCTCGGCCCGGAAAAGGCTGAAGAGGCTCTTCCGAGCATCAAGCGGAAGCTGTCCACAGAGGCGTTCGCCGAACTCGTTGCCGCCGCCCCTCAGTTTCCTAGCTGGCTTGCCCGCAGTGTAGGAAAGGCCGCTCATGGCTGAACAGTTTTTGCGGCTGACCCGGGAAGATCGAAGAGAAGTTCTTGCGATCGCAGCGGAGAAATCCAGACGGCCGATCCACCTCCTGGAGAAGGACACGTGGGTCGTCTGGGCGCTGCAGACCCTTTATGGAACGACTCTCGGCGACCACCTTGTCTTCAAAGGCGGCACGTCCCTCTCGAAAGCCTACAACGCCATCCGCAGGTTTTCGGAAGATGTTGACCTGACCTACGATATCCGTCAGCTCGCCAATGATTTCGTGGGCGAGAATGAGGAGGCGTTGCCAAAAACCAGAAGCGAGGAAAAGCGCTGGTCGAGCGAAGTTCGCAAGCGTTTGCCGGTCTGGGTATCCGAGACCGTGCGTCCGCTCATTATCGATGCGATCAACGCCCAGTCGCTTCCAGCCACCGTCCGGGTCGAAGCCGACAAGCTATTCATCGACTACGAAGCAGTTGCTGGAGGATCCGGCTATGTCGCCCCAAGCGTAATGCTGGAGTTTGGAGCTCGATCGACCGGAGAGCCGGCAAGCGTTCGCGAGATTTCATGCGACGCTGCTGGCCTTGTCGATGGCATCGAGTTTCCCACCGCCAGACCGCGGGTCATGCATGCCGAACGCACGTTCTGGGAAAAGGCGACGGCAATCCACGTCTTCTGTCTGCAGGAACGGCTCCGCGGAGAGCGCTTTTCACGCCACTGGCACGATATCGTTCGTCTTGACGATATAGGCATCGCGGACAGCGCAATCGCTGATCGCGACCTGGCCAAGTCGGTGGCACAACACAAATCGATGTTTTTTGCCGAAAAAACGGCCGACAGAACGCCGATCGACTACGAAGCAGCCGTGGGCGGAGGACTGCAGCTGGCACCTTCCGGCGAAGGAAGGGCGGCTCTCGAACAGGACTACGCCCGGATGCTGGAAGACGGTCTTCTTCTCGATAAGGCCGAGACCTTCGACGAACTACTCGCTCGATGCGCGAAAATCCAAGACAAGGCCAATGCCGGCGGCTGAGAAAAAGCGTCCCTGATCGCCGGAAGCCAACTGAAATGACAATTCACGCGATGGCCGACCCGTGATTTTCAATCACTACACCACCTATCGGCCCGGCCTTTTCGCTCGTCTGCTTCCTTCCGGTAGGTGGAAGCTCCGGCTACCCACGGCGACCGCGGGCTCTGTCGAGCTCAACACCGGAACGCGGGCCGAGCTGCGATGTCTCGATACTATCGCCATCGGGATCAAAAATGCCCTGCTTTGGCACACGGTCGAAGTTCGCAAGCGCAGTCATGTCGAAACTCTGTCGTGCCTCGGCGAAGAGGCTGCGAGCCAGCTCGCGAATGACTTCCACAGGTTCATCAATCGCTACCTGCTCGAACTGATCGGGACGGATCAGGAGGCTTTAAAAGAGGTCGATGCGAAACTCGAGCCCTTGATCGAGGGAGAGCGGCAATACTTGGCGCAGGCGGATCTCGTGCAAGCCATCGCGAGTGTTTCGGGCCCAGCCGCCGCCGCACTCTCCCATCCCTTGTTTGACGCCGATGGCATAACAGCGGCCATGGAAGCTAATCTTCAACGGTCCCTGTCTTTCTTGACCGACCCCGACCGGCGCAATCGGTACAATGATGAATTTGTTGCGACCGAGCTCACCAGGCACGCCACTTTCTTCGACGATCTCGATGGCCGATCATTATCGGATCAATAGAGGGAATCCTGTATTCGGTTGGAGGACAGCAATCTCCTGATCGCGTCTGCAGGGTCCGGGAAGTCGGCGACGATGGTCGGCAAGATTGCTTATGTGCTGGACAAGGGGCTGTATCAGCCGCAGGAAATCCTCGTTCTCGCCTACAACAGGACAGCCGCTGGAGAGCTGAAGGAGCGAATTGGACGTCAGCTTGGCGTCCAACCGGCGGATCTGCGGTGCAAGGTCGCGACGTTCCACGCTCTTGCTCGGGGTATCCTCGAACTGGTGGAGGCCAAGCCACCGCAATTGGCGAATTGGGTGGACCATCCTGCTGGCGAAGCACGGGTCATCGCCAATCATCGAAGACTTGATGCGATCGGACGCGGGCTTTGCAAAGGTCTGGATTGAGCTTCTGGCGCTCTATCCGAAAGCCGATATTCCCGCGTCCGTCTTTGACAGCGATGCGGACTATAACCGCTACATCTAGGCGCGCCGGCGTGGCGGCGAAGCGTCAATCGGCGCATTTGCGGGGTCTATGTCAGATCTTTGCAAGAGCAGATGATAGCGAACTGGCTGTGGCTCAACACGGTCGAGTTCGAATATGAGCGCCAAATCGCCACGCAAGACGAAGACGGGTCGATTAGGCATGTGCATCCTGACTTCTATATCCGGCAAGTATCCCCATCCATGAGCATTTGCCATCGATAGCGAATCCTCGTCATTCACCAACTATGTGGAACATGCCGATAGCAAGCTGGCGGCCTACAACCGTACAGAACTGGACGCATTCACGACGAAATCGGCCGAGACCAACGACGGAACGCTTCTCCTTCGGCTCCAGGCCGAGCTTTCCAAACGGGGAATTCAGCTCCAGCAACGAAGCCTAGAGGAAATCCTGAACGCGGTCGAACCGGTCATCATACAACATTTCCAGAAAGTGATCGCCATCTGCTTCAAGCATATCCGAGCTGGCGATCTGACTTTGGAAATGCTCCTTGAGCGCGCAAGTACCCTTCACGACAAGAAGCGTGCCAGAACGTTCGCACAGGCAATCTGGAAAATTACCGCAGCTTTTGCGAAGAAGCTCGAAGATGACAAACGCATCGACTTTGATGCCATGGTCGCCAACGCCACCCGTTTGGTGGAGAAGACCCGGTATAAGAGCCCCTACTCCCTCATCCTCGTCGACGAATTCCAGAATATCTCGGATTCCCGCGCCAATCTGATCAAGGCACTGAAGCACCAGAAACCATTTTCAAAGATCTTTGCAGTCGGAGACGATTGGCAATCGATTTATGGTTTTCCGGATCCGACATCAGCATCTTCACGCAATTCGAGACGACCTACCGCAATCAGGTGATCGCCGATGCTGCCGCCAACTTCATACAACGGAACCCCGCTAAGCTGAGAAAAGCAGTTCGCTCGGTCAGACCGGCGATTGCGCGATCCATCACGGCAATTCCGATCACGGGCGAGAACGGCAAGCCCCAATTCAGTCAGGCCAGCCTGCGGCTCCTGGACCGGCTTGGCAGGTTTCTGGGTGGGACCGCAGACCGTCATTCGAGCTCTGGTCGATCACGCCCGCGCTCCGGATACAACGATCGACGAACGCCTGGAAGCCGTCATTGACGCACGCCACGCGGGACTTGGGTCCGCAACCGACACGGACCGCGAATTTACGCAGAAGGCAAAAGCCTCCCTGTCGCTGCTCGCCCGCCGACCGGACTAGGCGCTCCCGCGCAACCAGACCCTCAGCTGTTTATGGAGTTGGACATGAGAGAAACTCGGCCTGTGCCCATACCCCACGAAATGAAGATCGTCGACGTGATCGAGAGTGCGGATCAGGCCTTGGCTTCAGCGGTTTCTCTGGCGCGGGACCAGGCGGTTAAGAAGGCTGTCGAGGATATGAGAGCCATCGGCCAGGAGAAATCCGCGCCGGCGATGGAGTATGTTGCGAGCGTCGTTCGCCAGAGGATGTACTGCGTGATGTGCGGCGCGGACCCGGACACACTGCAGGGGCGGCGACCCTGAGATCGCGTATCACGTCATCCGCAACAGCCAGAATATCGCGAGACATTATTGGGCTGCGGATATCGAACCCTACCCGCCGAGGTGAGGAGATCTGCCGCATCTGGTCGCGATCGCAAACCGGTGTCATGAACGTGCGAAGCGATGCCCTCGGCGCGGCCGGCAACGACACGTGTTCGTTGCCGGCCGAAGATTCTTTCGAGCCGGTGTTCCCAGCAACCGATGACTCTGTCTTCAGAGGCGTTCCAGTTCCACTACAGCGCCGCCAGCCGCTTCCAGACGGTTGAGATAGGTTGCCGGATCGAGCAACTGATAAGGGAAGTAAAGACCAGGTGACGCGGGGTTGCGTCGGTCCAGTCCGGTCAAGCGTTCAAGGATCGTCGCAACGCCGAGCGCCGTCAAAGGCGCCGCCCCGCTGGGGTGAAACACTGCATGTCTTGTCAGAAGCGTCTGACCATCACGCCCTTCCCCGGACAACTCGATGATGATCTCCGTCGACTTCGGTCCTCCGCGACGCCGCGTTGAACTGACGCCGGTCGCGAGATTGAATTGTACGTCTGTCGCGCCGGTGGCCGCGGCAAGGCCCGCGACGTCGATCGACGAAAAGCCCGAAGCTTTGATATCGGTACCGTCGATCGCTCGAAACCACGCTTTAGCGTCATCACCCGCGCGCCAGATGTAGGTGCCACCGCGGAGCGTGAGCGCTGCCGGCATCATTCTGGACAAGCGTTCGAAATCTTCCGCGACAGCCGGACCGCCGCCATCCTCCTCGTCCACCAGCGCGCCGATCTTGATGCTGTCGACACGATGGAAGCTCTTGGCGAGTTCGAGTGTGGGAACCGTTGTTGCGCCCACCAGCCACTCATAGCCGAGCACCACTGCCCCCGCCTCGGGTCTGTGCATGTACGTCGCGATCTCGGGAGCAATCTCGAAGACGCCGGACGAGATGTTGAGGTGGGGTAGCGAACGCGCATGCGCAAACCTGAGACCGGCCAGACGGTTGTCGGCGTAGAAGACCGCCACGGCGCCGACGTCCCGGCCCCCCAGACCCAGATCTTCGGCGGAAAGGTCCAGTTCTACGGCGTCGGCATTGCCGAGCTCGTCCGCAGCCGCCTGCGCTTTGGCAATGTTCCGACCGGCCAAAACCAGCGGGACGTCAGGATAGAGGCTGCGCAGGGTTTGAGCGCTGAGGCGGCCGATCGCGCCGGAGCCACCCATCATCAGGATCGGTTTGACGTGCATAATCTCTTTGCTTCCATCATCTCGTAAGTTACCATTGGTAGACAATGCCGTATTAACCTACTATTGGTAGGATAGCAATCAAGGATCGATATGGACCCCAGTCAGACGACAGAGAAGTCGGGGACGGTCGCAAAGAGGCTGTCGAAGGCCAAGCGCCGACGGCAACTTCTCGACACTGCTTTGTTGATCGTTCGTGAAGAGGGTGCGGACCGCCTGACGCTGGGTCACCTCGCTGTTCGCGCCGGTGTGTCGAAGCCGGTTGCCTACGATCATTTCGAAACCCGCTCCGAACTCCTCATTGCACTTTACAGATGGATCGACACGCAAAAGGTCGACGCCTTTCGCGACGCGATGGCAGTCAATCGTCACAGCAGCACCGAGACGGTCGGTCTGCTTGCAGCCGCTTACATCCAGTGTGCCGCCGACATAGACGGCGAGTTCCATGCGGTTGGCGCAGCGCTAGCCGGCAGCGAAGAGAAAGCTGCCGTATTCCAGGAATTGCTGGCCCTCGGCGTGGCGATGTTTGTCACAGTGCTGGCGCCGCACAGCCGATTGCCCTCAGATGAGTTGAAGAGGCGCTGTGTCGGCCTGGTTGGCGCCGGTGAAGCGCTTGCGGCGGCAAAGCTGCGTGGCGACTGCGATGAAGGTGAAGCAATCGCCACGTTCACCGGGATAATTGCCGGGGCCGTGCTAAGCGCGGGGCCGTCCTGAGCCGCGGATTGTCAACGCAAGTTACCGCGTCATCGTGCCGAAAAACAAAACCTCGCCAGAATTGGTTTTCACTCCGCTGACGCTCAAGGGCGCGTCGTAGTCCGCCGGCACCTCGATGCAGAGCCGGGCGTGAAGTTCGGTGGCTGCGCCTGGAATCAACGGCAAAAGGCAACGCGCTAAAAGAGCAAGTCCGTGTATCTGCTCAGTTAGCGTCGCTTCAAGCCGGCGCAAAACTGCCTCCCGTTCGCATCCCTCAAGAGGGCGGAGGAGCTTTCGCGTCTCTTCAAGGCGCATATTGAGTGAAGACGCTGTTTGCTTCACCCAGATAGGCAAAGATCTCGCTCGAACCGACATAAGGTTCATAGCGGTCGAAGGCGTCCCTTGTTCTTCCAAGCAACCTTCCGCTCGATCGACCAGCGGACTGTCCGGCACCGCAAGCGTCACCCCTCCTGACCTTGCCCCGCTGAAATAATCCTTTTTGAAATAAGCTCTGGCCTATTGAGAGGACCAGAGAATAGAGCTGGCTCGGGAAATCTGCACAGCTAGGATAAGTGGAATTTCTGCCTGACTGCGGCTTAGATGCCGGGAACAGTAGAGAGCATGACAAGACGACCGCGCCGGAACCATAGCCCGGCTTTCAAGGCAACGGTGGCGCTCGCCGCTATTCGAGGTGAGCAGACGCTGGTGGAATTGTCCTAGCAGTTTTACGTGCATGCCGACCAGATTCAACAGTGGAAAGATCAGCTCCTTGAGGGGGCGACGGGCGTTTTCGGCGATGAAGCCAAGGCGGAACCGGCAGGTCCAACGGTCGATGTCAAAACGCTGCACGCCAAAATAGGCGAACTGACACTGGAAAACGATTTTTTCGCTGGAGCGCTCGGCAAGGCGGGATTGCTGAGCGGAAAAAATGATTGACCGCGCGCACAAACTGTCGGTCTCACGCCAGGCGAAGCTTCTCGGCTTCAGCCGTGGCAGCGTCTATTATTTGCCACGTCCAGTGTGCGACGGCGATCTGACCCTGATGCGGCGGATCGACGAACTGCACCTCGACTACCCGTTTGCCGGAAGTTGGATGTTGCAAGGGCTCTTGAGGGGAGAAGGGCTGGAGACCGGGCGGCTGCACGTCGCCACGCTGATGAAGAAGATGGGCATCGAGGCGATATACCGTCGCCCGAACACGTCGAGACCGGCACCTCGGCACAGAATCTATCCCTATCTTCTGCGCAAGCTGACGGTGACCCGGCCCAACCAGGTCTGGGCAATGGACATAACCTACGTTCCGATGGCTCGCGGTTTTGTCTATCTCTGCGCCGTCGTGGACTGGTTCAGCCGGAGGGTTCTGCCGATGGGCCCATACCACCGGCTTAGACGAAACGCTGCTACAGTTTGATCGCGTTTACGTGGCCCCACCGCTATCCAGTCATATTATTAAACGGTAAACACACGACTACATGGCCCAAATACTGCGTAGTCACAGCAACTACATCGTAGTTAGGCACCGGGGCTGGAGGAAACTACACAAAAAATCGCATTTTTCGTTACTATCTATTCGGACGAGCGAAAGCGCTCGTTTTAATCATCGCCCTAGCGCGAGATACGTCTTACTTATCTACGTGAAAACAGTTGGTGCAATACGTTACTTTCGCCTAATTGCGATTGTCGGGACATTGGCCGCAACTTCGGCACCGTCATAGCAACTTCGGTGCCGCGCACCGCAATTTCTTCCACTAAATCACAGGCTACAGGATCAGCACTAACGACACGTGCTCCGTTTCTCGAGTGCATGTCTCCGTATTTTGAAGCTAACAGAGAAGCTGCACATGTCTGTTTCCGACCGTACAAGTGATCATGATAATTCACGTCCATTCATCGGCTTCATCGTCAACCCAATCGCAGGAATGGGCGGAAGCGTCGGATTGAAGGGTACGGACGGGGAAGCGATCGTTCGTGAGGCCGTCCTCCGCGGCGCCCGTCCAATCGCTGGGGAAAGAGCCAGCGAGGCCCTAAAGCGGTTGCTGGCAATCTTACCTCACATTCGTGTCCTCACCGTCGCCGGACCAATGGGTGAGGTTGTGGCACGAGAGGTTGGCATTGAACCCATTGTTCTAAACCTTTCACACACAGGCTCATATAAGAGCCTCGATACTCGCTTGGCCGCTGAAGCTATGGCGGACCAAGGCGTAGGCCTGATCCTCTTTGCTGGCGGTGACGGCACAGCGCGCGATATACTTGGCGCGAGCGGCCATCGGGTGCCGATGTTGGGGGTGCCAGCGGGCGTAAAGATGCATTCCGCTGTCTTTGGCACTACGCCGGCCAACGCGGGTCACGTCGCCGCCCTGTTTCTGGCTGGCGGCCCCCACGCGCTGTTGCGGGAGGCGGAAGTAATGGACTTGGACGAAGATGCGATGCGCGCCGGCACCCTTTCGGCACAGCTCTATGGTTACGCACGCAGCCCCTTCGAACGTCGCCTCGTACAGAATGCGAAAGCCGGCTCAACTCGAGGTGAGAACGCAGTGCTGGACGCAGTAGCCCGGCAAGTAGCCAGCAATATGCAGGACGGAAAAATTTACATACTCGGTCCGGGAACGACCACCCGCCGTGTGGCAGACGCCATTGGTATCTCGTCCACGCTGTTAGGTGTCGATGCGGTCCTGAACCGAAAGGTCGTTGGTGCCGATCTTGATGAGCAGGCGCTCTTGGCCGTCATCGAAGGGCATCCAGCCGAGATACTCGTCGGCGTGCTCGGCGGTCAAGGCAGCCTCTTCGGGCGTGGCAACCAGCAAATCAGCGCGGAGGTAATCAGAAGGGTAGGCCGCAACAATATCAGAGTCATGTCGACTGTGGAGAAGCTGATCAGTTTACCCACCGGGGTTCTGAGCGTCGACACCGGCGACGCCGAAATCAACGCAATGCTGACAGGACATATGCCCGTCATCACCGGTCCTGACCGGACAATGTTGGTGAAAATTCGTGCCTAATCAAAACGCTCACTAAGGAGTATTCTCTATGAGAGACGAGACAGCACATCCCTATATGGCAAATTCGGTGCAGGCAATTCAGCGAGAGATGCTGGATTCGATTGGCGTCAAGACGATCGAGGACCTGTTCGTTCAGATCCCCAAGGACCACCGCATAAGCCGCCCGCTCAACCTTCCTCCCGCCCTAAGCGAGCGGGAGCTGCGGCGCCATCTCATCGAGACTCTCTCGAAGAACAGCACCACGGAGGATAATTTAAGTTTCCTCGGCGCCGGCATCTGGCAACATCATGTTCCGGCGGCGGTCGACGAGATCGTCCGGCGCAACGAATGGCTGACCTCCATTTATGGCGAGCCTAGTTCCGACCATGGGCTCTACCAAGCATGGTTTGAGTTCTGCAGCCAACTCGGTGAGTTGCTGAACCTCGACCTAGTCGGCATGCCCGTGCGTAGTTGGGGCACCGCCGCCGGCCACGCACTTCGAATGGCGGCCCGACTGACTGGCCGTCACGAAGTGGCCGTCGTTCGCGCAATCGACCCGGAGCGGCTTTCGATCATTCGCAACTATTGCGAACCGCCGGAGATGTCGAACCACATTGCAATCCGCCTCGTAGACTACGATCCGGCGACGGGGCGGATAGATCTCGAAGCTCTGAAAGCCGCGGTCGGCGAGCAGACAGCAGCCGTCTACTTCGAAGTCCCATCTTATCTTGGCATGATCGACCATCAGGCAGCCGAGATCGCCTCAATCGCTCGCGCGGCCGGTGCCGAAACCATCGTAGGCGTTGACCCGATCTCTCTGGGTGTGCTGTCCCCACCATCGTCCTACGGCGCCGACATTGTCGTCGGCACCATTCAGCCCTTGGGCGTTCACCTACATGCCGGCGGCGGGGTCGGCGGTTTCATCGCGACGCGCGACGAACCTCGCTACGCAGGGGAGTATCCGACGCTTTGCATCAGTATCGCCGAGACGCTCAACCCGGGCGAGTTTGGGTTCGGGCGCGCCATGCTCCACCAGTCTTCCTACGACCTACGCGAAAAAGGCAAGGACTGGATCGGTCACTCCGTCTACCTGTGGGCGGTCGCCGCGACTGCCTACATGGCGATGATGGGGCCGCAGGGCTTCGCTGAGATAGGTGAAATTATTCTACAGCGCGCTCACCACGCCGCGCGCCGCCTTGGCGAACTCAAGGGAGTCAGTGTCAAGTTCCCCTCGGGCTTTTTCAAGGAATTTGTCGTCAACTTCGACGACGCCGGAAAGAGCGTCTCGCAGATCAATGATGCGCTACGCGACGAAGGCATATTCGGCGGTCACGACCTCTCCACCGACTTCCCCGAGCTCGGCCAGAGCGCACTCTACTGCGTCACCGAGGTCCATACCCATTCCGACATCGAGCGCCTAGCTGGCGCGCTTCAGAAGGTGATCTCACTATGAGCGTCGAACTTAAGCAATACCAGGCCCCCGTCTGGAACGAGCCGGTCATCATGGAGATGGGATACCCGGGTCGCCGTGGCGTGCTCTTTCCGCGCGCGGAACCGGAGATCCGGCAGCATATCGGTGACGTGTCGGACTTGATCCCGCCCGGCATGCGCAGGCAGGACAAACCGGCCTTGCCCGAGTTGTCGGAGCCGGAGGTTCTCTACCATTATCTACGTCTCTCTCAGCAAACATTGGGCATGATGGGCATCAGCCTCTTCGGCACCTGCACCATGAAGTACAACCCCCAGATCAACGAGCAGATGGCCTGGCGTCCCGAGATCACGGAACTCCACCCTCTGCAGCATGAAGACACCATGCAGGGCGCATTGGAGATCGTGCACAACATGGACCTGATGCTACGCGAGCTGTCGGGGATGCATCAGTTCGTGTTCCAGGCGGGAGGCGGGTCCGAGGCAGCCTATTTGAATTGTGCGGTCACACGCGCCTATCACGCCTCAAACGGCGAGCTGGAACAGCGCGACGAAGTTATCGTGACGATCCAGACCCACCCCTGCAACCCTGCCACTGCGGCAGCGGCTGGCTTCAAGGTCATCACCCTGATGCTGGACGAAAACGGCTACCCGTCGCTCGACGCGCTAAAGGCGGTGGTGTCCAACCGCACTGCCGCGATCATGGTCAACAACCCCGATGACATGGGCGTCTACAATCCCGACATGAAGGAATGGGTGCGGATCGTTCACGAAGCAGGCGGACTAGCCTTCTACGACGCCGCCAACTTCAACGGCACCATGTCGAAACTTCGTGCTCGCGAGCTCGGTTTTGACGCTTGCATGTTCATGCTGCACAAAACCTTCGGCGCGCCGAAGACCGGCGTCGGCGGGCCTGCGACCGGCGCCTATGGGTGCTCGGCTAAACTTGCGCCCTTCCTACCATCCCCGCTGGTTGTCCGTGACGGAGACCGCTATCGCCTCGACGCTGACCGACCACTGAGCGTCGGCAAGATCCGTGAATTCCTGGGCAACATCCAAGTGGTCCTGAAGGCCTACGCATGGACCCGCGCCATGGGTGCCGATGGCATTTCCCAAGCCTCCGACATTTCGGTTATGTCCAACAACTACATGGAGAAGGGGCTGCTCGCGATCAAGGGCGTGACCCGCTCCCATCCTGAGCAGACGACCCCCAGAATGGAGATGACGCGTTACTCTTTCCAGAAGATGAAGGAGGAGACCGGCGTTGACATTCACGACGTTCAGAACCGGATGACAGACTTCGGGATCGATCCGTTGTGGGCAAGCCACGAGCCTTGGCTTCTGCCCGAACCCTTCACGCCCGAAGCCGGTGAGATGTACGGCAAGGAGGCCCTGGACCGATGGATCGCTGTCCTCAACCGCATCTCCGACGAGGCTTACTCCAATCCGGAGATCGTCAAGACTTCACCCCATAACCAAGCGATCCACCGTCTGAAGCCAGGAATGATCGACGATCCATCGACCCGGGCCATGACTTGGCGAGCTCACCTGAAAAAGCGAGCGCAGAAGGCGTAGCGAGCTCGTATCGATTGGTCAGCCGGCGGTGTGATACTGTTCGTATCCACTGCCGGAACGTCCGATCCATTGTCGCGCCCCAACTGTTGCAACGCAAGAAACATGTAACCCCACCGCTTTGCATAAGATCATCAGAGATCGTCACTCAGTCCTGCCGTTACTGCAATTTCAGCTGCGACTGCTAGCAGATTCGCCACCAAGGGTGGTACTTTATCAGGAGTAAACCATGACGCGAGCATCCTCCAGAGCAATTAAGAGCGTTGCGATTTTAGTGACATTTGCCGGTTTGGCCGTTGAAATACCAATAGTTACAATAGCTCACGCTATTGAGCCGATTTCGGGCAGTCTCATATTCAAGGGGCAACCTAAGACAAAGCTGCAGCGATCCCCAATCGGGAGCACTGTCCCACACCACTTCCACGCAGATAGAGATAGCTACTATGAAACCTACGTGCTCAGAGAAGACCGTTCACTAGAACTCATAAGCCGTCAGCGGTGGAGTAAGAGGTGACGCGTTGAACCTCTGCCTTTATATGTACTAGGCCGAGCTAATCACGACCTAGAAGTGGCGGGGCGGGTTATTGCGCTCCGTCGAAGCCGAGATCCCGCGCCTCTTTTCAAATACTATGCCGTCACATTCGCGCCATAGGCTCTTTGTGCTCGGCGACTTTGCTACGGCCGTCCACGGGAGCCTAGGAAGCCTCGATCTTACCCAGGCGCCGGGGCAGTTAAACCAACTCCAGAAAAGCCATCGCTCGAAGCCGAATACACGAATACACCGTGGACGGAGCATTCCGCCATCATGGAAATGTTAATGCTGAGTTACAAACTTAAATGACTTCGACCCCAAGCCTTGCCCAGCGAGGCCCCGCCAATATCGCGGAAACACCCAACTGCAAGTTAGAACGAGTGCTTCTGTGGGGACTGGATACCCGGGACGCAGTAAGCCCAAGCCGGCCTACCTGTCCTCCCCGAATGCTTACGAGATCAGCATCGAGTTTGTGAAAGTCCACCCGAAAGTTCCAAGCCGCGTTTCCGCTCTTTGCGTCAGGAAATTCGTCACTGCCCTTCACGTCCGATCGTCAAAGAAGAGGCTTTCCGAATCTCCGCAACATCTTGATTTGGCGGCAACACTAGTGAGAGCTACTTCACCCCGGTACTTTCATTGATCAGTCTGCTGTTAACTGCAGCGAAACTTTCGTCGGAACAATCAGAGTTTGCAGTTCCGAGACAGGCTGTCCTGCGATCGAACCAATCAGCGCTTTGGCCAACCCCTGGCCCGTTTCTCGCACGTCCTCGTGCACGACGTAGAACTCGTCGCCGAATATCGGAAGGTTTGCGAAGAGTTGCTTTGTGACGATATCGACGTCGTGGCCGATGGTAGCGCCAACATCTTTCAGAGCGGCCTGAATTGCCAGGATAGCGCCACCCGTGCCGCTGACCCCTCCGGAACTGTTGACCAACCCATCCGGCGCCGACCGTTGCTGCATCAGGCTTCTGATAGCGAGCCTGATTTGCTCAATCGAGCTATCGTTTGAGATGCCATGGATTGGCACCTCCGTCAGTCGCAGTTCGGCTATCGCCGTATTGAAGCCTTGCCGCGTGTGGTCGTGAAAACTGACGCCAGCGGGCGGAGCAAGGAGCGATATACGCTTACGCCCGAGACCGGCGAGACATTCAACGGAGATCCGAGCAAAGGCGTAGTTGTCGAAGTCAAAATACGGATGTTCGATACCCATTTGCGTTCGACCGTGTGTGACGAAGGGCATACCTTGCTCGATCATGTACTTCACCCGCATGTCCTCGGGCTCAATCCGGGAGATGATGATGCCGTCCACGGCCTCTGACTCGACCAAGTGTCTGATCGGCGCGACCGGATCGCTGTGTTTAGAATAGGGCGTGACCATTAGATGATACGGTGTGTCTTCTATCCCCTCATTGATCCCGCAAATCATCTGCGACACAAAGCTACCGATTTGCTCGTCGGTATCGAGGACCAGGCTGATTACGTTAGTCTTTCCGGTCCGCAGTCGAAGACCGGCTCGGCTTGGATGGTAGCGAAGCGTTCGCGCCATCTCATGGACGGACTCGCGCGTGGCGATGGCGATTTTCTCGTCGTCTTGCAGGGCGCGCGAGACCGTTGTAACGCCGATACCCAAGGCGGTTGCAATAGTTTTAAGCGTTGGTTTCTTACCACGTAGTTCCAATGAAAGCATCCGTATCTTGGTTTGTTTTTTGGCTGCCCTTTGCACCTTACTAACAATTCTCATCGCATTCACCGTCAAATCCGAAATAGCTTATGTTTTCGAGCGAGCAACGCTTGATCAAGCCTTTCTCTGGCTAAAGAACAGCCTCAACCAAGCAGAAGGGACCCACCACGATCCTTGACGATGAGAAGTTGTATCGATACAACTATTCTATGAAACGATACAACAGGTCTGTTTGCAGTGACACAATCTCATCGGAAACGGGTCTGAGGGAGCCCTTCCGACATACGAGGGCGTGGCCGGGTGGCGTCACTGAGCCGTTTGAGATTTTTCGGCCGACTTGGAGTACACATCGTCAAGCGCTGCCGGACGCCACGTTCTTTCAGGACATAGTCGGACACGCCCGTGTCGACCCCTCTGAGGGGCAGCACTTAAATTCCAAAGGGCATAAATGCCGTCGTCGCCTTACCTAGTTTCGCAAGGTCGCCCGTTATGAAAGTGAGCTATCAGCTTCACATTCTCCCTAGACGCACGGGTCAATGGCACGCAGTCGCCAGAGGAGTTTGTGACGGTAGCTTCTCATATAATCCGTTCGGCCGGCACAGTCGTATCTCCGGATCGCTTGCCATCCAGCTTAACTTTGGGCGCCTGTGGTGCTTGTTCACGACTCCTGACGGACGCCAATGAACGTTCAAGGTCATAGATCATTCGTGCAGTGGTACAGCACGGGGCCGCATTCGTCCCACGTGCGCTCGATGAAATCGACAGGCGGAGTTCTCAACCTGATTGAGGTCCACCGCCCGGCCGGAGACATGTCCCGCCCAGCTCTGCCAGACATCGTGCTAATGGAAGACATTCTTGGCTGCAGTCGCGTCAGGGGTGACTTAGGGGGCGGTCGATTCGATACTATGACCGGGAAAGGCACACTCGCTCTTGCTGCGCCGAATTTTGCGACCAGGGTAATCAATGACGAACGCCATCGGCTTCGTAGCCTGTCGTTTCCTGTGGCGCAGTGGCAGAGCGTGCTCGACGAGGCCGCCGATGGCCGGTTCTCGATCGACGCTTCCTGCATCTACGGGAAAGTCTTTTACTCGCCGATGATCAGGGCGATGCTACGGAAACTTTGGGCACTATGTGACGAAGAGGGCGCGCCGTCGCGACTGCTGGCGCGGGCGGCGGGCTGCGAGATACTTGCCGAACTCTGCAGATTAGGCGGAACTCCGTTCACGCCCGTAAAAGGCGGCCTTTCACCTCGGGCAGAGCGGCGTTGTCTGGAATTGATGCGGTCACGTCTCTCGGAGGATATCGGCCTGGAGGATCTGGCAGCCGAAGCGCATCTGTCGCCCTTTCATTTCGCCCGCATGTTCAAACAAAGCATTGGAGCATCGCCGCGGGTGCACCTGACGCGGCTTAGATTGGAGAAAGCCTGTGAGTTGCTTGAAACTACAAATCTGCCTGTCACAGAAATCGCCTTAGAGGTTGGTTATTCCTCCAATCAAGTGCTGGCACGGCTGTTTTTGAGACATCGGCAAATAAGCCCTTCTGAGTATCGGCGTGCAGTTCAAAATCGGGTGCGCAGATTTGCTCTGCACCCCCTGTGACGTAGCTTATGCCATTATGCCATCGTTTACCGCTGTCGACCTCGGTCTTCTTCACCCATTCATGCAGCGTGGCTGGCGAGCAGCCGATCTTGGCCGCAATAGATGAAACGGTAGCCCAGCGGGATGGATGCTCGGCTTCGTGATCCAGCACCATACGAATGGCACGTTGACGGACACTAGCTGCGTTGTTGCCCTCAGGGCACCTGGCGGCAACGGTGCAAATTAGTTGCCTGCAGAACGGCAGCATTTCAGAAATACCGTGTGAAACCTGCCTGTCTGCTTCCGGCCCCGTATCAGCCATCCCCATGAGCAAGTAGCTCACAACACCATCGCTTTGACACGCGAAAGAGAGCTAAGCCCGTTGCGGAAACAGAACGGTGCCGAGCAACGTTCTGCCGCCTGATACCGCCAAGGGGGCGTCGTATCTCGCTGGCGCGAGCAGGCCAAGTTTGACGTGCAATTCGGCCGCCGCTCTCGGCAGGAACGGCAGTAGGCAACGCGCTACGATAGCAAGCCCGTGGACCTGCTCCGCCAATGTGGCCCCAAGGCGACGCAAGATCGCGGCCCGCTCGTCTGTTCTAAGGTGGCCGAGCAGTGCTTTCGCATCCGCCCAGGGAGCCTGCCTTGTGAATTCCCTGTTCGCCTCGCCCAGTTAGCCAAAAATCTCGGCAAGGCCCACATGAAGCTCATAATTGTCGAAAGCCTGATGAACTCTTTCGTAAAGTCCTGACGCTTGTCGCACCAGCGCACTGTCCGGGACTTGAGGTGCGACCCCGTTGAAAGCATTTCTCAGAAGTGTTAGCACTCGGTTCGCCAAGTTTCCCAGTTGTCCGCCAAGTTCCCCCGACCATGCGGCCTCCAGTCGTTCTTCGGAAAAGTCGCCGTCATCTGCAGAGCGTATGTGCCGAAGCAAATAGTATCTGAGGGCATCCGGTGTGCCGTACGTCTCGACGAGGCGATCCGGGGAAATTCCGTTTCCGGCCGACTTGCCGATTTTCCTGTCGTCGACCGTCAGATAGCCGTGTACGAAAATGGATGAGGGCAGGGGCAGACCGGCGGATAGCAAAATTGCCGGCCAATAGATGGCATGGAATTTCGAGATGCCCTTTCCGACGAAATGCAGGCGTTCGCCATCACCGGCCCAGTAGCGCTGATAGATTAAATCGTCAGATCCGTGCCCGAGACCGGTCAAGTAATTGGCGAGCGCATCAAACCAGACGTAGACGACCTCGTCGCTGCCGGGAACCGGCACGCCCCATCCACGCGCTCGGTCTGCGCTGCGCGACACGCTGATATCCGTCAGTCCGCGCCGGAGCAAAGCGATGATTTCGTTGCGTCTATGCGCAGGCGTAACCTGAAGCTTTTCCGTTTCAATCAGGTCAAGGATTCCGTCGCCGTATCGGGAAAGGCGGAAGAACCAGTTTTCTTCCCGAATGAGTTCAAGAGCCACGTTATGCTCGGGGCATTTCCCGTCATGGAGTTCCGATGGTTCGTAAAACTGCTCGCAGCCTACGCAATAGAAGCCTTCGTAAGCCTTGCGATAAAGATCGCCACTGGCGGCGCAGGAATTCCAGAGGGAGTGAACGCAAGCGACGTGTCTTGGATCGCACGACGTGCGAACGAACTCATCGTTGGAGATGTCGAGCTGTCTGCCGAGCCGGTCGAAGCTTTCGCCGTTGGCAGCGACAAAATCTGCAACAGGCCGCCCGACGGCTTCTGCCGCTCGCACGTTTTTAAGGCTGTTGTCATCGGTCCCACACTGAAACCGAACATCCTTGCCAAGGAGCCGGAAATGGCGAGCATAGGCATCGGCCTGTACGAGCTCGAGTGCGAACCCGACATGCGGTGAGGAATTGACATAGGGTATCGAGGTGGTGAGGTAGATGGACGGGGTTTTCATTGGAGAATCCTCTCGAAAGCTGGAAAAGCCTAGGAGGCGGATTACCGAAGAAAAACCGCCTCAAGGGCGGTTTGTTGTGCAACAAAGACGCACGAAACCCGCCACGCTAAAAGCGCAGCATCATCATCGTAGCGTTGATCGGGTTACTATGCATGTCGGAAACAGATATCATCTTCCAAAGCAGATAACAAGCATTTATGGGTTTCAAGCCGCGCTACCCTCTTTTGCGGACATCATTGCACAGCCTTATTCCTACTGGCCGAGTGACCCACAACCGTGTGAACGTTATACTTGGCGATGATAGGATTGTAACTGTCACTCGATCAGGGCGCCGACAACGCAAATTTCCGCCGAAGCCAGCAGACGTCAGAAATCCAGTCAACTTGAAATGTGGCGCTACCCTTGCGCCGATCATTCTCCTTCTCTAGCGACGCTTCGCGGTGCAAGAGGCTTTGACAGCAACTTCGTCCAAGCGAAACTGAAACTCCCATTTTAACGGATGCAAGCCGTTGCATTATCTAACGTCGTCACGACGAACTCAGTTCTCTCTGGCTGAACGAGCTACGACACGTCAACCTTCGCGTTCTAGTTTCAGTTTGATATCAGCCCGCTGCAACCCTTAGCGACCGACTGAGCAACCCAACGGTAGGATCTGCAAATAGATGCCGCTCTTCGACAAGACCCTCTATCAATCGCAGTTCTGCTACCGCAAACTCGCTGAATGTCCGCACCAGCGAACTCATAAACCGGACAGACGGATAGGCTAGAAATGCCTCCGTTGGTTTGACCTCGTATTCCGGTAGAATTCGCAACAGTGTACCCTGCGCTATTTCGTCGTTGACCATGAGTTGCTGAACTGGCCCTGCTGCGTGTCCTTCCATCAGGGTGGCCCCGATAACGGCCGCACTGTTTGTACGGATAATCGGCCGTATCGGAATTTCAAACATGCCTCCTGTATGGTCGTGAAGTGTTAGAGTATCGGCCAAAGTGATGGATCTGGAACTGGCGACCATGTTGATTTGAGACAGGCGTTCGATTGATTCGATTGGCCCATGCCGCTCAAGGAAACTTGGAGCCGCGACGAGGATTCTGCGGATCGATCCTAGACGGCGAATGATAAGTTCCTGGCTGACGGGTCGACCATACTTGATGGCCACGTCGAAATTCTCGTAGACGAGATCTACGTCTCGATTGTCGAGAATGAGGTCGGCAGTGACAGCCGGGTGAAGACGCTGGAACGCCATGACGATTCCATGAAGGTGCTTTGTACCGATGCAGGACGGCGCATGCATCCGTAGGTGGCCTTCCACCTTGCCGAGATCACGCTTTGCACCCTCGAGCGCGGCATCGATGGCAAGCAGCGCTTCGCGGCTTGCATCGTAAAGCGCCTGCCCCTGCGAGGTCGGCCTGACGATCCGCGACGAACGTTCGAGCAGGCGCGCACCGACATGCCTCTCGAGATTTCGTAGGTGCTTCGTGACACCCGGCTGAGTGATCTTGAGATCACGCGCGGCGGCAGTCACCGACCCGCGCTCAACGGTGCGCACAAAAGCTCTCAGGGCGGCTGCAATATCCACAAGGAACTCCCGCTGTTGGTCGAAGGGTGGCTTGAGCCATGATAACCGCCAATGTGACTTTTTGAGCGGCAACCACCGGTCCCGGCGCATTTAGCCGAACGTCGGTTCCTGATGCACGACGATGCGAGCGTGATAGGGAACGCGCTCATAGAGATCGATGATGTCGTGATTAACGAGGCGGACGCATCCCGACGAGACGTTCTTGCCGATCGACTGCCATTCGGGGCTGCCATGCAGGCGGTAGAGCGTATCCTGCCGGTTCTGGAAAATGTACAGCGCACGCGCACCGAGCGGGTTCATGACACCCGGATCCATGCCGCCATTGGCGACGGAATACCGGTCCAGTTCCGGCTGGCGGGCAATCATCTCGGCTGGCGGCTTCCATCGCGGCCAGTGCTGCCGCCAGTGTATGGTGCCTTCGCCTTGCCAGGCAAAACCCTGGCGGCCGATACCGACGCCATAGCGCATCGCCGTGCCGCCCTCCTCGACGAGATAGAGAAAACGTCCCGGCGTATCGACGACCACCGTTCCTGCTGTCTCGCCGGTCGGATCGGCAACCCGCTGCCGGTAATATTTTGGATCCATCTGCCGGTAGGGAATGGCGGGGACCAGATGGCCGCCATCCTCGAACGCGGCATATCGTGCCTCCAGTTCGGCATCGACGGCGCTCAAGATACCGGGCTGCTCCACCGGCGTTCCGGCCACAGGCTGGACAACCGCTGGGCTGCTGGTAGCGCATCCCGAGAGGGCGGTGGCCGCCGAGCCGATCAGGAGCGCTCGGCGAGACAATGTCTTGGTGTCTGATTGCATCTGCACTTCGCTGTTGTTTGACGAGCGCCAGGACGGCACTCTTTTCGCGCCAGAACAGCAGAGCGACGCAATGGCGTCTATGGCTGATGGGGTAATGGGCACCATAACCGATGGTTATGCGAGGGACGCCTGACCTGCGCGCCGCGAGTTTTCTTCATTCACTACACCCTCAACCTCGATCGGAACCGTAACCACAAAATTGTCATTAACTGCCATTATCAGTGCCAATTAATGACAACAGGAGTGATCATGTCGGACCGTTCTAAAGCTGCACAGCTCGCCGTTGCCCGATCTGCGGCGCGGCTGTTCATCGAACGCGGTGTTGCTGCGACAGCGGGCGGCGAAATCGCCAGGGAGGCCGGCATCTCGGAGCGCACCGTCTGGCGCTACTTCCGCAACAAGGAAAGCTGCGTTGCGCCCCTGTTCAGCCGGTCATGGGCAAATTTCGCCGAACAGACGCGAAGCTGGCCGCGCAACATTTCATTGGAAACGCATCTGGCGACCTGCTTCGACCTTGCAAAACGCGCGCCGGAGGAGCTTGCCGATGCAATATTGATTGTTCGCTTGATCGCGATGGTGCCGGACGAACCCGATCTCCGCTCTATCTGGCTGTTGTCCTATCATGACGGCGAGGATGCGCTGGCCGAGATCATCGCCGACCGGCTCGACCGCTCGCGTAACGACTTCGACGTCAGGCTCTGCGCCGTCGCCACCATGGGCGCGGTGCGCACGATCGACGAGACGATCAGTCTCGCCGCTATCCGCCACGGCCAGAGTTTTACGACCGCGGAGGTCGTTGCCCGGATGGCAGAGGCGATCCGCGCCGTCAGCAACCTGAATTTTTGTGACCCCGTCGAGCCGAACCCTTTCGGCATTCGCACGGCTCTTCCCCTTAATAGCAAGACCCGCTGACCTGAAACCGGCCCATGCCGTTATGGCATCCGAACCCTTTCGATGTCTGGTCTGCATCGGCCTCACCTGTATTGGAGAACACTATGTCCGACATCGATTATCCGCGCACAGAGCGCATCGACGTCGTCGAGGAACATTTCGACCAGACGATCGTCGATCCCTATCGTTGGCTGGAAAACAGCGCCTCCCAGGACGCGAACGTTGTTACCTGGATCAAGGCGCAAAACGACCTGACGCGTGCCTGCCTGGAAACGTTGCCCGGCCGCGACGTGTTTCGCAAACGCATGGGCGAGTTGCTCGATTACGACCGCTACACCGCTCCTTTGAAACGCGGTAGCCATTATTTCTACACCCTCCACGAAGGACCCGTGAACCAGCCGTCGCTCTACATGCGCGATCATGTGGACGGCGAAAACCGTCTGTTGATCGACCCCAATGCCTGGTCGAATGATGGCGCCGACGCACTGGCCGAATGGCAGGTGTCCGATGACGGCAAACTGATCGTGTTCGGCATTCAGACCGGCGGCGAGGACTGGCGCAAGCTCAAGGTGCTGGACGTCGAGACCGGCAATGTTCTGGACGACGAGGTCCAGTGGGCGCGTTTTACCAAGATTGCTTGGGCCCCCGACGGTTCCGGCTTTTTCTATTCCCAGTTTCCCGAACCCGAGGCTGGCAAGGCGGCCGTCGCCGGCGTCGCCAACCAGGCCGTCTATTTCCATCAGCTGGGTATGCCGCAGCGCGACGACCGGCTCATCTACGCCACTCCGGATCGCCCGCACCTGCTGCACATGGCCGACCGGGTCGTCAACGGACGCTACCTGCACATTATTTCGACGCCGGGCTCGAACGAAAATGCGCTCACCGTCGTGGACCTCGATGCAAGAGACTGGACGCCACGCACCATCATTGCCGATCTGGAATCCGAGTGGACCGTCATCGGCGAGGATGAAACCAGGCTGGTGGTGATCACGACACACGGTGCCGAGCGCCGCCGGCTGGTGTCGCTTGATCTGGCGCAGGCCGAGCCGCATCCTGTCGAGATCCTCGCGGAAGCGCAGGACAACGCCGTGCTCAACGACGCCGCCATTCTCGGCGGCCGGCTGCTGATTGCCTATCTCGTGGATGCCAAGACTGAAATCCGACGCTTCACGCTGGACGGCGAGCAAGACGGCATCGTTGCCCTGCCCGGCATAGGCTCCGCCGGCGGCCTGCGCGGAGACAGCCAGGAGGACGAAGCTTTCTTCGTCTTCACCAGCTTCGACGCGCCGACCGCGATCTATCGCTACGATGTCGGCACGGAAAGGGTCACGCCCTGGGCCAAACCGCACGTGCCGGTCGATCTGGAGCGTTTCGTCGTCGAGCAACGATTCTACCGCTCGAAAGACGGCACCGAAGTGCCGATCTTCATCATGCGCCGCAAGGATTCGACCTCCGCCGCCCCGACCTTGCTGTACGGCTATGGAGGTTTCGGCATCAGCCAGATTCCCTATTACAACCCGCTGCAACTGGCCTGGGTGGAACAGGGTGGCGTGCTGGCCGTCGCCAACATTCGCGGCGGGGGCGAGTATGGCCGTGCATGGCATCGCGCCGGCAAGCGGGAGAACAAGCAGAATGCCTTCGACGATTTCATTGCCGCCGGCGCGTTCCTGAAGCAGGCCGCCATCACCACGCCGGACGGCCTCGCCATCCAGGGTGAGTCCGGTGGCGGCCTGCTGGTCGGCGCCGTGACCAACCAGCGGCCGGACCTCTTCGACGTCGCCCTTCCCGGGGTTGGCGTGATGGACATGCTGCGTTACGACAAGTTCACGGGCGGCATTCTGTGGCGCGGCGAATTCGGCAGCCCTGCAGAGGAAGTGCATTTCCGCAACCTGATGCGGTACTCGCCCTATCATGGCATCAAGCCGGGCCAGAACTACCCGGCGATCCTTGCCACAACGGCCGATGCGGACGACCGCGTCGTCCCGGCGCACACTTTCAAATACGTGGCGGCGCTGCAAGCCGCAGAGCTTGGACCGAACCCGCATCTCGTGCGGATTGAAACCCGGGCCGGACACGGTGCGGGCATGCCGATGGACAAGGTTGTCGCACAGCACGCCGACATGTGGGCCTTCGCCGCGAAGTGGGCCGGGCTCGAAATCCGCCCGATCCGATGATGCACCTTGATGGGAGATGAACCATGACGGATGCTTGCCCCATACCGACCGGGCCAGAGAAACAGCTCAACGACATCCTGATGCAGGCCGAAGCGGCGATGGTGGAAAAAGTCATGGCGGCACTGAGGGATGCCGAACGGGCGGCCATCGCCGGGTTTCACGAAAACACGCTCGAGGCGACACCGCCACCCCTCGAATATTTCGCCGCTGTCCTGCACCAGAGGATGTTTTGCATCATGTGCGGTGCGGATCCGCAGACCATGCAGGGTGGCGACCCGAAACTTGCCATCGCGGTGATCCGCAACAGCCAGAACATAGCCCGGCATTACTGGGGTGCCGACACGGGCCCGGTCCATCCGGCTCCTGCGGTAGAGCCTGCGGTCCCGTCATTCCCGCCGGAGGGAGAGTAGCAACCGTTGTATCGGTTGCGTCTCGCGCGATCCGGCTCGGTGTTTTGTCCGCACCGCAGCGACAGATGGCTGGATGTCTGCGGCGGCACTGACCAGCCGCCGCAGACGTTTCTCACGACTGACGCTGGGTTTGACCGACCAGAGGCAGTTTCGATAGCGCATCACGCAGCGCAATCGCATCCCATGGCATGTATTCGGTAATACCCAAGCCAACGACATCGGCCTGGCTTGCGACATCCGACAGCAGTCTGACGACCTGAGCGAGCGTCATCCGGCCGGCCTGAATGTCGTCCTCGGTTTGCGCGGGCGCGCCCGGTTTCGAAAACGTCAGCGACCGGAACAGGCTCGCGTCCAAGACATCGAGGTCAAAATGCACCGCGACGTGCTTGGCGCCGGTTGCGCGCAGCCAGGCAAGGACGGGCGCGCTGTCGGTCGCCAGTTCCTCAGGCCCTACGCGCTGGATCTGCAGGCGATCGGCAAGCTCGTCCTCGAATTTCTGCAGTTCCGAATACTGATCCGGGAGCTTGCGCCAACCCGCAACCATCGCATTGCCAGGTTTGACCGGCGTCTTCACGGCTGAGAGAAATTCCGCATCGCCCTGCCCCATCAGACTGCCGAGCACATGCGCATGGGAGTTCGGAAAAACCTTTGGCGAAAACAGGTCGCTGTGCGCATCGATCCAGAGCACGGCGAGGTCTCCACCATATCGCTCGTTCAGATAGGCGAAGGGTGCCAGGTCGACGCCACAGTCTCCGCCGAACACGACAATCCGGTCCGGCTGATGACGATCGATGCGTCGGCGGGCGTCTTGAAACTGGCTCACCACGGCATCCCGCGCCAGAACTCCGTCACTGACCGGCAAGGGTTGACCGTCCGGCTCTGCGATCGTGACTTCCTCGACAGGTCCGTCCGCCTCGGGGGCGAGCCAGGCCAACAGTTTCGAGCCGAACATGTAGGACGGATCGCCGCCACCCTGCCATTGTGGAAAGAGTAGACGAAGGGTTTTCTCGTTTTGCATAAATCAACTCCAGTTAAAACACATCCCGTCTGATATGGTGTCGAGAAAATCGCGTACCATGGCTTATTTGGGACGTTTTGGATACACTGAAGGCAAGATCCTTCCCGTACGTGAGGCTCCATGGTAGGTGCAAACCTCAACGATATCGCTGTATTCATGGCCGTTGCCGATGCCGGCAGCTTTGCCGCCGGTGCCAGGGTCTCGGGCCTCACACGATCGGCGGCAGGCAAGGCCGTATCACGCCTAGAAGACAGGCTGGGCGTGCGCTTGCTGAACCGGACGACACGCGCACTTAGCCTGACGGATGAGGGTCGGTCGTTTCATTCACATGGACTACGGGTCATCGATGCCGTCGATCAGGCAGAAGCAAGTGTCGTCAGCCCGACGGGCGTGCCCCGCGGCGTGCTGCGTATATCTGCGCCACATGCGTTCGGTCTGCGCATCCTGATGCCGTTGATCGAAAAGTTTCTTGCCCAGTGGCCCGGGACGCAGATCGAGGCGAGCTTTACCGACCGACTTGTCGATGTCGTCGACGAGGGTTTCGACCTGGTGATCCGCTTCGGCGGTTCCTCTGTCGACAGCCGGCTGATCTCGCGCGTCCTTGCTCGTGACCGCTACCTGCTCGTTGCATCTGCCGATTATGTCGAGCGGCATGGCCAGCCTAACAATCTCGACGAGTTGAGACATCACCAATGCCTTGCCTTCTGCAGTCGGGGAAAACGGCAGCAGTGGCGCTTTGCAGATGACGGCGGGCACTGGGTTACTTTGCAGGTCAAAAATCGACTTCGGCTTGATAGTGGAGAAGCTTTGCATCACGCCATCGGTCGCAATCTTGGTATCGCCCTGATGCCGAGCTTTCTGCTGGCGCAGGACGTACAGTCCGGTCGTTTCGTGCAGCTCCTGCCTGAGATCCAGACGGAAACGGTCGAGATCAGCGTGATCTATCCCGACCGACGCTTTCTTGATTCCAGGGTCAGGCAATTTGTCGATCTGCTTTCGTCAGATATCTGCCTTTAGCTCTTACGAGCTCTTGGCAATCGGCAATCGCCACTGAAACAATCCTTCCAGATTGACGGGTACCTCTTTCAGAACACGTCAATGCGACGGATCCGTCGCCATCCCGTGCTTCCTGCTAAATATTCTGCCCAAGGAAGCTACGCATGATCTGGAAGATTTCGCTTGCGTGGGTTTCGAGCGCGAAGTGGCCGGCGTCTAGAAGGTGTACGTGCGCGTTCGGCAGATCGCGCTTGTAGGCCTCGGCCCCAGCGGGGACAAAGGCCGGATCATGACGACCCCATACCGCAAGGAAGGCCGGTTGAAACTTACGAAAGTATTCCTGAAATTCAGGATACCGTTCGAGATTGGTCCGGTAATCCAAAATGAGATCCAGCTGGATTTCTTGCGCCCCCGGCCGCGCCATCAAGGCAATATCGAGCATGTAGCCATCGGGGCTGAGCAGACGGGGATCAGTCCCGGTACGATACTGCCAGTTCTCGATCACGTCTGGCGACAGCGTTAAACGGCAAGCTTCCCGCGTCTCGGGGCTGGGGTCGCGCCAGTAGGCCTGCCAAGCGTCCCACTGGTCACTGAAACCCTCAACATAGGCGTTGCCGTTCTGGCTGATGATCGCAGAGACCCGTTCCGGATGCGCGGCCGCGAGACGATAACCGGTCGGGGCGCCATAATCGAACACGTAGAGTGCATAACGATCGAGCGATAAGGCTCGTGTAAAACCGTCGATGACTTTGGCCATGTTATCGAATGTATAGTCGAACCGTCCCCGCTCGGGGGCTTGGGTATATCCAAATCCCGGAAGATCCGGCGCTATCACCCGATACTTTTCGGCAAGCAGCGGAATGAGATCGCGGAACATGTGACTGGACGTAGGGAAGCCATGCAGAAGAAGCAGAACCGGAGCATCCCCCGCGCCTGCTTCCCGATAGAATACGTTCACCTCTCCGACCTGCTGTGTTTTGTAGCTCACTGTCATGTCATTCTCCGTTAGGCTGGCAGGCATAGACCGACGGTCCATCCGTGGACCTCATGCGTCGTCTTTAGAATTCAGATGGATAAAAGGACGCTTTTTTCCCGTTCCAGCGCGCGTCGTGCCGCGGGGCGTTCGACCATCCGGTTCTTCATGGCAACGATGTTTTCCAGTTCCATGATCGGCAATCCGAGCTCGCGACCCCAGGGAAAGAAGACCAGGGCATAGGGGTCGGCAAGGGTAAATTCATCACCCATCATCCACGGGCGGTCGGCCAACGTGCTGTCGATCTCTTGCAGGTAAGCCCAATAGCTGTCCTTGGCCCGCGCCTTGAGGTCCTTATGCGAGCTGCTATCCGTGGCATAATGCTCCGGATGAATGAACTGCTTGAACGTCCGATGCACCGTTCCTGATAGCCACGCACAAGTCGCAATCGTCCGCGCCCTGTCCAGTGGATCGTCGCCGAGCAAGTCGCCATGACGATGGGTTGTCCCAACCCATCCCAAGATGGCCGTTGTTTCTAGGAGCACGCGACCGTCATCGAAACGCAGCGCCGGGACTTTCGCCCGCGGGTTGATGGCCAAAAAGTCAGCTTTGTTCTGCTCGCCGGAGAAGATGTTGACCTTCTTCGCCTCGAAGGCAGCGCCGGCCTCCTCCAATGCGACATGAGAGGCCATCGAACAGGCGTATGGGCTGTAGTAAAGGGTCAACATGCTAAGTCATCCTTGAAGTTTTGTAGGGTTCGGGAATGGAAGCTCGGATCACTGGAACGCACCTGCGATCTGCTGGCGCAATGCGCTATTCTCCGCCTCAAGTAGGGCAAGCCGGTCCCTGATTGGTCGCAGACTTTCTTCGATCTGTGCCTCGGTGTAGCGAGGGACGATATACTGGGGGCAGTTCCAGTCGAAGTTCTGAAGTCGCAGCCGGATGATCCGCTCCGCCTTGCCCGGCGCGTCTCCCAGAACCGCGGTCGTCAAAGCCGCGTCCGCGTCGAGAGGCACCGTCTCCGCCTGGACATAAATCTTCAGCCGGGTCCTGCGCGGATAGTCCATCAGGAATAGACATGCCTTGTCGTTCGCCGAAAGATTTCCCGTGCTGATATACTGGAAATTTCCGCGATAGTCGGCAAACGCGAGAGTCCGGTCGTCTTGCACTTTCAGGAAGCCTTTTGCTCCGCCGCGATGCTGGATATACGGCCACCCGGTCTCTGAAGTTGTTGCGATGTAAAAACTGTCGCGATCGGCAATGAAGCCCGCTTCCTGATCGGTAAAGCGGTCGAACTCGCGGTCACCCCGAAAATTCTCCCACATATGCGCCACTCCGAGTTTTTGCTGGACGTCACGCACCGCTGGCGTGACCGCCACATTCAAGAACCCATAGGCCATTGCCGTCTCCTATTGCCGAGCCTCATTAAGGCATACAACTGATATGACGTTATATTCGGCTTCTGAGGGATGCATAATCCGCCGATACTGGATAGCATCTGCTCGGAAATTGGGGAAATCGATGGATCGACTGGAGGCCATGTCGCTGCTGATCGACACGCTGGATGCGGGTAGCTTCTCGGCTGCCGCGAAGAAACGCGGCGTGCCTTTAGCGACACTCACGCGCAAGGTCGGACAGCTCGAACAACACCTTGGTACCGTCCTCCTGATCCGATCGACCCGGAAACTGTCGCTGACCGACGCCGGACAGCGATACCTCGTTGGCGCACGCCAGATCATAGCGCATGTGAGCGAGGTCGAGCGGGAAGCGGCGGGCGAATTCGTGGAGCCGACCGGACGGCTGGTTCTGAGCGCGCCTCGTGCGTTCGGTCGCCTCCACGTCCTGCCGATTGTCAGCGACTTCCTGAAGCTTCACGAAGGCATCAACATTGATCTGCAACTCGCCGACGGCAATGTCGATCTGGCCGCAGGCGCCGCGGACCTCGCGGTCCGGATTGGCTGGCTGCCGGACAGCAGTCTGATTGGTACCCGGCTCGGCAGTATGCGGACCGTGATCGTCGCCAGCCCCGCATTTCTCGAGCGCTATCCCGCGGTTCGACACCCCGACGATCTGGCGCTGCTACCGTCGATAAGGCTCAGCATGCCCTTGGCGGCAACGGCTGCAAAATCGAGGGCGGCGAAAGCCGACTTGCCTCCCGGTCGACAACGACTTCTTGTTTCCAGTGCCGGCGCGGCGGTCGATGCCGCAGAGGCAGACCTTGGCTTTGTGCGTTTGTTGCACTATCAGGCGGCCGGCGCCCTTAGGGCCGGCCGCCTGCGTCGAATACTCGAGGCATTCGAGGGAGATCCGGCGCCTGTGCATATCCTCCATGCGCCGCTGCCACAACTTCCCCAAAAAATCCGCAGGTTCCTCGATTTCGCGAGCGATCGGCTACGTGCCTCGCTGGTGGCTATCGGTGAAACCTGAGTAAACTTCTATCCAAGAACAGAAGTAAATGTCTTCGAGACGAACCAACACAAGCGCTCACGGATTCGGACAATCGCCTGCCCGTCGTGAACTTTGGCGCCTCTCATGGAAGGTGGCGCCATTTGACCATACGATCTTTGAGGTCAAGCGTCGCGCCATCGACGGTAAATGTACCATCATCCTGGTGATGCATCATTCGACGTTCCTTGCGGCTCTGAGGAGAGGTGCTGACACACTCTTTGCAGGTAGCGTCTTGAGCCCGAACCTATCGAATTTATCGATTGCCTCCCCAGAGCAGTTTCCGACGTCTACAACGGTTTCTGCAAGATCTGCGCCGGGCACCGCAATCACACAACCTTTAGTTTTTCGGAGAGCCTGATAACTGTGATCCCAAGGCCCGATCACGCAGCCAATGAGCGGCGGGTCGTGCTGGATCATCATATGCAAGCCCCTCGTCATTACGTTGGGCTTGCCGATTGGGCCTGGCTCCTTCATGCGATAGGCCTGAGATGCGAGTAATTCCCTCATGTTGATCTCCCTCGAGACAGTCTGCGTGAAGCAACGACCTTTCGCTGCAGCTCGGTTACCAACCCTGTTCTACTGGCAGGACGAACAGCTCTGCCACGTCTACGTGAGCCGGGGCCTGCGCTGCGAAGACGATCGTATCGCCGATGTCTTCACCCTGAAGGAATGTCATCTGGCCGGATAGCTCATCCATCTGCTTGCGATAGCCCGGATCGGTGATGTGGTCGTAGAGCTCGGTCGCGACGGCGCCTGGCTGGATGCAGGTGACGCGAATCCCATGCTTTGGGCCAACCTCCATTCGCAGTCCGTCGGAGAACGCAGAAACCGCATGTTTCGTGGCGCAGTATACCGCTAAACCCCTGAAGACCTTGCGACCAGCGATCGAGGACATGTTGAAGACGTGGCCGGAATGCTGCTTGATCATATGGGGCAGGACGGCGGCTGTCGTATTGAGCAGGCCCGTCACGTTTACGTCCACCATCCGATGCCACTCGTCGACTTTGAACTGATCGATGTCGGAGAGCGGCATAAGACCGGCATTATTGACGAGAATGTCGATCGAGCCAAAAGCCTGGACAAGCTTGTCGACGCCCGCTTCGACTGAGATCTTATCGACCACGTCCATCTCGATCACGAGAGCTCGCCCGCCCCTGGATTCGATTTGCCTTCTTAGCTCTTCGAGTTTTTCGGTGCGGCGTGCAGCGATACCGACCTTTGCGCCGGTCTCAGCCAGCTTAACAGCAGTCGCCGCGCCGATTCCACTCGATGCACCGGTGATCAGTGCAACCTTTCCGTTGAGGTTGGTCAATGTATTCACTCCTTTGTCTTGCAGCCCACCACCAAGGTGGACGTTGCGTTCTGACAAAAGGGAAGTTACGCCGTCGATCGGTGCCCTTCTCTCGCGGCCTTGCTCAACCTGTCGCGATCTTGCTCGAAATCACAGCAGGCCGAAAATTCAACCTCGCCGGTATTGGCTCGGCGGCAAACCAGTCTCACGACGGAAAACTTGAGCAAAGTGGCTTGGGCTCGAATAGCCCACCGACATGCCGATCTCGATGATGCTTGTATCCGTCTCCTGCAATAGAAGCTGCGCCTGTGCTATGCGCTGACGGATAAAGTAGCGCGACGGCGAAAGACCTGTCGCCTTCTTGAACAGACGGCTAAAATGAAACTCGCTCATGCCCACTGTTGCGGCGAGCTGGGCGAGTTTGAATGGCTCGGCCAGATTTTCTCCGAGATGGGAAATGGCCCGACGAAGCTTGAAGCCAGGAAGTGCGTTCCGCCGGTCGTGGGCAGTTTCATCCGCGACATAATTCCGGATCAAGTGCACAGTGAGGCTCTGGGCAAGCCCTTCGACGAACAGCTGGCTTCCCTCTCCCTCCGCGATCAACTCCTGATGAATGAGAGCGAGGAGATGCGATAGCTGGTCGTCCCTCCCGCCGGAAACGTCGCGTAGCGAGAAAGGCGCAACGCTGCCCAGAACGTCGCCGGCAACACGTTGGATTTCGGCTACCGATAGATAGAGATGCATCACTTGGAACGGTACATCACCGATCGCGCGCCAGCGCATTTCATAAGGCGTGGGCGAGTGAGTTAGAAAGAAATCCCCGACGGTGACGGTGTTTGCAACCCAGTCGCCGTCAAGTTCGCGTTCTTCCACCACCGCCTCACCGGAGATGACCCAGACGATGAGAGGTTCGGCAACAGCGGGGACAAGAAACCGTTCCTGGCTTTTCAGACGAGAGTGGACCTGCACAAACAGATCCTTCCAGGCTGGGCTATCGCCACTGAAGAGTCTGCGGCCGGCAATATACTGTTCGAGCCCAAGCGCGGAAGTCCGTTCGGACATTTTACAAATACTTCCATCCCCTTCTGATTTTACCTCGGCGATATGATTTTCGTTGACGACCATATCTGACCTTTATCTTGCTTCGCTAAGCGAACTTCACAGCGTTTTACCGAGCAAATTTCTGGTAGAGGTTCGGACAAACTCGGAGAACATTTCGGACTGTTTGGATCCCGAGTCATCTTTCGGAATCCGCGCCTCAATGGCGAGGTTTACACGAGACCGGAACTCCGGGTCTCCTTTGCTGGCGTGATCTACGAGCGCTTTCACGATGGTGCTACGGACGAGCCCTCCCGCTGAACGACGCAGCTCTTCCCGGTTTTTCACATCGTCTTCGGAAAAACCAGAATCAGGCGGCAGCACAACGCTTTGGGAGTTGTTGTCGTCTGACTTCCAACCTCGAGCGATGGTCCCGCCTACACGCAGTAACTTTGACGCCTTTCTTACGTCGCCACCTCTTTGGGTCGCAACGTCAGCACCGCACGCAATTAGGAACAGATGATGTATCGCCACGTCGGCATAGTAATCATCCCGTCTGCGCCTTGTTGGGTGACCCAGATAAGGATGGGCCGCAGCGTCTCTTCTTGCTTTCTCGACTGCAGCCGAAATGGCACTTTCCAGCTCATGCTGGATCTGAAGACCTTCGGCCGCACTCGAATCTGTCGCTTTGTCTGCCATCTTTTGTTCCTCAATCAGGTTCAGTCGATCCGGGTGGATATCAGAGACAGAGGGCTCTTACGCTTGTCTGAGAAACCTCGCGAACCGGCTTACGAAGGCAATCCGAGTTGCCCTTTAAAACATACCGTTTGAATTCGCAAAAACCTTGGGAAGGATCTGGAGTACGTCCCAGTGCTCAACGATTTTACCGGAGCGATCACACCGAAAGATGTCGATCGCAGCATAGTCATCGCTTCCTGGCCAGGTCTGACAGCAATGGATGACAACCAAGTCACCCTCGGCCACGGCGCGTTTAATCTCCACCTGCTTGCCAGGAAACTCGCGTGCCATTCGCTCGAAGTAGGCAACAAACCCTGCCCTGCCGCTTTCAACATGGGGGTTATGCTGAATGTATTCGTCGCCGATATACCGCTCCACCGCCTCGCGCGGCTGGCAATCGTTGAACATCAAATTGTAAAAAGCGATGACATTCGCCTTGTTCCGTTCGGAATCGCCTATCTTCTCCGCGTGCAAAAAGCAGCCCTCCTCCGGTTTTTTCCGCAGGGTTCAGAAAGCACCTCAACCACTGACGATGCCAAGCTGCGTCTGCATAATGGATGCCGCGTTGTAGCAGTGAAAAGAGGTGACTTTCCCGTCTTCGACGTGAAAAACATCGCAGCACGGCACATCTATTATTCTACCTGTTGGAGCAATGGTCCCGGAGGGAAGCGCTAGTTCACCTGTATGCGTGCCACGTATGGCAAGTTCGACAACGGCAACGTTCCCCGCGAAGTGCATGTCGAACAGTTCGCGGTGTATATCGGGAAAGGCAGCCGTTAGGGCAGCTAGATAGGCACCGATGTCCTTGCCTCGAAGCGTTACCTCGGCGGGAATGTCGGTCATGTATCCATCGCTGGAAAAACTGCTGACGAATGTCTCCATGTCCAAGGCGTCGCCCTCAGCAACGGAGTAGAGTTTGCGGATAATCGTCTCGATGTGGCTCATTCTAATTCCTTTGAGCGTTAAATAGGTAGGATAGTTGATGATCCGTCGTCGATGTTCGAAGTGCTGGCCGGAGCTATTCTAGATCTGTGCCTGTCCGCCGTCGGCAAAGAGTTCGCTGCCGTTGACGAAACTGCTGTCTTCGGAGGCCAGAAACAACGCCGCCGCTGCCGTTTCTTCGGTTCTGCCCATTCGACCTAGTGGGATTTGGGCCTCCATTGCCGCAACGAAAGCGCGCTTTGCTTCTTCACTCGAATTTAGAGCGTGCAAACCCGGCGTTGAGGTCGCACCAGGAACGAGTACGTTCACGCGGATGCGTCGGGGCGCAAGGTCCAAGATCCAGTTGCGGGCGAAGCCTCGGATCGCTGCTTTGCTGGCGCCGTAGACACTAAAGGCTGGTGAGCCTGTGGTTGCGGCGGTGGAGCCGGTCACGATTATCGAGGCACCGTCTACGAGAAGAGGCAAAGCCTTCTGAACAGTAAACAGTGTTCCCTTGACGTTCGTTGCGAAGGTGCGTTCGTATTGCTCCTCCGTAATTTCTGACAACGCCGCGAATTCGCCGCCGCCAGCATTTGCGAACAAGACGTCGATTTTATCAGCTTCGTTGCGAACGATCTCGTAGAGCCGGTCCAGGTCCGACATACTTGAAACATCGCCTTGGACACCTCGTGCGCCGTGACCGACCTCCGCCACTGCCCTTTCCAATTCCGCCTGCCTCCTGCCCGTCATGAACACGCGAGCGCCCTCTTGCGCAAAGCACTTGGCGCTCGCCAGGCCGATTCCGCTGTTCGCCCCTGTTATGACCGCGACCTTTCCCTCAAGTTTGCCCATTTCCAGCTCCAATCGTTGCAGAAGTTCGAATTGTAATCGAAGCTAACATCTTGTATAGTACCTACCTTTAGGTAACTAGGAGGTAGTGCTTTGGTGACGGATAGTGCAGAATGTGGCCTTGATGTCGCGCTTGCGGTGATGGGGGGAAAGTGGAAGCCTATGATTTTGTACCATCTGCAGCATGGTCCCAGACGGTTTGGAGACCTCAAGCGATTGATGGGCGGTATTAGCGAGAAAGTGCTGATCCAGCAGCTACGGGATCTCCAAACGGTCGGCGTGCTCGTTCGGCATGATTATAAGGAAGTGCCACCGAGGGTAGACTATACAGTAACTCCTTTCGGAATGACGCTTGTGCAAGCTCTTATGCCGCTATGCTACTGGGGCACCCAAAACAGATTAGAGGTGACACGAGTCATGGCTGGGAACCCGCCCATTTAGGAATTGGTGTCGTCCTCGAGTTTACGTAGTGCGCAACCCCGCGATAAGTACAGATACTAGCTTCCTGGCATTGCACTCCCAGTCTCCATGAGAGGCAATCGCGGCCACTCCTGCAACGGCGCGCATCAAATCAAGCGGATCAAAATCAGGACGGACGCACTTTGCGGCCACAGCGCTCTCAAATAAATCGGTTAACGCGGCCCTGACATCTGCTCCTGATGAGCCCGCTATCGCATAGGATGGTGACACCAATGCACTGACAGCCTCCGCAACGATTTGCTTGGTGGCGATATAATCCACAAAAGCTGTCATCCATGACCTAAGTGCCTCCAACGGGGCGAGTGTTTCAGCAAAAAATGAGGCGGCTTCGACCAGCTCGCGGGTGTCTTCACGGCACACGGCTTCCACCAACGCGGCTCTATTTGGAAAATGGCGATAAAGCGTTCCATTTCCTACTCCCGCGGCCTGAGCGATTTCATCGAGACTGGCAGCAACTCCTTTTTCAGAAAGGATTCGGTTAGCCGCCTCCAGTATGAGCGCCCGGTTTCGCTGCCCGTCTGAGCGAGTTTTACGCATTGCAGGGGGTGGCGAGTCTTCCAACAGCGTTTCCTTCTTGCTAAGAGGAGCATCACTCCTTATATAAGCGGAGTGATGCTCCTATTGTTATATTATCGGGAATGACAGCGTGCGGCAATTAGATGCGCGACACGATCAACCAGGATGGCGCAGAAAATGGACAAAATATTTAACGACATCT
Organism: Velazquezella soli; assembly: GCF_977018685.1. Lineage (NCBI taxonomy): Bacteria > Pseudomonadati > Pseudomonadota > Alphaproteobacteria > Hyphomicrobiales > Rhizobiaceae > Velazquezella > Velazquezella soli. The sequence goes on from NZ_CDRNXF010000002.1 coordinate 149,282, forward strand.
CCACCACAGATGACGTTCTTGAAGGTGCCGATCTAAGCGGGAAAAGAGTCCTTCTGACCGGCGTTTCGGCTGGCCTTGGCCTTGAGACCGCCCGCGCTCTTGCTTCACACGGCGCTGAGGTGGTCGGCACTGCTCGCAATCTCAACAAGGCGAGAGCAGCGATAGCGCAAGCTGCCAGGGACGCGCGAAATGGCGGTTCGATCGAGCTACTCGATCTGGATCTTGCATCCTTATCGAGCATACGAGCTGGAACCGATGCACTGGTGGAAGACGGCAGGTTGTTCGATGTGGTCATCAACAACGCGGGTGTCGCTCATCCGCCCTTCGGCCGAACATCTGATGGTTTTGAGACCCAGTTCGGGACAAATCATCTCGGCCATTTTGTTTTGACGAACCGCATTGTCTCCTTGATTGCTTCTGGGGGAAGGGTCGTGAATGTCGCCTCGGCAGCCCATCGGTTTTCAGACATCGATCTCGATGACCTCAATTACGAACATACCGCCTATGACCCATTCATTTCTTATGGAAGATCCAAGACAGCATGTATTTTGTTTGGTGTCGAATTTGACCGACGTTACCGATCGATAGGTATCCGAGCGACTTCCGTACATCCGGGGGTGATCAAAACCGAGCTTTCACGTCACGTGGACTCCACAGGCATCGACAAGATGGTGGAGACCATGAATGCGGATCGTTCGAAAGCCGGAAAACCGCTCTTTCGTCTTAAGAGCATTCCGCAAGGCGCAGCAACGTCTGTTTGGGCTGGGTTTGTCGCCAACGCGGGCGACGTCGGTGGCCATTACTGCGAAAACTGCCACGTAGCTACCATTGTCGACGGGCCCCTTGATGCTGTAGAAGAAGGCCTTTACGCCTACGCTGTAGATACGCAGCGGGCCGAGGCGCTTTGGCACAGAAGTGAAGAAATGGTTGGAGAACGCTTCTGAGCGTTCAGTCCAGTTAGCTTCGTCTCCTAGCGATTTTTTGATTATCCAAGGCGAGAGTGATCTTTAAGTCGCTGACCGGGACGCTAAGATATTGCGGAATCTTGCACCATGAGCAGATCCTGTCCTGATTTCAGGGAAAACCACGTGCGGAAAAGTGTGCCACCGAACAATCCAGCAGGCAAAGCAACAACCTATGCCGACCAAGGACTGCCTCCCGGCACAGGTTCGTTGACCCACTTCAAGGTTTACTGAAGAGCTACGTTGGCGCCAATAGAGACCTCGCACAGGGGACTGTCGCGCCATATGAAACATCACTGAGACCAGTTTCGCTGATGAGCGTGATAGGCGTTGAATGGGGATGTATATTCGAAAGTTTGTTTATGCTATCCTCCGATAAGCCAACACAATGACCCGACCCAGCTATCTCGGCGCGATCGACGCACTGAATATCCTTAAAGACCTTACCCACTTCGACCCCCACGTTGCCGGGACGCCGCCTCTTGGACTTCACACGGCCAAAAGCGATATCGACATTCTGTGTCATAGCGTCAGTATCGACCATTTCGTAGAGACATTGTGGGCGCTGTATTCAGATCAGACAGGATTTCATGTATGGCAGTGGGCCTCCGATGGTAGGCCGGTCGTCGCCCGTTTTACGGCCCATACTTGGGATTTCGAGATTTTCGGCAGTGCCGAACCTGTCGAGCGCCAACCCGGATGGCAGCATTTTTTGGTCGAACATCGACTGCTCGCGCTTGGTGGGCCATCGTTCAGGGCGAAGGTGATGGAACTCCGTCATGCCGGTCTTAAAACAGAGCCGGCTTTCTGGTCGGTTCTGAACCAGTCGGGTGACCCCTATTCCGGCATGCTGTCACTCATCGGCTGGTCCGACCAGGCCATGGCAGGGCTTTTGCAGAACGCGGGCTTTAACGCGCCAGCTTAAGCCAAAGGTAGGACAGAATTGATGTCCGCAAGACGTGCCGTCCGGCGCGCGATGCAGAAGCGATCGCAGGCCAGACATCAATGATCGCTCAAAACGAGCAGTGAAGCAGCACGTCCTGCATCCTGACTAACAGCATCCTGTGATAGCTCGCACAGGACAGTTTTCAGAGGGAATAATGGCCCCCGCTCCAAGTTCAATCAACACTTTTAGCTTCCAAAAAGTGTGCTAGTTGCCTCTCCATGCCTGCCTCACCGACAGAAGTCAGGACTGGTTTTCCGATTTTATCCAGTTTGCGGCGGCCTCTCAGTCATCACGTCCGCTTGCCCAAAAAGCTGTGCCTTCGAAATGGCTGATCGTCGGTTCCTCCGAGAAATATTCCTGTATGCCTCTCATGAATACCTCATGATCTTCGCTCGCTTCGAAGCCCGGCGTGTGATCCTCAAGCGAGCGCCACTGCACGATAAGATTGAAAACTTCTGGCGTTTCGATCCCTTGCGCCAGAACGTGGCCTCGGTAACCCTGAGCGCTGCTAAGTAACGGAACCACGTCGGAAAATGCTTGTCTAAACGTTTCAGTTTGCTCCTTGTGAACGGTGAGCACCGCGATCTCATAAATCATGATTGCACCTTTCCAGGTTTTAAGGGTTTATGAAGCTGCCCGTGCAGGCTCAGCCGACGGGTCGACCGCGATCGCGATCTTGCCGCGGACACCGTTGTTTGGGGTTTCGAGCAGTGCATGTGCGAGGGAGAGATCAGCGAGGGCATAGACAGCGCCCACATGCGGCCGGAGCTGACCACGTTCAACCAAAGTGGCGAGTTCATCGAGCTTGCCTTGGTTCTGCCGTGTGAACACGAAGTGGTAACTTGCATTCTTGCCCCAAGCCTCGATGAGGTTCTGTGGCTGTGCGATGTCCACGATCGAGACAACACGGCCAAGCTGTGCAAGCACTTTTGCGCTGTGGGTTAATGTATCGCCGCCGAGCGTATCGAAGACGACATCAACCCCGCGGCCATCCGTTTCCCGCATGATGGCATCGATGTAGTCTTCTTTCCTGTAGTCAATGACCACATCGGCCCCAATGCTCCGTGCAAAGTCCAAGTTATCTTCGCGTACGGTCGTGAATACCTTCGCGCCTATGGCTTTCGCGACCTGGATCGCCACATGACCGACCCCTCCCGCGCCGCCATGGATCAGGATGCTCTCTCCTACTCTTAGAGCCGCACGCGAGACCAGAGCCTCCCACGCCGTGCCGCCAACCAGGCTGAGGCTTGCTGCTTCGAGATGGCTTAGAGACTTGGGTTTGCGTCCGATAATGTTTTCGTTGGCGACGTGATACTCGGCATAGCTGCCCGGACCATCAAAGATTTGCGGCGTGTACCAGACCTCGTCTCCCGGAGCGAACGCCTTTACCCCTGGACCAACGGCTTCGACAACGCCGGATACGTCATGACCGGTAATGGCCGGCAATGGTACATAATCACGATAGTCGCCTCGCCGAACCTGATAATCCAAGGGATTGATCGACGTGGCATGGACGCGGACCAAAACTTGCCCCGCCTGGGGATCTGGCTTTGGTAGTTCGGAGAGCTCGAACGATTCTGGGCCGCCGAAAGATTTGAGTGTCATCGCTTTCATTGTAAGGTTCCCTGTTTTGGCAAAGGTGAAAACTGCGGATTGTCGGCATCGTCCGTAACAACGGGGGTCTTGCCAGTTTGCAGGCGTTGATCAGAGATGCTGTCAGGGCTTTGTCTTGACAGCGGCCGCGCGGTTCATGGGCCACTGATGCAGAAATTTGGAATGACTTCAGTTCCGATCTCATCGAGAACATCGGCTACCGGTCTCCGGCTGAACTTGAGGTTCAGCGCGACGTGGTTGATCCCACTTGAGCGGAGGTCGCCCAACAGATCGGCTAGACCCCGCCGGCCCACCCTATATCCGAGATGGATGGGTCTTCGCGGCGTATTCGGATCTGCGGCCAGATCGACGTAGAGCGATTGAGCAATTGGCTTGAACCCTGCTCCAAGGCGGTCGACTGTTTCGCGCCAATGCGAGGCGACCTGCGCCTGCTGAACTAAGTCCCGCGGATAAGTGAGCCAGCCATCGCTACGCTGCGCGATCCAGTCCAGCGATTGCTGGCTTTGCCCCGTAACGAGGGTGGGCTGCCGGCGCGAAAGAGGTTTTGGCACGAGATCGCCGCCGGCCGCCAGCCGCCCATAGTGCGCCGACACGTGGACCGGAAAACGCTTCGTCAGCAACACCTCGACATAGTCGAATGCTTCGCGGAAGAGTTCGCCACGCAGGTTCGCATCGCGGCCATAGGCCGGGTACTCGACCGGACGATCGCCCGAAGCAACGCCGAACACGAAACGTCCGCCGGATAGGCGATCGAGCGACGCGGCCGCCTTGGCGACATCAATGGGGTGATGGAGCGGCAGGATGATGGCACCTGTAGCGAGGGCGATGCTGGACGTGTGCGCCGCGATCGTCGCGAGCCAGACGAAAGGGTCGTAGATCTGGCCCAGATCGCCGAAGCTCGGGTCGTTCAGCGGCACGTCCCGCGCCCAGAGCGCAGCAAAACCGAGACGCTCGGCTTGCTGGGCAAGCTCGATCTGGTCTTGCATACTCGGCTCGGGTCCGTCGAAAGACTCGATCGGAAAATAGACCCCGACCGTCAACTGCTTGGGCGCGAACATCGACGCGTAGCCGCGGCCAAAAGGGTTGCGCCCGGTATTTTCGACCCGCGATGGGCCTATATTCATTGTTTTATCCTTCCTGAGACGGACGGTCGGGTTGTCCTTCGACCGTCCGCGCGATGTTCCAGATGTCGCGTTAGGCACTCGCCTCGCCCGACACGTCGATCACGACCTTGCCGCGCAATCCGCGCGCGGAGCCGTTTTCCAACAAATCGTGGGCTTCCCCGATGCGGGCAAGCGGCAGTGTGGCGCCTATGACGGGCTTTACCAGACCGCGCTCGACCAGGTCCGTGAGCGCATTGAGCTTGCCGCGATTTTGTCGGGTGAACACGAAATGATAGGCTGCGTTCTTGCCCCAGGCCTCTATGAGGTTCTGCGGCTGCGCGATATCGACGAGACTGACCACACGTCCGGCATCCGCCAGAGCGAGAGGGCTTCGTGTGAGCGTGTCACCGCCGATGGTGTCGAAAACGACGTTCACACCCTCCCCTCCGGTCAGCCGGGTCACCGCCTCCACGTAGTCTTCCGCGGTGAAGTCGATGGCCTCGTCGGCACCGAGCGAGCGCACGAACTCGTGGTCTCGGGAGAGCGCCGTCGTGATTACCCGTGCGCCAATCGCCTTGGCTACCTGAACGGCAATCGTGCCAACGCCACCAGCGCCGCCATGAATGAGGATTGTTTCGCCTGCCTTAAGCTGTGCGCGCTGGTTGAATGCCTCCCAAACCGTGCCGCCAACGAGCGTCAAGCTCGCAGCTTCGAGGTGCGTAATATTGCGAGGCTTGCGGCCGACGAGCTCTACGTCGGCGACGTGTTGCTCTGCGTATGAGCCGGCCCCGCCGAAGATCTTCGGTGTGTAATAGACTTCATGACCAACGGCGAACTCATCAACGTCTGAACCCGGTTCCTCAACCACGCCTGAGATGTCGTGTCCGATGATTGCGGGCAACGGCACATAGTCAGTGTAGTCGCCGCGGCGGATCTGGTAGTCAAGTGGATTAACAGCGGTCGCATGCACCCGCACTCGTATTTGGCGCGAACCCACTGTCGGCACTTGCACGTCGCGAATTTCGAATACGTCCGGGCCACCGAAACGGGTGAGGACGGCTGCCTTCATAGTATTGGTCATGATGATATCCGTTTCATTAGAAGAACACTGACGGCGCCCTCAGAAAATGGCGCCGTCTCGATGTCTCGTATTTAGACTTCCGTGATTGCTTTCAGTAGCAGGCCTGTCTTAGGATCAGTTTCAACAAAATTTTGAAAGTGGTGTCATGGACGTTGACGATTTAAACTTGTTCGTACGCATCGCCCAACTTCGCAGCATCAGCGCCGCGGCTCGCGATTTAGGTCTGACGCCGGCAGGAGCCAGCGCCAGACTCGCATCACTCGAGCGCAAACTCAGCGCCAGACTTCTCCATCGTACGACGCGACAGGCGACCTTGACCGAGGACGGTCTTGCATTCCTACCGCACGCAGAACACCTTGTGCTGGCTGCAGGATCCGCTCGAGCGGCGCTCGGGCGAGAGCAAGCCGCGCCCCGAGGCACATTGCGGGTAGCGGCTCCGGCATCTTTCGCGCGCATGCATATCGTGCCAGGTCTGCCCGACTTCTGCAGGCAATTTCCTGAACTGGCTCTCGATTTTCGCATTTCGGACAGCATCGTCGATCTCGTCGAAGGTGCGTTCGATGTGGCGGTTCGTTATACAGAGCTCAGCGACTCGTCATTCATTGCGCGGCGACTTGCGCCGGACCATCGAGTGCTGGTTACGTCGCCCCAGTACATCGAGCAACGCGGGCGGCTAAACACTCCCGACGACTTAGCGAAGCATGCCTGCCTTGTTGTCGGCACGCTCGATCTCTGGACGTTTCGTGGGAAAGATGGCGAGGTGATTGAGCGCCGCGTTACCCCAAGCCTTCGCATCAATGACGGGGCCGCCGTGCGAGACGCAGCCTCTTCAGGGCTTGGTATTGCTCTGATGGCGACTTGGTGCGCATCGGACGAGCTCCGGTCCGGTGCCCTCGTGCCAGCGCTACCCGAATATCCGCTGATCTCAACCCAGACGCTATGGGCAATATACCCAAGTTCCCGCGAGCTGGCGCCGAAAGTGCGGGTGTTCATCGACTGGCTCGTCAATCGATTCGGAACTCAACCATATTGGGACCAAGGTTTGGAACGATCTTTGTTGAGGAGGTGAGAACCCGTTCCAAGCGTTAGACTTAGTCAAGCGCGACTTTGTCTTATATCCCGCAGCCCGCGCGTGTTAACACGCCATGGACCGTTCCTCGGCGACGGGTGATGTGTTCAGCATCAGGGCGTTTTTATAAAGCACGTTTCTAGCCACTTGGAACGACATGGACGCTATTTCCCTGTCAAATCGCCGATCAACGATAAAGTTGCTTTCACGCGAGCTTCATTTGGGAAGTTTCTGTTTGCAAGGACAACAACACCAATGCTTTGGCTTGGCACCATAGCAATGTAACCGCCAAAGCCATTCGTTGAACCGGTCTTGTTAAGGATCACATCTTTTCTACCGGTGATCTGCAGATTAATTTTCTCGAAAGGTTGAGGCTTCATAATGAAGTCGTAGCCATTTCCAGTCAGCATCGTTTGCAAATTAGCGGGCCAAGGGTAAGTCTCCCAAATCATCGCCTGTGAGAAAAAAACCGTACTGAATTGTTCCTCCTGAGTACGCTCAACAGCCTTTCGCAGCTCACCATCGATCTTCCCGCCTCCTAGTTCAACATCCAGCACTGTGAGCATGTCGCGCGCGCTCGACTTCACGCCGTAAGCTTCGGCGTCCAAAACCCCCGGGTTTACGCGAATGGGTGCGTTAGTCTTGCGGTCATAACCATAAGCGTATTGGCTCATCTCACTTTTCGGAACGTCGATCCATGTGTTGGTAAGGCCGAGTGCCGGGAACAGCAGATCTTGCGCCGCCTGCTTGTAAGTTGTTCCAAACGCTTTGCCTGTAATGTAACCTAGCATGCCTATGCTGATGTTTGAGTAGCTTCGCTTTTCCGGCTGGGGCGGCCGCCAGCTCTTGAGCCATGTGATGAGACCATCAGTATCGGTGATGTTGTCCGGTATTTGCAGAGGCAGTCCACCCGAGTGATGCGTAGCCAAGTCCATTAAAGTCAAATTTTCACCGATCGCGCATGCGTCGGCACAAATGTGATGTGCGACCGTGTCATCCAGGCTGAGTTTCCCACGCTCCTCAGCAAGGGCCGCCATTGTGGCGGTGAAGATTTTACTCATCGAGCCGAGCTCGAACAGACTGTCAGGGGTGGCCTGCTGGTTGTCAGCACGTGATGCCAGCCCAACCGCGTAAAAATCGTGCTTGCCGTTTCGTGTGACACCGACCACCAAGCCGGGAATGTCGTATTCTTTCACAACGGGATCGAATGACGCTTTAGCGCTCTCGATAAAGTCATCCGCTCGCACCGTCGGCGTAAGGGATGCTAAGAAAAGCGTCGCAGATGCAAAAAGATGCCAATACCGCTTCATGTCACACTCCTTGTTTTCAGTCAAAATCGACGCTACGCCGACTATCAGGCGCACTTTGCTGAGTCATCGGCACCATTTGCGTCGCAGCAACGGAGCAAACCGCTCGCCTATCAGGCGGTGGGTTTCTGCATCAGGGTGCAGTCTATCTGGTAGCGGTAGGCGACCGTGGTCCTCTTCGCCGTATAATTCACGCCCGTCTAGATAATGGATGTTTGCATCGTCCCTTGCCCGCCTTTCAACAATGGACTGAAGATGTTCACGGATGACGGTAAGAGTCAGTTTTCCCATTGCAACCTCTTCAGGCCGTCCGGAGGCTAAAAACTTTGATTGTCCCGTTGCCAGCGCCTGGAAATCAAATACTCCCGGACCAGGCGTTGTTTCATGGATCGGGCAATAAATCGGTGAAATAACCAGAAGTGGTGTTTCGGAGTGACCTTCTCGGATTCTGTCGAGAAAGCCATGCACCGCAGGGCCAAACGCCCGCAGTCGCATTACGTCTAAATTAACGAGGTTAATCCCCATCTTAATGCTGATAAGATCGGCGGGGACGTCACAAATTGTTCGAGCCATGAAAGGATCAAGCAGTGCATTGCCGCCGAACCCCAGGTTCACAAGGTCTTGGCCGGTCAGTCTCGCTGCGACGGCGGGCCACGTACCTGTCGGAGAGGTAGCGTTCGACCCTTGGCTAATCGAGCTGCCATGGTGAAGCCAGACCGGTGTCCCTGTACTGACAAGCGGCCGAACGGGAGCGTTCGTGCGCAAGCCTCCGATCTCGGTAATTTCGTTGTGCGGCAGCCAAATCTCGACCAGCTTCTCGCCATAGGCTAGACCGCTGAACTGCAGGGTTTGGACGGATCCCTGCTCGCGAGTCGTGGTTCCTGAAGACAGGTCGATCCGCAGGATCGATGCTTCAATGGCGGACTGCTGAGCTGTCATCTGTCCGTCAATGTACAGCTCATAGATCCCGTTCGGCCGTGGCGGAACGCCAGTAATCTGCCGACGGATGGGTAAAACGTCCAGAGCAATATCTGTCGCTTCTGTTTTAAACACTAGCCGAAGGCCAGACGGCTCTGTCTCCACCATTGTAAGAAGTGGGTCCGAGAATTGCGCCCTTGCCTTGGTGGGCAGCCGATGCGGTAACACACCGAAGGGCGTCTGCTCCAGTTCAACGAACCCACGGACTAAGGGTTCGGTAATCGGCGTCGATAACGTGAGGTTGTCCATCTGTAATTTCTGTATTTTTCGAGTAAAACAATTGAGACGTTTGCTTGATGTCTTAGTTGGTAGAGCGGGCAGACATCTCGGCCACATTGTCTTCGAACGACGACGTCATTAGTTTTTTAGAACCAGCTTGGCGGAGGCCACCTGTGCCGTCGGAGATCCGAATGCATAGCCGCCACCGAGTGCGACGTTGAGCGAGACATAGTCCTGCGCCATCTGCTGTACGGCCTGGGCCAGACTTGCCTGGGCGGTGGAGACTTCGCGCTGTGCGTCGAGAACGTCGAGCAGCGAGGAGGCGCCATCACGATAGCTGGCGGTCGCGAGCTGCAGCGCTTCCTCATAGGATTTCACGGTCGCACGGAGCGCCGCCACGGTGCGGCCATCGCGGGCAACGGCGGCAAGCGCGTTCTCGACTTCCTCGACGGCATCGAGAACCTTCTGCTTCCAGGACAGATAGGCTTCGCGGGCGGACGAACCGGACGACTTGACGTTGGCACGCAGGGCGCCGCCATCGAAGATCGGAAGGATCAGCGCTGGACCAAAGGACCAGGACAAGGCGCCACGTTCGCCAGCGCTAGCAACGCGGGTGTAGGATGGCGAGATGGAGCCACCGAGCGTAATCGCCGGATAGAGCTGTGCTTCGGCAACGCCGATCTGAGCCACGGCCGCTGCCAGCGCGCGCTCGGAAGCACGAATGTCGGGGCGATTGCGGATCAGGTCGGCCGGGATGCCGGACTTGGTGCTGTAACGCGCCGCCGGCTGGCGGGCGCCGGCCTGAAGTTCGGGAAGCAATGCGGATGCAGGCATGCCCAGCAAGGTCGCGATGCGATGGGCCGCCGTGCGATACTGGGTTTCGAGACCCGGAAGTTCCGAAAGCGTCGAATTGACGAGACCTTCCGCCTGTACCACGTCGAGCCTGGAGGCAGCACCGGCTTCGAGCTGAAGCTTGGTGAGATCAAGCGTTTCACGGCGAGAACCGAGGTTCTTTTTGGTGATCGCGATACGCTCCTGATAGTAGCGAACATCGATATAGGCTGCGGCAACCTGCGAAAGCAGGCTCAGGCGCGCAACGTCGACACTTGCATAGGAGGCGTCGAGATTGGCAAGAGCCGATTCCTTGCTGCGGCGGTAAAGGCCGAACAGATCCAGGAACCAGGACGCGCTGGCTCCACCGACGGCGGATGATTGCGGGGGTGTTGATGTTGTTGGACCGAGCCGCCCGCCGATGTCCTTGCTGCCGCTGCGCTCGCCCTGAGCATCGATATCGAGTGAAGGAAGACCGCCGGCGCCTGCACTGACGACGGACGCCTGGGCCTGATTGATGCGTTCCAGGGCCTGAAGAACGCCGAGGTTCTGCGACAGGCCCGTCTGCATGTAGTCGTTCAGGCGGGTGTCGGAAAACGCCGTCCACCAAGCCTTCATGGAAACGTCGCTGTTGCTCGTCTGCCCGCCCTCGGCAAACTTTGAAGGAAGGGACACTTCCGGGGCCCGATAGTTCGGTCCGACCACGCAGCCGGAAAGGAGGAGTGTGACGAGAGGGGCGGCTACGCGAATAGATGTCATACGTTGGATGGCACTCATTTCAGGCGAAAACAGCACAGTCACGCAACCGCGTCCATAGTTGAGGAGGGTATGGGTGCCATAACCGATAGTTATACCAAAGGCTCCGCCCGTTTTCAGCCTCGCGGAGTGCATCGCAGGCGGTTCCTTGGACGCAGCTGACATGAACCTGTTTGTGCGTAACGCTCAGCTCCATCAGCGCGACGGCCCGCGATCTTGGCCTTTCTCCCACGCCTGCCAGCGCGAGACTGGGGGCGCTCGAACGATGGCTATGCGCCCGACGTCTCCAGCGAACTGTCGACGCATATCGAAATCTACTCCCCGAAGCTGCTGCCGGACAGTATCCCTGCGGCAACAATCAGCATACCGCCTACAAGCAGGCCGCTACTGAGCGTCACAAATCCAAATGCCAGCAGAATCACTGCACTTAGGAGAGGTGTGGCATACGCCATTGTTGCCAATAAATGCTGCTCCCCGCGCCGCAACCCGTTGTCCCACAGGATCGCACCTAGTCCGAGTGGCATAGTTCCGACTAGCAACGCGAGCAGGAGGGATGACGCTGATGGGGTGACTGTCGTTTCAGTAAGTACGTGCAGAGCTGCAGCAACGAGCGCAGACCCTGCAAATCCCAAGGTCAAAACCGGCCTTGCAGTATCACCTTCAACCATACGGAATATGCAGAAGGAGGCCCACGCAACGGCACTCCCCAAGGCAAAACCAATGCCGAGCCAGGATAGCGTGAAACCACTTCCACCGATGACAAGCGCGGCACCCGCCAAGCCAGTTGCGACTGCGAGCATTCTTCGCCGATTCATGTCTATCAAGTGTAGGCTGCTTGCCAACACTACGATCATAATTGGCCACAGGTAGGATATTAGGTTTGCCTGTGCCGGCGGTATGAGGTGCATTGCAAAAACGTAAAGCGCATTCGAGCCCAGAAGTCCTATGACAGCCATGAGCACAGCCAACCACCGGACATTTCGGATGCTTGTAGGCTGGGCGTTGGTTCGATCGATTACACCTAGCAGCACCGCGCCCGTGCCAAAGGCAATAGTCAACAATTGGAAGGTAGGAAGCCGTGAGGCGATGGGTGGCACAGTGGACGATAAGGTCGCGAGAAGTGGCCAGGTTGACCAGAGCGGGATGGCCAGCGCCCCAAGCAAAGTCCACCTTGCCTTAGTCAGTTGACGTTCACTGTTTGAATATAAAGAACTGTCATTTTTTGAGCTCACTTCACACCATGCCCATTCTCCATTCAGCTTTTCTCCTCCTCCGCAATACGAGACAGATTTATCTCGTTCACCTTTTTGGCTTCTCAGGATAGCGACAAGATTAATGTAGCAATGGAACGACTTTACTTTGCCATCCCCGAGCTGCCACACGTCGCAGCACGGCGCGTCGCACTTTTTGCCCGTTGCTCGGAGGACGCCATCTGGAAGTTTGAGATCACCCTGACGGATACCTTAAAGATTTGGGTCGAATACAACTACATAGTTAAACGTATAATAGAATCTTGCAATACTTTTCATCTTGTTTACAAATTAAACCATATAGGGTCAGGTACTTACCTGTCGGTAAGTACCCGTAATTAATCCTTGAATCTCCCCGCTCCCTCTTCAACGCAGACGAGGAATGTAAGCCTGAGAAAGATTGGGACGCCCTGGCTATTAGATAGTCCTATCGCACTAGACACCGCCGCATAGCACGTTTTATTGCTTGGCACTTACTCGCCGACGGGAAACCGAATACCGACTCGCCAGATCCTGTAGAAGCCGACGTCCTGCAGGCTCAAGAGGACGAGCGGCAGAATAAGCCGCAAAAATGGTCGAGGGCCAGCATTACTTCTGCTGTAATCATCAAGCACGAGCATGACCAATCTCCCCGCATCACTATGCTCTAGAACAAGGTAGGCGGCGGATGATCGATCAACGGCAAGCGCTGGGATAATGTCGGACAATTATCCTGCTTCGCCCGACGGGCGATATTTTGTTGTGCGCAGGCGGCGGTCGCGCAAGGTTGATCCAACACTTGAAAAGCCCATAAGGGATGCACTGCTCAAGGATTTGACGTCTGGACGCCAGGCCGTTCGGGACGCCAAACACGACTGCAATGCGATCGCCAAAGCCCGAAATTTGGTCGGTGACGCCGAGGTTGCCTCGAAACACTCGAAATCAACTTGCCTGCGGGCGCCCTACTCCGTCCAAAGCTTCGCGTAATTCCTCAGCTCGTTCGTTGCTAATTTGACATGCCGTTTCGATCTGGTGCGGGATCGAACTTATGCTTTCACAGAGATCCTCCCCAGCGGAGGTCAAATCCACCATCACCCGTCGTTCATCCTGTTTATCCCGCCTCCTAGTGATCAGCCCAGATGCTCCAGCCGTTTTACGATTGGGGTAATCGTGCCAGTATCCATACCGAGCCTCTGGCCCAGTTCACCGACTGAGGACGGTCGCGTGCCAAGCAGCTCTAATCAAAAGGAGAAGATTTCTATATAATGGTGGCTCGATTAGAGGAGGCGGTGATGATGCAGAAAGCCAGCCCGCAGAAACTTGACCCGAACACGTTATCAAGGATATCCGCCGTGCGACGCGCAAGCATTGGCCTGAGCGGAGATGAAAGCATTGCCACTCTTTGCCGTGGCGAAGGCATTGCTGAGAGCCTTTAATATAGTTGGTCGAAGGAAATTCTGGAAGCCGGCAAGAGCGGCTGGTCCGGGATACGGCATATTCAGCAACCTCCGATGAGGTGGAGGTTCTGCGCTGTGAAATGCGCGATCTGACAGAAGTTGTCGCGGAACAGACACTAGGAGTGCGGATACGAGGAATGAAGCTGCGGTCGGGTGTCCGCCGAGGCTTCCGACCCATCAACTCAACGCATTTTGGATATGGGTCGCCCAAGCATCATGACATCCTTACCCCAGAATGAGCCTGAAGCGGGCGCCCTTGGCCTGTCGAACAATGCTGACCTCCCCTTTGTGAACCATCGCGATCTGACGGACGATACTCAGACCAAGGCCCGCCCCTGTGGGTTTTGGCCTTGTCCGGTAGAAGGGCTCGAACACCCTGTCTCGCTCATGGTCGGGAATACCCGGTCCCTCGTCGGCGATTTCGATCGCCCCGTCGTGCCCGACCTCGACAAGGATTTTTCCTGAGCCGCCGCCGTGCTCGACTGCATTCATCACGAGGTTGGTGATGGCCCGTTCGAGCGAATCGCGGTCACCGTGCACTACGAAGACCTTTACCGCGGCTTTGATTTCGAGCTCGTATCCCGCATCGATCGCCAGCGGCGCACAGTCCGCCACGACCGTCTCGCAAAGCGAGACGAGATCGACGTCCGCCCAGGAAAAGACGCCGGCGAAGCGCTGCATGTCGAGAAGCTGTTCAGCGGTTGCGGCAAGCCGACCGACGTCGAGAAGCAGTCTCGCCTTGTCCGTCCCGGCCGCAATCCCCTCCAGCCGCGTCTGCAGGATGGCGATCGGAGTTCTCAGCTCATGGGCGGCATTGGCAAAAAAGCGCTGACGCTGATTGACCTCGTCGTCAATGCGCGCCAGCGCTGAATTGAACGCTGTGATCAAAGGATGAAGTTCCTCGACAACGTCGTCCTTGGGCAGCCGAGCGCCGAGACTGTGAGCATCGATCGACGCAGCACGGCGGATCGTCGTCTTCAGTCCGGAGAGTGCCTTGCCGACCAGGAACGGCAGCGCCAGGAACACCAGGCCGATCGGAATGAGCGTGAACGGAATGTAGAGGATGCTCATGCCTAGCAGCACGTTGAATCGTAAGGAACCGGGCGTGGCCTTTCCGCCGTAGACCACTTTTAGCGTGCCGGCACTTGTGTCGAGCTCGGCGAAACTTGCTGTAATCCGCGAGCCTTCGCTGCCACGGACATCGAAGTGCTGGAACGAGTTCAGTATTCCGATCACTCCATCAAATTCAAGGGGAACATCGCCGTAGCGCGCCAGCCGGCCGTCTGTATGGACCGCCGCGAACCAGAACGTCGGAAAATCCTTTTTTGTTTTGAGCAGGTCTTCCGTTTCGACGACAACCAGCCGATCATTCTCCTGTCGCATGGCATTCGCGATGATCGGCCTCATCTTCCGGTCAGCGTCATTCGTCGGGGGAACAAGAAGTAAAACCACGACAAGGAAGCCGAGGTTCAACGCTATCAGCAGTGCGCCAAGAACCAGCGAGAAGCGCCAGACAATCTGGCCCTTCAGGGATTTTCGGCTGAGCATATTCATGTTCCCATGGCCTTGAAGAGATAACCAAGACCGCGAATGCTGTGAATTTCCACGCTTGCGCCGCTATCGGCCAGCTTCTTGCGAAGACGCGAAACGTGACTGTCCAGCGCATTGGACTGAATCTCGTCGTCATACCCATAGACGGCGTCTTCCAGCGCACTGCGCAGAACGGTTCGACCTGCCCGTCGCATGAACATCTCGAGAACCAGCATTTCACGACGGGACAAGGCGATAATCGTGTCGCCGATCCTTGCCTCCTTATGATCGAGATCGAGGCAGACATTTCCTTCCTCGATGGTCCGGCTCTCGTAACTGTCCGAACGCCGGACGATTGCCCGCAGCCTTGCCACCAGTTCGTCGGCCAGGAACGGCTTTCCAAGATAGTCATCCGCGCCGTCATTAAGGCCGAGAATGCGGTCGGTTGCCGCATTGCGTGCCGTCAGGACAATCACCGGCGTGGTGTTTCCCACGTCCCGCATCTCGCGCAGGAACGCCAGACCGTCGCCGTCGGGCAGGTGCCGATCAAGGATGATGGCATTGTGAACCTTTGACCGGATGGCCTCACGGGCATCCTCGATGGTCTGGATATGATCAACGACGTAGTGGTGCTGAACCAGGATGACCGACAGCGCCCGTGCCATCTCGATTTCATCTTCAACAAGCAGCAGTCTCATGGATCCTCCTGTTGGGTATGAGCAAGATCATCAAGGCTTTATAACAACCCGACCAAGAGGGTTGGCCGTCTCCGCGAAGGCATGCGCTGCCGCGGCCTCGGCAAGCGGGAACACGCGTTCGACCACCACCTGGATACGCCTTGCAGCCGCAGCCTCAAGCATCTGGTCAATTGTCGCGCGAACTGCCGGCCGCTCTAGAAGCGGTCCAATGAACACGCCAAGGAGCGATTTATTGGCCTGCATGGCCCATAGATCGACCGAAAGATCGCCGTCGCCGGCATTCCCGGAAAATACGAGGCGTCCCTCGGGAGCAAGCGCTGCCAGCGAAGCCTGCAAGGTAGTTCCGACCGGGTCGATGACGATATCCGCACCGGCGTCGCCCGTGACGCGCAGGACCGCGCCGACAACCTCCTCTGCTCGGCGATCGATAAGATGGTGGGCGCCGAGTTCCAGCAAGCGGTCTCTTCTTTCGATGCCGCTGGCAACGGCGATCACGGTCGCGCCCGTCTGGGACGCCAGCTGGACTGCGGCGAGACCAACACCGCCCGCCGCCGTTTGGATCAGCACGGTTCACCCTTGGCGAGTGCGGCTCTTGCAAACAGACAATGGTGTACCGTGCCGAACGAGATCGGAAGCGATGCCGCTTCCGGCATGCCCAGGTCGTTCGGGACTAACCACGTCCGCGAGGCAGGCACCGCTCTCATGCTGGCATGCGATCCCTGCATGTCGAAGCTGGTCACCCGGTCGCCGACAACGCGGCCGCGGACATTGGCACCGACGGCTGCGACTGTTCCCGCAGCGGCGTATCCAACCACGAAGGACGGGTGCGGCGGTGGTGATGCACGCTGGTTGATGAGGTCGCCGCCTTCGATCGAGACCGCCTCCACCGAGATCAGGACGTCGTCCGGTCCGTGTACGGGATCCGGCAGGTCGACATATCGGAAGACACCAGGTGCACCCGGCTCGTCGTAGATCGCTGCTTTCATCGGATGGTCCTTTGTTTGAATGAGCGGTCGCGCGAGGAACCGTGCGGCCTTAAGTCTCCCTTACTGAAGAGACGACGTGCCTGTGAGAACCTTCTTTTACCCGGTAGACCCTTGGCCGAGCCAGCCTATTATGCGACGTGACAAGCCGTCGAGATAGGTAAGCACGACGGGCACGAAGACGAGGGTGAGCAGGGTCGACGAAATGAACCCGCCAATCACCGCGTGCGCCATCGGAGCCCGCTGCTCGCCGCCTTCACCGACCCCCAGCGCCATCGGCAGCATGCCGAAGATCATCGCAAGCGTTGTCATGACGATCGGCCTCAGCCGGACCGCGCCAGCATCGGCAAGGCTTTGGCGCAGATCCTTGCCCTCGCGCACGCCCAGATTGGAATAATCGACCAGCAGGATCGCATTCTTCGTCACCAGCCCCATCAGCATGATGAGCCCGATCATCGAGAACATGTTGAGCGTCGATCCTGTCAGCAGCAGTCCCACCAAAACGCCAACCAGCGATAACGGCAGTGTCATCATGATGGCGATCGGCTGGATGAACGAGCCGAATTGCGATGCCAGGATGATATATATGAAGATAACAGCCAGAATAAGCGACTGCATGGCATAACCTAGGCTCTCCGCCAGGTTCTCGGCATCGCCGCCAAACGAGATGCGGTAGCCCGCCGGAATATTCAGTTCGGCAATGGCAGCAGTGAGGTCCGCCGTCACATCTCCCAGCGGCCTGCCCTCGATATTGCTGGATATACGAACGTCCCGGGAGAGATCCTTGCGGGTGATCGCATCGGGCGCAGTGCTTTCGACGACATCGGCAACCTGGTCCAGTAGAACCGTGATCGGCTTGCCGTTTTCGTCGGTGCGACCGGTGGCGATGGTGAGGTTGCGAAGCTGAGCTGCATCGCGCCGGCCAGACGCGGGCAGGCGCACGACGATATCGTAGGACTCGCCATCCGGCGCATTCCAGACGGAGATCGCGTCCCCCGCAACCAGCGGTCGGAGTGTGTCGCCAATGGTCGCGATTGAAACGCCGAGATCGCTTGCGGCCTCGCGGCGGACCCTTACCGCCAGCGACGGCCGGGTATTTTCGATCGACGATTCGACTTCCGCCGCACCCGCAATGGAACTCAGCGCGCCGGTGATCTGGTCGGAAATCCGCCGCAGTTCCTGGTCTCCATCACCCAGGATCGAAAGCTGCAGCGGCTTCGTGGAGCCGCCGACGCCCGTTGACTGGCCAACGGAGATCTGAAGGCCGGCTATGCTGGCGAGCCGCGCGCGAATGGGCTCGATGCTCGCAGTGGTGGTCAGATTTCGCTGGTGGTTCGGCACGAGTTGCACGGCAACCACGGCCTGGTTGAAGCCGCGGGCAGCGCCGGAGTTGATCGTCGAATAGGTCGTCGCGACGTCGTCAAATTCGCGCAAGGCCCGCTCGACCTGGGTCACCTTCGCGGCCATGTAGTCGAGCGATGCGCCTTCGCTGGCTTCCAGCGAAACGCTGATCTCGCCCTGATCGGCGGCCGGCAGGAACTCCGCTCCAATTCGTGGCACGAGCATGAGGCTGGCGACAAACATGCCCACGACCACAGCGATGGTTGTCTTTCGATGGTCGAAGGTCCAGTGAATGAGGGATCGATATCGGTGTGCGAGCCCCTCAAACCATCGATCGAAGCGTTCGACCAGCCGGCCGAAGAAACCGCGCTTCGCGTCCTTTTGCGAATCCGGATCGTACCAGACGCTCGACAGCATCGGATCGAGCGTGAAGGACACGAAGAGCGAGATCATCACGGCAACGGCGACGGTGACGCCGAACTGCAGAAAGAAGCGGCCGATCAAGCCGCCCATGAAGGCGACGGGCAGGAACACGGCAACGATGCAGAGCGTCGTCGCCAGAACGGCAAGGCCGATCTCGTTGGTCCCGTCGAGCGCCGCCCTTACGTGATCTTTGCCCATTTTGAGATGCCGCGTGATGTTTTCGCGAACGACGATCGCGTCATCGATGAGGATGCCGATCGACAGCGACAGTGCCATCAGCGTCATGGTGTTGAGCGTAAAGCCCAAGGCATGGATCACCGCGAACGTACCGATGACGGAGATCGGCAGCGTCAGCCCGGTGATGACCGTCGAACGCCAGGAATTCAGGAAGACAAACACGATCAGTACCGTCAGCACGCCGCCTTCGATCAGGGTTCGCTGCACTTCGGATACCTGTGCGGCGATCGTGCGTGAATTGTCGCGGGTTATCGTCAGCTCGACGTTTTCTTTCGTCAGTTCGGTATTCAGCGCCGAGATTTCCTGGCGGAGCGCGGCTGCCACCTGGACGGTATTGGCGCCCTGAACCTTGACGATATCCAGCCCGAGCGACGGTGCCCCTTGATAGGTCGCCCGGCTGGTCACCTCGGCGCCGGTGTCGAGAATGGTTGCCACGTCGGAAAGGTAAACGGGATAGCCGCCACTCTGAGTGACGATGATGCTGTTGAAACCGGCCGCGTCCGCTATGCGGCCCTCAACCGTCACGATCCGCTGGTTGATGCCGGAGATCAGCGTTCCGGCAGCCCTGTCCTGGTTTTCCCGCCGGATCGCATCCATGACCGATACCACGCTGACGCCGTAAGCCTCGAGACGGTCCGGATCGACGACGATGAGAACCTGCCTTTCGCTTCCGCCGACCAGCGAAATTTGGCCGACACCGGAGATGACGTTGAGGCGGTTGGTGATGACGCGGTTGGCAAGCGTCGTGATCTCCGACAGCGTCCTTATCGGAGAGGATGCAGCGACCGACAGGATTGGCTGATCATCTGGATTGAAGCGCGTGACTTGCGGCGTATCCACGCCATCCGGGAATGCGGCCTCCAGCCGCGTCACCCGATCGCGCACTTCCTGTGCTGCGACCTGTGAATCGACGTCGAGATCGAACTGAACAACGACGATCGATCGCCCCTCGTAGGATTCAGAGGTAATCGTGTCGATGCCGCCGATCGTGTTCAGCGATGATTCGATCGGTCTCGAAACCTCGCTCTCGACGGACGCCGGAGATGCACCGGTATAGGTGGCCGTCACCACCACGATCGGCAGGTCGGTCTCCGGGAACTGGTCGACGCCGAGCCGGCTGTAGGAAAACAGCCCGAGGACCAAGATCGTGACCATCATCATGGTGGCGAAGACCGGATGAGCGACGCTGATGCGGGTGAGGAACATCCGTTATGTCCCTTCGACCGTGACAGACGCGCCGGCCACAAGATCCGGCAAGGGCGCCGTCACGACGACGTCGCCTTCCGCGACACCCGATACCTGCACGAGATTGCGATCGGCCCAGCTGATGCCGAGCCCGACCGGCTGTCTCTGCAAGGCACCATTGGCGACTTTGAGAACGAAAGTCCCCTCTGCGTCATGGCGGATGGAGGCCACTGGCAGCGCTATGACGCTTTTCTGATCATCCACCTTGAGGATGCCGGTGGTGAACATCCCGCCCCGCAGCAGTCTTTCGTCGTTGGTGATGGCGATGAACACGCGCACGGCGCGCGAGCCAGCAACCGCTGTCGGTGAAATGCGCATGACCTTACCGACAAAGCTGCGGCCCGGAAATCCTTCGACGCTCAGCTCGACAGGCTGCTCGAGCCGGACGAGCGGGATGCGGCTGGTGGGAACACCGGCATCAACCTCCATGCGGCTGAGGTCAACGATCGTCATGAGTTCGGTATTGAGCGGCACTGTCTGGCCCTGCTCGACCGGGCGAGCGGAGACGGTGCCATCAAATTCGGCCCGCAACTCGGCGTAGGCGAGCGAGCGTTCTGCATCGGCAAGCTCGGCCTGTTTCGAGCGTAGCTGGGCGCGCAGATTGAGAACATTGGCTTGCGCTTCCAGTCGCGTCGCTTCGGAGGCAGCGCCTCGCTCGCCCAGCGTCGTATTGCGCTCCAGAACCGCCAAGGCCAGTTCCGTCTGGGCTTCGAGCGCTTCGACCTCCGCGGTCCGCGCAGTCACGGCAGATGATAGCGCGTCCGTATCGAACCGGACCAGAACATTCCCGGCCTTGACGACGTCGCCGACCTGCACGGGCAGTTCGAGAATGGTCGCAGAGATGCGAGATGTGAGCGTCGAGCGGCGGATCGGTGTTAGCGACCCGGCAATGCGCACTTCGTTGGCGATGTCCTGGCGGACAGCCGTGCTGACGTCAGCGCGCGACAGCTCGATCGGCAGGGTCCCTGCAGCCTGCTGTGCCGAGACCGTCGTTGCAAAGCCAATTGTAACAGCAATGGCGGCGAAGCGGAAAATCCACCGCTGATAATTCGTCATGGTGGCGGTCCTTGTGTGAGACTGGCTGCAGGCTCGGCTCCGTCGGGTGTCACGCGGCGGGATTGCCGGGCGTCCGCTCAAGAGCGGCAAGCGAACGCCCGATCCACTGCGGCGGTGGTCAGGCACCGCGACTGGAGAGCTGCACTTGGCCGCCTAGAGATTGCAGGAACATTACGAGGATTACACGTCGTTCTGATTGCGGCCTGCCGGAACTGCAATCGAGGCCACCTCAGATGGAACGGAGGATCTAGGGATCGGCACTGGTGTTCGATGGCCAGCCAGTCCGTCGCCGGCATCCTGCTGCCGCGGCAACGCCGGGCTGCGGATGTGTCTTTCGGCCAAACCGTTTACGCACTCACGGTTTTGCGATTGCAGCCTGCAGCGCTTCCGACATGATCTCGAGGCCCTGATCAATCTCTGCGTCAGAAACCGTCAGAGGCGGCGCGATGCGAAACACGCCACCCATGCCGGGGAGCTTGACGATATTCATGCTGAGGCCCCGGTGCATGGCCTGTTCCATGACCTGGGCTCCGAGCTCGAAGCCGGGAGCCTTCGTGTGGCGGTCTGCTACCACCTCGAGCCCAAGCAGAAGACCGCGCCCTCGAACGTCTCCGACGCAGTCGAACTTTTGCTTCAAGGAAACGAGGCCCTTGCGCAGCCGGTCGCCACGCACGACGGCCGGCTCGATCAGCATCGGGTCGCTTCAGGTTGGCCGCACCCAGTCGGCGCTCAGCATGCAGATGCAGCGCCTTGAGGATGCGATCGGCCACGCCCTGTTGCACCGCAGCGGGTCCGGCGTGCGGCTGACCGCAGCCGGTGAGAAGCTGCTGGTGCATGCGGAAACGATCCTGGCCCAGCACGATGAAATCCTCGCGGACATGGGCGGAACGGCACTGAAGGGCTCGGTGAGCCTCGGCTGTCCGGAAGACTATTCGATCGCGTTCCTGCCCGAGCTGCTCAGGGATTTTTGTGCGCTGCATCCCGAGGTGGAGTTGCGAATGGTGTGTGCACCGACCACCGAACTGCGTCCCTTGCTGCATCGCCGGCAGATCGACATGGGACTTGTGTCGATCCCGGAGCTTGATAGCCAAGAGATCATTCGAGAGGAAAGCTTTGTATGGGTGGCGGACGCACCAGTGCCCGACGTCCTTGCCCACACCATTCTTCCGCTGGCGCTATCAGCCCCCACAAGCCTCGACTACAGGGCGGCATGCGATGCCATGCAGGCGACCAACCGCCGCTACAGGGTCGCCTTCGCCAGCAACAGTCTCGCCGGCCTCATTGCGATCGCGCGGTCCGGGCAAGCCATCAGCGTTCTTACGCGAACCGCCGTGCCGCCCGACCTTCACATCGTCACGTCCGGGCTTCCAGCCCTTCCCACTATCGGCATCGCCGTGGAGTTCGCCGAGACCCAGCCGCCCTCGATTTCACGAGCGCTGGAGGACTACATTCGCAGTGCGCTGCCCCTTTTGTGAGGTTTTGCCGCGGAACGTCGGCGATTTCTAGAGGGCTGCCATGCAGCCCTCCTTCGTGTTTGAAACGTGCCGTCGTCAGAGCCAGGGCAAAAACATTGTCGAAGGCATGCCGCTCTGCCGCGACCTCTCGAGCCACGCCTCGGCGCACTGCTTACCGGCGGCACTCACGCCGATCCGGATCGCGCCTGCAGCGGTCCCTGCGCGCGCGATCCGTCATGCCCTGAGCGTTGCGGGCAACCTCTTGCGTCAATCGCATCTGCTCCAGCGACGACGTTTGGGCGTCGTCACGTCGCGCCTGTTGTTGAAGCATGCAGTCCGTGTATGCGCGAGACCCATAGGGGGCGCCAAAATTCCCGCACGTGCCAGAGTCCCGATACTGTTGTTCTTCGGATGACACGCAAGCGGTTAAAGCGAGACCGAACAAGCTTATGGAAAAGATGGTAGTCGCAGATCGACGATGTTCGGCAAAGGAACGTTGCAGCATAGTGTTCATCTCCTATTGGGATTGCTCTAACGGTCTATGAGGGACGCGCAGCGGCGTCGCTCGCGGCGACCGGGACGAACGCCAGAAAACAGGAGAAGATTGCAGCAACATTGTCTGCGAGGAAAAGGCCTAAGAGACAGCCGGGTTGATGGTCGATTTGCGGATCTGACGAACAGTCATCCGTTGAGCCCAGTTGAGCTCTTGGTATCGCCCGCTCTCAATTCTGCCTGCTTAGCTTCTCAGCGTCGCGACAAGATTGTTGTAGCAATGGAACGACTTCACCTTGCCATCCGTGAGCTGCCACACGTCGCAGCACGGCGTGTCGAACGTTTTGCCCGTGGCGCGCAGCACACCATCCGGAAGGGGTAGATCACCCTGATGGGTACCCTGCAGTTTCAGTTCGACGACGACCACATCGTCAGCAGTAGAATAGAACTTGAGAAGCTCACGATGCATGTCGGGGTAAGCTGATATCAGACCCAAGACTGGTTCACGGATCTCTTGGCCGGTCCACTTCTGCCCGGAAGATACGTCAAGAAAGTATCCATCGTCCGCGAAAAGCGACACGAATGTGTCTGCGTTCAGACTGTCGCCCTCGGCAACGCGGTACAGTTCTCTGATGATCGCCTCGTTCGTCTGAGGCTTTGGCGCCTGCGCGTGAACCTGCCTTGCAAGAGGCATTGCTGCGATCGTTGCGAGCCCTGTCAAGATCGAGCGGCGATGGACGAGAGTCATGGTTTTCATCCTTGTTGGAGTGGGATCTGACCTCGCATCTAGAATTGCCACAATATCTCGTCAAGTACTTACCCATTGGTAAGTGGTTGAAATCAAATGCCTAAAATTACAGTCTCGGCGCTGGAACGACCGCGCTTGTGTCGTGCATCGAGATGGCGACGAGGTGGCCCGTTACGTTTCTCAAAATTTGGCGGGCGACACGGCGAAACGCTGCTTCATGTCCCGCAGGGCCGACGCGGCCTTGCCAGGCAGCGTAACCATGCAAGGCATCCCGAGGCGGTTGCGTCTGATTTATCGAACGGCGTCCAGTCCGCGAACGAACTGGCCGACGAGATCACCGGCGGGCAGGTCCTGGATCAACGGCGCCCCCTGCCCAGCCCATTGCGCTGCAAACTCGTTGTTGCCCCTTGCCTTTGCGGCGGCATGCAGGGCCTTGCCTGCATCGTAGGCGACCGGGTAGCTCGGAGCCGCTGGCCCATCTGCACTCATGATCATGAACCGGTTGGCGAGGCCCCGCGCCGGCCTCCCGGAAATGGCAGTGGTCAATCGCGTGTCATACACCCGGTCACTCTTTAGGGAGCGCGGTAAGACGCATCAGCTGCACTTTCCGGGCAAAGGATAAAGGCTGTCCCCATCTGCACAGCCGCTGCACCGAGCGCCAGAGCGGCCTTGATCACGTCTGTATCCATAATCCCGCCCGCCGCAATAACCGGTATGCGAACGTGACGCACGAGCAGACTTACCAGAACAGACATGCTCAGTTCCGGGTCAAGCTGTGAAGGGTCAAATCGCCCTCTATGTCCTCCCGCCTCGATGCCTTGCGCGACGATCGCGCTTATTCCTGCTCGCTCGATCTGGCGGGCTTCATCAACATTCGTGGCCGTCGCCATTGTGAACACGCCTGCATCGTGCAGAGCCTGAATGCGATCCTGCGACGGCAAGCCAAAATGGAAGCTCACCACCGCAGGCCGCATGTCGAGCAGCATGCGCAAGGCGTCGTCGTCGTCGATAAAGCTGCGGTAGATCTCGTAAAGTCCGGTCGGCGCGACCGCTCCGAACTCTTGAAAGAGCGGGGTCAGGAAGGTTAGCCACTCCGCCTCGATTGCAGCATCACGTTGGGGCGGGGCGTGGCAGAACACATTGACGTTGAAGGGTGCCGCTGTCAGGACGCGAGTGTCGCAGATCAGACGTTCAGCTGCCGATCGTGAGCTTGCGCCGATCCCGATCGACCCAAGTGCGCCGGTGTTGGAGACGGCAGCCGCCAGGGCCGGAGTCGATACACCTGCCATGGGTGCTTGAATGATTGGATGAGTGAAAAGATCGCGCAGCTTCATGAAGCTAGAATAAGCGGCTCCGTCTAGAATTCAAGATTTGCGCATCGCAACAACCACAGTGCCGGCGTTGGCGCGTCAGCTTGCTTTGGGCAGACGGATGCCCCAGATAGATCGGTCATGCCAGCGATCTATCTGGGGCGCGGTCGCCATCGTTCTTGGGTCACGGCACCGCACTGGCTCGTGACCAAAGCCCTTGTGCCGCTTCCGGCTGGCTTCCGCAAAGCCTATCCGGAGGTCAAGCTGCAGCTGCTGCTCGATCACGATGTCATGAACATCGTCCACGGGGACATCGACGTGGCCCGTCGCAAGCGGAAATTATTTCTGCCAAACAGTCATTTTCCGCTCAGATTCCGACCAGTGAGAGAGTGATACCCTTTGCTTTCTCATCGTCGCCAGCTACGGGCATCGCGATCTGGTCAACGGAGCCGGCGGGCTGCGGTGTCACCATTTAGGTTCACGATGCATGGCTTCGGTCTTGATAACATAGGAACCGATCTCTCAGCCCGTCACGTGACTAAGGGAAGGCGCGAGCCGCCTGCGACTTTGCGGCGCCCTGATCTGCACGTCGTGAGCTGTTTCACCGTCGAAGCCGCAGGGTATCGATCAGTGCTGTCAAAGCCGGCGTCTTCTGGCGCCTCGTCGGATAATAGAGGTGATAGCCCGGCAGAGGTGGGCACCACGCGTCAAGGCAGCGGATGAGTCGACCACTGGTGAGGTGGTCGGCCACCTGTTCCTCGAAGATGTAGGCGAGGCCAAGCCCACGGGTAACTGCAGCCTCCAAGGCGTCGCCGTCATTTACGGTCAGTGCGCCATCGACCTTGACCTCAAGGGGGCGACCGTTTTCCGAGAATTGCCAGCGAAAAATGTTGCCCGCGCTGGCCATACGGAAATTGATGCAATCGTGCAGGTGAAGATCGCGCGGACTGTCGGGCTTTGGATGCCGTTCGAAATATGACGGTGTAGCCACCACTGCGGCGCGGGCATCTGGGCCGATGGGCACCGCGATCATGTCCTTTTCGACTTGATGGCCAAAGCGGATGCCTGCGTCGAAGCCACCCGCCACAATATCGGTGAAGGCATCATTGACGGAGATTTCCAACTTGACGCCAGGATAGGCTTTGCGGAAGTCGGGTAGAGCTGGCAGAACCAGCGCCATGGCCGGATATCTGATCGATGTTATCCGGATAGTCCCCGAGGGAGTATCGCTTAAGGCCGCAAGCGCCTGCACCTGCTCATCGATGGACGCGAAGGCCGGCCGAAGAGTTTCGAGTAGCCTTTGTCCGGCCTCAGTGGTGCGAACGCTGCGTGTCGTGCGGGCCAACAACCGGATGCCAAGTCGTCGTTCAAGATTGCTCACAGTTTGGCTCAGCGTCGCCTGCGACAGGCCAAGCTGGGCCGCTCCGCGCGTAAAACTACGTTCCTCGGCAACGGCGACAAAAGCTGCCAGGTCGCTCAGATCTTCACGCTTCATTCATAGACCCAACCAATGAACCCATTCACATTGTTCAGTCTAATCAAAAAGGCGTCCTTGTCCTATCTCCTAATCACAATTCCAACGGAGATACCAAATGTCCAACAGCACCCGCTCCACGGCCCTTGTCACCGGCGCTTCATCCGGCATCGGTGCAATTTACGCCAGGCGTCTGGCGGCCCGCGGCCACGACTTGATCTTGGTTGCCCGTCGCGCCGACCGGCTTGAACAACTTGCCAATGACTTGGCCGGCACTTATGGCGTCGCGGTTCGAGCCGTCGTTGCTGATCTGTCGACCGAAGCCGGCGTGGCGGAGGTCGGCGATATCCTCAAGGGAGATGCCTCGGTCGAGTTCCTGGCCAACAACGCCGGTGTCTCACCCCTCGGCAGCTCCACGGACCTGCCGCAGGCGGCGATCGACAAAATGATCGCGGTGAACATCACTGCGCTGACCCATCTGTCCCGCGCAGCGCTTCCGGGCTTTATCGCCCGCAACCACGGTACGATCGTCAATATCGGTTCGGTCATGGCGTTCAATGCCTTTCCGATAACCTCGGCCTACAGCGGCAGCAAGGCATATGTCCTGTTGTTCAGTAAGGGTCTGCAGGCTGAACTCAGGGACACGAATGTCCGGGTGCAGGTTGTGCTGCCAGCCGGTGTCGCTACCGAAATCTATAACGGCAGCATCATGCCACTCGATTCAATTCCAGAGGAGCTCGTCATGAGCGTCGATGACCTGGTCGACGCGGCACTGGCAGGGCTCGACAGGGGCGAAAACACAACCCTGCCCTCGATAGACGATGTGGAGCTTTGGGCACGTTACGAATCTGCCCGCGATGCGTTGTTCGCAGCGAGTCAGACCGGCAAGCCTGCATTGCGATACCGTTTCTGATGCTGGTAGGCCTCTTCGTGCTAGGGGCACGGTAGAGGCCTACAACTCAAGTGTACTGTCCAGTTTAGCCGGCATGCAAAATGTGGACTGGCCTTTGGCAAACAAAGCCCTAAGCGAAAGGGACGTCATGAAAATGGTTCACGACGGTTGCGTACTCGTGTCCACCGGAACCCCATGGTTAAGCTCTGCGACCTGCGCGAGTTGGGTCCGGCGGAGGGCTTTCTCCCGCCGGCAATGCTGGACCTCGCCTACGGGAGATGGAGGGTCGCTCAGGCAGGCGTTGCACCGACCGCTCTGGCAATATCCGGGGCGAACCTACGGAGGAAGTCAGCTTTGGTCGTCTGCCCCATGTCCACCAACTTCGCGTTTCCGCCCGCCACGATCGCGACGTCTTCGATGCCTATCACTTTGAGTATCAACCTGAGATAGCTCGTCGCGATGTCTCGATCGCGGATCGGCGAGCCTTCCGTGTAGACTCCGCCCGATGCCATCAGGATCGTGCACTGCTTCCCATGAACCAATCCCTCGCCGGAAAAGCCGAGCGTCTTGCCCTTGCGAACGATGTGGTCGATGTAGGCCTTTAAGACCGCGGGTACGTTGTAGTTGTAGACCGGCGTTCCGATGACGATATGGTCGGCCGCCAGAAGTTCATTGACCAAAGTGTCCGAGAGCTTGATGATGTCCTGCATCTCCGAGGTGTGAAGTTCCTGCGGTGTGAAGTACGCCGAGAGCCATGGCAGGGTCACGAAGGGTAGGTCGCTTTCCATAAGATCGCGTTCGACAACGCGCCCGTTTGGGTTTCTCTCCCTCCACTGTTCGACAAACATGGCGGTCAAGCCGCGTGATATGGACTGGCCGCCGCGCGGGCTGGATTCGATCACGAGCAGTGTCGGCATTTCAACTCCTTTGATGCCGCGGGGAAGCGGCGAGATCAGCCCTAAGGGTAGCGAATTGATTCGATCTTTGAAATCGATGAAATTATGATTGAATCTATCGGTTTTGGAGATGACGATGATTGGCTCACTGACTTTGGATCAGCTTCGCGTGCTCGTCTCTATCGCCGATGAAGGAGGCTTTTCGGCCGCTGGACGGGCGCTGGGCCGCGTCCAGTCGGCGATCAGCCAAGCAATCAAAACGCTGGAAGATATTCACCAGGTTGAACTCTTCGACAGAACCGGCCATCGGCCGGAGCTGACGCCGATTGGCCGGGTTCTCGTGGAGCAGGCGCGTGCGGTCCTCAGGACGGCCGAGCGATTCGAAGCGATTGCTGAGGGGGCCAAGCAAGGCCTGGAGCCATCGCTTTCCCTAGCAATCGATCCTCTGGTCCCGACCGATCCCATCATCGAAAGCATCAAGGGACTAAGGAGGACGTTTCCCGATCTGCCAGTTTCTTTTTTCACGGAAGGCTTGGATGGAGCCGAACGGCGTCTAAGGGCGGGCTCCGCGTCGCTTGCATTCTGCATGCTCCTCCCGACCGTGCCTGAAGACCTGCAGGCCTATCCACTTTTGAACCGTGAACTCGTCGCCGTTGCGGCCTCGACGCATCCACTAGCTTGCCTCGATCGCGACCTGGGGGCCGACGATCTCGAAGCCCACGTGCAACTTGTCCTCTCCAGCAGTTTGGAAAACGACGGGCCGAACTACGGCGTCGTCAGCACTCGGATATGGAAATTTGCCGACCTCGGCCGCCGATTGGATTTCCTGCTCGCAGGTCTTGGCTGGTGCCGAATGCCGTTGCACCTCGTCGACCCGTTCATAAAGGCAGGACGTCTGCGAGAATTGAACCTTAGCAACGGTGCGGTTCCACGCGCCGAGGCACTACCCGTCTATGCGGCGCATATGCGCGGCAGGCCTCTGGGCCGTGCAGGAACATGGTTGCTCTCCGACTTGCGCAATCGACTGGCAGTGGAATGATTCTAGACCCCGGAACAACGGGACAAGCGAGGGTAAAGTAGCACTCAGTGGATCTGTACCTGTAAATTTGCGCTGCGCGTACAGCCGACCATCGCTCAATCATCGCCGATGTCAGTGGCCTGCATAATCTCGGCGCGGGCGTCGCATTCACGATTATACTTATGCTAACAAACCCCTTGCAAGATTGTTGAAGCCTTTAGAGTCCGGCGCGGAATTGCCTCGGCGATACTGAAGGTCGCCTTGAACCACTCGGAACCTGCGACCCTGTTATTCGGGTAGATCTAACGTGTTGAAGTTCCTAGCGGGGAGACGGGTTCTCTTCCGCGCAACTAATACCCTAAAAGACTGTCCAGCTTGAGATCCGCTCTAGTCCAAGTTGCATGGAAGCAATACTATTGCTGACAGAATCAGAAATCTGGAATGTCTTGAATGCAGATCGTCACCCATACGCTCGCCCTTAGCCTTATCCTCGGATCATCCAACGAACAGTTTGTGATTCCATCCTATCAACGGCGATATTCCTGGCTCGACAAACAGTTTTTCGATCTGATTGATGACATCAACTTCATCGACGGCAACGACCACCATCTTTTGGGAAGTATCGTCTGCCTAACCGGGAACCACAAGGCCGGGGTTAATCCGCTGGAGCTGGTGGACGGACAACAGCGCTTGACGACGATCGCCATTCTCCTGGAATGTTTGAGAGAGCGATTCAAGGTCGAATTGTTATCAGAGCATGTCCAGGAGCTGGATCGACTGCTGACAGCTCGACCTTACAGTGGTCCGGCTATTCCCAAAATCGCACTGGACACTATGGATGCAGAGGAATTTGACTATCTCGCTAAGAATCCCGAAGTCGAGGAGGGAAGATCATTTTTAAATGAGCGCTTGTCGAACGCCTTCGCCAACGCAAGGGAGTGGGTCGGGGACCAGGAGATCGATGACCTGCTGGCCTTTAAGTATCGGCTTTTGAACCAAGCGCTTGTGATCCGACTGGATGTCGGCAACGCCAAGGACGCGTTCAAGCTCTTCGAGACGATCAATAATCGAGGATTGAAGCTCAGCCCTACGGATCTTATCAAAAACTTCTTGTTGGGCAACGCGGCACGTTTTAGCGAAGCGGCCCTAAGTGACGCCAAGCAAAGCTGGGGCAAGATCATTAAATTCCTCGACAGAGGTGATACCGACGGTTTTTTTCGTTACTTCTTGATGTCCAAAACTCAGTCACGACTGACTAAGGCTGAGATTGTCGGCCAATTCCAAGGTTTCTTCATGCGACAGATCGTCGAGGCGGAGAAGTTGCCCGACAGGAAGTGGTATGCCTACGAGGAGGAAGCCGAGGAGGAAGAAGCGACGCTTGAGCCGGAAGATGTAGCGGCCGCGCAAGGGCTGGATGAGATCGACATCGGGTCTTCCGAGCCCGACCAAGTGAGCTTTGAACAGTTCCTGAAGGGATTGGTGAAGTCCGCGCAGGTTTATAGCGAGCTTATCAATCACGACACCGGTGACGCCGCCGTTGACCGTCATTTGCGGAATCTTCGCATGATCAAGGCGACCCAGGCATACGGGTTCCTCATGCATCTCCGTACTGGCGGCACCAACCGCAAAGCCTTCCTCGAGGTTCTTCGTCGGACCGAGGCATTCATCCTGCGGCGGCACGTATGCCGGGAAAGGTCGAACGAGACGGAAACGCTCTTCGCGAACCTATGTGCTATTGACTCGACGGACCCACTGGCAGCAATCAAGGAGTCTTACAGGGACTTCTCCCCGTCGGACGAAAAGTTCGAGGAAGAGTTTGCCGCCGCTCAATTTACATCCAATATCATGGACCGGGCTCGCTACTGCCTTGAGCAGATCGAGCTGGCGAAACACGGTAAGCACCCCGAACTCGGCGTGTTGGGAACTGACGCAGTCCATGTGGAACACATCATTCCGCAAAAAATCACGACTAAACGGAGCCGCGAGGAGTTCGGCAATTGGGAGGATTACTTGGGTGACAGAGCCAAGCGACTTCATCCAAAGCATGTGAATCGGATCGGTAATCTCACCTTGTTCGCCGGCGATCTAAATATTCGCGCATCGAACAACCCGTTCGCTTTCAAGAAAGCCAATTACAAGCTCTCGTCGATACTGCTAACCCAGGACGTTGCTCAAATGAGTGCCTTTAAGTTCGTGCATGTGGGGAACCGCTCGAAGGAACTCGCAAAACTTGCGGTGACACAGTGGCCCATTGGATAAGTGAATACCCCACAAAGCTAAAATTGCGATACTCGCGGGTAGCGAGATGCAGGTCCAAACCAGCTGCACTGTTTGTCAGGGCTAGTCGATTTGTGCCGTGAACTCTGCCAAACAGTGCTTTTTTCAGAAATCTTTTTTGTGGGCGTTCTGCTGCACCACCCATAAAACTTGCCCGGATACGGTTTAGGCATTGTTTTGCACTTGACCGAAAACTCGTGTCGCAATTTCCACTGAATCCGCAGTCCGAAAACAAGAACAAATAGTAGACAGAAATTTACCGGTATAGGATAGGTAAGCGGCAAGACAGCGAACCCATGCGTGCACGATTCGGGAGCTAGCCGTGACTTTCGTTACCCATCGCGACCCTATCGACACACCCGTCCTCCGTAAGGAGAGAGGCGCGTTCTTCACGCCTCCCGCGATTACCCGTTTCATTTCGAAATGGGCCATTCGCGCGCCTGAGGATCGCGTGCTTGAGCCTGCTGCTGGCGACGCTGCATTCCTGGTTTCCGCGGTCAATCGCCTTCGTGAACTCGCTCCACGCAGGCGCTCGTGCCCAATGGTTCATGGCGTGGAGATACACGCCCACAGCGCAGAGGTTGCCCGCAAGCGGGTCGCTGAAGCCGGGGGCGAGGCCGATATCCAACTGTCCGACTTCTTTGCCGTTACGCCGGATCCAGCGTTCGACGCCGTCATCGGAAACCCTCCCTTCATCCGATACCAGGACTTTACGGGGGAAGCCCGTGCCCGTGCCCGGGAGGCGGCCATCAGGGGCGGGATTTCCCTGACGGGGCTCGCATCCAGTTGGGCTGCGTTCACCGTACACTCGGCGTTGTTCCTTAAAAGAGGTGGCCGACTGGCGTTCGTCTTGCCCGCCGAACTACTCTCGGTGAACTATGCCGCCCCCGTTCGCAAGTTCCTGTTCAATCGATTCCGCGACGTGCAGCTCGTATTGTTCGATGAGCAAGTGTTCCCGGAGGCGGAAGCGGATGTCGTGCTTCTTCTTGCTGATGGCTACCTTGAGGGGCCGGCGGATTCTGCAACGATCCGCCAAACTAAGAACGCTGCAACGCTCGACACTTTAGGCCCGGGACTGAGCTGGACACCGGCCGACCCAGCGGGCAAGTGGACCAGCAGTCTCGTCGATATCGACGCAGTGCAACTTTTGCACGCTCTCTTGGCGGCAGGCCTCTACACGGATCTGGAAACCTGGGGCGACACAACGCTCGGAATGGTAACCGGAAACAACAAATACTTCACACTTTCCCCCCAGCGCGTAGCCGAGCTCGGACTTCGCCCAGACGAGTTGCTCAGCCTTTCGCCACCCGGAAGCTCACATTTGCGGGGCCTCTCGCTTTCGAGTGCCCAGCTAAAGAAACTCGGTGAAGATGGCAGCGCGATCCACCTGTTTTATCCAACCGACCCGCCTTCCAGGGCTGCTGCGGCATATATTGCCGACGGCCACAGGACAGGCGTCGACACCGCCTATAAATGCCGGGTCCGCAAGACCTGGTACCGGGTTCCGCTCGTTTCACCCGCGGACCTTTTACTGACCTGCATGAATGCGGACACCCCCCGGATTACCGAAAACTCGGCCAAGGCTCGTCACCTGAATTCGGTACATGGGGTTTACCTGAACAAGGCATATACGGCCTTGGGCAGTGAACTCCTTCCGGTCGCCAGCTTGAACTCGATCACCTTGTTGCATGCCGAAATGGTCGGCCGCGCCTATGGAGGCGGGATCCTGAAGATCGAGCCAAAGGAGGCCGACGTGTGGGCCATGCCTTCCCCGACCCTGGTCGCCTCTCGTGCCGATGAGCTTCGCAAGATCAAGCGAAGCGTGGGAAAGCTTTTGGAAAAAGGTCGGCTGCTCGATGCCGTTAAGCTGGTTGACGAGGTACTGCTGGTCGACGGCAACGTCTCACCGATACAAATCGAGGCCGTCCGGAAAGCACGCGCGGAACTTGCAAACCGTCGCAATGTGAGGTCAGCCAGTGGCCGCTAAACCCAGTTCGAAGGCAGAAGCCTGGGAAATTTTTGATCACATCGTCGAAGCTGCTGCTCGCGCTGGGGAACACAGTAATCCATGGATTCTTGGACGTGACGGCCAGCCGCTCTTCAAACCCGACTACGACACCCTAGTGCTTTTGCTCGGCGTACCGCTGCACCTGAAAGTCGAGACGCAGACGGGCGTGCCTGCCCTCGCCCTCGATGTCTGGCTCAGCTACGAACTTCGAAGGGCTGGTTTCGGGACGGATCAGGTTTGGCCGAGGCCTGCTAATCCGCGCATTCTACCAGCACCTGTCTCAGCATTCGTCAAGTCGCTTCCCATGGCGATACGAGCTCAAGCTCAGTCCCACCTGAGAAAGAAATCATCGATCCCGAATGTTACCTCCTCTTCCGCGTCGATTCTCGGGAAAAACTACTTGAAGCAGGTTGACGTCATCATCACAGACTGGGTAACCGGCCCAGAATTATTGATTTCGACGAAGCGAATGGATTCCTCTTACGGGAAGAATGCACCAAACCGAATAGAGGAATCCTATGGTGACGCCAAGAACCTTCGCTTGCGCCACCCACTAGCGGCTTTAGGTTTTCTGTTTGGCCTGCGGTCCGATATCCTGGAGAAGGAGCCTAAGACGGCCGAATGGTTGTTCGACCTTTTGGCGAAGCTCGGCCGCGAGGACGACGCGTATCACTCGACCTGTTTAGTATTGATGGAATACTCAAGCGATCCACCAGATCCTACCGCTGACGTGGAAGAACCTGGTGAAGGTATCTTGGAGCCTGGTGCGCAGCCGACAGCTGATCCCGCTGAGGATGAGATCGTACATCTTGCTGACAGTGCCGTCGAGGGTATCGTCAAAGCCCTCCCTAACGTAACAATCCTATCAGACCGAACCCCTGAAGACCTTTCTCCAGCTAGTTTCCTGACCTCTTTAATTACCCGCGTTCTTGCGACCACTCCTGTCAACATGCATGAAGAGGCGAGGCGTCGCCGAGCTTTGGTCCTTCCAAAGAAGTCTAATCATTTTGGATAGGATATTGAGCAGGTCCCGCAGGTTCCACCGTGTTCAATTTCCTTGCGACCCAGTGCGTTTCGTAGCCCTGGTTGGCATGTTATTGGATTTGCCAGACCGGATCCGATTTGAGCGGAGCGCACTACTTCCTATAGTGGATCATTGGGGCCGGCTCACTAAGCTACGGGATTAAGACGTGGATTGGTGGTTTCCCCGCTGGATTTGGCCCATGAGACCAGTTCGGCCTCTACCTGCGCAATAAAATCTCCGTTCGCATCGTGGCCAGCCGGATCGAAAGCACCGCCCTCAAACAGGCTGCTTATGAGCGATCTCACTTTCGTCTTCAAAGCTTCGTCGCCCGTAACGCGGTCAAACGCAGCGTAGGGCTTATCCTTTCCAAGCTCCTTGCCTCCGAGATATCGTTCGAAGTCGGGTATGCTCCAACGGTGATAGACCGTTTGTCCAAGTTGGCGGCAACGGATAATCTCATCGCGAATGGACGTGTTAATGGTCCACATTGCGTTATTTGCGCCGTCTTTCCTCCGCGGCCAGTCCACATCATGTACGATGCCAAAATCGGTCTTGAAGTGACGCAACATCTTTATCAGCGGAACGAGAATCGCTTTCCCACGCGCGCGTATAATACTTACCTTACCCGCCAGCTCGTGCTGAGCTTTCACGATTGCGGATATGAAAGCAGCGTGTTCCGTGTCCCCCTCGACTAGAATTGGGTAGCTGCCGAAGAAAATCTCAGAGAAACCTACGTCAGTGAGTTGGAGCGCCTGAAGGTTATCTTTCTCCTCTTTGGAAAACTCCATCTCGTCCGCTACGTATAAGCGGGGTGATAGCGCTTTCCCGTCGCTCGATCTCTGTAGGCGAGCGATCGTGGTGTGATCTTCAAGTGGATTGACGAAGTAAGGTGAGTGTGTTGTTATCAACACCTGCCAATCGGGATGCTGCCCTAGAGCATATAGATGTGCTTGAGCTGCTCTTGCAGCCATGGGGTGAAGCGCATTTTCCGGCTCGTCCATCAGAAGAATGTAACCAGGCAACGCTGGATCCTCGGCATCTTCTGGAATCGCGCCACCTTCGTTGAGAGCAGCTATCTTCTGGGTGATAAGTTTGGTTGCTTCACTGTCCGGGTCTTTCTTCCTTTCCTTTAACAGACTGGCGTTGAGCGGCTTCAATAGCGCCTCGCGCCGCTCTGTCTGACGGCTGATTTCGTTGTGTACCTGAAGCATTGCCCAAAATAGTGCCCGCCGAGCGCCCGTGCCCTTTTGGGCCACGCGGGATTGGCCAGAGGGCTCCTCCACGCGGATGCCAGAGCCTTGCTTCAGCAATGAATCAATTTTCAATTCAGGGCTGGTCATCTCAACATGAAGACTGACACTGAGACCTGGAAATACCCCTTGGAAGCCGGTCTTTATTTGGTCCGAGATAACGTCCAATCGGTTTTTATGAGGCTGTGCAAGCGCATTTACCGTCGCTGCGAGGGCAGCTTTGTCTTTGGAGATTTGCGACTCCGAGTCTGTCTCCAGTGCCTTAAGTTCTTTCACCAAGGGGCTTAGCGCCAGTGTGAGCAGTATATCCTCAGTCGACAGAGCATCATCCAGGGATTTAATTCGCATTGGCTTTGGTAGGCGGGACGTGAAAACGTTATCTGCTCCTCCAGCCTTTCCCTCCTCCGCCCAGTCGCCAGTTTGCGGATCCCAGGTCTGTCGAACGGCCTTTTCACCGGCCGGCCAACTCCACCGGCTGCGTACAATGCGTTTTTCGCCCTCTACTATTTTCCACTTCTCATCGACATTGCCCATGCCAGCCGGAATGTGGACATCCAGCTGGATTTCCGACGGCTCGCCAGCGGGTGCCCAGTTGCACCGATCGTGCGCGGTAAACGTGCCCGGGTTCACCGCGAGCTCATATGCGCGCAGAATTGTCGTTTTCCCGGAATTGTTTGGGCCAACCAGGCATAGAACATCATCAAGTTTGACGCTGATGGACTCGGATCCGATGCAGCCGACATTCTTCACGGTGATCTTAAGTAGTTTCGACCTCATGCAACCCCCATCCATAAGACGATGAGAGAATGGCTGAGTCTGAGATCAGTCTCAGCTTCCAATCGTTCCAATTCACTGGGAGATCAGTGACAATGGGATAACATATCTTGAGACGTTGCAAACCCGTTGTTTGCAAAACCTAACGCGCCGAAAATGCATAGTGGCGGGCGGCAGCTTGTCTACGGGGGAACGGCTCATATCGGGCCGTTATCGGACTGACCGATATTGGCGGGGAATTCGAGAAAGTGACATCCAACATCCGACAGGCACGAAGTCCGGGCGGTATTTCGCGCAGGTTTAATCGAATGCCGGGGTAGAAGTGCAAATCGGCGAGAGCCGTCTTTCATGTGCTTTATTTGGTGGACTTGCTAGGTTTGAGGGACGGGTTATTCCCTGGTGTGGTTTTGTTATCACGGCGGCGCTGGTCCGGTTTCCCTGTGGATTTTGCTATCGGCTTTGGTCCTGGTTTAAGTGCCATGAGTGCTCTCCATTTTGATTTAAGAAAACGGGCCTGTGCGTACCTTCTGACGGGGACTGGGGCACAACAATACTATGTAACAATCCACACCAGTTCCGGCCGAAGTCAAGGCCCAATTTATACTCACACAGTAGCAACACCACGCGAAAATAGGCAGACCCGGCCATATGCACTTTGCCTTCCTGTTCATATCAGTGGCTGTGCGGGCGATCGGTTATTCCGTATGGACGAAGTTTCTGAGCGCCTGCTGTTGGTCGGGATTGGCGTTAGCCTCGGCCGATCACGTTGATTGAGGTACTTCCATCTGTTCCAGGAGCAAAGCCTGCTCCCCGCGCTGTTCTTCGCTACCAGGGCGCACACCGACCGACAACTCTCTGCTTATTGCGCCATGGGAAGCGGCGATCGACGGCTTTCAGTACGGGTTGGGAACCGAATGAACGACTGATATGCGGGCGCAAAGTAGCCATGTCCGTTCGCCTATTCGCTCTTGAGCGGAATCGAACTATCGACCCATTATTGAAACGTAATCTTATTGATTCCGTTCAACAATCTGACCAATATGCTTCACTGCCCCCGGTCGCACATCATCCGGCAGCTTCATTTCGGCCAGCGGCGCGTCACCAACTCGCACGACCATGACCATGCCCATGTCGTAGTGCGGCGTGCACATGATCCCGTAAAAGCCTTCCTCGGTGAAGGTGACTTCGATCTCCTGATTGATCTTGCCCTTGAACGGAGTGGCTCCTTTCGGGAGGAAATCCTTGATCGTAGCTGCATTATGCCCCCGCTGCGTCGCCAGGAACTTCACCATGTCACCTGGTTTCAGCGACAGGAAATCCGGTTCGAAAGCCATGCCGCCGGTGGCATTGCCGTTCAGCATCTTTACTTCGAAAGTCTCGGCATGGGCAGCGACTGGCGCCAGAGCCAGGAGAGTGGCAAAGAAAATGGATCGCATGAGAACCTCATTGAATGGATTGGAACCGGATCAGGCTTGAGCCATCCGTGTCTTCGATAAAACGGGCCGTGACACCAAAAACGTTGCGGATCAGGTCGAGCGTCAGAATCTCGGCAGGAGTCCCCAAGGCCAGAAGCGCACCTTTCGACATTACGCCGATGCGGTCGCAGGTCATCGCCTGATTGAGATCATGGAGCGCGATCACCGACGTGACGGGAAGCGCCTTGACGAGACCGAGGATAGAGAGCTGATGCTGAATATCGAGATGGTTGGTCGGCTCGTCGAGCAGCAGGATTTTAGGCTGCTGTGCGAGCGCACGGGCGATATGGACGCGCTGTTTTTCCCCACCTGACA
The DNA here is from genome assembly GCF_977018685.1 of Velazquezella soli. Lineage (NCBI taxonomy): Bacteria > Pseudomonadati > Pseudomonadota > Alphaproteobacteria > Hyphomicrobiales > Rhizobiaceae > Velazquezella > Velazquezella soli. Next base: position 187,754 of record NZ_CDRNXF010000002.1, read on the forward strand.
GTGTGTGCCACGATCGCTTTTCCATGCCGGCCATATCGACCTGTCGCAGGGCCTCTGCGACGATCCAATCATCCCCTGCCGACCACGGCTGCAGCGCCGACAGCCACGCCGTTCGACCGAGCTCTACCGCGTCGAGGACAGTCAGTCGCTCGAGCGTATCGCTTTGCTGCTCGACAAAGGCCAAGGTCTGACCAACCTGTCGCCGGTTCATCCGCGCCATGGCTTGGCCTTGAAGCGAGACGCCACCTGATGATAGTGTGAGGATGCCGGCCAGCAGTTTCAACAGGGTCGATTTGCCGGAACCGTTCGGCCCGATCAATCCAAGCGTCTCTCCGTCCTGTACGTCGAGAGATACCTTTTCCAGGATGCTGGTACCGCGGACCTTCCAGCTCAAACTGTCAGCGGTGAGGATCATCGAATGCGCCTTCCGCGAATGAGGATGATGGCGAATCCCGGTGCGCCGACAAGGGCGGTGATGACGCCGATCGGCAGGACCTGATTGGGCACCAGCACCCGCGAGCCGATATCGGCAAGCACGAGAAAAACCGCTCCCATCAGCGCCGACACGGGCAGAAGGCGGGCGTGACGCGGCCCGACGAGAAAGCGCGCGGCATGGGGAATAACGATGCCGACGAAACCGATCGATCCGACAATGCTGACCATGACAGCGGTCATCATCGCCGCCGTTCCGATAACGATCGCCTGGATCTTTCGGACGGGCACTCCGAGAGAGGCCGCGGAGTCCGCACCGAAGGTGAAGGCATCCAGCGCCCGGCGATGCCACATGCAAATACAGACACCCAGAATGGCGATCGGAACGGCCAGCATGACATCGTTCCAGCGTACGCCGCTGAGGTTCCCCATCAGCCAGAACATCACGCCGCGCACCTGCTCAGCATTGGCGGATCGGGTGATGATGAAGGAGGTCAGGGCATTGAAGAGTTGCGAACCGGCGATGCCGGCGAGGATGATCAGCCCGGTCGCCTGAATGCCGACACCGCCGCCTGCAGCGCGCGCCAGCATCACCACCAGAAGAAAGGCGATGAGCGAACCGGCAAAGGCACCAAGCGAGAGCGAAAGAAGTCCACCGCCGATACCCAAGATCAGGATGGTGACAGCACCCGTTGATGCACCAGCGGAGATACCGAGAATATACGGATCAGCCAGCGTATTGCGCAGCATCGCTTGCAGGACGACGCCGGACACGGCCAGTGACGCACCGCAGCAGGCCGCCACGATGGCGCGTGTGAGCCTATAGTTCCAGATGATGCCAGCGTCGATCGAATCGATGGCATAGGATGCGCCGAACATCTTGTTGGCCAGCGTCTGGCCGACAAGATGGATCGGCATGGACGTCTCCCCGACGGAGACGCCCAGCGCAATGGCCATGAGGAGCAGGAGGACGGAGCCGGCCAGATAACCGATCAGGCGCGTGGCGATCCTCCCGTCCCGCTCCACTGCGATATCGGTCACTGCTTGCCCTTAATGTCTTCAAGCGCGTCGGCGACAGTTTCAATGCCGGTCGGGATGCGAATGCCGGCATGGACGGCGTGGGCATCGACCACGACGATATTGCCGTTCTTGACGGCCTCCATCTCACGGGTCACCGGATCGCTCTTCAGGTAGTCGAGCTTAACCTGATAGTCGTCGGCCGGATAACGGCGGCGATCCATGCGCGCGATGATGATGACATCCGGATTGGCCTTGGCGATCGTCTCCCAACCGACGGACGGATATTCCTCATCGCTCTCCACCACGTTCTTCACGCCGAGCGTATTCATGATAAAGCCGGGAATACCCTTCTGGCCAGCGACAAAGGGATCGAGATCGATATCGGCGCTGGAGAACCAGAAGACGGCAGAAACGTCCTTCAGATCGAGCGACTTCGCCTTTGCGGCAGCGGCGGACACGCGTGAGCGAAGCTGTTCTTCGAGCTTGTCACCGCGATCCTGCACGTCGAAAATCGTCGAGAGTTCATCGACGGCGCGGTAAACCGTGTCGATCGAGAACGGGACTTTGCGCGAACCGTCGCCGCCCGACATGTTGTCCTTGCCGACGCAATCGGCGGGCATGGCATAGACATTGATGCCGAGCTCGTTGAACTGCTGGCGCGTGCCGACCACGCCCTGCGGGCCGACATGGACCTCGAACTGGGTCGTCACCAGCTCGGGCTTCTTGGAAGCCACGGCTTCGAAACCGGGATGGTTGTCCGCCAGACGCGGCACCTTGGCATTGACGTCCTTGAACTCCGGCAGAACCTCGTTGAACCAAACCGACGTGCCAACAACTTTGTCGCCGAGGCCGAGCTCATAGAGCATCTCAGTCGTCGACTGGCCGACGGTTGCAACGCTTTTAGGCGCAGCATTGAAGGTCAGTTCCTGACCGCAATTGCTGATCTTGAGCGGATAGGTCGTCGAGGCAGCATAAGCGCCCGAGCTCGCGAACAGAAGGGTCGAAAAGGCAAGCGCTGCCTTGAGTTTCGTCATGATCAATCTCCGGTCAGTGAAAAGGACCCGATCGGGGATCGTCGAGACGGCATGGGACACCCGCCTGCCAGTTTTCACCGCCATTCGAAACAGCACGCAAGAACGCTGCAAACATCCGCTTCCTCCTCCGGACACCCCGCCGGCATTAGTTTACCCAGGTGTCGGCAGGTCTCCTGACTGGCGGGTCGCTGCGTCCTTTCGCCTTCCCGGGCAAAGCGCCCAGTGGCCGATGAAAGGATGCTCGCCGCCTACAGTTGCGGGGGCAGTTTCGTTTGACGGATCGCTCCGTTTCGAATTCCCTGTTCGTCCCTTACGGGAACCGACGGTTGAAAGCTATACAGGCTTGGATTTGCCACGCAAGCTTTGGATCTGCGTCAGCGCGGCTTTGTCGCTGTCAGCACGAAATATTCGATCTGCTGTGTGCTATCATCGTAGACGGCACCATAGGGATGCGTTTCAAAGAGATGCTTCCACGACTGCACGTCGCCGAAGCCAGCCTCATGCAGCAGTGCACGCGCATCAATATCCGTCAGGCCGTTAAAAAACGGCAGTTCCTTGCCGAACTCAACTGCGCTGTCGTTTTTGCGATGCAGGAACCACAGGCCGTCCGACACCAGAAGCTTGCCACCGGGCCTCAGGATGCGGTGAGCCAGGGACAGCGCACCCGCCGGGTTCTCAAGCGTCCATAGAACATTGCGCAAGGTAACGATATCGACGCTCGCGTCAGGAATTTCGGCGTCATCCATCGTCGAATGGACAAAGGTCAGGTCGAGGCCGCGGGCCTCGGCATCTTGACGCGCGTGGGACAGCATGCCCTCTGAACCATCCACTGCGGTGACCCGATGGCCGAGCTCCGCGAGCAACAATGCGCAGGCCCCTGTGCCGCATCCAAGATCGACAGCATCGCGGATGTTGTCACCGAGTGCAGCGGAGAACACGCGTTTCCAGTCGTCGTGATGACGTTTGTGTGAGGCCGCACCGTTGAAGCGATGGGCGCGCCCGTTCCAGTGATCGGACATAGCCTTGGCAGTGTTCGGGGCAGCTTTCATAAGACCATCTTTCAGAGCTTCGAGACCGCTCGCAACGTTCGCGGTGTGAATTGTCTGCCACAAAGGCGAAGTCGAACCAAGCCTTGACTGACACGCTGCTCGCCCGCCACGCGTCAAATTGTCACCACGCTTGCGACACATTGCGCCGTCCCGATCGAGGGAGTATGACATCCGTCAGGTTTCACGGGCAGATCGATGAGATGATCCGGAATTTTGGGCATTTGCGGCAATGGGGGCTGTGCATCGCATGCGCACTCGCATTCCTTTTGCTCGGGTTCGCCCATAAGACACCTGTCCTCGACGCTGGCCCAATTCCAGCCAGCGAAATTGCCGCCTACATTCTTCCTGACGGAACTTTGCCAGTGCTTTGCCTTCCATCAGAAGATGGCAAGACACATCAGCATGGCCAGAAGGCCGGCGGATTTTGCGAAGCTTGCCGACTGGCCGCCGCAACTATCCTGCCGACGCCCACCGACACATTTGGCGCGCCCATCCTGCGCGAAGTCGCACATGCTCAATCAGTAGCAATCGAGCTTGCACCCCGCTCCTTCCTACCATCCGGCGCCTCCGCCAGAGGCCCTCCCCTCGCTATCTGACATTTGATCGTCTGCCCTATCGATCGTCTCTCCGAGAGGGGGAGTAGCAATCGATAGCCGTCTGCGTTCGCTCTCCGCTGCGCTTTCGTAGCCAGCAGAGCGTCTGACGGCAGAAATCCGGCAGATTGCGCCTTCGTCCCCGCCGGACGGAGCATCGCTCAGGCGCACGATCAATCCAACATCCATTCAACGCAGCGACATCGTACCAGAGGGGATACGTATGACCGTGATCGCAGAACCCACGGCGGGAAAAGCCGACAATCGCAGCACGCGCGACTTCTACAACACCGCCTGGCGCTGGCATTTTTATGCCGGACTGTACGTCGCGCCTTTTCTTCTGATACTCGCCGTAACAGGGCTCATCATGCTTTGGTCATCGGTCCTGGTGGGGCGTGACGGAGAAAAATTTTACACCGTCGCCCCCGCGCACCAGGCGCTTGCCGTCTCGCAACAGGCTGAGGCGGCAAAAGCTGCCGTGCCAAGAGGTGCTGTAACCCAGTACATCGTGCCCCGCTCGGAAACACAGCCGGCCGTCTTTCGCGTCAATTCGGGCGAAAAGGCAACCATGGTGGCTGTCGATCAATATCGGGGAACGGTTATCGGAACATGGGATCGCCGTGATGCGCTCTACGATCTGGCCAATCTCATCCATGGGACCTTGCTGATTGGAACAGTCGGCGACCGACTGATTGAGATAGCCGCGGGTTTCGGCATCGTTCTCATCATCACGGGTCTTTATTTGTGGTGGCCACGCGGCGAACGCAGTCTGGCGAAATCGCTTATCCCGCAGTTTCGTGGCCGGCAAGTTTGGAAATCACTGCACCAGACTGTGGGTGTTTACATCGCCCTCATCCTTTTCGCCTTTCTCCTTTCCGGCCTGACGTGGGCTGGGGTCTGGGGTGAGAAGATGACACAGGCCTGGAGCACATTTCCTGCGGAAAAATGGGATAATGTGCCGCTGTCGGATGTCACCCATGCGAGTATGAACCATGAGGGCGTCAAGCAGGTTCCGTGGGTGCTGGAACAGACCCCGATGCCCGCATCTGATCCCCATGCTGCGCATAATGGCCACGCAATGCCATTAGCCTCTAACGCCTCGGGCGTGGACGCGGTTGTCGCTCAGGCAAGATCGCTTGGGTTCGGCGGGCGCTTCCAGCTCTCCTTTCCGAGTGGGGAAACCGGTGTGTGGACAATCGCTCGCGACACGATGAGTAATGACAGCGCCGATCCCGTTTCCGACCGCACCATGCATATCGACCAGTATAGCGGCAAGGTTCTCGCTGATATCCGCTACGAGGACTACGGCGCCGCGGGCAAGGCCATGGCAGTCGGCATTGCGCTGCACGAGGGCGATATCGGTGTCTGGAATATCGCTCTCAACACGCTCTTCTGTCTTTCCATCATCTTCCTGTCGGTCAGCGGCATCGTCATGTGGTGGAAACGCAGGCCCGCCGGCGCCATCCGTCTCGTTGCTCCGGTCACTCCGGAGAAGATGGCTCTCTGGAAGGGGGCAGCCATTGTCATGCTGGCCGTATCGCTTCTGTTTCCGCTGACAGGCCTCGTCCTCGTCGCCGTGTTGGTGCTCGACCTTTTCGTCATCCGCCACATCAAGCCGCTCAAACGCGCGCTCACCTGAGAAAGACCGAAATGCCGAATTCATTCCAAGGAGGATCCTTCATGTCATTCACCCGAATCAAAATCTTCGCCGCGGTTCTTGCCCTGTCGCTTCCGGTCTCGGCGCTCGCACATCACGTCGATGGTCACGTCAAGGGCGACATCAAGGTCGAGTCCGCCTATTCCCGCGCCATGCTGCCGGTCGCCAAGGTCGGCGGCGGCTACCTGACGATCGTCAATAGCGGCGCAGCAGACCGCCTTGTCAGTGCCACCTCCGATCGTGCCGGCGAGGTCCAGATTCACGAGATGAAGATGGATGGCGGCGTCATGGAAATGCGGGAATTGAAGGATGGCGTTGCCGTTCCGGCTCACGGCTCTGTCGAATTCAAACCCGGCAGCTATCACCTGATGTTCATGCAGGTCGACAAGCCCTTCAAGGAAGGTGAGACCGTCAAGGCGACACTGGTCTTCGAGAAGGCCGGGCCAGTCGATGTCGAACTGTCCGTCGGTCCAGTGGCTGGTGGCGCAAAGCCTGAGGCTGCGCATGGCGGGCACGGCGATCATGGCAGCCATGAAGGACATGGCCAATGACACCCAATCCGTTCATGCTGGTCGCCACAACCATCTCGGTGATCTTTGTGACAGTTCTGATTGGCATTCTCGCGTTCACATTCAAGGACGAGCCCCGGTACGCGGCATTCGACACCGATTTCTCCCTGGTCAATGACCGGGGGGAGCCGGTCGACAAGTCACTATTCAAGGGCAGCCCGTCGCTCGTCTATTTCGGTTACACCAACTGCCCGGAAGTGTGCCCGACGACGCTTTTCGAAGTCGCAGGCTACCTGAAGGCGCTCGGCGAGGCGGGCAAACCGCTGAAGACCTACTTCTTCTCGATCGATCCTGAGCGCGACACGCCGTCGATCATGCACGCCTACGTCACAGCCTTCAGCAACCGCATTACCGGCGTCACCGGCAAGCCGGAGGAAATGAAGAAGGTCACAGACGGGATGATGATCCATGCCGCAAAGCAGGAAGGCAGCAATCCCAACTATCACATGAGCCACACGACCTCGCTGCTGATGTTTGGCGCAGACGGGCGGCTGAAAGGCCTGCTCCCCTACGGCGAGCCCGAGCCGGAAGCCGTCGAGCGCATCCGCTCGAGCCTCCTCAAGTCATAGCCCTGCAAAACCAAGGATCGTCCAAATGAACCGTCGTGATTTCAATCTCCTGATGACTGCAGCCGGCGCAGGGCTGCTGCTGAACTCCGGCCAAGCATTCGCACAGGGTGAGACGCCAAAAGATGCTCCTGTGTTTGCCATGCTGGTGCATCCCAAAATGATATTGCTCGACCTCACGGGGCCGTTGACGGTGTTCAACATGACCCGCGGCAAGGTCCATCTTGTCTGGAAGGACCAGTCCCCCGTTTCGACCGATGTCGGCATCCCCGTAACCGCCACGACGACGTTCATGGACTGCCCACGCGATGTCGATGTCTTCTTCATTCCGGGCGGGCTTGTCGGCGCGACCGAGCTGATGGAAGATCAGGAAACGCTCGATTTCGTTCGCGAGATGGCCGGCCGCGCCCGTTTCGTGACGGCCGTCTGCACAGGTTCGCTTGTGCTCGGTGCTGCGGGCGTTCTCACGGGGAAACGGGCAACCACGCTGTGGAATGTTCGAGATCTGCTGCCGATATTTGGCGCTACACCGGTCCATGACCGTGTGGTCGAGGATGGAAACATCATCACTGCGGGCGGCACCACGGCAGGCATCGATTTCGGCCTGTCGATCGTCGCGCGCCTGCGGGGCGAAGAGGCTGCAAAACGCATTCAGCTCATCATCGAATACGATCCGCACCCACCCTTTGATGCAGGCAGCCCGGAAAAGGCCGGACCGGAGATCAGCAATTCGTTGCTGAATGCCAGAAAGCCAGCGATGGACGACGCAAAGGCTGCGGCCCTGAGGGCGGCTGAGCGCCTGAAGGCGTGAGGCTGCGATAGGCAGTCTTACCGCAGGTGACCTATTCATATTCGACAGCGACAGCGACACCGGCCGCCGCTGCCGTCCGAAAATGACCGACGAAAATTATGAAGCAACCTTTGATGATCTGGTCGGTGGTGTCGCCTCGGCACCCGGTCGTTCGTTTTACCTGACGATTTCGCAGCGATTCTGAACTGCCGAGACAGATGCCCGTCAACTGTCGTGATGGTGGTGCCTCCGTTCAATGGGCACCACGCGAGGGCTGGACGGCATGCCGTGAGAAATATCGCGCCGTCGGAACGAGCATCGCAAGTACGGGGATCACCAGGCACAGGATACCCGTGCAGATCAGCACGCTTTCTCTTCCTAGAAGGTTCACCAAGGGCGCCATAAGCGCCAACCCTGCCAGTGCTAGCCCATAGGAAAAGAGGAAATCGAGCGAAGAAACACGTGAGAGCCGGTTCTGTGGAACTTCGCTCTGGACCGAGGTGAACCAGGGCACATTGAATATTTCGATCCCTATGCCCGCCACGAAATATGCTGTTACTAGGATTTCTATAGTCCCTGCAAGGAGAAGGCTGAACGGCGCCAGCCCGTAAGAGCGAAAGGCCGACAAGCGCGACCCAGCCTCTATCGGCAGGATGCCATCTCACCATCAGCAATGCGCCAGCGAGCGCCCCGGCCATGTAGGCCGTCGCCGTCGCTGTCATAAGTGTTACACCGCCAAAGACGTCCTGACTGCAACATCAAAGTCGGAACGATCATGCCCTGGGCCGTCGATACACCTTGGTGGACACATGCCGCGAACTATTCCGGCCACGAGCCACAAATGACCATGATGGATGACCCCGAACTGGTCGTCGATGCGATTGTGAAGGCATGCACCGATCCGAAAGAAGAACAGCCGGTGGGCTGGAAAGCCAAGGGCTCCAGCATATCGCATCATCTCATGCCCCGACCTAACCGAACGACTGTCGGCGAATATTTCGAAATCCGAGTCTGAGAAAGCCGCTTTTCGGTCGGCCAACCGGGGATCCATCCACACACCCATGGCGGACGGCATGAAAATGGATGGCGGCATCCGCGAACGCATGCGTTCAGAATACGCCGCCAAATAACCCAGCTTGAAGGCGGGCGTCTTTACCAGTGCCGCAGGAGCACTGCTCTGACGATCTCATCGCAGCGAGGGCGATGAATTCTTTGTCGGAGTGATTTCCGGCCAAGCGGCCCATGCTCGTTACGATGGCACTCGCAACGTAAAGCGTGTTTCTTCCGGCGAGGACTTGACCGACAGTGTTCCTCCATGCGCCTCGGCGATCTGAGAAGCAATATATAGCCCCAAGCCAAGGCCTCCCTTGGACGCATGACCCATCGGACGAGTGAAGGGCTGAAAAAGCTTATCCAGGGCGTCCTCTGGGATTGGATCGCCACCGTTGCTGATCCAAAGCTCAAAGGCGTCAGCGGTTGTCTCAGCGACCACGTTGACCGGAGAATCGGCGGCCCCATGCGTCAAAGCATTGCCAAGCAGGTTCGAAAAAAGCTGCGCGAGGCGCTGATGATCCATCCTTGTGGGATGTGAGATCCTGAACTCAGACTCGATCTTGCGGTCTATCCAAACGCTTTGTAGTTCACTGACGACCTGTTCCAGGATCGGTTGCAGTGGTTCATCTGTCAGCTCAAGAGAAATCCCGCCGCCGAGCCGCCCTCGCGCGAAGTCCATGACATTGTCGACGAGGTTCGACATCCGATCGGCGCTTTTCAGCATCAGCTGGACAACGGATTTTGCCCTCTCGTCTAGTTGAGATTTGGCCAGCAGTTTGGTTCCGGCCACCATGGATGCGAGAGGATTGCGCAGATCGTGTCCCAGGACAGCGACAAACTGCTCCCGAACCTTGGATATCTCCTGCTCCACCCGCAAGCTTTCCTCTGTCATCAGTAACTCGGTCCGTGCGTCGAGGTGGTTCGCAATCATCTCGGCAAACAGACGAAACATCGTCAGCGTCTTCTTGTTGTTGACTTGCGCCGGCTTGGGATCGATCGCGCAGAGCGTACCGAAAAGCGTGCCGTCCTTCTGGACGATTGGAACGGAAACATAGCTTTGAAACCCGTATTGAAGCGGTGTGTGATGTCCCGCGTAGGGGCTATTGGCAACGTCATCGATCGCGACGGCCTCGTGGCTCGCGCAGATTTCATGGCAGATCGTCGTCTCGACGGCGAGTTCACCACCTTCTTTCAGGCCGAAATCGATCCCATCGAGCACCTTGCACGCGACCCACCTGCCCTCGGTCACCCGCGCCACGGCGACGAAGCCCATGCCTGTCGTGGCGCTGATGACTTCGAGGATCGACGGAACTGCTGCTATCCCGGCAATAGCGTCCATATCAGACTGGAAATCGTGTCGCTCTGTCTCGTTCATCGATGCCTCATCGCGACCAGGTCACAATGGTCCGGTACCGGCCAAAGCAACATGGCCGTGACCATAGACATCGAAGAGGGTTATGCCAACAGCTTCCGTCTTTGGACGGATATTACCGCTCGCTTTCCAGTTCCTTGAGGGTCTCGATGACGAGCGCCTGATCCAAAGGCTTTCCAAGAAAACGAGCCCTGTCTGGCAGTTCCCCGCTTTTCGGCGTTACAGCGCCGGAGGCCACTACAACATGGACATTAGGCCAATGCTCGCCCACGTATCGTGCCAAAGCAAGGCCGTCCATGTCGCCGGGCATCTGGATATCGGTCATCAGCAACTTCAGGGATGAGTGCTTGGCGAGAAGTTCGAACGCTTCGTCCGCGCTTCGCGCTTCGATAACATGGTAACCGGCAGAGGCTATCATATCGGCCGTGTCCATGAGGATGAGAGGCTCATCGTCGACAACCAGCGCTATTGGATCCTGCATTGAGATGAACTCCTCATTCCTGAGCAGCTAAGCCGCCGGCGCGGGTTCAGTTCCAAAAAGAAATAAATCACCGCAACTTAGCGGAGCGATATTGCCGGCACACCGTCTCTGAAACACTGTAACGGTCCTCAGCGTGTGGCCCGATACCGGACTGCATGCGGCAGAAAATGCCGGGAACGCGGTTTAGAATACCGGCCATGTATGAACGGTAACGTGCAGAGGGTGAGGACAGGATTGCTTGTCGTCATGCCGGAACATAGAAAAACCGTTGTTGGAGAATAGGAATAACAGCATCGGCAGCTGACTTTTGGCGCGGCCGGCTGGGAGACCCGATTGCTCTTGCCTCACGAGGACGAGCAATGAAGACCTTCCCGCAATCTGGATTCCGCAACCGCCTGCTTTTCAAAATGTCGTCCCCGGACATGGCGCGGCTGCTACCATTCCTCGATCCCGTACAACTTCCGCAAAATCATGTTCTCTCGCAAGCCGGCACGCTGAGCGACTTCACTTTTTTCCCAGAGACGGGCATCGGTTCTGTCGTGCTTCGCGCCGCGACTGGAGAAGGAACGGAGATCGGATTGTTCGGCAGCGAGGGCCTGGCGCCGACTTCTGGCATTCTGGCGACAGCGTCGGCTCCCTTTGAAGTGTTCATGCAGGTGGGTGGATCCGGCCACGTCATCGCCAATTCCCACCTCCAGGCTGCGATCTCAGAGAGCGAAAGTTTACGACTGCTTATGAGCCGCTACATACACACGGTCTCGGTCCAGACGGCTTACACCGCCTATTCAAATGCGGTGGATCGGATCGAGAAGCGCCTCGCGCGGTGGCTTTTGATGTGCCACGATCGAACCGAGGGAAACGATATTGCACTTACACACCAGTTCGCGAGCCTGATGCTGGCCGTCAGACGCCAGAGCGTGACGGATGCCTTACACGTTCTTGAGGGCAATCACATGATTGTCTCATCACGAAAATATATCACGATCCGCGATCGAAAGGCGCTTCAGGACTTTGCAGGTCAGGCCTATGGCGTTGCCGAGCAAGAATACGCCACGAATATTGGTGTCCGGCTGGCGAAAACCTGAGTGCGATCAGGTCTGTTTGTCGGCCGTCTGTACCGTTGGAGCTAGAACGCGGTGCGACATTGCATCGTCTGCCATCTTCTGCCGCTTCAGGATTTTGGCAGCGATGCGCATGAGATCGTTGGCGGATGTGCCTTTCCTGATCTCTACAGACATCCGGGCCAAGAGGACTCGGTTAAATCTCGTCATGGGCTGCCAATGCTGCAATGATTGCGGTCCGCAGATCGCCCGCCGAGCACGGCTTTGCCAGCCACAAACCGAAGGCGAAGGTAGGCTCCTCTGAGGTAAGCGAGCCAAGATCACCCGAATAAACAATGAACGGTATGCTCCTTGACACCAGAATACGGACGGCGTCACGGCAGAGACCGTCGCGAAGGCGAGGATCCACAATCGCAAGGGATGGATTGTTATCTTGCAGCCACTTTGCAGCGGACACCCCGCTAGAAACGGTGTGGACATGGGCGCATCCCATCTCGCCGAGAGACTCCTCGATATCAAGCGCAATCAGAGCTTCATCCTCGAGAACGAGGACCAGGCTTTCCTTCAAGTCCAGGTTATCCACCATCTACCTGACTGGCCGGCACCCTCACCCTTTGAAGTATGAGAGTTGAGCCTTAGGTTGTATTCCAACAGCTCTTGAATTTTTGATCTTGCAACGAACGATACCGGACAATTCACAGAATGTCTTTAGCGATGCCGGAATTTTGCGAACTGTGATCCGAAAATATAGAACGGCAAAATCAGCCGCGCAGTGTCATTGCAACTTATGCGGATACCCTGTTATTTGGGGTCTTCCACGTCTTGCTTTATTTTGTCCGAGACATCGATCTTCTCATATTCGGAGAAAAGGCGCGAAAGCATAGCCAGGGTCGCTTCGACACCTGCTCGCCCGCGGTCTCCTCCGGTCTGCCGCACCAACGTCCGTTTGATCCGGAGGAGCTCCACCATCAGTCGCGTGAGAGCTGAATCGTCGCCAATAGCATCCTGCATTGTAAGCCTCCGGTTGCAGCAGGCGAGAGCTACTTCTCCCAGCCGTCGGTGCCTGAGATCTCTGCTGACGATCGCTCATATTAGGACGTCATAACTTGAAAGTCTATCACATTGCACGTTACCGGACATTACTCCTAGATGTCCCAGGTATTGTTGTGGAATTCGGCACCCAGACCGCGAAAGATCAGGATGAGGATAACGACAAGCACCTCCTCATTCGGAGTTGACCAGAAGGCAGCTTTCGAGTCCAAGGTGGCGAGCAGGTTTGGCGTCTTGCCCAATTTCTTCTAGACGGCGGCTGACGCGCCAAGGCTGATCAGCGAGTTCTGGGGGTTTGCCAAATCCGCCTATCTCGACAATGTCTTCCCTTCCGTCTTCAAGGAGCGGCTCTTCGTCCACCCCACCTCTCCCGGTTTTGCCAGGTCAAGTATTAAATCGTTCGCCATTTCGGATTTCTGGTCGGAGAAGAACATCACGTCGGGGATGTCTCGGCTCGCCACAGTCCGCGGCCGACGTCGTCAAGCTTTTATCGCGGCCAATCGTCCCGTCGGTCGGCGAACTTGACAATATCCTGACTGGACTGGAAACCTACCCGACCACAGTACCTGTTCCGGCGTCAGACACACGAGCGGAGGCCGATCTCTTTGCGCATGCGGCGTACTATTTATCCATCCCGAAGCTGGCGATCGCGCGCGGCGTGCTTTGAGGATTGCGCTGGGGCAACAACACTTACGTTGCAGGCTGACCCAGTGCCTACGATAACACGCGATTAGTGTTCTGGAACGAACGCCTGCATATCATATTAGTAATCTAATCTTAGGATACCAGAGCAGTACGACTGCGTCATTGGCTTGTCCGCCAAACTGCTATTCATGAACTGCACCCGTTTCGACCGGATACTCAGCGTACGCGAGAAAGCGATGCGATCTGCGGCATTCATTGTTAGGCGGTCGGAAGTGGCTGCGTCGCGGGTCAACATCTCCGGCCAATCGGCCGCATCCGAATGCGCTCTTCCCATAGCCGACCTGCCGGCACAATCGTTCAATCGTTACGACATGCTCGAGGTGGTCCGGCCCCTCGCATCCCCAAGGGTCGGGAGAGTGTCTGGTTATGATGTTCTCCTAGGAAAAGGAGGATCTTAGGAGGCTTGAAGCGTTGACGAATCTGTCGAGGACGAACATCGTCGCCTGAACCAGCCGAGTGGCAATGGTGTATGGTACGTTCAAATTGCCGAAGACGTTGCTTGCTGATGGTGCAGTCCCAAACCGCATTTCGAATTTTGCAGCCGATTTTCCTAGAAATTGCGATATTCGTTCTTTAGGTTAGTGATTATGGCGCGTGCTGCGTGCGCTGCGGGATCCCCCGAAATTGACGGAGACTTCGATCAACCTCTCAACAGGGAGCGAGAACCCATGTCTTCAGCAACAAGACCCGGTCGCATTCAATCCACACTTCGCCATTTCCTCGACAACGAGGCATCTGGCGGAATCGTCTTGATGGTCGTTGCAGTTCTGGCAATCATCACTGCCAATTCACCGCTGGCGAAAACCTACTTCGATCTCCTCCACGTCCATATCGGGCCGCTCAGCCTGTTGCACTGGATCAACGACGCGCTGATGGCCGTCTTCTTCCTGCTCGTCGGGCTGGAGATCAAACGCGAAATGCTCGATGGGCAACTGTCTACCTGGAGCAGGCGTATTCTTCCAGGCGCAGCAGCGGCCGGCGGCATGCTGTTTCCTGCGCTATTCTATGTGTATTTCAACTGGAACGATCCTGCAGCGCTGCGCGGATGGGCTATTCCAACGGCAACTGATATCGCGTTTGCGCTTGGCAAGTAATCTCTCTTCTCGGAAGCCGTGTCCCGGCTTCGCTCAAGATTTTTCTCGCAGCGCTGGCCATCATCGACGACCTTGGCGCGGTGATCGTTATCGCGATCTTCTACACGGCCGACCTCAATCTGCTTTCCCTTGCCGGAGCAGGCATCGTGGTCGGCAATCTGATCATCTTCAACCGGATGGGCGTCAAGGCGCTCTGGCCTTACCTTGTGCTGGGCGCAGTCCTTTGGGTGCTCGTGTTCGCATCAGGCATTCATGCGACCTTGGCCGGCGTCATTCTTGCCCTGACGATCCCGCTGAAGATGACACCTGGGACGCCGGAAGCAGCCCATCACGAGTCACCGCTACACAAGCTCGAGCACTTGCTCCACAAGCCAGTAGCTTTCGTGATAGTGCCGATCTTCGGATTTGCAAACGCCGGTGTGTCCTTCGCCGGCATTTCCATGTCGGTGTTTTCCGAGCACCTGACCATGGGCATTGCCGCAGGGCTTTTGCTTGGCAAGCTGGTTGGCGTCCTGGGAACGGTGGCACTTCTGGTGAAACTTGGCGTCGCGGATCTACCGGCTCAGGCAAGCTGGGGTCAGGTGGCAGGAACTGCCCTCCTCTGCGGTGTCGGCTTCACCATGAGCCTGTTCATAGGCCTTCTGGCATTTGATGATCCTGGCGTTCAGGATCGGGTCAAGATCGGCATATTGCGGGTTCGATCCTGTCAGGCGTGCTGGGGGCGGTCGTACTGTCGGCATTCGGACGGCGACGCCCAACAGCATAGGAATTTTTGGCATTGCTCTTGCTTTGAGCGGCGACGCGCGGCGGCAAACAATGAGGTATTCCACATCAGTGATGCTTCGGGCGACGTCCCTCACCCGTTGCCTGTCGTTTTCAAGGGTCAACGCCGTTTCGGCACGCTCGAGAGCTTCCTTTGAATGTCGAATGGCATTCTCGCGAAAGCGGGGCTGATCGAAGCGCGCAAGAATGCCAAGTGCTTTTTGAAGACGCAGGCAGACTTCGATGAGGGCAGCACCGTCGCGTGCAATCGGCGTGAACAGGTCATCGAAGATGTCGTCAAGAAGGATAGGCGGAACGTAGACGCTCTCAAACTCGATTTTATCATGCGATGAAGCTTCTACCCGTTCGTTCCAGACCGCCACAACGCGCAGTGCGCGATTGATGACGTCGATCGCAGTGCCGGGATCATTGACCGCCGGCGACAGGGCACGGGAGGCGATTTCGGATAGCACTGACGCGCCAAACCGTGGATCCTGATCATAGGAACGGGTATCGTCGACCGAAAAGCATGTCCTGATAGCGGCAAGGATCTGTTCGACGTTTTCGGTTCCGACACCGTCTACGGATGCAACCGGTCTGGTCGGATCAATCAACTGCCCTGGGATCATCCGCACGAAAATCCTCGCTTTGGCATCGGTGGCTAATCTGGACAACGCGCCGGTGTCGAGATGCTGGATGTAGCCGATCCTGTCGATGAACACGTCGATCGCAGAGACTGGAATGTCCTTGGCATCGGCCAATTTATTGCCACCGAGATAGGGACGCTGGCGTCGTGAGCGCATGGCGTCGATTGTTACCTTCTCCACCCGTTCTGTGGTCTCCGTCACGCGACCAAGACGTGAGAGATGGTCGATCCAGCGCAAAAGGGTCACGACGATCAGCACGATCACAGCGATCGTGACGATAAACAACACGACACGGCCGCGATCGCCATAAGCTCCTGTGCTGAGCGCAATGATGCCGACAAGGCTGAACAGGAACGAACCGACGAATGTCGCCAGAACATTCTGCGTCGTGCTGTCTTCCATCACCAGTTTTGTCGCACGCGGCGTCACATTGCTGGTTGCCGCCGAATAGGCAGACACCATTGTGCTGAGAGAAAACGTCGTGACCGTCAGCATGCTGGAGGCGATGATGCCGAGGATGTTGTCGACGGCATCAGCACCGATCTGAGTGGGCAGATCGCTAGGAATAAAGGGGCTGGCGACGATGGCAACCAAGGCGGTGGCGACGGCCAGGATGGAAAACAGGGTCGCCCGAAACCAGATCCGCCGTGCGACCTTTGCAAAGAACCAAGCCCAACGTGATGTCATCAGAATTCCATTTAAACAGGCGAGGCCAATAGAAAGGCGCCGATATCAATGGCCTGCGTTATAGTCCAGAAAGTGGATTATCCCGACAATCTGTTTTTGGTGGCGGCGGTTCCTACCCTACCATTAAATTCAGGGTCGTCTTGAATGCTTGCATCACTGGTCGGCTGAGCCGATAAGCAGGCGATCCCTTGAAACTTGGCCAGCAGAATGCCCCTCTCCTATCGCAAGTCCAAATTCATCCGTCGCTCCCGCCTGTTTCGCGGCTCGCTCAAAATGTGGAAGCCGCGGGTGGTTTTCTGGACCGGGGCGCTGGCAATCGGCGTGACCAGCGTCGTGTTCGCATGGATCGCAGACATGGCGCAGAGGGCCTTTGCAGGGATTAACACATCTGGCAGCTGGACCCATCTCCTCCCGCTGGTTCTGACACCGCTCGGCTTTACACTGTCTGCGTGGCTCGCCATCACCGTCTGCCCGAACTCTCAAGGAAGCGGCATTCCACAGGCGATCGCTGCGAGGCACCTGCATGACGAGGCGGACCGGTCCGCTCTCCTGTCGCTTCGCATTTCGTTCGGCAAAATTGCCCTGACGGTGCTCGGACTCTTTTGTGGCGCCTCTATCGGGCGAGAAGGCCCGACAGTCCAAGTGGGCGCATCCTTCATGCTGGCCGCAGCACGCTTCGGTGGAATGGCGCAGGCCCGCGGCCTTATTCTGGCCGGCTCTGCCGCCGGCATCGCGGCGGCCTTCAATACGCCGCTTGCAGGCATCGTCTTTGCGATCGAGGAAATGAGCCGCGCTTACGAGTCACGAGCCAACGGTATCGTGCTGACGGCCGTGATCCTGTCGGGTCTTGCAGCACTCGGGTTGTCGGGCAGCTACAACTATTTCGGCACAGCGACGGCGGCGCCTATGTACTTCATGGACTGGCTGCTTGTGCCGATTTGCGGAATCGGCGGCGGCATGCTTGGCGCCGCGTTCAGCGGGTTCGCACTGTATTCGGGCATCCGCATTCGCCGATGGGCTCAGCCGGCGCCGCTCAGGCGCATGGTTCTGCTCGCCGGTTTGTGCGGGCTTGGTGTGGCCATCGTTGGAATTGTTTCCGGGGGAGACACATTCGGCACCAGTTACGAGCAAGCGCGCGGCGCGATCGAGGGTCATCCAACGCAATCGCTATTCTTTGCCGAGAAACTGATGGCAAGTTTCCTGTCGATGATGTCAGGAATTCCCGGTGGCATCTTCGCGCCGTCACTGGCGGTCGGCGCGGGATTTGGCAGTACCGTCGGCTCTCTTCTGGGGACCAGTATCGCACTTGCCGCCATTCTCGGCATGGCTGGATACTTTGCCGGGGTGGTGCAGGCTCCCATGACAGCCTTCGTCATCATTCTCGAAATGACCGGCGATCACCAGGCCGTCATCCCGATCATGGCCGTCTCGATGCTTGGATATGTCACGTCACGCGTGCTGTCGCGCGAGCCACTCTATCACGGTCTGTCACGCAACTTCATTGCTGCCGCGATGCGTGCCAAACGTGCAAAGGACCACGCGGCGGTGAACGAACAGCAAGGGCGCGATCGGGACAACAATATCTAGCGATATCGACCCGGCTCGATCCAGTTTGCCACTGCGACTCAAGGCATCCCTAATGTCGTGTGTTGGCAGGGTTTTGGCTGCATCGATACTCTTTCAACACTCACGCCTTGAAGGGATTGGAACCTTCGACCCGTCATTCCCAGCGAGCGACGCAGAGGCTTTTCTAAAGCTCAGCAATCCCTTAGCCGCTGCATCAACCGAAATCTGAATTAGCATCAACAGTCGCGAAACGGATCGGCCGTATTACAGCCGATCCAGCCAAATTACGCCACCGGTGTAGCAGCGTCTTTGTGGACAAGTCCGTGCGACTTCAGCTCCTGCCAAAATTCGTTCGGGATCTTGGTCTGCAGCGCATTCCAGTCTTCGCGGATCTGACGGTCACTGCCGGCGCCGATGACAAGCGCAACGGCGACATCTGGAGCCGCGGAGAACTGGATGGCGGCGATGCGCAGATCAACGCCATGGCGTTCCGCGACGTCCCGAAGTTTTGCCCGCTTTTCGATGACCTCGGGTGGGATCTTGTAGTTCTCCGCGCCGTAATTGTAGCGCGGGCTACCGCCAAGGAAACCGGCATTCAGGCTGGAGCCGATGACCAGCGACACGCCTTTTTCACGCACGGCCGGAAAAAGGTTGTCGATCGTGTCGGCGTGGTCGATCAGCGAATATTGTCGGGCGCAGAGGCACACGTCCGGATCGGCATCGTCCATCACCTTGTGGATAGCCATGGGCGTGTTCACGCCGACGCCCCAGCCTTTGATGATCCCTTCGTCGCGCATCTTCGACAGCGCCGGAAACGCTCCCTTGCGGGCGATCTCGTATTGCTCTTCCCAAGGCGTCGGGAAAAACGCGAAGTCCGGCGATAGATCATGGACAAATGCAATGTCGAGGCTGTCGACACCGAGCCGCTGCAGACTGTCCTCGATCGAACGGCGGACGCCATCGGCGGTGTAATCGATGACAAGATCGTTCGGAGAATCCGACAGAGGGTACATCTTCTCGTGGCTGTTGGATTTTGACGCCTTGAGAAGCTTGCCGACCTTGGACGACAGAAGATAGTCGGAGCGCTTCTGATTGTGCAGGAAGTGGCCAAACCGACGCTCAGCCAGACCCAAGCCGTACCAGGGAGCGACGTCGAAATACCGGACACCCACGTTCCATGCCGTTTCAAGCGCGGCTTGCGCCTCCTTGTCGGTGATCTTGTTGAACTCGTTTCCGAGCGAAACGCCGCCCATTCCGAAACGGAATTCCGGCTTAAAGATATCTTTGGCGCGTCCGGTCTTTGTCATTGATGCTTCCTCGCTGTTTAACTGGCGCTGATTGGGCACCGCCCACCGGATCAGAACGTGGAAGCCGGCGACGAGTTCGAGAGAAAATGATCGCTCCGGCGGCAAGGTCCGTCGGCCAACATCCCCGCGCTCAGCGCCGGAACCATTCGACCGCTCGACCGGTTACCCAGCCTCAACATAGCGAGGAAACAACCATGGCATTTATCGAAGCGAAGGACGGCGTTCAGCTCCATGTGAAGGACATCGGCAAGGGCCATCCGGTCGTGCTGATCCACGGCTGGCCGCTGACCGGCGACATGTTCGAGTATCAGACGCTTGCCCTTCTGGAGGCCGGCTATCGGGTCATCACCTATGATCGCCGCGGCTTCGGTCAGTCAGGTCATCCTGGCGACGGTTACAATTATGACGTCTTCGCCGACGATCTGGCTGCTGTCCTGGAGGGCCTCGATCTGCAGCAGGCACATCTGGTCGGGTTCTCGATGGGCGGCGGTGAGATCGCACGTTACCTTTCGCGGCATGGCGCAGGCCGCGTGTCGAAGGCGGTCCTGGTGTCATCGGTCGTCCCTTACTTGCTAAAGGATGACTCCAACCCCGACGGCGTCGATGCCAGCGTGTTCGCCGATATGAAACAGCAGGTCCGCGAGGACCGCTTCGCATTCCTGCAGAGCTTCGCCAAGACGTTCTACGGCGTAGGGCTGGTCAGCAAGCCGGTCAGCCAGGGCGTGCTCGATTGGTCCTTCGTCCTCGGCGTCATGGCCAGCCCGAAAGCGACGATCGACTGCATCGATGCCTTTGGACGAACGGATTTCAGGCCGGACCTACCAGCCTTCACGATCCCGACGCTCGTCATCCACGGCACGTCGGACAAGACCGTTCCGATCGACCCCACCGGGCGTGCTGCCGCCAACGGCATCGCGGGTGCGCGCCTGATCGAATACGACGGTGAGCCCCACGGTCTCTTCGCCACCGCACCGGAACGGCTGAACCGCGATCTCATCGAGTTCCTGGCCTGACCATCCTCGCAACCAGCTATGTCCATCGCAACATGGCTGGTCGCTCACCCCCTCTTGAACCGACAGGTGTGTCATGACGACATCAGCACGCAAACCACCAGAAAAACCCAGCGACGAGGCCGATCGCCACCAGATCGCCATGGCGAAGAAGGAAGGTGCCGCCTACCACGCGTCGCTTAAATACATGGCCGAAGAGGTGGCCGATAGCGGCGGCATGAAGCATGCCGGCGACTATATCGTTGCCTATGCGCAAGAGCGAGCCGAGGGCATGTATATGCTGAAAGGCGAAGGCAAGCTCGATTGGGATGCCCCGACGGACGAGAACTGTCATCTGGAAATTTCCGTCAGCGACGCCGGCGACCAGCGTTTCATCCCCTATTTGGAGATCACTGCCACTCTGACGCCGGAAAAGGGCAAGGCGGTCGGCCCGTTCGATGTGCCGTTCGTCTGGCACCCAGGGCTCTATCACTATGGCACGAACATCAAGGTGCCCGGCGACGGTGACTACCGTCTCGACATCACGATCAAGCCTCCGACCTTCATGCGGCACGATGAGGTCAACGGAAAGCGCTACGCCAAAACCGTGGACGTCACCTTCGACAAGGTATCGATCAAGACTGGCCAGGAATAGGTTCTAGCCCATTCCCTTGCTGTGGAGCTCTTTGAGCGCCTTTTCGGACTTGGGCAGATGAAGGCCCATGCCGCGTAGAACATCCGGTGCTTTGGTGAACTGCAAATCGCCATACTCGACAACCTCGATCCGGTTGCCCCAGGGATCGAGGAAGTCGAGAAAATGCCCATCCAGCATTTTGGCGCCCGCTTTGATCGCGAGGTCGCGCACAGCGCTCCGATCGTCGACAACGAGCCCGAAATGCCGATCCTGGTCCGGGCACTGATGGCGGCCTCGGCTCAGAGCGATGAATTGATCGCCCAGATCGATGAAAGCCATCACCACCCGACCGGCGTCATCCTTGTGTGAGCCTCGGAGGTTGAAGGAAAAGATGCCGCCGTAGAAGTGCAGCGCCTCTTCGATATCGCCAACCTCGAGCGCGATATGGTTCAATCCGACGAGACGGGGCTTGCCTCCAGACATCCGATCAATCCTTCTCTTCGCCGGGATACTGGCTGGCTTTCAGCAAGGTAGCAAGATGAACCGTATTGCGCACCAGCATGTCGACCATGGTGGTGACGGCATCAGGGACAGCTTTCAGGTCCACGAAATTCGTGCTCCCCATCGCCTCACCGACCCAATAGGCGACGGCATTGGCGGGGATCGTGAAGCCGACATCATTCAGGGCCTGATAGACGTCCGCGGAGACGTTGTGGGCGCCGTCCTCGTTTCCGACGACCGCTACCGCCGCCACCCGGCCATAGGAGACCATCCTCCCCTGATCATCGGTCTCAGACAGAAATGCGTCCATACGCTCGAGCGCACGCTTGGTGACGGATGAGGTCTGACCCATCCAGATCGGCGTGCCCACGATCAGGATATCGGCCGCAAGCACCTTTTCACGGATGGCCGGCCATGCATCACCCTCCCCTTCATCCGAAGTAACGCCGGGCAGAATGTTGTGGTCGGCCAGCCGGATGATTTCGGTGTCGATGCCATGCTTCTTCAGTCCGTCGGCGATCAGCCCAAGCAGACGGTCGGTGGAAGAGGGGTCGCCACCAGATGATTTCAGCGTTCCGTTGAATGCGATTGCCTTGAGGGTCATGGTTCTCTCCGACTTTGTGCCATCGGCTGAACCCGCAATTCGCGCCCAGGTTCCCGAAGAGGGAGGCCGCCAAAAACCCATCGCCTTTCCCTGCCGTGCAGAATCTACCGGATAGCGGCTTCGATTTTCGCAGACAGATCGAGCTCGGAATATGGCTTGCTGAGAAACTGTGTCCCCTCTTCGAACCCTTCCGGCAATTCCGCATAGCCGGTGGAGACCATGACGGCGAGTTCGGGTTTGATCAGTCGTACCTCACGCACCAGCTCGGCACCTGACATCCCGGGCATCGAATGGTCTGTGATCAACAGGTCGATCTTCTGCCCGTGGCCGAGGATTTCGAGGGCCTCGGCTCCCGAATGCGCTTCGATTGCCTCGTAACCCAGCGCCTCCACCATATCGACCGCGGTCAGCGCGATCAGAGGCTCGTCATCGACGATTAGGGATGCGTTTTGTCACCGGCTCCTCCGCTCGTTGTCCGAAAACACGTCTCGGCCCGATAATTTAGGATGCTTCCCGCTGATGTCACGGTCTCTTTGAAGACGCTTGGAACATTCCGTTTGCGCCGTCGGTTTTCCAGTTTCTGAAACCGGTCTTCGAACCGTCCGCGCTCCACGCAATTTCACCCGCCGGATGAGATCGGTGAGGGCCGGTAGTGATTGGAAAGTGCTTCCAGGAAGGAAAAGCGATGACGACCTATCCGACACCCCCGTTCGACACCCCTCGCCAGTCCATGCCAGGCTCGACACACGCAATGTCGCCTGTCCCGGATCACGGCGAGGAGAGCTACAAAGGTTCAGGGCGCCTTGCCGGCAAAAAGGCGGTCATTACCGGTGGCGATAGCGGAATCGGCCGGGCCGTCGCCATCGCCTATGCACGCGAAGGCGCCGATGTCCTGATCTCCTATCTCGATGAGGATGAAGATGCCGAGGAGACCAGAGCCTGGATCGAGAAGGCGGGGCGCAAGGCGATCCTGGTACCGGGTGATATTCAGTACGCGCCGCACTGCATGGAAATCATTGATAGCGCCGTCTCGCAGCTCGGAGGGGTCGATATCCTGGTCAACAATGCCGCACACCAGGCGAGCTTTTCCGACATTGGCGATATCAGCGACGAGGAATGGGAGCTGACTTTCCGGACGAACATCCACGCGATGTTCTACCTGACGAAGGCGGCCGTTCCCCACATGAGGCCGGGTAGCGCGATCATCAATACCGCCTCGATCAATGCCGATAGCCCGAGCCCTCACCTGCTCGCCTATGCGACCACCAAGGGCGCGATCCAGAATTTTACGGCAGGCCTTGCACAGATGCTGGCCGACAAGGGCATCCGTGCGAACGCTGTCGCGCCGGGCCCGATATGGACGCCGCTCATTCCGTCGACCATGCCAGATGAGAACGTAAAGAACTTCGGCAAGCAGGTTCCGATGCAGAGGCCGGGCCAGCCGGCGGAGCTCGCAACATCCTATGTGATGCTCGCCGATCCGCTGTCGAGCTACGTGTCAGCCGCAACCATCGCCGTCACGGGCGGTAAGCCGATTCTTTGATCAGCGATCCAGCAAGAGGAGGAGACCATGAGCAAACCGGAAGATGATGCAAAAGGCCAATACGCGCCGTCTCAAGCGGACCGGAAGGCAAGCGGCGTTCATGGTGCCAAGCCGACTGTCGTGACGGGATCCGAGGATGCGACCGTCAATCGGACACCGCCGGGCCAGAAAAACGAAAAAGACTTCGATCTCAACTATGATCCCGCCGACACCAGCGGCGCGAATGAAAGCTCACGATAGTTTGTCATGCCGTCACTTCGTCACAGCATCCGCCCGACATATCGCTGTCGGGCGGATGGCTCGCGAATTCCTCGCGTCTATTGAGTGCTCGCCTGATCGCCGGACTTCGATTTTGTCCCGGTGCGGGCCGGCTTTGCCGGTTTGTTTTTCGAGACTTCCGTTTTTGGCGACACGCCTCCAGCATGGTCGGAAGACCAGGTCTGCGGCGCTCCACTTGACCGCGTCGCCTCCTCAGCTTCACGCCAATGGCGCTCATGCTGGCCATGAGGCCGGCCCTCGGCCTCCCAACGTGCGTAGGCCTGTCTGCTGATTTCCTCTTTATTCATCAGATCTCCTCCTGATTTTGGCTGGGGAATGTCTCCGCCGGCCAAGTAAATTAGGGCATCCTTTTGTTGCGCCAAGGATCGCTTTTGATCCTGCCTGGTCAGGCTCTCAGCGCGGAACTTCGTCTGGGTTTCGCAGTCATTTTTGCGTCTGATGAACTTAGGGAGATGTTCCATGCCCCGTGGCGACAAGTCCGCTTACACGGACAAGCAAAAACGAAAAGCCGAACACATTGAAGAAGGCTACGAGGATCGCGGCGTCCCGGAGAAGGAGGCCGAACGGCGGGGCTGGGCCACCGTGAACAAGGAGAGCGGTGGCGGCAACAAGTCCGGTTCGGGTCGCGGTCACGCAGAAAGCCATGCCTCTTCGGAAAAAGGCGGCCGCAAAGGAGGCCAAGCGTCTGCTGCACGAACGAAGGAAGAGCGATCCGCCTCGGCGAAGAAAGCTGCTGCAACGCGCAAGCGCAACGAGCATCATGCGCATCACTGATGAAACAGGCGGCGCTGATACACCTCGGCGCCCATTTGCCCAATCACAGCCCGAACGACGACACCAATGAAATTCTTCGACGAGCTGATGCCGATCACACCCACTTGGCCGGATTTTGGCTTGCGGATCGCCGCCACTCTGGTTGCCGGCGTCCTTATCGGCATCAACCGCGAGCGTGGCGGTCATGCCGCAGGCCTCAGGACCACGGTATTGGTCGGGATGGCGGCGTGCATCTCGTTGATTCAGGCCAACCTGCTCCTGTCGACAAGTCAGGCGGCGAATGGATCGATGGACGCCCTGAGATTGCCACTTGGCATTTTGACCGGCGTTGGCTTCATCGGCGGCGCTGCTATTCTGAGGCGCGGCGATGTCGCGACAGGCGTCACGACTGCAGCCACGCTCTGGCTCATGACGGCCATCGGTCTGTGTTTCGGGGGTGGGCAGATGATCATCGGCGCCATCGCCTCGGTGATTGCTTTTGTCACACTTTCTCCGATGAAGGCGTTCGGTCTTTGGTTATCCAGCGAGCAGAAGGGTTCGATCGGCATAAAAGTCCCGTCGGGCGGCAAGCTCCCTGAAATTGCCACCTCACTGCCGCCCGGCGCCGAGGCCTGTTTTATCGCCATCCATTCAATCGATACCCATCACGAGGAAGTCGTGTTCGAACTGCGCTGGAAGACCAATGGTGGGAAGCCGACGTCGGCGGAGCTCGTAACTGCCATTCGCGCTCATCATGACGTCAAAAGCTTTGAACATCGCACAACCGTCACCTGACATAGACCGACGCGCCGGCTGCAAGGTGATGCGCGCATATGCGTTATTGGCGATGGAACTTGCCGCTTATCCTGTCGTTTTCCGACTCGTATCGTCAAAACCCTTCCAAGAAAGATGTCTTTGGACTGCGGCGCACGCTCGCATGGAAAGGCACGCAAGAGGAGTGATCATGTCCGATATCACTGACCAGTCCCGCAAAACCTTCCCCGCAACCAAAGATCAGCATCGGCGCGATATGGCCAATTGCATCCGCTTTTTGTCGATGGATGCGGTTCAGGCGGCCAAGAGCGGTCACCCCGGCATGCCGATGGGCATGGCCGATATTGCGACCGTGCTGTTTTCCGATTTCTTGAAGTTTGATGCGGCCGATCCACATTGGTTCGATCGGGATCGCTTTCTCATCTCCAACGGCCATGTGTCGATGCTGCTTTACAGCCTGCTCTACCTGACCGGCTATGAAGATATGACCATCGACGAGATCAAGCGCTTCCGTCAGATCGATAGCCGCACCGCTGGCCATCCGGAATATCATCATGCCACTGGTATCGAGACGACGACCGGGCCACTTGGCCAAGGGATCGCGAATTCGGTCGGCCTGGCGCTCGGCGAGCGTATCCTGAACGCGTCTTTCGGCGATGATCTGGTGGATCACCACACCTATGTCTTTCTGGGTGACGGTTGCCTCATGGAAGGCATCAGCCAGGAAGCAATTTCGCTGGCGGGTCACCTGAGGCTCGGGAAGCTCATCGCCTTTTGGGACGACAACTCGATTTCGAGCGACGGCGCGACGAGCCTTGCCGAATCCGACAACCAGCTGGCCCGGTTCCAAGGCAGCCAGATGGCATGTCCAGGAGATCGACGGTCATGATACCGACGCCATTCGGGCTGCTATCGCTGAAGCGCAGAAGGTAACAGACCGCCCCTCGCTGATTGCCTGCAAAACGGTCATCGGGTTCGGATTCCCGACCAAGGCAGGAACCCAAAAAGCTCATAGTGACGCACCGGGTGAAGACGAGATCGCTGGCGCCCGCGATAATCTCGGCTGGACGGCGCCGCCTTTCGAGATCCCTGAAGACTTGCTCGATGCTTGGCGCAAGATCGGCGCGAAGGGTCGCACGGAACGGGCGGGCTGGGCAAAGCGGGTTGAGGGATCCGGAAACCGCGATTTCGAGCGACGGATGAAAGGCGAACTACCGCAGAATTGGCGATCGGCCATCGCCGCGGCCAAAGCTGAGCTCCTTGCATCCGAGAAAGATCTGGCAACGCGACAAGCAAGCGGCGTTGTGTTGAACCACCTGTTCGACGCGATCCCTGAACTGGTTGGCGGTTCGGCGGACCTCACGCCGTCGAACAACACCAAGGCGAAAAACCAGGTCGAAATCACGCCCGGGAATTTCGACGGTTCGTATATTCATTACGGCGTGCGTGAGCATGGCATGGCGGCCGCAATGAATGGTTTGGCGCTCCATGGCGGGATCATTCCGTATGGCGGGACCTTCCTGACATTTTCCGACTACTGCCGCCCTTCGATCCGCCTAGCTGCGATGATGGAAATCCGTTCGATCTCTGTCATGACCCACGATTCCATCGGGCTTGGCGAAGACGGGCCGACCCATCAGCCGATCGAGCATCTCAGCGCGCTCAGGGCGATCCCGCGGCTTGCCGTCTATCGGCCGGGAGATCCGATCGAGACGGCAGAATGCTGGGAGGCAATTCTCGATACGCCGCGTGAAGCGGCGCTGATCGCACTCTCGCGCCAGCCTATGCCTCTCCTCCGGCGGGACCCGTCCTTAGACAATCACTCGGCAAAGGGCGGTTACGTTCTGCTTGAAGCCGAAGGCGGAGAGCGGCAGTTAACGATTCTCGCAACGGGGTCTGAACTTCATTTGGCGGTCGAGGCGCGGGACGCCCTGCAGAAAGACGGGATTGCGACAGCTGTCGTCTCGATGCCTTGCCGTCTCATATTTGAGCGACAAGATCCGAGTTATCAGCGTCAGGTGCTGGGCGAGACGCGGGCGCGTGTCGCAGTCGAAGCGGCTGTCCGCGATTCCTGGGATCGCTATCTTGGCCTTGATGGCGAATTCGTCGGCATGCATGAGTTCGGCGCATCGGGTAAAATTGGCGACGTCTACAAGAAGTTCGACATCACCACAGATGCCGTCATACGCGCAGCGCGGAAAACATTAGCCCGGGTGTGATAGCCGAGGCGACAGTGCGGAACCTTAATGGCGGCCAAGACCTACTGGGGCCTGCCTGCCGCCGGCCAATCGTTCGAGGGCTCCTCGATCTGATGATCGGACCTGTTGTCCAGCGCATCACGAAGCTGGGTAGATTCTTTTTCGATCATGTAGATCACCGCGGACCGCTCGGCGCCCCTGGCAACGAGCTCATCGACCAGAGCGAGAAGCTTTGGCTTGACCTCTTTGAGAATGTTTTGATTTTGGCTCATCGTTTCCTCCCACGCCTTAGTCGCGCTCAGCCGATGCTCCTCCAAGCACCTTAGCCGAAGTGCTTTCCTGCATTCGCATCCTCCGCCAGCACCAGGCTTGCTGGTGGGGTACCGCTATCGTCCCCCTGGATGATTGCCGAGACATAGACCAGGGCATTCTTCATGCCGTTCATCGTGTAGGGCTTTTCGATTGCCCCGAGAGCACCGGCAAAATCCTGCGGGATCCGCTTGATGTTTCCGCTGACGAAGACATAAGGGATGCCGGCAGCCGCTAGTTCGCGCCCAACATCGATCCCGGTCGGGCCGTCCATGAGATGGATGTCAACGAACGCGAAGTCCGGCTTTGAAGCCCTGATCTGTTCGCTCGCCTGTGTGCTGCTCATGGCAAGACCTGTGACCTGATGGCCTGCCATCTCCACTTCGCTTTCAAGCTCCATGGCGAGTAGCATTTCGTCTTCGACGATCATGACTTTCAATGCGTATTCTCCTGATGGTCGCCGACAAGCAGCACCACATCAACGACCGTCTTTCGGCCGTCCTGTTTCCGCTCGATTTCGGCGCCCAGCTGCAAGGCCGACGCTTCAAGCAACATTTTTCCGAGCTGGACGCTCTCACTATCCGGCTCGACCGGTTCCGACGTGTCTTCGACACGGATCAGGAAGTGACCGTTCAGGCGCCGCACGACAACATGGATGTCGCCGCCGCCGTCGCTCAATCCGCGGCGAACGGCGTCCCCGACCAGCTCGTTGACGATCAAGGACAGCGGCGTCGCTTTGACGGCGGGCACGAGCAGCGGGGAGAGATCCAGAGACAGGCGAATGTCCTTGCGGCCGGTAGCATCGACCAGATCGGTCACCAGCTCGCGGGTGAACTCCGACATGTCGAATTTCGAGACGTCGTCGAGCGTGAACAGCTTGCGCTGCACCGTGCTGAGAGCCTCAATTCTGTTGAGCACCGACATCAGTGTGTGCCTTTGCCGATCGTCTTTGGTGATCCGCGCCTGCATTTTGACGATCGAGGCCATCGTCAAGAGGTTGTTCTTCACCCGATGATCAACCTCGTGGACGAGCAGTGTGCGGGCATCCAGCGCCGCACGAAGGTTGGCCGTATGCTTTGCGACCTCGGCCTCGGCCTGATGGCGGGCCGCCGCAAGGTCCGCTTCCCGGCTCTTGACCGTCGTGAAATCAAGCTGGGAGGCAAAGAAATAGATGATTTTGTCCGCTTCGTCCCGTACGGGGCTGATGAAAACGGCATTCCAGAACGTGCTGCCATCCTTGCGGTAGTTCAAAATGTCCACAGCGACATCCTGGCCGGCGGCGATGCTGTCGCGGATCTTAGCGACGGTCTCCCCGTCCGTCTCAGGCCCCTGCAGAAAGCGACAGTTCCGGCCGATGATTTCCTCGTCGCTGTAACCGGTCAGCTTTCTGAATGCCTCATTGCAAAAGATGATCGGATTGTCGGCCTGGCTCGGATCCGTGACAATCATCGGCATGCGCGTGGCTTTGAACGCCGCCGCAAACGGGTCTTCGCTTACATGCCCGGCGACCAGACGGTCTCCTGCACTGCGCGCATCCCGCCGGTTTTGATCCTTTTCCTGCATCATGATCCTGATTGTGTTGCCCCACGACAGAAGTCGTGGCGGAAGAATTCGTTCCTGCCGGTCATTTCGTGGCGTGCGGTAGAAGGACGGCCTCGATTTCGCAGACGACGCCGGCAGCGTCATAGACGATTGCCGACGTACCGTTGAGCTCCGCCGCCAGCAAGCGCTCGACCAGGCGCGATCCAAAACCCTTCCTGGTCGGTTGAGCGACCGTCGGCCCGCCCTTTTCCTGCCAGCGGAGGCTGAGAGCCGAGGTTTTGGGGTCATAGGTCCAGATGATCGACACCAGTCCCGTTGGAACGGACAGCGCCCCATATTTAGCCGCATTGGTTCCAAGTTCGTGAAGAGCGAGCGACAGTGTGGCGACAGCCTTTTGTGGCAGGAGAGCCGGCGGCCCCGAAATCTCGAAGCGCTCCGGCGGGTATGGCGCAACGGCCTGCTCGACCACCGCCGTGAGATCGGCACTTTGCCAGTCCCCTTCGGCAAGCAGATCGTGGGCGTGCGCCATTGCCGACAAGCGTGCTTCGTACGCCGCGACAGCATCCTGGGTGTCTGTCGCCTTGGCCAATGTCTGGCGTGCAATGGCGATGACCGTTGCAAAGACGTTCTTCACACGGTGATGCAGCTCGCCGATCAGCACGGCCTGAAGCCGCTCCGCCTCTTTCTTCGCGGAGATGTCATGCGCGATTTTCGAGGCGCCAACAATCCTGCCGGCGGAGTCATAGATCGGTGAGACGCTGAGGAGAACGTCGACCAGACGTCCGTCCTTACGCCTGCGCTTCGTCTCATATGCGTCAACCGGGGCACCTGCTCTGATCTGCTGCAAAAGTGCAGGTTCTTCCTCAAGCCGATCATCCGGCACGAGCATAAGGACAGAATGACCGAGGACCTCTTCAGCCTTGTAGCCGTAAAGGCGTTCAGCCCCGCCGTTCCAGGCCGTAATGTTCATGGCCAGATCGATGCCGAGGATGGCGTCGTTGGAGGACGCGATGATCGAGGCCAGTCTGCGTTCGGCTTCCTGAGCCTGCTTGCGCTCGGTGGTATCGACCGAGATGACGGCAACCTGGTGGATCCGCCCTTCGTCATCGCGCAAAGCAGAGACCGTATTGTTCACCCAGACGAGGCTACCGTCTTTGCGAACATAGCGCTTCTCCATGTCGAAGCTTTCGCCGGCCGCGGCCAGCCGGTTGAACAGGCGGGTCTGCTCAGGCATGTCATCGGCATAGGTGATGTCCGCAATGTTTTTTCCGAGAAGTTCGTCCTCTTCATAGCCGACGATCTCGCAGAACCGCCGGTTGATGTGCAGGATCTTGCCTTCCAGGCTTGCCTGGCCAATGCCGGCGGCCGACTGGGATATGACTGCCCGAAGCCTTTCCTCGCTTGCCTGCAGTGCCTGATCGGCGCGAACACGGTCGGTCGTTTCGTTGACGATGCAGAAGACGCCGCGGACCGCGCCGTGTTCATCATGAATGGCCGAATAGGATATGTCGAAATAGACGGTTTCCGGATAGCCGTGCCGCTCGATGTAGAAAGGACGATCCTTTGCCGCGACCGTCTCGCCGGTCTCCATCACCCGGCGCAGGAGCGGCTCGAGATCATCCCAGAGCTCGGCCCAGTTCTCTCGCGCCGGTCGGCCGAACGCATTGGGGTGCCGTTGGCCGATCGTCGGCGCATAGGGTTCGTTATAGAGCGCGACCAGGTCGGGGCCCCAGAACATCACGATCTGGGCCATTGCCGGCAGCATGATATCGACAGCGGATCTGAGACAGAGGGGCCATGTCGACGGCGGGCCGAGGATGGAATCGTCCCAGCTTCCGCTCTCGATAAGCCGAGAGATCTCGTCCGTCCCTTTGAAAGTCTTCCCCGCTTCGCTCCGCATTGGTATCCGCTCTACATTTCCATTGCGTGACCGCGTCTTGTTCCCGATCTGTCGGTGGCAGATTTATGGCGCAGGCACGGCTCTGCAAGGCCTTTCCGCAATGAAATCAGCGTGAGATGCCAGCGGGGCTCGTAAATCCGTCCTCAGTTGATCGACCGTAATTCGGTCTTGACCGATCAGGCTCGATTTCCCATATCGGCGCCGCAAAGAAGGGGAAGGCTATGCGCGCGTTTCTGGAAAGGCCATTCGGCCCGACTGAGTTGCAGTTCATCGAGGAGTCGTTCCACGATTGGCTTGTCGCGAACCGCGTTCTCAAGGACAGCCCGGAAGCCGAGCTCGCCGCAGCAATCATCATCACTCTTTATCGAGAGGGACATGATACCCGATCGGGCCTGGAGACTGCCATGTCCAAGCATCGCGGCCTGAAGGATCTGGCCGACTTGGCATCCAGGTCTTGAAGAGATTAGGACCAACGACCCGTTATTGTGCCAACCGAATTTCACTGAAAATTCCGTGCCTTCACTTTCAACGTCTCGATCTGCAGATTGGGATCGTAGATCTCCTTCGGCCGAGGGGCGTCTCGCGGATCCGGCCCCGCCACCATGCGCAGACTCGTCACCGCGGCGTACAATCTTCGCTAATACTACTGCAGCTCTTAAAGAGCCTGCTTAATTGAACATTGGGCGGTAACCGTCGCATCCATATTGCCACATAAATTGGTCCTGAGAACGGAAAATTCGTACTTATGGCATACTGCAGCAATTCAAGTTGGGGGCATATGAATGGCTGACATAGCAGACGAACTCCGAAGAGTTTTGAAGGATCTAAAGAGTGGGAAAACGGCCCATCCGGTAACGATAAGAACCTTCCTCTCTTGGTTTGGAATGCAGCGCCGAACTGCATCCAATGTCGAATATATTAATTCTCAGCTTAAGGCTGCTGGCGTTCGTACCGTTCCACATTACCTGGACATTTGGGTTGACACCCCGATTACGTTCGAGCTGACCTCTAAGCACAAAGAAAGCACTTCCAGTAGCGTACCACCAGCTCCAACTCCGGAACAGGCTGCGGAGCCAATCAACGATGGTAAGTCACCCGATGATCCATCGTTTCGTATCGGTAAAATCGAATCTGCAAATCGGCCTCCGATCAGCGTCAAGCCGACTGCGACACTGCAGGAAGCCATTACTTTGATGCTGGCCCGAAATTTCTCGCAGCTGCCTGTGATGACAACTGATCGTGAAGTCAAGGGAGTGATCAGCTGGGAGTCTATCGGAGCGCGCAACGTCACGAAAACTGACGGCACTCAAGCACAGCATTTTATGGACGAGGCGCAAGAGATTTCCGCATCGGCATCGTTATTTGCGGGTATAAAGATCATCCTAGATCATAACTATGTTCTGATACGCGCGGCGGATAAGCGCATTGCTGGAATTGTAACGTCAACAGATATTACTCACCAGTTTGAAGAGACGAGCACGCCATTTTTGCTACTAGCAGAGATCGAAAACCATCTACGGGCATTAATTTCCAAAAAACTTACGATCAGCGATATCAAAAATGCATGCAGCGAGGAATATCTTCCAAAGGAATTTAAGAGCGTCGCAGACCTAACATTCGGGAACTACATCCGGATTTTGGAAAGCGATGAAAACTGGGAGAAGCTTGGGCTTCAGCTTGACCGCACCACCTTTTGCAAGGAGCTAATCGAAGTCAATTCTATAAGAAACGACGTTATGCACTTTGATCCAGATCCCTTGACGTCAGAAAATCTCTCGACCCTAAGGAACGTTGCGAAGATGCTCGACCTCATACGAAGTTTTGGGGGCTTTTGATCACACGGACTGCTTTAGTCCCCCCTTGTCATTCGACTGTCATTGCCAATTAGAGGCCATATGCTGCGCAATCTCCTACAGAAACTCACTCTCTCGTCCAGACGAAGTGCGACTTCAAGGACGAACGTACCAGCAGTAAAGGAAGCCGATTTCGTCAAAGGGCCAAAACAATTCTATCCGCACGCGTTGCTCACCCGCGAGAAAAGAGCATATGAAATCTTCGTCCTGGAAAGCGACTACAATTGGTTCATGATCGCGGCCAGACGTCTCGGCGACGTCGGGGAGAGTGTGGCAGTGAACATTGCTTCGCTGAAATGCAAGCAGGTCGGAAACACCCAGAAGTGGTCGATAAGTAAGGCATCTCTGCCAAAGTCATACGAGGGTCTAAATCACGCCGACCGCTATGACGTCGCAAATGCTATGCTCCAATATTGCGTCGAGGTAATACAGGTTGAAATTGGGCCTGAGGGATATCAAACAATTCATGACATCGATGCTTGGAAAAGGTGGGAACGGCATTGTGCAGAGCCTAGTTTCCAGCTTGAATTAGATCGTCCTCTCCGCTGAGCCGACTGGTGAAAAATACTGCCCGTGGTCTCGGACGCCGGTTGCTCGATGACTTAGACAAAAAGCGCCCTCCGGCGATTAACGGTACCGTCCTCCCGCTACGTTTGGCAAAAAATCCGTCTTACGTGACCGGATGTCATTCTCGGGTTTGAAAGGAACAGAGCCTACGACCCTGCTATTGGAACGAAACCAAGGCTCTGAAAATCCTCAATTCGAACGTCGGCCTTTCTTCGAACGGACTGCAATCGAGTGAAATGAGGCTGACGGCTCTTGGCGGCATGAATATATCTAAGCGATCTTTAACCGAGGCGTCCTATGGATGTGTGCATCGACGCCTGGGGAGAAGACATGTCGCGCTACAGTCCGTTTCATTCAAATTCAGAGACCACCTTGGCGGCGGCGACCGAATGGAGAGACCGCTGCCTAAAGAGCGATGGGTCGCTTTTTGGACCGGACCACCTCTGGTCCAGCGAAGGGCTCGCGGAAGTTGCCGAGCGCTTTAGCGGGGCGGTCGAAAGCGGCGTCGGCGGATTTTACGAGAAGTTGACGCATCAATTTGAAGGCGCGTCTCCTAACGCCTGCAAATTGCTGTCCGAGATCCTCTGGATTCTGTACCTCTTCCCCAACAACATGGGCCCTCACTCGAAGCGAGAAGGCATAGGCGACGTATGGGCATGGTCGGGGGCGCCGCTCGAAGGTGAACAGGATGAGCGACTTCTTTCCGACGATGTCCTCAAGGGTCTCGGCTCCGGCGGACCCGGCTTTATGAACCACCGGCCTCGTGAATTGGGGTTTCTTATTCGTGCCATAACGTCCTTCAAGTTGCTCTCATCCGAAATGCAGCTGTCGTTGCTGGATGATGCATGGGCGTTTGCGACATGGCTCGAGGAGGTGCCTGACGCCGGCAAGCGGCAGCTCAAGCTGATGGTGCCGCATTTGCTCTTTCCTGAGACGTTCGAGCGTTTCTCAAGCACCGGGCAAATCAGGCAGGTTCTTGAAACGCTTGGGAACCTGCCCCGTACGACCGTTCGCCGGATGACCAAGATCGAGCGAGATCGTGAACTTGCGCGCGTTCGCCAGGAGTTGGAGGAGAGCCGGGGAGAACTGATCGACTTCTATCAGGCCGACGTCAAGGAGGTCTGGGATCCGGCTAAAGAAATCGACGATGCGCCAACCCTGACCTCCGTCGGCATCCACGACGTCGCGGGCACCGGCGAGGTTTCGTCGAGCATGCCGCTCAATCAAATTCTGTATGGCCCCCCCGGAACGGGTAAGACCTTTCAAGTCGTCGATCGAGCCGTCGCCATCCTAGACCCGGAGTTTCTAATTCGGTCGGACGGGGATCGCGAAGGCCTGAAAGAACGTTTCGACGAACTTGTCGACGAAGGGTCGATCCGCTTCGTCACGTTCCATCAAAGCTTCAGTTACGAGGAGTTCATCGAGGGCCTGAGGGCGGAAACGACCGAGGCAGGTTCCGTCCGATACGTGGTTCGCGATGGCATCCTGAAGTCGTTCTGTGAATCGTCAGTCCAGCCCTTCAAGCTCGGAGAGCAGTTCTCGAGCGGATATGTGGTCAGCCGATGCACTCCGGAGATTTTGTGGCTCGACAAGCCGAACGGCTCACAACTTCCTTTTCCTTGGAAGGTGCTCGACGAACTTGCCGAGGCGGTGCGGCGCGGCAAACTCACCGTCCAAGACATCCGGGAGAAGAAGGTCTTCGATCTCATCCCCGATTGCCGGCTCGAGAAGTTCCTCGTCAACGGCTACAACAACATCATCCCAGTTCTCGTTGAGCGCATTCTCGATCGCACTTCGGCAAAAAACGACGTCTTGCGCAAGAAGGTCCTTATCATCGACGAGATCAATCGCGGTAACATCTCGAAGATACTTGGCGAGACGATCACGCTGATCGAACCGTCAAAACGTCTCGGGGCGAAAGAAGCGTTAACGACTATCCTGCCCTATTCTAAAACGACGTTCGGCGTACCAGTCGGGCTTCACATCATCGGCACGATGAACACAGCCGATCGCTCGCTTGCGTCTATCGACATGGCTCTACGTCGCCGCTTCGTTTTCGAGGAAATCGAGCCGCAGACGACGCAACTTGAAGGGGTTGAGATCGCGGGCGTTGATCTTGCCCAGTTGCTTTCGATGATGAATGCACGGATCGAAGCGCTTCTAGATCGTGATCACCGCCTGGGACATGCCTATTTCCTGAATTTGCAGGCATCCGACGACATCGATCAACTTAAGGAGCTGTTTTCCCGAAGGATCATCCCGCTCCTGAAAGAGTACTTCTTCGACGATTGGCGGCGAATTCGCCTCGTCTTGAATGATCAGCGGAAGAAAGACCCGCGGGATCAATTCATCGTCGAGGGACCCGACGACGCGGCGGCGCTCTTCGGGCCCGAACAACACGGTGTCGCGATCAATGGAACTTGGCGGATCAATGCGACAGCTTTTGATCGACCGGAAGCCTACAGACAGATTGTCGGCGGACAGAATGCCGACCGTTAGGGAGTTCGCCCGGCTAACGACTAGGCAAATATCTTCCTCCCTGGATCGCGCGTCGATCTCGTCGAGTGCCTTCGATTGGCTATTGCGGTACGGGCGAGGCAATGACCAAGATTTCCCGTTTGTGCAGATCGTTTCGCCCGATACGATTAGCCTGCAAAACTATGTCGGCGTGATCGAGACGCCCTGCGGCACACAGATCGAAATTCTACCGAAGCACGTATCAGAGACGTCCGACGTATCGCGGATCCGCAGCCTGCTCATCAAGATGATATCGGAAAGCCTCAATCTGCGCCCTCGTCGCGCGGACAACGCGGACGTCGCCGCGTTCCATATGCCGATGACCGAGTGGTTTGCCGGCGCGTTCCTCGATGAAGCTTCGGACCTGATCAGGCGAGGCCTCCGCTCCGGCTATGCTACCATCGAGACTAGAGAGCCATTTCTCCGCGGAAGACTTGACGTCGCAAAGCAGATCGGCGCAGCCGGCGGACTTCATCAGTTTAGTGTTCAGTTGGACGAGTATTCTCTGGACCGCCCGGAAAACCGAATTTTACGGTCTGCAGTAGAGTATGTCGCCCGCAATACGGCCTCGTC
Organism: Velazquezella soli; assembly: GCF_977018685.1. Classification (NCBI taxonomy): domain Bacteria; kingdom Pseudomonadati; phylum Pseudomonadota; class Alphaproteobacteria; order Hyphomicrobiales; family Rhizobiaceae; genus Velazquezella; species Velazquezella soli. The sequence continues at coordinate 224,785 of NZ_CDRNXF010000002.1, forward strand.
GGAAAATTGGCGCCGAGCCAGAGAACTGTCAGTGCTCCTCGGCGAGGTACCGGAAAGCGGAAACGTGAGCTCCGACCTCGGCAAATGGGAGCAAGGGAGGCAACTCGCCTACTATGGGCGTGTTAAGCCGCTGGCCGAACTGCTGGTCACCCATCGGCTGCCGTTTGCTACGTTCGGCGACCGGAAGGGCATGAGCATGCTGTTTCCGATGGAGCGGCTTTTTGAACGCTATGTCTTTTCTTCGGTGTCGGCCTCGCTCAAGCCGGTCTTCAAGTCAGTTTGGCAACCGAACCGACATCACCTCTGCTCCCTTGGTGCGGCGGAATGGTTTCGGTTGAAACCCGACATGTTGGTGCATAACAAGGCGCGGAGATGGATCATTGATGCGAAATGGAAGCGACTGAACCGCGACCGAAACGCAAATTTTGGACTGTCGCAGGCGGATTTCTACCAGCTCTTCGCCTATGGTCAGAAATACTTGGAGGGGTCGGGCGACATGTTTTTGATGTATCCGGGCGTCGAAGAGTTCCCCGTTCTGCCAAGACCGTTCGAATTTTCGCGGGATCTTCGCCTTCACATATTGCCATTCGATTTGCATTCGCGGACAGCACCCGTGTGGCTATCCGTCATAGACCGCGACTGCAACCAGGAATCGGCGGGATAGTTTCGAATTCGGGCCAGCCCTCAGCAGCGACATTCAAGTTCAAATGCTAAGGCTCACGTCCCACACCTGTCATTAAAGCGGGCTGTAGATCAGGTTAAACTACTAAATCTTGTTTAAAAACACGCATCTTCGAGGCGTAGAGTAGAGGATTCGGGGATCGTCAGTGGTGTCTGACGCTGCACGTTCTCCAAGTGCCGGTGTGGTGCACCGGGGATCAGTAGCACCTGAACGTCATCGCCTTTTTCCTCGAAACTCGGTCTAGCCGATTGCGAATCACTACAAGAGTAGTTGACAAATCGATTTCTAGAAATGCGAGTAGGAAAGGGCGAAATTTAATAACGTTTCACCGCCATAATAAAAGTCTGTGCGAAACGTCGCGACGTACGGATCCTGATCGGCGGCACGACACAAGAACTTAGAATGCTGAATACTTGATGATAAATGTTGTCGATTTCTTCTGCGGTTGTGGCGGCACCAGTGCCGGGCTGCGTAATGTTGGCATGAATATTGTCGCTGGGATCGATATCGACACCGATGCCGGAAAGACTTACGCTGCCAATTTTCCAGATTCCACCTTCGTGCAACGCGACATCCGTGGCTTCGAACCGTCAGAGCTGGAAAAGATGCTCGACGGCATGCCAGGGAAATTCCTGTTTGCGGCATGCGCTCCATGTCAGCCTTTCACAAAGCAGGTCACCCAAAAGAAGGATGGCGACATCCGCCGCGAGCTGCTCGATCATTTCCATAAGTTCGTGGAGCAGCTTCACCCAGACTACGTGCTTCTGGAAAACGTGCCCGGCCTCCAGAAAATTGCCCAAACGGAAGGTCCCCTTGGCCGCTTCCTCGATCTGCTGCGGACCCACGGCTACAGCTTCGATGTAAAGGTCGTCTCGTCTCTGGATTATGGGGTTCCTCAAGTCCGAAGAAGGCTAGTTCTTATCGCAAGCAAGCTCGGACCCATCAGCGTGCCTGCAGCGACCCACGGCGTGCTCTCAGAGAGGCCCCACGCCACCGTGTGGGACTGGATTGGCGATCTTCCCTCGATCCGTGCCGGTGAAGAGGACTACACTGTTCCAAATCATAGGGCGGCCAAACTGTCAGAACTGAACCAGACTAGGATTCGCAACACGCCGGTCAATGGCGGCAGACGGGACTGGCCTAGCGATCTAAACCTGCGCTGCCACGAGGGTCATTCTGGACACACGGATGTCTATGGACGCATGTCCAAAGATCGGCCTGCCGCGGCGCTTTCGACGCGCTGCATCAGTCTTTCCAATGGGAGATACGGGCACCCAACCCAGGATCGTGCTATCAGCGTGCGTGAGGCCGCCCGGCTCCAGACCTTCCCGGATAGCTTCGAATTCAGCGGAAGCATGATTTCCATGGCAAAACAGATAGGCAATGCTGTTCCGGTCAAGCTCGCCGAGGCAATGGGAAATGCGGTCTTTGCCCACTTGAGCCAAATGACCTCGGACCGCAGCAATGGCTAACTTCAAAGTCCGTGCACGAACTCTCGATATGCTCGGACGGCAGCAGATCGCCGGCGTGCCGACGGCGCTGAGCGAACTGTTCAAGAATGCGCACGATGCCTATGCCAAGCGTGCCGAGGTCGACTACTTCCGGGATGAAAAGCTTCTCGTCCTCCGTGACGACGGTCTTGGGATGACACGAGTCGACTTCGAGCAGCGGTGGCTGACACTCGGAACGGACAGCAAGGTCAACAGTGCCGCCGGACTTGCGCCGCCGCCAGTCGATGCCAAGCAGAAGACTCGCCCTATCCTTGGAGAGAAGGGCATCGGTCGGCTCGCCATCGCGGTCATCGGCCCACAGGTTCTTATCGTCACCCGCGCCAGACGGGAAGGCATCGCGCAACCCACGCTCACCGCGGCCTACATTCATTGGGGCATGTTCGAGCTGCCTGGCTTAGACCTTAGCGAGGTAATCATACCGATCAGGGAACTGAGCGCCGATGTCCTTCCCAGCGATGAAACCGTTCGCGGCATGGTTAATGAGGCGCGTGCCGCTCTTGAGCAGATCGGTTCTCGGGTGGAGGCGAACCAGCGACAGCGTATTCTGGACGAAATGGAAGAATTCTCCGTGTCACCGCAGACGATGGAGACATACCTTAACGAACCGAAGCTCACCGGAGACGGTTCTGGAACCCATTTCTATATTTTGCCCGCCGACAGTCTCATCGAGAGTGACATCGATGCGCGCGACCATGAGGGTAAGGCCACCAGGTTCGAAAAGCACCTAATTGGCTTTACGAATACCATGACCACAACGGCCGAGCGCGCTCCTCCGATCGTGACTCGCTTCCGCGACTACGTGGACGAGAGCTCGCCGATAGAACGCCTTGGCGAGAATGCCTTTTTCACAAAGGACGAGTTCAGCGAGGTCGACCACCATATTTCTGGACACTTCGACGAATTTGGGCAGTTCCGCGGTCAAATCGGGGTCTATCACACAGCGCCGGAGTCATATGTTCTTAATTGGCCAGATGGCGACAATCGCCCAACCCGCTGTGGGCCCTTTAGAGTCGATTTTGCCGTAGTTCAAGGCGCTGCCCGTGATAGCCTGGTGCCGCCAGAAGAATACGTGCGACTGACCAGAAAGCTTCAGAAGCACGGCGGTGTCTACATTTACAAGGATGGCATCCGGGTCCAGCCCTACGGAGATTCCGACTACGACTTTCTTGACATAGAGAAGCGACGCACGCTCAGTGCCTCTTACTACTACTATTCGTATCGAAGGCTGATGGGCGTGATCGAGCTCGACGGCGTGCAAAACGTCGAGTTGTCCGAGAAAGCAGGCCGCGAGGGCTTCCGCGAAAACTTGGCTTACAGACAATTTCGCTCGATCCTGATGAACTTCTTCCTGCAGACCGCAGCTGACTATTTCCGCGAAGAGGGCAAATATTCGGGAACGTGGGAGGTTGGCCGCTCGGACCTTCAGAAGAACGCCGAGATCAGAGCAAAGAAAGCCAAACAGTCCACAACAAAGAAGCGCGTTTTGCAGGCAGAGCTGAACGAATTCTTCCAATCGCTGGAAGATCGCGTGCCGGAATTGTCGGTCAAGTCGGAGCTTGAAAGTCTTGCTACTCGTGTAGCCGATATTGTCAACAGTCGTCGCGATGGACCATCCAAGGCGCTAGCGCTGATGCGCGTCGAGAAGGAAACTAAGGACGTCATTTACGAGTTGCAGTCCGGCCTACAGATCCAGAAGCCGCGTGGAGTTGGGCTGACACGAGCGATGAACAACGAGTGGATCGCCTATCAGACGGAACGGGAGCGGTTGGAAAACTCGATCTTTCAGACCGCTAACGCCTCCATATCCGATATCATCAACCGCGCGGCTGAGACCAACGGCATCCACGTCGATGAAGCCAACAGGTTTATGGGCAACGTCAGATCAAGCGCCGATCGCTCGAAAGAGCAAATTAAGTCCTCGCGCGCCAAAAGCGATCAGGCGATCAACGACCTGTACGCCAAGGCTAAAGCTGTCAACGCCGATGCGACAAAGACGGTAAACCTCGCTTTGGACCGGCTTTTGGTCGAGGCCCAATCCTTTGTGGCGGCAGCAAAGCCGGAAGATCTGGACAAGGAACGCGAACGAATAGTCGGAGAATTCACTGCGCTTTTCACGAAGGAAAATGCCCGCATCCTCGACCTGCAGAACCAGATCAATCTGGTCAGACGCTTCATTGACGGCGACGGATTTGATGCCGACGAATTGACGGAGTCGCTCGAGGAGGAACTTGAGGAGCTGCGGGACCGCCGCTCGTCGGAGCTTGAGCTTGCGCAGATCGGACTGGCCATTAGCGCAGTTAACCACGAATTCGATAAGGCTGTGCATACGTTGCGGGACGGTTTCCGGAGGCTAGAAGGTTGGGCAAAGGCGAACCCGGAAATTACAAGTCTCTACCACTCAATGTTCTCAAGCTTCGAGCATCTGAATGGATATCTTACACTCTTTACCGAGATGGACATTCGGTTTAATCGCGAGACGACGCGCATCACCGGCAAGGACGTGCTGGACTTTGTCCGCAAGCTGTTCGAACTCATTCTCGAACAGGAATCGATCGAGTTGAACGCAAGCGATGCCTTCAATTCTTATTCGTGGGAGGGGCATACCTCGACCTTCTATCCGGTCTTCGTGAACTTGGTCGACAATGCCATCTATTGGCTTCGAGATAAGAGGACCGGGACCAAGAAAGTTTTCTTCGATGTCGACGTCGACGACCTCCTAGTGATCGACAACGGGCCTGGCATCAGTCCTCGCGACCGCGAGAATGTGTTCAGTTTGAATTTCACCAGGAAGCCGGGAGGACGCGGCATGGGACTATATATATCGCGCCAAGCCCTGAAGAAGATCGGCTATGAGCTACGGCTCGATCCTGCGGACAGCGGAACTATTTTTAGAATTGCACGGTCTGGGCAGGAATAGGGCATGGATACATTCGACGACTTCAGGCTGGAAGCCACACGCCAGTTCGCCCACACGCTCATCGTCGTCGACGACGAAGCCAGCACGGAGACGTTGGAAACTGCCGGGTCTGCCGCCGTGTTGAAGAAACCCGGTCGCATCCATCTCACTAAAGCTCTGCCTGCTGCCTCGGTAACGCAATCGCCAAGCCACCCACTGAAAGCGGACGTTCTTGTCGAGACTTCGATGTCGCTCGGCCTTATTTGCTCGGTGTTAAAGCCGAAACCGGAAGACGGATCGGTGGCGCGCGTTGCGAAGGCTGCTGAAAAGGCTGACATACTATGCGTCGACTGGGAAATGCACCGCGACGAGGGCAAGACGGCTTTAGAAATCATTGGCGAGGTTGTCGCGCACGACGAGACCATCGGTGGCCGGTTTCGGCTGATTGCCATTTACACCGGGGTCTCCGACAAGGCGAAAATTCTCAACAAGGTGTTGGAGCATCTACCGAAAGCTACTGTCGATCGCCGCGGGATCCTAATCAAGGAAAACTTTCTGGCTAGTACCGACGGTCTCCGGATTGTCTGGCTGCTAAAGAAAGGCGGCACATATCCCAAAACACTCGCCGCGTTCGCTGCTGACGAATCAGAATTACCGGCTCGGCTTCAGAAGGAGTTTTCATACCTTTCCGGCGGCGTGCTTACCAACGTCGCGATCGCTACGATAGCTTCGATCAGGTCGGCGACCCATCACGTCATTTCCAAATTCAGCAGGGATATGGACGGCCCGTATTTTCATCATCGGAGCACTGTACCGAGCGCTGAGGACGCCGAAGAATACGCAACCCAGATCATCCTGAGCGAGTTGAAGAACGCTATCGACAGCAGTTCGATTGCGGCTCAGTTCGCAGGCAGGGATGCTCTGGAGAAAGCGATAACCTCAGTGCTGCCAAAAGAAGGCGTGTCAATAGGCTTAGGACCTAAAGCGCTATCCGTTTCAGTCGATCAATACAAGGACCTCATCATCGACGGCATCGGTCCGACCATTAAGAAGTTCAACGATGCGAACGCGTCGCTTGGTCGCAAAGAATCGTTCTTCCAGGAGTTTTTGGCGGATCCCTTCTCCGACAGCAAGGCCAGCAGAAGGGATATGCTTAAGTTCGCGGCCCTGACTTGCCTGGCTGCGGACGCGGTTTCCGGCTATCGACACCATGAACCGTTGCTTTCTCTAGGTTCCATCATCAGGGATGCGGACGGAAACTACGCCCTTTGCGTCCAAGCATCCTGTGATTCCGTCAGATTGAAAAAGCCGCAGCCATTCCTTTTCGCGCAGCTTGAGATCGTTCTTGAGGATGCGGTCTGGCAGACGAAGGAAAAGATCGAGTTTGTCGTGCCGCATAAGCCCACAGCGAAAGACGGCCGAGAGTTCTTGTGCCTCAAGCTTTCGGACAAGGCTCCTTATGCAGCGCTGAGATCGATCGTTTTCGCGCCGACAAAAGATGAAAAGGTTACCGCGTCCAGGTCGCCGACCGGCATCATGACGTTCGAGGCATCCTCGATGCCAGCAGGCAAACGATCCGACAAGCATAAGCAATATGTGTGGATCGCCGACGTAAAGCGGCGTCGGGCGCTCCGCACGGTGCAGTACATCGGGCAAACGATGGGCAGGATCGGGTTTGACGAGTTTGAGGCTTTTCGCCGGAAGTACGGAGGTTAGCGACAGTCAAAATGCTGTTCCGGCAACGCAAATTAGTGGCCTCACGGACCATGCATCTATTGCGCGATGCGTCACAACACCGATCATTTGTACTTTGCATCATAGGATCCCCCATGCCCGAAACCTCCCCCTCCCCGTCATCTCGCGCAGGCCCAGCTCCAAAACAATCCGCCGCGCCGCCTGCGGCGTCACATTGAGCGTCTTCGCCACCATTTTTGCCGACACCAACGGTTTGGTCATCACCAACTCAACCAGCTCCGGCAGTCTTGAAGATGTCCGGCGCCCTTCCAGCTTTCGCTCCATAAGTGTTCGAGCCAGCGCCAGCTTGTCATGTTCTTTCAGTCCGATCTCGGCAGCCGCCAAAAATCCGTGGACGATGGCCAGCAGCCGGGTTTCCCGATCGCGATGCCGGCGCCGATCGACGGGAATAGTTTTCAGGCCGAGATTGATGGCGGCGAGATGGGCACCTGACGTGACGCCGGACTGGCGCAGGATCGAGGCGGAAAACAGCCGGCCAAGCCACGGCGCGTGCTGAAGGACCGAAAGTTCGTTCCAGGCGTCAAGGGCGAAGATGGCCTGCAGCACCGCCGGCAAGTTCTCGGCCTGGCGCAGCACGCCGCGCCATTCGTCAAGCCGCGCATCCTCGTCCCAGTCGAGATCATACACCAGCGGATCTTTTTCCGCCGCGTCGGCGCGACCGGGCCGTGTAGCGTTCTGGATCGCGGCCTCGGATCGGGCGAGCACCGCATCGATAGCGGCATAGTCGACGTCAGGAAGGTTTTCGATGTCGTCGACATCGTCCCCCTCACCTTCCGGATCGTCCGCGACGGCGCGCCGGATGGCGCCGACCGCCTGCACCTCTTCCGTGTCGGCCGACGTAATCTCTGCGGTTTTTCTGAGAGTGCGGACGCCGTCTGCCGACAATGCCCAGCCGGGAAGTTGGGCAGCGATGCGCCGGCGGGTGCGCAGCACGTCGCGGGCGATTGTCAGTTCGTGGGTGGGTGTGCGAATATCTCTGATATCGTCGTGGAGGACGAGGTCTTCAAGATGGACGAGTTCGCCGTCGATCCACAGCGAGGCGCAGGCGTCGGCGAAGTGGGATCGTTCGATCAAGCCCGCACCGACCGGTGAGCGGGCCACGCGCTCGTCCAGACGCGCCAGTTCAATGCCAGCGCGAAAAGCCGGCTCCATCAAGGCTGTCATGCTGATTTTTGCGAGATCGTAAGCCATTGAAGTCATAGTAAATGATTCTCTAAAGGAACTCTATCTAAATGTTATTATTCCTCACATGGTATGGTTGTCAGTTGGCGGTCTAACCCTCGATAAGTACCTCTTATCGGGGGTTAGCCATCTATGGTATTTTGCTTGCCATCTGGTATGGAATCTCTATATTGAAGCCACGATTTCACGAGGCGCACCATGTCCGAACCGCAGCTCTCCATTCGCAGCAGCAAGGCCCGAGATCTGGCCCATGCCCTCTCCCGCCGCACGGGCCAGCCGATCAATCGGCTCGTCGAACTGGCACTCGAGCGTTACGACCAGGAGTTGAGCACTGACAACATCCGCTATCCCATGGACGCCGTATGGGATCTGGCAGACGAGGATCTACGCAATATCGCACCCGGCACGACGTCCAATCACGATGACTTCTACGATGAGAACGGTCTGCCGATATGATTGCCGTCGATACGTCTGTTATTATCGCGATATCGATGAAGGAGCCGGAAGCAGAAGTGTTCAGACCACTGATGGGACGCGAGCCGGTCATCATCGGTTGGCCGACCTTGCTTGAGGCACGGATGGTCCTGTCGGGTAAAGGATTCGTCAGTGCCGCCAAAATCATCGGGCGGCTTGCCGAAACTGCGAATGTCACGACTGTCGCTTTCGATGAGAAACACTACCGGGCGGCAGAAGAGGCTTTCGAGCGTTTTGGCCGTGGTCGTCATCCAGCTGCGCTCAATATGGGCGACTGTTTCTCGTACGCTGTTGCCGCTGTTGCCAAGGCGCCGCTCCTGTTCAAGGGGCATGACTTCGGCCACACTGATCTCAAACTGCATCCCGCGTCGTCGATGGCATGACAAACAATGACTCAGACCCGGTCGATCGCCGCGCCCAAGAGTTGGACACGATTGCAGCAGTTCTGCCTCTGGAACGTCGCGACGAGCTGGCCGAGTTGCTCACCGACCAGGATGTCGCAACGCTGCGCCATCTGGTGAACGAGGGCATGGGCGAAAATACCCTTCGGGCCCTGACGTCTGATCTTGCCTATCTGCAGGCCTGGTCGCTGGCAGCGATTGGCAAATCTCTGCCCTGGCCGGCGCCCGAAGCCCTGCTCCTGAAATTCGTCGCACATCATCTGTGGGACCCGCAGAAGCGCGAAACCGATCCGGATCACGGGATGCCGGCAAAGGTGGAGCAGAACCTCCGACGTCAAGGTTTTCTAAAGTCGGCAGGCCCGCATGCACCCGATACCGTGCGCCGGCGCCTCGCCACGTGGTCGACTCTCACGAAGTGGCGCGGACTAACCGGCGTCTTCGCCTCCCCTGCCCTCAAGTCCGCGATACGGCTTGCGGTGCGGGCGACGCCGCGACAACGTCGTCGGAAGAGTGCCAAGGCTGTTACCGGCGATGTCCTTGGCAAGATGCTCGCAACCTGCAGCACCGAGAGCTTGCGCGACATCCGTGATCGAGCAATCTTGATGGTCGCTTTCGCCTCGGGCGGTCGGCGCCGCAGCGAGATCGCCGCCATGCGCGTCGAACAGTTGACGGTCGAGCCATCAATCGACCTTCCCGATGGCTCTCCCCTCCCCTCGCTTTCGATCCATCTCGGCCGCACGAAGACATCTGGCGCCGATCATGATGAGGTCGTTTATCTCACCGGCCGGCCCGTCAATGCGCTGAATGCCTGGCTTGCGGCAGCCAGGATCGACAAGGGCAGCATATTCCGAAAGGTCGACCGCTGGGGCAATCTCTCCAAGCGGCCGCTCGAGCCCAGCGCGGTCAATGCGATCGTCAAGCAGCGGGCTGAAATGGCCGGGCTTGAGCCTGGGGATTTCTCGGCACACGGGCTGCGATCAGGGTATCTGACCGAGGCGGCCAATCGCGGCATTCCGCTGCCTGAAGCTATGGAGCAGTCGCGACATCGATCCGTCCAGCAGGCATCCAGCTATTACAACAGCGCGACCAGAAGAACGGGCCGAGCTGCGCGTCTGATCAGCTAAAACGCTCGGCTCGCAAAAGCGTACGTTCCAGCTGCTCATGACTTTATGCGGCGTTCGCCCCTGCCCTGGCAAAAATCGCTGCCTCGACGACAGCGAGCAGCCCTGGAAACCGTTCGTCGAGCTCATGTCGTCGAAGCGCATTCATGTGAGAGACCCCTTCATTGCGCGTCCACACAAGGCCTGCTTCCCGTAACACCCGAAAGTGGTGGGATACGCTCGATTTGGGTCTGCCGCCATCCAGCGCACTGCAGCTGGCTTCGTCCGTGCGGCAGAGTTTCTGCACGATCTCAAGACGCACCGGATCACTCAGCGCGTAGAACACTTGCTCGATGCTGATCTCGTGCATGGCCGGATGTTTCATGACTCTCATAGGACGTGCTCTAGCACCGAACCAACCGTATTGCTATTGTTCTATTGTATTCGAACTTACGAAGGGATAGACCGGCCGGGAAATTCCACTGGAACACATCAATGCCAAAGCTATTCGATCCTTTCAGCCTTAAGGGCATCACCCTGCGCAATCGCATCGCGGCCTCGCCCATGTGTCAATATATGGCGACGGATGGCGTGGTTTCCGATTGGCACCTTCCTCACTATGCCGGCCTGGCGCGCGGTGGCGCAGGATTGATTGTCCTCGAGGCGACCGCCGTTTCGAAAGAAGGACGCATCACACCTGGCGACCTTGGCATCTGGAACGACGCGCAGGCAGATGCACTTCGTCCAATTGTTCAGGCCATCAAAGCTGCCGGGGCGACGCCGGGTATCCAGATTGCCCATGCGGGTCGCAAGGCCAGCGCAAATCGTCCTTGGGAAGGTGACGACCATATCGTCGATGGAGACGCACGTGGTTGGGAGACGATAGCGCCGTCGGCAATCGCCTTTGGTGGGGACCTCGGTAAGGTTCCGACCGAGATGACGAAGGCAGACATACTGCGCGTACAGCAGGATTTTGTTGACGCCGCCGAACGCGCACGCGACGCTGGATTTGAATGGCTGATGCTTCACTTTGCGCACGGCTATCTCGCGCAGAGCTTCTTCTCCATCCATTCCAACCAGAGAGAAGACGAATATGGCGGAAGCGCAGAAAAGCGCGGCCGCTTCCTACTGGAGACACTCGCAGCGGTCCGCAAAGTGTGGCCCGAGGACCGACCGCTGACAGCCCGTTTCGGCGTCATCGAGTTTGACGGACACGACGAAGAAACGCTCCAGGAATCGATTGCCCTGGTCAGCCGCTTTAGGGATGCAGGTCTCGATGCCATCGATGTCAGCGTCGGGTTCTCCACACCGACGGCGCAGATCCCATGGGGTCCAAATTTCCTGGCCGAGACAGCCGCGCGCGTCCATAGCGAAACCGGTCTTCCGACGGCGACAAGTTGGTTCATCAGCGATCCCAAGCAGGCCGATGCACTCGTCCAGAGTGGCAAGACGGATCTCGTGATGCTTGCCCGGCCGCTGCTTGCCAATCCGCATTGGCCTTATGCCGCAGCAAAAACGCTCGGCGTCGAAGATCCTGCTTGGGCAACCTTGCCGGCGCCCTACGCCCACTGGTTGGCACGCTACCGCACGAGCTGATTACCAAGGCGATAAACGCATGCCCCGTTTCAATGACGTCGCGGGGCATGCGGCACAAGCACGGCGTTCATTGCACCTATCCATTCGTATAGCACATTCGAACATGAGCGAGGTTCTGCCGTTACCTCTTGCCGGGGAGATCGTCGCAGACGCGAGATGCTTTCCTCGGATCCGTAGATCTTCGCTAATGTCGCATCATCGGACATACTGCCCATATCATCGAGTAACGCACCTAACTTCACGTCAAGGAGACCTTGGCACCGTCTCTCAGCACGGGTTCCGCCGGTGATGTTTCCGCGTTGGAGGTATTGGAAGAAAGCCCCTCCCCTCTCTCGTAGGCTTGGGCATGACACCATCCGGCGCATGGGTCTCTGAAGCGGTTAGTGTTAGCCCGGTCGCATCGAGCCCCATCTGCCAGAAGTCTGTCTCTAGCCGTGACGCATTTGCGAAAAGGCTGGCCAATTCCTCGAACCGTCGCCCGGTCATGCTCCTTTCCGCGAGTTCGTCGAGTTGGCGTCGCGCCGCGATAGCGACGCCCTGATAGGCGTCGCCTGCATATTCACAGATCCACTCGCGATATGGATGCTTCCCAAGCGCCCCGACGCCGGCGGGAGAAAGGGCGAGCCCGATCTCGGCGTAGCCGATGATGCAGGGCGCCAGCGCGACCTGCAAATTGAGGAGATCGCCAGCGGCTCCGCAATCCAGCACGAAGCGGGTATAGGCGACCGTCGCCTGATGCTCCGGAATGGTTTCCAGCCTTCGGCGGGAGATACCCCAGCGCCGGCATAGCCGTAGATGAAGTTCAGTCTCATCCAGTATGCCGGCAAGCCCCGCTTGAGCCGCGCGGATGTCGGCGATTGTCCGACTCTTATAAGCCGCCAAGCCCCATGCGCGGGCGAACTGGATCAGGAATAGATAGTCCTGAACAAGATAGGAGCGAAAAGCCGCTTGTGGCAGCGTGCCATCACCCAACTGGACCACGAATTCGTGGTCTACATAGCCTGCCCAATCGGAAGCGGCTACCTGTTTAAGGCGGTCAAAGACGTCCACGAGCTTACTCCCCTGACTGGTAGGCGGCGTCAAAGAAAGCGAGTTCGAGCGCCACGGCTCGCAGGAAAAAATCCTTGCTCGCCTGTGGCTCAGATGGACCGACCCGATCTAGTTCCTCGCGCAGAAAAGCGACGAAATCGCGGAAGTCCGGATTGTCGTGCAGCTTGATCCATTCGGCGTGGATGAAGTTCTCAGGCAGAACCTTCGGCGCACCGAAGGCCCAGTCTAGATAGAGCCATTCGGCGACGTTGAGGACCGAGAGCACGACCGTGTAGGACCGCGTCGCGGCCGCCTCGCGCATGATCGCCTGGAACCCGGTGGTGGGCGGGGTGTCGGGGATGAGGGCACGCTGCTCCTCTGTTACCCCCAGAGCCTCGAACGCGTGCATGAAGTAGGTGTTTTCCTCGCCTGAAACCATGCCGGCAAACCGACCAAATCGGAGCCGGGCCTCGAAGGTATCCGCCGTGGCGTCGTTTTGCATTTAGTCGTGAGATTCCAGTCCTAACAGTTTTAATGGGATAGCCCGCCACTTAATTCGCGACTTGGCATTTAACTTGAGATTCTGGCTTCGCGTTTGGAACTTAATGTGAGATTCGTCGCCAGGAAAACATGACTACTTACGGCCACGCTTCCATGAGAAAATGACTTATCTTACAGATGGTTTTCGCCGAACTAGAAGGCGTTTGGCACGGACAATCACACCGACTAATCTCAAATAAGGTGCCAACACCAGTCTGAACGGGCGCATTCTTACAGTTAAATGCCAAACGACAACGGCGCGCGCGACTGGAACACGTTGTCTGCCAGACTGGCCAAAGCTGATCACCCTCCGTTCCATTTGCGCCAAAGAGTGCAGGGGCGGTATCTTGGGCAATCCGTCAAGGGCGAATTCAGCGCGTTGTTATCCTGCGGTACATACTGACTGTGCGTTTCGATGAACCGGTGGATACCGTTACATTCGACAGTTTTTCCAACATGCGCCGGATCGTAGAAAGCATGGTCGACACTACCGGAAATTCTGTCCGTAAAACTTCGAACGGGGCGCCGCACCTGACTTTAAGCGCGTTATGAGACGAAGTGGAGTTCATTCGCGAATTCCCACAGAGCGTCCAAACTCTCCAGATAGCTACTAACCTGTTCTGGCGCGGTGTCTTCGGACAATTTTTCCTCGGCGCCTATATGGCTTGGTGTCATAGCGAGGACCTGTGGGGCGCGATCCAAACTGTCGGAGTGGCGGGTCTGTGGATGATGATCCTCTCGACACTCGCCACATTCTGCCTCATGGACACGCTGCGCCTGGCGCCGGTGGCAGACGTGATGACAATACATGCCGCCCTTCCCTTCTTAACTGCCTTGTTCGCACTCGCCTTCATCCGGGGAAAATCCCACTCAACCAGGTCGTCAACCGACATGTTCAGCGAGAAGTGCACAGGCACCAGCATCGCCGTGTTGCTGCTGCGCTCTCATTCTGTTTTGTCAACAGAATGCTGGTCCGACGTTTTGTTCCGCTGCGAGGAGACGAGTCCGCATTCTGCTTTCAAAAAGGTAGCGTGAAAAACACCGCTTTTTCAACTATTTACTACAGTGGTCAGCTGACCACCAACGGTAGCAGGCTCTCGACACGTTTAGTATCGCCCGCCTGCAGTCCAGCACCCTGTTCTCAGCCTTACCCAGCCTTCAAGATACTCTGGCCGCTGACTTTCAATAAGGCCATGATCATCGGGCCGAGAGAGAACTCGCCACGCTCTGTTCGGCGCGTCAGATCGCGCAGATAGCCCCCGGGCGAGTTGATAAACGCCGATCGCTCCAGAACGCACGCGATCGCGGTAGCCGCATTCTCTGGCCCCATAACTTCACAGGATTCCTGGTAGGCCGACGGGCTTACGCCCAGCATTGACCGAACTACCACCACGGCCGACATCAGATCGCGCCAACTTGCAATCGCGCCGCCCGGTCCATAGTCGGCGATCATTGGGCATGCCCTGAGGACCATTCCCAATGGGAACTCCTTTCTCTGCTTCTTCAGCGGTTGGCGGATATCACTCGTCCCATCGCCCTGCTCTTTTCCAGAGCTAGGTTCAAGTTCAGGTAAGGATTCGGTATTTGAATTCTGTATGTGCTGCTCATTATGATCACCATTGGTGCTGTTATTTTCAGGATTCCCTTGAAATTCCAATCGATTGACGATTTCCTCGTGAAGCATTTGCATTTCTTCGAGTATTCCAGTGACGTCAGTCAGCGTAGGGGCGCGGGGGATCCGGCTCACAAGGGCCACATAAATCTCCTCGACCCCTTGCCAGTCGCCGTCCGCGCCTTCTTCCATCGCCGCGGTGATCAGCTTCCGGACATCACGTCGGCAAATGGTCAAGCTCTCTTTTGTCTTTCTGAAAGCTGCGCGACTGGCCGCTACGTGCTGAGCGAGCATCGCCAGTTCTTCGGATCGGGCGAGAAGGGGGGACAGGTCGAAACCAAACGCGCACTCGATCTGGCCTGCCCGATCTTTCCGAGCATAGCGCTTCCCGTTGGCGCTATCTTTCCGCACGATCAAGCCTGACTCCACGAGCACGGCGATATGTCGGCGCAACGTCGCGCCAGCCATTCCATGGGCTCGTAGCGCAAGCTGAACATTCGATGGAAAGACAATCAATTGTGCGTCTTGGCGCAACTCATTATGTGGGTAGAAACTCAACAGCGCGTCAAGAACCGCAAGGCTATTGGATTGAATCCCAAGCAGATCCATGGCGGCAGAAGCATCCCTAAAGACCTTCCACTTGTCCGCAGTCTTGCCTGGTTTAATGTCGACCATCGCCACTTGTCTCCGCACGAGCGCAAGCGTGATCTGTCGCCGCCCAAATGGCGTCGTTACACTTCCTGTCTGCATCATCTTTCACCTTTCAGCAGGCAAAAGAAATTCACTCACCAAAATGGCGCCAAGTCTCTTGACGAGGATTCGAGGAAATGCGATTCTGTTCTTGCTACAGAGACAGAAGGGCTTCCGCGACGGCGACGTTGAGGGGGCTCTTTTCTTTTGCGGGTTACTCTCCCTGTTTCCGTTGGATTTGTGCGCGGTGCGCTTGAAAAAGCGTCGGCAACTGTTCAAGCACAAAGGCCGCGAACTCCGGCGTCGCCTTCTTGTCGATCGTGATTTCCAGCTTGGACTTGCTCTGCGTAACCTGCGCAATTCTAGCACCGTCCGGTGTTGACATAACTTCAGGAAGCCCACGAGCCACTCCGCGGGGCTTCAGGTTGGCGATCACTGCCTTGAACCTTTCCGCCGACGGGAGAGCCTGCACCTCATCCGATAGCGCGTATTTTGACGCTTCCGCCAAGTAAGAGGGTGCCTTTTCGACAAGCGCCGCCAGTTGCTGCCAGCTCGGTCGCCCGATCCCGGGAGCCGCCCCAATCGCATCGATCAAATGCGAGGGGAGGGCGTCGACGAGCAGAAGCATCTTCGACAGATTGCTTTTGTCGATCGACATTGCTGCGATAACGATCTCGCGTGCAAACTGCTTGTTCAAATGATACGCGAAGCGCGCCTTCTCGATAAATGTAAGATCTTCGCGCTCATTATTTTCCTGGCCCTGGGCAACGACCAATTGCTCATCAGTCAAATCGCGAACAATTGCTTTGATCGGAAGACCCAGTTCTGACACCGCCCGAAGCCGACGGTGGCCGAATGCAACCTGATATCGCCCGGGCTGATCCGGGTGAGGTCGAACGAGGATCGGAACCTGCTGGCCTTGCTCTCGGATGGATGACAGGAGCCCGTCGATGTCCCCTGCCATACGATCCTGCACGAAAGACGGATCGATCGTTGAAGCGTCCAACTCGATTACCGCCTGCCCCTCCGCCAGGCGGCGCTCGATCTCTTCAGCACGGCTCAAACGATCATTCTGTTCACGCAGTGCGTTGCCAATATTCGCTGTCAGCTTTGTTGCCGGATCGCGTTCTTTCCTGGCTACACCCAGAAGCGGCATTGACCGCGTTTTGCCTGCAAGGTTATCCGCAGGCAATACGTTGGGGGCGTCCGTCGAGACGCCAAGGATGTGCTTCCTGCTCATGTGGGTCTACCCCATGCTTTTTTTATTAGGGACTCGATCTCGTCATTGACGGCGTTCATGGCCTCCAATGCGCGATCGTAGGTCGATCGCGTAAACTGGGCACGCTCGACTTCAAACAGAGTTTGGTTTGTTAGCCCTGCATCCGATACCGCTGTGGTTTTTAGCATCGGAAAATTGAGAACATTTTCGCCAAAAATCGACCGAAGGTAGCCGACCATCTGGTTTTGTGGTCCGTCGCTCGGTTCGAAACGGGTAATCAGGTAGCGCATCCAATTGAACTTGAACTCGGCGCCAGCGCTCTCAATTTCCCGCAGTAGGTTTGACGTCATTGCCAGAAACTGGTTCATGGACATCACATCCAACATCTGTGGGTGGACAGTGACAAGGATTGATGTCGCGGCCGTCAAAGCTGATAGCGTAAGGTAGCCAAGTTGGGGGGGGCAGTCGATAACCACGACGTCATAGTTATCCGCGATGTCTTCAATCGCCTGGCTGATCCGACCGTAGAAGAGCGTGTCGCCCTCCTTGCGTTTCATCAACGCGCGGGGAGTGTCGTGTTCAAATTCCATCAGTTCAAGGTTACCGGGAATCAGATGAAGGTCAGGAATATATGTTCCTCGGACAACTTGCTCGATCGGTACTTGCTCATCATCGTATCTGATGGCGCCGTACAGCGTTTCGTTCGGGCCAACATCGGTTTCCGGTTGGCTGCCGAAGAGCGCGGAAAGGCTGGCCTGAGGATCAAGATCGATAGCTAGGACGCGGTACCCACGCATTGCGAGGTACTGGGCCAGATGCGCGGCGGTCGTCGTTTTGCCTGACCCACCTTTGAAATTCATAACGGAGATAACTTGAAGCTGCTCACCGTCTCGACGATGCGGGAGGTACCGACGGTTCCCGCGGCCAACTTGGTCCATATGCTTGCGGATCGCATGGATATCTTCGATCGAGAAAATACGCCTGCCGCCCGGGCTCATGCCGACATTCAACTCTGGCATTTCCGAAGCAGTCTGTCGAAGATAAGACTCTCCGACACCGAGCAACTTAGACGCCTCGGACGGTCCGAATGTCCGAATTCCCTTCTCAGAAGTTGGGGGGAAAACTTTCAGATGATGTGCTTTAAGTTGGCTAGAAAGCGCGTCGGCATGACGCTCCATTAATGCGGTCAAGCCTTCAATCACAGGTGCCGTTTTCGGGGCGGTCTTCGCCATCTCAAAACCCATTTTTTGCCATTGGCGGTAATTTTCGCGAAACCTGCAAAACTCCGCCACTGACAAATAGCGCCGATTCTGTTTTTCGAGCAAGAAGTTTTGGGTTAACAAAACCTTAACGCAGTTGCGGCTAAGCGATGCAAATTTACAATTAGGTTGCATTTTCATATACTTAGATCCGCTAAATTGACCTGCCCCACTCAGGCTTCCCACAGCCTTTTGCCAGCCTCAACGCATCCGAAAGGCGGCCGACGTAGTGATTTGCGCAACCGTGACGGAATCCATGGAGAATCGCGAGGTACAAATTTGTAGATGGACATGTCCTCCCGCTCCGGTTTTGTCTCCCTCTCGAAACATCCAACGAGGAGACAGTGCCACCCATGCTGCAATCGCACTCACGCCTTGTCCGCAAACTTCAAGAAGCCTTGGGCGACCGCCTTTGTGTCGCCCTCGACGACCCCAGTGTCGTGGAAATCATGCTCAACCCCGATGGAAGGGTTTTCATCGAACGGTTAGGGCAGGGTATTGCGCCTGCGGGTGAGATGGCTACGACAGCAGCGGAAACAATCATTGGCTCAGTCGCACACGCTCTCCAATCAGAGGCGGACGACGGGCGACCGATCATCTCCGGCGAGCTCCCTATTGGAGGGCACAGATTTGAAGGACTGCTGCCTCCAGTCGTAGCGTCGCCAACCTTCACGATCAGGCGCAGAGCCTCCAGGCTGATCCCACTCGACGACTATATCGCTGATAAAGTGATGACAGAGGCACAAGCGACAGTGATCAGGAGCGCTATCGCGAACCGGCTAAACATCGTGATTGCAGGAGGTACGGGCTCAGGCAAAACGACCCTCGCCAATGCGGTGATCGCTGAAATCATAGCCTCAGCGCCGGACGACCGCATGGTCATTCTTGAAGATACCGCGGAAATCCGGTGTGCGGCAGACAATGCGGTGTGCCTGCATACCAGTGATACGATCGATATGGCGCGGCTGCTCAAGAGCACCATGCGCCTCCGTCCTGACCGCATCATCGTTGGCGAAGTCCGCGATGGCGCCGCACTGACGCTGCTGAAAGCATGGAATACGGGCCATCCCGGTGGCGTCACCACCGTCCACTCCAATACCGCCATGTCGGCCTTGCGCCGTCTGGAGCAATTGACCGCCGAGGTCAGTCAGCAGCCGATGCAGGCTGTGATCGGCGAGGCCGTTGATCTTGTCATTTCGATCGAGCGCGCGGGGAGGGGGAGACGGGTACGAGAGGTCATCAATGTCGAGGGCTTCAGCGGTAGCCGGTATCAGACCGAACATTACGCTCAAATAGATGAGGACATTCATGCTGCATAATCGCTCTTTTCGCCTCGGACTGCTCGCTGCGATGTTCTGCGCGGCGCTTGCCGCGCCAGCCCTTGCCAGTTCCGGTGGGAGTCTTCCCTGGGAGGGGCCGCTTGAACAGATTCAGGAATCCATCACTGGGCCAGTCGCAGGAGCAATTGCCCTCGCCGCCATGGCGATCGCCGGCGGAATGCTGATCTTCGGCGGCGAGCTCAACGATTTCGCGCGACGCCTCGTCTACATCGTACTGGTCGCCGGTATCCTGCTGGGGGCGACGACGATTGTCGGACTGTTCGGTGCGACCGGCGCGTCGATCGGCATCACTGCCACAAGTTTGCCAGGGACCGTTTCCCAGCCGATGTCCGTTGCAAGAGGGGAGGGGGCCAATGGGTGAGCCGCATTCCGCTCTCCAACGCAATCGCATTCACCGCGCTCTTTCACGACCGAATCTGCTGATGGGGGCAGACCGAGAGCTCCTGCTTGTCACAGGGCTGGTGGCGATCATCCTGATCTTCGTCGTGCTCACCCTGTATTCAGCGCTGTTCGGCATCGCCATCTGGTTCGTGATCGTCGGCGCACTGCGCATGATGGCAAAATCCGATCCCCTCATGCGTCATGTCTACGTGCGGCATTTGCGCTACCGGCATCACTACCTGCCCACGTCTTCGCCGTGGCGACGTTTCTAGAGGTGCAATGATGGTCGCTTTGCGTTCCCTTCGCCCGTCTGCACCGTCGTTCGCCGATCTCGTGCCCTATGCCGGACTGGTCGATAACGGGGTCATTCTTCTCAAGGACGGAAGTCTCATGGCTGGATGGTATTTTGCCGGCCCTGACTCCGAGAGCGCCACGGATTTCGAGCGCAACGAGCTGTCCCGTCAGATCAATACGATCCTTTCACGGCTAGGTTCCGGCTGGATGATCCAGGTCGAGGCCGTGCGCATCCCAACGACTGACTATCCTTCTGCGGAACGCAGTCATTTCCCTGATGCTGTCACTCGCATGATCGATGATGAGCGGCGCAAGCACTTCGAACAGGAGCGCGGCCACTTCGAGAGCCGGCATGCGCTCGTCCTGACATATCGCCCTCCCGAGCGCCGGCGATCTGGCGTCACGCGTTATATCTACTCGGACACTGAGAGCCGGACGGCGACCTATGCCGACACGGTGCTCGACAGTTTCAGACGCTCGATAAGGGAGATCGAGCAGTACCTCGGCAACGTCATCTCAATCGAGCGCATGCGAACGCGTGAAGTACCGGAACGCGGTGGCGCCCGTATTGCCCGCTACGATGAGCTGTTCCAGTTCATCCGGTTCTGCATCACCGGTGAAAACCACCCAGTCCGTCTACCTGAGATTCCCATGTATTTGGACTGGCTGGCGACCGCGGAGCTAGATCACGGCCTCACCCCGAAAGTCGAAAACCGGTTCCTCAGCGTGATTGCGATCGACGGTTTGCCGGCCGAGAGCTGGCCAGGCATCTTGAATAGCCTCGATCTCTTGCCGCTCACCTACCGCTGGTCGTCGCGCTTTATCTTTCTGGATGCTGAGGAAGCCAAACAGCGGTTGGAGCGCACGCGCAAGAAATGGCAGCAAAAGGTACGGCCTTTCTTCGACCAACTCTTCCAGACACAGAGCCGATCGGTTGACCAAGACGCAATGGCCATGGTCGCGGAGACTGAAGACGCGATCGCCGAGGCCTCTTCGCAGCTGGTCGCTTATGGCTATTACACGCCGGTGATCATCCTGTTCGACGAGAGCAGAGAAAATCTTGCCGATAAAGCCGAGTCCGTTCGAAGGTTGATCCAGGCTGAAGGATTTGGCGCGCGGATCGAGACGTTGAATGCGACAGACGCGTTCCTCGGAAGCCTGCCAGGCAACTGGTACTGCAACATCCGGGAACCGCTGATAAACACCCGCAACCTCGCTGACCTGATCCCCCTCAATTCCGTCTGGTCGGGCAGTCCGCTTGCGCCCTGCCCGTTCTATCCACCCGACGCGCCGCCACTGACACAGGTGGCTTCCGGATCGTCACCCTTCCGACTGAACCTTCACGTGGATGATGTCGGGCATACGCTTATTTTCGGACCAACCGGTTCCGGCAAGTCAACGCTTCTCGCGCTCATCGCAGCGCAATTTCGCCGGTATAAGGGTGCGCAGGTTTTCGCCTTCGACAAAGGCAACTCTATTCTGCCGCTGACGCTGGCGGTGGATGGCAATCATTACGAAATCGGCGGCGAGGGAGGGGAGGGGGCTAGGCTTGCCTTTTGCCCCCTCTCCGACCTCTCGACCGATACCGACCGCGCCTGGGCTTCCGAATGGATCGAAACACTCGTCTCCCTGCAGGGTGTCACGGTCAACCCGGACCACCGAAACGCCATATCCAGGCAGATCGGTTTGATGGCGGGGGCTCCAGGCCGGTCGCTGTCGGATTTTGTGAGCGGCGTGCAGATGCGGGAGATCAAGGACGCGTTGCACCACTACACTGTTGACGGCCCCATGGGCCAACTTCTCGACGCTGAACGGGATCCGCTAACCCTCGGTCTGTTCCAGTGCTTCGAGATCGAGCAACTGATGAACATGGGCGAGCGAAATCTCGTCCCCGTGCTGACCTATCTGTTTCGGCGGATCGAAAAGCGGCTCACGGGGGCACCAAGCCTTATCATTCTGGATGAAGCGTGGCTGATGCTCGGCCACCCGGTTTTCCGCGACAAGATCCGCGAGTGGCTGAAGGTGCTGCGAAAGGCAAACTGTGCTGTCGTTCTCGCCACTCAGTCAATTTCGGACGCGGAGCGCTCGGGCATCATCGATGTCCTGAAGGAATCCTGCCCAACCAAGATCTGCCTCCCGAATGGGGCTGCCCGCGAGTCCGGGACACGAGAATTCTATGAGCGCATCGGCTTTAATCCTCGCCAAATCGAAATCGTCGCAGCCGCTATTCCAAAGCGGGAATATTACGTGACGTCGCCGGACGGACGCCGCCTTTTCGATATGGCGCTGGGGCCGCTCACCCTCTCTTTCGTCGGTGCTTCCGGCAAAGCCGACCTTGCTCAAATCCGGGAACTTCTCTCAACCTACGGCAAAGACTGGCCGACCCAATGGCTCAATGAAAGAGGGATCAATCGCTATGCTTGACCATATCCTATCGCTCAGAAGCAAATCTGCGACCGCTGTCGTGGCAGCTTTTGCAGTCTGCGCTTCGGTACCAGCATTTGCCGGTTCAGCGACTGGCACTGCCACCGAGTGGACACAGCTCGCCAACAATGCACAGCTCGTCGACCTCCTTAAAAGCTCCGGCCTGCAGGTGGACAATCAGCTGACCCAGATCAGCCAGTTGGCCGAGCAGATCCAAAACCAGCTGAACATCTACGAAAACATGCTGCAAAACACGGCGCAGCTGCCCGATCATATCTGGGGGCAGGTGGAGAGCGATCTCAATCAGCTCCGCGATATCATCGATCAGGGACAGAGCATCTCTTTTTCGATGGGGAGCGCAGATGATGTGCTGAAGCAGCGCTTTCAATCCTATGCTGATCTTCAGACTGCCGCCGGCAACGGGACGGACCTATCCTCGAACTACGCCCATTGGTCAGACACCAACCGCGACACCATCGCCAGCACACTTAAGGCTGCGAGCCTGACGGCTGACCAGTTCGACAGCGAGGAGGATACGATGGGCTCCCTCAGAAACATGTCAGAATCTGCCGATGGCCAAATGAAAGCCCTCCAGGTCGGCCACGAGATTGCAGCGCAGCAGGTTGCACAAACGCAAAAGCTACGTGGTCTCGTATCACAGCAGATGACGATGATGGGGACGTGGCTGCAAAGCGAGCAAACCGACAAGGATCTGGCACAGGCACGACGGGAAAAGTTCTTCAACGCGGATACCAGTGCCGTCCCCGAAGGTCAGAAGATGGAGCCCCGCTGGTGAGCCGCGCGATCGTCATTGCTATCGCGCTTTTGGTCGCGGCGGCGTCAGTGTCAGCAGCAACGGTATTCATCATGAAGTCCGACGAGAGATCCTCATCCAAAAAGAGCGAGAAATTTTTCGGTGTGAAAAAGGACCTGCCCCCGATCGAAAAGGGCCAGGAAATGCGTCCAAGATGGTGAGGGCACGGATCGAGTTGATGCTTTTTGCAACCGGCCTTGCCTGCCTTATGCTGGCCGGCCCAGCGTTTGCACAGCAGGGCCAAGTCCTCACGGAGCTTGAAAATCAGGTTTCTTCCGCTGCCAAGGGCTGGGAAACAACCATCATGGATGCGGCAAGGTCTCTGTTTTGGATCCTCGCCGGAATAGAGGTGGGGATTGCCGCAGTGTGGCTCGCCATTCAGTCGGCATCCCTCGACAGCTGGTTCGCAGAGCTTGTGCGAAGGATCATGTTCATCGGCTTTTTTGCCTTTGTTTTGACCCAGGGACCAACGTTTGCCAAAGCTGTTGTCGATAGTCTCTATCAGATCGGGGCCGGTAGTGGGTCAGCTTCGCCCGCGGAGGTGTTCGATGCGGGTATCCGTGTCGCTTCGCAGATGTCGGAACAGGCCAAGTTCGGTGTCTTCGAGGATAATGCTCTTGCGATCGCAGCCGTTCTCGCCATGGGTATTGTTGTGATCTGCTTCTCGCTGGTGGCAGCGATTTTCGTGGCTGTGATGGTCGAGATGTATGTCGGCCTACTCGCGGGGATGATTATGCTCGGCCTTGGTGGATCCTCGTTCACCAAGGACTTTTCTGTCCGATATCTCGTTTATGCTTTCGGCGTTGGGATGAAGCTCATGGCCTTGGTCATGATCGCAAAGATCGGCTCCAATGTCCTCCTGGGACTTGCTCAGGCCCCTACCGCCGAGACCGACCAGTTCATCACGACACTTGCGATCGCCGGCATCTCGGTCGTTGTGTTTATCATCGCGATGTATGTTCCAGCCATCATGCAGGGCGTCGTTCAGGGGGCGTCTGTTTCCGGCGGGATGGAAGCCATTCAGCACGGTGGGCAGGCGGCGTCTTTCGCGACTGGCGGAGCCTTCCTGGCCGCAGGTGCGGCCGGAGCAGGATTTGCAGCAGGTCAAGCGGCGCGGGCCGCCGGATCATCCTTTGGAGGAGCGGCTATTCGCGGAGTGGGTGCAGGCCTTGGCTCGGCCGGGCAGGCCGCAGGATCCGCAGCCAAGGAGAAGGCGATCGGGTCGCCCGGTGCCTATGCCGGCTCCATCCTCGGCCTGGCGAACGCGAAGCTCGACCAGGCTCGTGGCAAAGGAGCCTCGCCCGGTCAGCCGCCGGAACGACACGACAAATCGTAAATTTAAGACAGGGAAAACAATATGGCAGCGCAACGCGCCCCCGAGAACCCGTACCTTGCCGCAAGGCAGGAATGGTCGGAACGATACGGCTCTTACGTGAGGGCGGCCTCGGCATGGCGGATGGTCGGAATCTTGAGCCTCGGCATGGCGGTGATCGGTTTCGGTTACTCGTTGTATCTGAGCACGCAAGTGAAGCTTGTTCCGTACATCGTCGAGGTCGACAAGCTCGGAAACACCATCTCGGCAGGATTTCCGCAGCAGATCGAATATGCCGACGCCCGGGTCATCCGGGCAACGCTCGGCGGCTTTATAACCAGTTTCCGCTCGATCACGCCGGATGCCGTCGTCCAGAAACAATACATCGACAGGACCTATGCGCTTCTCAGGACGAGCGATCCATCGACCCAGAAGATTAATGCCTGGTTCCGTGGCAACTCGCCATTCGAAAAGGCCGTGAATGCGACCGTCGCCATCGAGGTGAACAACATCGTCGCGCTGTCGAACCAGACCTACCAGATCGACTGGACCGAGTATGAGCGCGATCGCAAAGGCAAGGAAATCGCGACACGCCGATTTCGCGGCATAGCCACGGTGGCGATTACCCCGCCCCAGGACGAGGCGACGATCCGGCTCAATCCCATCGGCGTCTATGTCAAGGACTTCGACTGGACCGCGCAACTGTAAGGGCAGGGGACTTCAATGAATACAAGGATAAACAGGACAGCGCTATGCTGCATGACGGCGCTTGCATTTTGGTCCATAGCGACGACATCGGGCTTTACCCAGAACCTGACGACAAATGAGGCTAAGGGAACCACCCTCTCCAACAAGTGGCGCGGGCAGCGAGGCTTGGTGACGACGGGAGCCGACGGAAAGGTCATCTTCCTGTTTGGTGAGACGCAGCCTTCTGTCGTGTGCTCACCTTTACAGGTCTGCGACATCGAGCTTCAGGGTGGGGAGATTGTGCGCGACGTGCTTGTCGGCGACACGGTACGCTGGAAGGTCGAGCCGGCCACATCCGGTGCTGCAGGGGGCCAAGCAATTCACCTGATCGTCAAACCGTCTGAGGCCGGGCTGGTCACGTCGATGGTGGTGACGACATCAAGACGCACCTATCACATTCAGCTCAAATCGCATCCAAGCCAGTACATGGCCCGCGTTGGCTTCGAGTATCCGGAAGAGGCCGCGACGAGATTGTCCGACATCAACGCTCGCATTCAGACGATGACCAATTCCGACGGCGGCGTGCCGCCAGAGCAACTTGCCTTCGCCTATTCACTGAGCGGCAGCGCGCCTTGGAAGCCGAAGCGCGTCTATTCGGATGGGCTGAAGACCTACATACAGTTTCCGCGAACGCTCTCCGGTCAGGATGCGCCGGTCCTCTTCGTGGTTTCTGGCGGGCAAAACCGGATCGTAAACTACCGGATGAAGAACGACATGATGATTGTCGATTACAACATCGACAAGGCTGTCCTTCTTTCGGGCGTCGGCTGGCGTCAGCAGAAAATTACCATTAGGAAAGGAGGCTGACCGATGCGCTTATGCATTCTTCCTTTCGTCTCCGCCGTTCTTCTCTCTGGTTGCCAGACCGGAACAGACGCGCTCACGACGAGCGCCGCGCCTTCGACGGTAACAGGCCCTGCCGCAAGCGCGATCGCCGGCGACATAGCTGGACGTTATGCAGAGCAGGCAGGGTCAACCGCGACGCCGATCAGGCTTCACAACGACACATCGGATTTCGCGACCGCGCTCGAGGCCGCGTTGAAGGGGTGGGGTTTCACTGTCGTGACGGATGACAAGGCGCGCTCCTTGAAAGACACCGCCAAACCGATCGAGCTGGCATATTCGTTGATCGACGTTGATGGACAGGTACTCGTGAGGCTTTCCAGCGAGACACTCGAGCTTGGGCGGGCCTATTCGGTGTCATCTGGTGGCGCCGCGCCGGCGAGCCCGCTTTCATTGATGAAGCGAAACTGAGGAGAGACAGATATGGTCCAGTCGCTCCAGCTCGGCAATCCGAGCAGCGCCTCGCAGGAAAAGGGCATGAAACGGCTCAATCGCCTGCCGGTGTTCTTTGGCATCGGTATCGCAGTCGTCGTCGCCTGTGTCCTTGTCTACGGCATCTCATCCAGAGGACTGCGGTTCGGCGACAGAATTCCGGATGAAGCAGGCTCGAACGTCCCGGCCTCGACCTTCGCTGATCAGATGAAGCGCGGGGTGAAAGACGGCATCATCGGGGATCGCGAAGAACAGCCCGTGTTCCAGCCCACGCCTGCAACCCAGACAAATGTCGAGGCCAAGCCGATTGAAGAAGAGCAGATAAAGCAGCAGGCAGTGGAAGAGCGCCGACCGCGAATGGAGTCGGAAGAAGAATGGTTGGCCCGACTTCGCCGCGAGCAGCGCGAACAAGTCCTGCGTGAACAGCAGCGACAGCGCATGGCCAGCCTTCAGGCCCGTGCTACTGCGTTTGATTCGCCGCTGAAGGTCAAAATCTCGGAGCTGGGAAACATCTCCAACAACACCAGAACAACAGACTGGCAGCCGGCCACCAATAACGGTGCCTCCGATCTCTATGCCGCGGCCATGAAATCAGGTTTGGTGGGGCAGAATGTCGATCCAAATGGGCAGACTTCGAAAGAGGATTTCTTCAACGCTGACATCAAGGATCTCGGCTACCTGCCGAACCAGGTTGTACCTCAGCAGTCACGCTATGAATTGAAGCGCGGCTCCGTCATCCCCGCGACCATGATTACCGGCATCATCTCCGATTTGCCGGGCCGGATTACAGCGCAGGTGAGCCAGAACATCTACGACAGCGCCACAGGACATTTTCTTCTCATTCCGCAGGGTACAAAATTACTCGGACGCTATGACAGCAAGGTCTCGTTTGGCCAAAGCCGCGCTCTGGTCGTCTGGACGGATGTCATCTTCCCGAATGGCTCGACACTGCAGATCGGCGGCATGGCTGGAACGGACTCGGAGGGCTATGGCGGGTTCTCTGACAAGGTCAATAATCACTATTTCCGAACCTTTGGGTCAGCGGCGCTCGTTGCGCTTATCGGTACCGGCATCGATATGGCAGTTCCGGAGAGCTCCACCCTCGCCACACAGGATACGGCCTCTGACGCGGTGCGCAGAAACTTTGCGGAGACCTTCGGCCGCGTCGCGGACCAGACAATTTCCAAGAATCTGAATGTTCAGCCCACCATCCAGATCCGGCCGGGTTACAAGTTCAACGTTCTCGTCGACCAGGACATTGTCTTTCCCGGCAATTATGGCGGTTGAGGCACACATTGCCGCAACCGCCTTGGGACAACTCCTTGATCAGGCAGATATGCGCACGGGCTCGCTGGCTGCATTTTTGCGCGGGCGATATCCTGCATAGAGGGGAGCCGCGACACCAAGCGCCTGCTGCATGCGCGTGCGAACTTCCTCTGAAACTTCGAAGATACCGCAGCAAACCGGAGAGCGACCATAGCCGTCCGCACGGCCAACCTCTTCAACGGCGAGCCCCGCCCGGCGATAGACCCGCGCCAGGTGCGGCTCGTAGTTCGAGACCAACGTCTCGATACCATGCGATAATCCGCATTCGCACAAGGCCAGCAACAGCATGCCGAAAGCTTTCCCTATTTCCAGACTTGGAAAGTCCTCGGAAAGTGTTTCCTCATCAAGGCACATTCTCGTTCCCTCATAGATGCCAGGTGCGATCAGGCTGGCACCCGCAAAAGTGTCGCGGAAAACGTCGTAGAGAAGCGTCGGGCCCGTTGTTGGCATCAGTCGCAACGTTCCATAAAGGCGATCCGCGCGATCATTGCACCACATCAGGTAAGCCGGCCACAGAGCATCGTACTCGTCACGCTCGCAATCACCGTCGATTGTCACGGCCCAACCGAGTTGATCGTGAAAGACGCGCTTGCGAAGGCGAAATGCCTGATCCAAGAGAGACTTATAACGGGTGTACTGATGCGCCTGAACCAGAATGAACAAGGTTTATCTCCAGCTGTTGATCTTGGCTGGAAGATGCCGCCTGGCGGAAGAGCCAGATATTCCCGCATATGGTCAGACCCATATGCGGGTATTGTCAAAGGCTGGCGTGCGATCGGCTCATATCGTGATCACGCGCAGCTTCAGGGCAAGAGTGGCCGCCGCCGAGATCGTAGCGCAACCAAGTTTTGTCCTCGCCGACTTGATGTAGCTGCGGGTCGTGTGATGCGAAAGGCCGAGAATAAGCGCGATATCCTTGTAATCCTTACCGAGCGCGCTCCAGTAGAGGCACTCACGTTCCCGCGGACTCAAGACCGGGATCGGATCGCTCGCTCCATGTAGCTCGAACACGGCAATCTGGTGGACTAGATACGCGAGATCGACCCATTCACTCCGATGCGCACCGACCATATCCTCCCAGTGCTCGGCGGAGGCGTTCGAATTGAACGAGAGGATGGCGCGACGGCCGGCTTTATCCGATATCGGGATGGAAAAACCAAAACGGCCGATCCCATGGCGTATTGCGTCTTCCAGAAACATCAGCATCTCGGGCGCGACTTCGAGTTCTCGCCAATCGAATGGCAGCTGGCGCAAAAAGCCCTCCCGCGCGACAGGATCAATGGTGACATAGCCCTTCAACAGATAGGTGGATACCCACGCATCCGGGTAGGTCGTGCGCACGAACGGGGCGTCAAAATCACCGATCACCGTCGAAGCGAGATGGTAGGTTATGAAATCGACGCGATAGACCGACTGTATGAAATGGAGCGCTTCCGTCACCGAGCCCGTCTTTGCAAGGCGTTCCTTAACGTCGGAAAAATCGGCGAGAGATCGTGTCAATATCCGCTTCCAGCACTGCGACCTGACAATCCGCCGCAGAGATCGAATGATCAGCCAAACGAGTTCGGCGGCGATGCAGAACTTCAAGGGATCGTGCTGTAGCGTGATTGCTTTCGTGGTTCAAACGCAACTTTCCGGCGAAGAGAGGCATTGCAATGCCGAGGTTAATTTCGTTCGACTATTGGACGATCACCCGTTTCATTTTGGACAACAAAGCGACAACGACGCAGCTCCTTCTTCAATCGTTGGCCGCGAGCCGACCTCGTTCGCCAACAAATCTGCGGTGGCGCGGATGAGGTTAGGTCGCTATAAGCGCTGGTGAGGCAGTACGCGCTGCCTCCGGGCTTAGTAACCCGACGCATGCCGGTTTGGCGTCCGCCGTTAGGGCGCCGAATTCCTCGACCTATGGTCGGGGAGCCATGGACGTATGTCCAGGTTCCTCGGAACTAAAGGTCTATGGGCCGGCGCATGCTCGGTTACTAACTCCCCGATCGCCAGGGGTCAGGAACTTTGCGGGGGCGCACCGCGCATTCCTGTTTTGGGAGTTGAACATGGACGCCGACGACCGATTGAATGGCGAGGCAGTTGATCTGAAGCCGCTGGTAGGCCTCCTGCATGGGTTACCGTCACCGCTCATCGAACGTCTCACGATCGATGCAATCCGCGAACATCGGGATCTATTGGAGCGGGCAGAAAATCTGTTCAATGAACTGCCGGCTGACGTTAAAGCCGGTAAGGAGCTTGTTGGCGATACCCATATTGCCTATCTCGAAGCAACCATCAGGATGCACGCGCAAATGTCGGTGCTGACCACCCTGCTGCACATTCTAGGCTATACGCCCAAGGCCTGACAACGCCGGATCAGCTTAAATCAGGCCGCGTCGGATAGCCAAAGCCACCACCTGCGCATGATTGGCCAGATTGTAGCGCGTTCTGACATCGTCAATCGCCGAGCGGACGCCAGCATACTTTGCCTGCTCCAGCTCAGCGATCACCTCGACGGTTTTGCCAAGCGACAGCCAGCGAATGTAGTTCACCTGCTTCGGCGTCAGGACGATCTTCTCCTCGATGGAGGGCGTGACCCGCAAGTGCTCAAGACGGGCATGAAGTTGAGCAACCGCTGATGCAGCCATAATCGCATCAATCTCCATATCACTGGCAAGAGAAGGCTTCGCCGATGCAAAGGTCAGCATGGACATGGCACCGTTGGCGGTGGCGACCGGGATGGAAACGCCCGAGCGAATGTTGAAATCAGCGGCTTTCGAAAAGAAGTTTTTCTGCTCTTTTGACAGGGAGCTCTTTTCGGCTTCGCCGGACCAGGCGAAAGCGCGCCTTATCAGTTGGGCCTGCCGCATGACCGGATCGATGAACCGGTAGTCCAGCGTGTCATAGATTTTCTGCCAGTCGATATCGTAGTTGGAGACCGCATAGGTCTGCCCCGGACGAATGTTGACGAAGGCATAGCCCACAAAATCGAACCGATCGGCAAGATTGGCCAGTGCGCCCTTGACCATGGACTGATCGTTTCCGATCACAGTGATATCCAGCAGTTTCTCGACCCAGTTTGACATCCATACTCTCCCTGCAAATCGCACCCGTTCCGCGGTGGCAAAATGCGTCGGCAGTCAGAGGGACCACGACGCGCGCGAACAGTGACCTGGTAAAGAATGAAGCATATTCAATCGCGTAAGTTGACCATGATGGAATGGTTTTCTAAATCGTTTTCTCGGAATTGCAAACCACGGATTTTGCTTACTCGCGGAAAACGTGTCAGCTCACAATTGGCCAAGCGATCTCAGCTTCATGGCCCCTGAGCAGAAATCTGTCATTGTTTTGCGAAATGCTTTACATGGAAGGACCCATTTAGAGCGAACCCATGTTGCAGCTTACCCACGACACCGAGCAGCTTGCCCGTAAAATTGCGGCCCGTGTCGGGCGCAGACCGGACGATATCATACGCGCTGCCCTCGAACGTGAAGCTCAGGCCCTCGGGGTTTTCGGCGACCTGCCTGTGAGACATCGCATGACCGTCGAACAGATGACAGCGCTCGGGGAAAAGGTTTCTGCCCTACCGCTGCTTGATACATCATCCTCGAAAGAAATCCTCGACGACCTGCATCAACCATGATTGTCGTCGATCACTCCGCAGTCGTCCACGTTGCCGCAATCAGGACACAGAAGATCAGGAGCGCTACGCTCTTTACCAACTTGACGAACTTAACCAACCTTGCCATATATAGCTCTCCGAACGGAGGGTGAGAGATGGCATCTCTGAAGTCCAAAACCAGCATACGTGACGGTGCAAGCGGGCGCGAAAAACCGGGCGCTGAATCCATGGCTTTTTTCCTGACCACGGGCGCCACCCCGCTGGCGAAGGGGAGAGCAGCCTTCAAGATCAAGATCCCGGACAATGCATCAAAAGCACTGACCGGCAATCCCAATCGCGTCAAGGCGCTCCTCCAGGAATACGGTCAGGCGATCGCAAAAAGCCGTTCTGCTGGCCACCCGGTCAGCTTCCGTGTCGATGTCGATTCCGAAGGTGAGATGGTTGTCACTCCCGTTGAGGCGGTGGAAATGACAACGGTGCCTGTCGTAGAGGCAAACGATGCACTGGATCCGGAGTTGGAGCAGGCGTTGGTGGCCGCACGGGCGCGGGGACGCATAAAGGCTGCTGAGGTCCTCAGCGGCACTGACATGCTGAATGCCGACGAATTCGCCAAGCTGCTTGGCACGACAAGGGTAACGGTAAATTCAAAGCGCCAGACCGGACTGGTATTGGGGCTGGATGGCGCGAAACGCGGCTTTCGCTTCCCGGATTGGCAGATCGATGCCGATGGCAAGCCGTTTGCAGCGCTTGCAACGCTCCACGAGCGACTGGGCGGAGCCTGGGCGGTTTACCGGTTCCTGGTCCAGCCCCACGGAGAGCTGGACGGACTGACAGGTCGCGAGGCATTGGAGCGGGGACGGACCGAGCAAGCGCTCGAGGTTGTCGAGAGCATTGGTCGAGATTTCCGCTGAATGGCACGTACTCTGCCGCCTCCCGGCTTTGCAAATGCAAGCCTTCACCTGCATACGGTCCCAGCCGGACTTCGGTTCGGTCGCATCTATCTGGGCACCTACCCTGATCCACTAGGCTTCGGTAAAACGCCGAGCCGTTTCAGCGATCCACGCCGGCGCAAATTCGCTAACCGGTTCGGGGTGCTCTATTTGGGCGATACGGTGAAGGTGTGCTTTCTCGAAGCCGTCTTGCGCGATCAACGCGATGGGGTCCTCGGCGACCTGCCGATAGCTGAATCCGAATTGTACGACCGCAATTTCGCAGAGATCGAGGTCATCAATCCGCTGATGATGGTCGATCTTCGAGACGACGGGCCGATCAAGATGGGTGTGCCGACGGATGTCGCGAAGGGCTCAAAGCAATCCCTCGCACGGAAGTGGGCGGTCGCCTTCAATGAACACGACAGCCAGGTGGACGGCATCATCTACCCGTCTCGGCTCAACGGCCACACCAACCTTGCAGTGTTCGATCGAGCTATTGTGAAACTTAGGGCGGTCCGCACGACGAAGCTGATCCGCGCGCCGGGTCTGGCTGATATACTAAACGACCTCAATGTCGCAATTGTCGAACCTGATCCCTGATATTTTACCTGTCGTCGAAGCCGGATCCAGCACTACTTCTGCCCACCGATCCGAGACAAATCGACCCGAATTCCCGCAGTCCCAACCTCTTTTTCGTCTAAGGGCTCCCCTTCGCTCTGGGAGGGGTTAGAATCCGCAGGTTTGTCCGCGGCATCCGAAGAAACTTCCTTCCGATCGACGATCGTTCCACCTGGATCCTCCGCCTGAAACACGCTTTCACCTTCGAACTGGCCGGTGTTCCAAGCGTAAACGGCATCTTCGAAGATCTGCGGAAGCACCTCACTGCTCGTTGGGTTGCCATACCACTTTGAAACGATGCGCTTGATCTTGGAAAACATCTTCGTCCCCATGCGAACGTTTTCGCAAGGTGCGATCAGATCTGGTTTCAGCTCGGAGGCGTCCTTCACGCCGACACCCGCCGGGAACTGCGTAAGGCCCACACGTACGACGGCCTGTCCGACATACTGGCGTATGACCTCCATCGCCTCGTCTGGCGTCTTCGGTTTTGGTACAAGGATGAGCCGCCCTCCGGCTTTGACCGTGACAGCAAGCGGATCGCCCGGACCAACAGCGGACACGAACTGCTCGACGATGGCGGGTTTCAGGGAGGGATCGGCGCATTCCGCGATAAAGGCAGCATCCATGACGAAGGCTCCAAAGTTCAGATATTGAAGGAAATCACAAGGGGGACGCCGAACAGGGCGGACCAGGCTTTGGCGCTCGCGCGCTGGATGGCGACGATGTTGCCACCCGTCGTCCACCAGCCATTGCCGATCAAAACGATCGCGTCGGGTCGGTGTAGCATCGACTGGAGAATGGGCCACAGTACGAGCTGCTCGTAGCAGATAAGAGGCGCGATCTTTCGGCCCGCGACCTCGACGACAGGATTGGCCAAGAGGTTGGCGCGGGCGCCGCCAATCTCTCCTGTCCATCGCTCCCACGGACGCCACATCGAAACCGGCACAGGCATGCGCTCGCGATAGAGGACACGCCCCCCATGCGCATCGATGGCCACCATGACGTTGTCGTAGCCAACCGCATCGACGACCGCCGCGCCGGCGACTACAGTCACGTGCGTTCCTTGCAGCTCATTCCGCCAGAAACGTTCAAGCGTTGGCGTCCAAAAGCCCAGTGTGCTCTCGGGAAGCACGACGACGGTCTCTCGTGTTCCGGCAGCCTGCCGAACATCCGTCGCCAGGTCACGTTGACGTTGAAGGGATTGATCGCGGCCAAGGCTCGCACCCATTTCAAGGTCAACACCACGCCACCCCTCCGGTAGAATCTGATTTGTCCCCGATGCGGCGGACCAAAGCCATAGACCTGACAGAGCAATGGCGATAGCCGGCCCGATCCGGGTTACGAGACCGATCAGGACGGCTGTCAAAGCGAGCAGCCCCCACCATCCCCATCCCGGAAACAGTATGCCGGCCGCTGTCAGCGGATGCGCCCAGCCTGTGATCCCGAGTGGCGGAAAAGCAGTGAGACCAAGGACCATGAGATAGCGCGCGGGCTTTGCCCATCCGCGCCGCACTGTCCAGAGTACCGCATGGACGGCAATGAAGGACAATGCCGCCACGATCCAGAAGCAGAGGCCGACCCAGAGATCCGCAGCAAAGAATTGGGCAACGCCGGCAGGCAATCCTCGCGACGCCGCCAGGAAATAGCCCGCTGCGACGAGTGCCGCGGCGATCCGCGTCGGTGATCGCGCCCACAGAAGCGGGAAGAAGGTTGCCGCAGGTAGAAGGGACGCCTGGCCGCTCCAGCCGACCGCCCCGGCGACCACGGCAAGCGGTACGAGAACGGCAGTCATCATGACCTCACGGCGCATAGGTCAACACCTCTTGCGCCAGACCGAGCACACCTGAAACAGGTACCGGCCCGAAATACCTGGAATCCCATGAGCCGACGAAGTTGGAGTGCAGATACACCCCTCCGGGTGGAACCATACCGCTTCGATCATGCCTTAGCGATCGCCCCTGTCCATCCGCCCCGATGATAGGCGATCCGGGGATTGGCACGCCTTCAACTGCGATGTGATCGGTGACGTCCACGCGCTGTCCCGCCAACGCGACAACTGTCTTGATCAGTGGACCGAACCCACCGGGGCAAAGTCCCGGGCGGAGATATCCGCGCTGCCTCGCCTGGCGCATGGCGTTATTGTCAGGCGGGCAAACGAAAACCGTTTCCCCGGATCGGACCGAGCGATTGAGAGGAACGATGCGCCAGAGGCCGAGCGGCTCACTCGGCGTCGTGTTGATGCGCAGACCACCACTCCAACCGGCAGCAAAGAGGACGCCAAACATGCCGGCGGCCACGGATAACGTGACGCAGGCGTGGCCTCGTTGACGAGGCATCGTCCAACCTTCACGCATCATCATAATCATTTGAGGGAGAGCCCCTTGGTCTGGGTTTGCCGCTCTGTTTGAGCCTGCTTCAACGCCAGCGTGGTGCGCTCGTGCGCGGCGAGTTGCTGCACAGTGCGCATGCTGTTCCAGGCCGACTGCACTTCGCTTTTCTGCGAAGGGTTCATCCCGGCCGTTATTTTGTGAAAGGTCTCGCCGTTCGCATCTTTTGCCGAGATCGGCAGCAAGCTGCGTTCTCCGAAACGCTCGGACACAGCCTTGGCAAAGCCCTCTAGTTCCGCTTTGACGTTTCTGTCGGCCAGCGCATATTCGAGACCGGCGGGAAGATCGTTGCGATCGATCGCATCGCGGATCCGCTCAAGCGTTTGCCTGGCCGACGGAGAGAGGGCAGGGATGTCGACGGAGACCTTGAGACGGATTGCCCGCTCTTGCGCTTCATGCTTGCGCTCTGCCTCGGCCCGCGCCGTCACATATCGCTCGAGGTTTCGCGCCAGGGCGGGCACGTTGACAAGCGCCGTGTCGCGCGCGGCCTTCTCGGTCGCTCCGGCGAAGATGCCGGTCTTGCCCTTGAGTGCTCCAAACCTTTCCGGCTCGGCTGCGATCTTCGCAAGCGTTGGCTGCGCTCTTGCCGGATCTTTCAGCATGGCATCGACATTGACCGCCTTGAACGCGGTCTCCGGCTCGGCGAAGACCTGGGTAAAGCGTGTCGTGACCTCCTGCCATTGCTTCTTCAAACCGGGATCGGCAGTCAGACGATCCTCAACGGCCTGGTCGATCGATTTCGGGAACGTCGTGATGCCTGATACCATTGGCTTTTCCTCCATGAAGGGTTTCGGGGTCACATGCGTATTCGGGCCCTTGAGACCGAGCTGTGCGCGGATCGTCGCCAGGCGGGCGGTGAGATCAAAGAGCTTCTGTTTCTGTCGAGCGGTCCAGTCGAGGCGGTCGCGAACGAGGGTGCGCGCGACATTGACCAGATGAAGGCCGCGCGCGTCGGCGAAGCGAAGGGCCGCGCGATAGAAGGCGCCCTTCTCGTAGTCGAGCGTCGTTTCCTTTGAGTTCGTGCGCGATAAAAGCTCGGCAAGGCCACCCGCCTTGGCGAAGGATCGCGAGCCATAATAGACGCCGATATCCTCTCGATGACGGGTCATCGCCACATAGGTCAGGTGACGATCGAGGGAGAGCGAGGCCAGAAGCTTGACCCTGTCGACGGTCGCCCCCTGGCTCTTATGGATCGTGGTCGCATATCCATGATCGACATTGTTGTAGAACCGCTGCTCTACGCTGATAGCTTTGCGATGTTCGCCTTCACCAATTTCGGCAACGATACGCCCCGGGGTGGCTTCCACCACCTTGGCCAGCATGCCGTTCTTGACGCCAAGCGAGCTTTCATTCTTGAGGAAGACGATCCGATCTCCGGCGGCGAAATGACGGATACCGTGTTCCGTCTTGAAGGCGTGACCGCCATCGACAAGCCCGCGCTCGACGAGCTTGGCGCGCGCCAGGGTATTGAGCATCCGCACGTCGCGGCGAAGGTGGGCGAGGATCAGCGAGGACCGGGCCGGATCGTACTCGCGGTTCCAATCGAAAATAAGGTTTTCGACGGCTTGTGACTTCAATGTCGATCCCATCATCCGACCGTTTGCGCTGTAGGACTCGACAGCCTTGGCGATGTTGCCGCGGGCGAGATCGAGCGACGCGTTGCGCATCCATTGCTCGCGCTGGCGATAGATGGTTTCGAGTTCGGCATAACCGATGCGCTCAGTGATGGCGCGGAAGGCGGCACCTGCCTCGATCGGCTGCAGCTGTTCGGGATCACCGATGAGAACGAGCTTTGCCCCGCGCGCCGTTGCCTCTTCGACAAGCAGCGCCATCTGTTTCGAAGAGACCATGCCGGCTTCGTCGAGGACCATGACAGTCTTGTCGTCGAGATGGTCGCGACCTTGGGCCCAGCGCAGTTCCCAGGAGGATAACGTGCGGGAAAGAATACCCGCTTCCTTTTCCAATCCTTCGGCCGCCTTCCCCGCCAGGGCGGCGCCAACGACACGATAGCCGGCCGCTTCCCAGGCCTCGCGCGCCGCCTTCATCATTGTGGTTTTGCCGGCGCCGGCGCGGCCGATCACGGCTGCAATCCGCTCTGGCCCTGCAACATGCTCGATGGCCGTTCTCTGCTCATCCGAGAGGCGCTCATGGCGCTCGAACACCGCCCCGATGATCTTCTGGCGGACGCCATGCGATGATCGCTGGGACAGCCATATCGACCGGTTTGCCATCTCAGCCTCAAGGCGGATCATCGCGCGCGTCGTATAGCGGGCTGGCGTCCTGACACCGGAGGTAAAGTCGATACGCTCACGGTCGAGACGCAGCACGTCCAGATGCTGCATGATCCGCGCCATCAGGCTCTGGAAGAGAGCCGCGTCGTCGACATAGCGATGGAGGACTTTCGCCACGTCCTGGTTGTCGAAAACGCTCTTCTCCCGAGTAATGAGATCAAGCACGATGCCGGGATTGCGCTGGATGCGCCGGACGTTCTCCGCGCGCCGCTCTTCCTGCAATTCGATCCGCTCGAGCTTCCGTGACCCGGCTGTCGCCAGCCCGTTTTCCATTTCCGATTTTCGCTCGATGGCGGTGGCGCCGACCCCGATATGAATGGTCGGGGTCAGGTCGATACCCTGCTTTTCGAAGGATCGGCCATCGATGCGGATATCGAGCCCCGCAAGCGCCAGGTGCCGATTCTGGACAGCAAACCATCCATCACGAAAAGCATTGAAGTCCTCAGTGCCACCCGCCCAGAGTTCATAGACGATTTTGCCGGCATCATTGCGAATGGGCTGGCCGTCTGGTCCTGTTACCGCGACCTTTTTGGCGCCGAACCCGTCCTCGCTCAGAGGCCGCAATGTCGTCATCAGGTGGACATGCGGGTTGCCGGGTGCATCGTGATAGACCCAGTCTGCGACCATACCATTCGTCGTGATATGCTCGGCAATGAAGTCCCGCATCAGCGCGACGTTCTGCTCGGAGGATAGCTCAGTCGGCAGCGCGATGGTCACATCCTTGGCGAGTTGGGCATCGACCCGCTTTTCGAACACCTCGACCTTGTTCCAGAACGCTTCCGAGGCTCCCGAGACCGATCGATCGGCAATCATGACGCGTAGCCAGTCTGGCGCATCGGCAGGGATGACGAACTCCTCGTGCAAAAGACCCTGCTTGCCGGTGTAGTCGATTGTGCGTGCTTCCCGCTCATACTCCATCCTGGCGCAGTGCCGGTAGGCCGCAGACAGCACTGCGCTGCGGCCAGAGCCACGGGTGACGATGCTAACTGAGAAATGCGGGACGGCCACGGGTGGAGCGCTCCTTCTTGCGAACGAAATCAACAGGTTGATCGCAAGAGGTGGCCCCGCCAGGGGGCAAAAGCAGAACGTCGCGTCAGCGACGTATAATTGCGCCCTTGGATCCGCTCTTGTCGAGCGGCGGGATCATTCGCCAAATTCTGACGCTTTGGCGAGGTACAAATTTGTACCTGTCCTGCCGGGGAAAAATCGGGGACTCTCATCCCACCATTCCACGGATATCACTGGAGATTGCATCCCGATGAAGAAGCCAACGTCCAAAATCCGCGAAGAACTTGCCCGCTTGCAGGAACAGCTGAAGCAGGCGGAAACGCGTGACGCCGAACGCATCGGCCGCATTGCGCTGAAGGCCGGACTTGGAGAGATCGAAGTCGACGACGCCGACCTTCAGGCAGCTTTCGAGGACGTTGCAAAGCGGTTTCGCGGAACCAAAGTCGGATCGAACGGAAAAGAAAAGGGTGCCGCTGGAGCGACCGGAACATCGTCGGCCACGCCGAACGGCGCTGGCGCGGCTACGAGCCAGGCTGGCGAGGCTTGAACGTATGCAGCGGCTGACCACAGCAGAGGCCAGAAAGAAGGATGCTCGTGAGAAGATCGAGCTGGGCGGCCTGATAGTCAAAGCCGGGATGCGCTATGAAAAGCGCGCGCTGTTGCTCGGCCTGTTGATCGAAGCGAAGACGAGGATCAAGGGCGATGAGGCGGAGCGATCCCGTCTGATCGCAATCGGCGCGGAGGCATTTGGCAATGACAGCGAATAGGATCCTGCTCGCCGTTGTCCCGCCGCTGATGATGATCGGCATCGCCCTCCCGTTGCCGGGGATAGAACAGTGGCTCGCGACGTTCGGAAAAACGGCGGAGGCGAAATTGACGCTCAGCCGGATTGGCCTGTCGTTACCCTATGTGGCGAGTGCTGCGATCGCACTTATCTTTCTCCTCAGTGCCCAGGGATCGGTCAACATCAAGACGGCAGGGTGCGGCGTCGGGGCAGGATCGGGCGTCGTGATCGTGCTTGCCGTCATTCGGGAAGGAATGCGGCTCTCGCAGTTTGCCGGACAGGTGCCTGCGGCCAAGTCGATCCTGTCCTATATCGATCCGGCAACGATGACAGGTGCTGCGGCGGTTCTCTTCTCTGGCATCTTCGCGCTTCGCGTCGCGGTGATCGGCAACGCCGCATTCTCGCGTTCCGAGCCGAAACGCATCCGCGGTAAACGCGCGCTGCATGGCGAGGCGGAATGGATGAAACTGCCGGAAGCAGAGAAGCTGTTCGCAGAGGGTGGCGGCATCGTGATCGGCGAGCGGTATCGTGTCGATCGCGACAGCACGGCGGCACTCTCGTTTCGGGCCGATAAGCCTGAGACATGGGGCGCCGGGGGCAAGTCACCGCTCCTCTGCTTCGATGGTTCGTTCGGATCGTCACATGGCATCGTGTTCGCCGGCTCCGGCGGTTTCAAGACAACGTCGGTCACGATCCCCACGGCGCTGAAATGGGGCGGCACGCTGATCGTGCTTGATCCATCCAATGAGGTGGCGCCGATGGTCAAGGCGCACCGAATTAAGG
Organism: Velazquezella soli; assembly: GCF_977018685.1. NCBI lineage: Bacteria > Pseudomonadati > Pseudomonadota > Alphaproteobacteria > Hyphomicrobiales > Rhizobiaceae > Velazquezella > Velazquezella soli. The sequence goes on from NZ_CDRNXF010000002.1 coordinate 265,054, forward strand.
CCGGCCGTGATGTGTTCGTGCTCGACCCGAAGGATCCGGATATCGGGTTTAATGCCCTCGACTGGATCGGTCAGCACGGCGGGACGAAGGAAGAGGATATCGCTGCGGTCGCCTCGTGGATCATGAGCGAAAGCGGCCGCGCCAGCGGCGTTCGGGACGATTTCTTTCGGGCATCCGGCTTGCAGCTGCTGACGGCGATCATCGCCGATGTCTGCCTCTCCGGTCATACGGAAAAAAAGGATCAGACGCTGCGGACAGTGCGCATGAACCTATCGGAACCGGAGCCGAAGCTGCGCGCGCGTCTTCAGGAAATCTACGACAACTCCGAGTCCGATTTTGTGAAGGAGAACGTGGCAGCGTTCGTGAACATGACGCCCGAAACCTTCTCCGGCGTCTATGCCAATGCGATCAAAGAAACACATTGGCTGAGCTATCCGAACTATGCCGGTCTCGTGTCCGGTTCGACCTTTTCGACCGATGACATCGCGTCGGGAAAGACCGACGTGTTCGTCGCCCTGGATCTTAAAACGCTGGAGACCCATGGAGGTCTGGCGCGGGTAATCATTGGCTCATTCCTGAACGCCATTTATAATCGTGACGGAGCGATGCCGGGACGCGCTCTGCTCCTTCTCGACGAGGTCGCGCGCCTGGGTTTCATGAGGATCCTTGAGACGGCACGCGATGCCGGCCGCAAGTACGGGATCACGCTTCTGATGATCTATCAGTCGATCGGCCAGATGCGCGAAACCTATGGCGGACGCGACGCCACCAGCAAGTGGTTCGAAAGCGCGAGCTGGATCAGTTTCTCAGCGATCAACGATCCGGAGACCGCGGACTATATCTCCCGGCGTTGTGGAACAACGACGGTCGAGATCGACCAGGTCAGCCGCAGCTTTCAGGCGAGGGGTTCGTCACGAACCCGATCAAAGCAACTTGCCAGCCGACCATTGATCCAGCCGCACGAAGTCCTGCGCATGCGTGCCGATGAGCAGATTGTGTTCACCGGGGGAAATGCGCCGCTTCGATGCGGTCGCGCGATGTGGTTCCGGCGAGCCGACATGAAGTCCTGCGTTGGCGATAACCGCTTCCATGGAAACCGTTGACCATTGGAAATCAAGGTCTGAGGGAGAACCCAGATCCGGAGATCGGGAGATGAGATATTGGGAAGCCTGCGAGGCACAGGTCACGGCAGAAGCGGCCATCGAAGAATGCCGCATCCATCAAATTGAGGCAATCGTTCGCAATAGCGATAGGGCTTTAGTAGATGTCACGACCGGTGATGTCATCGCTCAGCCAGACCAGTAAGCCAACGATTGCGGCGCCGATATTCTCGTTTACCTGGGATACTGATCAATGGCAGTCGGCTATCGCGGGAGGATCGTTACCGGGATCGGCGAAGACCACAGCCGGGCTTCGTTTGCTTCAGCGAATAGAGCCGTACGCCAAAGGCGGACCGCCCCGCGCTCCTTCAGTCCATACTTCACAAAACTGAATCGTTCCGCGACCATCGATTCACAACTCTCGTTGGACGCATGGGCCCGATCGCGCGATTCTCTCACCATGATCGCCCAGCCATATCGCCTCTATATCGAACGCACGGACGCCGAGAACAACATGGCGCGCTTCTATGCCATGTCGATCGAACCGACCCTCTTCGGAGAGGCCTGTCTTATGCGGCGCTGGGGACGCATCGGAACCAGAGGCCAGCTAAAGGTTCATCACTTCGAGCAAGAGAAAGACGCGGTTGAATTGTTCCTTGATCTCGTCAGGCGAAAACGCCACCGGGGATACCGTACAATCAACTCGGCGCAACATACGTACCGGGACAGCTTGCAGCGGCCTTAGCGCCAGCTTCACCGAAGAGCGATATGAAAACCATCTCTGACGGATCGAACTCAAATTGAGAACCATTGAATTGCAGAAGAATGACCATAGCCTTCGGCCAGAGGTCCGTTATCCCGTGAAAAAGATCATCGTCGCGATCGCAGTATCTTTTTCCGGCTGCGCGTTGGGCGCCCACATATTTGGGATCGCTGCAGTCGCTGAGGCTGCAAGTATGGTCATCAGTCCGGAGACAACATACCGGAAATGTTTCGTTGGTGATCGCGTCACCTGCGTCGTGGACGGAGATACGCTCTGGATTGAGGGCGCAAAAATCCGCATTGCCGATATCGACGCTCCCGAGATCAGTGAGCCGAAATGCGCAACGGAGCTGGCGCTCGGAAATCGAGCGACCGATCGCCTGATCGAACTGGTCAATCAGGGTTCCTTCAAGCTTCGCGCATGGCCCGGACGCGACGAAGACAGATACGGTCGCAAGCTCCGCGTCCTCATCCGTGACGGCAGGAGCCTCGGCGATATCCTCGTATCGGAAGGCCTGGCCAGAACCTGGACGGGCCGTAGACAGCCCTGGTGCTGAAACCGGCCCACGATTGCTGGCCGTTGCACAACGCCGTTATCGGCGCCTGCTCCAATCTGTTTCAAAGGAGATCTCGATCTCGACGAAGAACGGGATCTTGATCGCGAGCTTCAGGCCGAGTTTGCCCTTGCGGAAAAAGTGGCCGATCACCTTGCCAAGGGAAGAAAGCTTGCGACCTGTGGCGGCCAGGAATTGTGCGAGGCGTTGCATGGTGGTTTCTCCTTGTCGATTGCGGACATCGCAGGGATCGGCCGCAGGCCGGGACAAGGAGGGTTGCATCGGTACGGCCGCAGCGAAGCGGAGGACTTATCGACAGCTGAATTTTGGCGCGCAAGGAGACGCGAAGCGGCGGGGAAAATTCTGATGGCGATGAGTTGCTGCCCGACGACCGGACTGCAACATCCCTGATGTCGATGACCTCACTCGACAGGACACCGTGCAATGTCTCCACCTTTCGACATCTTACACAGAGACAACGCCTGGCTGTGTAGTCTACCGCCCTCAGAAGGGCGGCCCGGCATCGACGCTACCGTCCTGCTCTGCCGTGATGATTGCCAACTCCGATTGAGCCAGGTCCAGCTCGGTCTGGATCTCGCGGCGCTCCGCAGCGTCGCAAGCGGTCTTCAGCTCGGCCCGCAGTTCTTCGATGTGCTGTTCAATCGTCATCGTCTCATCTCCTTGAGTTTGTGAAAGACGATTTCGCAGGGCGGGACGGGATGGCGGGGTCAGGGATCGCGGATGCGACCGCCAGCGGCGGCGAGTGGGGGAGCCGATTTCGTGTGGGCGCTCTTCGAGCGTTCGCGCGAAATTGGGGGAACCGCTCGTCCTTGAGGCCGTCATTACGGCCCGGCATCCTCGACAGATCTGAGCAGCTATCCCCCGTTTCCGTATGCCACCAAAAAAGCCGGACCTGGCTCGATGCCGGGTCCGGCTTTGATTTTCGGAAGAGGAGAAGGCTCCGCCGGTGGCGGAGCCTCGTGGTGTCAATCAGTCCCGGTTCGGGCGGGACCAGATGAGCTGGAGGCCATCCTCGCCCTCGACCTCGGCGAGCGTTGCGTAGATCGGAGCTGGAAAGCTCGGATCGTCGAGCTTGACCGAAAGGTAGTCGCGGCCCTGTTCGGAGGTTTTTTGCCAGGCGGCACCTAGCTCGACGCTGCCGGCGTAGACGCGGAACTGCGGGCCCTTGTCGGAGGGGTTCTCGACCCGGGCGATGCGAGCCTTGACGTTGAGGGCGAGCGTGCGGATGGAGCCGGTGAAGCCGTTTTCGGTGGAGTTGAATGTGCCGATGGTTGCCATTGTCGTATTCCTTTTCTCGTATTCGGGCCGCGCCCATCGCGACCTCGATAGCTGTCAAAAGACCGGTGACGATCGGACCGCACCCAATAGGGCCGTAATGAAATGGAGGGCGGCAAGTCGCAGATTTGTTAGTGGGCGAGGAGGAAGGGGCAGCCTTCCGGGGTAAGAAATCTGCGGCTTGCCGTTGCGGGAAGACGATCGAGGCGCAGCCGGTCTCCGGTCAGACATGCCTCATCGAGCCCGCAAATGGGTTGCCGGAAACTCTGACGTGAAGGGATATGGCAATGGTGTTCCGCCGCACTCGCCCAGGCACGAATGGCATCTTGCGCCATCCCCCGCTTCGACCGTCGTTGCTTGCTTCAGTCGGGGACACGAGCCCCTCGCATCATCGGCCCACTTGCCCAACTTACCCCGTGCGATATCGTTGCAATCGCGAATCGCCGCCTGGAGGATCAATGCGTCAGCAGACCAAGCCGTTCATCATTGAGCGCAAACCGTCCCGCAAACCCAAAGCCGACGCTCAAAAACCGTCGATCTGGGGAAAGCTGGATGCTCACATCGCACAAGGTCTGAAGGACAAACGGGATGAGGATCACGCGGCCGCCGCCGGTGGTGACGGCCGCGCCTGAACGTCAGGCCGCAGCCTTCACATCCGCTTCCGGCTGCAAGGAATGCAGGAAACTCACGGCACGCTGCGCATGGGCCGCCGCCTGGAAGATCGCCCGCTTATCATTGGCCAGCACTGAAAGCCACGACTGCAGATAGGACGCATGGTCCGGCCGCGGCTCAAGCTCCGGGGCGATGCCGAGATCGGCGCAAAGGAAGCAGCTGCCGAGCTCAGCAATGAGTTCTTCTCGGGCACGGTCCGTCCGGTCCTTCGCATAGCGCGACAGGTCGCGTCCGACGCGGTGCTCTGCCGCTGTCCAGTGGGTCGCCTCATGGCTGAGGACAGCCGCGTATCCGGCAGCATCACAGAACGCCTCGAAGGGCGGCATCTGGATATAGTCCTTGATCGGCGAGTAGTAGGCTTGGTTGCCGCCCTGCCGGATCGCGGCGCCGGTGTTGCGGAAAAAGAGATCGGCGCACTCTATTCGCTCGACAGGATCCAACACCTTGGCCAGCGGGGCATAATACGTGTCGGGCAAACCACCGATCTGCTCGATATTGAACACAGAATATGCCTTCAGGAACGGAATCTCCCGGTCGATATCATTGCCGTTTCCGTCGGCCACTGACTTGGTGAAACGGCTGGCGAAGACGACGGTCGAGCCCGTTTCGCCCTTCCGCACGGCCCCGCCCAGTTCGAGAGCCTGCTTGAAGGTCATCCACATCGAGGAGGAGAACCCCCGCGATACCTGCTCCGACCACAGGAGCAGCACGTTCATGCCGGAATAGGGGAGGCCATTGTGGCGCATCGGTCGGCTGATGCGACTATGCGTGTTGGCGGCGCTCCATGGTTTCATCCAGGGACGAACCCCTTGGTCGAGATCTTCAACGATCCGATCGGTGATCCGCGTATAGATATCCGCACGGTCCGATTCCGATTTCTTTGTCATGACTTCTTTTCCTTTTCTCAGGACCGCGCCTGTCGCGGTCCGTCACGGAGGTCCGAAGTCAGGGGCCGATGGTGCAGCCATGCACCGGAACGGCCGCAACAGCGTGGAGGACGGCAAAGCCGTTGCATGGGTGCCCGGCTCCTGCAGGACCGCCGAGCGGGACGGGCCGCTATAGGCGCACATCCAGCTTTCGTTTTCGACCTGAGACAAGGCCGGCGCATGCAGGCGCCAGCCAAGGAACAACAAGGAAGGGGCGGGGTGCGACCCCGCCAATGTGTTATCCGAAAGCGGCCAACTGAGCTTCCGCGGCTTTGCGGTCGAGCGATGCGCCCGGATTTTCGACCGGCCTGTCGAAGGGCTTCCAGGTCTCGCCGATGACCTGTTCGTAAGCCGCGACTGCGCCCTCGGCTGCCATGCGCAGCGCGTGCGATTGGACACCCATGTCGGCCGCGAACTCCCGCTTGCGCTGGGCGGCGCTGTCATAGCCGACCGGACCGTCGAGGTCCTCATCGCGGGCGTCGTTGGACGCCTTGGCCGTGGCATCGCGCGCCTCGGTGACGGCGCGGGAGTAGAATTGCCCGGCGCCATGCGCGGATCCGACGAAGGCCCCGACGATGCGCTGGAGGTGGATCTGCATCGCCTTCTCGCCGAGGCCTTCGGACAGGCTTTCGGCGGTCTCGACGATCAACCGCTCGTGAAGGCTGCGGATGCCATCGCTGTCGACGACTGCCGTGCCAAAGCTTGTCGCGATCTTGAATGCCTGGGTGGCGTCGGGGCAGGAGAGGCGGACCATTTCGATGGTGGTACCGCGGCGGGATTGCGACGACCTGGTGTTGGAGCGATTGGGGGTAGAGGGCTTGGCCATGTCTGTTCCTTCCTTGGCTTCCGAAGCGGTTCCGGCCCGTGCCGGTCTGCCCTTCGATGCGGACGACCAAGAACCGGCAAGGGACGGGCGGCTTCACAGGTCCGATCCGGCTGAGCCAGCAGGGCAGGGTTGCGGGCCAGCAGGTCTTGACCTGAGCAGACCGCGAGCCTGCCCTCGCGCAGAGAGGCTGGATCGGCCGCCCCGCGGCGCGACAGCGGCCTTGAAACGACCGGCCGCCGGTTCAGACCGCAGCGAACAAGAAGGGCAGTCCGGCACTGGTCCGATATCAATCCCAAGGCAAGCGACAGACATGGCCAAGCCCCCCATAACGATGACATCGAAGCCGGGTAAGGACATCGCCAGGTCCTTTCGCCTCCGGTCCTCCTATATCGCCGGATGCAGCACAGGATCGCGGTCGCGATGCTGGAACGCCCCGATGACCTGCTCCTGCATCGCTAGCCTGCAGGCGATCGTGTCGAGTTCGACCCAGCGCTCGAAGGCAAAGCGGTCGACGAGCTCCCGATGGTAGAGACGGGGACTGGACCGGCGCCGCGCGCGGCTCCGGACCTTCACCGTGGTCGCCTGTCTCCCGGCGCGCGCCGCAATCTGACGGGTCAGACAATCGAGATGCCGCTGGGTCTCGCGCCGGGCGCCGATTGCTTTCGCCAGAGGTTTCGACGTGCGGATGTCGATCATGACTCATCCCCCTGGTTTCGCCAGCCAATGAAGGAGGACGGCCCGTCATATTCAGCGTGACGAGCGAGATCGATGACGAAGCCGAACCGCCCCCGCACCGCATATTCGTCGCTTGCCACCAGAAAGCGGCGTTCTTCACCACCCCGGATATGGCCCCCGCCGATCTTCGCCACGACCTCCGTCATGCCGGGGCGCTGATCGGACAAGATTGCCGACATAACGATGTAGTCCGCAGCATGGCGCTGATCGAACGCTCGGCGATCCTTGACCCAGCTCTCACCCTCGGCGAGCGAGCGGCCATGGATTTTCTCCCAGAAGTGGGGCCAGGTATTGCGGATGGTCTTTCCTGCCATCGACCGCTCATAGGCGGTGAACAGGTCCGGGAAACTTATCGCGACGATCGCCCATTCGCAGTCTTCCTCGTACCAGGGCATATTCTTGCGCAGCAGCGGATGGACCTTGGCATTGCGCCCTGTCGACAGATGGAAGCCGCCTTGCCCTGATGTCAGGTAAGCGACAACGCCCTCTGCATAGACAACCGCCATCTGCGATCCGCCCCATGGTGTGCTTACCGACATGCGGGTTTGCACGCGGTGCAGCTTGGCCAGATCGCGTTTGTGACCAGCGGTCTCGGCGACGCGCGCACGGAATTCCGCTTCATCCGCCACCCGGCCGTCATGCCCGATGAAATCTGCCCGCGTCAGATCGGCAAGTGGCCGACGGATCGCACCGGCGCTTGCAACAAAAGCAAGGCCGCTGGGTGATGTGACCATGGCAAGGACCAGATTACCGATGCGGGCCACGGGCACGCCGTCCGCGCTGGTGGCAAACTCCGCCCCCGAAAGATCGGGGGTGGATGCTGCGATGTTCGAATTGAGGGCGGCGGTCATGCTGCAGCCCTCTGATCGAAGTCCTCGTCAAGCTCAGCGTCATCGGGGCGGTCTGCCCCCTGCATACCTTCCCGTTCTATATCGCTGTCGATCTCCCCATCCTGGTCCTCAGCGGGATCATCAGCGCGGCCGTCGTCGCGCGACCTGGCGCCGACGACATCTGTGGCAGAGCCTGCCCGGATCCAGTCGAGCAGTTCGTCAGCCGGCGGTGCGAAGCGACCTGACGGATGGACGAAGTGTTCGTTTGCGAAATGCTCCACGAGTGCGGCGCGGGTTTCGCGGACCTTCGGGCGCGGCTGGACCGATGCCTCGGCGCAAGACGCTTCCAGTGCCTGCCGCGACAGGCACAAGAGGAAGTCCTCTGAGCCCATGTTCGGAAGGAATTCGTCAGCGCCGATAGCCTCGCCGGCGATGCGCGCGACCATGCCGCTGTTCGACATGCCCCGCCGGCAAGAGAGGACGTCGATCAGCACGGAGCGAACCGCAACCCGAAGCGTATCCTGATCGAAGGCGAGCTTGCCATGCTCGTCAAACAAGCCCACGACATGGCGCGAGAAGCGCTTGCCGCCGTAGAAGGTGCCATCTGCGCCGGAGTCGATGCGGACATTCTGGCCGGCGAAGGCCAGGACCATCAGCGCCAGCAGCATATCATCCTCGATCGGCGCGCGACCGAGTGCATCGTGCAGGGCATCGGTGCGGAAATCGCCGATCATGTCGTGGCCCTTCTGCGTGACGTCGGGCCGGGCTTTCGGCGTGGCGACTGCGTCGGTTTCATCGCCGCCAGTGACCGATCCGTCGCCAACAGCACCCTTCGGCTTCGCCGCCTCGGGCATGCGGTAATGCACCGTCTGGACCTTGCCGTCACGATCGAGGTAGAGCGCCGTATGGTCGGACTTGGACGGCTTGCCGTAAACTTGGGATCCCTTCTTCGGCAGTTCCGGCTGGCCCCAGCTGTTGACCTCGACGATCGCGCCGCGCTTCGGCAGGTTGCTCGTCATCCATTCGTGCTGGGCGCCAAGAAAACCTTCGACATTGGAGGTGTAGCGGCCGTCCTCGTCGGCCGGTGCGAAGAGATCCTCCACCCATTCGATGCCGTAGGCCTGAGCCAGATCGTCACCGAAGCTCGCGTCCTTGGCATACATGCGCTTTTTCGTCAGCGCATTGGCGATCTGCCACCATGGCGCCGTGTCGCCCTTCTTGGGCTTGTGCGCTTTCCAGACCTCCTTCTGGTCGACCTGGCCCCCCGCTGCGATCACCCGCAACTGCTGCTCGGACGGCATATCGCCGAGCGCCATTTGTTCGAGCATGGCTGGAAGCACATTTGCGAGCAGGCGCAGCTTGCGGATCTGGCGGACGGGAAGAGCGAGAGCGACGGCGATCGCTTCCTCTGTCCAGCTTAGTGCAACAAGGCGTTCAATACCTCGCCATTGGTCTACCGGATTGAGCGCTTCGCGAACGCTGTTCTCGACCATGGAACGCATCGCGCCGTTGTCGTTGGCTGCAGCAACGACGAGGATTTCGATTTCTTCGAGACCGGCCGCGATGGCAAGGCGCACCCGGCGATGGCCAGCGTCAATGATATAACCATTTCCGCCATCCGTTTCCGGTGCGACCACCGGCGGCTGAACGATGCCGACGGCCTTGATCGTCGCCAGCATCAGCGCATCGGCCTGCGGCGACGACTTCGACTGGCGCATCCGGTCGGGGTTTTCCTTCAGAGCGCGCGGGTCAACCTTGATGATCTGCATGGGATTTGTCCTTGTCTAGAGAGTTCCGGACCGGCGCCATGCCAGCCTTTCCTGTCTTCATTTTTCTCGAAGACATCTCCCGGACCGCTGATCGGCCGGACTGACGCAACTGCGACCGAGCATCCCTGCTGCGAAGAACAAGCGGGGCTGACAGCCCTGCGAAGGACGAGTAGCCGGGATGGCGCAGGTGGCGGTTGAGCAGCTGCGTCGGCAGGAGGATCGATCAGCAATCGGTTCTTTCCCTCCTCCTTCTCCTCCATTCCCTTATTGAAGGGCTGGCCCGCGCACGCTGCGGCGCGAATGGCACGCAGGACCTTGCCAGGAAACGAAAGCGCAAAAAGGGCGCTCGACCGGCGAGGGGAGCGCCCTTTGTCTAACCCGGACGACTCCGAAAGCCATGGCCAAGCGCCATTTGCAGGACAGCATCTGAACGGGAAGTGATCATCAGACATGGATGAGGTCGAGAAATTACAAGTCTCGACCTCATCATCGCAGCGACGGGACTGGAGCCGGGCCGCGGGGCCAGCCCGGGCATGCGTTCTCATGCAGCAATCGGTTCTGCATCAGCGATAGCGGAGGCCGCCAGTTGCTCCTCGACGTCGCGAAGTTGCTTCCTTTTAGCACCGAGCTCATCGCCGAACTGGAATGCACCGCCGATGCGCGACTGATACGAAACCAGGCGGCGCTCGGACTCCTCGAGGCGCCGACGATACTGACGCAGCTCCTCTTCGAAGCCATCAAGGCCATGCTCAAGTCGGGAGATGGCACCGAGCGGCGTGACCGTGATCGCCAGATCGATCTCGTAGTCCGCACCGGTACGCCGAAGCAGCGTCTCGTAGCGATAGCCGTCGCCCTTGCCGAACCGCTCACCATCATAAACGAGATTGAAGCCGCCGATCGTCGCCAGATGAACTTCACCCTCCTGCTGGAGCTGTAGCAGTGTGAGTATCTCCTTCATCAACGCGCGGCCAGCCTCCTTGCGCTCGGCATGTTGTTTACCGAACACCGTCATGGTGAAGGTATCACCGGTGGTCAACTGTAGCCGCGCGATGTCCTGGCCGATTTCGTCGATCCGCCGGGTTGAGACCTCGATTTCGCGCTCTGCATCGCGCATCTGCCGGCGGACGGCGTATTGATCGTCCTCGTGGGCGGCCCGCAGCCGTTCGAGCCGTGCGATATCGGCCTCCAAGCCCGCCTTCTGCATCAACCGTTCATCGCCGGATGCGATCGCCTTGGCCATGGCGAACTGGTTGGCCGCCCCCTCGCCAACGTCTTCGAGCCGCCGGATCGAGGTATCTCCCGACAGAGCCGCGGCAATGAAGCGGGCCTTGCGCTCGTTATTCTGCCACATGCTGGCATCGAGCGAACCCTCGGTGGCATAGGCGAAGATATCGACCTCGTCGTGCTGGTTGCCCTGACGGACGATCCGGCCTTCTCGCTGTTCGATCTGCGATGGCAGCCATGGCACATCGAGGTGATGGAGCGCCTTCAGCCGAAGCTGGGCGTTGACCCCCGTGCCCATCGTTTCAGACGAGCCGATCAGGAAACGGACCTTGCCAGCGCGCACATCACCGAACAGTCGCTGCTTGGCTTCGGTCTTCTTGTAGTCCTGCATGAAGGCGATTTGCGATGCCGGCACGCCGAGCCGGATCAGCTCGTCGCGGACGAAGCGATAGGCAGAGAAACCGCGGGACTTCTCGACATTGATCGTGCCGAGATCGGAAAAGATCATCTGGGCAGCGCCCGGTAGCTCAAAATCCTTGCCATCGGGGCGCCGATAGATGGCTTCCCCGTTTTCCTTCCAGATCCGATGGGCATTGCGCACGAGCAGATTGAGCTTGTTATTCTCCTCGTTGTCGGCCGCCGGCATGACGAAGCGCATGTCGATTGCCGCATGGCGCCCATCAGTGATGACGGAGAGAAGAATGTCATCGCCGGGCTTGGCGGGACCCTCACGCTGCTCGATCGCCTTGATCCTGCTGCCGAGGGTCTGCTGATAAGTCTTGAACAGTGCCGTCGGCTTGGCAGTCAGGATCTGCCGCCGGCCGGTCGAGATGTCAGGGACCTTCACAAATTGCCGCAGATCCTCAGGCATCACGACATCCGCGAACGAGCGGAACATGGCGATCAGCTCCGGCACGTTGACGAAGGAGGCAAAGCGGCTGACCGGCTTGTATTTTCCCGATGGCTGAATTTCGAGTTCGGTGGTCGTGTCGCCGAAGCACGATGCCCAGGCGTCGAATTCGTGCAGCCCGCGCTCAGAAAGTGCCGCATGACCGAGCAGGCGCTGGATGGAGAACATCTCGCCAAGCGTATTGGTGATCGGCGTGCCGGAGGCAAGCACGAGCGCCCGGCCAGGGTTCCTCGTTTCGATGTAGCGGGACTTCACATAGAGATCCCAGGCCCGCTGCGATCCATTCGGATCGATGCCCTTCAGCGTCGACATATTGGTGGCGAAAGACAGCTTGCGGAATTCCTGCGCCTCATCGATGACGATCTGGTCGATGCCGATTTCCGAAATAGTCAGCAGGTCATCCTTGCGGGTCGCCAAGCCTTCGAGCCGCTCCTGAAGACCTTCCTTTAGCCGCTCTAGGCGCTTGCGCGAGACGCGGTCTTCGCTGTCAACCTTGGTCAACAGGTCCTCATAAAGCTGCAACTCATCCTGGATCATCTCGTGTTCGAAGGCAGAGGGCACGGCGATGAAGCGGAAGGCCGAATGCGTGATGATGATCGCGTCCCAGGTCGCGGTTGCCGCCCGTGACAGGAAGCGAGCACGCTTATCTTTGGTGAAGTTGGTTTCGTCAGAGACGAGAATGCGGGCATTCGGATAGAGGCCTAAAAACTCGCGGGCGGCCTGCGCCAGGCAATGGCCAGGCACGACCAGCATCGCCTTGGCGATCAAGCCGAGCCGTCGCTGTTCCATGATCGCGGCAGCCATCGTCATCGTCTTGCCGGCGCCGACGGCGTGAGCGAGATAGGTCGAGCCATCGGCTATGATCCGCCATATGCCGCGTTTCTGGTGCCCATACAAAACAAAGGCGCCAGAGGCGCCAGGGAGTTTCAGGTGGGAGCCGTCGAATTTCCGCGGCGCGATATTGTTGAAGCGATCATTGTAATCACGGGCCAGCCGGTCGGTGCGATCCGGATCAGTCCAGACCCAGTCCTGAAACGCCTGCTTGATCCTCTGCAGCTTGTCACGCGCGGCTTCGGTGTCAACGACATTGAGGACTCGGCGCTCTCCGTCCGCATCCTTGAACACGTCGAAGACCTGAGGCACTCGGCTATTCAGTGCATCGGCGAGCAGATCGCCTGCATGGCGGCGGCTGGTTCCCCATTCAGATGTGCCAGCGGCGCTATAACCGAGCTGCCGTGCCTCCACAGTCCAGGACCCAAGCTCCGGCATGTGGTAGATGCGGATTTCCGCCTCCATCTTTTGCCTGACGAAGGCGACGACATCGGCGGGCGGGATCCAAGGTGCGCCGAGCCGGGCTGTGATGTCGGATGGCCGGAGATCAGCCGGCTGGACCTCCTGGAGGGCGCGGACATTACGCTCATAGGCGGGGTCGAGCTCGGCCGCAGCCTGCGCGGCGGCGAGCTTCGTGCGGACGGCCCCTGAAAGATATCCTTCTGCCGTCTTCCACGATCCATCGGCCGGATCACGGAAGATGGCCTCGCCCAACTCGTCGACCACATCAGCAGGATCGCTGTGCAGCAGCTCGGCGACATGGTCGATATCGACGTGGCCTCGTTCATTCAGCACGACGGCGAGCGCATCGGCAGGTGAGGTAATCGTTGGTGCGGCCGGCGGAGCAATCACGCGTTCGGAAAAAATCGGCCCCGGTTTCGCCGTGTCCGTCTCCAGATCGTAGTCCTCGATCGAGGCGACAAGCCAGCAATCGGGATCGTCGCGGAACGGTGCGAGGTTCGGTTGGCGATGCGTTTCCTTGACCTCGCCGGTCTCGATATCCTCTTGAACGGACACGACTGTGTGGTTGATCGGCCCGAAATCGCGCACAAAACTCGACCAGGCGATGCGCAATCGCACTTGGAGATCGCGCCATGGCCGATCGGTTTCCTGCGCCTTCAGGACCTCGCGCACTGCATCGCGGATCGGGATCAATTTTGAGATGATCCGGACGTGCTTTTCCGGGACCCCATCGCCTGAGCGACCCTTGCGGACGGTGACCGGCACGGCCGATCCGTCGATCATCTGCATCAGGCCCTTTGACCGATCGATGAAGAAGCTGCCCTCGCGAACAGTCCCGCCCTTCGGCTGCAGATCGACGACATCGCCGAGCTCGTCTTCCAGATTGATATCGATCGGTGTCGGCTCGCCGTCATAGAGATCGGCCGGCAATAGATCGATTGCAGCGGCGAGCGCGGCGTCGAGATCCTCGTCATCGCGGGGCCGGCATGTGTAGGTCTTGCCGAACAGGCCGGAGGTCAGGGCGTGTGTGCCGAGCACGAAGTCCGGATGCCGACCAAACCAGCGATTGACCCTGATGGCGCCTTCTTCGTCGGTGGCCGGCCTGATCTCATCGACATCGAGCCACAGCTGATTTCCCTCCGGCTCTCCGGGCTTCCGCTTGCGGAAGAACAGGATGTCGACGACGACATCCGTGCCGGCGTCACGGCGAAAGCTGCCTTCGGGCAGCCGGATTGCCGCGATTAGGTCGGCGGATCTGGCGATATGCTCCCGTGCCGTTGTATCGGCCTTGTCCATGGTGCCATGCGATGTGACGAAGGCGGCGAGCGCACCGGGCTTCAGCAGGTCAATCGACCGGGCGATGAAATAGTCGTGCAAACGAAGGCCAAGCGACCGGTAAGCGCGATCCGAGCGGACGGTGCGATCGGAGAAGGGCGGATTGCCGATGGCGAGATCGTAGATCGGAGCCAGATCGGTACGGGCAAAGTCGCCATTGATGATCCGCGCCTTCGGCTGGAGAAAGTGGGCGATGCGGGCGGTGACCGGATCAAGCTCGATCCCGGTCACAAAGGCTGCGTCGCGAAATGGCTCCGGCATCAGTGCAGGGAACAGCCCCGTGCCGATGCCAGGTTCCAGCACCCGGCCGCCGCGCCAGCCCAGTTTCTGGACCCCAGTCCAGATTGCCCTGATGATGAACTCCGGCGTGAAATGCGCATATTGGGTGCAGCGGGCAAGCGACGCGTAGTCGCTCTCGGAAACCACGGTCTCGAGCGAAGAACCAATATCGTCCCAGCCCTGGCAGAAATCGACCTCGCCCGGTCGACGGAACATACTGTTGGCCAGTTCGCCGGCGCCGAAGCCGGTGAAGCGGATCAACTGCGCCTGCTCCTTGGGTGTCGCCGGCCGATCCTGCTTGGCAATGCCGTCGGCGACGAGGATCGCTGCGACATTGGCGCGGGCGCGATCTTTCCAGGAGGCGGCAAGCCCGCGGTCGCTATCGAGATAGAAGTTTGCCCGAAGCCTCGCGCGCCGGGCAGGCGTGGCAGCGACGGCGAGGGCGGGTGCAGGTGCTGGCGGCAGGGGATCCGGATCGTCGTCATTGGCGGCATCAGGTGAGAACCCGCCGAACGCTGTCACGCCAAGTCCGAGGCCGGACGAAAGCACGCTCGAGCCGAACATGTCTGATGTAAATGGATCGTTGCTCATGGGAAAGCTCCTTGAAATGAGTGCGTGCGCCATCGCTCGGCCACCGAGAAGACCGCTTTCGGCGCGGAGTTTGCGAATGATGATCTGGCTCAGGCGGCCAGGGCTGAGGGGAGGTGGCGTAGATGCACCGGCAGCTTGGCCGCGATCTCGTTGTCAGACAGGGTGTCGAGCGATTTCAGAAAGCTTCCTTCACTGCCACCGTAGAGCATCACCGCGCGATGTCCTTGCATGGGCTTGGGCCAACGCGCGCTGGCATAGCCTCGATAGACGTCGGTGGTCGTGCTCCAGATATGCTCGAGCCGTTCTTCGCGGCTCATCGCCCGGACTGGTCGGGTTTCGCGGTTAACGATCGCGGTCCGCATCGCCTCCACAGAGTTCGGGTCCGAGAGGTCGCAGTAGGTGTGAAAATAACGGACCGCTTCATCGATCCGGATCGCGTAAAACACCGATGTCACCGAACCGGTCATGAACTCTCGCATCGCAAAGATCGGTCCACGCATCCAGAGCGGCGGTAGAATGTCGAGCATATAGGAGTAGGAGGTCTCGTCGATCTCAAACCATTCGCCGGCATAGACGGCGGATTGGTCGCCAGCAAAGCGGTCGGGGCGCATCGCGTGCCTGTCGAACATCCGGAACATGTCGGCACGCTTGGCCGCTCCTTGAAAGATTTTGCGGGGAAGGGCTCTCGAGGTCATCAGCTTGATCCTTTCGGGGGGTTGGACCGAAGGCAGCACAAGTCGTTTCGACCTTGCCATTCTCTTCAGTCCTTCATGACCCCTTCCGCTCTGCCGGCCTCGTGTCCGGCCGGGTCAAGGGCCGGCGCATGCCGGGCGGAGCCTCCCTTGATGCGGCCGGCGCGCATGCGGCAGGCCTCGTTGTTCTTCTCGCTCTTCATTTCCCATTTTTCCCTCTCCCTGTTTTGGAGAACCTCGTTCCAATCCTCCGCCGGCGGACGTAACCGCTGCCAGTGGCAGCCGGATGCCTCGGCGAGCGTCCGCAATCGTTCTGCATAGACATCCCCTTGGGAATTGGCATCCGTGGCCGCGACCAGTGTCAGGCCCGGGCGCACCGCAAGTTCGGCAAGCGCCGCATCTGTCGCCGGAGACCACCCACCGCCAGTGCTGAGATAGAGAGTTTGCTCGCGCGAGCCCTCGAGCGCTGCAAGGCTCATCGCGTCGATCGCGGCCTCGGTAACGCAGAGACGAGAGGCATCGCTTGGTCCAAAACGGAAGAGAACCTTCGAACCCCCGGTGGCAAAGCCACGCCAGTCGGGACCGCGCTCTTCCCAGCCGACGACGCGACCCTCGCTATCGACATGGGCCGCCCACATACTGCCGAAGGGTCCTTCCCGCAGGACACCCTCTCGAATAGCCTGTCCGGCGATGGCAGTCGGGATCTCGCGCGCCCGGCACAGATAGCGCCAGGCACCGGATCCGGGCGAAGGCGTGGGCCGGCTGCGCCAACGATCGCAAATGTCTTTTACTGGCACTGAAGACCGCGAGGACCTCCATTCCGGCCGGGAGAGTTGATACCCGACAATTGACGCGACCGCTTTTATTGCGGACGGGAATGGAACTCCTACCAGGAACATGGCAAGCCCGAAGACATCGCCCTTTTCGTCACTGAGCGGATCGAACCAGCCGCGCCCGTCATGCGTGACAATGACAATGCTGCCGCTACGCCGGTATTTGACGGCGCGGCGCGTGCTTTCTTTGAGATCGATTTCATAACCGGCTCGTTCCAGCACGGCTTCGCAACTTGCCTTGGCGCGTAGCGCCTCCAACTCTTCTCTCTTCATTGTTTTCCAATCACTTGTCGATCGCCCTTCTTTTCCAATCCGCATACCTGCGGCCATCCTCGTTTCCGCCGCGAAGAATGGAGGGGGCAAGGGCGCGGCAATCAAGGTGCAGATTTGCACCGGCCGCGGCGGAGCTTCCCTTGCGGCCGACAGGTCGCCAGCGGCAGGGACATGCGGGTCTCAATGAGACCCGCGGGGGACATATTCATGCACGATCTCAAGATCGTCTTCGTCATCGAGTTCGTCGGACGGAAGGACGCCGAATTCGTCCCCAGATTTGAACAGGGTGACGGGAACCATGAGGATGCGGGAAAGCGAAAATGCGTGGCTTTGTGCGAGTGCAAGATCCTGTGCCATGTGAGAAACCTCCGTCCGGAGCGGGCCGATCCCGCTCGATGGCTTCTCAAAGGACCGGGGACGGTCGCGATCACCGCGCAGTCGAAGACAAGCGGCGGCAGCTTGCTAGCCGACCCCGATAGTGGGTTGATCGACGGAGATCCGGACATGGTCCAGAACGCCATCCATAAAGAGCGGGATTGGTTTGCTTTGGCGGGAATTGAGGTATCCGGCACAGATCGTTGACGGAAGCCAGCTCAGCATTTGTTTCCGAGCATCTGTCTGACCAGCCCATCAGTCAGCAACGGCCGGCTTTCTCCTGATCGGACAAGGGTTTGAGAACAGCGAAGTCCATCTCAGCGCATGGCTCTATCCGGGCTATCTCGCTGGCGACTTTCGATCAGTGCGAGAACTCGTCTATATCACCACTGGACCGGCGATGGAGCGCACGGCGCTGTGCTTCGTAGTAGGATCCGGCTGGGTCCGAAATTGCGAGAAGCCTGGCATCAGCCTGCCATCGCCGCCGTATTGCCCGGCGATGTGCGAGCAATCGTGTGAGAAAGCGGATCATTAATCTCTCGAGACCGGTGGCGATGGAGGCAAGTTACCACAAAATCCGAATGATAGAGAGGCGGTATTACACAAACTATCTCAATAGCTTATCAAGAATCGCATAAGCATATTTATGGAACTACTGGGAGGTCGATCTGCGATTTGACAAAAACCTGAGCAGTTTAGGCGCTTCTTTTGAAAACCTGATCGGGCGTTTGTATGCGGGCACTACGCTCGAGAACGACGAATAGCCGGCCGCTTTGCGCCTTAAAAAGAAACGATTATGCTACGCATTTGGCGACGACTATCGATGTCCGGTGGCAGGCATTAAATCTCAAAAAGAAAGTCCGAAAGCGGAGCAAGCTGTTGTTTGTTCACTTGCGCCTCCTCGTCTGCTCGGTGTCCGAGGAGGAAATCGATCTCTCGCTTATCCGATCCGAACTCTTCGATGATCCGTAGCGACTCTTCCTTGCTGACGGAGTAATGCCTCACGATGTCCTCGGGTAGATAGCTATCTTCTGCTGGTTGCTCGTTGTTCACGTCATTTCTCCTTTTTATTCAAAAGGGTTTGCGACCGCCAATGGTTCCTTACGTTCGCTTATGCCAGTCATGAACTTTAACGGATTTGGATTTTGAAACGATCAGCGCTAGTGTCCGCCACTTATAATATAAGCAAGGCTCAACAATTGGACAATTTTCAAGAAGGTCGACATCTGCCTGACCCAGTCGCCTCGGGTCGTTCATCAGCGCTGGCATCGGTTCCACGATGGGCAATTATAGGTCTTTTCTTCTATGCGTCGATACTGTTTTTAAGTTTCGCCAAGGAGTTTCTCGTTCCCATCGTGCTGGCGTTCTTGCTTGCATTGGTCTTCAGCCCGATCCGACGGATCTTCGACGCTCGCGGGATCCCGCCCACGGTCACGTCCCTCATCATCGTCGGAGCATTGATTATCGGGATTTCATTCATTCTGGGAACAGTGATTGTGCCTGTTAGCGGGTACGTCGAAAGCCTGCCAAGGATCGAGCAGGACATTCAACTTAAGCTGACGAGCATATCTGACAATCTTTCTGGATTGTTCGAGGCCAGCCGACGCCTCACCGACGTCATGAAAAGTCATGCTACAAATGTGCAACAAGTTGAGTTGCGGGGCAACGGCTTGATCACTAACGCAGCGCTCGTGGTCCCGGCATTGATCGCCCAGGCCCTGTTTACATTGATCCTGCTTTTGTTTTTGCTCGCGTCAGGCGACATGTTTTATGAGAAGCTTGTCGAAATGATGCCGACCATTCAAGACAAGCGCCGGGCAATGCAGATTTCCAGCGATATCGAACGCAAGCTCTCGCGTTATCTGCTGACGATAACTGCGATCAATCTTGGTCTGGGTTCTTTCGTTGCAGTCTTTCTTTGGCTGTCTGGCATGCCGAACCCGCTTTTGTTCGGCGTCATTGCGTTCATCTGCAATTTCGTGCCGTACGTCGGACCACTGACGAGTATGATTGCAGCCTCGGCCGTGGCACTGATCTCATCGAACGGGATCGGATTTGCGGTTTCAGTTGCAGCAATTTATCTGGTGGTCATGACGATCGAAGGCCAGATCATCACACCATACTTCGTGGGAAGGAGGCTGCGATTGAACACGGTGGTCGTCTTCATCGCAATTTCCTTCTGGGCATGGCTGTGGTCGATTGTCGGCATGCTTGTAGCGGTGCCACTTCTCGTGACATTAAACGTGTTTTGCGACCACATCTCTGGTCTGCAGAGTCTTGGAAATCTCTTGTCGGCGAGAAGTGAAACGATATCTGACAACGAACGCGTTGGATGATGCTCCCAAGCGCTCGGAGCTCGACAGGTATGGCCGGGAACGCTCCTGCCACCGCTCTTCAAAAAGCGGAAGTTTCGCGTAACGCGAACAACAGCTGGCAGCACCTGTTGTCAGGCCGGGCACGACTGAACAAGGCGGAATACATGCTTGAGACTATCCGCACCTTTTTTTCAGGACCGATGTTCCTCGTCGCCTGGACCTTGGCCATGATCCCATGCCTAGCCTTCGTCATCTATGACCTGTCGACGAAGAATGCGCATTTGATGTCGCTCATGAAGCTCGTCTGGGTTTTGACGGTTCTGTATTCGGGACCGCTTGGACTGGCAATTTACCTTGTCAGCGGTCGCAAGGAAATCGGGGACGACAGCCTGTGGCGGCGGTCGTTTCGTTCAGTCGCCCATTGTTATTCGGGATGCGGCATGGGAGAGATCGTTGGCGTGGTGATCGCTACCAGTTTTATCTCGTCTGGAAATCTCGCGGTAGGGCTGACGACCTTCGTGCTTGCCTACATCGCCGGCTACGCTTTGACAGTCGGACCGCTGGTTCAGGATGGCGTTGCTCTCAAGACCGCTTTATGGGAAGCCTTGGTCTCGGAGACACCGAGCATCACCGTGATGGAAATCGTAGCAGTTGGTGTCGATCTGGCCGTGGGAGGCCGATCGACGATCGGCGAGCCTCTCTTCTGGTCATCAATGATTTTATCGCTCACCTGCGGCTTGCTGGCGGCCTATCCTGTCAATGTTTTGCTGCTCCATTATGGCGTCAAGGAGGGCATGATGGACCCGCGAGTGACCGACCATCCCGAACATAAGGGCTCCTGAACGAGCGGCCATTTCGACCGCGTTTGACACCGATTCATCCCTTCAAATTACGCAATGGAACAAACGGGGTTTCGGGATGTTTGCATCAATTCAACCTGGAGAAATTGCATGGAAACGCTTGCTGATTTGTTCGAGCACACCCTGAAAGACGTCTATTACGCCGAGAACGCGATCGCGAAAGCACTGCCGAAAGTAGCCAAGGCCGTGAAGAACGCTGAGCTGAAGATGGCGATCGATCACCACCTCGAAGAAACCAAGGGCCAGATCAAGACCCTCGATAAGGTCTTCAAGACCATCAACGTCAAGCCGGAAGGGGTCAAGTGCGATGCGACCGACGGGCTGTTGAAAGAAACCGAAGGCTTGATGGAAGAAGGCAAGGGTGTAGCGCTTGACGCCGGCCTGCTCGCAGCTTGTCAGGCTGTTGAGCACTATGAGATTGCCCGATATGGTTCGCTGCGCGAATGGGCAAAGCTCCTTGGCAATGAGGAAGCCCATGTTTTTCTCAGCGAAATCCTCGATCAGGAAAAAGCCGCAAACAGCAAGCTCACTAACATCGCGATAACAGCGGTCAACAAGTAAGCTCCAACGAATGGGCGCCAGGATCGGTTCACCTGAACCTGGCGCTCAACAAAGCGCGGCTCGCAGGGTTCGATCCTTCAATGAATAATGCGCTTCAGTCCGGCATCCTTGCGCCTCAAGGCCCCATCGCAGCCGCGGAACGAACGATATTGCTCAACGCCACACTGATCATGTTGGCGGTAATCGTGCCCGTAATCATCGGCACACTCGTTTTTGCTTGGTGGTTCAGGGCTAGCAACGCAAAAGCGAAGTACCTCCCGGACTGGTCTTATTCAGGCCGCATCGAACTGATTGTCTGGTCAATACCTACCCTCATCGTGCTTTTCCTCGGCGGGATAGCCTGGATTGGCTCTCATGATGTCGATCCCTTCAAGCCCTTCACTTCAGACCAGAAGCCCGTCGAAGTCCAGGTCATCTCGATGGACTGGAAATGGCTGTTCATTTATCCGGACGATGGCATCGCCAGTGTCAACCAGCTCACAATTCCGGCGGGTCGTCCCATCCACTTTTCGCTGACATCGTCGTCGGTGATGAACAGCTTTTTCGTGCCTCAGTTGGGGAGCCAGATCTACACGATGGCGGGTATGGTCACACAAGTCAGCCTTCAGGCTGATCGGCCGGGCGAGTTTACTGGCATTTCCGCGCAGTTCAGCGGCGCCGGCTTTTCGGACATGACCTTTACCGTGAAGTCCGTCTCGGACGATGACTTTAACGGATGGATTGCTTCGGTTCGGCAATCAGGATCTCCTTTGGACAAGGCCGCCTATGTGCAGCTTGAGCAGGCGAAGGCGACGGCCAGTCCGAAAACATTCTCATCTACGGAAAAGGGGCTTTTCGATGCTGCTGTCGGTGCATTCAGGGACCGCGAGAAGGAGACTGATCACGTGAGTTCGATCCCTGCCCATCGGGAGATCCACTGAATGTTCGGCAAACTCAGCTGGGATGCACTTCCGCTCGGACAGCCCATTCCGCTCACGGCCGGTATAGCGGTCATAGTTGGCATGGCTGCACTTATGGGGTGGATCAGTTGGAAAGGTTGGTGGCCATACCTTTGGAAAGAATGGATCACCAGTGTCGACCACAAGCACATCGGGGTGATGTACTGTGGCCTTGCACTTATCATGCTGGTTCGTGGCTTCGTTGATGCCATCATGATGAGGACACAACTGGCACTCGCCGCCAACGGCGCTCAGGGCTATCTGCCGCCTGAGCATTACAATCAGATTTTCTCAGCCCACGGCACGATCATGATCTTCTTCGTGGCGATGACTTTCATGATCGGGCTGATGAATTTTGCCGTCCCACTTCAACTCGGCGTGCGCGACGTCGCCTTTCCCGTCCTCAATTCAGTGAGCTTCTGGCTGACGGCGGCGGGCGTGCTTCTGGTCAATATGTCGCTTGTAATCGGCGAATTTGCCAAAACCGGATGGCTTGTCTACCCGCCCTTGTCGGAACTCACCTACTCGCCAGGGGTCGGGGTCGACTATTACCTTTGGGCACTGCAGATTTCCGGCGTCGGCACGTTGCTCTCCGGGATCAATCTCACAACCACCATCCTTAAGATGCGGGCGCCCGGCATGGGTTACATGCGAATGCCAATCTTCTGCTGGACAGCGCTGGCTTCGAACCTCTTGATCATTGCAGCCTTCCCGATCCTGACCGCCACCTTCGCGATGCTGATCCTCGACCGGTATCTCGGTTTCCACTTCTTCACCAACGAGCTCGGCGGCAACGCCATGATGTACATCAACCTGATCTGGGCATGGGGACACCCGGAGGTCTACATCCTAATCTTGCCCGCCTTCGGGATATTCTCCGAGGTCATCGCGACATTTTCCAGCAAACCGGTGTTCGGCTACCGGTCGATGGTGATTGCCACGATGGCCATCTGCATATTGTCGTTCCTGGTGTGGCTGCATCATTTTTTCACAATGGGGGCCGGCGCTGATGTCAATGGCTTCTTTGGTATCATGACGATGATCATCGCCGTGCCGACCGGCGTCAAAATCTTCAACTGGATGTTTACTCTCTACGGCGGGCAGATCCGGTTCAGCGTCCCCCTCTACTGGGCGCTCGGCTTCATGGTAACGTTCGTTATCGGCGGTATGAGCGGCGTGTTGCTTGCGATCCCGCCGGTAGACTTTGTCCTTCACAACAGCCTGTTTCTGGTTGCCCACTTTCATAATGTCATCATCGGCGGCGTGCTGTTCGGCGCGTTTGCCGGCTACACCTACTGGTTTCCAAAATCCTTTGGCTTCACGTTGAACGAGCCCATCGGCAAAGCGATCTTCTGGTGCTGGCTTGTCGGCTTTTATCTGGCGTTCATGCCGCTCTATGTTCTTGGACTGATGGGCGCGACAAGGAGGATGCAGCATTACGACGATCCAACCTGGCGGCCGTTGATGATTGTCGCGCTTGCAGGCGCAGCACTCATCCTCGTCGGTATTATCCTCACGGTGGTGCAACTGATCGTCAGTATCCGCACCCGCAACGAAAACCGTGATACCAGCGGCGATCCCTGGAATGGGCGAACGCTGGAATGGTCGACGTCGTCACCACCGCCCTCCTACAATTTCGCCATGCTTCCGGTGGTCGAAGGCAATGACGCATTCTGGAACGTCAAACAGTCAACCGATGGAACTGGGGACGGAAGGCAGGGCCGGACACCGTTCGAGATGCCCGACAACTCCATGCTGGGATTTGTCATATCGTTCTTTTCCGTGATGATGGGCTTTGCGCTCATCTGGCACATCTGGTGGCTGGCGCTCATCGGCTTCGCTGGAATACTGACAGCGGTTCTGATCCACGGTTGGCGAGCGTCGAACGAGCACGAGGTGGAAGCCGACGCTGACCTTGTCACCGACAGTCATGAAGCGAGGCCGATATGAGCGTTGCCCAGTCGCCAAATTCTGACGCCATCCCACTGTCACAGCGCGGTCCCGCATCCAGGGACATCGTCGTCCGCTTTGGGTTCTGGTTGTTTCTGCTCAGCGATATCGTTGTGTTTGCCGCGCTGTTTGCCGCTTATGCAGTCCTCTCGCGAGAGACGGCAGGAGGGCCATCCGGAGCCGAATTGTTCAGCCGGAGCCATACCTTCATCGAAACCACCTGCCTGCTGCTGTCGAGTTTTGCCTGCGGCCTGATGACGATCGGCGCAGAGCGTAGGCAAGCCTGGATCATCTATGTCGCAGCGTTTTTCACATTCGCATTGGGCACGGCATTTATCGGCCTTGAATTGTGGGAATTTGCCGATCTTTTGGCGCAAGGGGCAGGTCCGTCACGCAGCGCCTTTCTGTCGGCATTCTTCGGCCTGGTCGGCGCCCACGGGTTGCATGTGGCAGTCGGTCTGGGAGCGCTCCTCCTAATGGTTCTGCAGGTCGCAACATTGGGCTTGCGCCCGATGGTGATACGGCGGCTTTTTTGTTTCGGCCTCTTTTGGCACGCGCTCGATATCGTCTGGGTCGGCGTGTTCACGATCGTTTATCTGGGAGCGCATTGATGGAGGATCACGGCAAAAGCCACTCGACTGCAAATGACCGTGCACCGGGAGAACATCGCGAAACCGAAAGCTCGATCAGGCAATATCTAATCGGTCTTGCTCTGGCCTTTATTCTGACCCTTGCATCTTTCTGGGCAGCCCAGACCGATATGGTCTATGGGCCGGCCATCCCGATCCTGCTTGCAGCGCTTGCCATCGGCCAAATGGGCGTGCACCTGGTGTTTTTCCTCCATATCTCGACAGGGCCAGATGACACCAACAACACTTTGGCTCTGGCGTTCGGCGTCTTCGTCGTCGGTCTTGTCGTATTCGGATCTCTGCTGATCATGTACAATCTGAACATCAACATGATGCCCTCTGACGAGATGATGGAGATGCAGCATTGAGGGAGTTCAGGGGCAAAGAGGGCATTTTCGCCAGCACACTTAGCGATCCGTCGGTTTCCAGGATGACCGCGGCCACGTCCTGGGCATCTGCATGTCCTGAAGCTCTCATCGCTGAAACGATTTCAGCTTCGGTCAGTCTTTGTCGTCGCAACGGCCCATCGAGGAACGAACCATTGCTGAACACCAGCGTCGGTTCGCTCTTCACCAGTTTGTCGACCCAACCGACACGCACGGACAGCCAAGTTATTGCAAATTGCAATCCGATGAGAAGAGCGAGCGCCAGAATGCCCTCGAGCAAGGGGACCGATTTGCTCAGAATGACGGTTGCAAGGACCGAACCTAATGCGACCGTGACCACCAGGTCAAAGGCATTCAGTTTTGTCAGCGTTCGCTTGCCTGAAACACGTAGCATGACGACAAGAGCCGCATAGGCAACCGGCCCAACGATGAGGATCCGGACGATACCAGCCCAATTGTCGAACAACATTTTCACCTCTTTCATGCGCTGGTGCAAAGCCGCGACGGCGGCGAGAGGCCGTGGCTTCCGTGACCTATCCGTCCGCGGAATGACTTCGTCGCATTTGCGTAGAACCTGCTAGATTATCAGCTTATCACAAAGGAATGGCCCGGTGCTGTCGATCTTTGAACTTTCCGCCGTGCTGCTGACCCTTTCCGCCCTGCTTGGCTGGATCAATCACAAATATCTGCCGATGCCCCATACGATCGGCCTGCTGGTGATGAGCGTGGCCGCATCTCTGATCCTTGTTATCATCGACGCCGCAGTTCCCGATCGCCACCTATTCGATGCACTCACCAATGCCTTGCTTCAAATCGATTTCAGCACTGTGGTGATGGATGGAATGCTGGCGTTTCTGCTGTTTGCCGGTTCGCTCCACGTGGATCTCGGTAAACTGCGCGAACGAGCAGCACCTGTCGCAATTCTGGCGACGTTCGGTACGGTCGTCTCCACCTTTATAGTCGGTGCTGGATTTTGGCTGACAGCAATGCTCATCGGCCAGCCATTACCCCTCGCCTGGGCCATGGTGTTCGGCGCGTTGATCAGTCCGACAGACCCGGTTGCTGTTCTCGCCACCCTCAAAAACGTCAAGGTGCCCCAAAGCCTCGAGGTAGAGATGCAGGGCGAGTCGCTGTTCAATGACGGCGTCGGTATCGTAGTGTTTACGGTCATGCTTCTATTCGCCACAGGCGACACGGGTGAACGAACGACCGTGTCGGCAATCTCAGAACTCCTCGTCGTTGAAGCCGGGGGCGGGCTTCTGCTTGGGGTCGTTACAGGTGGCATCGCCTATTGGGCCATGCGGCTGATCGATGATTACGCAGTCGAGGTTTTGATATCCCTCGCCCTGGTCACCGCTACCTACGCGATCGCCCAGAGATTACACCTCAGCGGTCCCTTGGCGGTCGTCGCCGCGGGCCTTCTCATCGGGTATCACGCGCCGCGTAAGGCGATGAGCGATCGAACTCAAACCTACGTGTTCGGCCTCTGGACCCTGATCGATGAAATCCTCAACTCGGTCCTGTTTCTGCTGATCGGCCTTGAAGTTCTTGTCCTGAAGTTCGACGTCACGGCAATGGTGATTGCCGCCATAACAATTCCGATCGTCCTGTTTGCCAGACTGGCGGCTGTCGGCGTTCCGGCGGTGGTTTCGTGGTCTGGCGAGCTCATGTCGACCCGAAACGTACCCTTCCTGACTTGGGCCGGGATCCGGGGTGGTATTTCCGTCGCCCTTGCCCTCTCCGTACCGGACAGTCCGTCGAAATCCGTCATCCTTGCCGCCACATATGCCGTCGTGCTGTTCAGCATCATCGTTCAGGGATCGACCCTTGGTATTTTGGCGAGGAAGACGATCCTCAAGCGGGATACCTGACCTATCAGATCGAGCAGCATGATTTATTCCCTCAACCGCGATGGAACAACTCGACATCCCACCGGTTCACGGCGAGGAGACAATTCCGCTCTCCTCAAGGAGATTACCATGGGAAGCACCTCAGACAAGGTATCCGGCAAGGCGAACGAACTGGCCGGCAAGGCACGTCACGGCGTCGGCGACGCAATGGACGACAAGGAAATGCAGGCGAAGGGTACGGCTCAGGAAGTCAAGGGCGATGCCCAGCAGGCAAAGGGCGAGGCAAAAGACGCTGTGAAAAAGACCGTCGATAAAGCCTGATGGTCCACGTCCGCCGGAGCTCACGCTGCGGCGGACTTCCTCAAGCTTATTCATCGCACCGTTTAAAGAGTGCCGTCGAAAGTTTCAAATGAGCGCCTCCGTGTTCGGCCGCGTCCTGGCGTGGTGCTTCATTGCTATAGCGCTGATTTTCAATGTCTTGGGTTATGCGCTCGATCTTTATTCGTATGTCTGGTGGTTTGACCGCGTCCTCCATTGCGGCACGCTTTTCGCAATGACGTTTTGGGGCATCTTGTTCCTCATCGCGCCGACCATTCGTCCCGATCACGCCCGCCCGATCATAGTTTTTTGTCTCTTGACGAGCACAGGGATTGCCATTGGCGCGTTGTGGGAAATCATCGAGTGGGGGTTCGACCTTTATACAGTCGTCGACTCGATCAAGGGAAAGTACGACACCATCCTCGATATCATCATGGATGCCATAGGCTCTGCCTTGGCGACAGCCGCCGTCATGACTGTACTAACGACGGCGGCCCCAGGCCCCTACACCGATCTATAAAGGGACTGCAGATGAACGCTAAAGGCTCATCCTTTGTCATCTGGGCGGCATTGGCGGGCAACACGCTGATCGCAGTCACAAAGTTTGTGGCTGCCGCCTTTACCGGCTCGTCGGCAATGTTGTCGGAGGCTATCCATTCCAGTGTCGATACCGGCAATCAGGGCTTGCTTCTCTACGGGTTGAAGCGGGCTGCAAGGCCCGCCGACAAGCAGCATCCGTTCGGCCATGGACCGGAACTCTATTTCTGGAGTTTCGTCGTGGCCGTGCTGATTTTTGGTCTGGGCGCCGGTGTGGCGTTTTATGAGGGTATATCCAAGTTGATGGATCCGGCTCCTCTGAAAGATGTCTGGTGGAACTATGGTGTACTTGCGGCGTCCATGGTGTTCGAGGGCACGACCTGGGGGATTGCCCTGAAGGAGTTCAATGCCCATCGTGATACGACAGGCCTGTCCGCAGCCATTGCACAGTCGAAAGATCCGACGGTCTTCACAGTGCTGTTTGAAGACAGCGCGGCTCTTGTGGGTCTGGTGATTGCCCTTGTCGGTACGATCGCAGCCGACGTCTTTGACGTAACCTGGTCGGATGGGGCCGCGTCCTTGCTCATATCGTTGGTGCTGGCCGTCACTGCCGCCATGCTTGCGCGAGAGTCGAAGAGTCTTCTGACCGGCGAAGCTGCTTCGCCCAAGCTTGTGGCGGAAGTACGTGATCTCATTCTCGCTCATCCGGCAATCGCAGGGATCAATGAACTCAAAACGATCCACCTCGGTCCTAGCGACATTCTTGTCGCGGTCAGTCTCGATTTTCGCGATGAGCAAACATTGTCGGCCGTTGAGGATGCCGTGCGAATTATGGAAAGGCAGATCAAGCGGGCTTATCCCGCCATCCGGCAGTTGTTCTTGGAGGTGCAAGCCAAGGACGATCATCTGTCTGACCTGCGGCGAAATACCAGTCAAGGAGACAGCCCCGGCGAAAGCTAATGTTTGCCGGGGCTGTCGAGTTTTTATCGCACTATGCCGGATCAGATGGCGGGAGCGGCCGCAGGCATTTCCTTCATGTCGACTAGCTTCTGGGCGCAAAGGTCGGCTCCACCATCGACCTTATCGACGCCGGCAATCGTCATCCACCCGCCCTTTTCGATATAGTCATCGCGCTGCCAGGACGACGTATCTTTGAGAGCAGCAAGGTTCTCGACTGCGTCGGGAGAAGCTGCAAACTTCTGCACGCAGATCGATGATGCCAGTTTCGCAGTGGCTTCACTCGCAGATGTCGCCGCCATCTTTGTGGCAGTGCCCCCTGTCGTCCAGCCCCCGGCGGTGAAGCCCACCACCATAGTGACGACCGCTATCCCGACCATCGACCAGAACCACAGCGTCTTGGTTGGTTTGTAATTTTCAAATCGCGTCGAGAATGTTGGCTTATCAGACATCATCATGTCCTTTCACTTCCCCATCCTGCAAAAAAAGCGCGGTTGCTTTGTCGCTACCCTCTCCACTGCCAACTAGGATTTAAATGAAGGGTTGGCTTCCGGGAATACGTTTGAAATAGGGCGGTGATAATTTTATTCCAGTAAATAACCCGTTAGCACAATTTAATTTCCTCAGTACTGAATTATAACATATGTTTATGCTAACCTCTTTGTTGGATGCCATAACCGTCTGTTAAAGCCAGCGCATCAAGGTATTCCTCACAGACGAAACTACAGCGTTATTTGGACCAAGCCATCAACCATCCCCGTTATTCATAGTTGGGCAAGCTTTAGCTATCAACGCAATATCTGACAGCTCCGAACGGGTTGAAACGCGCAAATGAATATTGATTTTATCAACCACGTTAGGGAGGAAAGAGGATGAACACTGACATCGCATCGACAGCGACATGGCAAACGGCTGTGCTGGTGAGGATTGGTTATGGATCGTCTGAAACGGTTCAAAGTACATCGGAAGCGCTCCATTACCTCATGCGAAGGTGGCCGGCGGAACGAGGCCCTCTACATGAAGCCGCGATGCAGGCGTGCAAAGCTGCATCCGAGGGGACCTTGCCGATGCAGGTCGCAAAAGAGGCATTGTTTGCTGCGGCGATCGAAGCAAATGTTCGCGCATAGCCTTCTATACTCGGTGCGCGCATGGCGATAAAACTTATCGGCGGGCCAATCATCACCAAGGGAAGGGAGGCCGGGCCTCCTTAAGTGGAACGATGGACTATTATGTTAGAGGTTATGACCTTAAAACCGGCAAGGAAATCTGGCGCGACCGGCTTCCGGGCGGCGGGCAGGCAACACCCTCGACCTATCTCGGGGCTGACGGTCGCCAGTATCTTGTCGTCGTGGCTGGCGGACATGGTTCAACCGGTACAAAAGCCGGGGACGCCATCATCGCCTATGCTTTGCCCAAGGGATAAATTCGCCTGGGCGGCTCTGGTTGCCCGCTTTGACCTCGCTTGGGATCGACCGATTTGAAGGCACGCCTCAGAAAATTTCTCACCGATCTCACCGAAACTTTCTGGCTCGTGCCGGCTTTGATGACGCTCGGCGGCATCCTGCTAGCGATCGGTATGGTCAGGATCGACGCATCGGGCCTTTTGCCTGGTTGGGTGCTCAACAGCCCTTTCCTTTATAATGGCGGCGGAACCGGAGCACGGACGTTGCTTGGCGCTGTCGCATCATCAACGATCGGCGTGGCAGGTACGGTGTTCTCGATCACCATTGCTGCCCTGTCGCTCGCGGCCGGACAGATGGGCCCTCGCCTCCTGCGCAACTTCGTCAAGGACCGCGGCAACCAGGCAACTCTTGGTGCCTATCTCGGGACTTTCTCCTATGCCCTCATGGTCCTTCGCACCGTCCGTACTCAGGACGAAGGTGCATTCGTACCGCATTTGTCGCTTTCTTTCGGCATCCTGCTGGCGTTCGTCTGCGTCGGAACGCTGATTTATTTCGTCGGCCATATGGCCGGGCGGATCAATGTCGATACGGTCATTGGCCTTGTAAGCGAGGACGTGCGCGATGCGATTGCGGCCCTGACCGTTGAACAACCTGCACCAGCACCGCCGCCGAAGGCAACCTGGCACGACGCCCACCCAGTGGTCGATAGCCGCAGCGGATATCTGCAGCAGCTCGATCGATCCGGACTTGCCAAGTGGGCCGATGAGCACAAGACGTCCATCCTCTTGCTGGTGCGTCCAGGAGACTACGTCTTTCCCGGTGCACCCATCGCCCTGATCAAGCCAAACGTTGAAGGAAGCGAGAATGCGATCCGTAATGCGACCGCGCTTGCCGGCCATCGTGGGAGCCCAGCCGATCTCGAGTTCCCGATACGTCAACTGGTGGAAGTTGCGGTTCGGGCGCTGTCTCCAGGCGTCAATGACCCGCATACGGCCATGAGTGTCATAGACCGGCTCGGCGCGGCCCTTTGCGACCTGGTCCCTCGCTATCTCCCCACGGGTGTCACCGTGAAGGATGATCGACTTTTGCTTGTGACGCCGAGCGTCGATTACGATGGTCTGGTCGATGCGATGTTTCACATGATTCGCCAGAACGGGTCCGGAAGCACGGCAGTGATGATCCGGATGCTCGACGTATTGACCTCCGTCGTCAGTTGCGAACACGATATCATCCGCCTGCAAACCTTGACCCGCCATGCCGAATTGGTGGTGAGCGATGCCATACGAACCATTACGGGGCCGGCGGATCAGGATGCGGTCAAAGAGCGACACGCGACATTCTTGACGATGCGGGATCAGGGTCCGCTCGGTCTCTTGTCGGCCTGAAAGCCTCGCGCGCCTTTCGTTTGCTCGCGTCAGTTGTCTTGAACAAATGTCGGAACTATTCGAGACCTTATCAGTTTGCAGTAAGCGGAGTTCATCCAGCTCGTTCATCTCAAAACGAATTTGTTGTGTTATCGCGGTGCAAAAAATCTCCGTTGCACTTTTTGCGATCGGGCCAACCGAAAAATCTAGGAGATACCTATGAGAAAGTTTCTTGTAACCACAGCCCTCGCCGCAGCCCTGCTTAGCGGAACCGCTTACGCGGCGACTATGGCGCCGATGGCAATGTACCAGCAGCAGCCAACCGACATTATGGCATCCAAGTTCATCGGCATGCGCCTTTATGCGACCGAAACGCCGATGACGGCGGACATGATGGTCAAGTCCGGTGCTGAGAAGGACTGGGACGATATCGGTGAGGTCAACGAAGTGATCCTCAGCCGGCAGGGTGAAGTGAAGGCAGTTGTCCTTGGTGTCGGCGGGTTCCTTGGCATTGGCGAAAAGGACGTCGCCATTGCGATGAAGGACGTGAAGTTCGTGCGCGATGGTGACGGCCCAGACGACTATTTCCTCGTCGTCAATGCCAATAAGCAGATGCTGACTGATGCGCCCGCGTACAAGGCGCCGACGACCACGATGGCGAACAATACGGCGGCTGCGACAACTCCGGCCCAGACCGGAATGGCTGGCAACACCGCGATGATGCGCCCGGACGTCAAGCGGGACGGCTACCGCGCATCGGACATGAAGGAACTCACCTCTGAAACTCTGACCGGAGCGCATGTTTACGGCGCCAAGGACGAGGATATTGGTGAGGTCGACAAGCTGGTTCTCAACGCTGACGGAACGGTCAAGCAGTTGGTGCTGGATATTGGTGGCTTTCTCGGGATGGGAGAACATCGTATCGCCGTGCCTCTCGATCAGGCCAACATCATGCGCAACGAAAAGGGCGACGACGTCAGGGTGTATGTCGATGCCACCAAGGAAAAGCTGAAGGCGCAGCCTGAATATACCAACTAACCATCGTGACGCCGGTCCATTCAGGGACCGGCGTCATCCTGCTTTGGGTCATGAAACAATAGGAACGACAGGGTCGGGGTCTACTGCGTTCGAGCCGATCCTGACCGGCGATTGGGCACGTCTCTCACGAGCATACAAAGCCTATGCTGCGCTGGCCGGTCGTTCAGGATGCGGAAATGTCTGATTGAATTTCTCGAACCACATCCTTCTGCTCATACACCAGAATCTAGGCGCCCAGACCGCAAGGCGCGCCACAGTTGACTTCCCCCGCGATCCCCTACCTGTGCTAATATCTCTGAAAGCCGTTCGTCTTGTCGGACATTGAGGAATTGAATGCCGGCCACGACCCACCGACTATTTCTCTGTCTTCTCTTGTTTTTCTGCTCCTGTGATCTCACACGCGCTCAAATGCCCGTGACATCGCAACCGCCCGAGCATCAAACGACGGATGCTAAGCTCAAGAACCTGATCGACGTCTTGCGCGACGACAAGGCCCGCGAGGCGTTGCTGATCGAACTGGAGAAAGCGTCGCGACCGGCTAACGAAAACGAGGTTCGTCAGCCTGTCACTCCTGCCCTGGATGCTTCGATCGGGAGCAGGATCGCAACAGTGACGCGCTCTTTCGCCGAGAAAGCGGTGACCTCGGTGGTCATATTCGGGCAACAGCTCGCCGCTGCTCCCTCGTCCTTTTCCAGCTTGAACGGTACTGAGGCAGAAGTCGTTCTGATAGCGCTTCGAAATCTCGCGCTGGTTATCGTCGTTACCTACGGGGTTTTTGCGGTATCAAGAATGGTGACAAGACGGATCGACCGAACATTCGGCAGGCGAGCGCTATCGGCGGGGTTCTTCGAGAGACTGGTTCTGGTGGCGGCCTCCGCCGCCATAGATACTGGTATCGTCGTACTCGCCTGGGGGGCGGGGTATCTCGCCGCCTTGACGGTCTTTGGTGATCTCGGGCGAATGGATATTCAGCAGACGCTATACCTCAATGCGTTCACTGTCGTGCAACTGGCCAAGGTTGCGATGCGGACGATTTTGTCGCCCGCAACGTCTGAACTGAGACTTATACGAGTGTCTGATGGCGCAGCCCGACGGACGAGCCGGATTCTCACGTTGATCATCAGCATTCTCGGATATGGACAGCTGTTGCTGCAACCGATCCTCACACAGTCGATCTCGCTGGCTTCTGGGCAGGCGATCTCCGCGCTGGTGGCTCTAACAGCCCTCGTCATCGCGATCATTGCAACGCTTTCGAGTCGTCAAGCCGTAGCGGGGTGGCTGCTTGAGACACCCGACAATCGGCCCCGCCACAGGCGGGTGCGATTTATCGCGCGGCGTTGGCACTGGCCGGTCCTGGCCTATCTCGCCTTCTTGTTTTTTGTGGTTCTGATCGGCCCGGCCGAACGTCTGTTTATCGTCCTCGTTGCAAGTGCACAGGCTTTTGGAGCGATGATTGTTGGCTTCGTAGTGGCCGACTGGTTGGCCCACGCCGTGACGAAGGGCGTTACACTCCCCGAGAACGTCAACCAAAGACTTCCGCTCCTCGAACGGCGTGTAAACGGGCTTGTGCCGCGCTTTCTGACCATTCTGCGCCTCGTTATCCTAGCGGCTGTCATCGGTGTCGTTCTGTCGGTGATCGGTGTTTTTGATCTGGTCGCCCTCTTTCGGTCACGGCTCGGGCTTGCCTTTACCGGGGCGGTTGCGTCAGTCTTTTTTATCCTGCTTACCGCCTACGTTATTTGGCTCGCCCTCACCTCATGGGTCGACTATCGCCTGAACCCGGCATTTGGCTCGATCGCGACGTCGCGGGAAACCACACTCCTGTCACTGCTGCGCAATGCCGCAACGATCGCCATCGTCGTGATTGCACTGATGTTTTCACTGTCGCAGATGGGCCTCGATATCGCTCCGCTTCTCGCCTCAGCCGGCGTTCTGGGTCTTGCAATCGGATTCGGTGCCCAAAAACTCGTGCAGGACGTCATTAACGGTGTGTTCATTCAGCTTGAGAACGCCATCAATGTTGGCGATGTCATAACGGTCGGCAGCACGACGGGAACCGTCGAGCGCCTGACGATCCGCTCCGTCAGCCTCCGCGACGTTCGCGGCGCCTATCATATCATCTCTTTTTCCTCCGTGGAGATGGTCACAAACCTAATGCGCGACTTCTCCTATCACGTCGGAGATATCGGCATAGCCTATCGGGAAGAGGTCGAAGATGCTCGTGCGGCACTCTTTGAAGCCTTCGAGGAACTGCGTGCCGACCCCTCCATCAGGGATCTGATTATCGGCGACATGGAGTGGTTTGGAGTGCAGGAGCTGGCCGACAGCGCGGTCATCGTCCGCGTTCGTATCAAAACCTTGCCCGGCAAGCAGTGGGGCGTTGGCCGTGCGCTGAACGGAGCAGTCAAACGTGTCTTCGACGCTCATGGCATTGAGATCCCGTTCCCACATCAGACAATCTACTTTGGCGTGGATAAGAGCGGAGACGCACCGCCCGCTTTCGTCGCGATCCGCGGGGACAAGTCAAGAGACGCAGAAAAAAAGACCGGCGCATCGTCGGTCATTTCCCAAACGCCCTCCGATGCTGAGGATCTCGAGAATTGACCCGACCGACCTCCCCAATAAACACCTTTGCTTCCGATGCAACATCGAGCGACCCAAATCTCGTTCCGGCCGACGTCGAACGCGGCCGATTGGCTGAAAAGCCGGGTCAGATACCATCCCGAGGGCTGCGTGATGTATTCTGGCGGACGGTCTCCGAATTTTCTGAAGATCGCGTCACGTTGATTGCCGCGGGCGTCACCTATTATCTGCTGTTGGCAATGTTTCCGGCACTCGGCGCTCTGGTTTCTCTCTATGGGGTGATATCGGACCCCGCGACGATCTCGAAACACATCGCGTTCCTGTCGACGGTATTTCCTCCGGGCGCCTTCGACCTCATCCTTGGGCAGCTTGATTCACTCTCGCAACAGAAGAACTCAACGCTGAGTTTCGGCGTGATAACGGGTTTCCTGATCGCGCTATGGAGCGCCAACAACGGCATCAAGGCCCTGTTCGACGCCATGAATATCGCCTACGGCGAAAGGGAAGAGCGCAGTTTCATCTGGCTAAATCTTGTCTCGCTCGGCTTCACTTTCGGCGCGCTGATCATCGCTATCGCACTAATCACCGCCGTCGCGGTCGTGCCGGTGGTGCTCAGCCTTATCTGGCTGGACCAATGGACGGAGCTTCTGGCAAAGCTGGCGCGCTGGCCGCTACTGCTGCTTCTCGTTGGCATCGGCATAACGATGGTCTACCGCTACGGCCCAAGCCGTCACCCTGCGAAATTACGGTGGCTCAACTGGGGCACGGCATTCAGCACGATCCTCTGGTTGGTCGCTTCCATCGCTTTTTCCTTCTACATCGAAAATTTCGCCGACTACAATGCGACCTACGGCACGCTTGGCGCGCTCATCGGCTTCATGGTCTGGATCTGGATTTCGGTGATCATCCTGATCCTCGGGGCCGAGATCAATTCAGAACTCGAGCATCAGACCACAATCGACACAACGATCGGCGCGCCACGACCAATGGGAAAACGCGGGGCGTACGTAGCTGATAACGTGGGTGATGCAGTAGAATAGCTCTGCTGCCCGGCGTTTCGCTTAAATAGTGTTCTGGATCCCAAGCTCGACCACACGACCGGTCGGCAGCTTGAAATACTCAGTTGCGTTGCTGGCGTTGTCAGCCAGCGCGATAAAAACCCGGTCCTGCCAAAAGGGCATGCCACCCTTGGCAGAGGGGATGAGCGTCCGTCGCGACAAAAAGAACGACGTCGACATGATATCGAACTTCCAGCCGAGCTTACGAGCGAGAATGAGAGCCTTCGGAATGTTTGGCGTCTCCATGTATCCAAAGGTTATAACCGCCCTGCTGAACAGCGGATTGAAACTTTCAAAGAAAATCTTTTCGTCATCCGGCACAAATGGCGACGACGACGTGACGACACTGAGAATGACGTTGTTTTCGTGGAGGACTTTGTAGTGTTTAAGGCTGTGGAGCAATGCGGTCGGAGCGCCTTCAACCTCGCTGGTCATGAAGATCGCGGTGCCAGAAACTGTTGGTAGATCTTTCTTCGCCAGACTTGCCATGAGAGTATCCAACGAAATTTCATCGGCTTTGGTGCGCTTCGCCAATAGCTGTCGCCCTGACATCCAGGTCTGCATGAGAAACGCGATCAGGATGGCCACGACTACTGGTACCCATCCGCCCTGCCCAAATTTTGCAACATTGGACACGAAAAACCCAACGTCGATGATCATCAGCGGCGTCAGGATGAACAACGTGGTCCACAGCCTCCATGCCCAGATGCGCCTCATCACGACGAAGAGGAGGATTGCCGTGATCAGCATCTCTCCGGTTACCGCAATTCCGTAGGCTGCGGAAAGGGCGCTCGAGCTCCTGAAATTAACGACGAGAATGATTACCGCGATCATCAGCAGCATGTTGATCTGCGGAAGATAAATCTGTCCGGCCTGCGTTTCCGAAGTATGGCGAACGTGAAACCGAGGCAAAAGATTGAGGTGCATCGCTTGACGAATGAGCGAATAGGCCCCGGAAATCACGGCCTGGCTGGCGATGACCGTGGCCGCGGTCGCCAGGATAACCATCGGCAGCCTCGCCCATTCTGGTTGCATCTCGAAAAACGGATGCTCCACACTTTCCGGGTGGGTGAAGATGAAGGCACCCTGGCCGAAATAGTTCAGGAGAAGGCAGGGAAAGACGAGTAAGAACCAGGCGACAACGATCGGGCGACGGCCAAAATGGCCAAGATCGACATATAGAGCCTCGGCGCCTGTGACTGCCAGAAACACGCTACCCAGGATAACAATCGCGATGTCAATGTGAAATACGAGAAAGGCAGCACCGTAGTAGGGGTTGAGCGCGGCGAGAATTCCCGGAGCTTCGATAATGTGGGCGAGCCCCGAAACCCCCAATACCAGAAACCATAAGGCTGTGATCGGGCCGAAGACGATTGCGACACTTCCAGTCCCGAACCTTTGCACGAGAAACAGCGCCACGATAATTGCGAGCGTGATCGGCACAACCCACTGCGAAAGAGCCGGTGCGACAACCTTCAACCCTTCGACCGCAGATAATACTGAAATTGCAGGTGTGATGATCGCATCGCCCAAGAATAGCGAAGCACCCGCGATGCCAAGAACCAGCACCCAGATCGGCCGACCCGTCAGGCTTTCCCTGGCCAAAGTCATCAGGGACAAGGTGCCGCCCTCGCCCTTGTTATCGGCTCGAAGAACGAACCCGACATATTTGATTGTCACAACGATGGTCAGCGCCCAAACGATCAGAGATAGAAGGCCCATCACTTCACTGCCTACAACCGCATCGGGGACCTGCCCTGATGCATGCAAAGCTTCACGAAAGGCGTAGAGGGGGCTTGTCCCAATATCACCGTAGACGACACCAAGAGCGCCCAGCACGAGAAGTGGAAAGGATTCTGTCTTGGCATGAGATCCCTGAATCTCGGGATCATCGACTCGCATCTGCGTGGAGGTCAAAAACAATTCTCGTTATCAGAGGTACTTTGGATGCAATTGTGCAAGACACGCGTCTCTAGCATAAAAGCTAGTCGCCGTCGAAATATAAAGTATCAATATTAAACTCCACAAGGAGTGCGTGCATTTGGACCTGAAAGGCCGGCCCGGCGACGGGCAAGCTCGTGAAGAAGGCTCGTCCAGCGGTGGACTGTCTTGGAGAAGCACTGCGCCGAGCATGGGGCGCTGTACAGCATAGCAGAAACTCAGAGACGCATACCCGCGCCTAGAAAGCGACGACCTACGGCTACGTCGCTTGAACCAAGATGTGGGTCTCCGATCGACCACGTCTCAGCATCCCAATCGCTATGCTTGCGGCAACCTTTGCAGGAATTCTTGAACAATGTACCTGCTAAATTGTAGTATGCTGGGACGCTGAGGCAAGCCGCACGATTGGAGAGCAGATGCCAAAGTTCAATTTGCACATTATGGACGGCAAAGATGCGGAAGTTGAGATTGAAGCAATGAATCCGCACGAGGCCATTGAGACAGGCGTAAACGCACTCGCCCAGTTTGTCTGTAAACACTTCCCACTGCCTGAGAATTTGCAGGTATATCAGCGATGAACAAGGTCGATCCGTCGCCACAGTCAGTTTTGCGTTCAACATTAAACTTGCACCAGGTGTGGCAAACTGACCTTCTGCTCACCGCCGGGTCAATTCGAGACATAAGAGACAGTTAGCGCCTCTATCGAATGTAATCCAGGAACGCCTGTGCTATGGGCAGCTTGGCTCTCGTTGAGTCGCGATTGAAACACGAGGGACTGATGAGCCGAGGCAAAACGAGCACTGGGGGCCCGCACCCTGTCGATATCCACGTGGGCCAACGCGTCCGGATGCGGCGCAACGAGGTAGGAATGTCTCAAACAAACCTCGCGGACGGGTTGGGGATTACATTCCAGCAAGTGCAGAAATATGAGCGAGGGACGAACCGTATAAGCACGTCGAAGCTCTACGAGATAGCGATCGCTCTTGAGACGCCAATAACGTACTTCTTCGAGGATTTTGCTCTTAGCGACAAGATGGCTGGAGAATCCATGGCAAACCTCGAACGTCAACAGTCTTACAGATCGAGCAAAGAGGGATACGACGTCATCGACGCAATGAGTAAGCTTCCGCGTTCGATACGGTCGAAGGTACTATCGCTCCTACTCGTGATTCCACCCGGACAATCCGAGGACCACAGCGGTGGTACAGACGCGTAGCGCTCGGCGGTTCCGTCCTCCTTGTATCCATTATAGCCCAAAGTCAATTGCGAGTGAGGTCGTTTCGGCCCAGTGATCGAGCTCGATATCGTCCTGAATGCTTGCATCATTGTTCGGCTGAGCCGATAAGCCTGCGATCCCTTTATAACCGGCAGGCAGAATGTCCATCTCCTATCGCAAGTCTAAACTCATACGGCGATCTCGCCTGTTTCGCGGATCGTTCAAACTGTGGAAACCTCGTCTGATCTTTTGGACTGGGGCGATGGCAATCGGAGTGACGAGCGTTGCGTTTGCTTGGGTCGCCGACATGGCGCAGAACGCTTTCTTAGGGATCACGACGTCGGCTGGTCGTACCGCTCTCCTGCCGCTTGTCGTAACACCGCTCGGCTTTATCCTGTCCGCTTGGCTCGCGATAACTTTCTTTCCAAACTCCCAAGGAAGCGGAATCCCCCAAGCCATTGCTGCTAGGCACCTGCATGACGAGGTAGACCGCTCGGCTCTCCTGTCACTCCGTATTGCATTTGGCAAGATTGGCTTGACGGTCCTCGGGCTTCTTTGCGGTGCCTCAATCGGACGAGAAGGTCCAACAGTTCAGGTAGGTGCTTCCTTTATGTTAGCCGCAGCCCGCTTTGGTGGAATGGCCCAGGCGCGAGGGCTCATTCTGGCAGGCTCTGCCGCCGGTATCGCAGCAGCATTCAACACGCCGCTTGCAGGTATAGTCTTTGCGATCGAGGAAATGAGCCGGGCCTATGAATCACGCGCCAACGGAATCGTACTGACGGCGGTCATCTTGTCGGGCCTTGCAGCACTCGGCCTGTCGGGTAATTACAACTATTTCGGGACGGCGACGGCTGCTCCTTTCAATGTCATAGATTGGCTGCTTGTGCCGATTTGCGGGATCGGCGGCGGCATGCTCGGCGCCGCGTTTAGCGGGTTCGCACTGTACTCGGGTATCCGCATTCGTCGATGGGCTCAGCCCTCCCCTCGTAAGCGCATGATTCTGCTCGCGGGCATATGTGGGCTCGGCGTAGCCGTCGTCGGTGTCGTGTCTGGCGGTGATACCTTCGGCACAAGCTATGATCAAGCGCATGGTGCGATTGAAGGTCACCCTACACAATCGCTGTTTTTTGCTGAGAAACTGTTGGCGAGTTTCCTGTCGATGATGTCTGGAATCCCAGGCGGCATATTCGCCCCGTCACTCGCTGTGGGCGCGGGTTTCGGCAGCACCGTTGGATCACTTCTTGGAACAAGTATAGCGCTTGCGGCTATTCTCGGCATGGCCGGATACTTCGCCGGGGTCGTCCAGGCCCCTATGACAGCCTTCGTCATCATTCTGGAAATGACCGGAGATCGTCAGGCCGTTATCCCAATCATGGCTGTGTCTATGCTGGGATATCTCACTTCGCGCGTCCTCTCGCGCGAGCCGCTCTATCACGGTCTCTCACGCAATTTCATTGCAGCGGCGATGCGTGCCAAACGTGCGAAGAACCATGCGGCGGTGAACGAACAGCAGGGACGTGATCGAACCAACAATTTATAGCGATATTGGCCTAACTCAATACAGTGTGACATTGTGGCTCAAAGCGACCTGGGTTTCGTATGCTGGCAGAACGAGGCCGTATTGCTGGTCTCTCTACTGTCATCCCTAGAATCTCAGACAAGGTGGTGACTGAGGAATTGCGCACACAAGCCTTTGGCACTCGCGCCTAGCTCTCAAGCATGCTGCAAACCTACAATCGCCTTTGTCAGATCGGCCGCTCGGATCCGACTTGCGTATCCTCCTCAACCTTCCCCGAAAACCAATTAGCCAAAAGCGCGCCGGAGATAGTGTGCCAAACGCTGAAAATGGCGCTTGGGACGGCGGCAAGAGGCGAAAAATATGCCGTGGCCTATGCCGCACCAAGCCCCGAATTTTGCATTCCCACCTCGATGGCGATCGCCTTGCGCGTAGCAAGAGACATTCCACTTGCTCTTGCTGCAAAATACCCGAGCAAATAACCTAAACCATTGTGAAGAACGACGACCGCAAAGATCATTAAGCCAGACTGCACGATCGCGCCCTTCGAGGCCCCGACAACGGCTGAAACAATCAACACGATACCGATGACGCTGATGAGTGGCAGCGCAGGAACTGCCGCCTTGACTACACCGGGAAGCAATCTTTGCATGAGGGCACCAAGAGCTAGCGGCATGAGCACGACCTTGACGATGCTTAAAAACATCGCCCATCCATCGACCGGAAGGAACTGGCT
Organism: Velazquezella soli; assembly: GCF_977018685.1. Classification (NCBI taxonomy): domain Bacteria; kingdom Pseudomonadati; phylum Pseudomonadota; class Alphaproteobacteria; order Hyphomicrobiales; family Rhizobiaceae; genus Velazquezella; species Velazquezella soli. The sequence goes on from NZ_CDRNXF010000002.1 coordinate 306,485, forward strand.
GGCAAATAGCCAAACCAAAAATGGCGTCACCAATGGCGCGGCAAGCGTTGTCACCGACGTGCAGGCAACCGACAAGGCCACGTCGCCCTTTGAAAGATATGTCATCACATTGGAAGAGGTTCCGCCTGGGCAACAACCGACCAGAATAACACCGGCCGCTACTTCTGGGGACATCGGAATGATCTGCGTGAGAAGAACGGCGAGAAGGGGCATGATTAGAAACTGACAGAAGACGCCAATACCCACGTCTACCGGACGCTTCACGACTTCACGGAAATCATCGACCGAAAAGGTCAGGCCCATACCGAACATAATGATCGACAGTAGTGTTACGATAAAGGGAACGATCTGTTTGAACGTATCAGGGAAAAAGAACCCCAGAAACGCAAAAAGAATCACCCAAACGGCGAACGTCTTGCCTACAGATGCCGATACGCTTGCTATTGATTTCATGCCCTACTCCCATACTTCCGCAATTCGTCACGGGGGTCCTAGTCGGGTGCGTTGTGGTGTCAAGGCTAGGATAAGCTAGCAACGACTACATTGGTCATATGAAAGGTCATTCATACACCTAAGTTGCGAATTGTAATCCAAACGTCTGGACCGAAAATCGTACATACTTAAGTTCCCGTGTCATCTGCCGAGGAACCCGAGTGTCGTCTACGGATTGCAGCAATGACTGGATAGCTCCAGACAATCAGAGTCACCACACCAAGCGTCCCTGAAATCGGACGGTTGAAGAAGTTGATGTAGTTGCCGTTCGCTTTAATGATCGAAGACATGAAGTTCTGCTCGACCACCTGCCCCAAGACGAGTCCGAGAATGAGCGGCGCCGCGGGATACTCATTTTCCTGCATGATCCAGACGACGAGGCCGATGACCAGCACAACCCACAACTCAAATATATTGTTACTAACGGCATAGGTCCCGTAGATGCACAGCAATAGGATCAGTGGGTAAAGGATCTGCTCACGGACAGAAATGACGAACCGGCCAAGATAGATGGAGGCGATGCCAAGCGGGATCAAAATGATATTTGCCAGCAAGAAGATGATGTAGATCGCGTTGACCATGTCAGCCGAATTGACGAAGACAAGCGGTCCCGGTTGTATTCCCTTGAGGATCAGCACACCGACGACGATAGCCGTAATCGAATCTCCTGGAATGCCAAAAACCAAAGTTGGCACATAAGAGCCAGACAAAGCAGCGTTATTTGCTGAAGCCGCCCCCGCCACGCCTTCGGAAGACCCCTTGCCGAATAGCTTCGGTTCACGGGCGAAGCGTTTCGATACCGCATAAGTCACCCAAGCCGCAATGTCGGCCCCGGCGCCTGGCAAAGCACCGACGAGAGTGCCAATCACGCCACCGCGGGCGATATGTTTACGCTCGCGCCAGAGCGATGCCGCGCTCGGATATGGCCGACCCGTAATTTTAATCGAAGCATCAAGGCTGCTACCATCGAAACTTGAGGCTTTTCGGAAAATTTCGGCCAACGCGAAGGCGCCGATCATCACCGGAATGAATCCAATACCTCCTTGGAGGTTCATGTTCCCGAACGTGTACCGCTGGGTTCCGGTGACGAAATCAAGGCCGACGACGGACAGAAATAGACCCAGCATCAGCGAGATCCAGCCTTTGAGCGCGTCATCGCCTGCCACCAGAGTGGCGCAGGACAGACCAAGCAATGCGAGCCAGAAATACTCGTAGCTCGAGAAGTTCATAGCAAAATCTGCGAGGAACGGCGCGCCGAACATCAAAACGACCGTGCCCATGATGCCGCCGATGGCAGAGGACATCACAGACATCCCAAGCGCATCGCCGAGACGGCCAGAGCGCGTTAAGTCATTCATGTCGCTAGTATACGCAGCAGATGCAGGCGTCCCAGGGATACGCAGGAAGGCGGCGGGAATGTCGCCCGCGAACATAGCCATACCTGAGCAGGTAATGATCGTGGCGAGGGCGGCGACCGGCGAAAGCGTAAATGCCACAGGCACCAGCAATGCTACGGCCATGGTCGCACTAAGCCCCGGAATCATGCCAACGAAGAGCCCAAACATGGCCGAGACGAGCATTGTCACGAGCACATCGACCTGCATCACGAGGGCAAGCCCATCAAGAAAACCCGTCATCCGATCATCTCCTCTAGAATGCCCTGTGGCAATGGTATTCCGAGCAGGTGACTGAACAGGAGTGAGACAACCAACCCAGCTGCGACTCCTACAATCGCTGCGGTGAGCGGCTTGACTCCGTAGAGTAGACAATGCGCGGTCACGATGACAACCGCCATAATCATCGACCCAAGCACCGGTGCAAGTACTGCATAGGCGATGATAGCCACCGGAATGAAGGCGATCAGCGCCATCTGCCGCGGTGATGAAATCCATGCAGGCATCGCAACGTCCCCTGCGTTACGCCAGCCGCGCAACGCGATCAGGCCGCCCAAGACGGCCATGATGCTTCCAATGATCGTCGGAAGAAGTTTTGGGGAGGCCGCGCCTGCCGAAACGTGAAAGCCTTGTGCCAGCAATGCAATGGTGACGCCAAAGATTGCAAAGGCCAGGCCCGTCCAGAAGTCGGGCAGGCGCATTGTACTACTCCTTGCGCTGGGCGATGCCCAGATCGTTCATGATTGTACCAACCTGAGTGTATTGCTCGGTCAGAAACTGTCCGAAGCCCGCTGTATCAAGAACGCGGATGCCAAATCCTTTATCGTTCATGAACTTCACGAAGTCTTCAGAGCTGGCCACCTTGACGACAGCATCGCTGAGTTTCTTCTGGATGTCCGCAGGAAGCTTCTGAGGTCCAACCACCCCACGCCAGGTGCCACCGCTGAACGCTACGCCCGTTGCTTCTTCGGCAGTCGGTACATCCGGAAACGCTGCGATGCGCTTTTCGGCAAACACGGTCAGCGGCTTTGTCTTCCCCGCCTGCATCATCGCGATGCCTTCAGGTAGCGAAGACAAAACGACATTTGAGCCCCCTGCCGCCAGTTCCTGGAAACCAGGTGCAGCACCTTGCGACGGCACGAGCGTAACCGAAAGCGGATCGACCCCATTTGCTTTCAAGAACCCGGCAAATGCCAGGTGGTAGGCTGCGCCTGTGCTCGTGCCGGTCACGGTGTAGGTGCCGGTCGGCTTCGACTTGATATCCGCGAGAGCGGATTTGACATCCTTCCAGTCACCAGACGTCGATACGTGGAAGGCGCCAGAGTCAAAGTTCACAAGAGCGATTGGATTGAAATCTGTTGCCTTGTACTGGCTCTGGCCAGCCCAATAGAAGCTTGCGAGCTCAGCTGTCGCGAAGCCCAACGTATAGCCGTCAGGTTTAGTCGACAGCATTTCCGAATGGCCGATGACGGAACCGCCGCCGGGCTTGTTGACGACGTTGACCGAAACACCGAGTTCCTTCTCCAAACCACCGGCCAGAAGGCGTGCAATCGCATCCGTACCGCCGCCAGCGGCCCAAGGAACGATGAGCGTAATTGCTTTCTCCGGATATTCCGCAACAACTGTACCTGCGGATACGCCAAGGACGGCGGCCGATATTATCAGTGATTTAAGCAATGGCATTGGTTTCTCCTCCTCTATGCCTTGGTCTATTCGATCAGCTTCGCGACCTTCATTTTCTCCGTCGTGAACTGGATCGTATCGAGCATCGCGCGCTCGGCGGCCGTTGGATCATGAAGCCGTATGGCTTCAAGAACCGCCAGGTGATTGCTAAGATTGGCGCGAAAATTTTCCATATGGTTGGCGGTGACCCCGAACAGCACCCCGAGGATGCTATCAATCGCACTATCGAACGCCTGCAGGATCGGGTTGCCGGTTGCCTTCAGTATGGCGAGATGGAACTCACGGTCGGCTAGTACCGCTGCCTCCGCGTCGCCACGAAGGGCTGCGTCCTCCATTCGTGCGTAGGCAGTCTCGATGTCGATGATTTGCAACCGCGTCGCTCGTTTCGCCACAAGAGCGGCGGACGCCGGCTCGAAGACCCGTCGTGCCTCATCTATCGCCTCAAGAATGCCCGGTGTCATGACCTTGCTGTCCATTAACCAGCGGAGCACATCTCGGCTGAGCGTATTCCACTCCGAGCGATTGGTGACGGTCGTTCCACGGCGGGGAGCTGTCGTGACCATGCCGAGACCGGCCAGTGTCGAGACCGCTTCGCGCACCGAAGACCGTCCCACGGAGTATAGCTCCATCAGTTCGGTCTCGGTCGGTATTGTCTGTCCGGTTGTGAGACGACCGGCGGCAATATCGGCGCCCAGCCGATCAAGAACATTATCCGAGCGACGTATCCGTGCGGTTACGGACATATCAGACGTATCCTCCCATTTATGAGATGATTTTTCACATTCATCTGATGATTGTCAACTTCATTCGTGTTAGCGTTCGTTATCGGCGGAAATGAGGGAGGGGCGGACGAACGCCCATGTCTCAACTTTTCGTTCGTTTTTGGCTTCATCAATTGTCGTCGGGGTCGCACTGAAGCACTCGACCCGACAGCATCAAGGAGGAAATCATGGAAGATCTGACCCCGGAGCAGATGGATGCGGAAGCTATCCGCCGAATGCCGTATCAGAAGCCGCAACCTGAGGGCATGCTCCCTGACTTGGTCGTTCCGGACGCAATTCCCAAAGATGATCGCATCTGGGTGCCGCAGTCTGAAAACGTCTGGTTCCGCCCGCTTTGTCTGAATCGCTCCGCCGGCTACTGGATGAACTTGCTTAAGGTCCGCAAATCCGGCGTGCTCAGCCGACATCGTCATCCAGGCCCGGTTCACGCGCTTGTATTGAAGGGAAGCTGGCGCTACCTCGAACATGACTGGGTCGCGACAGAAGGTTCGTATGCATTCGAACCCCCGGGCGAGATCCATACGCTGGTAGTCGACGAGGGCGTCGAGGAGATGATCACTTATTTCCAAGTAAACGGTTGCATGTATTACGTTGACCCGTGGGGTAACAACAACGGCTACGAGGACGTCTTCACCAAGATCGACATGTGCCGAGCACATTACGAGTCCGTTGGGCTGGGACGCGACTATGTTGAGCAGTTCATTCGCTGATCAGTCTTCTGGCCTGTCCATTCCTGGCCCTGCAAGGTCTCGGATGGCCGGTCCTTTCATCGACGCATTCTGTCTTCATTGCACGAGAAATTACCATGACATTCCAAACGGATCTCTTCTCCGGAAAGGTCGCCCTCGTCACCGGCGCCACCACGGGCATTGGCGCAGCAATTGCCACCCATTTAGCCGAATTGGGGGCGACCGTGGTTGCCGCGGGGCTAGGAGCCGACAAGTTTGAGGGCAGGCCGGAGCTAAAACTGTCAGCACAGGAACTGGACGTATGCGATCAAGCTGCCGTCACATCTCTGGTTGAGGGCCTCGATCGTATCGATATCGTCGTCAACTGCGCAGGCGTGATCCGACGCGCGGAAGAGCATCAGCTCGACGTCTTCGAAAAGGTATTGTCGATCAACCTGACGGGAACGATGCGCGTCTGCACGGCTGCAAGATCCAGACTTGCAGCCTCCGGCGGAAGCATCGTTAACACAGCGTCGATGCTGTCCTTTTTTGGTGGCGGTCTGGTTCCTGCATATAGTGCCAGTAAAGGCGGAGTTGCTCAGCTGACGAAGTCCCTTGCGATTGCCTATGCAGCGGAAAAGATCCGAGTAAACGCGGTCGCCCCAGGCTGGATCGCAACTCCTTTGACCCAGGCACTGCAGGATGATGCCGCTCGCTCGAAACCCATTATCGACAGAACGCCCCTAGCAAGATGGGGCCGACCGGAGGATATCGCAGGCGCTGTTGCATTTCTGAGCAGCCCCGCAGCATCCTTCGTTACCGGCGTGGTCTTGCCGATAGACGGCGGATATCTGATTAGCTGACGTGAGTGCACCACCGCCTAAGGTATGCGAGTCAACACCTTCCCGTGACGGTTCGGTTCAGCCGGCACATTCAGCATCGAGCGGGCCGCTATCCCAGGTGTCAATGCACGACACCTAAGTTGCGAAGCGCCATGACGTCACCGGTCAGGCTGTGCGGGGTCTCTCGTTCCGACACAAGGATTCGCTGAGGGCAGGAGTGGCCCTCGATCGTTTCCGGCGTTACCCTTCGAGCCTTTATCACAGCATCCTGAGATAGGATCGTCAGTAGACTGGCAACGGGGGTCGTTGCTGTCAAAGGTGTTATGCAGCGGTGCTTCCGTAGTGCTCTAAATTGCTCTCTCATTCAGTCAGAAATTTCGATCGAGCGAATAGTCGCAACCAGGAACATCACTGGGATTCCGAACTCCAACACCTCCTCTATCACGCCCAGCAAGAAGACAGTGTGATCGCTGAATGAAATACCGAACGGTGCAAGCTTCCGGTCCAATCCATCAATGGACTTGGAAACAACGGCAAGGCCGATCGCCGCGAGGATGCTCCATGCCCAAACGGCGCGGCGTCTAAAGCCAGAGAGAAGCTCGGGGCCGTTTCGAACGATTAGCCTAATTGCGACCGTCGCCACGAATACAAGTACCAAGACGCCGAAGATGCGCTCGACGGGTTGCGCTATGTTCGTCAGGTAGAGGTTACTCTTAAGCATACCAACGCTGGTCAGTCGCTTGTCGAGGTCCAATTCGCGTCCCATCATCAAAAGCATGACGGCTGCAACCTGCCAGTCCCGCCGCCATGTATCTCCGGTGCGAGTCCACAACCAGACCATTGTGGCGTACGCGTAGAGCAGCGCAGTTGAAATTTCGAGGGCACCGCTTTCCTTTGCCAAAGCTTCAGTAAAACCGTTACTCGCGAGGTCTACAGCGAACAGAACAGCAGCGCCCACGAGCGCGATTGTGAGCAGATGCCACGGACGGGATGTTACTGCATAGGATTGTCGAATAGACATTTCGGTTCTCGAAATTTTTGATTTTTCAGGTCCTACAGGAAGCGGGGTCGGTAACACGGCCTGCACACAGCCGCAATAATGGATTATTAGGTTATGGAATACGCGCTCGCGAGCGACTGTTGGAGACGTTCTCCAGGCTTGACTTTGCCCGCAGCGCCAATGTTACGGTCGATGACACCGACAGATTCCTGTCGGACCGGTGCACTGACATTAAGCTTTCATACTTGCGGCTCCGGCGCTACGCTAGACGAAAGCTAAGCAGTTCCGGTGGTCGTTTCTCGCTGAATATGTGCTTTAACAGAAAAACTTGCCTTTTTACTCCTTGCCAGATGAAAACAGTGAGATGGCAGCGCACAGGATTCATGATCAGTTGGCAATATGATGCTATCAGTCAGCAGCGTGCAGTTAGCCGTAGATCTGAAGCAGCCGGGTGGAGAGCAGTGTCAAGCTGTAAAAGGCGGCATCCTGCCGCCTTCAATCATGCCTTGTTAGGTTCAATAAGGCGAAACGCAATGAGCTCGATACCCTACACGCGGAACGTACGTGTTGTCGGAGGCCCGGTAGGTCCGGTAGCGGTTCGCACACCAGGACTGATGACTATTACCGGCATATGCTGGACGCGACGGGCTAGCTAGAGCACCGCCTATTATTGCACCAGCTGCCAACCCACCTATAATTGCGCCAGCGTCGTTGCGATGATGACGGCGGTAGTGCCGACCGTAGTGTCGATCACCGCGGTGGTGGCGGTAATGGTGACGGTGTCCGCGATGATGCCTGAATTGATGGCGTCGATGATGCCGGTGATTCCGAAATTGGACTTGCTCGACGTCACTGACCTTCGGAGCTGTGACTGAGGGTAACGGCATCGCCGAAACGGAACCTAGCGACGTCAAAGTTAACATAACCGAGATCGACAGGGCAGAGAAAGCTTTCGTTATTTTACGCATTGGTGTCTCCTCATGTAAGAAATCAAAATGCATAGATGAGGACATGTGTTCCACGAAGGCGGCATGAAGGTTAATCGATATGTGCAAAGGGCAGCACTTGCTGGCAACCCGCACTGCGCGAGTAGTAACGCGAGGAGCTATTCGTCAGTGTCGGCCTGGCACGCCTGCGCACAAAAGCGCTCTTCTATGCGGGCACGAAGATCGCTGCAGGGCATCTGTTTCGTCAGTACGCTGCATACCAATCTCACGGCTAGTTGATTCGGAACGATGATCGGCGCGACGAGTTCTTTGTGCAGGCGGACCGTTAAACGACCGACGATGGACTTCCCCGGCGACGCGACCGGGTAGCAATTCGAGCGACGTGCGCTACCGCTGATATAGGAGGATCTTATCTGTTCGACATCAGACAAGATTTCCGGCAAAGCAAATGAGCTGACAGGTAAGGCGAAGGAAGCGGTCGGCGATGCCACCGATAACCGTAGCATGCAGGCAAAAGGTGCAGCTCAGGAAGCCAAGGGTGACGCCCAGCAAGCGAAGGGCGAAGCCAAAGACGCCGTGAAAAACGTAGTCGATAAGGCATAACGGCTTTCATAACATTTTTGACGAACTGGCCCGCTCTCGAGCGGGCTTTCTTGTTTCTATACCGCCTGCCTCTACTCCAAAGACCTGCTCGAGCCTTGCCCTCCGTTCTCGTGAGAGTGACGCGATCGCTATATATTGCAACGAATGTTGCATCTCGCAGGTTATGTTGTCCGCTTTGGCTCCCAAAGCAGCTCGATCACTACGATTGAATTTGCCTCATCGGTTCGCGCCAAAAACTTTGTGGCAGACACGTGATCGAACGGTTATCTTAGACCCGTAAAGAACCCTTCGATGTGTCTTGCAACGTCATCAGGAGCTTCTTCGGCCATGTGGTGCCCGCTTAATATCCCCTGTTTCATGACAATCTTGTCACTCCATTCCTCCCAAGGATCTGCCGGGTCGCCGTAGAGGCTCTCCATGTCGTCGTGGACAGACCAAAGCACACCTAATGGACACTGCAGTCGCCGGCCGGCTCCCTTGTCGCGTTTGTCGTCGTCATAATCGAACTCGAGCCCTGCTCGATAATCCGCCAGCATGCCGCGCACGACTTTCGAGCTTCGCGTAGCGGAGAGGTAGTCCCGGTTGTTCTCCTGACCAACAGCTGCTTCGGGAGGATACCAAAGGTCAGGATGCGCTTCGATCGCTGCTTCGGCTTTCTCGCTTTGCGCAAAGAAGAACCAATGCCACCAGTTCTTTGCAAACCGCCAATCCGCACGGTTCAAAACCTCATAGATTGGAATGCCATCCATGACGACTAACCCCGCTACGCTTTCAGGGAAGTCCATCGCCAGTCGAAAGGCGCGATACGACCCACGGTCATGACCCGCGACACCAAACCTGTCATATTCGAGCTCCAACATACATTCATGTAGTGCCGCGGCCTTTGCCTTTCCCGAGCTAGCCGCGACGGTTTCAGGCTGATAGCTCCCTCCAAAACCTGGCATATCGGCACAGACAACGGTAAAATTCCGCGCAAGTTGAGGAGCAACCTTGAACCAGGTGGTGTGCGTCCTCGGGTGTCCATGTAGAAGAAGGATGGGAAAGCCCGACCCGCCAAACCGGACACGAATATCGCCTTGTGATGTCGTCACAAGCCTTTCAGTGAAACCCTCAAAAAACTCCGCCATCGTTAACCCTTTAATCGGTCTGATCTATGTCGTTGCGGGGTAAGAGCTACTACTGGATATTCCCTTCCCGAATGCGGGTTGAGACCACTTGCGGACTTCGTCGAGTTTAGAGGATCCCAGCAGGCTTACACGAGGACATAAGCT
>NZ_CDRNXF010000003.1:0-45212 GCF_977018685.1 Velazquezella soli
TTCGAGAACAATCAGGAAAATCAAGCCAGCGTTTCACGAGGCGGAGACCCCGTTGACTTCTAGTCAGCGGGGTTTTCGACCCTGCCGGCGTTCTCGCTCACGACAATCGCAGGCACTCGAAGCTCGCAAGCCCACCAGGCGCGCTAGCAGTTTTGCCAGTCGATCGCATTTCGCTTCACCGCTATGGTTCATCGCGAAAGGGAGACAACGATGCATGACCGCGGCCGAAATTAGGGTAGGAAGACACGTTGCCAAAACGGTCTTTTCAGCTGTTTCTCCGCTACGGTTAAACGTCTTTCCGTAGTGCGCTGCTGTTTTACTAGTTCACGCACGTAAAGCTGCGTACGAGACATAGGTTCTGACCTTCCAGTGAGAAGGTTGTCTACCGCCTGGCGGGCGGAACCCACGGGGTCCACAGCCCGACAATCGATCATAAGTTCTCTGCGAATAACATCGAGTTCGGCGGCCTCCAGATGCATCTTTTGCTGCGCAACTTCAACAGCCGCTGCTAATGCATCTGGAGTTTCACAGACGATGCCGAGCTCGTGCCGACGCCTGTACTCGATGGAATCAAGATCAAAGTTCTGGGTACCGACAAGCTGTTCAGCGCCCTCTTGGTAAATCACTAAGGGCTTTTTTGCGTAGAGGGCGTCGAAGATCGCGCCGGAGAAGTCACTGATAACCACATCAGATACGGTGAGCAGGTCAGCTTGGTTAGCGTCTGCGCCGAATAGGTGGTCAAAACCCAGGGATTTGGCGTATAACCTCCAGTCGAAATTACCGTCCGACTCTTGGTTGTGGTGCATTTTTATCACGACATTATAAGTCGCCATCAAATGCGAAAGCGGTCTAATTATTCGCTCAAACGAGCCGAGCTCCCGGTACGTCGGCATATAAAGAAGAGTTCGCTTTCCAGGATGGAGGCCAATTTTAAGAGCAAGCTCATTCTTGGCATTCGGCTCAAGAAACAGGTCTACGCCAGCGAACTTTAGATTGCCGACGGCGACTGCGGGAGAGAAATGAGAGACGAATTGTGCCGAGTACGGTCCATACATCAAGTTCAAGTCAGCAAGTGACCGCCAAACGCCGTAGTTATGGCGTTCTTTCGCAAGCCCATATTGAACGCTGATAAGCCGACTCTTGTTGAATTCTTCTATCAGCGGGAACGGCGTTTGGAAGAAGATGGCATCGTAGCTCCCGTCAAGCTTAACAGCGTTCCGGTAGTTTATTTTTCTGAAGCGATGTCTTACGGGCGCGTCTTGGCGAGCAAGAAACCCATCCCAGTCTGCCATGGAGCCCAAAAGCAAAACGTGAGCATCAGTGTAACTCCTCCAGAGCTTCTCGACCTGGAGGAACATAAACTCATTACGAGCAACAAAGGCAAGTCTGGCTTCGGATGCCATATGATTAGGAGGCTACTGCTCTAATTTCCTGGAGAAGCTGAGTTGTTGAGATACCCTCGGTACGCGGCAGATAAATCACCTCGCATAGAGATTTCCACTCGTCAAACCGCCCAGCCCAATCGTCGCCCATCACTAAGATGTCGGACTGGTGCTCGATAATGTACTCGCCTTTCTCCTCAAGCGAGTTTTCGAAGAACACGTGGTCTACACCAGCTATGGCTTTGACGATCTCAGCTCGGTCATACTGGGAATATACAGTCTTCTTCTGCTTCTTCGACCAGTTCAAGGCGTCAGTCGATACGCCAACCGTTAGATGACCGCCAAGCAGTCTGGCACGCTGCAGTATCCTGACATGCCCGATATGCAAGACGTCAAACGTTCCAAACGTGATAATACGCTTCATAGACCGACCCTTTTCGATAGAGCGAAGCGAGACTTATGAAGCGTTTACGACAATGAGGCAATAGACAATGCCCGTCGCGCTCGCAGCACGTGCAAGATCGAGTTGGGGTTAAGTTTCACAACAATTTGGCGATTGACTTGGGATGGCTCGCGGGAGCCATGCACCGTCACGTTCAACAGTCATACAGATTTCACAGAAGTGTGCCATAGAATGCAAATAGATTTTGGAGCCATTATGATGGAAACGAAAATGACAGCAATCGCCTCTATCCTCGAGAACTACTTTCCCATGGCACAGGAGGAAACCCTCCACGAGATTGCGGAGGAGATTTACGGCGCCCTTCGGGAGAATGCGCCGTCCATTCAGCGACACATGCGTGGTAAAATTGAAAGTATTGCGGGTAAGCCGCGGAACGCTCTGTCAGCAGTAAGCCGATAGAACAGAGGGAACGGCGACAACTTTGCGAAACCCACCTTCTCTGGGCTAAGAACAGTCCTTTGATCCGTGTATGCTCTTGCCGTACGACGTCATTCCGTCCGCAATCGGTCGTGATCAAAAATTGTTCTTCTCATCGAGACCACTTAAGCTCCGGCGATCAATGAGCACCCCCTCGACGTTGACCATTGGGGCTTCCAGGCCTCGATGGATCGGTGTAATCGTGCCGCTCTGTTTTAGAGCTTGTGGATCAACACGTGAACGCTATCCAAGTACACCTTCGAGTTGTTTGCGCTTTCATAATCCGTGAAACCGCTACACGTTACGGAACGAATGCCGGTGGCTATATCTGGGCGTTCGTACAACCAATCGCGTTCATTGCAATTATGGCCGCGCTCATGGGGTCTTCAGGACGAATGCCCGCACTAGGCGATAGCTATCTGCTCTTCTACTCCACCGGTTACATAGCATTCAACATGTTTCGCGCCATGGAAGGCTACCTTACTTCATCCATAAGCGCCAACCGCGCCCTGCTAACTTATCCAACTGTCGCGCCGATTGATGCTGTAGTTGGGAGGTTCGCTTTAGAAGCTTTGACGTCAATTTTAGTGGCCGCGATAATTATCGGATCAGCTTTCCATTATGCGAAGCATACATCGCCCATCGTTTGGTCTGACGTTTTTGGGGCGATCATAACTGCCTGGATGCTCGCAATTGGCATCGCAATGATCAACATGGTTCTCTTTTTCCATTATCCGCTTTACGCGAAGCTCTACGCGATTGTGACCCGGCCGCTGTTTCTACTGTCTGGTGTTTTTTACGTCCCGTCTGCGATGCCTGGCCCGATCGGCAACTACCTGCTCTACAATCCCGTTACGCACATTGTTATTTTGTTTCGAGAAGGCTTCTACGGGGAGTCGCCTGTAGACGGCCTCGACATGAGATTTCTTATAGAAACGTCGGGTACAGCACTTGGGGTCGGGTTCATCCTCTTTACGTTCTTCAACGTGTCTAGACTGCGCGAAAAGTGAGAGTAGACAGCGTTGACCGCTGTATGGTTATTCAAGGTTGACCGATCCGCTCCCGCTCGACGCGATCGAGCCGCTGCCTGAGATCCATGATGACATCACGGGCGCCATAGACACTCCCCTGCGCCTGCTTCAGCTCATCGACCTGCCGCTGCTGATCCTGAAAGCGCTGATCATAGTTTGCCCAGACGCGCTCATGTTCTGCCCGCGGCACTAGCCCGTCGCGAATATCCTTAATGGCTGTCTCGGTTCGCTGGCGGTCCTCTTGTCCACGTGCGGTACGCCACTCCATTTCTTTCTGCGTCACCATGGCGGAAACGATAGTCGACAGGCTGTCCTTCGTCTCGATCGACCGCATGCGCATGTCCTCGCGCATCGTCGTGATGTTGTCCTTGATCGGCTGCAGCGCCATGAAGCCAAGACCGCCGAGAACCGTAATGGTCACCGAGCAAAACCCGATGATGATCGGCCACTGCGTTTTCGAGCCGCCCCTGATGTCATCGACCAGCGAGCGGATCTGGGAGGCAATTTCCGAGAAGCCCTTGCCCATCCTGTTGTCGAGGTCGCCTATCTGGCGCGATTGGTTCTCGACGCGTTCGCCGAGCTGCGCATACTTCGCCTCTGGATCAAAGCCGCCGTTTGGCATGTCGTTTCTCCCAGTCATTCGTTTCTAGCCCTCTGGCATTTTCGCGCGATGGCGGGTGTTGACTCATGTCAAAGATTGAGAACATAGTAAGAACGAATACGCCGCATGACGTCGGCATCACCATCCTTATCGAAGGCGAACACGTGCACCGTGCGCGAGCGAGAACCCGTGTCCGAAAGACAGACGAAACCTGCTATGCCGCTTCCAACGCTCCAAGACTATCGCGCCGAGACGATTGAGATGGTTTGCACCCCCTGCGCTCGCCAAGGCGTTTTTAGCCACAAGAGCCTGGTCAAGAAATTCGGAGCGAACGCGGAGTTCGTTCAGATCCGGCGCGTGCTGGCGATGGGATGCGAGCACGCCGGAACTGAGAAATGTCGCGCAAGGTTCCCCTGCCTTCTGCAAGCACACGTCCTGTGGGAGCCACGCCAATGAGCGACGAGACCAGGACAGTCTTGAACGGACCGACGAAGCTTTACGTCCATTGGTGCAGCGTCCCCTCATGCCGGGAGTGGGGCGGCTTTGGCTTTTCGAATAATCGCGGAGAGCCGCAATGGTGGTGCTGGGAGCATTACCCGCACAAACCGAACCAGGCGCGCAGCGAAGCGGCCGAGATTGCAGAGATGCTGCGTTGAGTGTCGGCGACTAAGACCTACAGAGTGAGTGAGAGTACCATGCCGAAATCGGATACAAATGCAGGCTTCAATGCATGGTGGGACTTGCTTCCAGACGAAACCAAGAAGGGGATCGATCGGCGCGTGGCGTGGATGGCATTCGTAGCAGGATCTAGACACCGGATGTATCCCCCGAAAAACACTTATCGGTTTCGGGCCGGTCGGTGGATCGTCACAGTGACGGCCGACTCTTATGAAGACGCCCGGGCAAAGGCTGCGGAGAAGCTGGACCAGCGCGCGGAAAAGCTAGGGGCAACGCCACCGCCAAGCGGCCGGCCCCTAATGAAGATCGCAGGTTCGGCATGAAAGATGCGATGGCGTAGTATTGTAGCACACTAACGTTCATGCTTAAGTCGCGACCAGCAAGAACCAAGGTCGCTCTCATTGTCAGTTCTGAAGTTTATATTGTCAGCCTGGAGAACTCCTGTTCCAGGTGATGCTTTTTCATGGCATCAATGTGTAGTGCCTCCATTCAGAAGGCCTCGATTGATAAACGGCAAGAGAGCAACCACGCACGGTCAACTCTGGCGCCGAAGGTCTAACGATGGGCGCTGGGAGTATCGACAGGACCCAGAAAGCTCTGATTCGTACGAGCAGCGGCAGTGGTAGCGACTCGGTCCGGTTCATTCAAACGCAGCGTTATTTGCCGCTGGCTGTCTTATGCTGCCATCAGATCTTGGTGGATTATGCTAATTACGTTTGCGATAGCGCTGATTCTTCTGAGCGCAATCGCCTTGGCTGCGTTCGGCCCACTGCACAAGTTGAGCAGCCGCTGCCTCAGCGGCCTCATCCGCAATTAGAGGCTTTTGCTTAGCGCGAATCCCCTTCGACTGCGGCGCTTTCCTCCGGGAGGCTGACCTCATTGCAGTTAGTCATGGTGCGCCTGGATGGCTTTGTCGTGCTGTCGGCATTGATCCTTGCTCCAGACGGACGCTGCGCAGAGAGAGGCCACGGTACGGCCAATGTTGCGCTTATCCTTGGTCGTCAGCCCGCGTGTGCCGATCAGGTCCGTGCCGACAACCCTCTTAAGGCCGTCTGCACTTGCCGGAGCTGCTGTCGAACACCCCGCCAGCGTCGAAGCACTCATCAAAGCTGCTGCGAGCACGATCAGATGCATTGCCTGCTTCATTGTTCTGCCTTTCGATTGAGTTGAGAGTGCCAGCGCCGCCGGCGTTGTAGAGCCACGTCGCCGCGCCAATGGTGGCGGTGACGATCGCGAAGATGATGATGATGCGCAGCGTGGACGACATCAGCCGACCTCCGCCTTGATCTCACGAACGGCCGAGATGATCTGGCTGCGAAGCAGGATAAACAGCAACAGCACGACGACCAGGATCACGCCGCCGGCGAGCACTGCTTGCCAGTTCATTCCCGTCAGCCAGCCAAGGCCGATCGTGCTCAACCCGCCGCCGCCGGTGAGCCAGGTCAGCCAGTTGGATTTCTCCTTGACCTTCTCCTCGACCTTCTGCGGGACGACTTGCTTCTCGACCGAAACCGGAACTGCCACCAGCTTCTCTTCGGTCACGATCACCTTGTCGGCGTCAGGGATCTCGCCGGCGAGCGCCGCCTTCAATTCCTTCTCGACGTTGATGCGCTTGGCGCTGCCCCAGTCCGGCGTTCCCTTGGCAGTGACGCGAGTGTACTCCACCATCTGCCCGGTGTTCGACCACTTGAAGGAGAAGAACAGATCGCGCTCTGCCTGTCGCCGCGGGACGATCGCCTTCGGCTTCGAGTAATTCATGAACGCCTTCTTGGCTTCCGCAACCTTGCCGTCTTTGAAGAGCTTGACCCAAGAGGCCGAACCGATCTTCCCAGTATTCCAGTGGAAAGACAGGGCCGCGGCGAACTGCTCCTTAGAGATCTCGACGCCGGCGAAGGCTTTGCGGACGGCGTCGGCGTAGTTGTCCAGCGCCCAAACATAGACGCGCAGGCAATGCTCGAGCGACTGAGGCTTGCCGATGTAGCGCTCGACGACATGGCCGGTCGCCGAGGTGAGGCCTACAGACCAGGTCCATATGCCTTTACTGTCCTTGTAGGCTTGGCGGATGATCGCCTCATGGCCGGCGACTTCCATCGCCACGTCATAGTCGACGACCAGCGCCGCACCGGTGGGCACGTTTCTCTCCATTGCAAAGCTCCTATTGTGAGGGATCTCGTCCGAAAACGGTTCCGCGCTTCATCAGACGTGAAATTTAAGATTTTCGAGCTGGTGAGGCGGTGACGCTGTTATCTTGCCAATCGATCCTGACGACAAGTTCTCAGGCACGTGCGGTTGAGGCTCGTTTCGCCAAAGTTTCGCGTCACACCGGATCTGACTCAAATCGCCGCATCGACTAAAGCGATGTCGGTGCTTGCGCCTGGACAGCGATAAACGACAAGGATCGGCTCAGTGGCGCACCTCGGCCCTTATTTATTTAAAATATCGGCATCTGGGATCGAAGCCGAAACGTCTCCGATAGCGACTACCCAGTTAGTATTTCCATTACTTCCGCCGGTCCGCATTCCCATCAAGAGCTCCAGCTTCCCACCCGCAGAACTGAGCCATTCCAGACCTTCGGGCTCATATATCGTTCCGGCTCCAGCGGCGGCCGCAACGTCTCGTCCGCTCTCAACCAATTTCCGCAACAGCAATGAGCCATTGTGCCTAGAGAACACATTCAGGTACTTTGGAGAACTGAGCTGCCAATGACCATTGACCGCATAGACGTAGTTCTTGTCGGCCGTGACGCCTTGCAAATGCTGTCTATTTTTTACCGACCCATCGTATCCTGGGCTGTCGGAAAAGCAGATTTCCTCAATTGCCTCAGTTGACCTATCCCCTTGCGGCCCTGTCAAAAGCGTTTGTAATCGAAAGAGCCTAGCGTACGACTTGCCATCTGAAGGTCTCGTATAAGCGGCGACTACTATATCCTTGTCTGAGGACAACCCAATGGTTGTATGTTTATTCTTCCCTGCATCTGTTAATTCGTATTGACCTTCTAGGACAATCTTACGGCCTTGGCCGTACTGGTAGCGAAAAACAGATACGCCATTTCCAGCAACGTTCTGTGTGAGGAATTTTAAAGAACCGTTGACGTAGAAATGTTGCAGGCCTTGCCCATGACCAAGAGTTAAAGGTTCGTCAGCGGAATAGTCGAGCAGCCGCCCGGTCCCATCCGAGCGTGCAACTACATTGGCGGTATTATGCCAATCCTTCCCATTGCCTAGGACGTAATACCACTCGTTCAGCTGAGGAACATATGTGAAGCCCTGCATCACCCGAGAAGAAACGACGGTAGGTGTCTCAAGAAGCAAAGGCTTGAAACCAGCTTCAAAAATCGGGGTGATCTGCTTAGCGCCGATCGCGCAGGCGCAGACTAAAAAACACAAAGCGACTATACGAAGCGATCTCATCTTTGGTTATAAGCCTCTCGTCTATTTTTCACTGCGACATTGATTGCCGGAGCTCGCATCCTGCCTGATTGACGCCGTTAAAAAACTGTAACAAAAAACCAACCGCAATCAATGAGGAACGAGTATATGGACCTTCGAAAGCTCATCAGTGCGCTTCTAGACCTTGAAGGACCATCGCGTGCCGTCGATGACAATATCGCCGAGGCGTTGGGATGGTCCAAAAGGTTCGCTACGATTTCTGACACTGCAAGCGACAGAAGCAGGACAGTTCAGCAGAGCATGTGGTTGGTCCCCTCTGGTGAGGTTCGCGAAGTACCTCGTTACACGCAAGGCGCTCAAGAGGCGCGGGTGCTGGTCCAGGAAGTGGCGCCGGATCTGGCATGCGCTCTAGTCGTTGAGAGCGGCAGTGTTCGAGCCCAGCTGGAAGGCGAACCGCCGTGCCAAGGAAAAACTAGTGCAATTGCATTGTGCATTGCGGCCATTTCACACCTGGAAAAAAGGCCGGAGCCATGACCGATCTTCCTGCGATTGACGCTCTCATCAAAAGGCTCATGCTTGATGATAATCCTCATCGCGACCTAGATGATAAAATTGCAGAAATTCTGGGGTGGTCGCGGGCATACGAAACCGTGACAGACATGAAGACCGGCGAGACGTCACAAAAGCTCCTCAAGCGATGGTACCCGCCCGGAAGTCAAACTCTGCGCCGCGTCCCCAGTTACACCAGCGACCTTCAGTGCGCTCTTGATTTGGCTTCTGACGTAAGTGGCGGCGCAAGAGTTGGATGTTCGTGGGATGAAACAGGCGCCCATAGCGTCATCGGGATGCGCCCCCCCGTCCGGGCGAGAGACGTATCAATGGCCGTTTGCGCCGCATCCCTCATCGTCGTACGACAGAAGAGCGTTAGTAACTTATGATGAATATATTTCGACGGAGAAGAACGCAGCAGGTCGCGCTTGCACTTCAAGCATCCCGAGACACGGAGGAAAATTCCGCCAAGCGCCGCGAGAACCTGCCTTTGCAATCGATTACTTGGCGAGGTGCTGGGCCATGGCAAACACTAACGCAGAAAATACCGAAGAAGATCTGGGCTTACTGGGACGACGACGACCTGCCGCGGTTAGTCGAGGCATGTTTGACTTCGTGGCGTAGGCATAACCAGTGTTACGAAATCAATCTTCTGACGAAGTCGACCATTCGGGACTTTCTGTCAGATGCTCCTGAAAGCATCTTTGATGATGGCGTCCATAGAAGGGCCGACTGGTTACGTCTCGCCCTGCTTCGCAGATACGGAGGCATTTGGCTTGATGCCACAACAATCGTTCGAGGCCCCCTGGATTTCGTATCGGAAGCGCAGCAGGTCTGCGGATCTGACTTCGTAGGATATTACATAAAGAGCAAAACTAAGGATATGACCTACCCGCTCGTAGAGAATTGGTTCTTGGCATCTCCAGCGGGAGGAGGATTTATTGAGGACTGGTATCATGAGTTTATGAAGTCGATCCTGCATGGATCGGACCAATACATCCGAGACCTGCGCAGCCAGGTCAATCTTGATGACATTCGTCACGGGATAGAGAAAGTCCGACATTTTTCTATGCATATCGCGGGGCAGATGGTCCTGCGCCGCCAGAACAGCCATTCTCTATTGCTATTCAAAGCCGAAGACGATCCGTTTCTCGTGCAAAGTCAAGTGCGCTGGAATGGGGAGAGCATCCTGAGAAATCTGACCGATATGCCCGCGTCTGCGAACCCGTTCTGTAACCTGATAAAGTTGAGAGGCGTCGATTGGACGCCGATTGAACAGAAGGCATTGGCGGGAAACGTTGGCGAGCATTCCCTGATTGGAAGCCTCATGCACAGCCACGCCGCATATAAAGAAAAGTAGGTTCCGTTATGACAGCCATCAAATTTTCGATCATCGTCATTGGTTTCAATGTCGAGAATTTCATTGAACAGGCCATTGCCAGTTGCGCCTTCCCAAATCGAACTGATTACGAAGTGATCTACGTCGATAACGGATCGACGGATGCTACGGCTTCAATGGCTGAGGATACCGCCGCTGATCTCGCCATACCCTATCGAGCACTGCTTCTCGACAGAAACTACGGTCCCGGTCACGCGCGCAACGAAGGCGTTAGAGCTACCACTGGAGAGTTTATAATCTTTTTAGACGGAGACGATTTCCTCACGTCGCATGCGCTTGATCGGCTCAATGATATGACATTGCAGAATCCGGCCGAAGTATACCTCTATAACTATGCCCGCTTCCATGAAAATGGCTCGCGCGTTAACAACATGAATACCAAGCTTCTCACTGAAGGCTACCGTAGGCACCCAGCAGAGATAGAAAAAATTCTAAGAAACTTCGGTGTTGCATGGAATAAGATGTACCGGAGAGATTTCCTTATCAAAAATTCGATCGCGTTTGGAGAAGGACTTTACGAAGATATCGAATGGAACTTTAAGGTGCTAATTCTTGCGTCGCCACTTTATGTGACGCCTGACGTGCTGGTTTACTACCGGCACCGAGCAAAATCAGTTCTACGCAGTAAAGACATTCATCACTTTGACGCCATAGCCCAAGGTCACAAGATGGTGGATTTCTACACTAGGGAAACTGAGTTGGCGAGTTTGTACGGCGCGCGAACCTATTCCTATATCCGTGATGTCATTGTACGAATCTTAGCTGAGAACCGGCTACCAGTTGCTGCACGAGGCAAGTTCGTGCGTGAGGCGTCCGGCTTGTTGAGAAATTTCCGAAGGCTCATCGGAAAAACGAAAAAGACTTGGACCGAGCGGCTCATAGATACCCAAAGCTATGTGGCATACGCTGGTGGTCTTAAAGCCCTCCGATATTACGACATGGCAGAGAAAGCCATCATCAAAGCAGCAGAGCCATACTATAAGAAGTACAAGCAACCCTATCTAGAATTCCTCTACAGAAACAAAATGGTGCGGCAGCCTATCCAAAACAACCTGGTCTTCATGGATGCTTTTTGGGGTCAAAAGATTGACTGCAATCCATTGGCACTTGCCATTGAACTCGAAAAACGCGGCTTTGAAATTGTTTGGGATCTCCAGAAAGACGGGAAGCGCCCTCCAGTATATCCTGGTAAAGTCGTACGTCGGCACAGCCGCGAGTTCTTCCAAACTATGGCGCGTGCAAAGTATATGGTCTCGAATGTCAATTTTCCGGATGAATGGGTAAAGCGGCCGGAGCAAATCCACCTGCAGACTTTCCACGGCACACCGCTCAAATTTATGGGCCTAGACCTGAGAGAGACAAATCCCAAAGAGATGAACTGGAACGGATATGCGCGCCGCTCCAAGCGGTGGGATTTTGGCGTTTCGTCGAACCGCTACTCTACGAGAATTTGGCGCCGCAACGCTCCGTACAATTGGAAGGTCCTCGAGACCGGCTACCCTCGCAACGATATTTTCTTCAATCACACCGATGAGGATGTGGCTCGGATCCGACGTGCAGCGGGCGTTCCTGAAGGTAAGAAAGTTGCTCTCTATGCCCCGACCTATCGCGCATTAGATAAAGGGAAAAGCAAGAATGTTGCAGATACTCAGGCATTTGACGCTGAACGTGTCCAGGCCGCATTAGGTGACGAATATGTGCTTCTCATCCGGGGCCACTACTTTTTGAAGTCCGCTGCAAGCGCGGCCAGCGATAAAATTATTGATGTTTCGTCCTACGTTAACAGCAACGAAATATGCCTGATCGCAGACCTACTTATAAGCGATTATTCGTCGATCATGTTTGATTATGCATGCCTTCGCCGGCCCATAATCTTGTACACTTATGACTATGATGATTATGCGACAGAAAGAGGGATGTACTTTGATATCAAGTCGGAGCCACCCGGGCTGGTGGCCTTTAATTTAGAGCATCTGATTTATGGAATTCAGTATAGGAACTTTTTGTCTCCGGAAAATAACGCCAAGCTACAGACCTTCGCTGACAGATTCTGCTCGCTTGAAAACGGAACCTCTACAAAGAAAGTCCTAGAAGCCGTTTTCGACCTTAAGGATGGTAAGTCCTTGTGACCTCATTGACGACTCAAGTTTGGCTGTGGCGCGCGTGATCGCGCGCCACGAAGATTTCAGGTATCAATGACGCTTGATTGAATATTAGCTTGACCGAATCTTAGAGGTAGTTACATCGACGAAAGAGGCTGCCGAAATGCTGCGTGGCCGCACTCTTTCTGATGAAGAACTGAACAACGATATAGAAGCTTGGCCCATCATATGGACGCGTATCCCAGACCAGGCTTCATTGGTCGTTGACGAAACTGGGTTTGCCCAGCTCGGCAAAAATTCAAGCCGCCAGATACGTGAAGCTCCCCCGCAACAAGGTTGTTGCACTTAAGTTCGCGTCCGTCACGGCCGCTCGCCCAGTCGCCCCGTTCTGGTAGAGTGTCATCACACCAGACGTAAAGCACACTCCCATTACTGGCGACGTCAGCCCTGCCATGTTCTGCGCCACGAGCACAGCCGACCCATTATTGCTAGCTGGGGTGACAGGCAGATCGATCGACACGTTGCCGGTTAGCGCGCCCTTCGCGGCGAGCTCCAGAATAAACTCTACCGTCACAACATCACCCGTGCGCTTCCACACGCCGGAGCGTTGGGAGGAATAGGTGATTCCCGTGGTGGCGTTGTTGATCTTCACCGTCGGCGTGAATGTTCCTTCGTCGCGCACGACCACCATCAGCTGAACCCGTGGGTTCCCGCTGATCTGGTATTCCTTCTCGACGGTCCTGTTCCGCGCGCGAATGCGCCAAGAGTAGTTGTCGAGCATATGGATCTGAACCAATGCAAAGCTTGGATAGTCCACGCCATTCAGGTCTTTGATGGTAGGCCAGTGAGCCGCCGCGAATTGAACGTGAGTTTCATCCGTAGCTGTCATGTAATCCAGCAGATCACCTAGTCCCGAAAATGTCGCCCCGGTCGCCGGGTTGGTCAGAGACACAAGTCGTCCGTTTTTGAAAGGTGAGATGGCGCTTCCAAACGAACCTACAGCCTTGTCCTTGATGTTGATCGCATCATCGGTAGAGGCAAACCATTCAAGCAGGACCCTAGCTATAGCGCCGTTGTTGTCCACGGAGCCGGAGCGGATCATGGCGAGTGTGAAAACGCGGTTGTCGCTCGTAATGAACCCGCCCTCACACTCAACTCGTGCCACCGTCGGTGCGCTCGGCAGTGCCTCGATGATAGCTTTCAGGTCCGCTGCCCTGATCATAGCTTCAGAAATCTGACGCCCCTTGAAGTCGAAAACCTTGACCCCATGGCTTGAATAACCAAGCTCCGTAACGGCTGGGTCCCAGTATCCTCCAACAGTATGGATGATGTAGTCGTCGGCTAAAATGATGCCTTGCGACTTTGGGAACGAGTTGGTTATAGCCGCAGCCGTGCCGGTCGTTGCGGTTCCTGCGATAGAATCAGCATCGTTGCCGGTCCCCGCAATCCCAAAGTCCACCACACCTTTAGCGGTGTAGGTTTCATCGTAGAAAGTATGAATGTACTTGCGGCGGACACTGACCGGAGTGTCGCTACTCTCAACGATTCGGCGACGACCACGCCCAGCGATCTGAACCTTAAGCGGCACAGTGAATGTTGCTGTGGGAGCGAGCCTAGCCTTGTTTGCTGGCAGCGACGTGATGTTGTAGCGACCAATCTGGTTTGATCCGTTGCCCATGCCGATGTCGAGATATCGAGTGCTACCGTCACGCCAGATAACGGCTCCTTCATTGTACTGAGCGCCTGCGGAGAAACATGAAACATAAAGAAGCGCAGGCCATGTTCGGACTTCAATCCAGCACCAATCATTAAGACCGGCGCCACCGTCATACAACGTGAACAACTGCCCCGCCGCCTCATCTAGGACGACCCCCTGGGGGTACAATCCATTCAGCGAGTACTGAGCGACAATCGAAGGTGCGTCCGGGAAACCGCCTTGCAGGCGTGCGTGGACGCGCATGCGGTGACGACTTTGAAAATCCGGACGAAGCTTTTCTTTTATGATGTCTGTTAGCCGAATCTCACCGACGTCGGGACTACGGTACCAAAGGCGCCCGTTGGCCGAAGCGAAAGTGTCACTAGAGCCGTTGTCGTAAGCGACGAACAGGCCGCCTAAACCATCGCCCGCCGCTGCTCCAGACACTAAAAACACTGCCTCAACAGTAGTGGGGATATCGTCAGCCATTGCTTCGCCGCGAGAAGCGTAAGACCATCCTTGAGCGCCACTCTCAAGGCGCTTCCCCCAGGCGCGAGCTTCTGATTTTTTGACTTTATAGGCCCCAGACGACGGGACCCCAATAGTGTTGAAGTCGCGAAAAATCTCTTCAGCAGATTGGGTCATAGTAACTCTCATATGATGGTAACACTAGGGAATTGATCAGGCCGCGACCGGCCGGTAAGCGATGAGCTTGAGCGGAATGGTCAGCACCTGATTGATGCCGACAGCCGGGATGACGTAGTAGACTTCGACCTTCGTGGCCTCTACGACGAGCCCAGTCCCTTCGAGTATGATACCGCCGACATTCAAGACGCCGGTCATTGTTGGCCGACCACGTCTATGCACATAGACACGGTCTCCGACCTTTGCGGCGGCAATTGCGAACTCCTTAGTCCGAGGCGCCAGACTGAGAGCGGTGACGGTGTTGTGGACGATATCCACGTCCAACTCCCAAGCGACGTTGGATTTTGCAGCTTCCTTCATGGCGGCGGAAGCCACATCATCCGCCTGCTTGACGCCAACGCGCCAGTCGGTTTGTTCGGTCGGGATCATGATCACACCGTGATAGATTGCGAGACCTGAGATGCAGACGGCACACCGGAAACGTTCGTCGCGCCGCACCAGTACAGCCAGGTTCCAGCACCGGGCGTATCACTCAGCGAGATGACCTGGTTGGCAGTGGCCTGAATGCGTCCGATTTCAGCTGCCTGAGCAAAGGTCTGCGTTACCGTGCCGCGCTTGAAGACGAGATAGCGACTGTTGTCATTCGCTGCACGTGCACTGACTGAGACCGTGCCCCCGGCGTTGCTCAGGAGCAAGTTCGTTGGTGACGCAGGCGCGACGGCGTCAGCCGTAGCAGTCACGATTACATAATCAGTCCAATCGGAAGATGTGCCCCCACCCCAAGCGCGAGCACGCACGCGATACTCTTTGCCATCGGCGAGGTAGCCGGTCCTGACCTGATCATCTCCCTCGTCGGAATAGACCGACTGAACGCCATTTCCTCCGCTCGTTCGCTCAAACTCCAGCTCATAGGTCAGGCTGTCATCGACATGCGTCCAGGTACCGAGGATGAAGGCGGCGGTCGATCCGCCAGAGACCACCTCGTTTTGCACCGAGACAGAAAAGTTGCCAGGAACCGGCACGCCGTCTTCAGGTGCAGGCTGCGCTACCTCTCCGGGCTTGCCTTCCTCGGTCGCCGCATCGAAGTCGTAGAGCGAGCTCGAGACAATGATGCCGGAGAATGAAAGGCGCATGCTTCTCAGGTCGATCGTGACACTCGACGTAATCTCGACGACTGCATTGACGAGACCGCGCCGCGGATGGTGAACCGACACAAATCGGCGATATGGAAGATTGCGAAGATTGCTTGCGGTGTAGTCGGCAATGATAGCGACTTTTCGGGCATTGGCGCGAATGAAAGTCAGCTTCTGTTTGCGCTGGCAATGGTTATGGCTCTGGACAGCCTCATTGTCGAATGTCTTGGTCCGCTCGGTTTCGTCCTGCTCCCCATAGGGATCCCCGAAGATCGCCGCATCCTCTGTATTATAGTCATTCGCCGGGTTGACCCAACGGCCACGAACGGCAAGCACAGTGTTCGACCGACGTTTATTCTTGTCGACGCGGATGCTGTAGATGCTGTTGGCATCGAGTGTGACATCCGGCGCGACGAACTCGCCGGCATGCACGCCGATCTTGCCGTCTGAGCGCTCGTAGACGACGAGTTCTGCCGCTTCGTCAATGATACGCCCGACGTCGGTCGGATCGTTGTTGGCTCTGAACCAAAAGCCGCCATGGTAGCGCTTTTCCGTTCCTCCGGAGCGGTTTGTGACGTTCTGATCGGAGACGTTTGCCGCACGCGCCCAGTCAGGGAGATGCATCGCGGAGTACGACATCTTGCCACCAGCCGGATGGCAAAGATGCCACAGGCGCATCAGCGCGAGGTTCGTCGAGAACTCCCAGCTGTTCGGATTACCAAACCGATGCGATCCGGATCCGCCCTGCGTGCTGTCCTTTCGCGGATCGTAGAGAAGCGCACCCTCACCAACGGCAGAATGCTCTGGCATCTGGTTCGGGTAGATCTTGAGAAAGTTCTTCTGCGACACGGTGTGGCAGCGCATGTAGACGCTGGCGAGCCCGTCGCCACGGTGATTGGCATTCCAGATGGTCGGAAACGCAGCAACGATCGCTCCGTATGCGGTGCTGCTGTCGAGACCCAGGCGCGTATCGATCCGGACATTTGCGCTACCATCGTAGAAGAAGGGAGGCGTGGTGACGGACGTCCCGTCAATTGCAACCTTCTTGTCGTGCAGATAGTGAGCAACGTACCTGTTGATGCGGTGAGCGGCCCAAACCATCACATGGTACGCGTAGCCGTTGCGCTCTTCGAGGAAGACATAGTCCCCGCCCTTCTTCACCCGGCCAAGCACATAGGAAAGCGAAGGCACCTGCTGTTTGAGGTTATAGGAGCCGTCTTCGGGCTTTGGCACCGACGGCTTCTGCACATTCAGACTTTGGACCGCAGCATATCCGAGAGCGCCGATGGCCAATGCATAGGTGCCGAGATACAGCGCATTGGCTGCAAACACGGTCGACGCCAAAGACGACACGACCAGTGCGATCGACTCGATGATACCCATTCAGATGATCCAGGCTGCAAGTGTGCGTGCGGTAATTGGCTCGAACCCGATTGCAGTTCGGGTGAGCCAGCCATTGCCATCGTGGATAACCCCGAACTGGCGGGTGATATGCTTGTGGCTGCCGACAACTCCGACATCCCCCCGAGCTGGCGATGCCGTGGGCTGACATCCTATACCAACCAGGCAGGACCGAACGAGAAGGAGGGTGCCGCCATTCCGTTCAAGCAGGTCAAGCTGCCCTTGACCCGCGGAGTAGGTTCCGCGCAGATGCGCTGCCGGGTCAGGCCGGCCGTTCCAGATCGCCCAGGCTGCAATGGCGAGGCCGCAATCGACCCATTCGCCTGGCGACCAGGGTAAGGCTTCATAGTGGCGCAGAAAGAGCGAGAGCTCATCGTCTGCGAGGAATGACGGCGGATAGACCACGACGACTCGACTCTCATGATCCCGCATGATTTCCTTTGGCTCGGCAATGGAGGGCTCGATGAAGGAAGAAAGACGCTTGGATTTACAGGAGTTCGCTCAGTTCACGATTGACAAGATTGAGCGAATGGAACGGCAGATGAAGGGAATTCACATGGTCATGAACGGCTTTGCGAACGAACTCCGCAACACCGATCCAGTCACGGCTCAAAGAGTCGCCACGTTCATTTCGACCATGGCCGAGAAACAAGGCGCGCCAGAGCAGACCAGAAAGATCGTAGACATGTACGTTGGCATCCTGACCCACGAGTTTCGCGACAAGTCTGAGCTTCAGTGACCATTGCCTCCCAACTCTCGGAAACCGGGTCTATCTGCACCGTCACTTCTAATTTCATCGCGTCAACTCCTACCAGTTCGGCCATTTGATCGTCTTGTCGCGCATCCGCGGAACACGCCCGCAAAACTCGTCGTCTGGCGCGTTCGGGTTGAGAAGCTTTGCACGCGCACGCTGGTCGACATCGGAGAGGACAGCCCCGCTTGTCAGTGTCCGGAGCGTGAAGCGGTTTGTGATCTCCAGGTTCACCCGCGAGGTGATGCCGCTCTCAGACGTCTCGTCGACAACATCGAGGTTGTCGATCTCGCCCGTGAACACAACGATCGGCTCCTGGTCGTCAGGCTGTTCGTTCTCGTCGAGCACCTTCAGCTTAACGACGAAAACAGAACCTTGGATGGTCTGCGTTTCGTCATAATCCCAGATCTGATCTGCGACCGACGCGGCCAGCGATATCAGGGAGAGCTGAAGCGTATAAGCTTCCCCGTTGATGGCGGCCTCGATTTGCTGAAGTGCATCATCGGTGAATTGCGCCGGCCGGTAGAGGCTGCCATCGTCATCGACGAATACGCCGCCAGAGCCGTCCCAAATCCTCACCGTCTTATCCGGCAGGATTGCATCGCAAAGGATGCGGAGAGACTTGATTGTCATTTCAGGCTCCCGCTAGAGCGAGGTCTGCCCAATAGTCTGTCGCCTCGACGAAACTCAAGGAAGGGAACGAGTTGCGTGAGATGGCGTCCTGCGAAACGTCCATTCCAAGATCGTCGACCAAACGGCAGATGCAACTTGGCTGGTCAAACTCCAGCTCACCGCCGGCCGGGATCGTTGCCCTGATCGAGGGAGATATTGGAAGGGTCCATACGTCGCCATCCACATCGATCACCGGGCCAGTCTCGTAAAGCGCATGCTGATAGGAGAAACGAACGCCAACCAGGTCAATCGCTGCGTTCACGATCCGCAGCCGGATCGTAGTTGCTGAGATCGGAGTCACTCCTTCCGTAACGACAGAAATTGCGCCTTGCACATAAGGCGTCCCGTCGTCGAACAGCGTATCATCGTCATGTGGTGTTTCGATCACGGGTTCGAACTTGCCCGAGACGTAGGGCGCCGAAAGTCCCGCACGCACCCGCACTGCAATCAGCCCTGATTTCCCGCCGAGCTTTTGGCGGATCGCATTCCAGGTCTGCCACTGCTCTCGGCGATTGTTGCGTAGAAGGATGTTGCCATAGTCAATCGACCAGAAGCCAAGATCCGTGCGAGTAGCGGGCTCGATGCCTCCCAAGGTTCTCCCGCCGGACCGAGTGAACGGGACAAGCTTCACATTCATACTTTGAGGGGTAAGCACGCAAAGCGGCCACTCGATAACAGCTGCCATCAACGCCACTCCGATCCGGCCTTGTTGGCCTGATGCTTCGCCATTGTCGGAACCACGTTTTGTCCAGCAGCCGACACGATGCGCGGGGCAGCTTTCTGTACCCGGTCATCACTGACCGACTGCACGAAGGGCAGCAGGTTTCCGTTGTTGTCTGCAGCGACACCGAAGGTGACGTGCGTGCTCCCAGACCCCGCACCTTGGCGAGACGGCATCCTCAAATCGACCGGGATCCGGCGACCGTCTGGCAGTGGCACGGCAGCTTCCGGTCCAGCCTCCCCAAACACCGCAGCAGAACGCGAGATCCCGCCGCCAGCAAACGTCTTCATAGGTCTTCCACCCGATGCGATGCCGCCCGTCGCAAATCCGAAAATCTTGAACAAGCCTCCGAACAAGCCGCCACCGCCGCCGATCCCGGCGAGCGGGCCTTTGCCAAGAAGAGCCGATTGCGCGACCGCCTCGATAAGTGTGTTCAGAAATTTATCGAGTGCCTTGTTGCCCGTCTCGATCTGCGGGATCAGCTCCGAGAAGCTATCATAGGCCGTCTGCGCAAAAAACTCAGCCTGCTCCCGTGCCTTCGCCTGCGTCGCCTGGAGCTTGTCCGCCGCAGCGCTCGCCTCGGCATAGCCCTTCGCCATAGCTTCGATGCTAGCCTGGACTTGCGGAGTTATTGCAACGCCCGCCTGTTGGGCCGCTGTCAGGAGATCCTGCTTCGTCCGGGCAAACTCCACCGAATATCCAAAGTCGTCGACAAGCGGGTTGAGCTGCGCCATGGCCGCAGTTTCAGCCTGGACGGCTGCGGTGCGCTCTTTGATCTGCTCAATCTCGCGCTGATATTCGTTGGCACCTTTGCCACCGCCCCCGCCGCCAGCTTTGCTCTTCTTGCCGGTTTTGGACGACGCCGCCGGCACGGCATATTTCGGGTCGCTCAGCGAGATCGTGCTTGGCGCAGCGGGAACGCGGCCTGCCTTGCTGGTGGTCGTAACGGGACGTGCATCGACGCCACCAAGGACACTCTTGCGAACAGCATCAGATGTCAGCTTGCCAGCGTTCTCGATCTGGCCTTCGAATGCCTGGTTGATCCGGTCTGTGATACCTGCGGTGGACGTGACAGTGAGCGCGCCACCCAGCAGGCTCTTGCTCGCCCCGTCGCCTGGAAGCATATTGACAATATCGCGCCCGATACCGTCATAGCCGGACAGCCGCGCATAAGCCGCCGCGAAGCTGTTGACCGTGGATATGCCCGAGTTCATCGCCGCTATAACGGACTGAATCTGCGAGATCAGACTGTCGAACTGGATGCTGTTGACGAAACCTGCGACCTGATCGATTGCGCTGCCAAAGGTCTCGCCCGCTTTGGCCGACGTATTGAACTCTCTCGCTGCGTTGATGAGCGCCGTGTTCAGGTTCGTCAGGCGCTGGTCAATTGTCAGTACAGCGCCGGCAACCTTCTGCTCCAAGATCGGTGATCCGGCCTGAAAGCCGTCAAAGAAGGCTTTGGACGAAAGCTGTCCGTCCAGCATGAGCTGCCGCAGTTGGGAAACAGAACCGCCGGCCTCCTTGATCCCGGCCGCAGCGGCCAGGAGGATTGTCGGAGCACCTTCGAGGACCTGATTGAAATCCTCTGCCGTGACCTTGCCGTTGCCCAGGGCCTGAGACAGGCCAAGGAGGGCGCCGGATGCCTGCTCGGCGCTGACGCCGCCCACACGTAATGCAAGTGCAATGTTTCCGGCAAAGCCGACAATCTGTTCAGACGAAACGCCAAGCTCTTTCTGAACAAGAGAGAGACGCCCATAGAGCTGCACGAGAGCTTCGATCGGCGTCGCGTTCTTCGTCGCAGCCTGAAACAGCGACTGGTAGACGGTTTCGAGTTCCTGCCCGGAGAGACCTGCGACCTTGAGAGCGTTGTTGATCCGCGTTCCAGCGTCGGTCAGCTCCTTGGCGCCGGCCGCACCACCGATAAGGGCAAAAGCGCGCGCAGCAGCGGTGGCAGCAACAGTGAAACTGTTTTGCACGTTTCTGTTCATCGCCTTGAAGCGACGCTCGATCGCGTTGGCACGCTGGTTTGCGGTGCCATTGGCTTTCGCCAGCGCGTTCTCAAACGCCTTGGTGCGCGCTTCGAGAGCGACGATCAGCCGTTCGATATCTGTAGCAGCCACTAGAAGCCCTCGATGCCCAGTTCGGCAAGACGTTCGTCACTCATAGGTGGCGCACTTTGCTTGCCACCCTGCGCCTGCTTGAACCCTTCGGTCATGCAGGAAAACTCCCATACGGTCATTCGCCCGATGTCTCGAAAGACGACGCCTGACCATTTGTAGAAATCGGAGAAACGCCATTTTCCTCGTGGGAGCGGGTTGAGGTCTGGCTCTCCTCCCCCGCTTTGATCTCCCCCGGCATATCGTCCTCGGATCCGAACAACGAAGCCATGAGGACCGCCTGTGCGATCATGACCGATTCCGTAAGAGGACGATCCTCGACGAACTGCTTGACCAATCGGCGAGCCTGTTCCTTATGCAGTCCACCGCCTTCGAGGCCAAGCCGGATCGTCTCGATGATATCGTTGATATACCAGCGACGGGCGCCAAGGCGCTCCAGAATGAACAAGGGGCCAGCGTCGCACTTGTCCTGCAGGGCACGTAGTAGCTCGATGGTGAGCTTGAACTCATGCTCACCACCGGCCCATGTCAGCTCGACGCCCTTCATCAGGCAGCCTTGGCCGTGCGTACCGGCTCGCCGTCGAAACGGAGCTCGATCTCGCGTGTGACGATCTTGTTTTCGCCTTCGATCTCACCGCTGTCGTTCAAAGCGGTCATGTAGGCGTACCCCATTTCATACTCGGTATCGCCGGCGGCTGCAGCAACATGACCGACGCGGACCATCTTGCGCTGCTTCAGATAGATCCAGTCCATCATCATCTCGTGTGACTGGCGAGCCCAACGCGCCGTACCGCTGACAGTCACGACGAGAGCGCCAGGCTCGACGAGTGTTTCGGTACCAGCCGACTCGTCCTCGCAGTCTTTGGGCACCGGGATCTCGTCGAGTGCGAGTTCGCGGTTTACGGTTCGACCGGTAATGCCGCACATCTTGGCAAAGGTACCGGGCGTCGCCGTTTCGACTTCCACCACAAACTCGTGGAAGCGTTGGAAATTTGGACGAGCCATGTTTTTCTCCATGAGAAAGCGGGTCGGAGATCTTCCAACCAGAAAGGGCTTGAGGCCCCGGTTTCGGGAAAGGGCTATTCGCCCCTGGCGCTCTTTCGAGCCTTCGCCTTGCTCCGGGGCGGAGCTGGGACTTCGGTGGCCATGCCCTTTGAGACCGCATAGTCGACGACATCACGCGGTCGCTGTTGCGGGTCGGGGCTCGTCTTAAAATTGAACGAGTAGATCGAGCGAGGGCGCCGGAAATTGCCCTCACGGTGCACAATCATCCAGGCCATCATACAGACGCCTCCTTGATTGCCTTGCGGATGCCTCGTGTTACCCGCGACTTCGCCCGCCGCTGCACAAGGCGCCATCCAGGATAGAAGAATGGACGCGCCATCGTGCCGGGGTGCTTCGACCCGGCAAAAAGCCCGCCATTGATATGCGGGTTCGTGCCGAACTCCACGAAACGTGCGTAATAGGCATCGCCACCGCCCGCATAGATCGTAATGCGAAGGCCGCTGCCTTTGACGTTCTTGCTCGCGATCGCAAGCGTTCCCTTAGGCGCATCGCCCCAGGTCCATGCAATGCTGTCACGCAAATCTCCGCTTTCGACAGGGACCAGGCTCTTCATAACCGCGACGGCTTCATCCGCACTCTGCGCCATCGCCTCCTTCACGCGAGCAATGACAGCTTGCGGGATGGTGTATTTCAGCTTGTGCTGCAGCCGGTCTAGGCCAGTGACGGTCATGTTGGCTCCTCGATCACCGCTGTCACCTGCACCACGCCGTGGCCGGTGATGTTGTCTTGATCGATGAAGGCACGGACTACGCCGACATTCAGCGTCACAAGCGAGCCCGTGATCATTTGACCTTCCCTCTCGTTTAGCGCTCCGGCGACCGCGTCAACGAGCTTTCGGCAGGGCCAGAGCTTTCCCTGATCGCGCGTCCAGCAATCGATCTGCAGTGTTTCTTCCCTTCCCGGGATGCACTCGGCGTCCGCCCGAACCACGTCGCTAGATCCAAGCGTGATGTTCGGGAAAGCCACATCGTCATACGCACCGTCGACAATCCGGTCGCCAACAATCGCCGTCACTGCGGCGTCCCCATTGAGAAGTGCGAGGACAAGATCCTGAAAGGCAACGGAAACGCTCATATCGCCACACCGCTTTCAACCGTGAATTCGAGGAACTGTCTGTCGTCGGTAGGGACGGGGCCGGACCGGACGGCATAGGGCATGCCGGTCTCAACGTCGCGCACGCGCCAGCTGTTGGTGACCTGTCGGGTGCCGGGATTGTTGCGCACCGTCAAGACAGCCGGCTGTTTGCCTTCAAGACGGGCAGCCTGCACGGTTTCGGAGCCGCGCAGAAAGCGAAAGTGTGCCCTTTCCTCGACCGGATTGGACCAACCATCGACCTTGCCGCCGTGGCCGTCGTTAAGCTTGGCCGGCTGCTCGAAAATCACCTTGTGGTAGAGATCCTGTGCGGTAATCATGCGACTGTAGGAAGCCGCATGTTGTAGAGCAGGCCCACCAGCGGGTTACGCGGATCGTTGCTCGCCAGGCCAGACAGCACGTCAGTCTTGCCGGGAGAATAGAGCGCATCCACCGCGATGATTACGGCGACCCGCACAACGGCCGGCGCAGTCTCCTCCGTCCAAGTTGGGTCCGCAGCTTGTTTCAGATACTGGGCGACCCGTTCAGATGCTGCCTCGATATAGCCGGTCAGAACAGGGTCATCGTATGCGTGGGTGACCCGAAGGCCCTCCTTGACGAAAGCGAGTGAAGCCAAGCCCATGTCAGACCTCCTTAGCTGGAACGCCAACGCGAACCGGCTGCTGGGGCTTAGCATCCTTGACGAAGCCGTCTTTGCCGTCCCTGCCTTTCTTGGCGCAGAGCGTCCAGTCCTTCGAACCGTCTCCCGGCTTGCTGTCGGTGCTGTTCGCATCGCAGTGCCACAGAGAACCGCCCCAGGTCACCGTGTCGCCTTTGCAGTACGATCCTTCGGTGAACACGCCGCGGTACAGCATTACTGGGAAGCCAAGCTCCACGCTGTAGTCGAGATCGTTGCCAGTGAAGGCCAGAAGCACGGTGCGTCCGTCATCCATCACTGAAGCGTCGAAATTCTCCAGAGCAAACCCATCCCGGCCAGGCTTGCCCGGTTCGCCATCTTTCCCAACGACAGGGCCGAGGTTCTTCGTCGCACCGTTCGTCAGCGTCACGACGAGCTCCCCGTCACGGTCGATCAACGCGCCAGCCAGGCCAACGCCATCTTTTCCATCGATTCCGTCTTTCGCGACAGGAATTCCACTAACGCGCTTCTCAACTTCGGAGACAATGAGAGGCGCAACATCCTCGACAGTCACTCCCTTGCCATCCTGCGGGGCAGGAATGGACGCTACGGCAGTCTTCACCGCCTCGTCCACCATCCCGCGGATGTCTGGCAGCTCCGGAGCCTGCGGAAATTCAGGAATGACGATCCCTTCAACGGTCGCCTTCAAAGCGTCGAGATCTTCCGACAGATCAATAGGCGCGGGAATTGCATTGATCGCCCTCTCCAGCGCCTCGATGCGGGAAAGGAGAGGTGCCATCTGCTTCTCGAGATAGCCTTTGACTACGCCGACAATTTCAGTGCCGAAGGCTTTGCCGTCGAAAGTCATCAGCGCAGTCCTTTGTATATTTCGATCAGCGCTGCCCTAGCTTGCACCTCGGCAGCATTATCATTGGCGGGTTCGGATGGCTCGACGGGCTTAGGGACTGGCGCAGTGCCAAACGGGTCTGCTTGGGCATCACGCTTTGCCAATGCCTCGAGGCTGAAATTCTGCTGTTGAAGCATGGGGCTTTCGCCGCCAGCCTTCGGCTTCAGGTCCAGCTTCCGTCGCTGCTCGTTCGGAGACATGATGCCCTTCGACTTATCCAGCATCTCCATCTGTGTGACACTGTCCATTCGCAGGAGGTTGTCGGTGTCGAGCTCCGTTCCGATGTTCTCGCCCATGCCCAGACCTTCATCCAGGCAAAGTTCGATCGACTCCAGCAGAACCTGGAGGCACTGAGAATAATATTCAACGTTCAAGCTCTGGACGTTGCTCGCCGTTGGCATTGGGCCAAGGCCGATCTTGTACGGAGGGACATGGTAGGTCGAGCAGACAACCTCGCCAGACCATTTCAGCTGCTCGATCAGCTGGGAGTCCGTCGCTTTGGCCCTCATGGCTTCGTACTTCAGCCCATCGCCGAGTACCGCGACCTTGCCGGAATTCTTGCCAGAGAAGTTGGCGTCCCAGTAAGCCTTTAGACGTGAGGCGGTATCGTCGGCGATAGCACCCGGAGCCGTAAGCACACCGCCGGGGCGGGCCCCATTCTGGAAAAATAAAGTGCTGTCGTTTTGGACCGCCAACCCCTGCATGGCAGCCAGACCTCCCGCAAAAATTGGCGAGAGCCCAACCAGCGGATGAAAGAAGCAGTTGAACCGGTCATGGATGATCTCCCGTGCCGGAACGATGACGCTGCCCTCGACGCCGCCGAGCGGATCCTTGCTCAACTGATAGAAAACGCTGCCGTCATCCGAGACCAGAGGCGTCACCAGAGTGGGATCGAGCACATAGAGTTTGACCACAACGCCGCGGCCGTCGCGCTGCTTCAAAATGTAAGCATTGCCGCGCTGCAGCTTAGAGAGAACCCACGACTCCATGAACTGGATCCGGTTCTGGAAGCTGTTCGGCTTGCGTAGGACCGGCGAATAGGCCGCATTGCTGGTCTCGCTCCAGATCCCGTCGCTGTCCTTCGCCACGAGCTTGATACGAAGCTTCGAGATGTCCGAAGCGATCAGCGTGCGACAGGCAAAGTCGGCATGATTGGACAGAACCGAGTCATAGCTTACTTCGACATTCTGCTGCCAGTTTCCGGGCGCGGCTTCGAGGATAGACCACCACCCGCCACGCCCCCTAGAGGCAGGCGACAGCGCTTTTTCCGTCACGGGGTCGCGGCTGAATAGGCGGGGGAAGCGCATGATCAGTCCTTCGCTTCAGCGATCTTGTTCTTGATCGTGTCGACATCCCAGCCGTGATAGGCCCTCTTGCCGACAGTTTCATTGTATTCTGCACGAAGGGCGTCCAGTTCCGTGGTTTTGCTGTCGCCCTTCCGTTCGTCCCCGGCATGGTCGAGAGAATCGCCCGATTCGGTACCAGCAACCACGTCGGCACGCTCATACCCAAGCTTCCCGAGAACCCGTGCGAAGCGTGGATCGCTCACCTTCATGGCGCGGGTCATGTACGAGGACTTTTTCATTGCCTTCTCCTTGCTTGGACGAGGGAAGCCAGCCCCACGAATGAGGCTGGCTCGTTGTCGTTACGGAGTAACTGGAGTTGGGGTGCCCCAGGTGGCGCCGGTGAGGATGGCCACAGCCGAAGGACGGCGGCGTGCCCAGTTGATGAACCGCTCGACACGGAAGGCCACGCTGTTGGTCTGGAACATCGAGACGAGCGACGTTGCGCCGGTCGGTGTGTCAGAGTTGTGCGCCGGGTTGTCGGCCATCTCAAGCGAGGCTTCGCGGGACATGTCGACCTGGATGCCGCCTTCGTCAGCGAGATAGATGTCGCTGGCGTTGGCAAGTACGACAGTGCCTGCCGGGATGTAATCCGACACGATGACCGGTAGGCCCGCGAAGGTGCCGCCAGTCATAGAGATGCCTGGGAATTCCGCCTGTCCGAGCGGATTGGTCATCATCGACAGCGCGAGGGCCGTAGTCGAACCCATGATCCAGACACCGCTCGTCGGAGCGTTCTGCGCCGCGATGAATGTCGCCATAAGGGCGCGAATATCCGTCCGGATGGCATCAGCATCGCCACCAGACGACGCAACCGGGGTCAAGCCGTTGGTGATGGAAGCCGGGGATACACCAGCGACAGCTGCCTTGGCGGGGTTGACGAAGTCAGTGTCGAGGCGAGCGGCGATCGCAGCAGCCAGACTGTCGCGGAGGAGGCCTTCAGCGGCCGGCGACGACCGACGAAGGAGTTCTTCGGTCACGACCGCAATGTTCGCCACCTTGAAGATGTCGAGGATATTGCGCTCGAAGCCGAAGCTGGTGAGCGGCTTTGCCTTACCTTCCCCAACCCAGTAGCCCTCGCCGCCTTCCGTCTGCCCGACCAGCGGGACGTTGAAGGGAACGTTGCGAAGGGCTGGCACACCATTCTGGCCAAAACGACCGAGGATGGTGCGCGGACGGAGGTATTCAACAAAGTCCGCGATCACATCGGTTCCTTCACCAACGAGAGGCGATGCCCAGTTGCCGTCCTGAGTGGTGCCTGCCGGCACTGCGGCCTTCATGACGATCCCGTAAATGGACGAGTCCTCGCCATAAAGTTCCTTGGCGACGGTGCGCACGCTTTCGCCGTCAAGCTTCGCCAGGGCCTTGACCTTGGCGAGACGAGCAAAGCCGATGCCCTTTTCGAGCGCCGGAGACTTGATCACAATGCCAAAGCGGGCGGCAGAGCCGTCGGCCGAAGTCTTGATCTGGTTAGAGACGACCGGCTTAGCCGAGGTGGCCTGCATCTTCTCCATGGTGCGGAGACGCTTCAGGTCGCCGTCAAGAGCGTCGACTTCCTGTGAGAGCGTGTCGAACTCTTCCTGTTCGGACTGGTCCGTCGAGCGGCCTTCGTCCATGGACTTCTGCATGACTTGCGACATGCGTGCGGACTTCGCCTGGCGAGAGGCTTCCAGCGCCGCGATCTGTTCAGCAATGGTCTTCATAGCTGGGTCTTCCTTGAGTGTGAGATTGACTGAGTGCTTGGATTTTCCCGTGGCGCCGGGAGCGGTATCGGCAGGGCGCTCGATTTTGCCTGTCGCGGCAGGAGCGTTTGTGTCGAAGGACTTGATGACCGCGACACCTGCCGCGTCCATGTTCTTGATGCTGGTCATGATGGCTTCGGGCTGGGCCGGAATGGTTACGGCAGAAAGCTCATAGACCTCAGATTTGATGAACCTGATGCCTCCCTCGTCCAGGAAGGCATATTCGACGGCGCGAAAGCCGATCGAGACGGCGCGAACAAGACCAATCTTGATGGACTGCCAGGCTTCATCGATCCGGTCCTTCAGCTTGCCGTCTTCGGCAATTATGGGGATCTCCGCCTCGAATGTGATGCCGTCCTTGGTGGGCTTGTCGAACTTGACGGTGCCGATCGGCTGATGAGCGTCATGCTGCCAGAGAAACGCCATCGGGTTGGTGAACTTGACGCCGAGGGGCTCGACGATATCCCCGACACGATCAACGGCCGGAGTGGTAGCAATGCCGCGGATGATGCGTTTTTCTTCGTCAACTGCCTTGATGGTCAGAAACGAGTATGCGCGGCGCGTCACTGTCATGACGACCTCCAGTTCTGATAGAGATGTGGATGGTTAGCCGAATACCAGCATCTGGTAGCTTGGCGATTTTTTGGGTTCCGGATTGAGAAACATCAGCATGGCGGCGTTGAAAAGCGCCATCAGGGGATCGATTTTCGCCGCACCTGATACTTCCTTGGTCACCACGTAGTTGCTGCCGCGTAGGGTCTGCTTGGCATTTCCAACGGCCCAGGCCATCAACGCCTGATCACCATGAACGAAACGTCTGTCTTCCAGCTTGAGCGGGACAGACGAAATGGCGGTCTGGAGCTTCCACCCTTGCGCAACAGCTTCAAGCTGTGGCGCTTCGAGGTTTCGTTCCTCCAGCGCGTCGAGGAGCAAAGCAATCCCAGCCGAGTCCAGTCCAATACCGCGCGCTTCAGGTAAAAGACCCGTGTCAGCAATCCTCCTACAGATATCAGCTGCAGAAGCAGCCTGATCTTCGCTGCTCTTGGAGATAATCAGTTCGCCAAGACCCTCAAATTCTCTAAGTCGCGACGAGATGCCCTTACGTCTTTCAAATACACTCTGCCGAGCCCAAGCCTGACCCCAACCGAGCCAACGCTTGGTCACCTTTTCCCGTCCGATGACATACAGAGCCGCGAGATCGTCAGCGCCGCCCCAGTCAATACCGATGGTGCAAACCTCGGATCGGCGGAGAAGATCATCAAGTCCTGCCAACTTCGGATCAACGCAGTCGGACCAGTGGACAGCTCCCGACCATCCGTCACCGCCGATCCCGACCCCGATCTGAATATTCAGATGCTGGCTGGTCCAGATTTGTTCGGCTTCAGGGTTGGCCTTGCCGTTGTTCTCGTAGTCGGCGACCAGGAGTTCGGGATCAATCGACCGGCCGAGATTTGGAAGCACCGCGCCCCAATTGGTCTGATTGCGCCAGTATTCCTGATCAACCTGCTTCTCGACGGGAAACTCGTAAAGGACCGGAAGCATGATCGGCGCTCCACCGCCCTTGCCGTCGCGAATGGCCCGCGCTTTGTCCAATTCGATCTTCCAGATCCCGGTTGGCGCCTCATCGGATTGCGTGGTGATCATGAGAACCTGACCGCCTTGCATCGTGATGCCGCCGCCTCTGATCTGCTGCATCACGGCTGCTGCCTTGTTCTTCTTCCCCAGCTCGTGCAGCTCATCGATGATTGTGAGGATCGGTATCTCACCGGTAATGATGCCAGTGTCGAACGTCTTAACGTCCAGCTTCGTGCCGGTCTTAATACGCGTGATCCGTTTTTCGCTGTCCTGCACGTCGAAGATGCTTCTCAGCCTCGGGTCGATGCGAATCATGCCCTGTGCCTGCTCGAAGCAGCGGGTTGAAATATTTTGGCTCGGCGCAACGATCAGCATCTGTCGATTTGGCGCTTCCTCCATGAAGAGAGCCGTCAGCCCGAGGGCCGCAACGTAGGTCGTCTTGGAGTTCTTCTTCGGGACCATGCAAAGCAGCTCCCGAACCAGAATTTTCTTTGTCTCTGTATCCTCGCTTGCCAAAAACGCGCAAAGAATTTCACGGAACCAGTCGCCGCAGGCTTCTGACAACGGCGGATTGCCAGCGATGTCAGGCAGACGTAAACGGTTGAAGAATGCAACTGCCTTCGCCGCCTTTGCTTCGTTCAGCGGAACGTCCGCCATTGGCGTTTGGCCGGCCTGCAGTCTTTCCCACCAATCCAGACAGGCAAACCGCGGCAGATCTTCAGTGGCGTGCATGCTGTTGAGCTTCCTGCTCCAGCTCCGCCATCAGATCAGCGTCCGCATCGATCGCCTGGCGCTCTGTGAGAATTTTCTTGCCGACGCGTTCGGTTGGCGCAGGCTTGGTGTCCTTCGGTGTCGTCGCCATTTCACGCTCGATCTCCATGCGATCACTGCGCTCCATCAACTTGCCGAATTCCTTGAGCGCGCCAACATTGCCCTTCTCGGACAACTCCCAGGCTAACTCGATACGCCGGAGCTCCATTCGGTCCCGAGCAACTTCACGGCTGCGAAGCTCGTAAAAATAATACTTGTGCAGCGTCGGCAAAGTGACGCCGAGAGCCGATGCAATCCGAGGGTTTGTCCACCCTAGCGCCAGCAACATGCTGACCCTGTTGCGGTTTTTCTTGCTGACCTCATGAGAGGGACGCCCGCGCTTCGAGGGCTTGTCCACGAAAGGCATTCCGAAGAGGTCGAAATTCTCATCCGACATAAAAAAAATCCCTGAATGCGGGGGACGCGGGTGCGGGAGGCGGAGCGGTTCCAGACTTTCGACCCCCCCTCCCGGTCGATGAGGTGTGGCATTTCGGTCACGTGTCGGTCGAGGGTCAGGGTCGAGGGGTAGGAGATCCCGATTTTCGGTCTCAACAGACGGGGTTAAGCCTCATAACTTTTCTATATTTTTAGGCTACCAACCGGGCTGAGCCCGCTCCTGCTTCTGTTTCTCGCTATCGTGGTAGGCTTTGGTCACGGTCTGCAGGTTGTCGATGTCCCAGAACAACTGCTCGTCCCAGTGATGTGGCTTGACATGGTCGCACACTGGACTGTTAGGAGCGGGATGCGTGCCGAGACAGAGCGCTGCGGTCTGCCTGCATGTGTAGCTGTCACGTTCGAAAACCTTGAGCCGCAGCTTCTTCCACCGTGCGCTGTGATACCAGCTGCGGTTCGGCGTGTTGATCTCGCGCTCTCGCAACCTGGCCTTTTCGTCACCAGGCGCACGGCCAAGACGAGGTGGCATCGAGGTCAGTCGAGGTGGCAAGGACTTGAGACGAGACATACTCTAAGACGACAAAAGGCGACCTTCCGGCCGCCTCATCATTTGTCATCGCATAGCAGTAGCACTTGCCTTGAGTCGATCCCTACAAGCGAGGGCGTCAAGGTTGGGGCTGACCGGTGTACCGACCTCGGGATTGCTCCCCGCTGTTTAGGCGTTCTCAGAGGCTCACTGCAGGATCATCAGCTCATCCAGTGCTGCAATAGCTCTCATACTTTTTCGACCTGCGCAACATCCAAATCCACCGGCGTTGGCCGACCGAAGATCTCAACCTCAACCGTCAATCGGTTGCCTTGCATGTCCTGCGAGACGACTTCGGCAGGGAAAGAGGCGAAGGGTCCATCTACTACCTTGACCCTCTCCCCAAGCCTGTACTCAGTCGGCGATGGTGGCCGATGATCGTAAGTCCCGTCCTCAACTTTCTTGATGAACTTGCTCACAAATCTTTCGGGGACTCGGAACGGTTTCTCCGCTGTTCCGACAATATCAAGCACCCGCTCAAAGCGCCTCAGACCGGCCATCGCAGCTGCGGAAGGAACGCATCTGACGAGCACATATCCGCGCAGGACAGGCACGAGCGGTGCCTGAACAACCCTCCCACGGCGCCGTATTTCCCCGCCTTTCGCAGCTGGTACAAGAGCCTCCACACCAGCTTTTTTCAAAGCTTCTTCCACAGAGAATTCACGGCTGCCCATTATTTTGAGGCAGAACCAGCCCGCAAGCTCAGGATAGTCGTCAGCGATTCGCTTGCTGGCCATGCCGATCTGATCGATTCGAATCTCTTGAGCACGCCGTGCGTTGCCCATCTTGAGAAGGGCGTAATCCCGGATCTCCACTTCCTTGCCGTCGAACTGGAAGAACGTCCCGCGCTTATGCTGCATCGTCATTGCCCGCCTCGCCAATCATCGAAAGGAAATTCTCAAGCGCCCGCTCGACTGCCTCTATGGCGCTCAAGGCGCCCTCTGGCGCAGCCGGAAACCATGGATGCTCAGTCAAATATTCCGGGAATGGCCAGCCTCTACGCTCATGCAGATCCTCCCAGGCAAGGCATAGAGGCCCACCCCGCTCGATGGCCGTGAACCCTGCCACGTGAGGCAGGAGAGACAAAGACGTAATGAACGGCTCAGAGCGCCTGGCTGCGTCCCGCATCGCCGTCACGACCGGCCAGCCATGCTCAAGCCGCTTCTCGTGCAGCAGCGTCTCGCGCGAGATCTCGCCGTCGCGAATACGCTTTTCGTCGAAGCTGGTCAGAACGATCCGGCCCGTCGGCTCCTTGGCCAGCGTTGCTAGCCTTGTTCCCATCCAGAGCTTTCCGCAGACCTTGGCGATGCCACGCGTTGCAGAGGTCTGAGCCTGGTCCGGTACGTTCTGCCAATGGCGGTTCTTGAGGTAGACAGCCGCTGCCATGATGTCGTCAGACTTGGCCCACCGCAGATAGGCCGGTGTGCGCTCGATGCAGTCAGCGCGATCTTCCGGCGAAAGTGCGAACCATGCGTTCCGAGCGTACTCGACATCGCCCTTCTTCCAGCTGGCGTACCAGAGCGTAAATTCCCGCTCTATCTTTTTTCGATCAACCCGCTTCAATCCTCCCTCTTCCGCGACAGCGGCTGGAGAGTTAGTTGGAATGTTAGCTGGAAGAATCTTATCTTGGTGGAGCTCCTCCACCACCTTATGGGCGTCATTTCCACCACCTTCGGGCGCCATTTCCACCACCTTATCCGCGCAAGGTGGTGGAGCAGTTCCACCACCTTCGCTCTCGGATTTGGCAGTTTCACCCGTCAGATCGCGCCCTGGCCAGCGAGCGACGTACTCGTTTCGCTTCCATTTCTGACCACGGAAACCATGCTGCGACACCTCGATCCAGCCGTTCTGTTCCGCAACGTCGAGGTGCTTCAGGACCGTCTTCTTATCGAGCCCGGTCAGCTCGACGAGTTCGGAAATGGGCGGATAGCAGGACCCTCCAGTTTCATCCATCTTCAGGCCGAGCGTGTGCAGCACCAGCCGCGTGATGGGCGGCAGGCCGGACTTTCCTACAGCATGACGCCAGGACCACGCCCTTGACGCTGAATGGCGGTCAGGCTCGTTCATGGAGCGTCTCCCGCAACAGGAGAGATGCCCGCTGCCACGCGCGCCAGACGCCCTCTGCCGACCGTCATCGCCATGTAGCTGACCGTATGGCCGTCATCGCGGCGCGGCTCGCGCAGGATCGAGAGTTCGTTGTCCAGATACTGCAGGCCAGCACGGAAGCCCGCCTGTTGCAGCCAGCGACGGATATAGCCCTGGTCTAGGACTAGACGCATCAGAGGGCATTGCAGGAGCCACAGCGCGCGTTCCTGGTCGTTGCTGCATTCCGATATGTCGGATGTCTCTGCATCGAAGCGCATCATTCCGCAGCCTCCTGCACCTCTGCCTCGAAGCCCCACGGCGTCCAGTGAGGACGCGACGAGCGCGAGAACATTTCGAGCTTCGGGACGCCCGGATAGAGCCGATCGATAGTGTCCGCGTAGAACTCCGGCTTGGCGCTGTGGCGGCCCTTGGCTTCACGGTGGACGGTATTCGGCTGTGTTCCCGGTAGGGGCGCCACCGGCTCGCCTCGACGGCCAATCAGAAGCAGTTCGTGGCGGTCGCGGCCCCAATAGCCAGTGCCGGCGATCTCCTTGTCCCATATCCAGTGGTGCACGTAGGTGAAGCCCCACGCGTCCATCACCTTGAGCGCGTCCGTCAACATCGGATTAGTCGCCCAAAGGAAGAGAACTGCGTCCTTCTTCGCAGGCGCGCCGATCTTCTCGAACAGCGCCATGATCTCCACAGTCGGCATGGTCGGGTAGTGATTTTCCGGGCTCTTGTCGCGGCCCGTCACCTCTGATCGCACGCCGAACTGCCACGGCGGGTCGGCGTAGATAATCGGGAATTTCTGCGCCACCTGGCCGGCCTTCACTTCACCCTGCGTTGCCACATACGCCATATGGGCAAGACGCACGGAATGGCGGATCTTGGACTGAACCTGGCGGTTCTCCTTGACCTCGTCCGCCTTACGCTTTTCGTCGGCGAGCGCCGCCTTGACGTAGAGCACCTGGTTTTCGGCGGGTACTGTCTTGAGGCGATCAAGGAACGTTCCGCTATTAAGGCGAGATCCGCGGATCATGTGAAGAGCCATGTCGTCGATCTTAGCGCCCCGCGCGGCGTCCCTCCGGACTGTCCGGGCGTCCTGACCGGTCGCTTCCGCTGTAGCTCGATCAAAAGACGGCACGTCATGGACAGCTTGTCCGTGACGTGCCGCATTAGCACCGCGCGCCTGCGCTTTCCCAACCGCTGTTTCCGGATGCTTCAGCAGGTAGATTTCTTTGCGGCGGTATGTGAACAGCGCGCGGTCCGCAGGCGTCAGCTCAGATCGCGCAAGGTTCTCGTCGATCTCCCAAAGCTCGGAATCGAGTTCGTCTCCCGTTTCGTGGAAGCACTCGATGAATCCTGCACCCAACTGCCGCATGGCTTCCAGGCGGTGGCCTCCGGCGGAAAGCTTGACGCGCTCGTGAAGTGGACTACCAAAGACGCTGATCGGCGTCTTCAGCCCGAGTTCTCGGATTGATGCCTTTATGGCCTCGACACGCGTCGGATCGACGGGGCGCAGACGGTCGCCAACGTCAATGCTCTCGATCTTTCGACGGAAAGCCGTCCTTTCCTGATCTTCGCTGACCGTAGGTAAGTCGCCAACACCTCGCTGCGGCGCAATCTCGTTGAACTTTTTTCGACCTCTAGCGGAAAAGATAAAAAGATTGCCGTTCTTTGGATCGCGGTCGAGCAGCCCCTTAACGTTCATACGGATGCAAACCCGAAGGTGGCCGCTGTCTTCGCACATATACGAACCATCGCGCTGGATCG
The DNA here is from genome assembly GCF_977018685.1 of Velazquezella soli. NCBI lineage: Bacteria > Pseudomonadati > Pseudomonadota > Alphaproteobacteria > Hyphomicrobiales > Rhizobiaceae > Velazquezella > Velazquezella soli. The sequence continues at coordinate 35,135 of NZ_CDRNXF010000003.1, forward strand.
CCGCGATGACGGTTTGGGCTCGGTCGCCTGCGACCTGGTGCGCGTTGATCATAGCGTTGCCCTCTTCTCGATGGATCTGGCGACGATCTCCGCCCGCCGTCCCTTGGCCAGGCGGTCGGCAATCTCCGATGGGTCATAGGGAAAATCCGCCTGCGCGATGGCGCGGCGGATGCGGTCTGGCAAAGCGTCGAAGACGCGCATGGTCTCAAGGCGGTGCGGAGGAGATAGGATGCGAGCGGTCACGGGGTCATTCCCCGCCGACGATTTTCAGAGCCCGCGAAGCATCGCCGCCCTTGGCGACAATTCCGGCGTACCGCCGCATCTGTTCGGTCGCTTCCTCGACGACTTTCTCCAGATCGCGCATGCCCTGCCTTGCTTCGGCTGGACTGACTTGAAGGTCGGAATAGGCGATCGAGGCATTGCGCTGGTACTCGTTCGCCGCGGCGCCGATCGCGAGGGAGCCGCGCACCAGGCACGTGCCATCGCGGTTCTTCTCTTCCGGATCAGTGAGCTTGCAGCCGTGCAGACCGGCCATAACCCGCGTGACGCAGGGGTCGCCGCATTCAGCTTCAAGCCGGAGCACGGCCGGGATCGGTAGCAACTCCGTGTCCGAATCTGCATTGCAGCGGCCGACCTGGCTTTTCGAAAGCGAGCAGGTTTCCGCCGCAGCTTCAATGCCGCCGTTCTTCTTGATCAGCAGACGGTTGGCGGCTTTCAACTGATGGAACCAGGCGTTCGTCAAAGTATCCTGCATGGGGTTTCTCCAGACACAGTTTTCCCGCGCCGGGAAAAGTCCCGCGCGTTTCCCATCGTGGGAAGCATTCGAAAGTGAGAAGGTCAGCGCATCAGATCACGGGGGACCGCATGCACGAAGCTCTAGAAAGGAAACCGGCCGAGACGGTCCGCAAGACAAAGTCTGCCTCGGCCGGAGATCGCGCCAGGTCAGGGCACACACCCTGGCGCGTGGTTCGGTGGACAAGCGGGAGGAGGAGCTGCCACCGTATGAATTTTGGTCTGAAATCACTCTGCCGCCTCCCTCGAAAGAAGGGACAAAAGGCGCTCGACTGGGCCGCTAGGTCGTATCTTCCCAGTCTCCATTTTGGAGACCGTTCCCTGATCAACGCCCAACAACTCCGCCATCTCTCGCTGGCTTAGGCCTCGTTCTGTCCGAAACTGGATGATGCTGCTGGGCGTGAACATATCCATGTTATGCGTTACGCATAGATCGTGTGTCAATGCCTAACGCATATCCAATTATGCGAAACGCACACACATGAGCGACACAGTAGAAATCGGCAAGCGTTTGAAGCTTGCTCGCGAGCACGCAGGCTATGCGAACGCCACGCTGGCGGCCCAATCCCTTGGCATGAAGTACCCGACCTATGCGGGCCACGAAAACGGCAGCAGAGGCGTTGTCCGAAACGCGAAGCAGTATGCGAGACGCTACAGAGTCTCACTCGACTGGCTTTTACGCGGAGTTGGTCCTGGACCAGGGGAGGCAGACGAGATCATCTCTGACAAGGCAATCGATATCCCCATTCTCACAACGGTCAGCGCCGGAGCGCTTCAGCGCGATGACGTTAGCGACGAAGCAAAAGGAACGGTAACTGTCGGCCAGCTCCCGATAGGGGACTGGATAGCACTTGAGGTTTCCGGCGACTCAATGGATCGCATCTCGCCGCCTACCTCGATCATCGTCGTCAATCGCGCCGACAAAACCCTCGTCCCAAATGGTTGTTACGTAATCGCCGACGAAAACGGAGACGCCACTTATAAGCGATACCGGCCAGCTCCAGACCGCTTCGAACCGGTGTCGACGAACGCTGAACTCGAAGCAATTTTTCCCGACAACACGCCCACGATCATTGGACGGGTCCGCATGTCTATCCTCAAGATGTAAGAATAGCTGATATCGAGCCACCGAATCAGTCTCATAACCTCATATCAAAGCTGCAATTTTCTACGCGCAGCGCATAATATGCATTACGCATATTTAGAGCTTGACGCAAAACTATGCGAAATGCATATTCGCTTGGGTCGGCAGACCTCTTCTGAGGCTTGCCATCATCACCAGGAGAGAACTATGCGCTTTGAAAACCACAACGCTTATCCGCTTTGCCGCAATCGCGAGGAGCAGGTTGCCTGCGTCGGCGAAGCCATGCGCCGCCTTGGCGAAGGCTGCACCGAGAGCGACCTCAAGAACAGCCTCGGCATCACCGCCAGCCAGCTGAATGAAGTTGCTGACGACGCTCGCGCCTATGCGGTCGCCGCAAGCACTCATCAGCGGCGCGTTTCCGTTCCGGCCCAGCGAGCCGCCTGATCCGCTTCGGTGTTCGCCGCGCCAATGCCTGCGGCGGCATCCCAAACGGATCACCCGAGGAGTTGAAGGCGATGATCAAAATCACCCCCATGACGCCGAACGTGCAGCGCAAGGATCTAGGCACTTTCAAGAAGGCGATGATAGAGGCAAACGGCGCCGTCTTTGACGCCGTTACCGGCCTCGCTCTGTTTCTCGTGATCCTTGCGATCGGTCTCCAGGTTATGGCGAGGCTCTGATGGATCGCAATCTCACTCAATTTCGCTCAGCTCTTGCTGGCCCGAGCATCGCCACCACTAATCATCCCGCACCGCGCCCGCGGGTCGCCATGTTTCAGTTCCGGGTTCATTGCCCCGGTGAACTGAAGTTCGACGTACAGGCCGCATCACAGGATGATGCCGTTGCGCACGTGAAGAAGCGGCATAGCAAGCGGATCAAGGCAGTCGAGCTGATAGGGGAGATCAAATCCAATGTCGCTTAAGCTTGGCAGCGATCGCTATCCCGATCAGTCGGACGTCGAAGCCCTCTATCGCGCAGTCGCTGACGGCGAGCCGACAATCGAGATCCTTCAGATGATCTACGACATGCATGGTGAGCGGTTCAACCTGCGCCCTCCAGTCGCAGAACTGCGTCTGGCAAACAGCTGCGGTGTTAGGAGTGTGAGCCGTGGCTGATCAACCATTCTTCCGCGTCCACCGCTCGGCAATCCTTCCGGCACTTGATGCAGTCTTCGAAGCGGTCGACACCCGCGCTACGATACCGATCCTTGGCAACGTCCTGCTTTCGCCAAGGAATGGAGAGCTAACGCTTCGCGGTACGGATCTTGCCATTGAAGTGGAGACATCCTGCGAACTGCTCGACGAGGGTATGCAGCGTGCAATCACTGTTGCCGGTGCCAATCTCCGTGACATCGTCAGGAACGTGCCGGAGAACGCCGAGATCACGTTCGCGGCCGGCGCCTTCCCCGATCAAGTCAGCATTCAGGCTGGTCGCTCCCGCTTTTCGCTGCTGACGTTGCCTGAAGCCGACTTTCCTTCGATCGCGGGCAGTGTTGTAGGCGAGGTAATCCAGCTGGAGATCGCTCCGCTGATCGACGCCCTGATGAAGGTCATCTACGCGATCAAGGAAGACAAGACGCGGAACTATCTATCGGGCGCTTTCTTGCATCCAGGTGCAGGCAACAGGCTCTCCGTCGTTGGTACCGATGGCCACAACCTTGCCGTCGTGCATCTCGATGCCGGCCGCAGCGTCGATTTCCCGGCGATCATCGTGCCTCTCAAGTCGGTCAAGTCCTTCAAGAAGCTGTTCGGTGAGGGCAAGGGCAAGGCTGACGTAACGATCAGCGATGCGACCATTCGCATATCGCTTGGTGGCGTCACCGCGATTTCCAAGCTCGTCGAGGGGACGTTCCCTGGCTACGAGCGCATCATTCCGGCTCGCAGCAGTCACAAGGCGGTCGCGCCAGTCGCAACTCTCAGGGCGGCAGTCTCGCGCGTTTGCCTCGTCGCCAACGATCTGGATCGAGATACGGTTCGCTTTCAGATGGAAGCCGGCTCCCTGCGCGTCGCGATGAAGACGACTGCAGGAGAGAACGCCGATGAAGACGTGCCTGTCGACTATGACGGAACCGCGATCGATATCGGCTTCAACGGCACATACCTGACGAAAATGCTGTCGAGCATCGGCACGCAGGATGTCGAGATGCATTTTGCGGATGCGACCTTGCCTGGCCTGTTTCGTCCGACGATCGATTGCGATGAGCACTACGTCATTATGCCGAGGAAGGGCTGATGGCTGACGCAGCGGTCCAAGAGCGGTTCGATACCGCTCGCAATCGACATGGCGAGGCCAGCACAGATTGGCAATTTATCGACAGCGCGCACCATGGTGAACAGATCGCGGCACGGCTGATACCGAACCTGCCGGCGGTCGCGGTCGTCACCCTGACGGAGGAGTGCGGCTATCAGGACCGCAATTTTCTCCTGCATGCCCATGCCGACATGCAGTTTCTGTTCGGCATGCTGGCAGAAGCGTTCAGGAAGATCCGCGAGCTGCAGAAGCTCCAGGAACAGCCGCGCCCGGACCTGGCGAAAGAATGCGGCAGGATCTGCGAGGACGCTCAGTTCAAGCAGTTCATGCAGCAGAAGCACGGCATCCCGTCCGACGACCGCGAGCGGTTTGCCACCGGCGTTCGCAAGGTCTTGGCAATCGAATCCCGTTCTGAACTCAACACGCACCCCGCCGCCGCCAAGCGCTGGGACGCTCTACTCGGACGATACCGAGAATGGAAGGATGCAGCATGACCCGAGATTACCTGGGTAAATCCGAGCTCAATACAGAGGCGCGCGCGGCGCTTGAAGACGACATCGATCGCTGCCCGATTTGCGACGTGCCGTTCAAGCCGGAGGATGTTTGCGCCGACGACATCACCGAAGGCACCTGCCATGCAGGTTGCTTGGAGGGATCGGCCGTCGTTGACCTCCAAACGGGAGACGAGATCCCAGGTGGGAAGATCGACACCTACCTCTACAGCGAGGTCATGGCGCCGCGGATCTTCGACGAGAGCGGAAAGGGTGCCGGGTTCGAGCTTACGCCTGAAGCAGTTGTCGCTGCCCTGACAATCCCACCACCCCAGACGCATGTGCGGGTAGAGCCTGACTATTGCTTCGACCCCGACGACTGGGAATTCACCTGCGACTGGACGGGCCGCAACCAGGTTCACGGACACGGCGATGCCTTGACCCGCAGCGACCCGATGAGGGTCTGCACCCTTATGAAAGGGCCAGATAAGTGGGTGGCAGACGTCCCGGTCACATGGGACGAGCACGGCGACCCAGACGAGACGGAGATCAAATGGTTCGACAGCGAAGCCGAGGCACGCGCTGCTCTCACCTCTACCACAGGGGGATCGGACAATGGCTGAGAACAGCAAGATCGAGTGGACCGACCACACCTTCAACCCATGGATCGGCTGCACCAAAGTCTCCCCGGCCTGTGACGGATGCTATGCCGAGAACCTGATGGCTAACCGCTATGGCCGCGTCCAGTGGGGAGCTGGCGAGGATCGTCAGCGCACAGGCAAGGCCAACTGGCGCAAACCGATTGCCTGGAACAAGGAAGCTGCCGCGACCAACAGCAGGCCATTCGTGTTCTGTGCCTCTCTCGCTGACGTGTTCGACAACGAAGTTGACGAGCCATGGCGCTATGACCTGATGAACTTGATTGAGGCAACGCCGAACCATGTATGGCTCCTGCTTACGAAGCGCATCGGCAATGTCTTAAAGATGACCGATCCAGCGCGCGGGCATCGGATGCTGCCGCGAAATGCCGCGGTCGGCGCGACCCTACCCAATCAACCGGAGTACGATCGCGACCGAATTAAGCTGTGGGAGGTCAAGCAGGCCCTCGAACCGCTATTCACGTTCGGCAGTCACGAGCCTCTTCTAGGACGGATCATTCTCGACAAGTACGCGCCCGATTGGATCATCACCGGTGGCGAGACTGATCAGGGCCCGCACAAGGCGCGATCAACCGACCCTGACGACTTCCGATATCTGCGGGATCAGAGCCGCGAGCTGGGCCGCGCATTCTTCATGAAGCAGATGACGCGCAAGGCGCCGATCCCGGCTGATCTTCTCGTTCGCCAGTATCCGGAGGTAGCATGACCACGACATACAGCCAGCAGGAATTCGATGAGGCCTACGAGATCGGCAAGCGCGAAGGATACGAGCAGGCCGTTCAAGAGATCGACATGCAGACCGGAGGGGATGGCGTCTACCGCACCTGCCTTGGAGGAGCCGACCCGGAGCGCCACACGCCGGACGCGCCGGCAATGATCCAGCGTATCGTTGATCGCTTCGAAATCCTCAACCTTCTGGACGAGGCGACGAAGACTGGCAGCGATCAGCCCGACGATAGCCCATCTTGCGGCGGAAGCGGTCGTTACGACGACGCGGCGATACGGGCTTTTGATAGTGTCACGCCACGCGAGAACCATTTGCTGGCGTATCGCTTCCTCGTCGAAGGCGACCTGATTGAGGCCACCGATGAGTTCATCGGCAATGACGGTCAGACGTGGGCGCGGCCGGACGGCTGGGAGGTCGGCATGGAGTACCCCTCTCGTGTGTTCAAGAGTGCACGTCGCCTAGTCAGCTCGCCGTCCCGAGATCAAGCGACAGGCTCGCGCCCAATGGACGAGGCGAGCCTGCCTACTACTTCTCGTCTCTCACAACTTGAAGCACGTACCTCATGCGCCGCTTCGGTTAACGTTCGGTTAACGTCGCCGAGTCCACAGCCCCAGAATATTATGGTGGAGACGAAATGGCTAAGGTTTCTCGAAACTCTTCAAGCTCACCTTGGCGATGCGAACGCCGCGATCATCTTCGAGCTCAAGCCAAGCGTTAGGGGCAAAGCCCTGCCCGACGAACAGAGCAGCAGCCACGAAGATCACTCGATAGGCTGCAAGAACGTCGGACTCCTCGAAATCATAATCTCCCACGACGCCTCTCTCGTCGTCGTGAACCCTGTAGTGGAACTTAGTCATGCCGGTCTCCAAGCACAAAGTAGACTCCGTATTGTAGAGACTACTTATAAAGGCGAAGGTTGCACCAAGCTTGACTTAATTCCTCAAGTTGGTGTCGCCGGCCCACCGACTCAGAAGCTTTCGCGAGGCGATGTCCCGTGCCCTTGCACGATCATCGAGCAAGACGAGGATTGCCCTATCGGCTATCCGTCTATGGTGTGCGGCATCTGCAAAGGCAAAGGCCACACAACGCAAGAACAGGTGACCGCGCTCGCTTGTGAGATAATCAAGATCGCGAGCGACGTTGGCGAGCCGGAAGACCCGTTCGCGGCTTGGGAGAGCATACATCTTATGATGAACCAAGTGGCGGGGGGGACGGGATTCGAACCCGTGGCACCTTTGCGAGGTGCGCCGGCTTATCAAGCCGGAGCTTTCGACCGCTCAGCCACCCCCGTTGGTGGGGGAGATATAGGCGACGTCGCGGAACACGGCAAGATGGCCGCGCCGCTGAACGATTTGCACGTGGCAACACCAGAACTGGGTGGCGTCGAACTGGCTGGCGTAGCAGAGCAGCTTGAACAGGGCGCTGGCGCTTGGAGGGCTTGCTCCGGTTGTCACGAGTTGATCGAGGGCCACCCGACCGGCCCATGGAGCGAAACGCTGAAGAGCTACATGGGCGGCGGCTGCCGTGAGTGCGGCGGCATCGGGGCGATCTGGGACAGCACTGATTATAGCCAGGTCAATGACCCTGCGCCAATGACAACTGTAGCCGGCATTAGCCTCGAGCTTATGGGCCTGATCGTTGACGAGGTCTTCGACGGCGCGATCGAGGACGCCAGCGTGATCGAGGAAATCTATGCGGTCATCAAGCGGCACGAGGCAGCGCCTCAACATCATTCGACGGGGACCGTTGATTGCCCTTGCACGACGTTTGAACAGGACGAGGACTGCCCTGTTGGCTATCCCTCCCTGCTTCGCGCCGCCTGCGACGGCAAGGGCATTGCGCCGATCGACAAGGTTGTCGCGTTCGCCGCCGAGATGATGAAGGTCGCCGAGCAGGTTGACGAGCTGGAAGACCCGTTCGCGGCTTGGGAAACAATCGACCTTATCAAGAGCCAGCACGGGCAGCTTCGGGCAGCACTGAAGCCTTTTGCGGCGGCTCCTTATACCGGCCCCAACAGCTTCAACCGTGCAGCTTTGTCGGATGACGATTTCCGGCAAGCTCGGCACGTCCTCGCAAGCACGGAGTGGCAGCTATGAGCCGTTCAAATATCTTCATCGGTGTCGCCGTTGTCGGCCCTCAAGTAGTCGTAAACCGAAACATCGCGACCGTCAGCAATTACCTGAAGGCGCTCTATTATCTGGGCTTCGCCAGGCGTCGGCTGTCTTCTAGCCAACTTCAGGAGCCACGCGTCCAAAATCAACTTAGCGTTTTCCGGGCTCATCAAGTCGTCTCACCAAAGCTGCAGGGAGGATAACGCATGAAAATGCCAATCGACAAGGACTGGTTCGAGAAGCGAGCAGTGGCCGAGGGCGATCACGAAATTGGCGCAGGTGGCAATCGCAGAACGATGACGCTCAATCTCACCGAGGAAGAGATTGCCGAGCTTGAACGGCTGGTTAATCCGAACCGTGATGCGATCCGCGCCGGTGCTTTTGAAGAAGCTGCGTTGCTGGTCGAGGGTCAATGGAACCACTGCTGGCCGAGCGACATCGCCGCCGCCATCCGCGCCCTATCCAACCCATCGCCCCAAACGAGTGAGGTGGGGCTCCCAGTGACTAGACGGGACACGATCTTGGCTCGTGTCCGTGTCGACGACAGGAGGTGAGATGATGAGCAGGGTCTCCTTCAAACAGCGCGACATAGAGACCGTCTTCAAGGCAGCCGCGAAAGCTGGAGGGTTCGTCAACCTCGACATGAAGACACTTATCGCCACAGTGGTCTTTAGCGATCCCGAAAAACTGGTTGACGGCGAAGGCAATTCGCTGGGCATGCTCCCATCGGGCAATTATGCCCCCGATGGAAAGGAACACTGGGATGAGGACTGACAGGCCAGGCTATCAATGCCGGCCGAAGAAGGACGGCACGCCCGTCCACTACTGGAATCCGGCGCGAGCGGTGAAGGGCTCCTCCAAAAGCCTTTCGATCATTCGACTACCGGATGATTGGACCGATGACCAAATCTCTGCCGAATGCCAACGACGGACGACCGAACTGCGAGCTGAAGTCCGGAAGTTGGGTGCGGAGCCTATGTTCGACGGGACAATCAAATCACTCATCGAGCGTTATCGCCATGACAAGACAAGCTCTTGGCATAGCGTCAAGCACTCGACACGCATCCGCGACTACGAACCGAGCTTGCGGGTGCTGATCAAACATGTTGGCGATCGCGATATCAACGCCCTTCGCGGGTCCGACTTCAGCCGCTGGTTTACCCAGTGGAAGAAGAAGGGCCATCGTCGGGCAAGCGGAGCGATGAAGCTTCTGCGCATTATCCTGTCCTACGGTGCCGGAGAACGGCTTCGCGGCTGCAAGCAAGCACGGGAAATCTTATCGGATATGCGTTTCGAACTTCCCGCGTCGCGTGATGTTGCAATGACCTACGAGCAGTGCCTCGCCCTTGTGAAGGCGAGCGCGGAACTGAAATGCCCGTCTATCGGCTTCGTTGAAGCTCTCAAGTTCGAGACGGCACTTCGCCGGATCGACGTCATCGGCGAGTGGGCACCGCCGGAAGAAGGTGGCGCATTCCGCTGGCGAGGCCTTACGGCGCAGAGCCTTTCGAAGGATCTGATCCTGAAGCTCAAGACCAGCAAGAATGGTGCAGAGGTTGCTCGCGATCTCAAAACCATGCCGCTCGTCGTGGAAGCACTCAAGGCCTACACGATACCTGAGATTGGTCCGATCGTGATCGATGAGGATCACAAGAAGCCATATTGGGAAAACCGCTACGCGGAGAAATACCGCAAGGTGAGAGACAAGGCTGGAGTTCCTTCGAACATCTGGTCGATGGACTCGCGCGCAGGCGCAGTTTCAGAAACTGTCGAGGCCACCGGGTCGCTGGAGCTTGCCAGCAGTCTCGCGACGCACTCGACAACGAAGATGACCAAGAAGTACAGCCGTGGCGACGGACTTGAGACGAGCCGCAAAATAGCCGAAGCACGAAACGCGAACCGCGCAAGTGTAACGGCAGTGAAACAGTGAAACGCTACTTCCTGTAAGCAATTGAAAAGTCTGGAGC
>NZ_CDRNXF010000004.1:0-382500 GCF_977018685.1 Velazquezella soli
TGCTGCTCTACCATTGAGCTACACCCGCGTCGGGGGAAGGTTTCCAACAATGGGCCGTGTCTGTCAAGGTCGCCGGGGTGGAAGCGTCCGGGGGCGGCTTTCTAGCTGCGGAAATGCTTGGAGAGTTTGAGGCCCTGCGCCTGATAGTTCGAGCCGAGGCCGGAGCCGTAGAGGCCCTGGGGTTCTTCCAGCATGTGTTCGTAGACGAGGCGACCGACGATCTGGCCGTCTTCGAGGATGAACGGGACCTCGTGGCTGCGCACCTCGAGGACGGCGCGGCTGCCGCGGCCGCCGGCGGCTTCGTGGCCGAAGCCGGGGTCGAAGAAGCCGGCGTAATGGACGCGGAATTCGCCGACCAGCGGGTCGAACGGCGTCATTTCGGCCGCATAGAGCGGCGGCACATGGACGGCCTCGCGCGAGACGAGGATGTAGAATTCATCCGGATCCAGAATCAGTTCGTTGCGGCCGCGGCTGTGGATCGGCTCCCAGAAATCGAACAGATCGTGCTGAGCCTTCTTGTCGACATCGACGACGGCCGTGTGGTGCTTGCCGCGATAGCCGATCAGGCCATCCTTGTCGCCGGCAAGGTCGATCGATAGCGCTATGCCGCCGCCGGAGATGTTCGGCTGCGCGGCGGCGACCAGCGTTTCGGCTCCATGCAGCGCCAACAGCTCCGGCTCCTGCAGAAGGGCGTTGCCGACGCGGAAGCGGATCTGCGACAGGCGCGAGCCCTGGCGCACGACGATCGGAAATGTGCGCGGGGAAATTTCGAGATAGAGCGGACCGCGATAGCCTGAAGGGATCTTGTCGAATTCCTGGGCCCGGTCGGTGATGACGCGGGTGAAGATATCGAGGCGGCCGGTGGAGCTTTTCGGATTGGCCGAAGCCGACATCTCGGCCGGCAGATCGAGGCTTTCCATCAGCGGCACGATATAGACGCAGCCGGTTTCGAGGACGGCGCTTTCGGAGAGATCGATGACGTGCAGGCTGAGGCGCTCGAGCTTGTCGGACACGAGGCTCATCGGCCCCGGCATGAACGAGGCGCGCACGCGAAACGCCTTCTGCCCCAAGCGCAGATCAAGGCTCGCCGGCTGGATCTGGTCCTGATCAAGCGCCCTCTCGGACTTCAGCCGTCCTTGTTCGAAGAGCGCCGCAATTGCGCGGTCCGCCAGAATTCCCGTTTCGCGAGCCATCATGTCTCTTTCAGATTTTGGGGGCGACAAAACCAAATGCGGACCATTGACGCAAGCGGAAGCGAGGCGTAAGGCAGCTTTATCCCGTGGTGATTTGGCCGGTCGGCTTGCAGCCACGTTAAACAAGTGGCTAAAAAGACCGGGTTGAAAACCGGTCTGCGATTGCGGCCGGTTTTTTTGTATCACGAAGGTGATGAACACATGAGCAAATCCCCGAACAAGAACTGGCGCCCGGCCACCACGCTCGTCCATGGCGGCACGCTGCGCTCGCAATATGGCGAGATGTCGGAAGCCATCTACCTGACGCAGGGCTTCGCCTACGACAGTTCAGAAGCCGCCGAGGCCCGTTTCAAGGGCGAGGCCGACGGCTATATCTATGCCCGCTACGGCAGCCCCACCAACGACATGTTCGAAAAGCGCATGTGTGCGCTGGAGGGTGCAGAAGAAGCCCGCGCCACCGCCTCCGGCATGGCCGCCATCACGGCAGCGCTCATGTGCCAGCTTCGCGCCGGCGACCATATCGTTGCCGCGCGGGCCCTGTTCGGTTCCTGCCGCTGGGTTGTCGAAACGCTCGCCCCGCGCTACGGCATCGAATGCACGCTGGTGGACGGTCGCGACCTTGCCAACTGGGAAGCGGCGATCAAGCCCAACACCAAGGTGTTTTTCCTGGAAAGCCCGACAAACCCGACGCTGGAAGTGATCGACATTGCCGGCGTTGCCAAGCTTGCCAATCAGGTCGGCGCCCGTCTGGTGGTCGACAATGTGTTTGCAACGCCGCTCTTCCAGCGGCCGTTGGAACTCGGCGCCCATGTGGTCGTCTATTCCGCCACCAAGCATATCGACGGCCAGGGCCGCAGCCTTGCCGGCGTCATCCTTTCGGACCGCGAATGGGTTCTGGAGCACCTGCAGGACTATTATCGCCATACCGGTCCGGCAATGTCGCCGTTCACGGCATGGACACTGATCAAGGGGCTGGAAACGCTGCCGATCCGTGTTGCCCAGCAGACGTCGAATGCGGCAAAGATCGCCGATTTCCTGGCCGAGCAGTCCAAGGTCGCGAAAGTGATCTATCCCGGTCGCAAAGACCATCCGCAGGCCGATATCATCGCCAAGCAGATGACGGGCGGATCGACGCTGGTCTGTTTCGAGCTGAAGGGCGGCAAGGAAGCGGCCTTCAAGCTGCAGAATGCCATGGAGGTGGTCACCATCTCCAACAATCTCGGCGACACCCGCTCGATCATCACGCATCCGGCAACGACGACGCACAAAAACCTCAGCGACGAAGCCCGTACGGAACTGGGAATTTCTCCCGGCACCGTGCGCTTTTCGGCCGGCATCGAGGATGCGGACGACCTGCTGGAAGATTTCGCGCAGGCGCTGAAGCAGATCTGATCGGCTTTACGCCGAACGATGGGTAGACCCGGAACGCTCCGGGTTTACCATATCAGTTATCCCTATCATCAAGAACGCGACATTGCCTCAGATGCAAGCCGCGAGAATTCTTGACCTTTCTCCCCCACTGTACGATATCGGCACGATGAGCAATCTTGAGGTGCCAATGTACCGCGCCCGCACCAGAGACATAGACGTCGCCGTCGAGCCCTATTATCTCGAGGAGCAGTCGAGCCCCGAGGACAGTCGTTATGTCTGGGGATACCGGATCGTGATCGAGAACAAGTCCTCGATCAGCGTCACGCTCGTGCATCGCTACTGGAACATCACGGACGAAAACGGGATCGTCGACGAGGTCGACGGACCAGGCGTCGTTGGCGACCAGCCGCGACTGGAGCCGGGCGACAGCTATGAATATTCGTCCGGGTGCCCGCTCGACACGCCATCCGGCGTCATGTTCGGCACCTACGATATGAAGACGGACGAAGGCGAGACTTTCAAAGTCGACATTCCCGCCTTCTCGCTGGATTCACCAGGCGTCGTGCGCGTTCTGAACTGACCCGCAAAGCGGATCAGGCGCTTTCGAATTCCTCCGTCACGAACTTGTAGGTGGTCGAGCAGAACTCGCAGGTTACCGCGATTTCTCCATCTTCCACACTCGCGTGGATTTCTTCCGCAGAGAACCCGTCCAGAACGCCCTTGATCTTGTCGCGCGAGCAGCTGCAGCGGTCGAACACCGTCTGCGGATCATAGACCCGCACGCCGCGCTCGTGGAACAGCCGGAACAGCAGCCGTTCGATCGCCACCTGCGGATCGGTCAGCTCGTCCGTATCGATGGTGCCGACCAGCGTGCTCGCCTCTAACCAGGCATCGTCCTCGACTTCGACGGCATCGCGTTCGTCACCGTCGCCGCCATGCAGGTCGGGCTGGCGCATGCGCTCAGGCGCCTGCGGAAGGAACTGGGCGACAAGTCCGCCGGCGCGCCAGTTATGGCGCGGGTTGCCGTCCTCGTCGCGGTCGATGAGTTCGGCGACGGCGAGGCGAACCCGGGTCGGGATCTGTTCGGACTGGCGGAAGTAGACGCCGGCCATTTCTTCAAGCGACGAGCCGTCCATCGGCACGATGCCCTGATAGGGCTGCATGCCGCGGCCCTGATCGATCGTCAGCGCAAGAAAGCCATGGCCGAGCAGTTCGGCAGGCGAGATCTTGCCGTTCTCGACGGCTTCGGCCAGTGCATCCTCGTCGTAGCGGGCATAGGCGCGCAGTGCATCCGGCGTGGAGAAATCGGCAACCAGCAGGTCGACCGGGCCGTCACCCTTGGTCTGCATGGTGAACTTGCCTTCGAATTTCAGCGAAGTGCCCAGCAGTGCAGTGAGCACGACGGCTTCCGCCAGCAGCCGCGCGACCGGTGCCGGATAATCGTGCCGTCCGAGGATCGCGTTGAGGAGTGGCCCGAGCTGGACTGCACGGCCACGCACATCAAGACCATCCACCTGGAAGGGCACGACGCGGTCGTCGCCGGCAAAATCGAGTTCGTTCAGTTCAACAGTCGCTTCCGCCATGAGTTAACTCCTTCGCGCCGGCGCTCTCAGTTCCTCGAACGCTTTTACACAAGCGCCAGCCGCAGCGGAACCGCCGGCCGGGGATTTGAGAACGTTGACGATATCGTGTTGAAGCGCCGCACTCGTTCGGCGGCGCGCTTTGAAAGCCGTCAGATGGTGGCGGCTCTCATCGAATTCAAGTCGGAAGCGCTTTCGATCCTCAGACGATGCCGAAGCACCAGGCTAGGATCGACTTCTGCGCATGAAGGCGGTTTTCCGCCTCGTCGAACACCACCGACTGTGGTCCGTCGATGACCTCGTCGGTGACTTCCTCGCCGCGATGCGCCGGCAGGCAGTGCATGAAGAGCGCGTCCTTGTTTGCCTTATCCATCAGCGCCTTGTTGACCTGATAGGGCTGGAAGATGTTGTGGCCGCGCGCCTTGTGCTCCTGGTTCATCGAGATCCACGTATCGGTGACGACGACATCGGCGCCGGTGACTGCCCGTTCGGCATCGTGGCAGAGCATGATCTCGCCGCCATTGTTGCGGGCCCAGTTCAGGAACTTGTCATGCGGCTCGGAGCCCATTGGCACGGCCATGTTCATCTTGTAGCCGAACCGCGCCGAGCCTTCGACGAGCGAGTGCAGCACGTTGTTGCCGTCACCCGTCCAGGCGATGGTCTTGCCTTTGACAGGACCGCGATGCTCCTCGAAGGTCATCAGGTCGGCCATGATCTGGCAGGGATGGGTATCGTCGGTCAGCGCGTTGATAACAGGCACGGTGGCGTGCTCGGCCATTTCCCGCATGCGGTTGTGATCGGTGGTGCGGATCATGATCGCATCGACATAGCGCGACAGGACACGTGCCGTATCGCCGATCGTCTCGGCGCGGCCGAGCTGCATTTCCGTGCCGGACAGGAAGAGCGTCTCGCCGCCGAGCTGGCGCATGCCGACATCGAAGGAGACGCGGGTGCGGGTGGACGGCTTTTCGAAGATCATCGCCAGCATCTTGCCGGCGAGTGGCTGATCGCCCTTGCCGGCCTTGAAGGCCTGCTTGCGGCTCTTGGCGTCGTCAAGAATGGTGCGGAGGTCCTCCGGCGAAACCGCCGAAAGATCCAGGAAATGCTTTGGTGATGCCATGCTATCGTCCCCTATCGAGGGGAACCGTCACCGGCACCCCTCATCGCGCTCAGGCTGTTTTCTTAAGTTCTGCCTTGGTCAGCTTTTCGGCTGCCCGTTCGATCCGTGCGAGCCCCTCGCGGGCTTCCGCGGCCGTGATCGTCAACGGCGGCAGAAGGCGCACGACGTTATCGCCAGCAGGTACTGACAGCATTTTCTCATCGCGCATTGCAACGACCAGATCGCCAGCAGGCACCCTTGCCTTGATGCCGAGCATCAGGCCTTCGCCTCTGATATCTTCGATCACGTCAGGGAAACGGTCCTTCAGGCTTGCCAGTCCCTGGCGGAACACGAGCGCGACATCGCGGACATTTTCAAGGAAGCCATCGGCCAGCACGACGTCGAGCACCGCGTTGCCGCAGGCCATGCCGAGCGGATTGCCGCCATAGGTCGTGCCGTGAATGCCGGGCTTCATGCCGGAAGCAGCCTCTGCGGTCGCAAGGCAGGCGCCGAACGGGAAGCCGCCGCCGATGCCCTTGGCAACAGCCATGATATCAGGCGTGATGCCTGTCAGTTCGTGGGCGAAGAACCGGCCGGTGCGGCCAACCCCGCTCTGCACTTCGTCGAGGATCAGCAGCAGACCCCGGTCGTCGCAGATGCGACGCAGCTCGCGCAGGAATTCCTTGTCCACGACGCGCACGCCGCCCTCGCCCTGGATCGGCTCGATCAGCAGCGCGCCGGTGTTTTCGTTTATCGCAGCGTTGAGGGCATCGAGATCACCGAATGGGACCTGATCGAACCCTGGCGCCTTCGGGCCGAAGCCTTCCATGTATTTTTCCTGACCACCGGCGGCGATCGTCGCGATGGTCCGGCCGTGGAAAGCACCCTCGAAGGTGATGATGTGGAATTTCTCCGGATGGCCCTTGGAGAAATGATAGCGACGCGCCGTCTTGATGGCGGTCTCAAGCGCTTCGGCGCCGGAATTGGTAAAGAACACCTTGTCGGCGAACGTGGCATCCACCAGACGGCGGGCCAGACGTTCCTGCTCCGGGATCTCGTAGAGGTTGGAGAGGTGCCAGACCTTCTCGGCCTGCGACTTCAGCGCGTTTACCAGATGCGGATTGGAATGACCGCAGGAGGTGACGGCAACGCCTGCCCCGAAATCCAGATATCGCTCGCCACCTTCCGTCACAAGCCATACGCCCTCGCCTCGATCAAAGCGCAAAGGTGCCCGGGCAAACGTGTCGTAAAGTGCGGCTTCAGCCATGGCGACATCACTCCTCTGGGTAGGTTCCGACCCCCCTCTCCAGACCTCTCCGGAGACCGGGAATGCGGCCTGAAAAATCAAAAATGCCGCCCACCGGGCGGCGCGGGCACTATCATGGCTAAGTGCCTCCATGTCAACAAAACTTGGTGTTTTATAGGGCTTTCGGGGCATATGCCGCGATGCAACCTGATGCTGTATTGCGGCATTTCGGTCTGTGACAAAAATGACTCTTGAGGGCAGCAAGTTGGGGAAAACCGCGAAATCGATTCGCGGCGATTCGAGCGACTCTTGCCACGGAGTCAGCCACACACTAGGTTAATCCTCAATTACTAGAACGCATGCGGCGGAACTAGTCACCTCGAAGCATAGATTGCGTGGGTGCGGCGGATTTATTTCGCCGCAGAGGTGAACGGATTCTGTCTGCCAGCAACGTTCAAAGGCGGAGAACGGCATGAACTGGACTGATGAGCGCGTCGAGCGACTTAAAAAACTATGGTCGGAAGGTCTCAGCGCCAGCCAGATTGCAGCCCAACTTGGAGGCGTAAGCCGCAATGCCGTGATCGGCAAAGTGCACCGTCTCAACCTTCCGGGTCGCGCCAAAGCAGGCGGTTCGGCGTCGGCCAATCGCCCGGCATCCAAGCGCCCAGCGCCCGCAGCTCCGCGCGCGCCGAGCTTTGCCGGACGCGACACAGCCCGTCCCGCAGCACGGACGGTGGGTGCAAACGCCCTCAAGGAAGATCAGGACGTCAACGTCGCCGAACCGGTGAAATACACCGCTTCCGGCAGCGTCGTCGTGCCGATCTCGCGCCGTCTGTCGCTGACGGATCTCACCGAGCGCACATGCAAGTGGCCGGTCGGCGATCCGCTGACGGACGACTTCCATTTCTGCGGTTGCGATGCGCAGGATGCGTCGCCCTATTGCAAATATCACGCGAAGCTTGCCTACCAGCCCGTGCACGAGCGCCGTCGTCCGGCTGCCCGCGCGTCTTAAGTCAGGCGGCTACGGAAACAAGATCGAAGGCGGGCTCTGGCCCGCCTTTTGCGTTTTCGGCATGGCTGACTTGCGCTGAAAAAACTTGCCTCGCACTCCCTGGGCTCCTATTTCGGCCTCGAGAGAGGACGACCTCCCCCTGAATGGGCATAACGCCGGGACGACCCGGCATGAACCTGACCTAAAGGGGAAGATCATGCGCTCGATAAGAGACCGTATTCGCCACGCTATCAGCTTTGAAATCATCGGGCTTCTGATGATGGTGCCACTCGGCGCCTTCGTCTTCGACATGCCGGTCGAACATATGGGCATTGTCGGCGTCGTGTCTGCGACGGTCGCGACCGGCTGGAACTACCTCTACAATCTGGGTTTCGACCGCTTTCTGCAGGCGCGACGGGGTACGACGCTAAAGACGCCTGCCTTGCGCATTGCTCATGCGGTGCTGTTCGAAATCGGTCTGCTGGTCGTGCTGATGCCGTTTATCGCGTGGTATCTGCAGATTACCCTTCTCCATGCGCTGACAATGGATATCGCGATCGCGCTGTTCTACGTGGTCTATGCCTATCTCTTCAATCTTGGCTACGACAAGCTGTTCCCGCTGCCGGAATGGAAGACCCAGGAAGCCGCCTGACCATCAGAGTTTCGGACGGTGCAATACGCCAGTCCGATGGAAGCCTGAATGTCTCGGCAAACCCGATCTCTCCGGCGCGCGTGATCCGCAGAGCCCGGGTTTCCTCTCGGCGGCCGATCCAGCCGACGCCAAGAGCGCGGTCCAGCAGCGCCGCACCCATTTGTCCCGCCAGATGCGGCCGTCGCTCGCTCCAATCGAGGCATGTCCGGCAGAGCGGGCGTTTCGAACGGGTCAGCTGTTCGAGATCGATCCCGAAATCACAAAAGAACCGTCTGCCCTCGTCGGTGATCAGGCCGGCTCCATCGCCGAGCAGCATGTAGCCGCTTCCTGTTAGGGCATCGGCGAGCGCGATGGCGAGACGGCCGGCCATGTGATCGTAACAGGTGCGGGCAAGCCGTAACGCTTCGTCTTTCGGGCCGACAGGATGATGGCGCTTCGGCCCATCCGCGGCGACTGCCATCAACGCGTGGATCGCGTGCGCGACTTCCGGAGAGGCAAGTCGGTAATAGCGGTGCCTGCCCTGCTTCTCGACCTCGATCAGGCGAACCTGCGCCAGTTTGCCGCGATGGCCGCTGGTGGTCTGCGCGGTGACGCCGGCGTGGCGTGCCAGTTCGCCCGCCGTCAGCGCCTGTCCGCCCATCAGCGCGGACAGCATGTTGGCGCGTGCAGCATCGCCGATCAGGCTTGCAACTTCCGCAATCGTGTTTCCTGAAACCATATTGGGCATGATCCAGTTCTAGCACCGGAAAACTTTGCCGTCAGCGGTCAACGGTTCGGCCGTCGTCGAAGCATTTCTTTTCCTCTCTCCGCTAAGACGGGCGGAGATTGCATGGATGGGGATAGGAACTGGAATGGCGGACACCAAAACAAGCATGGCAACGGATCTGTTGCTGCTCCTCACGCTCGCGACGCTTTGGGGCGCGTCCTACACGCTGATCAAGGTCGGTGTGGAGACGATCTCGCCCATCACCTTTATCGCCGTCAGGACGCTGGTCGCCGGTCTCATTCTCGTTGCGGCACTGCACCTGCGCGGCTTGAAACTGCCGAGGGACCGGCAGACCTGGACGCTCTTCACGGTTCAGGCCTGCCTGAACAGCGCTGTCCCCTTCACCCTGATTGCCTGGGCCGAACAGACGACCGATGCGGGCCTTGCCACCATTTTGAGTTCAACGACGCCGATCTTCGCGTTTCTGCTGACGGCGCTGATCACGCGCCATGAAAGCGTCTCTGCGGCCAAGCTGTTCGGAGTTGCGGCAGGCATTGTCGGCATATGCCTGATCGTCGGCATGGAGGCGCTTGCCGGGTCGGGCGAGAACCTCTGGGCTCAACTCGCCATCGTGACCGCGACGATCTGCTATGCGGCGGCTGCCATCTTCGGGAAGAATTTTAAGGGATTGGACCCGATGATGCCCGCCGCGGGATCGCTGATCGCAGGGGCGGCCATCCTCATTCCCGTGAGCCTCGTGGTCGACAGACCCTGGACGCTGACGCCCAGCACCGATTCGATGCTCGCCCTGTTGGCGCTCGCGGTATTTTCGACGGCGCTCGCCTTCGTCATCTATTTCCGGCTGGTGCAGACGCTGGGCTCCGTCGGCACGACGGCGCAGGCCTATCTGCGGGTGCCGATCGGCGTTGGCATCGGCGTCGTGTTTCTCGGCGAAACGCTTGCCTCGACAGCCTGGCTCGGTCTCGCCTGCGTCGTGACCGGCGTGATTGCCATGACGCTGCCGGCTAGGAGACGCGGTGCTCAGGCTTCCATTGAGTAACCGGCACCGCGGACCGTGCGGATGACATCCTGCATGTTGGAGAAGTTGAGTGCCTTCCGCAGGCGCCCCACATGCACGTCGACGGTGCGTTCGTCGACATAGATGTCATGACCCCAGACGCCGTCGAGCAGCTGCGAGCGCGAAAAGACGCGGCTGGGTGAGGCCATCAGGAATTCCAGAAGTCTAAACTCTGTCGGCCCGAGGCGAACTTCGCGGCTCTTGCGGTGAACGCGATGGGTTTCGCGATCGAGTTCGATATCGCCGCATTTGAGGACGCTCGAAAGGACCTCCGGTCGGGCACGGCGCAGCATCGCCTTGACGCGGGCCATCAGTTCCGGCGTCGAGAAAGGCTTGACCACATAGTCGTCTGCGCCGGTGGCAAGCCCGCGAACGCGCTCGCTTTCTTCGCCGCGCGCCGTCAGCATGATGATCGGCAGGCGTTCCGTCTCCGGCCGCATACGCAGGCGACGGCAGAGTTCGATGCCTGAAACGCCCGGCAGCATCCAGTCGAGAATGAGAAGATCCGGAACGCGCTCCTGAAGCCTGATTTCCGCTTCGTCACCGCGAAGCACGGTATCGACCTCGTAACCCTCGGCCTCCAGGTTATACCGAAGGAGGACGCTGAGGGCCTCTTCGTCTTCCACGACTGCGATCTTCGGCTGCATTCCGACTTGCTCCGTCACTCGTCCCGAACCGCACTTAGATCCGCCAGATCCGCTCGCGCTGCTTCAGGTCATTGGTTTTGGCAGTTATCGTCCCGAAACCGGCAGGCGATTTCGGGAGAGCTGCATCATGTCCCGGCGGAGCCGAGCATGTTGGACGTATCGTCCTTCGGACGTTCGCCCTCCGGCTGTGCGCCGGTCGCGATGTAGTAGATGGTCTCGGCGATATTCGTCGCGTGGTCGCCGATGCGCTCGATGTTCTTGGCGCAGAACAGGAGATGGGTGCACGTGGTGATGTTGCGCGGATCCTCCATCATGTAGGTGAGGAGTTCGCGGAACAGCGAGGTGTACATCGCGTCAATCTCTTCATCGCGCTGGCGGATGATTTCGGCTTTTTCCGCGGAGCGGTTGGCGAAGACATCAAGAACGTCCTTGAGCTGCACCAGCGCCAGTTCGGAAAGATGCTCCAGACCACGGGCGAGCTTGCGCGGGACGCCTGTTCCCTGCACGGCGAGCACGCGCTTGGCGGTGTTCTTACCAAGGTCGCCGACGCGTTCCAGGTCAGCTGCAATGCGCAGCGTGCCGATGATCTCGCGAAGGTCGGCCGCCATCGGCTGACGCTTGGCGATGGTGACGATCGCCTTGTCCTGGATATCGCGCTCGGCATGGTCGAGAATGACGTCGTCCGAGATGACCTTCTGGGCCAGTGCGGAGTCGGAGTTGACGAGCGCACGCACGGCATCACCGCACATCTGCTCCGCCAGGCCGCCCATTTCGGAGATCCGGCGGTTCAGGTATTTCAGTTCCTCGTCATAGGCCGAGAGAATATGGGTCGAAACCATGTGTCTGATCCTTGATGTCTGCAGTTGCGGCTGACGGGCTCTGCGCCCGCATCAGCCGAAGCGGCCCATGATGTAATCCTGGGTGCGCTGGTCATCCGGATTGGTGAACATCTTGTCGGTATCGTTTTCCTCGACCAGGTGGCCGAGATGGAACATCGCCGTGCGCTGCGAAACGCGGGCCGCCTGCTGCATCGAGTGGGTGACGATCACGATCGTGTAGTTGGCGCGCAGTTCGTGGATCAGTTCCTCGACCTTGGCCGTGGCGATGGGGTCGAGTGCCGAGCACGGCTCGTCCATCAGAATGACTTCAGGCGAAACGGCGATCGCACGGGCGATGCACAGGCGCTGCTGCTGACCGCCGGAAAGGCCGGTACCGCCTTCATGCAGGCGATCCTTGACTTCTGCCCAGAGGCCGGCGCGCTGCAGGCTTGCCTCGACGATCGCGTCCATTTCCGTCTTGCCGCGGGCAAGGCCGTGGATGCGGGGACCGTAGGCAATGTTCTCGTAGATCGACTTCGGGAACGGGTTCGGCTTCTGGAACACCATGCCGACCCGGGCACGCAGCTCCACAACGTCGATTTCCTTGTCGTAGATATCGTCGCCGTCGAGCGTGATCTTGCCGGTGACGCGGCAACCCTCGATCGTGTCGTTCATGCGGTTCATCGTGCGCAGGAAGGTGGACTTGCCGCAGCCGGACGGACCGATCAAAGCAGTGACGGTATTTTGGCGGACATTCAGGTTCACGTCATAAAGAGCGCGCTTGTCACCGTAATAAACGGAGACATCCTTGCCGATCATCTTATATGCAACGTCGTTCATTTTCTTGTCCAGCGCCTTCTCAACTGCAGCTTCTGACATCATGTTCATTGCTTCCCCCTTCCTCTACCAACGCCGTTCGAAGCGGCGTCGCAAGAGAATTGCGCCAACATTCATCAAGATCAGGAACAGGAGCAGGATCATGATCGCTCCCGAGGTTCGTTCAACGAAGGCGCGTTCCGCCTCGTTAGCCCACATGTAGATCTGTACCGGCAGCGCTGTCGACGGATCCATCGGCGTGGTCGGATAGTTCGCCACGAAGGCGACCATGCCGATCAAGAGGAGCGGCGCGGTTTCGCCAAGGGCGTGCGCGAGGCCGATGATCGTACCGGTCAGGATACCGGGCATGGCAAGCGGCAGGACATGGTGGAAGATGGTCTGCATCTTCGAGGCACCGAGCCCGAGCGCTGCAGCACGGATCGACGGTGGCACTGCTTTCAGTGCCGCGCGGGTGGCGATGATAATGGTCGGAAGCGTCATCAGCGTCAGCACCAGGCCGCCGACCAGCGAGGCCGAGCGCGGCAGGCCCATGAAGTTGATGAAGACCGCGAGACCCAACAGACCGTAGACGATCGACGGGACCGCTGCGAGATTGTTGATGTTGACCTCGATCAGGTCCGTGAACCGGTTCTTCGGGGCAAACTCTTCAAGATAGATCGAGGCTGCGACGCCGATCGGCAGGGACAGGACGAGCACGATCAGCATCATATAGAAGGAGCCGATCAGGGCGACGCCGACGCCGGCTGCTTCCGGACGGCTGGACGCGCCGTTGAAGAAAATGCCGGTGTTGAATTCCTTGGCGAGCGCACCGCTGTCGGTCAGCTGCTTCATCCATCCGACCTGCTGGTCGGACACCTTGCGGCTGGTTTCCGCCACGTCGAGATTGATCTGGCCTTTCACGGCGCTGTCGATATCGCCGGCCGCCAGGAGCGAAACCGTCTGGGTCGTGCCGATGATCTCAGGATCGGAAACGACCATATCGCGCAGCTGGCCACGAACGCCGTCCGAAATCATCTGGTTGACGGCACGCAGACCCTGGCGATCGTTTTCGGCGACGCCCAGAACCTTCGCCAGCGCATTGCGGGCGACGATCGGGTAGTTGGCCGTCATCAGCTTGGCCGGATCCGTAGCCCGCACATTATCCTTGTCGATGATCTGCTGCGAGAACTCCACAGGGATGGTGATCATCGTCTGCTGAAAGGCGGTATAGCCCTTCGAGACGACCGACCACAGAAGGAGCATCAGGAACAGGATGCCGAACGAGAGAGCAGCGATGCCATAGGCACGAAAGCGGCGCTCGGCGGCGTAGCGGCGTTTGATACCGATATCGCGACGGGCAGGCTTGGCCAAGACGCCGGCGGTGGAGGAAACCACGTCGGTCATTCGTACTGCTCCCGGTATTTGCGCACGATGTAGAGCGCGTAGATGTTGAGGCAAAGCGTGATCGCAAACAGCGTGATGCCGAGTGCGAAGGCGACGAGCGTCTGCGGCGAGGTGAATTCAAGGTCGCCCGTCAGCTGGCTGACGATCTTGACGGTCACCGTCGTCATCGGCTCGAACGGGTTGAGCTGCATGCGGGCGGCGACGCCGGCGGCGAGCACTACGATCATGGTTTCGCCGATGGCGCGCGAGGCGGTCATCAGAAGTGCGCCGACGATGCCCGGCAGTGCTGCCGGCAGGACGACCTTCTTGATGGTTTCGGACTGGGTGGCGCCGAGACCGAGCGAGCCGTCACGAAGCGTTCCCGGCACGGCGGTGATGATGTCGTCCGACAGCGACGAGACGTAAGGGATCAGCATGATGCCCATGACGAAGCCGGCAGTGAGAACGCTCTGTGCCTGGATGAAGTTGCCGTAATCGCCTGTGACAAGGCCGTTCAGCTGCGAAGACAGGTCGCGCAGGAATGGGCCGACCGTCGTCAGGGCAAAGAAGCCGTAGACGATGGTGGGAATGCCGGCGAGAACTTCGAGCAGAGGCTTTGCCACGGAGCGGACACCGCGGGAGGCGTATTCCGACATGTAGATCGCGGAAAACAGGCCGCTCGGGACGGCGACGAGCATGGCGACGAAGCCGATATAGAGTGTGCCGAGAAGCAGCGGGATAAGGCCGAACTGACCAGCCGAGTCCGTGGCGCCGGCGGCCGCAAAGCGCGGATCCCACACGGTGCCGAAGAAGAACTCCCACGGCGGGATGCTGGTGAAGAAGTGCGTCGCTTCCGTCAGCATCGAGGCAACGATGCCGACCGTCGTCAGGATCGCGATCGAGGATGCGACGACGAGGCTGGCGAGGATCACCTTCTCGACACGGTTGCGGGCCCGAAACCGTGGCGCGATGCGCGTGTAGGAAAAGCCGGCGCCGATCAGGGCTGCCAGAAGGACTACCGCGGTCATAACCCAGTTGCTGATCTTGGTCATGACGTTGAGATCGCCAGCGGACTCGACCATGTATGGTTCGGGGTCGCCGGCAAGCGGGACGCCCTTAGCGCCAAGCGCTGCGCGCAGTTCGACGGGATTTCCGCCGATGCGCTCGATCTCGTCCAGGCTCAATACGTTCATGCCGCGCGCAAGCGAGCTTACCATGCCGAAGGAGAGACCCTGTTCGGCCGGCGAACGCGCCTTTACGTCTTCAGGAAAGCCATCGAGGACAGTGGAGTTGATATAGAGGGGGCTGACGACCAGCCACGCGGCCAGGATGAGAACCGATGGCAGAACGGCGCAGAGTGCGACGAAGGTGCCGTAATAGCCCGGACGTGAATGAAGCTTTGAGGAACGGCCGCCGGCGATTGCCAGGGCGTGCCTGGTTCCGACAACGTAACAAGCGATCGCAATGATCGCAAGAACCAACAAAATCAATGGTGTGCTCATTAAAATCCCCCGGCCTACCGCCATCGACGGCACCCATTACCGCACAAATCCCACCATCGGAACCGATATATTTCGCCACCCAAAGCGCAGCGATCGGCGCCAGGCGTTGCTTCTGTCGCGCGGCGGACCAGCCTGATCGGCCGGCGCGATAGCAAAGAAGACCGGCGCCGCAAAAGCGGCGCCGGATCCTTGATTACATGGTCTTGCCGGCTTCGAAGTCCTTGCGGACCTGTTCGCGCTGATCGTCCGGAGCAGCAACCAGGCCGTATTCGGCGAGCGGGCTGTCAGGGCCGATCATTTCGTCGGAGATGAAGAACTCAACATATTCCTTGAGGCCTGGGATAACGCCGAGGTGAGCCTTCTTGACGTAGAAGAACAGAGGGCGCGACACCGGGTACTTGCCCGAAGCAATGGTTTCGGTGGAAGCAACGACATCCGAAACGGTCGCGACCTTCAGCTTGTCCATGTTGTTTTCATAGAAGGCCAGGCCGAACACGCCGAGGCCGGTCTTGTTGGCCGAGATGCGAGCGAGGGTTTCCGTGTAATCGCCGTCGATGTCGACAGCTGCGCCGTCCTTGCGAACTGCAACGCACTTGGCAGCAGCCTGCTTGGCATCGGTGATGGCAGCCTTGATGACGTCCGTCGCGCCGGCTTCCTTGCAGCCTTCAGCCATGATCTTCTCTTCGAAGACTTCGCGGGTGCCGTGCTTGGAGCCTGGGATGTAAGCTGCGATCGGGCCCTTCGGCAGGGTCGCATTGACTTCCGACCAGTTCTTGTAAGGGTTGGCAACGAGCTTGCCGTCGACGACGACTTCAGCGGCCAATGCCTTGTAGAGATCCTTCGGGGTGATCTTCATGTCGCCGTTCGACGAGTCGGCGGCGAATACGATACCGTCGTAACCGATGCGGATTTCCTGAACGTCCGTGACGCCGGCAGCCTTGCAGGCTTCGGCTTCGCTCTTGTTGATCTTGCGCGAAGCATTGGCAACGTCGATCGTGCCTTCGCCGACGCCGGAGCAGAATGCCTTCAGACCGCCGCCCGTGCCGCCGGACTCAACAACCGGTGCCTTGAAGTTCGGGTTGGTCTCGGCAAAGGTCTCGGCAACGATCTTCGCATAGGGAAGAACGGTGGAGGAGCCGGCAACCTGAACCTGGTCGCGTGCGGATGCAACGCCGGCAAAGGCAACAGAGGCCACGAGGGCTGCTGCGGAAAGTTTGAACATGTTCATCGAAGTTCTCCCGGTATGGGTTTCCAGAAATCTTGTCATGCCGGCCTCTTAGACATTTGCCGGCTCTCGGCCCGCTGGTCATAGCCGCCCTTGGCCTTAGCTTTTATGTCACTTCGGTGAAACATTTGTGACAATTCAAGCTGTTGAAAATATTGACGTTCTGGAAGAGACCGGGAAAACTGGGTTGGTTTTATGTCAGAAACGGACGGTAAACTCCGTCCCCTTGCCGAGTTCCGACTTCACAAGCAGGCGGGCGCGGTGCCTGGTGAGGATATGCTTGACGATGGCAAGCCCCAATCCGGTACCCTTCTTGGAGCGGCTGTCGGCGACGCTGACGCGATAGAAACGCTCGGTCAGGCGCGGAACGTGCTCCGCCGGTATGCCCGGCCCCTTGTCGATGACATTGACTTCGACCGGCAGCCTGCCGCCGCCTTTCAGGAAGACATCGACGAACTTGCCCTCCTGACCATACTTGCAGGCATTCTCGATGAGGTTCTCGATCACTTCGATCAGTTCGTCTCGATCGCCCAGCACATCGACCCTGCCTTCGGGAAGATGCAGGCGGATTTCGACGCCCAGTTCCTCAGCCAAAGGCAAGAGCGCGTCACTGACATGGATGATCAGCGGCTTCAGGTCCACGGTCTGGTCCGGAGCGATATGCGACTTCAGTTCCAGCCGCGACAGGGAGAGAAGGTCGTCCACCAGTCGGCTCATCCTGGTCGCCTGGTCGAGCATGATGCCGAGAAAGCGTTCCTGCGCCTTCGGATCGCCGCGAGCCGGGCCCTGAATTGTCTCGATGAAGCCTCTGAGCGAGGCAAGCGGCGTTCTCAGCTCATGGCTTGCATTGGCGACGAAATCGGATCGCATCCGGTCGATGCTGCGCAGTTCGGAGACATCGCGGAACGACAGGAGGTAATAGTTTCCCATGCCCGGCGCCAGGCCGCCGATATCGATCGGCGCCACGCGCAGGATGAAGACCCGTTCGGACGGAAGGCGCTCAGAATGTTCGATCTGGTTCGGCTGGCCGGTTGCGATAGTTTCGCGCAGCATGTCGAGAATGCCGGGCGACCGCAGCCGCGCTGTCAGATGGGTGCCGATCGGCAGATCGCCGAAGGCCCGCTCCGCCGCCTTGTTGCGGTAGAGAACGGAGATGTCTCCACCCAGCACCACGACCGGCATGTCCAGCGTGCCGAGAGTTGCCGAGATCAGCGGCAGCGGGTCGAAGACGGGTGGCTCCGGAACAGGCATTTCAACCGGTACGACAGGTATCTCCGGCAAGGGCCGGGACAGGACGGCGACGACGAGGGGAAGCCAGAGCACGAAGACCAGAAGATCGTTCGCGCCGGCAACAAAAGCGATCACCGCGATCGTCGAGAGCAGCAGAAGCAGCAGCCACTCGCGCCGGAAGCGAAGTGCCAGCTCTTGCGCAAACCCGCGCTCTTCCTTCGGCAACGCTTCCACGCGCGAACCCCTTTTTGTTTGGTCGAACTTGCGGTCATATAACGCTTGCATGACAGATATGCATCGGTCCTGAGGGAAACCTCAAGCCCTGCAAACCGTTGAAGCAGTCGCAGCCGTTTCGGCCGCCGAAGGAAAAAGGACAGCAATCATGGCAGAGACAAGCAGCCGGTCAGCGGAACTAGAAATCGATGGCAAGCTGAGGCATTTCGACATTGACGATCCGAAACTGCCCGGCTGGGTGCATGATCACGCGCTGGAATCCGGCGGCTTTCCCTATGACCACAAGTTGGACAAGGAGAAATACGCCAAGCAGCTGGAGAAGCTGCAGATCGAGCTCGTGAAGGTGCAGTACTGGCTGCAGGATACCGGCAAGCGGATGATTGCGCTGTTCGAAGGCCGGGATGCTGCCGGCAAGGGCGGTACGATCATGTCCATCCGCTCCTATATCAATCCGCGATCTGCACGCGTGGTGGCGTTGAGCAAGCCTTCGCCCACCGAAGCGGGCCAATGGTATTTCCAGCGTTACGTGTCGCATTTCCCGACGTCGGGCGAGATCGTGCTGTTCGACCGCTCCTGGTACAATCGCGCCGTGGTCGAGCCTGTCATGGGCTTCTGCAAGCCGGGCCAATACGAAGCCTTTATGAAGGACGTGCCACAGTTCGAAGAGATGATCGTCGACGACGATATCCATCTGTTCAAGTTCTGGCTGGATATCGGCCAGGAAATGCAGCTGAAGCGGTTTCACGACCGGCGCCACGATCCGTTGAAGATCTGGAAGCTTTCGCCGATGGACATCGCGGCACTGAACAAATGGCCTGACTACACCGCAAAGCGCGACCAGATGCTGGAGCGAACACACAGCAAGCTTGCGCCATGGACGGTGGTGCTGGCAAACGACAAGCGGCGTGCGCATCTGAACGTCATCCGCCACATTCTTGGGTCCCTCGATTACGAGGGGAAAGACAGGGATGCGATCGGCGAGATCGACGACAAGATCCTCGGCTTTGGCAGCAAGTTCCTGAAATAGAGACAGACAGGTGAGTGAGCCGGACGACGTTGTCGTCCGGCGTTCAGGGTTCAGCCTGCGGGCAAAATGCGGACGGAGTAGAGCAGGACCGGTCTGTCGGCACCGTCGAGGCCGGTATTGATCAGGATGCGACCCGGCGCGTTTGGCGCGATCGCCCGGTCGAAGCTGACCTTGAACAGGGCTTCCAGTCGCTCCTGGGTTGCCGTGAACCGATGTCTTGCGCAGCCCCCAAGGCTGCCGAAATCGCAGCGTATCGACATCTGGACACCTTGGTTGCCGCCAGCCTGGACGGTGACTGCGATGGTGGCCGGCCCGCCTGCCAGGCGCTGCAATACATCCGCCGGAACCGTGACGGCGATATCACCGCCGGTTTGCGGGGTTGCCGACAGGAGCCGAACGGCTGGACCTTCCGAACCGGTTGCAGCCTCTGCCTTTGCCTCGCGACCGACCTGCAGCGTATCGATCTGCTTCGGTTCGAAGACCTGCGCCCATTCATCGGAAAAGCCGCCGCGAGGATCAAAGCGCGCATTGGGACCCGCCTGCGATTGCGACGCCCGGTTGGCGGCCTGCAGGGCCTCGTCCATCACCGACTGGACCAGGCCCGAATTATAGAAATACCAGCAAGCGACGCCGACGACTGCAAGCGAGATGACCCATTTCAGCAGCCAGGAGATCAGCCGCTGACGACGGCTCTTGCGCGGCTTGGCTGCAGGGTTCGTCTCGGCGTCGAGAGATCCGCGCCGCTTCCTGCCGCGCTCGGGCTTGGCAACAGGCGGTTGGCCACGTTGCACGCGGTCCGGCTCGACCGAGGTCAGTCCGTCCATCTGCGGCACTTCGGATGAGGCCGGACGGAAATCCGGTCGCGCGGCGCCGAGACTTCCGAGATCCCCGGCCGACTGGACATCGTTGGGCTGCCTCTGGTCATTTGCCGGGGATGGTGCGCGTGTTGCGCCGCCGAGACCGGTATCCGGATCGGGGGCGGCTACCCTTTCATCCGCAACGATCGGGGCTGCGACATCTGGAGCTGCGGCTCTGGCCGTGGCGGCAGGTGCGACAACCGGGTCGATGACAGGGTGAGTGATCTCGTCAGGCTCGATAGCGGGACCGGCCAGCCGGTCCACTTCCTCCGTCTCGATCTCGCGGATCTTTTCTTCCAGCCGCTTTTGCTGCTGCATGACAATCAGCTTGTCGGTCACGCCCTGGCGCTGCAGACCTGCTTCCAGCGCCTGTCGCGCCGACTGATAAATCCGTGCCCGCGTGTCGCCATCGGTCCGATCGGAACGATCAAGGGCATTCCTGATGGCTGTTTCCAAACCGCTCACTGCGGATCCTTCCGGTTGTGCATACCCGACTGCCGGCCTTGCTGAAAAGACGGCGTTAATTTTCGGTAACCTCTCCGTCGCTGAACTGCAAGCCGGTGGTCAATGGCCTTCCTTCGCCAAGATTGGGGAGAAGATATGGTTAGGCGTGAGAATGCCGCGGAAACAGCCGCTTATCGAGCCGCCAGTGCGCATGGCACGCATACCTTCGCCAGACGGCGCCATCTTTCCCGAGCCGAATGCATCTGCTAAAACCGATCTTACGTGTGCGTAAACGTAAATCAAAAGGAGATTGCCGATGCTTCCGGACGTGCTGAGACAAGGACTGCGAATTCCCGTCGTGGCGTCGCCGCTGTTCATCATCTCGCATCCGGCACTGACCTTGGCGCAGTGCAAGGCCGGCGTGATCGGCGCCTTCCCTGCCCTCAATGCTCGACCGGAAAGCCAGCTGGACGAATGGCTTGCCATGATGACCGAGGATCTTGCCACCTATAATGCAGCCAATCCCGACAGGCCGGCCGCACCGTTCGCCGTCAACCAGATCGTTCATACGTCCAACAGGCGGCTGGAACACGATCTGACGATGTGCGTGAAATACAAGGTGCCGATCGTCATCTCCTCGCTCGGCGCGGTGCCGGAAGTGAATGCAGCGGTCCATTCCTATGGCGGCATCGTGCTGCATGACGTCATCAACAACCGGCATGCGAAGTCCGCGATCCGCAAGGGTGCCGATGGGCTGATTGCTGTCGCAACCGGTGCCGGCGGTCATGCGGGGACGCTGTCTCCCTTCGCGCTTATTCAGGAGATCCGCGAGTGGTTCGACGGCCCGCTCCTGCTCGCCGGCTCGATCGCCACCGGCGGCGGCATCTTGGCGGCGCAGGCGATGGGGGCCGACATGGCCTATATCGGCTCACCCTTCATCGCCACGCATGAGGCACGCGCCGTCGACGGCTACAAGCAGATGATCGTTGAATCCTCCGCTTCCGATATCGTCTATTCCAACTATTTCACCGGCATCCACGGCAACTATCTGAAGGGCTCAGTGACGGCGATGGGGCTCGATCCGGATGCGCTTCCAAGCGCCGATCCGACCAAGATGGATTTCGACGCGGCTGTAAGCGGCCCGAAGGCCTGGAAGGACATCTGGGGCGCCGGCCAGGGCGTCGGCGCCGTTAAATCAGTGACCTCAGTCGCGGATCTGGTCGGCCGCTTGGAGCGCGAATATGCAGACGCGCGCACAAGGCTCGCCCTCTGATAGTCCAAGGAGCGCATCGATAAAATTTCACGCCAATCGAAAACCGGCTTGAAATCACGCCCCATTGCCTGTATCAGCGCCTTCACTCGCAGAAGGCAACACCTTGCGCTGCGTAGGCCGCTTTAGCTCAGGTGGTAGAGCACATCATTCGTAATGATGGGGTCAGAGGTTCGAGTCCTCTAAGCGGCACCATTTTTCCCAATACCTCTCATCTCACCACCCCCTCACATCCGCCCCGATGCCTGCAAATCGCGTTCGGCGCGTTCAAGTGCGCTGGTGTTGAGGACCTTGCGCTGGAGGGCGACCGCGACGGCGCGCATGCGGAGGTTGAACCAGCCTTCGCTGCCTTCGTGGTTGCGGCCGCATGATTCGTAGACATCGAGTTTTTCGTAGAGCTGCTGCAGACGGTTCTGGACGCTGCGGAGCGACAGGTGCTTGCGGTGGGCGATCGCCTTGTCGGTGAGGCCGAGCGCGACGTCGATGAGGATTTCGTATTCGACATCGCTGAGGCCGAGCGAATTGCCGAGGCTTTTCTGCTGGATGCC
Organism: Velazquezella soli; assembly: GCF_977018685.1. Taxonomy (NCBI): domain Bacteria; kingdom Pseudomonadati; phylum Pseudomonadota; class Alphaproteobacteria; order Hyphomicrobiales; family Rhizobiaceae; genus Velazquezella; species Velazquezella soli. Next base: position 21,918 of record NZ_CDRNXF010000004.1, read on the forward strand.
GCGCACTTCGCGATCGATGACGCATTGGGATTCCATGAAGACACTGCGGAGCGCCAGCTTCAAGCGGTCTTCGGATGCGGATTTGAGCACGTAGCCGTAGGTCGCGCCCTCAGGCACGATGCGCGAGACGCCCCGCACATAGGCCTCGTCGGAATAGTTCGACCAGAACAGGATTTTCGTATCCGGACGTTCGCGCCAGATGGTGCGCGCCGCTTCGATGCCGTTGCGCTCGCTCATCTGCAGGTCCATCACCACGTGCTCGATGCGCGAGGAGCGCGCCTGTGCTTCGCCGATGAGGCCGTTTTCGGCCTCCACAACGCTACGGCACTCGGGAAGGGCCGCGCGCACCGCCTCATGGAGATAGGAGCGGTGAAGCGCATCGTCCTCGATGATCAGGACATCCATCATCATCCTATCTCTGCCCCGTTTTTCGGCTGTATCGGGAGGGTCAGCCGCACGAGCGTGCCGCGATCTTTCGCGCTGGTGATCTCGAACCTTGCGGAGATCAGCCGCGCGCGGGTCTTCATGTTGTCGATGCCGTGGCCGGCGCGGTTTTCGGGCGCGCCGATGCCGCCGCCGTCATCCTTCACCTCGATCGAAAGAGCCCTGCCCGACTGGGTCAGCGCCACCTCGATCCGGTCCGTCTGGCCGTGGCGGATGGCGTTGTTGACTGCTTCCTGAACGATCCGGAACAGGGCGATCGCCACCGTCGGATCAAGATCGCGAAGCGTGCCGCCGGTCTCGTCGGTCATCTCCCAGGCGATCGTCTGGCCGCTTTCGCGCACCGACCGCTCCAGATGGTTCTCGATCGCCTCGGCGACGCCGAACAGTTGCAGCACAGTGGGCTTGGCTTCCTCGATGATCTCGCGGAGATCGTGCATGCATTGCTGCATGGCGCGGCAGAGCGGCTCCAGCGCATCGCCCGGCACGCTCGCAACACCCGTCAGCTTCTCCATGCGGCGGGTCAGCCGGGTGAGGTCGGCGAGCGTCTGGTCATGAAGATCCATGCCGATCCGCTGGCGTTCCGCCTCCAGGGCCTCGGTGAGTTTGAGGGCGCCGAGCCGCAAGCCCTCTTCGCGGGCGCTGGCTTCGGTCTGGATCACGGCCGAGCGCTTGGCCTGTTCGGCGGCCCGCAGCGCGAAGAAATAGGGGGCGAGCAGGTCGGCCACCGCGCGTGCGTTCTCGACATCCTCCATCGTGTAGCAGTCATACTGCCGGCTGGAACAGCTGAGCGCGCCGATCACGTCGCCTTGGGCTTTGAGCGGAACATGGAGACGGCTTTTGAGCGACAGCTCGATGATGGGGCTCGCAAAGGCGCCGTCGAAATGGAAGCGCGGATCGGTCAGGGCATTGCCCGAGAGAAGATAGTCCACCTCGCCAGCCAGCAGCGTGCGGATTGGACTGCCGGTCAGAAGTGCGGGCGGCTCCTTGCTCCAGGCGGTATCGAGGCCGCTTTCGTAGGCAATATGGTATTTTCCATCCAGCATCTTGATGCAGACATCGAGATGGTCGTGCGGGATGATATGGCTGATCTCCTCGCCCACGGCCTTGATGATCGCATCGAAATCGAGCTGGCCTGCCAGCAATCTCGAGATGCCGAGATAGCGGTCGAACAGAGAGTTGCGCGCCGGATTGAGCATGATCAGGCCTCCTCCCAGGCCTTGGCGACATTAAGCGCCAGCTTTTCGGTTGCGTCCTGCGGGAACCCGCAGACTTTGCGCGAAAGCCCGCAGAAAGCGTGCTTGGATGCGCCTGTACAACATTAGAAAACTCCTCCATTCTCGATTTACTGAGCAAAAGGGGCTCAGGGCAATCATTATCTCCGGACACCCGTTGAGGAGCGGCCCGGGGATATAGAGGGAGCTTTTGGGAGGAAATCATGAATATCAGAACGATGCTTGCGGCATCCGTTGCCGTCGCGTGCCTGTGTGGTCCGGCGCTTGCCGATACCTCATCCAAGAAGATCGCGCTTTCCAACAATTATGCCGGCAATTCCTGGCGACAGGCGATGCTGACGAGCTGGGACAAAATCACCAAGGAAGCCGTTTCCAATGGCGTGGTCGCAGCTGCTGATCCGTTTACCACGGCCGAAAACCAGGCGACCGAACAGGCCGCCCAGATCCAGAACATGATCCTGCAGGGTTATGATGCGATCGTCATCAATGCCGCGTCGCCGACCGCACTCAACGGCGCCGTCAAGGAAGCCTGCGACGCCGGCATCACCGTCGTGTCCTTCGACGGCATCGTCACCGAACCCTGCGCATGGCGCATCGCGGTTGACTTCAAGAAGATGGGCGAGAGCCAGGTCGACTATCTCGCGAAGAAGCTGCCGAAGGGCGGCAATCTTCTCGAAATCCGCGGCCTTGCCGGCGTTTCCGTGGACGACCAGATCCATGCCGGCATTCAGGCGGGCGTTGCCAAGCACAGCCAGTTCAAGGTGGTCGGCTCTGTTAACGGCGACTGGGCGCAGGACGTGGCCCAGCGTGCGGTTGCCGGTATCCTGCCGAGCCTGCCGGATGTCGTCGGCGTGGTGACGCAGGGCGGCGACGGGTATGGTGCGGCACAGGCATTTGCCGCCGCCAAGCGCCCGACGCCGACAATCGTGATGGGCAACCGCGAAGACGAACTCGTCTGGTGGAAGCAGCAGAAGGACAAGGACGGTTACGAGACCATGTCGGTCTCGATCGCGCCTGGCGTTTCGACGCTCGCCTTCTGGGTCTCCCAGCAGATCCTCGACGGCAAGGAGGTCAAGAAAGACCTCGTCGTGCCGTTCCTCAGCATCGACCAGGCCGGCCTGGAAGAAAGCCTGAAGACCACCCAGAAGGGTGGCGTGGCGAATGTCGAATATTCGCTGGCAGACGCCCAAAAGGTGATCGACGCCAAGTAGCGTCGCCTCCCGCGTGCCGGGCCGCGAGGGCTTCGACCTCTCGCGACCCGGCATGATTTCCCATCAGACAAACAGACTGCGATCTGCATGAGCGAAACCTTGAACCGACAAGAGGTTGTGGCCGCGCGCGGCGTCCGTGTGACTTTCGGAGCCGTGAAGGCGCTTGATGGCGCCGACCTCGTGATCCACGCCGGCGAATGCGTCGGGCTGGTCGGCCATAACGGTGCCGGCAAGTCCACCATCGTCAATGTCATCAATGGCGGCTTGTCTCCCCATGAAGGCACACTCAGCTACAGCGGCAACGATGTGCGCGGCATATCGGCTGCACGTGCCAACGGCTTGCGCTGCGTGTTTCAGGAACTGTCGCTCTGCCCGAACCTGACGGTCGGCGAAAACGCCCGCATCATGCATGCGGAGCTGAAAGGATGGAACTGGCGCGGCCGGGCGCTTTCGCTGGTGGAAGCCCAGTTGCAGGACATCTTTCCCGGCCATGCGATCGATTGCGACAGCACGGTCGACGACCTCTCGATCGCCGAACGGCAGATGGTGGAGATCGCCATCAGCTTTGCCGGTATCTCGGCTCCGCCGAAACTGGTCATCCTCGATGAACCGACGTCATCGCTCGATGCCGGGCTTGCGGCACAGCTGATGGCCTATATCCGCAAGTTCGTCGCCGCCGGCGGGTCGGTTCTGCTGATCTCGCATATTCTTGGCGAAATCCTCACCACCTCCGACCGCATCGTTGTGATGAAGGATGGACGCGTGGTGGCAGACCGCGCCGCTTCAAAATTCAATAACCGCAGCCTTGTCGAGGCGATGGGCAATGTGGTGCGCGAGCAGGAGCTATCGCGCAAAGCGGTTGCAAAGTCGGGCGCTCCGGTGCTTTCGATGCCGGCGCGGCGTGGGCACGGGCATGGACAGGGAAATGCTTTGCCCTTCGAAGCCTATCGCGGCGAGATGATCGGGCTTGCCGGTCTCGGCGGCCATGGCCAGACGCAGGCGCTGCTCGATCTCTATCTGGCGCGCAACAGCAACTGGTTTCCGACGAAAAAGCGCGACATCGCCTTCGTCGCCGGTGACCGCAGCCTGAACGGCACGTTTCCGCTCTGGAGCATTCTCAAGAACCTGTCGATCGCTTCGCTCGACCAGCTGTCATCGAAGCGGATGATCGATGGCGACCGCGAGACTGCGCTCGGCGAAGGCTGGAAGAAGCGGATCGAGATTCGCACGCCCGACATGGGCAACCGCATCCTGTCGCTTTCCGGCGGCAACCAGCAGAAGGTTCTGTTTGCGCGGGCACTCGCGACCACCGCAGATATCGTGCTGATGGACGATCCGATGCGCGGCGTCGATATCGGCACCAAGCAGGAAGTCTACGAGATCCTTCGTTCCGAGGCCGCCAACGGCCGGACATTCATCTGGTACTCGACCGAAATGGACGAAATCCGCCTCTGCGACCGGGTCTATGTGTTTCGCGAAGGCGCGATCGTCGCCGAACTTGTCGGTGAGGAAATCAGCGAGAAGAGCGTGCTATCTGCCTCGTTTGCGCAGGGAGAAGCGGCATGAAGATTTCTTCCGGGACCATTCGCCTGATCATTCCCGCCGCATCGCTGGTGCTGCTGCTGGCGGCCGTCTTCTACATGCAGCCGCGCGCCATGAGCTATAACGGCCTCAACCTGCTGTTCAATCTGGCGGTGCCGATTGCGCTCGCGACGATCGCCCAGATGCTGATCATGTCCGTCAACGACCTCGACCTGTCGATGGGCACGTTTGTGAGCTTCTGCGCCTGTGTCGCTGCGACGCTTTTGCAGACCTCGCCGGCACTCGGCATCCTGATCCTGCTCGGAGCGATCGCGACCTATGCCGTCATCGGCGTCGTCATCCATCTGCGCGAACTGCCGTCGATTGTCGTCACGCTCGGGATGAGTTTTGTCTGGGGCGGGCTTGCGGTGCTGATCCTCCCCTCGCCTGGCGGTACGGCACCGGCATTTGCACGCTGGATCATGACCGCCAAGCCGCCACTGGTGCCGATGGCGATCGTCGCCAGCATCCTGATCGCCGCCGTCACCCATACTATCGTGATGCGCTCGTCGTTCGGCGTTTTGATGCGGGGCGTCGGCGGCAACGACCGTTCGGTTGAGCGGGCCGGCTGGTCGGTGATCGGCATTCGCGCCGGAACCTATGCGCTGGCCGGGCTGTTCGCCGTGCTTGCCGGCATCGCGCTGGTGGGGCTTACCACCTCTGCCGATGCGAATATCGCCCTGCGCTACACCCTGCTATCGATCGCCGGCGTCATCCTTGGTGGCGGTGAGTTCGTTGGCGGCAAGGTGTGGCCGATCGGGGCCGTCATCGGCGCGCTGACGCTGACGCTTGCGGGGTCGTTCCTCTCCTTTATGCGGATCTCGCCGGACTGGCAGATCGGCGCGCAAGGGGCGATCCTGATCGTCGTGCTTGCCCTTCGCCTCGCCCTCAACCGTCTCGAAAAGCGGGAGAAGAGCCAATGACCGTGCAACGTCTTCTCGTCGCCAAGCCGTGGATCTGGTCGTTTGCAGCGACCGCCATCGTCTGGGTCATCACCGTTCTCTTTACCGGCGGAGCAAGCTCGTTCGGCCTGTCGCAGGCAGCGCTGACCTTTGCCGCCTTTTCGGTCATCGTCGGCATAGGCCAGATGTTCGTCATCACGCTCGGGCCGGGCAATATCGATCTGTCCGTGCCGGCGACGATGACGCTGTCAGGCACGCTTGCCCTGAAGCTGATGGATGTGCAGGACGGCATGATCGTCGTCGGTCTTCTTGCCTCTGTTGGCATCGGCCTCGTTGTCGGGCTGGGCAATTACATCCTGATCAGGCTCTTGCGCATTCCGCCGATCATCGCGACGCTGTCGATGAGTTTCATCGTCCAGTCGGTGGCGATCTGGAGCAATCGCGGCCTGCGCATCAAGCCGCCGGAAACGCTGGCGGAATTTGCCACATCCGGCCTGCTCGGCATTCCCAATGTGGCGCTGGTGGCGTTGATCCTGTCGGCCGTAGCATGGGTGCTTCTGGAAAAGTCGATCTACGGGCGCTGGATCTCGGCGATCGGCCAGAGCACGTTTGCGGCCCGCATGACCGGCATTCCCGTCGATGGAACCCGGCTTGTCACCTATATGCTGTGCGCGGTTCTCGCGTCCGTCTGCGGTTATCTGCTGGCGAGCTTTTCCGGAGGTGCTGCGCTCAACATGGGCTCGGAATACCTGCTGATGTCGATTGCCGTCGTGGTCATCGGCGGCACGGCGGTGGCGGGTGGAAATTCGAACATACCGGGCATCTGGGGCGCCTCGCTGTTCATGTTCCTGGTGGTGTCGATGCTCAACACCTATGGCTTCGGCGCCGGTGTGCGCCTCATCCTCACCGGCACGATCATCATCGCCGTCATTCTTCTCGCCGGCGGTCGGCAATCGAGCCGATAGATTTTAAATACTTCAGACACATTCAACCGGACGCAATGCCATGTCGAAGACATCTTCACCTTACGAAATCCACGACGACCGCTTCCGGCACCTGATCGTCCCGAGTTCAGGCCTGGAAGAACTCTATTCGGACTGCCGCTGGGCGGAGGGGCCTGTGTGGTTTTCCGATCTGCAATGCCTGATCTGGAGCGACATTCCCAACCAGCGGATGCTGCGCTGGGTCAAAGATGGCGGCGTTTCGGTGTTTCGCACGCCTTCCAATTTCACCAACGGCAATACCCGCGACCGGCAGGGGCGGCTTGTCTCGTGCGAGCACGGTGGCCGCCGCGTGACACGCACGGAGATCGACGGCTCGATCACCGTGCTTGCCGACAGCTACGAGGGCAAGCGGCTGAATTCGCCCAATGACGTGGTGGTGCGCTCGGATGGAAGCGTCTGGTTCACCGACCCGACCTATGGCATCAAATCCGATTACGAGGGTTTTCGGGCAGAGCCTGAACAGGCGACCCGCAACGTCTATCGGCTGGATCCGGAAACCGGCGAGATCGACGCGGTGGTGACTGATTTCGGCCAGCCCAACGGGCTCGCCTTCTCGCCGGACGAAAAGATCCTCTATGTGGCCGACTCCTCGTCGAGCCATGACCCGTCCGCGCCGCGTCATATCCGCGCCTTCGATGTCGTGGACGGCAGGCAGCTCAAAAACAGCCGGGTATTTTGCGATATCGACAACGGTCTGGCGGACGGGTTCCGCGTCGATGTCGACGGAAATGTCTGGACGAGCGCCGGAGACGGGGTGCATTGCTTCGGTTCGGACGGCAAGCTTTTGGGAAAAATCCTGCTGCCGCAGACGGCGGCGAACCTCACCTTCGGCGGCCCGCGGCGCAACCAGTTGTTCATCACGGCAACGAAATCGCTCTATGCGATCTTCCTTGCAACAACGGGCGCCGGCGTTAGCTGAGCAAGTGTAAAATTAGCAAAACGCAATCCATGGTGAGGCAAGCTTCGGTTATTATTCAACAACCCGTCGCTCACCGCCAAGGAGCGTCATTCGGGAGGATTGGCTACCCGCCGTAGGCGGTCCTCCCGTCATTCACGCGTCACGCGATACCAGTCACGCGCTCCGCGAAAAATCAGCCAGCCGATACGTCCGCATCCTGTTCTGCAAACATCATCTGCAGTTCCATCTGGACGGCATGCATGAACAGTGCGGCCTGCCTTGAGATTTCCTGGTCGTCAGCGCCGCGCTGGCGCATGGACCGTGCAAATTCCGCCATTTCCGTTCTCCAGAACTGGTTGGCGGCGTGGCCATGAAGATCACTCAGGGTTTCAGCACATCGTCTGACATCACCAGTGCGTCGATCGGCCGGGAACTGTAAGAGCGTCATTTCAACTCCGTAAATACCGGGCGAATCGCCCGTACTGAGCGAAACAATGAGCTTTACTCCTTCACAAAAGCTGAACGAGGCTCGCAGAGGTGCGTTCCCAAACCTCGCGAAATCGTTAATATATTAGTTTTTCTAGATATTCGGCGATTGCCATCGACGATGTCAGCCCTGGCGACTCTATTCCGTAGAGCGCCGCATACCCCGGGTGACCCGTCTGCTTCGGTCCCTGAATGAAGAAATCTCCCCCGCCGCCTCCCTTGGGACCGACGACCTTGGGGCGGATGCCGGAATAGGCGGGAACAAGCGTGCCATCGGCAAGGCCCGGCCAGTAACGGCGGATGGCGGAATAGAACTTCTGCGATCGATCGGGATCGACGTCATAGTCGACCCTCTCCACCCATTCGACGTCAGGGCCGAACCGTGCCTGACCGGCCATGTCCAGCGTCAGATGCACGCCGAGCCCGCCGGGTTCCGGCACCGGATAGATCAGCCGTTGCGCCGGCGCGCGTGCGGACAGCGAGAAATAGGATCCCTTGGCATAATGGCGTTCGGGAATGGTCGCGGGGTCGAGACCTTCGAGACCGGCGGAAATGCCCCACGCGCCGAGGCCTGCAGCATTGACGACCAGCTTTGCTTCGACATCAACCGGATCGGCTCCACCGACCGACAGGCGTATTGCGCCGTCGAGCAGCGCGCCGCTCAGAACCGGAGAGCTGAGGACGATGCTGCCGCCGTTGTTCTCGATATCGGCGATATAGGCTTCCATCAGCCGGTGGCTGTCGATGATGCCGGTCGAGGGAGAAAGCAGCGCCTTGAAGCCGCGGATATCAGGCTCCATGGCGGCCAGTTCCGCACCGTCGATCAGCCGGCAATCCTCGACGCCATTCGCCCACGCCTGCTTCAGCAGCTTGTCGAGATAGGCGACCTCTGTCTCGCTGGAAGCAACGACGAGCTTGCCGCAGCGCCGGTGGGGAATGCCGCGCTCCTCGCAGTACTGGTAGAGACTGTGTTTGCCGGCGACCGACAGTGACGCCTTGAGACTGCCTGTCGCGTAATAGAGTCCGGCATGGATGACTTCGCTGTTGCGGGCGGAGGTAATGCTGCCGGTCAGTGATTCGGCCTCGAGCACGATCACCTCGCGGCCGGAGAGCGCAAGGCGACGCGCGATCGCCAGCCCCACCACACCGCCGCCGATGACGACGCAATCGAGCTCCAGTATTTCCGCCATGCCCACTCTCGCAGTTTCCGCCTTCCACGCGGCATGACGGATGTTATACGAGAAATCCGGTGAAGCCAGAGGAGGAAAGCCAGTGCTGAAGATCGTATTCCTGGATCGCGACACGATCGGCCCTTCGGTAACGATCACAAGGCCGGGGTTTGCGCATGAGTGGATCGAATACGGCAAGACGCCTGAAGATGACGTCGCAGCGCGCATTGCCGATGCCGATATCGTCATCACCAACAAGGCACCGGTGCGTGGCGCCTCGATCGCTCAGGCATCGCGGCTGAAGATGATTGCGGTCGCCGCCACAGGTTATGACGTGATCGATCTGGCAGCGGCAAAGGAGCGCGACATCGTCGTTTCGAACGTGCGCGGTTATGCGGTCAACACGGTTCCGGAGCATACATTCGCGCTGATCTTTGCGTTGCGCCGCTCGATCATCGGCTTCCGTCAGGACGTGATCGATGGCGAATGGCAGCGGGCGAACCAGTTCTGTTTCTTCAACCATCCGATCAAGGATCTTGCCGGCTCGACGCTCGGCATTTTCGGCGGCGGGACGCTGGGCAAATCGGTGGCACGGATCGGCGAAGCGCTGGGCATGAGCCCGCTCTTTGCCGATCGCAAGGGATCGACGGAGGTTGCGCCGGGCTATACGGCGTTCAACGAGGTGCTCGAGCGCGCCGATATCATCACGTTTCATATGCCGCTGACGCCCGAGACCCGCGATATGATCGGCATCGCGGAATTCCGGCGGATGAAGCGCAAGCCGCTGGTCATCAACACGGCGCGCGGCGGGCTGGTGAACGAGGCCGACCTGGTGACGGCACTGAACGAGGGCTTGATCGGCGGGGCGGGCTTCGACGTGCTGACGAAGGAGCCTCCGGCACCGGACAATCCGCTGCTTGCCGTTCTCGACCGGCCGAACGTGATCGTCACGCCGCATGTCGCCTGGGCAAGCGACGAGGCGATGCAATCGCTCTGGGCACAGGTCATCGACCATGTGGAGAATTTCGAGAAAGGCGCACCCTCCAACGTTCTGTAGACAGTGTCGGTGGGTGGAGGTCTTGATCAATGCAGCGAACGGAAGCCATCACGCGTCGCAGCCTTGCGGAAACAACGATGGAGGATGCAGCCGCCGCCTTCACCGAAGGCTTTCGCGGCTATGTGGTGAAATTCACGATTTCGCCTGAGGCGTTCTCTTTGCGCATGGCGCGTGAAGATGTCGACCCTGAAGCAAGCGAAGTGTTTTTCGACGGTGACAAGCCCGCCGGGACCCTGCTGATTGCGCGACGGGGGAAACGGTCGCGCGTCAGTGCGCTCGGCATCGGCCCGACGATCCGCGGTCAGGGCCTCGGGACCCGCGTCATGACGGATGCGATTGCCGCTGCAAGGGCACGGGGCGATGACGTCCTTATCCTCGAAGTGATCGATTCCAATATCCGCGCTCGTGACCTTTATCTGTCACTCGGCTTCGAGACGTCCCGCAGGCAGGTTGGCTTCAGCCGCAGCCGGACAAGGCCAGTACCGGACGTGCAAGCAGCAGCCGAATGCGACCAGATGGAAGTGGCCGCGATGCTGTTCTGTTTTGCGGATGCACACCCGACATGGCAGACGGATCCGGTCTGTTTCCGCCATCCCGGTTCGCCGCTGAAGAGCTTTTCGATCGGGACAAAGGCGGTCGCATTGCTTGATGATACCAAGCACGACGTGCGGATCTATGGTTTCGCGGTCGATCCGGCGGAACGGCGCAAGGGTCTCGGCCGCGCCTTGGCCGACAGCCTCGCGGCGCGCTATCCCGGTCGCAGGCTATATACGGCGGAGAATATTGCAGGTGGGTTGCTTGATCCCTTCATGCGCCGCATCGGATGGCGACGCAGCCGGCTGACGCAGTCCGAGATGGTGCTGAGGCTGGATTGATCGGAAACCCAAAAAGGCCCCGCACGCGGCGAGGCCCTTCGATCAAAAATAGCTTATTGAGCGACTACATCCAGTATGGCGGGACGCCGTAGTAGTCGTAAACCGACTTGTCCCTCGCGCTGTAGAAGCTGTCGTCGTCGATATCCTTGTAGCGCGGCGCGCCGGAGATCTGGTCCTTGGTAAGGTCGATCCGGTAACCGTCCAGCTCCTCGTCGTAGTGAAGCTTTTCCCACGGCAGCGGATAGTAATCGTCGCCAATGCCAAGGAAGCCACCGAAGCTCAGGACGGCGTAGGCAACGCGGCCACCCTTTTTCTCCAGCAGGATACGCGCAATCGAGCCGATCCGCTTGCCATCGGCGCCGTAAACTGCGGTGCCTTCGACCTTGTCGCTGGCAATCAGCGAAACGGTATCCTTGACATAGGGGTCCTGCCCCGCACGCGGTTCATGATGCATCATAACGCAACTCCTTTTTGTCGTGTCGTTATGGTTGAAAAACGGCTTGCGGCCGTGGAGGTTCCGCACTTTGCGGCCAAAAGCTTGTCGAGTATCAAGTCTCGGCACGTTGACGCTTACGTCAAAGTTAGATAGCAATTCACGATAGGTTGCGCTGGTCTGTTGGGGCTGACGCATGGCATAATCATCGACGATGGCCGGCGGAGGAGGAAGCCGCCAGCCAGCTGCGCCTGATGCGCGCAGATCGATATGGGAGGAGACGCAGATGAGCGAATTGTCCAAGCAGCCCGCCACAGCGAGGGAAAAGATCTGGCTTGCCAGCTACCCGCCCGGCGTTCCCCCCGAAATCCCACCCCTGGCACATGCTTCGCTCGGCGCTCTATTCGAAAATAGCTTCGCCCGTTATGCCGATCGCCCGGCCTTCTCGAGCATGGGCAAGGCCATCACCTTTCGCGAGCTTGAAGCCGAGAGCCGCAAGATCGGCGCCTGGCTGCAATCGACGGGCTTGCAAAAGGGAGACCGGGTGGCGGTGATGCTGCCGAACATCCTGCAGAACCCTGTCGTTGTCTACGGCATCCTTCGGGCAGGCTATACGGTCGTCAACGTCAACCCGCTCTACACACCGCGCGAACTGCAATACCAGCTGGAGGATTCGGGTGCCAAGGCGCTCTTCGTACTGGAAAACTTCGCCCATACGGTAGAACAGTCGCTTGCTGGCACCGATGTGAAGCATGTGGTCGTAGCAACGATGGGCGACATGCTGGGCCTCAAGGGCCATATCGTCAATCTCGTCGTGCGAAAGGTGAAGAAGCTCGTTCCGAACTGGTCGTTACCCTCGGCGACAAGCTTCAAGCAGGTTCTCTCCGACGGATCGGGCAAAACCCTGACGCCGCAGGATGTGGGACCACAGGATGTCGCGTTCCTGCAATATACGGGCGGCACGACGGGTGTTTCCAAGGGCGCGATCCTGACGCACGCCAATCTTCTTTCCAACGCATCGCAGATGGGCCTGTGGCTGGACACCGCCTTCCTGACAAAGCCGCGTCCGCCGCAATTGCAGTTCCTATGCGCGCTACCCCTCTACCACATTTTCGCGCTGACGGTGAATTCGCTGATGGGGGTTGCGACCGGCAGCCACAATATCCTGATTGCCAATCCGCGCGATATCCCGGCCTTCGTCAAGGATCTGCAGAAATACAAGATCCACGTCTTCCCCGGGCTCAACACGCTGTTTAATGCGCTGATGAACAATGCCGATTTCCAGAAGCTGGACTTTTCGGCGCTGCTGCTTGTGTTCGGCGGTGGCATGTCGGTGCAGCGGCCGGTCGCCGAGCGCTGGCTTGAGATGACCGGTTGCCCGATTACCGAAGGCTACGGCCTGTCCGAGACGTCGCCGGTCGCCACCGCCAACCGGATGGATGTCCAGGGATTCACCGGCATGATTGGCTTGCCGATCTCGTCTACCGATATCTCGATCCGCGACGACGACGGGCTGGAGGTCGAACTCGGCGGCGTCGGCGAAATCTGCATCCACGGCCCGCAGGTGATGGCCGGATACTGGAACCGGCCGGACGAGACGGAGAAGGCGATGACCCCGGACGGATTCTTCCGAACCGGCGACATGGGCTACATGGACGCTGCCGGCTATATCAAGATCGTCGATCGCAAGAAGGACATGATCCTTGTCTCCGGCTTCAACGTCTATCCGAACGAGGTTGAGGAAGTCGTGGCGAGCCATCCGGGCGTGCTGGAATGCGCAGCAGTTGGCGTCAAGGACGAACATTCCGGCGAGGCGGTCAAGGTGTTCGTCGTGCGCCGGGATCCGGAACTGACCGAGGCCAATATCAAGGCGCACTGCATTGCCAACCTGACAAACTACAAGCGCCCTCGCTTTATCGAGTTCCGCGACGCGCTGCCGAAAACGAATGTCGGAAAAATTCTGAGGCGCGAGCTTCGGCAATAGCCAATCGTTGCGCGGCTGCGACAAGCGCTGCCCAACTGCCCCCGTCCGACGAGAGATCACCCGTTTGAGGTGGACCTTGGACGCCTGCTCCGTTAGCCGTTAAGGATAAATAACTTTTTGGCATGTGGAGTTCGCTTGGATAAAAGCGCTGGACCCTTTCGTTGCATCGTCATTGCTGCGCTCTTGGCAGCCGCCCTTTCGGGCTGCGCCGGGCGGCCTGAAGGCGTGCTCGTTCCAGCCGCGGCAGGGGCTGCGGAAACCAAGGGCATATCCAAGGTAGACGTTCTCGTCGCCACCACCCGCCGACCCTCCGAGACGCCGGGCGTGCTGTTTTCCGGAGAGCGCGACAAGACCCCGAGCGTGACCGAAATCAGCGTCTCGATACCCCCCGATTCCGTCCGCAAGATCGGCGAGGTCCAGTGGCCGAAAAAGATCGTGGCGGATCCGACCAAGGAATTTGCGACGCTTTCGGTCACGCCGCTCTCGCCGCAGCGTGCCAGTGAGTGGCTGCGCGGCAACCTGCCGAAAAGCCGACGGGTAATGGTGTTCGTGCACGGGTTCAACAACCGCTACGACGACGCCGTCTACCGTTTTGCCCAGATCGTCCACGACAGCGGCACCGATGTGGCACCGGTCCTCTTCACATGGCCGTCGCGCGGCAGCATCTTTGCCTATAACTACGACAAGGAAAGCACCAACTATTCCCGTGACGCGCTGGAAGACATGCTGAGCCGGCTTTCCAAGGATTCCCAAGTCAGCGAAGTAACGATCATGGCGCATTCGATGGGTTCATGGCTGACAGTCGAGGCGCTGCGCCAGATGGCGATCCGCGACGGTCGCGTGGCACCGAAGATCACCAACGTCATCCTTGCCTCGCCGGATCTCGATGTCGACGTGTTCACCAACCAGTTCTCGGCGCTTGGTCCCAAGCATCCGAAATTCACGTTGTTCGTTTCGCGCGATGACCGTGCGCTCAATCTGTCGCGACGGATTTCGGGCAATATCGATCGGCTCGGGCAGGTGGATCCGACCGTCGAACCCTATCGTACCGAATTCGAGAAGGCCGGTATTACCGTGCTCGATCTGACGGCGCTGAAGGGGAACGATCCGCTCAACCACGGCAAGTTCGCCTCAAGCCCGGATGTCGTGAAGCTGATCGGCAACCGGCTGATCGCCGGCCAGGAAGTGACCGACAGCGATGTCGGACTTGGCGAGCGCCTGGGTGCCGTAGCACTCGGCACGGCGCAGACGGTCGGCAGTGCGGCAAGCGTTGCCGTCTCAACACCGATCTCGATCTTCGACCCGCGCACGCGGCGCAACTACGCCGAACAGGTGGATCGCTTCGGCCGCGCCATCGGCAACACGGCCGAAAGTGCCATCGTTCCGTAAGGCCAGAAGTCCAGGCACGCAGCGAACATCGCGCGCAGCGCTTGATTTGAACGCGAAAGCGAATAGGTTCCCACGCATCCATCCGAATGCGAGGAACGTCCATGCAGACCATCGTCAACGAGCTGAAATCCACTGCCGAGAAGACAAATGCCACGGATATCCGCGCGGCTTTTGCTGCTGATCCCGGCCGGTTCGGGAAATTCAGCGTCAGCTTCGACGACCTCACCATGGATTATTCCAAGACTGCGGTGAACGACGACATCCTCGCTTTGTTCGAGACGCTGGCCGAAGCTGCCGGTGTTGCGAAAAAGCGCGATGAGATGTTTTCGGGCGTCGCCATCAACTTCACGGAAGACCGTGCCGTTCTTCACACTGCCTTGCGCAACCGTTCCAACGCTCCGGTGATGGTCGATGGCAAGGACGTGATGCCTGATGTCAACGCCGTGCTTGCGGCGATGGGCAAATTCGCAGACGGCATCCGCTCCGGCAGCCTGAAGGGCGCAACGGGCAAGGCGATCACCGGCGTCGTCAATATCGGCATCGGCGGCTCCGATCTCGGCCCGGTCATGGCAACGCTGGCACTTGCGCCTTTCCATGACGGCCCACGCGCGCATTTCGTTTCCAATGTCGATGGCGCCCATATCGCCGATACGCTGAAGCATCTCGACGCCGAAACGACGCTGTTTATCGTCGCCTCGAAAACCTTCACGACGATCGAGACGATGACCAATGCCGCCACGGCCCGCAAGTTCATCGCCGACAAGCTGGGTGACGATGCGGTGAAGCATCATTTCTGCGCGGTCTCGACGGCGCTCGACAAGGTTGCCGCCTTCGGCATCGACCAGGACCGGGTGTTCGGCTTCTGGGACTGGGTCGGCGGTCGCTATTCGATCTGGTCGGCGATCGGCCTGCCGCTGATGCTTGCCGTCGGTCCTGAGAATTTCGGCAAGTTTCTCGATGGCGCGCATGCGATGGATACCCATTTCCGCACGGCGCCGACCGCGCAGAACCTGCCGATGCTGCTTGGCCTGGTCGGCTTTTATCACCGCAACGTGCTGGATTACCCGACCCGCGCGATCCTTCCCTATGACCAGCGGCTGCTGCGCTTCCCGGCCTATCTGCAGCAGCTGGACATGGAATCGAACGGCAAGGGCGTGACGATCGACGGCACTCCGGTCGAGGGCAATTCCGGCCCGGTCGTCTGGGGCGAACCCGGCACCAACGGCCAGCATGCCTTCTACCAGCTGATCCACCAAGGCACGAGCGTCATTCCGGCCGAATTCATGATTGCAAAGACTGGCTTCGAGCCGGAGCTTCGCCATCAGCACGATCTGCTGATCGCCAATTGCCTGGCGCAGTCGGCGGCCCTGATGAAAGGCCGGACACTGGATGAGGCCAAGGCGCAGCTGGCAAAGGCCGGCATGGACGAGGCGAAGGCCAGCCACATCGCGCCGCATCGGGTCTTCACCGGCAACCGCCCGTCGATCACCTTCGTCTACGACAAGCTGACGCCGTTTGCGCTCGGCCGGCTGATCGCGCTCTACGAGCACCGGGTCTTTGTCGAAGGCGTGCTGTTCCGCATCAATTCCTTCGACCAGTGGGGCGTGGAGCTTGGCAAGGAACTGGCGACCGGTCTTTTGCCAGTCGTGCAGGGCAAGGCCGCCGCTGACGACCAGGACGGCTCGACGCAAGGTCTGGTGAAGGCATTGATTGGCTGAGACGCCTTAGGATGAGCCGGGTTCGCCCGGCTCATCCTTGATACCACGGAAGCGCATGCCGCACTCGTCGTGATTGGCGCTCCGAGCAACCAATAGCTCCTCACCGAGTTTGTGAAGGCGCGGACACTTCTGCCGTTGCTGGCGAAACGCCCATAGTCTGACCAGGAGCCAAGACAATGCAATCGATCGTCTTCATACAGCCGCTCGTCGCGCTCATCGCGGGGATTGTCATCCTTCTGATGCCGCGCATTCTGAATTACGTGGTGGCGCTCTATCTGATCTTCATTGGCGTTACTGGCCTCTGGCCCAATGTGATGCAAAACATCCCGATGCCAAATTAAGCCTGTCCTGCCGCTGCCTCGTTCTTCAACGAGGACAGCTGGCAGGCGACACGGTCCTTGTCAGAGCCCGATCTCGTGGGCAAACGGCGGGTTCGCCCCTGCTCGCGAGACGGTGACTGCCGCAGCCTTGGCGCCGAGCGCCAGAAGGGCCGCAATCTGATCTTCGGACAGGCTTGCGACCTGTGTCTTGGTGAGCAGGTTCTGCATTTTCAGCGAGGCCAGCACACCGGCGTCGAACGTATCACCGGCACCGACGGTATCAACCACCGTCACCTTCTCGCTCGGCACGGTCACCTTGTGATTGGCGGTGTAGCCGACTGCACCATCGGCGCCGCGGGTCACGACGACGAGCTTTGCGCCGTGATGCAGCCAGTGGCGGGCAAGCGTGTCCTCATCGCCTTCAAGGCCGAACCAGGCAAGGTCTTCATCCGAAAACTTGACGATATCCGACATCGCCGCCATGCGGTTGATGCGGGCGAGATGCGAGGCCTTGTCCTTGATAAAGCCGGGACGGATGTTCGGATCGAGAGAGATGACGCGCTTGCCCTGCTCGCGGGCCATCAGCGCTTCGTAGGTCGAGCCACAGGGTTCCGGGATGAGGCTGATCGCGCCGAAATGCAGGGCTTCGCAATCGTCGCCGATCGCTGGCAGGTCGGCCTCGGTGATCATGCGGCCGGCCGTGCCCTCGTCATAGAAGGCGTAGGTGGCATGGCCATCCACCAGCTTGACGAAGGCAATGGTGGACGGGCGGGCGGTGATGGCACAGTAGCTGAAATCGACATTGCTGCCGCGCAGCGTCTCGCGCAGCACATCGCCCATCATGTCGTCGGCAAGGCCTGTGAAGAAGCCCGTGTCCACGCCGAGGCGCCCGAGCGCGATGGCCGTATTGAAAATGGCGCCACCGGCATAGGGCGCAAAGCCCTTTTCGCCAAGCGTGGTTTCACGCGGAAGCATGTCGATAAGAGCTTCGCCGCAGCACAGGATCATGGATTTCCTCCCAAGGAATTTGCCTGTTTTCGACAGGAATAAGCGAGCTTTTGTCCGTTGACCAGAGCAAAAGCTCGCGTTCCGCGAATGCTTAGCGCGGCAGTTCGCTGATGCCGCCGTTGCGGGCCGACCATGCCAGCGGGGCATCCAGAAATGCCTCGACTTCCGACAGCGTGTTCTCGTCGAACAGCTTCTGGTCGCGGGCGACCGAAAGCACGTTGCGCCATGTGGCAATGTGGTGGAACTGCACCTTGCCATCGGCAAACCGCAGCGCGCCCTCGTCAAAGATACCGTAGTAGAACAGGGCCATGCCATGATCGACGACGCCGCCGGCAGCGCGGATGGCATCGATGAACTTGAACATCGAACCGCCGGCCGTGGTCAGATCCTCGATCACGAGGACGCGTGAACCTTCGGGCAGGTTACCCTCGATCTGGGCGTTGCGGCCATGGCCCTTGGGCTGCTTGCGCACATAGATCATCGGCAGCGCCAGGCGATCTGCCAGGAGGGCTGCGAATGGAATGCCGGCTGTCTCGCCGCCTGCGATGCAATCGAATTTTTCAAAGCCGGCGTCACGCAGAAGCGTCGACACGGCGAAATCCATGATGGTAGAGCGGATGCGCGGGTAGGACAGCAGCTTGCGGCAATCGATATAGACCGGGCTCATCATGCCTGAGGCAAACTTGTAGTGCTTTTCGGCATTGAAATGCACCGCACCGATTTCCCACAGCATCTTGGCCATGAGTTCGGCCATAACGCTACGGTCCGGAAATGTGGTCTGAATCATGCGCCCGCTCCTTTGCTCGATTCATCGTGTCGCAAGTCCCTGCGGAAAGGCCGCATGACATTCTCGTCGGAACTGCATCTAGAAACCACGCGCCGCAATATCAGCAAGCGGGAGACCGCGCCAGCGCAAGGCGGGTACGATTTACTGAATTCAGGCGTTTTCAGGCGCTTGTGCGATTTTCGCCCGACGACACTGACCGCAGGTAGCCTGAGACCTGGACGCGGTCACGCCCGGCCCGCTTTGCTTCGTAAAGTGCCGCATCGGCGAGACTGAGCACAGTTTCGAAAAGCACGCCCGATTGGGAACCCACCGCGATTCCGGCGCTGACCGTGCAGCGCACGCGGTCAACCCCGACCGTGATGTCACGGGCACCGAAACGATTGCGGATATCGTTGGCGATCCGCTCGGCGCGCCCCGGCAGAACATTGTCGAGAAGGACGGCGAATTCCTCGCCGCCCAGTCGCGCGGTGTTGGGGCCCGGCGTTTCCACCAGCAGATCCTCGGCAAAGATCTTCAGCACTTCATCGCCGACCGCATGACCGTACTGGTCGTTGATTGTCTTGAAACGGTCGATGTCGAACACGATGACTGCGGTGGAGGTGCCCAGCATCCGACCGCCGTTGCGCTCGAACATGGCGCGGCGGTTCATCAGTCCGGTCAGCGCATCGGTCATTGCCTCGCGCCGATGGAGCGCTGCCATGCGCCACTGGTGAAGCGCCAGCGAGAGCGCGCCGATGCCTGTCATGCCGGCGATGCAGATGCCGATATTGAGCGTCTCGGCCCAGTTGTTCGGGGCGTGACCCAGCACCCACTGCTGGTTGGCAATGAGGACGGATGCACACAGAACGAAGGAAAATCCGCTCATCGCATAAAGGATGGCCATGCCGGTCAGCGGACCGGGCGCTTCGCTGCGCGCCAGCCAGTATTGCCATGCCGTACCGCCAAGAAGCAGCGCTGCTGCAATGTTCATCAGGATGAAGCCCAGCCCGTCGAGACCGCCGATCATCAGCGGCAGACCCGGGGCGATCGCCGCAAGCGCCAAAAGTGCGGCAAGCCGCCAGGGCTTTGCACCGGTGCGGAACTGCACGGAAGCACCGTATATCACGCTGAGGCCGGAGATCATGAACACGTATGCGACGGATGCGGTCAGGGTACCGGCTTCGGCCGTATAAAAGCCATAGGCGAAGATGCCGGTTACCGTCATGCTCAATGCGATGACCAGCGTCAGCAGGAAAGAATCGGTCCGCCTTGAAAACCAGGTGCCGAACAAGGTCACCATCAGGCACGCGGCAGAAACGCCGAGCGCAAGCAGAAGAGATTTATAGTCTAGCGTCATGCCGGCAAACTCTTCGGTGATCGAAGTCAGGTAACGGGCGGAAAACTATCTCCCGTTTGTCTCCAAATTATTACCAAGCAACCGTCAAGCTTAAATTTCCTGCCAAATGCCGCTTAGGTTTCAACGACTTCCCAGTGCAGCGGAAACATCGGATCAAACACGGTGATGAGGCCAGCCCCCGTGTCCCGCTTGTCCGGGAAAGCAACCGGATCAGCCTGGCGAACCATCGAAATGCGTTCTTCGTTGGGCGCCAGACCATACCAAGCAGGGCCGTTCAGCGAGGTGAAGGCTTCGAGCTTGTCGAGCGCGTTATCCTGTTCGAACACATGGGCAAGGCAGCTCATGGTGTTGAGCGAGGTATAGATGCCGGCGCAACCGCAACCGCATTCCTTCAGCGGATCCACATGCGGCGCCGAATCGGTGCCGAGGAAGAAGCGGGCATCGCCGGAAGTCGCAGCGGCTCTCAGCGCCAGCCGATGGTTTTCGCGCTTGGCGACCGGCAGGCAGTAATAATGCGGGCGGATACCGCCCACCAGAAGCGCGTTGCGGTTGATGATCAGGTGATGCGTGGTGATCGTTCCAGCCAGATTGGAATCGGCCGACTTGATATAGTCGATGCCGTCGGCCGTGGTCACATGCTCCATCGTCACCTTCAGTTCCGGCAGGCGCTTGCGCAGCGGATCGAGAACGGTCTCGATGAAGACGGCTTCGCGGTCGAAGATATCGACGTCCGGCGTCGTGACTTCGCCGTGTACGCAAAGCGGCAGGCCGATCTTTGCCATGCGCTCCAGCGCCGGCATCGCCTTGTCGAAATCGCGCACGCCACCATGCGAGTTGGTGGTGGCACCGGCGGGGTAGAGTTTGACTGCGGTGATCAGGCCGCTGTTCTTGCCGTCTTCGAGATCATTGGGATCGGTCTGTTCCGTCAGGTACAGCGTCATCAGCGGTTCGAACCGGTCGCCCTTGGGCAATGCCGCCATGATCCGTTCGCGGTACGCTCTTGCGTCTGCGGTCGTGACCACCGGCGGGACCAGATTGGGCATAATGATCGCGCGCGCGAAATGCCGGCTGGTATCGCCGATCACCCCTTCGAGAACCGCGCCGTCGCGCAAATGCAGATGCCAGTCGTCGGGGCGGCGGATACTGATGGTATTCATGGGGCCTCTGGGCGGTTGTTGGCGCTGGAAGAGTTCCTCCCCCTTAGCATCAACATTCCGCTCAAAACAATCACCGCGACAACAAACTGACGCGGACGATAGTGTGGAACCCCATCACTACACGCCCCGATTACACGCAAATGTGCACAGGCTGGATACCATTTATCAATGAAAGCTTAAGATCGGCAGGAACCAGTCCGCATTTCCGGCGTTCGTCCACCAATCGAACAGTTCTACCAGCCGGAGCGAGAAGATGAAATCCCTTAATTCGAAAGTCAACAGGGGATTGGCAATTGCAGCAGGCGCTGCCGCAGCTTTCTGTGCATTGACGGTTTCCCTGAGTGCCCAGGAGCGTTCCAACCTCCTCGTGACTGTAGCTCTTCAGACCGAGTGCGACCAGCTTGCCGGCAGCCCATTTGACGAGCAGCGCAATGGTTCATTTGCTCCGGTCGATATCGCAAACATCGACGTTAAGGCCGTTGATGCGTGCCGCACCGCTTACGAGGCGACCGGCAACCCGCGTTTCGCCTATCAGCTGGGCCGCGCGCTCAATAATTCCGAACAGGCCGATCAGGCGATGACGGCTTATAATGTAGCTGCCGAAGCAAACTACCCTGCAGCCAAGGTTAACTTCGGCATGCTGATGGGCCGCCTCGGTGACGAGCAGCAGGAATTCCGTCTCTATACCGAAGCCGCAAACGGCGGTAACCGGCTCGCAGCCTACAATCTTGGCGTCGCCTATCGCGATGGCCTGGGAACTCAGGTCGACGTCACCAAGGCGCTCACCTGGTTTGAAAAGGCAGCTGCTGAAGGCGACGATACCGCTGCGTTCAATATCGGCGCGATTTATGACGAAGGCACTATGTTGCCGGCCGACGATCAGACGGCGATTGCCTGGTACGATCTGGCTGCACAGCGCGGCAATACCGATGCGATGATCAACCTCGGCCTGATGTACGAAAGCGGCGAGGGCATTACGGCCGACGCGCAGAAGGCGGTCGACCTCTATCGCAAGGCTGCCGAGAAGGGCGACCTGTTCGGCGCCCAGAAGGTCATGGAGTTCCAGGAACTCGGCATGATCCCCTCTCAGCCAAAGCAGGACATGAACGAGGGTATGAACACGCTGGTTCTGAAGCAGGGCGACATTGAGACTCCTGCCAAGAACGGCAGAGATATCTAAGTCCGTCGAGACAACGCAGGCTCGCCGACGGCCTCCGCTTAGATCTCTCCGGCTGACGGACCCCAGACATCCGTCATCGCGAAACCATCGGCCAGTGGGTCGAACGGATCAAGCGCGATCTGGTGCAGACCAAATGTAAAACCGCGTCCCGCTATCGTCGAAATGATCGCAGGTTTGCCGGCTACCGTCGTTTCGGCAGCCAATCCCACTTCGAACTGGGTGCCGATGATGGAGCGCGAGATGAAGCTGTCTCCGACCTTTGCCTTGCCGCGCGCGTGAAGCGTTGCGAGATTGGCCGAGTTGCCGGTGCCGCAGGGCGACCTGTCTGCCCGGCCCGGCCACATTGTCGTACAGGTTCTAACCGTGCCATCCACTTCCGTATCGCGAAACATCACATAAGCAACGCCGGAAATTTCGGGAATTTCAGGGTGTACGACCTCGACCTGCCGGTTGACCAGATCCTTCAGGATCATGCCGGCCTTGACCAGTTCCGCGGCATTGCCCTTCTCGATCTTCAGGCCGATCTGGTCGACATCAACCAATGCATAGAAGATGCCGCCGTAGGACAGGTCGAGCGTGACATCTCCCCATTGCGGTGTGCTGATCGTCACATCAAGCTGATGGACAAAGGACGGCACCATGGTGAGCTTCACCTTCTCGCATCGTCCGTCGCGGCAGGTAGCAACGGCCCTGACGAGGCCCGCAGCCGTTTCCAGCGTCACGACCGTCTCGGGCTCTTTCATCTCGACGATACCGGCTTCCAGAAGCGCGGTGGTGGCGCAGATGGAGTTGGACCCGGAACTGGCATGCGCCTGATCCGGCTGGAGGATCACAAAGGCTGCATCCGCATCCGGATGCTTCGCCGGCAGCAGCAGGTTGACGGAACCGATCGGGGCGCCACGCGGTTCCAGGCAGAGGAAGCGGCGCAGTTCGTGGCCCTTGGGATCGGAATTCAACCAGGCAAGCTGGGCTGCGACCGTATCGCCCGGGATCTTCGGGACGCCACCGATTGCGACCCGTCCGATCTCACCTTCGGCATGGACATCCAGCAACTGGATCGTACGTTTCCATCTCATGTTTCGCCCCTGACGCGCTTGAACCTGTTGCCGGATCTCACCGGCCTGATCTCTTTGAAACCGGCCTCAGCGAAGCCAGAGGTACCGGAAGCCCATGTTTCGGTCCGGCGCGCGATGATACGGAACGAGCCTTGTCCGGAAATCGGTGGCGGAAAGACCAGTCGCGCTTTCCAGCATTGCCGCATCGAGTTTCGGCTCGACAACGGCACCGTCTCCATCCGCCTCGATCACCAGGACCGGCGGCGCGAGATCCCGCATCGCGCGCTTGACTGATGCGCTGTCGATGTCGAACACCGGTACATCGGGAAACTGCATGCGGATATTGCCGGAAAGATGCATCCCGAGCGCCAGAATGGTTGCCGGGCGATCCTCGGTGCGGATCTGCTTTGCCAGGTCAGCAAACGGCATATTGATACGGCCCGGAGGTCCAAGCAGGCCTGCCGTCAGAACCTTTGCCGGCCCCGGTACCAGCACGACCACCATGATCACCAGAAACACGGGGACCAGCCGTTTGAAACCCAAACCAAGGTCGGCCCCGGCGCGATCGAATTTCAGCAGCAGATACAACGGCAACGCCAGCAGATAAGGGTCGAGCCAGCGCTCGGTGATCCGTGTCGTTCCAGCCACGAGGACGACCGCAACCACGCCGACCAGCGAGAACAGCATGATGCGGCCAAACAGCGTGGTCCAGCGATCCCCTGCCCTGACCGCCCGTTTGACCGACGACTTGAATGCAAGTGCCAGCACGACGACAGCCAGTGCGCCGAAGGCGAGGCAGGCGACGAGGAGCGATCCGAGCGCCTTGGTGACGCGGAAAATACCCTGCGGCGCATCCGACTCAACCATTTTGCCGAGCGTGCCACGCGTTGCGAGATCGAGATTGCCGAGAAGCCAGACCGCGTGCGGCAGGACGATGGCAATGCAGATGACGGCGGCGAGCAGCATGCGCGGATCAAGAAGACGCGCGCGCCAGTCCCGATCGAGCGCAACCGCCACGATGGTCGCGGCCGGAAGGATGACGAAATTGTACTTCGAGATCGTACCGATCCCGATCGCAATGCCGATGATCGCATATCCCTGCCAGTCAGGACGCACCAGCGTGCGGCAAAGACCGTAGAAAAACAGGGAGGTCGCCATCAGGAGCGCGATCGTGTGGGTAAGATCCTGCTGCGGCATGAAGGAAACCTGCGGCAGCAGCGTCAGGCTGAGCATGGCAAGGCCGGCAAAGCTGCGGCTGACATGCAGTTCCCGCGCGGCAAGGCCCATGAACAGATAGACCAGGAACAGCATTCCGAACCGGGGCAGCGCCAGCGACAGCAGCGAGATGTCGAGCGCGCCAACGAACAGGTTCTGTACCCAGTTGTAGAAAGGCGGCTGCGGTCCGTAGCCGAGCAGCCAGAACTGCGAGTTGAGCGACTGCTCAGCCTCGTCGAGCGTCAACGAATTGGGAAGCGACACGCGAATGGCGATGCTGAGTATGAAGTAGATGCCGAACAACACCGCGACCGGCTTCACACCGCCGGAAAGAAAGCCGGAGATGCCCCCACTAGCGCCGGAGCCACCGTCTCTCGATGACAGCATGTTTGCGTTCTGCATGGTTCTCGCTCCGAATTGACGGAACAGCAGGTCGCATATCCCCTATCGACAAATCAACAAAAATGATTGCCGGCGGACCGAGAGTTGAGAGAACATTTTTGGGAAGAAGAGAATGGCGCACCCGAAGAGATTCGAACTCCTGACCCCCAGATTCGTAGTCTGGTGCTCTATCCAGCTGAGCTACGGGTGCGTCTGCAAGCAGTGTGTTTTACTTGCGTGGCGATCCTCTAAATGCTGCGGCAAAGGATTGCAAGCGATTTTCGGTCAGCGGCTGTCATTTTCATGTCAAATAGTTCGCAAGCCCCTGAATTTGCGTGATTTTGCGATCAGGCGCGGGCGCGGTAGTCGTCCAGCGATACGGGACGGTCGGGAATTTCGATGCGGAACTGAGTACCCTCGGTCGGCTTTTCCACCAGCGCAATCGTGCCGCCATGGGCAAGGACAAGCTCGCGTGCGATCACCAAGCCAAGACCGGTGCCGCCGGACCGGGCCGAACCGCGGAAGGCCGAGAACAGGTTCTCGCGGGCCTTGCGGGGCATGCCGGGTCCGGTGTCGTCAATCATGATGCTGACGACGCTGCCGACCCTGTGGGCTGACACCGTGATGCGGCGCGCAATCGACTTGTCGTCCGGCTCGAACGTCACCAGCGCCTGCAGCGCGTTGCGGCAGAGGTTGTGGATCACCCGGAAGATCTGTTCGCTGTCGCAATCGACCTCGAGATCGACGGCGATCTGATCGTGAAATTCGATGCCGGCATCAGGATCGATGGCCAGGATGTCGCGGACTTCCTGGAAAAGTTCGGCGAGAAGAATCCGGCGCCGCTTCGGCGCGGCTTCCGAGGCCTGCCCGTAAGCCAGCACTTCGGTCGTGTAGCCGACGGCGCGGTCGATCGTGCGCAACAGTTTTGGTGCGAAGCTGCGCACCATCGGATCTTCGACATCGGTCAGGCGGTCCGACATCAGCTGCGCTGACGCAAGGATGTTGCGCATGTCGTGGTTGATCTTGGAGACGGCGAGACCGAGATCGGCCAGGTTGCGCTGTTGTTTCAGCGTCCGCTGCAGCTCCGTCTGCATGGCCGACAAATGCCGGCCGGCGACGGCGAGCTCGCCACGAGACCGGTCGGCAGTAAACACACGCGCAGGATCTTCCGGCTGCTCGGAAAATTTCTGCATGCTTTTCGTCAGGCGCCGGATCGGCAGGATCATCATGCGGTTGATGGCGAGGAAGATAAGAACTGCCGTGATGATCGAAATCAGCAGCGACAGGAGAAACATCATCTTCGCGTATTTGAGCATATCCTTGCGCAGAGCATCATCGGTCATGACCAGTTCGATGATCATGTCACTTTCGCCGATCGGGCCGTAGATGCGCATGACGCGTCCGCCGCCCAAAAACAGCGTGTCCAGCGCGTCGCGCATCGTCACCAGAAGCGGCGTATCGGTCAGATCATACTGCTCGTCGATCTGCGGCGGCACATCGACTGCTGCCAGCAGGCGCGAGGTCCCGTCCTTGCGCAGCGCAATCACCTTGGTTCCGGTGGCAAGAAGCGTGTCGTCCTGTACGGCGCGGGGCAGTTCCGCCGGCTGAAGTCCGTCGATGACGATTCCGGCCGCAGCGGCAGTATCCAGCCGGTCACGCAGCCAGTTCATCCGCATGCCGGCAACAGACGGCATGAAGATCAGGATTTCGGCCAGCATCACGAAGACGATCGTCAGCCAGAGAAGACGACCGGAGAGCCCACGGAAAAGCTGCGGCATCTGCTCGGCAGACGCCCTGGAGGCTGTTCCGGTCTGCGCCGATTGCTCCTGCTTTGGAGTTTCGGCCGCATCATCCATGTGGCTCGTCATCGTTATCTCGCCTGTCCAGCCGTTCGGTGGTGGCTGCAATCATCTGCATATTCTAGCTTTCTGGCGCATTTTTTCCACCCCCCAACCGGAAGTCGGCCTTGGAGCGTTTCCTGGGCTAGATTGAAGCACGACAGAACCGACAAAAACAAAGGGCCCGGATGGACGATACCACCCGGGCCCCTGTTCGCTTGCACGGGTGGTTCGGCTCAGAATTCTTCCCAGTCCGCGCTTGCCGACGGCGCCGCTGCCGCAGCGGCGGATCCGCCGCCAAATGCGCGGGCGATCGATTTGGTCATGGTCTTGACCGGGGACACGCGGGGCGCCGGTGTTCTTGCGGAGGCAGAACCGGAAGCGACCGCGACGGGCGCACGATGACCCGACGCTTCGCCGTCGATCCGGAACTTGGATACGAGTGCGAAGAGATTGTCCGCTTCACCGGAGAGCCTAGAGGTCGCGGCGGATGTTTCTTCCACCATCGCGGCATTTTGCTGCGTCACCTGATCCATCTGGTTGATGGCGCTGTTGATCTCCGCCAAGCCGGTCGCCTGCTCGCGCGATGCAACGGCGATCGAGTTGATGTGATCGTTGATGCTGATGACGCGGGATTCAATGTCGGACAGGGCATGGCCGGTGTTCTGGACGAGACGCACGCCGGCCGCTACTTCGTCACCGGACTTGCCGATCAGCGCCTTGATATCCTTGGCCGCACTGGCAGACCGCTGCGCCAGTTCGCGCACTTCCTGTGCGACGACGGCAAATCCCTTGCCGGCTTCGCCCGCACGAGCTGCCTCGACACCGGCGTTGAGCGCCAGGAGGTTGGTCTGGAAGGCGATCTCGTCGATGACGTTGGTAATCTGGGCAATCTCGCGCGATGCCTGCTCGATACGGCCCATGGCGTCGACAGCGCTGCGCACCACCTCACCGGACTGCACGGCACTGGTCTTGGCTTCGCTCACCATCACGGTCGCCTCGGTGGCGCGCTCTGTCGAGGTCTTCACGACAGCTGTGATCTCGTCGAGTGCCGCCGAGGTTTCTTCCAGAGCTGCTGCCTGCTGCTCGGTGCGCTTGGAGAGATCGTTGACGGCGGAGCTGAGTTCGGATGCTCCGTCGTTCATCGCGCCGGTTCCGGCACGGATGTTGCGCATCGTGCCACGCAGCGTGTCCATCGTCGCATTGACGTTCTGCTGCAGTTCGGCAAAGGCGCCCTTGAAATGGCCAGCCATGCTGTCGTCGAACTTGCCTTCCGCCAAGCTACCAATGACACGGCGCGTTTCCGCCACGCCTGCATCGACACTTGAGACAAGCTGATCGACATTGCGTGCGAACCTGTCGAGGTTTTCATCGCCCCACTGTTTGTCGATGCGCCGCGAAAAATCACCTTCGACCGCTGCGCCGACGACGTTGGCCATGCGCGCCTGAAGATCATCGTTCTTCGATCGCATCTCAGCTTCGGCACCGCTCATCCGCGCCACCTCGAGGCCGTTCTTCTTGAACACGCCGACGGCCTCGGCCATGTCTCCGATCTCGTCGGCACGGCCGGCAAAGGGCACAGCTGCAGCGTAGTCGCCGGTGGCCAGTTGCTTCATCGAAGACGTAAGCTCGAGAATCGGCTGGCTTATCTGCTTGCGACCGAGCGAAATGCCGAATGCAAGACCACCCATCACACCCAGCAGGGTAGCACCGAGCACGCTGTAGAAGATCATGTCGCCAAAGCCGTCGATTTCGGCGCTGAGCTTGTCCATCGCCGCCTGGTCGATCTTGACGATTGCGTCGATCTGCTCCTGGTAAGCCTTGCGGTTGGCGCGATTGGCGTCGTTATTGCCCTGAACGTTGGCGGCCTGTGGCCCTTCGGCCTGACCGAGACGCGCAGTCTCGGAGCGGAAGGCCTTAAATTCCTGGAAGCGCGCGACGAGCTTGTCGAAGATTTCCTTCTCCTCCGCCGGGACGGTCGGCCCCCAAGCGGCGATGAGCTTCTCGATTTCGGCAAGCGATTTCATGATACCATCGCCGAACGGCTTGGCGCTTGCTGCGTCCTTGGCTGCATAGACGCCCCGCGCATCCATAACAACGGCCGTCACCATGCGGTTAAGATGCTCACCCTGGTACACGCGCTGCGCAACAGCAGCATAGTCTCTGGTCTGCTGATTGTATTTCTGGACTGCGAAGAGCGATATGCCACCGATGACACAGGTTACAACGCTCATCACACCAACGAGCATGTTGATCTTGGCTCTTATCTTCACAATGCATTCCCCCGAAGCGACAAATCAAAAAATGCGGAGGGCCCTAAACCCCTACATCTTGATGGTGCGAGAAATAGCACTCAGAGATTAACATTTGTTGATGATCAAAAGCTCAATTAGTGAGCGCCTGCCTAGTCTAGCGCTGCCTCGCAACTGACTGAAGTCTCCCGAATCCACGAAAATACATGGGGTCTACTCCGGGAAAGCACGGTTTTCATCCGTCAGGCTTACAGGACATGGAAAGCCCGTGTGGACACAAGCGTTAACGCGACATCCAGAATCCAGCCAGTTTCATCAGACACTTGCCCGGAACCGAGCGCAATCGCGGTGCTGCGATTGACTTTTCGCGCCTCTTCCCCTTATAAGCCGCGCACGTTCACAAGGCTCCCAGTCGCACTGCGGCCGGCGCCCGAACGTTTCCTAAACGCTCTTGCTTTTAACGAAGCAAACTTCAAGAAGGGCCGCACACCGCGGTATTAAAAAAATGAAGCGTACCTACCAGCCGTCCAAGCTTGTTCGCAAGCGTCGTCACGGCTTCCGCGCCCGTATGGCAACCAAGGGTGGCCAGAAGGTTCTTGCCGCTCGCCGCTCACGTGGCCGCGCTCGTCTCTCGGCTTAACGCCGGGATGCCCGGATAGCGGGCGATGACGACCGAACCTACGAACAAGAAGACTGCCGGGCGGCTGAAAAGCCGGCCGCAGTTCCTTGCCGTGCGAAAGGGTGAAACCCGACGCGGCCGGACTTTCCTTCTGGAAGTCCTTGATCGACATCAGCCGGACGAAGCGCCGCGGGTCGGATTTACTGTTACCAAGAAGCACGGCAACGCGGTTGAACGAAACCGCATGCGCCGCCGCCTGAAAGAGGCGGTTCGGCACTCAGCCGCATTTGCAATGAAGAACGGACACGACTATGTCATTGTCGCGCGGAGGGAGGTCCTCAAGACCCCGTTTGCAGACATGACGGCACAGCTCATCGAGCGCATCGAAAGCCTGCCGAAATCGAAGCGGTCCGAGGAGACCCTTTCCAGGAAAGCATGATGGAAAAAAACCGCAATTACTTCATCGCGATCGCACTTTCTGTGATGATCGTCCTTGCCTGGCAGTTCCTCTATATGAACCCGAGGATGGAAGCTCAGCAGCGCGCCGACGAAGCACGGCTTGCGCAGCAGCAGCAGACCACCGAGCAGGCCGGACAGAACTTCACGCCGGAAAGCCCGGGCGCTGCAACCTCGACCGGCAACCTTCCTGGCGCAAACCAGGCGCAGGCGACGGCTACCCGCGAAGAGGCGCTTGCAAAGTCTCCGCGCGTTGCGATCGAGACCGCGGCCGTCTCGGGCTCCATCAACCTGGTCGGCGCTCGCTTCGACGATCTGAAGCTTCGCGAATATCATGAGACGGTCGACGACAAGAGCCCGATCATCACGCTATTCTCCCCGGCCGATACCAGAGACGGCTATTTCACCGAGCTTGGTTACATCGGCAGTGACACCAGCGGCACCGTACCCGGTTCCGGCACGCGGTGGACGCTTGCTGGCGGCGACCGGCTGACGCGCGAAACGCCGGTGACGCTGTCGTTCACGAACGACAAGGGCATCGTCTTCAACCGCACCATCGCGATCGACGAACACTACATGATCACGGTCAACGACAAGATCGACAACCCGACCCAAGAGCCGGTTTCGATCTCCTCCTATGGCCGCGTGACCCGTTACAACAAGCCGGCAACGCCGTCCGTCTGGGTCATCCACGAAGGCTTCATCGGCGTTCTCGGTGCCGACGGCAGCCTCAGCGAACATACCTATCACAATATCGAGGAAGAGGCTGTCGCCAACACGAAGGCGACCGGCGGCTGGCTCGGCATTACCGACAAATACTGGGCCTCGACGATCGTGCCGCCACAGGCGATGCCGTTCGAATCCCGCTTCACGCATTTCACCGACGGCCAGCCGCGTTACCAGGCGGATTACAAGGGCGACGCGCTTTCGATCGCTCCCGGCCAGTCGACAGAGCTGAAGAGCCTCGTGTTTGCCGGCGCCAAGGAAGTTCCGCTGATCGACCAGTATGTCGAGCAGCTCAAGATCCCGCATTTCGATCTCGTCATCGACTGGGGCTGGTTCTACTTCATCACCAAGCCAATGTTCAAACTGATGGACTTCTTCTTCCGTCACGTGGGCAATTTCGGCGTGGCAATCCTTTTGACAACCGTCGTCGTCAAGCTGCTCTTCTTCCCGCTGGCGAGCAAGCAGTATGCCTCCATGGCCAACATGAAGCGCATGCAGCCGCGGATGGAAGAGCTGAAGGCCAAGCACGGTGATGACCGCATGGCCCTTCAGCAGGCGATGATGGCGCTCTACAAGGAAGAAAAGATCAACCCGATCGCCGGTTGCTGGCCTGTGGTGCTGCAGATCCCTGTCTTCTTTGCGCTCTACAAGGTGATCTATACCACCATCGAAATGCGGCATGCGCCGTTCTTCGGCTGGATCCAGGACCTTTCTGCGCCGGACCCGACATCGCTGTTCAATCTGTTCGGTCTTCTGCCTTACGACGTCCCGCATTTCTTGATGATCGGCGTCTGGCCTATCATCATGGGCATCACGATGTTCATCCAGATGCGCATGAACCCGACGCCGCCGGATCCGACACAGGCGATGATCTTTACATGGATGCCGCTGGTCTTCACCTACATGCTGGCGTCCTTCCCGGCCGGTCTCGTGATCTACTGGGCATGGAACAACACGCTTTCGGTGTCGCAGCAGGCCCTGATCATGAAGCGCCACGGCGCCAAGATCGAGCTGTTCGACAACATGAAGGGGCTGTTCAAACGAAAGCCCGCGGCGTCCAAATAGCTATTCTTCAGAAACCCCGGTTCGCCGGGGTTTTTCTTTGGCCGATTGAAAGCCTAGCGAGCGGAAAGCGACATTGGCTGGCGTGGGTGGATCAGTCCCGCCTTTAGGCCGGCGCTAGGTTGCCCGAGGCAAGTTCCGCAAGCAGAGTAGAACATGCTGACGCTGGAATTGCTCCAGCAACCGGAACAGTCCCATGCCCGCGCCCTTCCCGCCGCCCACCCCACCGGGTCCACCCTTGGCCGGCACGATCCCCGCGAGCCTTCCCGGCTCGGAATACCGTATCGGCGCCCTGCTCGTCTTCGGCTCTGCTTTTGCCTGGAGTTTCGGCGGTGCGATCGCCCGCTTTCTCGATATCCCCGACAGCTGGACGATCGTGTTCTGGCGCAGCCTGTTCGGCACCCTGTTCCTGCTCGCCTTCATGCTGCTGCGCGACGGGCCGCGCGGCACGGTGGCGCTGTTTCGCAGCATGGGCTGGCCGGGCCTTTCGGTCGGCCTCTGCTTCATGGTGGCGTCCACCTGCTTCATCATATCGATCCAGTATACGACCGTCGCCAATGTGGTGCTGCTCGGTGCCGGTGTGCCGCTGTTTGCGGCGCTGATGGTCTGGCTGTTTTACGGCGAGCGCATATCGGGCGTTACCTGGCTTGCGATCGGCACCGTGATCGTCGGTGTCGGCATCATGGTATCGTCCTCGTTTACCGGAAAGGTCTCGCCGCTCGGAGACGGTCTGGCGCTGATCATTCCGCTGGTGTTTGCGCTGGCGACCGTCATCACCCGCCGTTACCCGCATGTGCGGATGACACCCGCCACCTGCTTCGGATGCTTTGCAGCCGGCATGATCGCGCTGACGATGTCTTCGAACCTCGCGGTCACCCCGGGCGAACTCGGTATTCTCTTCATCTTCGGTGCGCTCAATCTCGGGCTCGGCATGGCACTGTTCGTCACCGGTGCGCGGCTTATCCCCTCAGCGCTGGCTGCCCTGCTCGGCACTGGTGAAACCGTTCTCGGGCCCGTCTGGGTCGCCATGATCCACGGCGAGATCCCGGCACCGCGCACGATCGCGGGCGGGGCGCTGATCCTTGCGGCGCTCATCACCCATCTGACATTCGAGTTTCGTCGCCAGAAGAGACAGAACCGGTCGGACGCTTGACATATGGGGTTAAAACCCGGAAGCGATGTCCTTGAATTGAAGACAGGACGACGAGACCATGGCCGCAGACCATAATTCCGAGGAAAAGACGCTGTTCGGCAGCGCGTGGATCTTTATCCGCGGCGTGCCCTCGATGGAGTTTCTGCCACCGGAAGGACCGCTTGAGATCGCCTTTGCCGGACGCTCGAATGTCGGCAAGTCCTCGCTGATCAATGCGCTCGTGGGCTACAAGGGGCTGGCGCGCACATCCAACACGCCGGGCCGCACACAGGAACTGAACTATTTCGTGCCCGACGGCTATTCCGGCCAGGCAGGTGACCTGCCGCCGATGGCGCTGGTTGACATGCCCGGCTACGGCTATGCGCAGGCGCCGAAAGAAAACGTCGATGCCTGGACGAAGCTTGTGTTCGATTACCTGCGGGGCCGCGCCACGCTGCAGCGCGTCTATGTGCTGATCGACAGCCGCCACGGCATCAAGAAGAACGACGAGGACGTGCTCGACCTGCTCGACAAGGCCGCCGTCTCCTATCAGATCGTCTTGACCAAGACGGACAAGATCAAGGATCCTGCGGTTCCGAGGCTGATTGCCGAGACGCTCGAAAAGATCCGCAAGCGGCCCGCTGCCTATCCGGAAGTGCTGTCGACATCGTCTGAAAAAGGCCGCGGCCTGGACGAGCTGCGCGCCGAGATCATGAAGACCATCGGCCGGTAAATCTCCCGAAACGCAAAAATCCGGCCGCCTGCGACAGGCGACCGGATCTCTATGCGAGGCTTCGACCTGTTTGGGTCAGCCGTTACATCTTCGGCAGCAGAACCTTGTCGATGACGTGAATGACGCCGTTCGACTGCTTGACGTCGGCGATCGTCACAGTGGCCACACCACCGGTTTCGTCGGTGAGCGTGATCTTGCCCATGCTTTCCTTGGCCTTCAGAACGCAGCCGCCGACGGTCTTGACGTCATGCGTCCCCTTGTCGTCCTTGATCATCTTTTCGATCGCCGTCGACATGGCGTTCGCGGCCACCACGTGGCAGGTAAGGATCTTGGTCAGCTGCGCCTTGTTTTCCGGCTTCAGCAGGGTTTCGACAGTGCCCTTCGGCAGCGCAGCGAAGGCTTCGTTGGTGGGCGCGAACACGGTGAACGGACCTTTGCCCTGCA
This sequence comes from Velazquezella soli, assembly GCF_977018685.1. Taxonomy (NCBI): domain Bacteria; kingdom Pseudomonadati; phylum Pseudomonadota; class Alphaproteobacteria; order Hyphomicrobiales; family Rhizobiaceae; genus Velazquezella; species Velazquezella soli. The sequence goes on from NZ_CDRNXF010000004.1 coordinate 56,002, forward strand.
GGGTCTCGACGAGGCCCGCAGCCTTCACGGCGGCGACCAATGTCGTGTGATCCTTGGAGTTCATGGCATTCTCGACGATGTTCTTGTCTTCATACATGGCAGCGCCACCGACCTTCGGGTTTGCGGCGTAGGCGCCGGCAACGGAGGCGGACAGGATTGCGGCGCATGCGGCAAGGCGGATTGCGGATTTAAACATTGTTCTCTTCCTCTCTACAGCCTGAACGACCCCGGCGCTGAAGGCGCCTCCCAGGTCCGGCTTTCCCTCTGTGGGGACATGGCTAGAGACGAGAGGAAAGCGGGAAGAGTTTCAAAGGCTGGCGACGCGAAGACAGAAATCCGCTATGCCTCTGATTTAGCATCCCTTAATTAAAGATCCCGGATTTTACCGACGGCGACAACCGGCCCGGTCCGGTGACCGGTCGGCGAGCCGCCCAATGGTTCAAGGCTGACGGCGAAGGACGCGCCGTTCTCGACACGCTTGCGATGCCCGGCCGGCACTTCGATCGTGTCGCTGCCGCTTTCCGGCAGGATACCGAGCGAGATTGCTTCTTCACCGCTGCCGGGGACAAGCCACAGTTCGAGCGAGCGGCGTTCCGCCGTCGTTGCGGCAACGGGCGTCAGCTGCAAGCGACCGCTGGCACCGTCATACCGCGCCCTCAGGCCGAATGCATTGCCCTCGCCGCTCATCTCGGCGACCAGTTGCTTGCCCGGCGCAGAGCCACCCACAGGTCCGCCGATCCAGCCCGTCGACAAGGACGCGTATGTCACCAAAAGGGCAGTCGAGGCGAATGACAGGCCGCGCCACAAAAGCAGCGAGTTCCACCATCCACCACGCGCCAGCTCGTTTCCGAAACCGTTCTGGGCGAAGACGCGCTTTTCGATCCTGGCGTAAACGCCTTTCGGCGGACGTTCCTCGCCGTATTCCGCATCGAGGTCGGAAGACAGGTTTTCCTGCCAGCGCATCACCATGGCCGCAAAGGCCGCATCACGGACGATGCGATCCTCGACGCGGCGGCGCTGGTCAAGCGGCAGGACCCCGAGCACATATTCGCCAGCCAGAAGCTGGTCGCGGGAGCGATCGTTTTCGCTTTGGTCTGGTGTCGTCATCGGTCCAGGCACTCCCTCAGCTTGAGAAGGCTGCGCCTCAGCCAGGTTCGCATCGTATTCAGCGGCACGCCATGGCGTTCCGCCAGTTCCTGATAGGTCAGGCCTTCGACATAGGCGCTTTTGACCGCCCCTGCGCGGTCAGGATCGAGCTCCTGCATGCAGCTGTCAATACGCCTTCCTTCACCGCGCATCACCGACGCCTCCTCCGGATCAGGACCGAGGTCGGCAATATCCGTCCTGTCTTCCAGAGCGTCCGTCACGGGCCGGCGGGCGCGAAGGCGGTCGATCGAATGGTTTCGGGCGATTGCGACGAGCCAACCGGCTGCGCTTGTTCCCGAAGGGGCAAACCGATCGGCTCTCTGCCATATCCGCACGAAAATCTCCTGCAGGGCATCTTCTGATTCGGCCCTATCCTTCAGGATACGCAGGCAGACTGCGAATAGTTTCGGCGAAACGCCGGAATAAAGCTTTGTGAATGCCGTCCGGTCGCGCAGTCCTACGCGGCCGATCAATTCGGCAATCTCGCGATCACTCACCAAAACCAAAGCCTCCCCGTGCGGCACAAGACGCAATGCATCGCTGCCACATACATGCCTCACCGTAATTTTGCTCATGAATTATTTGATCTGTCAAAAACATGCGTTAAAAGGCCCCACACATTTCCCCAGAGGTATTTCCATGACGGCTTCGGAAAGCGAACTTCAGGCACAACTTCTGGCACAGGCGCTGCCCTATATGCAGCGCTACGAGAACAAGACGATCGTCGTCAAATACGGCGGCCATGCAATGGGCGATATGGCTCTGGGCAAGGCTTTCGCGGCCGATATCGCGCTTCTCAAGCAGTCCGGCGTCAACCCGATCGTCGTTCATGGCGGCGGCCCGCAGATCGGTGCGATGCTGACCAAGATGGGCATCGAATCGAAATTTGAGGGCGGGCTTCGCGTCACCGACGCAAAGACGGTCGAGATCGTCGAAATGGTTCTTGCCGGATCGATCAACAAGGAAATCGTCGCGCTGATCAACCAGACCGGCGAATGGGCGATCGGTCTCTGCGGCAAGGACGGCAACATGGTGTTTGCCGAAAAGGCCAAGAAGACCATCATCGACCCTGATAGCCACATCGAGCGCGTCCTCGACCTCGGCTTCGTCGGCGAGGTGGTCGAAGTCGACCGGACGCTGCTCGACCTGCTCGCCAAGTCCGAGATGATCCCGGTCATCGCCCCCGTGGCACCCGGCCGCGACGGCGCCACCTACAACATCAATGCCGATACGTTCGCGGGCGCCATTGCCGGCGCGCTGCACGCCACCCGCCTCTTGTTCCTCACGGACGTTCCAGGCGTGCTCGACCGCGACAAGAACCTGATTAAGGAACTGACCGTCGCGCAGGCACAGGCGCTGATCAAGGACGGCACGATCTCCGGCGGTATGATCCCCAAGGTCGAAACCTGCATCGAGGCGATCCGCGCGGGCGTGCAGGGCGTCGTCATCCTCAATGGCAAGACCGCACATTCGGTTCTGCTCGAGATCTTCACCGAACACGGTGCGGGCACGCTGATCGTTCCCTGATCAGCAGCAAGAACTCGGCCTTCAGGACATCAGAAGGCCGAGAATGCCGCAGACGATCAGCAGGCAGCCCGACAGTTCCATGCGGTTCAACCGCTCGTGGAACAGGAAATAGGACGAGGCGAAGGTGAAGATCAGCTCGATCTGGCCGAGCGCCTTCACATAGGCCACCTGCTGCAGCGTCATGGCCGTGAACCAGCAGGCGGAGCCGACAACGCCAGCGAGCCCCACAAGCGCCGAGGAGCGCCAGGTGCGCGCGACCTGGACGATCTCTCGCTTGTCCTTCCACAACATCCAGATCAGCATGAAAACGGTCTGGAATATCGTGACGCATGTCAGCGTGACGGCGGCCTGCATGATCGAATTGGGTCCGTTGAGCGACAGCGACGCGGATCGGAAGGAAATCGAGGCGATGGCGAAAAGGCCGCCCGACGCCATGCCGATCAGCGCGATCCTGCCGACCATGGCGGTGCCGAGATTGCGCCATGAGATCGGAAGATTGGCCATCGAGATCAGCATCACCCCGATCACCCCGACGATGATCGCCACTATGCCGCCGGTGGTCAGTTTGTCGCCCAGAATAATGAAGCCGAAGATTGCCGCCTGCACCGGCTCTGTCTTCGAATAGGCGGTGCCGACCGCGAAATTCCTTAGCGAAAACAGGTAGACCAGAAGCATGGTCGCGAATATCTGCGCAAGCCCGCCGAGCACGACCCAGAAGACGAACTCAAGATCCGGGCTGGGCAATGCATAGCCCACACCGAAATGCAGAACGAGCACGTAGATGACGGCGAGCGGAAATCCGTAGCCGAAGCGCACGAAGCTTGCGCCGCGGGTGCCGAGCGAGCCTTGCAGATGCTTCTGAAGCGCTGACCGCAAATTCTGACAAAAAGCGGCAGCGATGGTGATGGGGATCCAAAGTTCCATCCCAAGGCGGTATCACGCAGGGTCACGACCGGCCAAGGTCGGTGCGGCGTGTAAATGTTCGTAGAGGCGGATTTTCTTCCCGTTCAAACGCTGGCATAACACGGCGATGGACAAGACGCCGAAGACTGCCCCCGACGCCGCCGATTTCGCAAATATCCGTGACTGGGTTTTCGATCTCGACAACACGCTCTACCCGCATCACGTCAATCTGTTTTCGCAGATCGACAAGAACATGACGGCCTATGTGCAGGAATTGCTGCAACTGGAGCATGACGAGGCCAAGCGGCTGCAGAAGCAGTATTATCACGAGCATGGCACGACTCTGCAGGGCCTGATGCTGAACCACGGTATCGATCCGGACGGGTTTCTCGAACAGGCGCATGCGATCGACTACTCGGCGCTGTTGCCGCATCCGGAACTGGGCGCGGCAATCCGGGCGCTTCCCGGCCGCAAGTTCATCTTTACCAATGGCAGCGTGCCGCATGCGCAGGCGGCTGCCCGCGCTCTCGGCATTCTCGACGATTTCGACGACATCTTCGATATCGTCGCCGCCGGTTACCTGCCCAAGCCCGCCGGCGAGACCTACGATAAGTTTGCGGCCCTCCACACGGTCGATACGAAGAATGCCGTGATGTTCGAGGACTTGCCCCGCAACCTCGTCGCGCCGAAAGCGCTCGGCATGCGCACGGTGCTGCTGGTGCCGCGCAACCTCGATACTGTCGTCATTGAGCGCTGGGAAAAGTTTTCCGACGAGGACGATCACATCGATTACGTCACCGACGATCTCACCGCATTCCTGTCAGGCCTCAAATTCGCGTAGGCCGCGCCTTACCAAAAGTTCATCTACATTACAGATGTTTAAGTGGTTTTGACCAGTTGCCGATCCTATCTTCAGGCTATCGAAGCAACCGGAAAGGACCACTCGATGATCGCGAAGAAGATAGTTTTGGCAAGCCTGAGCGCTGCTCTTATCGCTGGCGCAGCCATCCCCGCCTTCGCTGCACCAGGCCCTGACGGACCACGCCACCATGAAGGTCGGCGCGGAGGCCCTGACGGCGGCCCGCATGGCGGTCCACGCGCTGCGATGATGCAGGATGTAATGTTCGTTCGCCTTCTCAAGCAGGCGGATACGAACAAGGACGGCAAGATTTCCAAGGAAGAGCTGACCGCTCGCCAGGAAGCGCTTTTCGCCGAGATCGACCTCAACAAGGACGGGTCCATCACTCGCGGTGAAATGGTTGATTTCCGTGACAACAAGATGGCCGAGTTCCGCAAGAACAACCCGCCGCCGACGCCTGAAGAGGCTGAGGACGAAGGCCCGGATGCAGACGGCCCGATGGCGGAAGGACCCGAGGGTGAAGGCCCTAAGGCTGAGGGCCCTAAGGCTGACGGACCACGTGCCGACCGCGAACAGGCCCGTGACCGCCACCACGACCGGCATGAGCGCCGGGAAGCCCGCAGGGACCGCGGTCCAAGGGGTGGACCAGACGGCGGCATGATGGGTCCTGCCATGTTCCGCATGATCGACGAAAACCGCGATCGCAAGATCAGCAAGGAAGAGGCCGCAGCCGCCACCGAAAAGCTGTTCGCCCGCATGGACACGAACAACGACGGACAGATCACGATCGACGACCTGCCGGACCGCCCCCTCTAGTTCTACGCCCCCCTGAACTAGACCGGTAGTCGTCTGATGGACCCGCCTTCCCTTCCGGGAGGCGGGTCCAGTCGTTTCTACTTGCTGAGCGGTATCAGAGCCGCGCCTCGACGGCCGTCGCCTGAGGGATAGACGGCTGGGCGCCCCTTTCGAGGCAGGCAAGTGAACCTGCAACGGCTGCGCGCCGCAGGGCATCCGCAAAGCCTATCCCCCGATCGAGACTCGCAGCCAGATAGCCGCAGAACGTATCGCCGGCGCCCACCGTGTCGACGGGCTCGATCTTCAGGCCCTTGGCCGACAGGATTTCACCATCAAGCATGGCAACGACACCTTCGCCACCGAGCGTGACCACGAATGTCTGGCCGGTCTCACTGTGAAGGCGGCGCAAAACCTCTTCGCGCGTCTTCGCGTCGCTGATAGGGCTCCCTGCGAGAAGGTCAAATTCGGTCTCGTTGGCGACGACGATATCAGCGAGGCCGGATAGTCGAACCGCATCGGCCGTCAGCGGCGCGGTGTTGATCATCGTCCGGATGCCCTTTGCCTTTGCTGCGCGCAGTGCCGCCTCGACGGCTGCCGGCGGGATCTCGAGCTGCAGCATCAACGTGTCGGATGGAGACATGGCCTCCACCGCGCCCTGCGCCTGCGCCTCGCCGATCGTGCCATTGGCACCGGGCACGACGGCGATCATGTTCTCGCCGCTGTCATCGCCGACCAGTATCAGTGCTGTGCCGGTTGAAATGTTTGTCCGCGTGACCGCTGACAGGTCAGTTCCGGATGCCTGGAGCAAAGCCAGCGCCGGGTCTGCAAAACCGTCGTTTCCGACAGCGCCGACCATGCGCACGTCGCTGCCTGCGCGGCGGGCGGCCAGTGCCTGGTTCGCACCCTTGCCGCCGGAGGCCGTCGCAAAGGTCGAACCCACAACCGTTTCGCCCGGGCCCGGCAACCGCTCCGTCGTTGCGATAAGATCCATGTTGATGGAGCCGAAGACGGTAATCATGCTGTGCCTGCCTGTTTTGTGAAATGCGGGCTGACACTGCCCGAGAGGATCAGTCCTCGTCAACCACCCTCAGGCGCAGCGATCCGGTGCGGCTCTCGACTGCGCCGGATGCCGGAGCTGTGGGGGTTGGTCCAGTCTGCGGTATCGGGGCGGCCACTGGTGCTTCCAGTTCGAGCGCTTCGATCCGTGCGCCGCGCCGGCCGAGCTTCTCGGTCGACGTCACGATCTGCTCGACATCCTTCTGGGCTGCGAAGAAATGCGATTGCAGCTTGCGGGTCCGCTCGTCCAGCCGGCCGAGGTCCTCCATCAGCAAGGCCACCTCGCCCTGGATCAGATGCGCCTGTTCGCGCATGCGCTGATCCTTCAGCACCGCCTGGATAACCTGGATCGACAGCATCAGCAGCGACGGAGAGACGATGACGATGCGGGCGCGCTGCGCCTTCTGGATCACGCTCTCGAAATGCTCGTGGATCTCGGCAAAGATCGATTCGGATGGCACGAAGAGAAAAGCGGTGTCCTGCGTTTCTCCGGCGATCAGGTATTTCTCCGAGACATCGCGGATGTGGACTTCCATGTCGCGACGGAACTGCTGGGATGCCGCCCGTCGCGCTTCGGGTGCAGCCGCCTCGCGAAAGGCATTCCAGGCTTCCAGCGGAAATTTCGCGTCGATGACCAGTGGCGGCAAGCCGTTCGGCATGCGGATCACGCAATCGGGTCTCGAACCGTTCGACAGGGTCTTCTGGAATTCGAAGGCGCCCATCGGCAGGCCGTCGGAAACGATCGCTTCCATCCGGCCCTGACCAAAGGCGCCACGCGTCTGCTTGTTGGAGAGGATCGCCTGCAGCCCCACGACATCCTTGGCTAGGCTCTGAATGTTGTTCTGCGCAGCATCGATGACGGCCAGGCGCTCCTGCAACTGGCGCAGGTTGTCATGGGTGGATCTGGTTTGTTCGGTAATGGTTGCGCCGATCCGGTGGGTCATGCCATCGAGCCGCTGTCCGACGACCTGGCTGAGCTCGACCTGGCGCGCCGCGAGCGTTTCGCCCATCGCCGAAAGCCTGCCCTGCATTTCCCCCTGCATCCGCATCAACTCGCCCATGCGGGCCTCTGCGTCTTCCGCCTGGCGACCGCTACTTCCGGAAATACGCATGAGAAACAGCATCAGAAGCATGCCGAAGATGCAGGAAGCAGCCATCAGCACCAGGGGGTGCTGGCTCTCCAGAAAACCAGAAATCTCGGGGAACAGGTCATTCATGGCGGCAAGCTAGCAGAAAACCGCGGATTGGAAAGATCAAAACGGGAACATTGATGGAAAACGGCGATCCGGGCCTGTTCCATCGGCGAAAAAGATAGGTTATGGGATCGCCATGACGATCAAGCCGCTTATCATTCTCCCCGATCCGCTCCTGCGTCAGGTGTCCAAGCCTTTCGAACGGGTGGACGACGCTCTTTTGAAGCTCGCGGACGACATGCTGGAAACCATGTACGACGCTCCGGGCATCGGCCTTGCCGGGATCCAGATCGGCGTTGCCCGCCGCATTCTCGTGGTCGACGTGTCGCGCGAGGAAGACGAGAAGAACCCGATCGTGGTGATCAATCCGGAAATTATCCGCTCTTCGGACGAACGATCGGTGTATGAGGAAGGCTGCCTTTCCATCCCGGAATACTATGCCGAGGTGGAGCGCCCGGCGTCCGTGACGGTCAAGCATATCGGTCGCGACGGCAAGGAACACGTGATCGAGGCCGATGGCCTGCTCGCCACCTGCCTGCAGCACGAGATCGACCATCTGGACGGCGTGCTGTTCATCGACCATATATCGCGGCTGAAGCGCGAAATGGTGGTCAAGAGGTTCACCAAGGCTGCCAAGGCGAAGGCGGTCTAGCCATCGCTTGCAGGCAATCTCGGTATGAAGGCGCGTTCCTTGCGGGCGCGAAAGGTCCATGTCTCTTCGCATCATCTTCATGGGCACGCCGGAATTTTCCGTGCCGACACTGCAGAACCTGAAGCAGGCAGGCCACGAGATCGTCGCGGTCTATAGCCAGCCGCCGCGTCCCGGCGGGCGCCGCGGGCTCGATCTCGTCAAGTCGCCGGTGCATCAGGCGGCGGAACTGCTCGGCATTCCGGTCCTGACACCGCTCAATTTCAAAAGCGAGGAAGACCGCGAGACCTTCAGGTCCTTCAAGGCGGACGTCGCCGTGGTCGTCGCCTATGGCCTGCTTCTGCCCGAAGCGATCCTGACCGGCACCCGGCTCGGCTGCTACAACGGCCACGCTTCGCTGCTGCCGCGCTGGCGCGGAGCTGCCCCGATCCAGCGCGCCATCATGGCCGGCGATGCAAAGACCGGCATGATGGTGATGCAGATGGAAAAGGGCCTCGATACCGGCCCGGTCGCGCTTACCCGGGAAGTCGAGATCGGCGAGGCCATGACCGCAGGCGAGTTGCATGACCGGCTGATGCTGACGGGCGCCCGCGCCATGGTCGAGGCGATGGAGAAGCTCGAAGCCGGCGACCTGCCGCTGACACCGCAGTCTGCTGACGGCGTGCTCTACGCGTCGAAGATCGACAAGGTCGAAACTCGCATCGATTTCTCGAGACCGGCGCGCGACGTTCACAACCATATCCGCGGGCTCTCTCCGTTTCCGGGCGCCTGGTTCGAGGCCGAGATCAACGGAAAGCCGGAACGGATCAAGGTTCTCTCGTCCGCAATGGGCTCCGGGCAGGGAGACGCCGGCACGGTGCTGGACGACCACCTGACGATCGCCTGCGGTGATGGCACCGTTTGCCTGACGCGGCTGCAGAAGGCCGGCGGCAAGGCGCTGGATGCGGCCGATTTCCTGCGTGGCACGGCGATCACGGCCGGAATGCGGGTGGCCTGATGCCGCGTTACAAGATGATCGTCGAATATGACGGCACGTCCTATGTGGGCTGGCAGATGCAGGACAACGGTCATTCGGTGCAGGCCGCGCTGCAGAAAGCGATCCTGAAGCTGACCGGCGAGACCGTATCGGTCCGTGGCGCAGGGCGCACCGATTCAGGCGTACATGCCTGGGGCCAGACGGTTCATACGGATCTTTCCCGCGAGTGGGTGCCGTACAAGCTGCGCAACGCCGTCAACGCCTATCTGATGACGGCATCGGAAAAGGTTTCGGTCATCGATGTCAGCCTCGTCGACGAGACCTTCGATGCGCGGTTCTCGGCCACCAAGCGGCATTACCTCTACCGCATCCTCAACCGCCCTTCTCCCTTGGCGCTCGAGGCGAACCGGGCGTGGTGGGTGTCAAAACCTCTCGACCACGAGGCGATGCATGCCGCAGCCCAGATGCTGGTCGGGCATCACGATTTTACCACCTTCCGCTCCACCCACTGCCAGGCGAAAAGCCCGGTCCGGACGCTCGATCGGCTGGACGTGACGCGCTCAGGCGATCTGATCGAAATCCGCGCCTCGGCCCAGAGCTTTCTGCACAACCAGATCCGCTCCTTTGCCGGCACGCTGAAGATCGCCGGACAAGGCAAGGTCACGCCCGAAGACGTGAGGGCAGCGCTCGAGGCACGCGACCGCAAGCGCTGCGGCCCGGTGGCACCGCCGGATGGCCTCTATTTCATGAAGGTGGATTATCCTGACGACCGTCAGGACGGATAGACGCCCAGGAACCGCTGCAGCACCTCGGACAGAAGCATGTCCGGCACGATCAGCACCATCACCAGTGCCGTCACCAGCAGCGGCTGCGGGCCGCAAAGCATGCGCATCACCCGCGTCAGCGCGACGACGACGGCGATCAGCAGCGACAGATGCAGGAGCGCCAGAAACCCGGTCATGCCCACAGGCAGGATGAAGGCTGCCGCCAGAACCGCATAGGCGTAGGCAAACGGCACGGACAGCCAGTTGACCACGATCACCATCGTCGGGAATTTCTGGCCGAGCCCGAACAGCGCGCAGACGATGCCCACCAGAATGAGCGGCAGGATCCAGTCGATCGCCTCCAGCATGCCGAGCCGGAAGAAGAACAGGCCACCGGTCTTCGTCCCCGGCGGCATCGCCTGCAGAAACATCATCCGCCACCAGGCCCAGGTGACGAACATTGCCGGCAGACACCAGACAAAGGCCCAGAAGGAGCGCAGCAGGCCGCGGTCGGAGAGATCGAGCTGTTTGAACCCTTGCTCATCGCCCTTGATCAGCAGCCAGATGCCGGACACGTAAAACCGGACTTCAGCGTAGCTGGGCATCGGCACCTCTTGGATTAGGAATGCGGGAAGAATGTCCGCGGTGGGCAATCATGCGACCGTCACTCCAAGGCTTGTCTCCAGCCAGGACACGACGACCAGTTCGGTCAACACGGTGAACCCGAGCAGCGAAGCCCGCAACCATGGGGAACCGCCGACAACCGTCGTCAGGAGCCGCCAGTAGAGAAGAACTGCACCGACGAGAACGGCGAGCATGACGGCAAGCAATCCATATCGGTAAACGAGGCCCGCACCGAACAGGCTGCCCAGCGCAAGGCTGACCGGAAATGCCGTCACGTAAGACGCATAGACCAGTGGCACCGTGAACCAGTTGCGCGTCACGATCAGCGTGCGCAGCAGCGGTCGCAGTCCGAAGGCGACAGCGACGAGGCAGATGGCGAGAACCGGAACGATCCACTGCGCGATCTCCACCAGAAACATCTTTCCGGCGAATGCGAGGACACCGTCACCGCCCCTTGGATGCGCCTGCGCATATTCGGCACGCTTGAACATCCATCCCGCGACGATCGCGGGCAGGCACCACAGGATCGCGAGAAAGGACCGGGCAACGCCCTTGTCGGAAATGTCGAAGGCGCTGAGGCCGCGCGCATCGCCGCGGATCAGCAGCCAGAGACCGCTTAAGTGATGGCTGAGGTCATGAAACCGCAGCATCGCCGAACCAGCGGGAGAGGAAGGTTCCGTAGATCTGCGTCAGCGTTTCGAGGTCGGCAATCGCTACCCGCTCATCCACCATGTGCATGGTCTGGCCGACGAGGCCGAACTCGACGACCGGGCAGTAATCCTTGATGAAACGCGCATCGGATGTGCCGCCGGTGGTCGACAGCGCGGGCACCCTGCCCGTCACCGCCTCGACGGCGCCCGAAAGCGAACTGATCAGAGCGTTGTTGCGGGTCAAAAAGACGTGGCTCGGTCGCTCGGCCCAGACGATCTCGTAACGGACCTTGTCGCGACCGGGACGCAGCGTCTGGTCGCCTGCGGCCGCATCGAGACGGCGCAGGATCTCGGCCTGAACGGTTTCGGCCGTCCAGGTGTCGTTGAAGCGGATGTTGAAGGCAAAACTCGCCTTGGCCGGCACGACATTGGTTGCCGGGTTGCCGATATCAACCGTGGTGACTTCGAGGTTGGAGGCCGGGAATTCCGGTGTCCCTTCGTCGAAGGGCGGATGCATCAGTGCATGCGCCAAGGGCAACAGCCCGCGTACCGCGTTGTCTGCAAGATGCGGATAGGCAGCGTGGCCCTGAACGCCATGGACCGTAACCTTGCCGGAGACGGAGCCGCGGCGGCCGATCTTGATCATGTCGCCGAGCACGTCCGGATTGGTCGGTTCGCCGACCAGGCAGGCATCCCAGCGCTCGCCCCTGTCGGCTGCCCATTTCAGCAGCTTCTCGGTGCCGTTTACGGCCGGGCCTTCCTCATCGCCGGTGATCAGGAATGAGATCGAGCCCTGCGGGGCGCCGTGTTCTTCGATATGGCGGGCAACGGCTGCGGCAAAGCAGGCAATGCCGCCCTTCATGTCGACGGCGCCGCGACCGAACATCTCTCCACCTTCGATCTCGGCGGAAAACGGCGGATGGCTCCAGGACGCCTCGTCGCCGACCGGCACTACATCCGTATGGCCGGCAAACATCAGGTGCGGACCGTTCGTTCCAAGCCGGGCATAGAGGTTCTCGATGTCGGGCATGCCGGGCTCGGTCGCCACCATCCGCTCGACGGTAAAGCCGAGCGGCGCAAGCATCGCCTCAAGCGCCGACAGCGCGCCGCCTTCGGCGGGCGTGACGGACGGGCAGCGGATGAGGTCCCGCAGGTTTGCGATCGGATCGACAGCGGACATCGGGCTTGCCTTCGGTTAGTCGCGCAGCAGTTCGTTGATGCCGGTCTTGGAGCGGGTCTTCTCATCGACCGTCTTGACGATGACAGCGCAATAGAGATGCGGTGCGGCCAGGCCGTTCGGCATCGTGGCATTGCCTGACGGCATCGAGCCGGCAACGACGACCGAGTAAGGCGGTACTTCGCCGAACGAGACTTCGCCGGTGGCGCGATTGACGATCTTGGTCGACTTGCCGATGTAGACGCCCATTCCGAGGACCGAGCCTTCGCGAATGATGCAGCCTTCGACGACTTCCGAACGGGCGCCGATAAAGCAATTGTCTTCGATGATGGTCGGGCCGGCCTGCATCGGCTCCAGCACGCCGCCAATGCCGACGCCGCCGGACAGGTGCACGTTCTTGCCGATCTGTGCGCAGGAGCCGACGGTTGCCCAGGTATCGACCATCGTGCCTTCATCGACATAGGCGCCGAGATTGACGAAGGATGGCATCAGCACGACGTTCTTGCCGATATAGGCCGAGCGGCGCACGACGGCGTTCGGCACCGCGCGGAAACCGGCCGAACGGAACTGGTTCTCGCCCCAGCCTTCGAACTTCGAAGGAACCTTGTCCCACCAGGTGGAGGCGCCGGGGCCGCCCTTGACGACTTCCATGTCGTTGAGACGGAAGGACAGAAGAACCGCCTTCTTCAGCCACTGGTTGACGGTCCAGCTGCCATCCTCGCCGCGCACGGCCACACGGGCCTCGCCGGCATCGAGCAGGTTCAGCGACTGCTCAACGGCATCGCGGATCTCTCCCTTGGTCGAGATCGTCACAGTGTCGCGGTTGTCGAACGCGGTTTCGATCGTCTTTTCGAGGGAGGAGAGGTCTGCGCTGCTCATGGAGAATCCTTCGTCGTCGTCGATATCGTGATGGCCGCAAAGGCCCGGGACACAGCCGTGTGGCTGGCCAAATGGTGCCAATTGCTCTAAGCGACCGGCACTCAAGCGTCAATGCGAATTGGCGTCAACGCATATAAGCGAACGGCTCCAGAAGGGTTATTGCGATGGCACGGGTGAAGAATGACGGACCACGGCGGAAGGACGGGGTCTGGGATCCGCTGAAGGACAACAAGGCCGACAAAAGTGCCGCCGCAGTTCAGCCGAAAACACCGCAGACGCTGTCGCCGACCTATCGCCTTGCCTTTGCCGATGAGGATTTCCTGAGCCGCGAAGAATTGCGGCCGGTGCGGCTGCAGCTGGAACTCATGAAGGCCGAGATGATGCTCGCCGAGGCCGGGATCAAATCCACGGTCGTGCTGTTCGGCGGTGCCCGCATTCCGGCACCGGGCCAGGCGCCTTGGGCGGCTCACAACGAGACCCAGCGCAATAACCTGATCGCAGCCTCGGTTTTCTACGAAGAGGCCCGCAAGTTCGCGACGCTTTGTGGTGTGCATTCGGCAGCCTACGACCATCAGGAATATGTGGTCGTGACCGGTGGCGGACCCGGCGTGATGGAGGCCGGCAACCTTGGCGCGTCGGAGGTTGGCGCACCGAGCATCGGGCTCAACATCATGCTGCCGCACGAACAGGCGCCCAATCCTTACGTGACGCCGGAGCTCTCATTCAACTTCCACTATTTCGCGATCCGCAAGATGCACTTCCTGATGCGCGCCAAGGCCGTTGCCGTCTTCCCGGGCGGCTTCGGCACGCTCGATGAGATGTTCGAGGCGCTGACGCTGATCCAGACCAAGCGCATGGAGCGAATCCCGCTCATCCTGTTTTCAGAAAAGTTCTGGCGCGGCATCGTCAACTTCGAAGCGCTTGCCGATTTCGGCACGATCTCGCCGAAGGATCTTGAGCTGATCAGCTTTGTGGAAACCGCAGATCAGGCGTGGAAGATCATCGCGGATTTCTACGGGCTTTGATGGTGGTACGGTGCAGGTTCCTTACCCTCTCCCCGTGCGCGGGGAGAGGAAACAGGCCCTGATCGGGCAATGACCATTCAGCTTGCCGGTTGAGCTTGAGCCCTAGAGACGGCCGACGCGCTCCGTCAGCAATTCGAAGAAACCATCCGCGTCGACATGGCGCATGAAGGTCGCATTGGCCGTGCGGCCGGTAACGCCCCACCAGTCGGCGACCGTCATGCCGACGGTGAGTTCCGATTCGGTCTCGATCTCGACATTGCAATGGCGGCCGGTAAAGAGCTCCGGCTTCAAGAGATAGGCGATGACCGACGGGTCATGCAGCGGGCCGCCGTCGGAGCCGTATTTCTCGATGTCGAAGCGCTCGAAGAAGGCAAGCCATTCGACGAGAACCTGCGACGGGCGGTTGCCGAGTGCGGCGATCTTTTCGACCCGTGCCTTGGTGGTCAGCAGCTGATGTGTGACATCGAGCGGCATCATGACCACAGGGATACCGGCGCCGAACACGATCTTGGCCGCCTCCGGATCGACATAGATGTTGAATTCGGCTGCTGGCGTGATGTTGCCGCCTTCGAACAGGCCGCCACCCATCATCACCAGTTCCTGGACGCGCGAAGCAATGTCCGGCGCCTTGGTAAGCGCCATGGCGATGTTGGTGAGCGGACCGAGCGTGCAAAGCGTCACGGTGCCCTCGGGCTCGCGGCGCAGCGTCTCGATGATGAAGTCGATGGCGTTCTGTTCCTGCGCCGCCATGGTCGGCTCAGGCAGTTCCGCTCCGTCGAGACCGGTCTTGCCGTGGACGTGTTCGGCCGTCACCTGCGGCCGGTTCAAAGGCTTCAATGCACCTTCATAGACCTTGGCATCAGGCCTGCCGCAGAGCTCGCAGACGATCCTCAGATTGCGGCTGGTAAACGACAGCGGCACGTTGCCGGCAACGGCAGTCAAACCCAGCACATCCAGCTCGTCGGGGCTCGCAAAGGCCAGCATGATGGCCGCTGCGTCGTCCTGACCGGGATCGGTGTCGATGATGATCTTTCTGCGTTGCATGTCTCTTCCCCTTGAACTTTACGGGTTTTTGAGCCGGGTTGCGGATCGTGTCAAGCGCTCGCCGGCGTCTTGCGCTGACTGCCGCAAATTCCCATATATTGACCCGTCGGCGGGCCTTATGGACGCCGGCACAGTCGCTGGATAAAAGCTGGGACGACCGATGAGCCGTATGACACCTTTCGCAAGCCCTCTCCTCCTGGGCTTCGACGCGATGGAAAAGACACTCGAGCGATTGGGCAAGGGAAGCGACGGCTACCCGCCCTACAATATCGAGCGCGTCAAGAAGACAGCGGGTAACGAGCCGCCCGAAGACGAAGGCGACCTGCTGCGCATCACGCTTGCGGTTGCCGGTTTTTCGGAGGCCGAGCTTGAGGTCATGACCGAAGAAAACCAGCTTATCATTCGCGGCCGGCAGGCCGAGCAGAACGAGCGCGACTACCTCTACCGCGGTATTGCGGCCCGCCAATTCCAGCGGATCTTCGTGCTGGCGGACGGGATGCAGGTGTCCGGCGCATCGTTGAAAAATGGTCTTCTTTCGATCGATCTGATCCGCCCCGAGCCGGAGCGTGTAGTGCGAAAAATTAACATTTCCGTCTCACAGTAGATCAATCAGCAATCGCTGATGCGTCCCCACTGTGGAGGCAGAAATGCTTATGAAAGAAGCGAATCCGAGCTTGACGGAGTCCGAACTCGCGCATCTCGGAAACGGCGAAGTCGGTTACATTCGCAAGATGAAGTCGGACGATGTGTCCCGCTGTTTTCCCGAGGCTCCGGACATCGATCCCAGCCTTGACCTTTGGGCCCTGTTCGGTGCGGACGGTACGCCGATCCTGCTCACCGACAACCGCTCCAGCACCTTTTTCAAGGCTGCCGAAGACGAGCTGAAGACCGTTACCCTGCACTGATCGGAATAACCGTCAGACCTTGATGAATGTCAGGTAGGCCGATGACCGCCCTTCCCGGCGGGCCTTGTTCTCGTATCGCGTACCCGGCCAGCCGGCGTAGGGCGTCAGCCAGTCCGAAGCCTGTTCCGCCTGCCAGGCGAAGCCGCCATGATCGCGGCAATGGAGCAGCGTCCAGTTCACATAGGTATCGATGTCGGAGGCGAAGCAGAATGTTGCGCCCGGCTTCAGCACGCGGTGGAACCGCTCCAGGTTGACCTGCGAAACGAAGCGGCGCTTCCAGTGCTTCCGCTTTGGCCAGGGATCGGCATAGAGAAGGTCGATCTGATCGATCGACGCATCCGGCAGCCAGTCCAGAACCTGGGTCGCATCGTCATCGTAAAGGCGGATGTTGCGCAGGCCCTGCTCTTCCACGCTGGTCAGAAGCTTTGCCATGGAATTGACGAAGGGTTCGACGCCGATAAAGCCGGTCGACGGATTTTCCGCGGCGCGGTGGATCAGGTGCTCGCCGCCACCGAAACCGATTTCCAGCCGCATCCGCTCGACAGAGAAGTCGTAGAGGCTCTCGATCGTCTCCGGTGCAGGGTTGGCCAGATCGAGCTTCAGCTGCGGCAAGAGCGTCGCCAGACCTTCCGCCTGCTTCTCGCGCAACGGCTTTCCCTTGCGGCGGCCGAAAAAGGCTTCCGTGGAACGGCTGGGATGCGGCTTGTCGGTCATGGATCGAATTCTCTCACGGTAAAAGCGGACGCCTTCGGCAGAAGGCACCCGCTTTACTGTCTTACAGGCGTGCTCGTAAAGGGCGATCAGGCCGCTTCGAGCTGATCACCCTTGAGGGCGTCCTTCAAAGGCTTCACGAGATCGGTCTTTTCCCAGGAGAAGGAACCGTCGCGACCGGCCTTGCGACCGAAATGGCCGTAAGCAGAGGTCTTTGCATAGATCGGCTTGTTGAGATCGAGGTGACGGCGGATGCCGGACGGGGAAAGGTCCATGGTCTTGCGGATTGCCGCTTCGATCTGGTCTTCCGTCACGTTCTTGCCGGTTCCATGCAGGTCGACATAGATCGACAGCGGCTGGGAAATGCCGATCGCATAGGAAATCTGCAATGTGCAGCGTTCGGCAAAGCCGGCGGCCACAACGTTCTTGGCGAGGTACCGGGCTGCATAAGCTGCCGAGCGGTCGACCTTGGTCGTGTCCTTGCCGGAGAATGCGCCGCCGCCGTGGGGCGCTGCGCCACCGTAGGTATCGACGATGATCTTGCGGCCGGTGAGGCCTGCATCGCCATCGGGACCGCCGATCACGAACTTGCCGGTGGGGTTGATGTACCACTTGCAGTCGGCTGCGATCGGAAGTTCGCCCAGTGCTTCGCGGATATAGGGTTCAACGACGGAGCGTACCTTCTTCGAGTCCCAGCTGGGATCAATATGCTGGGTGGAGAGCACGATCGAGTCGACGGCCGCGGGCTTGCCGTTTTCGTAACGGACGGTCACCTGGCTCTTAGCATCGGGGCCGAGCTTGGCGGCTTCGCCCTCGCCCTTCTTGCGGGCCGTGGCAAGCAGCTGCAGGATCTTGTGCGAATAGTAGATCGGCGCCGGCATCAGGTCCGGCGTTTCCTTGCAGGCGTAACCGAACATGATGCCCTGGTCGCCGGCACCCTCGTCGCCCTGACGATCGGCGGCGTTATCGACGCCCTGCGCGATATCGGCGGACTGCGAATGGAGGAGCACGTCGATCTTGACGGTCTTCCAGTTGAAGCCATCCTGCTCGTAGCCGATGTCGCGGATCGCGCGGCGGGCAGCGGATTTGAACTTCGACGGATTGATCACGTCAACGCCGTTCTTGTCCTTCTTCATCAGGCTCGGCGGCAGGCGGACTTCGCCCGCAATCACCACCCGGTTTGTCGTCGCCAGCGTTTCACAAGCGATGCGGACGCCCCAAGGATCAATCCCGGTCTTTGCGGCTTCGCGGTAGACGAGATCGACGATCTCATCAGAAATACGATCGCAGACCTTGTCCGGATGACCTTCTGCAACGGACTCACTCGTGAACAGATAACTGGCGCGCATAACGGGATTCCCCTCAAAGAACAGACATCGAATGTTTAGTAAGTTCGCCTGCCGAAAACAAGCGTACAACGACATAAATATATCTTTATGCGTCCAAGCGATTACCAATTCCTTGAGGTCACGGCATAAAAAAAGCGGCCCGGAGGCCGCCTTTCAAATAATGACCGGTCGACCGGTCATTCCGTCTCGGCATCGGCGGCAAGAGCCTTGACCAGATCCACCAAACGGCGGCGAACCTTGGGATCGGCGATCTTCACAAATGCGCGGTTCAACTGCAGCCCCTCAGAGGACGACAGGAAATCAACCACGTAGTTCGAGCTGGATGCTTCCGCCATGCCGGACGCTCCACCCGCCTGATCGCCTGGCGCATCTTCGAAGAAGAAGGAGACCGGGACGTTCAAGATGGACGAAATGTTCTGCAGACGGCTGGCGCCAACGCGGTTCGTTCCCTTCTCGTATTTCTGAATCTGCTGGAATGTGATACCAAGGCTCTCCCCCAGCTTTTCCTGGCTCATGCCCAGCATTGTGCGGCGCAGACGAATCCGGCTCCCGACGTGAATATCAATCGGGTTCGGCTTCTTCTTGTTTTCAATCATAACGACGTCCTGACGAAGTTGCTGTCAATCTTCAACCCGGTCCGCGTGTGGGAGATACACTTTGGTGGCGCCGGTCACAACAAATCCGGCAAGCAAGGTGTATGGCGAGACGATAGGCCAAACCACTATGCAATTTTAGGGGTTTTGGGTCAATTCTTCCAGAATTTAAAACTTGTACGGGAAATAAGTGCAATCACAAACATGAGACATATCAGCAACCAGAAGTAAAAACGCCGTTCGGAAGCGTTCCAAAATGGGACTTCGACACTCGACATGGTTGAGTCAATCACACCCTTTTGATTGTAACCCAGGCCACGTACGACCCTGCCAAAAGGATCGACGAAAGCCGAAATACCGGTGTTGGCACCGCGAATCAACGGCATGCCGTTTTCGACAGCCCGGACACGCGCCTGCTGGAAATGCTGGAAGGGTCCGGGCGTTTCACCGAACCATCCATCGTTGGTGACGTTCAAGAGCGCGCTCGAGCGTTCAATGCCGGCACCGATTTCATCCGGGAAGATCGCTTCGTAGCAGATCAGCGGATAGAAGGTTTGCCCGCCCGGCAGCGTCAGCATGGTGCGGCCCGGTGCTGCGGTAAAGCCGCCCGGCATGGCGATCGCATCGGGGATGCCGAGCGACCGCAGCATGTCCTCGTAAGGCACATACTCGCCGTAGGGGACCAGATGCACCTTGTCCGACGCCGACACGATCTGGCCGTTGCTGTCGATGACGTAGATCGAGTTGTAATAGCGGGTCGCAAAGCCCGGCCCGGCATTTTCAGCGCGGACGGCGCCGGCCACCAGAACCTGACCATCTTCCAGCACGTCAGCAATGCGCGACAGGGCATCGGGATTATCGGTCAAGATGAACGGAACCGAGGTTTCCGGCCAGACGATGATATCCGGACGCTTTGCACCATCCTTTGCGGGCAGCGCCGTCATCGCCAGATGTTCTTCAAAAATCGCACCGCGCTCGGAATCGTCGAGTTTGCGGGACTGGTCGATCATCGGCTGGACGAGGCGCACCTCGACCGGATCCTTGGCAGTGGCTGAAAGCACCGCGTCGGCACCCGCAAGCCGCCAAGCGCCGAAGCCTAGATGGGCGCAGAGGAGAAGACCTACGAGCGCGAGGCCAAGCCCCATGCCGCGTCGGGTCCCGATCAGTGCCGGTGCGGAGAACACGAAAACAGCCAGCACCGTCACACCCGTCACGCCGAGCGGAGCGGCCGACTGCATCATCAGCGGCATCGGCATGGCGCCGTAGCCGATCGAGTTCCAGGGAAAGCCCGTCAGCATGAAGCCCCGCAGCCATTCCGCAAGGCCAAAGCCAAACGCAGCAGCCGCAATCCGGCCCAAGCCATCGGACCAGAGAATGCGTGCCGCCAGCGCCGCAAAGCCCCAGAACAGCGCCAGAAAAGCCGGCAGGCCCAGAACTGCAAGCGGTATCGCCCATGCAAACTCATCCGCCTCGACCAGAAGCGCATTGCCGAGCCACCAGAGGCTGGCGACGAAGTAGCCGAAGCCGAACACCCAGCCGAGGAAAAAGGTCGATCGCAGGCGGCTGAGCCGCCCACCATCCGGATTACCGGTTGTGCCGTCCATCAGCCAGATGAACAGGGTGAAAGATACGAACAGGGCGGCAAAGAAACCGAAGGGCGGAAGTGCGAGTGCGCCGACAGCGCCTGCAAAAAAAGCAAGGAGGATACGCGGCCAGCCCCATAGAAGCATGACCCTGCCAGCCAGTCGCTCCATCGATGTCCCCTTCGCCCGAATCAGAAGCCGCAGTCTTTCATGAAAAACTGCGGCTTGTCCTGTTGCAGGCTGTTCAAAACACCTGGAAACTCAGGCCGATGGATGATCGTTGCTGCGGTCGGACGAGGGAGCCGCCAGAAGCACGGTCGGCGTCCCGTCGGTAATCGCCTTCTGCTGCGTGTCGGCCACGGGTTCGGCCTCACCCTTCAGCTGCCTGCGGCGAACGAGCGCGCGCTTGCGCATGATCCGGACACGCTTGATGCGGCGCGGATCGGCGTCGAGGATCTGGAATTCGAACCCTGGCACAGCCTGCACGACTTCACCGCGCACCGGAATGCGACCGAGCGCTGAGAAGATCAATCCGCCCAGCGTATCGACGTCGTCCAGCCGGTCCCGCACGTCGAAATCGGAGCCGATCGCCTTGGAGATTTCCATCAGCTCGATACGGGCATCGGCAATGAAGATATCGTCGCCGGCACGCGAGAACATCACTTCCTCGTCGTCATGCTCGTCCTCGACATCGCCGATCACCATCTCGACGATATCCTCATGCGACACGAGACCATCGGTGCCGCCGTATTCGTCGATCACGAGCGCCATCTGGGTACGGGCGGCCTGCATGGTGCTCATCAGCTCGGATGCCAGCATCGAGGGCGGCACAAACAAAAGCTTGCGCACCAGGCCTGCCTCGGCAACGGTCTGATCGAGATTGACGCGGCTGAGATCGAAGGCTGCCTTGGCGGTACGGGCCGGCTTCTCGACCGCTCCACCGGCAACGACGGCTGCTGCTGCCGTTGCACGGGTGCCGGTGCGGCGCTTGTTGCGGGCCTGCTTTGCCAGATAGGACAGAAGGTCGCGGATATGCACGAAGCCGCGGGCGTCGTCCAGATTGTCGCTGTAGACCGGCATGCGCGAGCGGCCGGTCTCTTCGAAATGGATCATCAGCTCGCCGATCGTCATGCTCATGTCGACGGCTTCGATATCGGCGCGCGGCACCATGATATCCTCGACGCGTACCTCGCGGAAGCGGAGGATATTGTGCAGCATCGCCCGCTCTTCCGGAGAAAAGGCGTTGCTGACATTGGTGTCGGTCATCAGCGCGTCGGCGAGATCCTCGCGCAGCTGTTCGCCCTGCGACGGCCGCAACAGGCGCACCGCCCGAGACCAGAATGTATTATGGGATTTGGGGTGATGCTCGGATCGTCCCGAACTACTTCCCTCGTCCGACGAGGGTGAGTCCGAACTGTCCTTGCCCTCGCGGGCGACATTGCTCGAATAATCGTTCATTGTTCCAAACTACACTATCGGGTCCTGCCCCGCATAGGGGTCAGATAGGCCGAGACCGGCTAAAATGCGAGTCTCGAGTGTTTCCATTTCCTCCGCCTCGTCTTTTTCCATGTGGTCGTAACCGAACAGATGGAGAAAGCCGTGCACCAGAAGATGGGTCAGATGATCGTCGAAACTTTTATCGAGATCAACTGCCTCGCGTTCGACGGTCTGCCTTGCGATGACGATATCGCCCAGCATCGGGCCCGGCATACCGCCGGGTTCGAGCGGAAAAGCAGGGAAAGACAAGACGTTGGTCGGCTTGTCCATGCCGCGCCATTCGGCGTTGATTGCCCGGATGGAATCATCGTCGGTAAAGACGAGAGAGACTTCGGGCGGTATTTTCGGAAACGGTTGATCTTCTTCGCGGACGAGATAATCGGCGGCCGCGGCGAAAACCTTTTGCGTCAACGCCAAAAGCGCCGGCTCTTCCGGCCAGCCTTCGTCGTCGATGCTGATCTGTATGTCGAGTTCGGGCATAGGGACTGGAAACCGGACTAGCGTCCGGCCTCCTCGCTTTCCTCGTGGACGGCATATTGCGCGTCATAGGCCCTGACGATGCGGCCAACCAGCGGGTGGCGCACGACGTCGGTATCCTTGAAGCGGATGACCGAGATGCCTTCGACCCCGTTGAGGATCTGCAGCGCCTCGACCAAACCGGATTTCACGCCGCGCGGCAAATCCACCTGGCTCGGGTCGCCGGTGATGATCATGCGTGCGTTTTCACCAAGACGGGTGAGAAACATCTTCATCTGCATCGATGTCGTGTTCTGCGCCTCGTCGAGGATGATCGCGGCATTGGCAAGCGTGCGGCCGCGCATGAAGGCGAGCGGCGCGATTTCGATGACCCCGGCCGTGATTGCCCGTTCGACCTTGTCGGCTGGGATCATGTCGTAGAGCGCGTCATAGAGCGGCCGCAGATAGGGATCGACCTTTTCCTTCATGTCGCCAGGAAGGAAGCCCAGACGTTCGCCCGCCTCGACGGCCGGACGCGAAAGAATGATCTTGTCGACGGCACCGCGTTCCAGCAGCTGCGCGGCATGGGCCACGGCCAGATAGGTCTTGCCGGTACCGGCCGGACCGACGCCGAACACCATCTCTGCCCGATCGAGCGCCCGCATATAGGCGTCCTGCGTCGGGGTACGCGCGACAATCGTCTTTTTCTTGGTGGAGATCTGGCTCATCGAAAGCCTGGCCTTTTTCTCGAGCGTCGGCAGTTGCAGCTGGTCGTCCGCAGCCTGTGCCATGCGGATAGCTCCTTCGACATCGGATGTTTCGATGGTGCCGCCCTTCTGGATTCGCTCATAGAGGGTATCGAGAGCCCGACGGGCCTGATTGGTGGCTGGGACATCGCCTGAAATGGCCACGGAATTACCGCGGGGCCGCGCATCAATATTGAGGCGCTGTTCGAGAAGTTTCAGATTCTGGTCGAATTGACCGAACAGCTCGCTCGCGAAGCGATTGTTCTCGAACGTCAGGACAAAGTGGTTGGCGTCGGTCGCTGCTGATTTGGGGTGGCGCGCTGTCGAAGAAACCGATTCTCGTCCGCTCAAGTAAACAAGCTCCTCACTTGCTGGTCAGGCACCCATTAAACTCTCTGCCGGCTCGGCAAACAAGCTGTTCGGGCCGGTACCAATGATTCGTACACGGATAATCTCACCGATTTGCGATGTTTTTGCATCAACATTCACAGACTGGAGCCAGGGCGAACGGCCGATCACCTGCCCGGGCATACGTCCCGGCTTTTCCAGAAGCAGATCGATCGTCTTTCCAACACAGGATGTGGCGAAATCGGCCTGCTGTTTCAAGAGCAAAGCCTGCAATCGTTCGAGACGCTCGGCTTTTACCTCTTCAGCGACCTGATCGGTGAGATCCGCGCCGGGTGTTCCCGGCCGGGTCGAATATTTGAACGAGAAGGCGGAGGCGTAGTTGACGTCCTCGACGATCTTCAACGTGTCTTCGAA
Source organism: Velazquezella soli (assembly GCF_977018685.1). Taxonomy (NCBI): domain Bacteria; kingdom Pseudomonadati; phylum Pseudomonadota; class Alphaproteobacteria; order Hyphomicrobiales; family Rhizobiaceae; genus Velazquezella; species Velazquezella soli. The sequence goes on from NZ_CDRNXF010000004.1 coordinate 79,871, forward strand.
ATCCTGATCGGTCTCGCCCGGGAAACCGACGATGAAATCTCCCGACATGGCGATATCGGGACGGGCATTGCGGATGCGGTCGATCAGCGCCAGATATTCGGCGCCCGTATGGCGACGGTTCATCGCCTTCAGGATGCGGTCGGATCCCGACTGAACCGGCAGATGCAGATAGGGCATCAGGATGCGCAGGTCGCGATGCGCCTCGATCAGTCGGTCATCCATGTCGCGCGGATGGCTTGTCGTATAGCGCAGGCGGGCAAGGCCCGGGATTTCAGCAAGACGATAGAGAAGGTCGGCGAGACCCCAGTCGTTCCCGGTTGGACCTTCAGCGCTCCAGGCATTGACGTTCTGACCAAGCAGGGTGATTTCGCGCACGCCGCTTTCGACCAGCCGGATGGCTTCGTCGACAATCTGGCTGATGGGGCGCGACACTTCCGAACCGCGGGTATAGGGGACGACGCAGAAGGTGCAGAACTTGTCGCAGCCTTCCTGCACGGTAAGGAAAGCCGTGACGCCGCGGGCGCGGATAAGCTTGCGGTCGGTGGCCGGCAGATGGTCGAACTTGTCCTCGACCGCGTATTCCGTATCGACCACAGGCTTGCCGCCGCGGGCCTTGCGCAGTGCATCCGGCAGTCGGTGATAGGTCTGCGGGCCGATCACCACGTCGACCGATGGCGCGCGGCGGATGATTTCCTCGCCTTCCGCCTGGGCGACGCAGCCGGCAACGCCGATCATCAGTTCGCGGCCTTCGGCAGCACGCGCCTTCTTCATGTCGCGCAGACGCCCCAGCGCCGAATAGACCTTCTCGGCGGCCTTCTCGCGGATATGACAGGTGTTGAGGAGGATCAGATCCGCCTCGCCCATCTCTTCGGTCGCGACATAGCCTTCGCTCGCCAACGCGTCGCCCATGCGGGTCGAATCGTAGACGTTCATCTGACAGCCGTAGGTCTTGATGAAGACCTTGCGGGTGTTGGGGATGGTGACGGGCTCTTCTGCCGGCGAAAGGGTGACGTGTTCGTTCATGGCCGTCTCCTTACTCCAAGAAGGACCGGATTTGAAGCGGTTCTAATCGGCGTCGTACTCTCTTCGGCGAAGATGCCTGATCAGCATGCGGCGAAGCCGGGCGGTAATGGTCTGGCTGAGATGCTTGCGGTTGTCGCCCGTGCGGAAATCGACCGTCTCGCCGAACGCCACATCCACGTCAATCGCGCCTTCCTTCAGCACGCCCATCAGGTGCGGCATGAGCTCGATATCCCCCGGCCAGGCCGCAAGCGGGCGGTGGAAACGACCCATCGCCATGCCGTGCACCCGCGTATAGGCGATCGATACAGGCTGGACATACACGACGCCGTGGGGCGTGTGCGGCACGGCGGCAGCGGCTGCCCCGAACAGCGAGGACTTTACCTCGAGCAGGCGGTTGCCATCCGACGTCGTGCCTTCCGGGAAGAGCACGACGATCTCGCCCGCCGTCATGCGTGCGGCAATCTCGTTGATCTGGTCGCCGGTTCGGCGTTTTTCCTCGCGGACGACGAAAATCGTCTTCTGCAATTTCGCGAGCGTGCCGAAGATCGGCCATTTGGCGACTTCCGACTTGGCGATGAAGACGACATCCGCGATAGCACCAAGCACGAGGATATCCTTCCACGAGACGTGGTTGGAGGCGAGCATCAGGGGGCGCCGATGCTGCAGGTGACCGTGGACGTGGATGCGGATGCCGAGCAGGAAGCAGGCGGTGCGGTGCCAGAGGCGCGGAATATAACGGCGCATCTTCAGATCGAAGGCGAGGCCGATCAGCTGAAACGGCAACAGCACAGCCGTGACCACCAGCAGACAGACGACGATGAACCCGATGCGGATTGAGGTGATCACTGTCGATCCTTGGCTGTCGTCACGCCGTTCGTGTTCAGGCTATTCGTCTTTGTCGAGCGGGATGCCGTAGAGTTCCAGCCTGTGTCCGACCAGCCGGAAGCCGAGTTCGCGGGCAATGCGCTCCTGCAGCGCTTCGATCTCCGCAGATTGGAATTCGATCACCGTGCCGGCATTGAGATCGATCATGTGATCGTGATGTTCTTCCGGCACCGTCTCGTAGCGAGAGCGACCGTCACGGAAATCGTGGCGCTCGATAATGCCCTCGTCCTCGAACAGTTTCACGGTGCGATAGACGGTCGAGATCGAGATCCGTGGATCGACCTTGGAGGAGCGACGATACAGTTCCTCGACATCCGGATGGTCGTCGGAGTCCTGCAGGATACGCGCGATCACCCGGCGCTGATCCGTCATGCGCATGCCCTTCTCGGCACACAGTTCCTCCAGATTTTTGGAAAGATCCGTCATGACGTTTTGGCCTTCAAATGCTCTCGTTTCATCACGAACTAACGAAGAACGCGGCTCATGACAAGCGCCGAGGACCGTCGTCCATCGGCACCTGTATAATAGGCCGGGCGTTCGCCGACCTTTTTGAAACCCAGCCTGCCATAGAGCGTCACAGCGGCCTTGTTTTCGGCCTCGACCTCGAGAAACATTGTTTCGGCGCCGCGCGATGTCGCTTCGCGCAAGCCGGCCTGCATCAGCCTCCATCCGAGCCCAAGACGGCCAAACTTTTCGGGGACGGCGATCGTGAGAATTTCCGCCTCGCCGGCTGCTTCGCGCACCAGCACGAAGCCCCCGAAGGGTTTGGAAAAGAACGCGTTGGTCTGGCGTGCGACGAAACCGAACACGCCTTTCTGAAGAAGAAGATTCTGAAATTCGCCATCGTTCCAGCCGCGCGGAAAGCGCGCACCATGAAGCTCGGAGACTTCGACGCAGTCGGAGATCTCCATCGGGACGACTTCGAAAAACGGCTTCCAGCTGAGATAATCGTCAAACATCGGGCATTCGGTCGCGTGAAAGAATTGAACGACGCGGAGTTACGAGATCTGCCGCGCCAACGCAAAGCCTGTCTGCGGTTTTGCATCCGGTCCACGAAGATAAAGCGGTTTCGGCTTTTGCGAACCTTTCGGCTTTGACGCCGCAAGTCTTGCAATGACGGCGATATCGAAATGGTCAGGCAGGACCGGCGCCTTGTGCGGGCGCCATGACCCGGTCACGTCGGCCGACAGCTCGGCAATGAGTGCTGCGGCATCGTCCGGAGACAGTGCCGTGGGTTCGCTGAGCGGGGAGCCTTCGGCTGAAAAGGCCTGGGCATAGACCTCGTCCCGCTTGGCATCCATGGCCGCAACGACGGGGCGTCCCGGATGCTTTGCAAGATGTGCGGCGGCCAGCGTTTCGAGCGTGGTGACGCCGACGCATTCCACATTGAGTGCCAGTGCCAGACCGCGGGCGGCAGCGACTCCAACCCGGATACCGGTGAATGAGCCCGGGCCGATGCCGACGGCGATGCGCTGGACGGATTTGAGGGGCAGGCCGGCGTCATCAAGCGCCTGGTCGACGATCGCCATCAGGCGCTCTGCATGACCCTTGCCGATCGTCTCAGTGACGGACGAGAGAAGTCTGCCGGACGCGCCATCATAGAGCGCGGCGGAACAATCAACCCCGGCAGTATCGATGGCCAGAACGAGCATGAGCGGAACTGTTTTTCGAAATCAGATGGCTTCGACGGCCTGCACTTCAGGCACGAAGTGCTTTAGCAGGTTTTGAACGCCATGTTTCAGGGTTGCCGTGGAGGACGGGCAGCCGGCGCAGGCGCCCTTCATGTTAAGATAGACCGTGCCATCGCGGAAACCCTTGAAGGTGATGTCGCCACCATCCTGGGCAACGGCCGGACGGACGCGGGTTTCCAGCAGTTCCTTGATAGTCGCGACGAGGGTCTCGTCGTCGGCCTCGTAGAACTCGCCGTCTTCATCGGTATCTTCGGCAAGCGACGAGGCGCCGCCCATGACCGGCTGTCCGGACATGAAATGCTCCATGATCGAGCCGAGGATGGCCGGCTTCAGATGCTGCCATTCGGCGCTATCCTTGGAGACGGTGATGAAGTCGTAGCCGAAATAGACGCCGGTGACGCCGTCGATGCCGAACAGTCTGGCGGCCAGCGGAGACGCATCAGCCTCGCTCGCATTGCGGAAATCGGCCGTGCCCTTTTCCATGACGATCTTGCCGGGCAGGAACTTCAGGGTTGCCGGATTGGGTGTGGCTTCCGTCTGAATGAACATGATTTGTCTCCTTGACCCGTGCGCGCCAGCGGGCGCCGCAAACTTAGAACTCTTCCAAAGAAGATAGTCGCGATCAGCTTTTGGTTCAAGTGCGCCTTTCTGCCAATCCGGTCAAGAGAGGTCAGGCGAGCGCGTCGATTTCCTCGTCGGTCAGCGTGTCAGGCAGAACGGTGACGGGAATGGGGAATGCAGCACCCCTGCCCGCGACGGCCGAGACCAGCGGGCCCGGCCCTTCCTTGGTCGAACCGGCCGCCAGAACCAGAACGGCGATATCGCGATCCTCTTCCACCAGCATGTTGATCTGCTCGGGCGCGCTTCCCTCGCGGATGACGATTTCCGGATCGATCCCGATCAATTCGCGCACCCTCTGGGCGGCCTTTGCCATGATCGATTCCGCTTCTTCCATGGCTTCGGCGCGCATGATCTGCTCGACGCCGATCCATTGCTGGAAATCCCCATCGGGGATGACGAAAAGCAGCACCAGGCCGCCATTGGAATTCTTCGCGCGGCGGCCGGCATAGTGCACGGCAAGCTCGCATTCGGGGGTGCCATCGATGACCGCTATGAACTTGCGCCGATGTCCCTCAAGCCTGGAAAGCCGTTTCGAAACCATGCCGCCCCCTCAATTCCCGTCGGACGTTGTCGTTGTGGCGAAATTATACGAACCCGCGAAAATGAAAACCCGCCACGCGACCGTGACGGGTGCAAGATTTTCGCCGATGTTCCCGCTTAGCGCAGGAAGCCGACGATATCGAAGACTTCGCCCATGACCTTTTCGGCGCGGGCGCGGGCACGCTCGCCCCCATCACGCAGGATGGCATCGATATGGGTCGTGTCGTCCAGCAGGCGGCGCATTTCGAGCGAGATCGGCGCCAGGACATGAACGGCGAGGTCGGCGAGAGCCGGCTTGAACACCGAGAACTGCTGGCCGCCGAATTCGGCAAGCACATCCGCCTTGGTGCGATCGGCAAGCGCTGCATAGATGCCCACGAGATTGGCCGCTTCCGGGCGACCTTCGAGGCCTTCGAGTTCGCTCGGCAGGCCCTCCGGATCGGTCTTCGCCTTGCGGATCTTCTTCAGGATCTCATCGGCATCGTCCATCAGGTTGATGCGCGACAGATCTGACGGATCGGATTTCGACATCTTCTTGGTGCCGTCGCGCAAGCTCATGACGCGCGGGGCCGGACCATCGATCAGCGGCTCGACGAGCGGGAAGTAGCCGTGGATCGGCTCTTCGCCGACGACCATATCGACGCCGGTGCCGGTTGCGCGGATCTTGTCCTGGAAATCGATATTGAACTTCTGGGCGATATCGCGGGCAAGCTCCAGATGCTGCTTCTGGTCATCGCCGACAGGCACATGGGTGGCGCGGTAGACGAGAATGTCGGCGGCCATCAGGCTCGGATAGGCGAGCAGTCCGAGCGAGGCGTTCTCGCGGTCCTTGCCGGCCTTGTCCTTGAACTGGGTCATCCGGTTCATCCAGCCGATGCGGGCGACGCAGTTGAAGATCCAGGCAAGTTCGGCATGCTGCGGCACGGCGGACTGGTTGAAGACGATATGCTTCTTCGGGTCGATGCCGGAGGCGATGAACGCTGCCGCGATGGAGCGGATCTGGCCGCGCAGATCGTCATGCACGAGCTGGGCCGTGATCGCGTGCAGATCGACGACGCAGTAGATGCAGTCGTTGTTTTCCTGCAGGGCGACGAACTTGCGGATAGCGCCGAGATAATTGCCGAGATGGAGATTGCCGGTGGGCTGCACACCGGAAAAGACGAGCGGCTTGAAGCTGTTCATTCTAGATCCTCGATAGGCTGATGGAAGGCCTCAGGCCGTTGGACTTGCGCAACCTGACAAGTGTGCGTGCTTGCCGCTGCTGCGCCCCGCGGGCCATGTAGCTGATGGCCGGGCTTATGCACGCCCCGCCACGAGGGATCAAGAGGCTGCATCATCCGCGTGCTGAATGAGATCCCAAAGGTTGCCGTAGCAATCTTCAAACACTGCGACCGTGCCATAGGGTTCGTGGCGCGGTTCTTCGATGAAGCGGACGCCTTTTGCCGACAGTCGGGCGTGATCATCGGCAAAATCGTCAGTTTTCAGGAAAAAACTTACCCGACCCGCCGTCTGATTGCCGATCGCCGCCGTTTCGGCGTCGCCGTCGGCGCGTGCCAAGAGCAGCGCTGCCCCCTCCTTGCCCGGCGGGCGCACCACCACCCATCGCTTGGTCGCCTCCAGAAGGGTATCGGAGACAAGGTCAAAGCCCATGATTCCGCAATAAAAATCGAGCGCCCGATCGTAGTCGTCAACGACCAGCGTGACCAGAAAAAGGGAACGGATCGACATTGAAGGACACCTTGTTTTGACGTGGCGGGAACCTGTCTTCGACGCTTCCTGCCTGGCCTGTCAAGAACGCCGAAGCAACCGCAAGGTTAACGCAGTTTAACCCTTGAGGCAGACAAATCCCACTTTGGGGCAAATTCCTCCATACTGAGGTCACTTTTCGGAAAGAAATACTCCCCCACCAAGTCGACCCCAGTCGGTCGTGAGTATTTTCCGAGGTTTACCCGTATGCGCATCTTTTACCGCGTCGCGCTGTCCTGCTTCATGACGCTCTGCCTAACGCTGTTTGCGACCGCACAAGCCGCCGAAAAAGGCGAGAAACGCCGCAGCAGTTCTTTCAAACACGACTACTCTGCTTACTATACTGTCCAGCGCGTCAGCGTTCGGACCAACTGCTTTCCCGAGAAGCTGGGTGCCATCCTTGCCCATATCGCCAAGGAAACAGGCAAGAAGCCGATGGTGACCTCCGGCCACCGTCCGCGCTCTGGAACGTCACAGCACAGCCATTGCTACGCTGCTGACATTCGCGTTCCCGGCGTTGCCGAAAAGAGGGTGCTTGCGGCAGCAGCGAGCGCCCCGGGCATCGGCGGCATCGGCCGCTACTGCAACGGCATCGTGCATGTGGATGTCGGCCCGCGGCGCGCCTGGGCGCATTGCGGCAAGGGTGGAAAAGGTGGCAAGGGCAGCCTTGCAAGCCTTAAGCGCCGCGGAAAGTCCTGAGATCAGGACTCCGCCGGTGGTGGGACAGCAGACTTTGGCTTCCGCTTGATGTTTCGCCTGATCATGCCGAGATCGGCACCGCCGATCGCAAACGCGCAGGCGAAATAGACGACCATTGCAATGCCCAGAAGGCAGGCCAGAGCCAGCACCTGGGTCAACAGATGCGAGCCCGGTTGCAGCCATGGGCTGGCATAGGGAAGCGCATAGAAGAGCGCCGCCGCCATCACCCCTGTCGCGACCAGCAAAAGGGCGGTACGCCGGGCGAGCGCCCATTCCCAGACGAGATCACCCCGCCAGACCAGCGTCGAAAATAGCAGGATCGTGTTGATCCATCCGGCCGCAGCCTCTGCCGTCGCGATGCCGCGTTCGGCGATCATCGGAAACAGCGTGATGGCGAGGCCGGAATTGATGACGACCGACACCATGGTAAAGCGCATCGGCGTCTTTGTATCCTCGCGGGCATAAAAGCCCGGCTGCAGCGCCTTGATCAGCACGAAACCCGGAAGACCGATGCCGTAGATCGCAAGGATCGACGCGACGACGGCGGTGTTTTCGGCCGAGAACGCACCGCGCTCGTAAAGCACGCGGATGATCGCATCCGACAGGATCCAGAGACCGGCAGCGGCAGGAAGCGTCAGGAACAGCACGAATTCGATCGAGCGGTTCTGGATGTTGCCGGCTTCCTTGACATGGCCGCCCTTCAGCGCCCGTGACAATTCTGGAAGAAGCACGACACCGACGGCAACGCCGACGACACCGAGCGGCAGCTGGTAGATGCGGTCGGCATATTGCAGGGCAGCGATTGCGCCTTCCTTGCCCGACGCAATCGCCTGGCCGATGATCTGGTTGATCTGGGTAATGCCGCCGGTGATTGCGGCCGGAACCGCGAGCCAGAGCAGGCGCTTGACGTTGGGCGTCATCTTGGGCCGGCGAAAGCCGATATTGATGCCCGCATGACGCACGCCGGCATAGACGACGCCAAGCTGCAACACGCCCGCAACCAGCACGCTCCAAGACAGGTACCAGGCGATTTCGCGCGGATCGGCGCCGACCCAGAGGCCGTAGAAAAGCGCTGCGATCATCACCACGTTCAAGAACACCGGCGCGATGGCGGCGGCAAAGAAATGATGCAGCGAGTTGAGCATGCCGCTCATCATCGCCGTCAGCGACATGCACATGAGATAAGGGAACATGACGATGGCCATGCGCACCGTCAGCGCCGTCTTTTCCGCGTCATCGGCAAAGCCCGGGGCAATGACCCACCGCACCAGCCAGGGCATGGCCAGCTGCATTGCGATGGTGATGATCAGCAGCGCAGAAAACAGGACGCCGAAGACCTCTTCGGAAAACCGCTTGGCCCCATCGACGCCATTCGCCTCGATTTCCTTGGAAAACAGCGGAACGAAAGCGGCGTTGAAGGCGCCTTCGGCAAACAGCCGGCGGAAGAGGTTCGGAAACCGGAAGGCGGCGTAAAACACGTCTGCCATCGGCCCCGTGCCAAGGGCCGCCGCCATGAAGGTTTCACGGGCGAAACCGAAGATGCGGCTGCCGAGCGTAGCGCCGCCGACGGTTGCGAATTTTCTGGCAAGGCTCATCTGGCTTGGCTCATCGTCTTGCGCTCATGCTTGGGGAAGCTGGGATTGTTCATGTTCTGCCTGTGCATTGGCATGCGTCGCTCGGCCGGCGCCCTGCCCCACAGTCTCTGTGGCGCAAAAGAGCGGACCGAACGAAGCACCCGTTCAGCAGGGATAGCACCGGTGTCGTGTTTCAGACACCGACTTTCGACTTCCGCGGCAAGACATTCGCTCCGTCGGCGGCAGCCGGCTGCGGCGCGACGATACCATCCGGCATGGCTTCCTGAAGCTCGTCTTCCTGTTCCGCCATGACAGCCTTCAGCCGGGTGATGATATTGCCCTGGCGGTTCTCGTTGGTCACCTTGTGACCGACGAGATCGGTGACGTAGAACGTATCGATCACCTTTTCGCCGAACGTGGTGATCCGCGCCGACTGGATATCGAGCGAAAGATCGGCAAGGGCCGCGGTGATTTCCGCCAAGAGACCGGTGCGGTCGAGGCATTCCACCTCGACGACGGTGAATTTGTTGGAAAGCCCGTTGGAGATGATCGCGGACGGTGGGATATCGAAGGCCTTGTTCTTGTTCTTCTTGGCTTTCGCGCGGATGGCGATGACTTCCGGCAGGCGCTTCTTGCCGGCGAGTACGTCCTCGATCATCCGTCCGATCGTGCCGCCACGGCGCATTTCGTCGTCATCGACCGCGAATTCCCGGTTGATGTGGATCGTATCGAGCGCGCGGCCATCGGAGGTCGTGAAGATCTGCGCATCGGCGATGTTGGCACCGGCGGCCGCACAGGCGCCTGCGATGATCGACAGAAGCCGCGGATGGTCGGGCGCCAGAACCGTGATTTCGGTGATCGCCCGGAAACTGTCGGTGCGCACCATGGTGGCGAGCGCCTTGCCGGCCTTGTCGGTTTCGCGGATGAAGCTTGCGTGGCGGACCTGGTCCTCAACGGGCACGGACAGGAGATACGGCTGGTAATGGAGCTTCACCAGCGCCTCGCGATCCTGCTGGCTCCAGTCGGACAGGGCGTTGGCGAGATCTTCCTCCGCCACCTTGGCCCGCTCCTTGCCAGATGCTTCCGAGAAGCCACCGGAGAGGCGCAGTTCCGTTTCATAATAGAGGGTGCGCAGAAGCTGGCCCTTCCAGCCGTTCCAGACACCCGGGCCGACGGCGCGGATATCGCAGATGGTCAGCACCAGCAGCAGCTTCAAGCGATCGAGCGAGCGGACTTTTTCGGCAAAGTCGGCGATGGTCTTGCGATCATGCAGATCGCGGGTCTGCGCCGTCATCGACATGATCAGGTGCTGTTCCACCAGCCATACGACGAGTTCGGTCTGTTTCGGATTGAGGCCGAGACGCGGGCAGAGTTTTTTCGCGATCCGGGCGCCGGCGGTCGAGTGGTCCTCCTGGCGGCCCTTGGCGATGTCGTGGATCAGCACCGCGACATAGAGCGCCGCGCGCTCCTCGATCGTCGGCATCAGCTTGTTGGCGAGCGGATGCATGTCCGCGGCGCGGCCGTGATCGATTTCCGACAGTGCATCGACGGAGCGGATCAGGTGCTCGTCGACCGTGTAGTGGTGATACATGTTGAACTGCATCATCGCCACGACCTTGCCGAATTCGGGAATGAAGCGGCCGAGCACGCCGGCCTCGTTCATCCGCCGCAGCATCAGGCCGGGATCCCGCCTGGAGGTGAGGATGGAGAGGAAGAGACGGTTCGCCTCGTCGTCTTCGCGCAGGGCGCTGTCGATGAGGGAAAGCGATCGGGTGATGCTTTTCAGCGCGTCGGGATGCAGTTCCAGCCCGGTCAGGTCCGCCACGTGGAAAAAGCGGATCAGGCTGACCGGATCGCGCTTGAAGACGCCGGGATCGGCGAGCGTGATGCGACCGCGGTCTTCCACAAATTCGACGGAGCCGGCAATCTTGTGCAGCCGCTTGGTGAAGCGCGAAATGACGCGCTGGGTAAGGCCCGGTGCGGCCTTCGCCTGCTGATCCTCCAAGGCCGCGCAAAGAATGCGGGTGAGGTCGCCGACGTTCTTGGCGACCAGGAAATAATGCTTCATGAAGCGTTCGACGGAGGAGAGGCCAGGCCGCGCATTGTAGCCGAGGCTTGCCGCGATATCGCGCTGGATGTCGAACGACAGACGTTCCTCCGCCTTGCCGGTCAGGAAATGCATCTGGCAGCGCACCGCCCAGAGAAAGTCGTCGGCCTTTTCGAAGGACCTTGCCTCCTCGCGCGAGAGGACGCCGAGCTTGACGAGTTCGGTCGTTTCGCGGACGCGGTAGTAATATTTGGCAATCCAGAACAGCGTGTGCAGGTCGCGCAGGCCGCCCTTGCCCTCCTTGACGTTGGGCTCGACCAGATAACGCGTATCGCCCGCCTTCTTGTGGCGCTGGTCGCGCTCGGCAAGTTTGGCAGCGACGAATTCCGGACCGGTGCCGGCGACGACTTCCAGATCGAAGCGCGACATCAGCTGATCGACCAGCGCGCCGCTGCCGCAGATCGGGCGGCATTCGAGAATGGCGGTGCGGATCGTCATGTCGGTTTTCGACAGGCGAATGCATTCCTCCACCGTGCGGGTGGCGTGGCCGACCTTGAAGCCCATATCCCACAGGAGATAGAGCAGGAATTCCACCGCCTTGCGCATGGCATCGGAATTCTTTTCGGGCAGCAGGAAAAGAAGATCGATATCGGACCCCGGCGCGAGCGTGCCGCGGCCGTAACCGCCGGTGGCGGCAACGGCGATCTCGCGGCCTTCCGGATAGAGGCTCTCGGTGATGGTTTCATTGAGGACGCAGATCAGCTGGTCCTGGATCCAGGATATGCGGCGGGCGCAGCGAAGACCGCTGCCATCCTGGCTCAGCAGTTCGCGTGCCTTTTCGCGACCGTCGACACTGGCCTGCCGCAGGATCGGCAGGAGAGCTGCCCGCGATTCCAGCAGCGGCCGATCCTTGGTTCCGAGCGCCTCGCGGCATTTCGTCTGCAGGCCGGCGACGTCCATCAGTTCGGAGAAATCGATATCGTGACGATGATCTTGTCTTGTTGCTTGCTTGGCCATGTCTTCCTGCCGGTGCCCGCCCTCTCCATTCCCGATGGAGACGACGACGGATTTCGGGCACCTCCCCTAAAGCGTTCCCAGGTCCCTGCGGCCCTGCCCCATACGCTTTAGCTCATTTTTGTTGCGCAGCCGTTACCGCACAGTGCTCCGCATGTGAGCGGCGTGCTTACCACGGTTACGGCTTGACGGCGCCAAGTTGTTTGTTCGCGACCGGAACGTCAAGCCCGATATTGCCGGGGTCTGCGATAGACTTCGATCCGCTGCGCCACTGACGCGGGCTCATGCCAGTGATGCGGCGAAACTCGCGGTTGAAGTTCGACTTGGTCGAAAACCCGACATCGAACATGATGACCGTCGCCGGCCGGCTGGTTTCGCGCAGAAGCACGCATGCTTCCGCGATCCGGCGTCGGTTGACGAACTGCGAGATATTGAGGCCGGTTGCGCGGTTGATGGCAACCGACAGATCCCGCGCCGGCACGCCGGCCTTGCGGGCGAGTTTCGCTAGACTGAGGTTTTCGTCGCGGTAGAGACCGTCCCGATCCAAAGCCTCTGTCGCGCGCGCGACGAGACCCTCATCCTGTGGATTGGCCTCATTTGCCTTCCCGTTCGGCAGCGGGCCTTCTCCTGCTTCCGGCGCAAGATAGTAGATGCCGGTTACCACGAGAACGACGATGTTGATCGCCGTCAGGACAAGCGGAATGTCGTCCCTCCCGTTGAACGTTGTGTAGATCGAGAGGGCAGCATCGCTGACTGCGAAAAACAGCATCAGCGCGGCCGTCATTCTGGCGGCCCGTAGGGCGGGACGCATTCGCTGAAGGCTGGCTTCGACCATGAGATCGGAACCTTCCGAACGGATCAGCCGCCAGAGGGCGACGCCGTAAAAGAGAAAGATCACCAGCAGGAGCGGATCGACCAGGATCGGTACAAAAAGGATTGAAGCGCCGACGCAAAACGGTGCGGCGAGGTGGCGCCAGGGTGCAGATCGCCCGTCGCCGGAAAGCGACTGGAAGGCGAGGAACGCAAGCGGCGGCATGACGGAGGCCGTGACCGGCTGAACCGGTGCGAGCGCCGTTATGCCGTAGCCGAAATGAAGGCCGACGACCAAGCCCTGGGCCGCATAGAGAACGACAAATGCGATGAAGTAGCGACGGCTTCCCGGCACGTCGACGCCTTTGAGGCTGTGATAGAGAGCAAGGGCAAAGACGATACCGACCAGAAACGGCAAAGGGATAGAGAGCACTGCAGTGACCCCGGCGGGAAATGGCCTGAAACATGTTTGAGGTCCGACCATATCACGATCGAGGTCGAAAGGCAGGCAGATACAGGCGCAAGGGTGGTGCCGTTCACAACCCCGATGGAGATTTCCATGGCCCTGCCCCTACCCCGCCTTCGCCTTGCAACCCTTGCCCTGATCGGTTTCGGGTATTCCGCAACCGCCTTGCCGGCCTTCGCCTTCGAGGCGGGAACCCAGTGGATCCAGATCAATCCGTCGCATCGAACCCAACCCGAGAGGGTGCTGATCACCTACCCGGCGAAGGCCGACGGCGAGCCGTATACGCTGGGCGCCGATGCTCTGTGGGTCGGCGTGCCTGCTCGCCGCAATGCCACGCCTGTGCAGGAAAAGTTTCCGCTGGTCATTCTGAGCCATGGCTCGGGCGGCAATGCAGCGGGGCTGGGCTGGCTTTCGACAGAACTCGCGCGCAACGGCTTCATCGTTGCGGCACCCAATCATATCCATTCGACATCAGGCGATTCCATTCCAGTGGAAAGCTTCAAGATCTGGGAGCGGGCACAGGATGTTTCAGCCCTGATCGATACACTGACGACGAGCGCCACCTGGAGCGCGCTTGTCGACAAGGAGCGGATCGGCGGCATCGGCTTTTCGCTCGGGGGCACCACGATGATGCTGACCGCCGGCGCCCGCGCGTCGCTTCAGACCTTTGTCACCCATTGCGCGGAGGCAGGCGGCAAGGATGCGGGCTGCAACTGGTTTCAGAAAGGCGGGGTGGATTTTTCCCAAGTCGATCGGGAGGCATTCGAAGGTGGTTATGGCGACAAGCGCGTTTCAGCGGTGATTGCGGTCGATCCGGGTTTTGCCATGGCTTACCAGAACGAAAGTCTTGCCGGCATCGATAGACCAATGCTTTTCATCAACCTCGGCGAAGGCGACGGCATCATGTCCGGCACCAACGCCCAGTCGCTGGCAGTCGATATTCCGGAGGCCAACTACGCGCTAGTTCCCGGCGCAAACCATTTCTCGTTCCTGAGCATCTGCAACGCGAATGGAGCAGAATTGCTGAAGCAGTATGAGGATGATCCGGTTTGCGATGAGGTGAGCGACATCCCACGCGAAAAGCTGCATCAGCAGATCTTCTTCAATATTGCCGTCTTTCTTCGCAGAACGCTGCTGGAACGCTGAGCGCTCAGCCAGCCGCAGGGAGGAGGCCTTTAGACAGGGCCTCCTTCACCGCGAGTTCCGCCATGGCGAGCGTTGCTTCGCGGGTTCTGGCGGCGGCGATAAAGCGGCCGTTGTGGCAGAACGTGGCGCCTTCGACGCCGGATGCGGCTTCCAGATCTGCATTGGTGAGGCCGGCCCATGCGGCGGGGAGATCGGCGCGCAGTTCGAAACCGTCATCGGCGCGGCGGATGCCGGTGACGCACCAGTCCTTGTCGCGCGGGTGGACGACGAAGAGAAGCTGATCGGCGCCGGCCTTCAGGATGGCGGGGCGGAACGGCATGCCCATCGGCAATTCGAGAATGCGCCCCTCGCCGGCCTTGGCAATGGCGTCCAGAACCAGCGTCTCTGCCCGCAGCTTTGCGGCGCGCTGGGAAATGCCGGCTTCGACAAAGGCGCGGGCGATGACGAGCGCTGCATGGAAGGCACGGTCATCGGCGCCTTCGTCCTTTTCGTCGAAGGCGGGCTTCAACGTTTCAAGAAGCGACGGCAGTGTCAGGCCGGCCATCGGACCTGCGACCGAGGGGCTGAGCGCGCCATTGTCCATCAGGTCGATGGGCAGTACGAACTTGGTATCGAAGGCTGCGTGCACGGCCTCGACATGCGCTTCCGGAACGCCGAAGGCGAGCAGGTAATCGCGGCCGTAGTGCTTCCAGATCAGGCCGAAGGAACTGAACGGCGCACCGTCTTCGCGCAAGGGCGCACCGCGCTGGTGATGATCGAAAATCTGCGCCTGCGCGTCGAAGGAGCCGCCGACGTCGTAGATGATGCGGTCGCCACCCGGCGTGATCCATTCGGGAGCCCGGCTGCGGACGATGCGTGCATCGGGGAACAGCCGCGTCAGGATGACACTGGACAGGAGTTCGTCGGCATGGAAGCCACCGGAATGGGTGACGAGATAATCTGGAGCCATGCCGCGATCAGCCTTTTCTTTCAATGGAAAGAATCAGATAGCCGGAGCGGAGGGCCTTCTCAAGCGCTGAGGTGTGGTTTCAGGAGAATGCGTCAGGAAATTGCAGTAATTTCGAGTTCATGACCGTTTACGGTCACGACATCGCCGACCGACTTGCCCAGAAGCGCACTTGCAACGGGAGAAACGTAGGAGATCGAACCTTCCTTCGGATCGGCCTCATCCTCGCCAACGATGCGATAAGCCTGCTCGCGGCCGTCGTCACGGCTGAAGCGCACCGTGTTGCCGAAGGCGACGACTTCAGTCGAAACCGGTGCAGGCACTAGCTGAGCGCTGTGCAGCCTCTCGGCGAAGTAGCGGAGGTCGCGCGCGGGACCTGCGGCCTGGCGGCGGCGCTCGTTGACGTCCTCAACCGTGTTGGCCGCGTCAAAAGCCTCCTTTGCGGTACGAAGCTGCGCCTCTAGCGCCTTCAGGCCGGCCTCGGTGACGAGGTTGGGATGCGACGAGACAGGCCTGTCCGGCAGCTGGGTTTCCGCTGCGGTTTCGGCACTTTCTTCCTTCACGAAGGCGACGCTCACGTGCGTGTTCCTTTCAACTGAGATGCGGCCTTACTTGGCCGCAAGTTGCTTCTTCAACGCATATAGGGCGTCGAGCGCATCGCGCGGGCTCATTTCGTCCGGATTGATGGCTTTCAGCGTTTCCTCGACCTTTGACGGACCGCGCTTCATCTCATCTTTTCTCACCGCCACCTGGAATAGCGGCAGATCGTCGATGAGCTGGCTTGCGGGGTTCTTGCGATCGCTGTCCTCAAGCTTGGTCAGCACATCTCGGGCACGGGCGACAACGCTGTCGGGCAGGCCGGCAAGCCGTGCGACCTGGATACCGTAGGAGCGATCGGCAGCACCGGGTCCGACTTCATGCAGGAAGATGACCTCGCCGTCCCATTCCTTGACCTTCATCGTGGCATTGGAAAGGCGGTTGAGCTTTTCCGAGAGCACGGTGAGTTCGTGGAAATGGGTGGCGAACAGCCCACGGCAGCGGTTGCCTTCGTGCAGGTGCTCGACTGCGGCCCAGGCAATCGACAGGCCGTCGAAGGTTGCCGTGCCGCGGCCGATCTCATCAAGGATGACCAGCGAACGGTCCGTCGCCTGGTTGAGGATCGCTGCCGTCTCGACCATTTCGACCATGAAGGTGGAACGGCCGCGGGCAAGATCGTCGGAGGCTCCGACGCGGGAAAACAGGCGGTCGACGATGCCGATATGGGCGGACGCGGCAGGAACGAAGGACCCCATCTGAGCTAGGATGGCAATCAGCGCGTTCTGGCGCAGAAACGTCGATTTACCGCCCATGTTGGGACCGGTGAGGAGCCACAGGGCGCCGAACTCGTCGGTCCCACCAGGTGAAAGATCGCATTCGTTGGCGATGAACGGTCCTGACGACTGACGGCGCAGGGCCTGCTCGACCACCGGATGGCGACCGCCTTCGATCGCGAACATGCGGGACGCATCGACCGCCGGGCGGCGGTAGTCCCACTCCTCGGCAAGCATCGCAAGTCCGGCTGCGACATCCACGATGGCAAGCGCGCGGGCGCCGGCCTTGATGGCCTCGGCTTCGCCAATCACCGCCTCGACCATGAGACGGAAGGCTTCGAGCTCGATCGTCAGCGCCTGGTCGGCGGCGTTGGCGATGCGGCTTTCGAGATCGGCCAGTTCGGTCGTGGTGAAGCGCATCGCATTCGCCATGGTCTGTCGGTGGATGAAGCGCGCCTTGGCTTCCGGCGTATCGGTCATCGGGCCGGCATTGCCAGCCGTCACCTCGATGAAATAGCCGAGCACGTTGTTGTGCTTGATCTTGAGCGACTTGATACCGGTCTCTTCGGCATATTGCAGCTGCAGCCCGGCGATGACCTTGCGCGACTGATCGCGCAGTGCGCGGACCTCGTCCAGTTCGGCACGTGCACCATCCGCAAGAAAGCCGCCATCGCGCTTGAGGAGCGGAAGGTCTTGCGCAAGCGTGCTGCCAAGCAGGGTTTCGAGTTCTCCCGGCAGCATCTTCAGATCATCGAGAGCCTCCGACAGTTCCTGCGGCAGCATTGCGCCATCGAGGAAGCTTGCAACACCACGCGCTGCTTCAAGACCTGCAAGGATCGCACCGAGATCCCGCGGGCCGCCGCGATCGAGCGCCAGACGGGACAGGGCGCGCGGCATATCCGGCACATGTTTCAGCGAGGAGCGTAGATCCGAACACAGGCCCGGCTCGTCACGGAGGAAGGAGACGGAATCGAGCCGGCGGTTGATGCGGTCGGGATCCGTCAGCGGCGACATCAGCCGTTCGGCCAGAAGCCTTGCACCGCCGCCGGTGACGGTTCGGTCGATCGCCTTCAGAAGCGTGCCTTCGCGCTCGCCTGACAAGGTTTTCGTCAGTTCCAGATTGCCGCGGGTGGCTGGATCGATGAAGAGCGTCGAGGCGCCGCTTTCGCGCTCGGGCCTCCCGAGCGGCGGGCGCTCGGCCATCTGGGTCTTTTCCACATAGGCGATGGCCGCTGCGGCCGCTGCCATTTCGGCGCGGGAAAACGTGCCGAAGCCATCGAGCGTGCCGACGCCGAAATAGCGCGCGATGCGGCCTTCCGACGTGGCGCTGTCGAACAGAACCGAAGGCTGCGGCACAGCGACGCGGCCAAGCACGTCGAAGACCGGCTTCAGCTCCGCATCGTGAAACATCGTATCGGGCATGATCAGTTCGCGCGGCTCGATCCTCAGGATATCAGCCAGCAGGCGCGAGGGCTCGGTTTCCGCCAACCGGAAGACGCCGGTGGAGATATCGATCCAGGCAAGCGCCATCAGAGGTTCAGCAGCGCCCTTGATGCGGGCAAGCGTCATCAGGTAGTTGGATTCCGAAGCGACGAGCAGCTTTTCCTCAGTGATCGTGCCGGGTGTGACGAGCCGCACGACATCGCGTTTGACGACCGATTTGGAGCCGCGCTTCTTCGCTTCCGCCGGATCTTCCACCTGTTCGCAAACGGCGACGCGAAAGCCGAGCATGATCAGCCGCTGCAGATAGTCATCCGCTGCATGGACAGGCACGCCGCACATCGGAATGTCCTGCCCCATATGCTGGCCGCGCCTCGTCAGCGTGATGCCGAGCGCGCGCGAGGCATCGATCGCATCCTCGAAGAACAGCTCGTAAAAATCGCCCATCCGATAAAACAGCAGCGATCCGGGATTGTTGGCCTTGATCTCGATGAACTGTTCCATCATCGGCGTTGCCGACGTGCGGCTTTCCTCCGAAGCCAGCTGGTCGGTCGTCAGGGCATCGAGCGTAGGTCTTTGAAAATGGGTCACGGCACCAATGTTTGTTGCGCAGATTTGTTGTTGCGTCTGGAAAGAGGCGACACTATCGGTGATGACCCTTGAATTACAACATCCCCCGCGACCTCGAGGGGCGCTGCCCACAAAAAGCTGGAGAGGCCAATGCCCGCAAACGACAAGACGCCGGAAAAGAACACGCGCAACAGAGCGTCGGTGACCGAGCAGGAAGCGCTGGATTTCCACTCGCAGGGACGCCCCGGCAAGCTTGAGATCACTCCGACAAAGCCGATGGCGACGCAGCGCGACCTTTCGCTTGCCTATTCGCCTGGAGTCGCCGTGCCGGTTCTGGCGATCGCCGCCGACCCTTCCAAGGCCTACGACTACACGACGCGCGGCAACATGGTGGCCGTGATTTCCAACGGCACGGCAATCCTTGGTCTCGGCAATCTCGGTGCACTGGCATCCAAGCCGGTCATGGAAGGCAAGTCTGTCCTGTTCAAGCGGTTTGCCGATGTGGACAGTATCGATCTCGAGGTCGATACGGAAAACGTAGACGAATTCATCAACTGCGTGCGCTATCTCGGCCCGTCCTTCGGCGGCATCAACCTTGAGGACATCAAGGCGCCGGAATGCTTCATCATCGAGAGCCGTCTGCGCGAACTGATGGACATCCCGGTTTTCCATGACGACCAGCACGGTACGGCGATCATCGCCGCCGCCGGTCTCATCAACGCGCTGGAACTCACCGGCCGCGACCTCAAGACGACGAAGCTGGTGTGCAATGGCGCTGGTGCTGCCGCGATCGCCTGTATCGAGCTGATCAAGGCGATGGGGTTCAACCCTGCCAACATCATCCTCTGCGACACCAAGGGCGTGATCTACCAGGGCCGCACCGAGGGCATGAACCAGTGGAAGAGCGCACATGCCGTGAAGTCCGACAGCCGGACGCTGGAAGAGGCGATGAAGGGTGCCGACGTGGTGTTCGGTCTTTCCCAGAAGGGTGCGTTTACCGAAGCGATGATCCGCTCGATGGCCGACAAGCCGATCATTTTCGCGATGGCCAATCCCGATCCGGAAATCACGCCGGAAGAAGTGGCGCGGATCCGCGACGACGCGATCATGGCGACCGGCCGCTCGGACTATCCGAACCAGGTCAACAACGTGCTGGGCTTTCCCTACATCTTCCGCGGTGCGCTCGATGTGCGAGCCCGCCAGATCAACGATGCGATGAAGATTGCCGCAGCGCAGGCGCTGGCCGATCTTGCCCGCGAGGACGTGCCTGATGACGTGGCTGCCGCCTACCAGGGCAACCGGCCGCGTTTCGGGCCGCAATACATCATTCCCGTGCCGTTCGATCCGCGGCTGATCTCGGCCATTCCCGTCGCCGTCGCCAGAGCCGCGATGGAAAGCGGAGCAGCGCGCCGCGACATCACCGACCTTGACGCCTATGGTCGCGAGCTTTCCGCCCGCCGCGACCCGATCGCTGCAACGACGCAAGGGATCTACGACCGGGTTCGCCGCTTCCCCAAGCGCGTGGTGTTTGCCGAAGCCGAAGAAGAGCAGGTCATGCGGGCCGCGATCTCCTTCTGCAGCCAGGGTCTCGGCACCGCCATCCTGCTCGGTCGCGACGATGTGATCCGCGAGACGGCGGAAAAGGCCGGTATCGACCTCGAACGCCCCGGCATCGAGATCATCAACGCGCGCATTTCCAAGCGCGTCGATACCTATATCGACTTCCTCTACGCCCGCCTGCAGCGCCAGGGACTGCTTCTGCGTGACGTGCAGCGGCTGATCCACCACGACCGCAACCATTTTGCCGCGACCATGGTGGCCGTGGGCGATGCGGATGCAATGGTAACCGGCACGACGCGCAATTATGCGACCGCTCTTTCCGACGTGCGCCGCTGCATCGACGACAAGCCCGGACACAAGGTGATCGGCGTGTCGATCGTTGTGGCCCGCGGCCGGACGATCTTCGTGGCCGATACCGCCGTGCACGACATGCCGACTGCCGAGCAGATCGCCGACATCGCCGTGGAAGCCGCACGCGTCGCCAAGCGCATGGGCTACGAGCCCCGCGTGGCGCTGCTTGCCTATTCCACCTTCGGCCAGCCAATCGGCGAGCGCTCCGAGCGTGTCCGCGAGGCGGTGAAGATCCTCGACGGGCGCCGGGTGGATTTCGAGTATGACGGCGAGATGGGTGCCGATGTGGCGCTCAATGCCAGCCGCATGGAGCAGTATCCGTTCTGCCGCCTCTCGGGCACCGCCAACGTGCTTGTCATGCCGGCCATTCATTCGGCCTCGATCGCCACCCGCATGCTGCAGGAGATCGGCGCATCGACGCTGATCGGGCCGCTTCTGGTCGGTTTGGATAAATCGGTGCAGATCACCCAGATGGGCGCGAAGGACTCCGAAATCGTCAACATGGCGGCGATTGCGGCCTATAACGCGGGGTCCTGAGAGACCCCGCGCCGACGCTTTTGTTGAAAGCTTCAGCCGATCGGATTAGGGTGTTTCATCTGGTCCGATCGGAGTTCCCGTTTCATGAAGACCGTCAGCATTCAGGAAGCCGAAGAAAACCTGTCGCAGCTTGTCGATGAAGCCGCGAACGGGGAACCGTTCGTGATCGCCAGAGCGGGCAAGCCGCTGGTGACGGTGGTTGCTGTCGATGAGGCGGCCGCACCCGAGGTGACCGGGCCCAGGAAACGGCGGATCGGATTCCTTAAAGGTCAGTTCTTCATTCCGGAAGACATGGATAAGGCGCTAGACAAAGAGATCGAGGATCTGTTCTACGGCGGACGCGATTGAGGCTGTTGCCGGATTCCCATCTTCTGATCTGGCTTGTCGCCGCGTCCGAACGCTTGCCATCCTCGGTGCACGACATGGTGGGTCGCTACTGCGGACCGACCAGGCTCCAAATCTAGAGCGCTCTAGTTCGCGAAGCGACCGGCGTCGGCGCCGAAGTAGTTGATGTAGCGGCCGGAGATCGATGCGATCGGTAGCACGATCAGCACATCCGTGGTGTTGAAAGCCTGATCGACGACGGCTCCCATTCCGATCATGGCGCCGAGGCGAAGGTAGCCCTTGACCAGCGGTGGCATGGCGGAAAGCGCTTGGCGCGGATTGATCGCCTCGGCCGGCATCAGATCCATGTTGCGATTGAGATCAGGCAATGCGTGGACCATCCACTCGTCCTTCACCAGCGCATTGTGATGGAGGAAGGACAGCGCCAGCGCGTGTTCTTCCGGACGCACGCCGGGGAAAGAGGCGCAGCCGAACATGGCATTGACACCATGCTTCAGCGCATAGGCCCAGTTGCCCTGCCAGAGCAGTTCGACGGTGCGTTTGGTGCGGTATTCGGGCAGCACGCAGGAGCGGCCGAGTTCCATGAACTGCTTGTCGGGATGGCGGGCGAGAAGTGGCGCGATATCGAACTCGGACGTCGAATAAAACCCGCCATTCGCCTCAGCGACGCTCTGGCGCAGAAGCCGGTAGGTTCCGACGATCTGGTCTTCGATTTCACCGTCTATCGCGTTGTCGACGACAAGCAGATGGTCGCAGATCGCATCGTAGCTATCGATATCCCGTCGAAGCCGCATCGCCTCGGGCTCAATCGTGGCGCCCATCTCCTCGACGAAGACGCGGTAGCGCACGGCCTGGGCGGCATCGATTTCGCGCAGGTTGCGGGCAAGCCGCGTTTCCAGCGTGCCGATGCGGCCGAACACATCGCTACCAACGCGGCTATTTGCCGGATCAGCAGCCGGGGCCTGCTTTGTCTCAGAGGTCAATGTGCGGTTCAGGAGTTCGATAGCCATGGTGATTCTTCCCGTACCGGTTGGATCACCCGCGTTTAAACATGCATCTGCAACAAGAGCGTGACAGATATCGTCACAATAGGAAGTGGTGCAAGGCCCGTCAACGCGACTGTCAGGACGTGCTGGAAGCCTGCGCAAAAAGGCGCAATTCCTCAATCAGAACAGCCGGATCGAGCGGCTTCTGAAGTACTTTGCAGGCGCCCTGATCGATGACTTTGCGCCGCGCCTCGCCGCGGCTCTCGGCTGTCAGCACCATGACGGGAACCGGCTGCAGCGCGGTTCTGGAGGCGGCAGAGATGAGATCCATGATGTTGCCGCCGGGCATATGCATGTCGCAGAGAACGACATCCGGGCGGTTTTCGCCAAGGGCTTCGATGAGACTTCCGAAATCCTCCACGGAACGAACCGTGTGCCCTGCCTTGCGCAGAACCGCGGCGACCAGAAGCGCACTGACGGGATCGTCTTCTCCGAGAAGAATATCGAGGGCCTGACCGGCTTCCCGCTTGCGATCGACCGAGTTTGAATTTTCAGGAGCCGGCACGTCCATTACCGGGCGGTCGCGGGCGCCAAAACCACGCATGCGGCCACTGAGGACATCGACCAGCGATTTTTCGCGCAGCGGCCGGATCAGCCAGGCATCGAAATATTCCTGGGGTTGCGACGCCCTTTCCTCCGGATTGACCAGTAGAATACGGTGCAGCGGCGCGTGCGACGGTTCCCACGCGTAGTCGGAGGCCAGTCGGTGATCGACGATGAGATCGGTATAGGGCGAGCCTGTCGCTTTGGCCCGATCGATCAATAGCTGCACCTGGGCGGGATCGGACACATGCCTCCCACGGCCGCCGAGTGTTTCGATGCTGGAAACGGTCGCAAAGGCGGCCGGACCATCTGGCGCGAGCAGAAGCACGCGAGAGCCAAACAGCGAGCGGTTGCGAACGGCAGCACCGGCCGGCGCATCCTCGGCCAGACGCATGGGGTAGCGGATAGTGAAGACGCTGCCATTGCCCTTGCGGCTGGAGACCGACAGCGAGCCGCCGAATTCGGCCAGGATGCGCGAGGCGATGCCGAGGCCGAGACCTGTGCCGCCGCTGCGCGTTTCCGCCGATCCTGCCTGTTCGAACGCACCGAAGATCCGGGTCTGCTCTTCCTCGGTCATGCCCGGGCCGGTATCGGCAACAGAAATCGCCACGGTCTCGTTCTCGATGAAGGCTCGAACCAGCACGCCGCCTGTGGTCGTGAACTTGACGGCGTTGCCGATGACGTTGAACAGAACCTGGCGAATGCGGGCAGGATCGAAGTCGAGAAGCTCCGGCACGGCGGCGGATACGGTGGCGGCGATCTCGATCCGTTTGCCATGGGCGCGGGGAGCGAGCATTTCCACGACACCTTCGATCAGCTGGCGCAGATCCGCTGCACGGTTGTTGAGACGGAACCGGCCGGCCTCCATCGTGGAATGATCCAGCAGATCTTCGACCAGTTGAGCCAGGGCGTAGCCGGACTGGCGGATACCGCTCAAGTAATTCTGCTGCTCCGCCGTCAGCTTCGTCTGACCCAAGAGGTGGGTCATCCCAAGAATGCCGTTCAGTGGCGTTCGTAGCTCATGGACGACGTTGGCGATCTGCGGAGAGCCCGAGACGTCGGGAGCAATGGCCTGTGGTCGGCGCCATTTGAGGATTTTCGTGAAGAGTGCGCGAAGAGCGCCTGGATGTCTCTGGACGTTCGCCGCGACCGGCTGCTCCGGCGTGCGGGGCACTCCATTCCATGCGGCGTCGTCAGACCCGTCCTTCGGCGCGAGCGACGTGAAGGCCTGTGAGATACGGTTCTGTATTTCGGCGATGTCGCGCATACGGAAAGATTACCCGAGGTTTCCTTCCGAAGTCTTAGATCAATCCGGTAAAATTATGCCAATCGCTCGATTTCACAATTATCCGTCGAGCAAAATTACTTCTGCTCGTCTACGGATGCCGCCGCTTTGGGACCGAACAGCTCGTCGACAATGACGAGACCTGCACCGACGCTGATAAAACTGTCCGCGAGATTGAACACGGCAAACGACCAGGTGGCGGTGTGAAACAGGATGTAATCCACCACGTGCCCGTAAACGATGCCATCGACCAGATTGCCGATCGCACCGGCGATGATCATCGCATAGCCGAGATGGGCAAAGGGCCGGTCCTTGGGCGTGCGGCGCCAGAGCCACAGCACGAAGGCAACGATGACGAGGCGCATGCCGATGATGAATTCGCGCTCCATGCCGGACAGAAGCGAGAAGGCTACGCCCATATTATAGGTGCGGTAGAGCGCCAGAAACGGAATGACCGGCACCATCTGCTCGAGCGGCAGCGAATTTTCGACGGCGATCTTGATCGCCTGGTCGAGCAGCACGGCAATGATGATGAAGATGACCGCACTGATCGGTCGAGACAGGAAACCAACGCGAGCGGTCATTATTTATCCTCCAGCGTCAGCAGATGGCGGCGGGCTTCAAACAGCATGACTGCCGTCGCGACCGCGAGATTGAGCGAGTCCGCCCTGCCCTGCTGCGGAATTTTGACTGTGCGATCGGCGGCGCGGGCAAGGCTGTCTGGCAGGCCGGACTGCTCGTTGCCCATCAGGAGAACGACCGGTTTCCTGGTATAGTCCGCCGTGCGATAATCGACGGCGCCGGCCAGATGGGTGGCGACGACGCTGACGCCCGCTCCCTTTTGCCAGCTTAAGAATTCTTCCGCAGAGCAGCGGATGACCGGCATTGCGAAAATCGAGCCCATCGTGGCGCGCACTGTTTCCAGCGAGAACGGGTCGGTGCTTTCCCCGACCAGCAGCACGGCGGAGGCGCCGGCGGCATCGGCGGTGCGAATGATCGTGCCGAGATTGCCCGGATCGCGGACGCGGTCGAGCGCGACAAACGTCTGGTCAGCCTGAGGCTTCAGATCGGCAAGCCGTGCCCAGCGCTGCTCGAAAATACCGACCACCATCTGCGGATTGTCGCGGCGCGTGATCGACGACAAGACCTTTTCGCTGACCTCGAGCACCAGGCCGCCATCCGCGACGGTCTTTGCCGCTACCTGTTCGACCAGCGGCTTGGCCTTGGCAGCCTTGGCATAGACGAGCGTGCGGATCGACCAGCCAAGTTCCAGCGCATCGATGACCAGTTTCAACCCTTCCGCCATGAAGGCACCGGCTTCTTCCCGGTGCTTCTTGTCGGTGAGAAGCTTGATGTCCTTGATGATGGGGTTGGCGAGCGAGGTGACTTCTTTCACCTGCCCGACGCGTCGTGGCCCGTTTCTGTGAAAATTATCGCTCATGCGGGTACCCAACGGCTGAAAAGAGAGGTGGAAAGCGCGCGGCCATGGACTTTGCCGTCGAGGCCCGCTTCCCGGATGACGAGTTCGCCCGATTCTACCACGCCATCTGCGCCGCGCATGGTTTCGCGCATCAGTTCATGGATGGAATAGAAGCTGGCGCGGATCGAATAGGCTGTTAGCACCAGGCCGACAGCCTTGGGCGACAGGAGCTGCCGGCAGACATCGAGCATCAGCGGCAAATGATCGAACAGATGCCAGACCTCGCCATTCGGACCGCGGCCGAATTTCGGCGGGTCGGTGAGAATGATATCGTAGGTGTTGCCGCGGCGTTCCTCGCGCAGGATGAACTTCATCGCGTCTTCGCAGATCCAGCGGATCGGTGCCTTTTCGAGACGCGACAAGGCCTGGTTTTCGCGACCCCAGCCAATCGCCTTTTTCGACGCATCGACATGGGTGACCTCGGCACCGGCGGCAGCCGCCACCAGCGACGCGACGCCCGTATAGCCGAACAGGTTGAGCACTTTCAGGGTGCGTCCGGCCTTGGCGGCTTCCTCGACGCGATCCTTCATCCACGCCCAGTGGACGATCTGTTCCGGAAATACGCCGACATGGCGAAATGCAGTGAAGCGGCCGTGGAAATCGATGCCGAGAAGGGCGAGAGGCCAGGTTTCGCCGAGCGTCTGCGCCGGAAAGCGCCAACGGCCCATGCCGTCTTCATCCGTGTCGCCGGTGAAGATCGCGTCGGCATTTTCCCAGATGTCGTCGGCAAGCGTCGGCTGCCACAGGGCCTGGGCTTCCGGGCGCACGACGCGGTAATCGCCGTATTGCTCAAGCTTCAGGCCGCGGCCGGTGTCGATCAGGTGGAAATCGCCGGCGCCGGACGATTCCAGAATGATCGGCACGCGTTCGGCTGGCAGATCGCCGCTGCGGGCAAGAAGCGGACGCGTTTCGACCGGTACGTGCGGTTGTGCCTGTGGTCTGTCAGGACGGCGCGACTGGGTGGTTTGGGCTTCGGCCCGACCTTCCGAGCGCGCAGCCTGGGGGCCGGTCGACCTGGTGCGGGTTGCGGCAACGGCCGGACGGCTGCCCGCTTCGCTGCGGCGCTTGTCCGGGCTTTTGGCAGGCGACTTAGGCGCGCCCTTGGCTGCTGGCTTCTCCGGGCGCTTGCCGGTCGGCCGCCTTTCCTTGTTCATCACTGCGATCATCCGCTCGGGTTCTTGTCTTTCGCAGCAGATAGCATCTGTGCCGCGTTCTTCAAAGCCGGCAATAGCGTCAGATCTGTTTTCGCTCGCTTCGACGCCTATCTAATCAGCGAAACGGGAGATCGAGATGGATATCGAAGGGCAGGAACGGATCGCGGCGCCGCGGGATATCGTGTGGCGCGCGCTGAACGATGCCGAAACCATCCGCCAGTGCATTCCCGGTTGCGAGCGGCTGGAGTGGATTTCGGACAACGAACTTGCCGCCAGCATCAAGGTTCGCTTCAGCCTGATCTCGCTTGGCCTTGCCGGCACGATCACGCTTTCGAACATCAGGGCGGGAGAAAGCTACACGATCTCCGCCGAGGGTCAGGGAAGCATTGCGGGCTTTGCCAAGGGCGCGGCTGACGTGCGGCTTGAGGAAGACGGGACTGAGACCGTGCTGCATTACATCGCGCGTGCGCAAACCGGAGGACGGATCTCGCAGCTCGGATCCAAGCTCGTGCGGTCGACAACCGAGAAGCTGGCAGCAAAGTTCTTTGCGGACTTCAA
This sequence comes from Velazquezella soli, assembly GCF_977018685.1. Lineage (NCBI taxonomy): Bacteria > Pseudomonadati > Pseudomonadota > Alphaproteobacteria > Hyphomicrobiales > Rhizobiaceae > Velazquezella > Velazquezella soli. The sequence continues at coordinate 107,258 of NZ_CDRNXF010000004.1, forward strand.
CGCAGCGGTCATCGCCAAGACGGCGGAGGCCAGAACCGAGGGGCTCTGACCGCGGGTCGTTATCTGGCTGGAAGCGCGGCGTTGCTGGCCGGGGCGGGAACAATGGCCTGGTTGGCCGGAACGACTGACGGCGACGGCTTGGCCGCGGCAGTGTTCTCCTTTTGCAGTCGGACGGCTTCGCGCGCTTCGATCCGCGCCTGTCGGCGATGTTTGCCCTGGCTCCACCAGGTCACGAACGAGCCGAGCGCCATCCCGAACAGGACGGCCAGGAACAGCAGCAGAAACAGCGGCGCCGTCAGCGACAACAGGCTGTCTTCCGGACGGAAGGGATTGAGCGCGAGCGTGACGCTTTGACGGTTGGCGACGGCCAGCACGATCAAAACGATGCCGAGGGGCACAAAGATCACGAGGCTCACGATCCTCTTGAACTTGGTCATGGTTTTCTCCCGGCAAGTGACAATCAAACGATGGATCGCCGTCATCGCTGCCGGCGTCCAGTGCAGAATAGAGGGCGGCGTCATGCTTTCAAGTGTGACGCCCGACCTTCGAGGCGATCAATCATCCTCGTCGGCAAGATCCGGGTTGAGGCGCTCGCGCAATTCCTTGCCCGTTTTGAAGAAGGGCACCCACTTCTCCTCGACAAAGACGCTTTCGCCTGTGCGTGGATTGCGGCCGGAGCGCGACGGACGGTTCTTTACCGAAAAGGCGCCGAAGCCACGCAGCTCGACCCGGTTTCCGCCGGCGAGAGCATCAGTGATCTCGTCGAGGACCGCATTGACGATATTCTCGACGTCACGATGGTAGAGATGCGGATTGCGCGCTGCAACGATCTGCACCAGTTCAGATTTGATCACTTCTGCCCCCTGAAAAAAGTTAGGTGCCCCCTGAAAAAATTAGGCTTTCAGTCGCTTCCAACCTGCCAAACGGAAACCAGACCGTCAAGGAACAACTTGTCGGAGCCGAAGATCCGAAGCGCTGCGGGGGAGATCTGGTCGCCCAGTCCGGTCATGCGGAAAAACTGCGCCACGGCACTGGCGAACCAGAATGAGGACGAGGATTTGCCATCCTTCCATTCCACTTCGGGCAGGCTTTCGGCCACACCTCGGGTCGCAAGATAGGCGCGAACTTCGTCTTCGCCGCCGAGTTCATCGACCAGCTTGACGGCAAGCGCCTGACGGCCTGTGAAGATCGTACCGTCAGCGAGTTTCAGAACCTCATCGCGCGGCATGTTGCGGCGATCGGCCACAAGGTCGACGAACCAGGCGTAGCTGTCCATCACCATGTTGCGGATCATCGTCTTGGCTTCTTCGCTGGCAGGATGGAAGGGCGACGGTTCGGCCTTGAGCGGTGCGGACTTGATCTCCTCTAGCGACACGCCGATCTTTTTCAGGGCTTCATCGACCTGCGGATATTGGAAGATGACGCCGATCGAGCCGGTGATGGAGCTTTCGCCGGCGACGATATGATCGCCAGCAGACGCAATCATGTAGCCTGCGGATGCGGCAAGGGTGCGGACCTGCGAGACGACGGGCTTGGTTTGCGCGATATGGCGGATGGCCTTGAAGATGCGCTCGCCGCCATAGGTCGTTCCGCCCGGAGAATTGATCGAGACGATGAGCGCTTTTGCCTGGCTGCTTTCGGCGATCTTCTCCAATCGCTCCAGCAATTCCCTGTCGTCGAGGATCATGCCTGAGATATCGACGCGAGCGACGTGCGCGACCGCGGAGTTGCCACTGGTGCCGACCGTGACCCGATACAGCGCGAAACCGATACCGACGAGAAACACGAGGGCCGCAACCCGCCAGAAACTCAGTTTCCGACGCAACTGGCGCCGTTCAGCAATCCCCATCTGATCCATTCTCAATCCTCAAAGCGAGCCAGCCCAAATAGGGTCCGGCTTATTGTTTCAAGCGGGCATATCACGTTTTTATGTTATCCATTATTGTTTGTTGAACGATAAAAACCATATTGAGGCCGCAGGTGAACAACTAGCGCCGCTTACGTCGATCTCAACGCAGGCGGCCCAGTCATCTTTACGACAAATCTTGCCGGAAAGGACCGGACGAGCAGAATGCTGCAGCATATCCGCAACCCAGCCCTGGCCGGCGCTTCCCGTGCGATCGGGCAGTCGCCCGACGATATCTATCAGTCGGCACTTGCCCATTCCGCAAGGGTGCGCAAGCTCAAGATATTCCTGCCGATCAGTGCAGCCATCATCTCCGCCGCCTTTATCGGGGTGGCGATCGTGCGCGCCTATCTGCCGGAAAACCTGTCGATCGAAAGCGCGCGCATCGAAAATGGCAAGATCGTCATGGAACGGCCCGCGATTTCCGGCCGCAACAGCGACGGCATCAGCTATTCGATGATTGCCAACCGCGCATTGCAGGATATCCAGAACCCGAACATGATCAGCCTCGAAAACGTCAAGGCGGCCGTGCCGATCAATGACGAGGTCGTTGCGCGTGTCACGGCCGCCGGAGCCGACTTCGATCGTGGCGCCGACAAGCTGGATCTTACCAAACCATTCGACGTTAATTTGTCCAACGGGATTACTGCGCGCTTCCAATCCGCCCGCCTCGATATACCGGGTGGATTGATGGATACGCCGGACCCGGTCAAAATCTCCATGGACGCGGGTTCCATTGTTGCGAACTCCCTGAAGATAACGGATAAGGGACACACAATCACCCTGATCGGCAAGGTTCAGGTCGACCTCGACCCTGCCCGCATCCGCAACCAAGGCAAATAGGGCACGGCCGCAATGACGAATCGACTCTTTCGTATCTCTTCCGCCGTGATGGCCACCGGACTCGTGTTCGGCCTTGCCTTCAGCGCGACCGCCCAGACCACCAGCAGCAAGATGGAAGGCTTGAAGCTTTCCAACGATGCGCCGATCCAGATCCAGAGCGACCAGCTGGAAATCAAGGATCAGGAAAAACGTGCCTTCTTCACCGGCAATGTGCAGGTGGTGCAGGGTACGACCACGATGAAGGCCGGCAAGATGACCGTGCTTTACAAAGGTGAAGGCGCTTCGGTGACCTCCGGCAGCACCGACATCGACAAGATCTTTCTCGACGACACCGTTTTCCTCACCTCGGGCACTCAGCAGGCGACCGCCGAAAAGGGCGAGTTCGACATGACCTCGCAGACCTTCGTGCTTTCCGGCAAGCAAGTGGTGCTTTCCGAAGGCGCCAACGTGTTTCGCGGCTGCAAGCTGACCGTGCAGATGGCGACCGGACAGGCGAAGCTCGATTCCTGCGGTGGCCGCGTGGAAATTATGCTCGACCCGAAGTCGCGGCCTAAGCAATAGAAATCCAAGCCCTTGAAAATACCTTTCCTCTCCAACCGGTCTGCCGACCGGTCGCCCGTGACCGAACCTTTCATTGCACGCGACAAGGCGCGCTATGAGGGTACGCTGGTGGCGCATGGTCTTTCCAAGACCTATGACACGCGGCGCGTGGTGAACGGCGTATCGCTGGTCGTTCGCAAGGGCGAGGCTGTCGGCCTGCTCGGACCGAACGGCGCCGGCAAGACGACGTGTTTCTACATGATCACCGGGCTTGTGCCTGTCGATGAGGGCATGATTGCCATCAATGGCAACGAGGTGACGCATATGCCGATGTATCGGCGCGCGCGTCTCGGCGTCGGCTACCTGCCCCAGGAAGCCTCGATCTTTCGCGGACTGTCCGTCGAAGACAACATTCGCGCCGTTCTGGAAGTGCACGAACCGAACCGCGACAAGCGCGAAGCGAAGCTCGACGAGTTGCTGGAAGAATTCCACATCAGCCAGTTGCGCAAGTCCGCGGCTGTCGCGTTGTCGGGTGGCGAACGGCGTCGCCTCGAGATCGCCCGCGCGCTGGCGACCGACCCTGCCTTCATGCTGTTGGACGAGCCGTTTGCCGGTGTCGACCCGATTTCCGTTTCCGACATCCAGAACCTGGTTCGCCACTTGACGGCGCGCGGTATCGGGGTACTGATAACGGATCACAACGTCCGCGAAACGCTTGGTCTCATCGATCGCGCCTACATTATTCACGCAGGCGAAGTCCTGACGCATGGCAGGGCCGACGATATCGTTAACAATCCGGATGTTCGTCGTCTTTACCTTGGCGACAAGTTCAGCCTCTGAGGCCAGAAAGAATCTACTTTCCCGCTTCGTGCCGCTTGACCAAATCTATCAAAAAAGCAATTCTTGTGCCAGTTGAAGGATGGCACCGATAATCTCGGTGTCTTCCTCTCGACTATCGTGCGATGACCGCATGATTTTAAGGAGATCACGGGAGTTTCGCGTCCGCCATGGGGTTATCTGCCAGTCTTTTTCTGCGACAGAGCCAATCGCTGGTGATGACACCGCAGCTGATGCAGTCCATTCAGCTGCTGCAGATGACGCATTTTGAACTCAACCAGTTCATCGCCCAGGAAGTCGAGAAAAATCCGCTGCTCGAAATAGCGGCAGGCGACGGCGATGGTGATGCGGATTTAGGCGCGCTTGATCCCCGCGATCTGGAATTTTCCGGTTCGCGCGAGGATGACGGACAGTTCGAAGGCCAATCGGCGGCGCAAGCCGATGTCGGCTCCCTCGACTGGTATGAGAGCGCAACCCGCGACGGCACGGCCAAGCTTGGCGATCACCTCGACGCCAGCCTTGAAAACGTGTTTCCCGACGACGCACCGGCACAGCGGCCGGACGCGCCCGAACTTCTCGGCCAGTGGAAATCGATGCCCGGCGGGGATGCCGGCGAGGACTACGACCTCGACGATTTCGTTGCGGGTCAGGTGACCCTGCGCGATCATCTCGGACAACAGCTGCCTTTCGTGGTGACCACCCCGGGCGACCGGTTGATCGCCCAGGACCTGCTCGACCAGCTGGACGATGCCGGCTATTTCCAGGGCGACATAGAAGAGGTCGCGGCCCGTCTCGGCAAGGCGCCGGAGGCGGTAGAGGCCGTTCTCGTTCAGCTGCAAACCTTCGATCCACCCGGGGTATTTTGCCGTAGCCTGAGCGAATGCCTGGCGATCCAGTTGCGCCAGAACGACCGGCTGGATCCGGCCATGGCAGCGCTGATCGATCACCTCGATCTTCTCGCCAAGCGTGACTTTGCGTCTCTGCGCAAGATCTGCGGCGTGGACGACGAAGATCTGATCGACATGATGGCTGAAATCCGCAAGCTCAACCCGAAGCCGGGTGCGGGCTTCGAGGGCGGGTTCTCGCAGTCTATCTCACCTGATGTCGTGGTCCGGCCATCGCTTGATGGTGGATGGAACGTCGAACTCAATCCCGATACCCTGCCGCGCGTTCTGGTCAACCAGACCTATTTCAACACGGTCTCCAAACACTGCCCGAAGAACGGCGAAGATCACAATTTTCTGTCGGACTGCATGCAGACGGCGAACTGGCTCGCCCGCAGCCTCGACCAGCGCGCCAAGACGATCATGAAAGTGGCAAGCGAGATCGTACGCCAGCAGGATGCCTTCCTGCTGCACGGCGTCGATCACCTGCGACCGCTCAACCTAAAGACGGTGGCAGAGGCCATCAAGATGCACGAATCCACCGTCAGCCGCGTCACCTCCAACAAGTATGTGCTGACGCCACGCGGCCTGTTCGAACTGAAATACTTCTTCACAGTGTCGATCGGCTCGGCGGAAGAAGGTGGAGACACCCATTCGGCCGAATCGGTGCGGCATCGCATCCGGTTGTTGATTTCTCATGAGCTGCCGAGTGCCGTCCTGTCGGATGACGACATTGTCATCAGCCTCAAGCAGGGCGGTGTCGAACTTGCGCGCCGGACGGTGGCGAAATATCGCGAGGCGATGAATATTCCGTCATCGGTGCAACGCAGGCGGGAAAAGCGCGCCATCGCGAAACTGGCAGCGTTCTAGCCTCACATATCGAGGGCAGTCATAGGCGACCCGGTATTCGCCACACGTGCCGCACAGATTGACATTCCGTTAATGGCAGTTTAGAGACCCGCCGCAACCTGACCGGGCGACACGGGATCTAAACCAATTCCCAAACCAATTTGGCCCTGCCATTCGTGAACCGCTTGGATCAAGAGGCCGGTTGGCGTAGACTGGAACATGCAAGTCACGACAATAAGGAGTAACTCCATGAGTGTGCGTGTATCCGGTAAACATATGGAAATCGGCGACTCGTTTCGACAGAAGATCGAGGACCACATCGGCGGTGCAGTGACCAAATACTTCGACGGGGGGTATTCGGGTCAGGTGATCGTCGAGAAGTCCGGCTCGCGTTTTTCGGCAGATTGCAAGGTGCATCTCGATACCGGGATCGTCCTGCATGCGGCCGGAGAAGCGAATGATCCACAGGCAAGTTTCGATGCTGCAGCGGAGCGGATCGAAAAACGCCTTCGTCGCTACAAGCGTCGACTGAAGGACCATCACGCCGGCAATCACGCGAACGGTTTTTCCGAAGTGGCTTACACGGTCATGGACCGTGTACCGGATGAAGAAGACGACGTGCCAGACGATTTCGCACCGACCATCGTTGCGGAAAGCACGAAGCAGTTGATGACGATGTCCGTTGCGACCGCCGTGATGGCGCTCGACATGACGGACGAACCGGTCCTGTTGTTCCGCAGCCCTGGAAAGGAGCTGAACATCGTGTACCGGCGCAATGACGGAAATATCGGTTGGATCGATTCCACCGGTATGAAGAACTAAAAACTCTCGGGAGAGCGCCTTTGGCGCTCTCTTCGCCCTTCGCGGCAAAAGGATGATAAGAATGGCTTTGGCGGATTTGCTGCAGCAAGATGCGATTGTTCCTGCCCTTAAAGTGACCTCCAAGAAGCAGCTTCTTCAGGAACTTGCTGTGAAAGCGGCCAAGCTGACGGGTGTTCCCGAGCGGGAGATCTTCGACGTCATCCTGCAACGGGAGCGGCTGGGGTCGACGGGCGTTGGCCACGGCATTGCCATCCCACATGGCAAGCTCAGCAGCATATCGTCCATCAAGGGCGTGTTCGCCCGCCTGGAATCGCCGATCGACTTCGAAGCGCTTGATGACGAGCCGGTCGATCTTGTGTTCCTGCTGCTCGCCCCAGAGGGCGCCGGTGCCGACCACCTGAAGGCGCTTTCGCGTATTGCCCGCGTATTGCGCGATCAGGATCTCGTTGCCAAGCTTCGCAAGACCGATTCCGCGTCGGCAATCTACGCCTTTCTGAATGCAGAACAGGCAAACCACGCCGCCTGAGGCGGCTCTATACTCCTTTTCTATAGAGTAAAGCCGCGCGTTCACCCTCGAATGGAGCGGCTAATCTTGTTTTCGAGCCCTCTTTAGAATTGCCTTTTGTCAAATACGCCACATGTCTTTCCCGTTGAAGGAGATAGACATGAATGACGACATACGTGCCAGGATCGCTGCGAATGACAGACTGCTCAAGGCGGTTATCATCCTGCTGGCGATCAAGGATCCCCATCTTCTCGATGAGCTCGATGCAATCTTCAAAATTGCCGATGGTCAGGAGGGACTGATCGGCGATGCGGACAAGAAGACCCGAGCCCATCTCAATTCGGAACTGGCCCTGATCCGTTCCCTGGCGCATGTTTCGCTGGATACGACGCACTGATCCTTACCCGCGGTCGCCAAACGCAAATGGGCGCCCGAGGCGCCCATTTTTCTTGGAAAGGCTCTAAGGAGCTCAGTCCTTCTTGTCTTCAGCCGCCGCTGCTTCAACCTTCGGGCCGCCCTTGGCGACGCCGACCATGGCCGGGCGCAAGACGCGTTCGCCAATAATGAAGCCGGCCTGGACGACCTGCATGACAGTGTTGTTGGGTACATCCGCATTCGGGATCTCGAACATGGCCTGATGGAAGTTCGGATCGAACTTCTCGCCTTCGGCATCGATCTTCTTGACGCCGTGCCGCTCGAGTGTCGACAGCATGCCACGCTCGGTCATTTCGACGCCTTCAAGCAGGCTCGTCAGCGTCGCATCGGCTCCGGCACGCTTGTCTGCCGGAACAGTGTCGAGCGCGCGGCGCAGATTGTCCGAGACGGCCAGCATATCGCGGGCAAAGCCCGAGACGGCGTAGGACTTGGCATCCTTTACTTCACGTTCGGTGCGGCGGCGAAGGTTGTCCATTTCAGCGGCAAGCCGCATGAAGCGATCGCGCAGATCGGAATTTTCAGCCTTGAGCACATCGATCGGATCGGGCTCCTGCGCGAAGAAGGCTTCCCCTGCGCTCTGATCGGCGGCGTCTTCGAGAGCGGATGCCACGGCTTCCGCCGTGTTTTCGACAGCAGCTGCGTCAGGTCCGTTCTTCTTGGTTTCGTCGGTCATGACGGTCTCCGGTGCGTATTGGAATCTGGAAGGGTGGTTGCGCCCGATATCGAGGTTCGGGGCGAAAAAATCAAGGCCTTGGGAACATCCTAGCGGGATAGCCTTGCAAGCAGCTGCGCCGTGTAATCCACCATCGGCACGATGCGCGAGTAATTCAGCCGGGTTGGGCCGATCACGCCGACCGCGCCGACGATGCGTTCCTCGCCATCACGATAGGGCGCAACGATGAGCGAGGAGCCGGACAGGGAGAACAGTTTGTTTTCCGAACCGATAAAGATCCGCACGCCCGGTCCCTTTTCGGCAAGGTCGAGGATCTCGATCAGGCTGTCCTTCTTTTCGAGATCGTCAAACAGCAGACGCAGCCGATCGAGATCGCTGACGTCAGCCAGACCTTCGAGAAGATTTGCCCGGCCGCGTACGATGAGCTGGCCCGGCTTTCCGTCCTCCTGATCACCAGACCAGAAAGCCAGACCACGCTCCACCAGATCATGCGACAGCGTGTGAAGCTCGCTTGCGACCTGTTCCTTCAGCATTTTCATCTGGCCGCGGAATTCCGGCAGCGTTTGGCCGGCGAGATGCGCGTTGAGGAAATTTGCGGCCTCGCCGAGCTGCGACGAGGTTACGCCGGCCGGCAGATCGATGATGCGGTTCTCCACCTGGTTATGATCGCCAACGAGGACGGCGAGCGCCTTGGTCGGCTCTAGGCGGATGAACTCGACATGTTTGAGGACCGGATCGTTCTTGGCGGTGATGACAATGCCAGCACCACGCGAGACGCCCGACAGCATCAGGCTTGCATCCGCCATCAGGTTTTCGAGCGTCTGATCGCGATCAGGCGGACGGATCTGCCGGTCGATGCTGGCGCGGTCTTCTTCCGAGAGATTGCCGACCTGCATGAAGGCATCGACAAAGAACCGCAGCCCTGTCTGGGTTGGCATGCGGCCTGCACTGATATGCGGCGAGTAGATGAGGCCGAGCTCTTCGAGATCGCTCATGACGTTGCGCACGGAAGCCGGTGACAGCGACATCGGCAGAAGTCGCGACAGATTGCGCGAACCGACCGGCTCGCCGGATTCCAGATAGCTTTCCACGATGCGGCGAAAGATTTCCCGCGAACGATCATCAAGCACGGAGCCGTTGTCGCGACCCGTCAGTCCCGGAAATACCATTGGCCCCTTTACCATGCTGCTGATCTCATCTCCCAGATATAGTCGCTCACTTGCGCATCCGCAAAAGGGAAATTCTTTGCAAATGACGGCTCCGAGCCTTAGAAGGCGGAAACAATAATCCAGGGAGTGACGGATGCGGCCTTCAGGCAGACAGACAAATCAGATGCGCAAGATTTCGTTCGAGCGCAATTTCTCCAAGCATGCCGAGGGCTCCTGTCTCGTCAAGTTCGGCGATACCCATGTTCTGTGCACCGCAAGCCTTGAAGAAAAGACGCCGCCGTGGCTGCGCAATTCCGGCAAGGGCTGGGTCACCGCCGAATACGGAATGCTGCCGCGCGCCACCGGCGACCGGATGAAGCGCGAGGCTGCGACCGGCAAGCAGGGTGGCCGCACCCAGGAAATCCAGCGCCTGATCGGCCGTTCGCTGCGCGCCGTGGTCGATCTTTCCGCGCTTGGCGAAAAGCAGATCACCATCGACTGCGACGTGATCCAGGCCGATGGCGGCACCCGTACGGCGGCCATCACCGGCGGCTGGCTGGCGCTGTACGATTGCCTGAAATGGATGGACACCCGCTCGATGATCAAGCTCGACAAGGTTCTGAAAGACCATGTCGCGGCGATCTCGTGCGGCATCTTTGCAAGCCAGCCGGTCATCGATCTCGACTATCTCGAAGATTCGGCCGCCGAGACAGACGCGAATTTCGTCATGACGGGTAGCGGCGGCATCGTCGAGATTCAGGGCACGGCCGAGGGTGCTCCCTTCAGCCAGGAGGAATTCCTCAACCTGCTGTCGCTGGCACAGGACGGCACCCGGGAACTGGTAGCGCTGCAGAAGCAGGCGATCGGCGGCTGATTTCAACGCTGGCTGATTCAAGAGTTGCGAGGGGCAGTCTTCCTTTCCGGAGAGACTACCTCTCGATCGAACCTCCTCCCCCGCCTTCATGGCGGGGCAGCATCAGACAAGGGAGCCACTGTTTTGATCGACGGCATTCTCGAAACAGCGCTCTATGTCGATGATCTCGATGCGGCGGAAGCCTTTTACGGTGAACTGCTCGGGCTTGAGCGGGTGCTGCGGGCCGGCGATCGCCACGTGTTTTACCGATGCGGACCCGGCATCCTGTTGATCTTCAATCGCGCCGAGACGCTGAAGTCGCCGCCTGATGATGCGCTGCCGGTTCCGCCGCATGGCACGACAGGACCGGGGCATGTGTGCTTTCGTATGGACGGCCCGGCGATTGACAGAATGGTCGAAAAGCTCAACAAGGCGGGCATCGTGATTGAAAGCGATTTTCGCTGGCCAACCGGCGCCCGATCCCTCTATTTCCGCGACCCGGCCGGCAACAGTCTGGAATGCGCAGAGCCGAGGCTCTGGAATCTATAGGAACCTTCATGCGCAAGCTTGAGACGAAAACGATCGTCGTTGCCAGCCACAATGCCGGCAAGATCCGTGAGATTGCCGAATTGATCGGTCCGTTCGGCTTTTCGGCAAAGTCCGCAGCCGAACTGAAGTTCGAGGAACCGGACGAGACCGGCACGACATTCGAGGAAAATGCGGCGATCAAGGCGCTTGCGTCTGCCAAGGCGTCCGGCCTGCCCGCCCTTTCCGACGATAGCGGCATCGTCATCGATGCGCTGGACGGTGCTCCCGGTGTCTATACCGCCAACTGGGCCGAGCGCGAGGATGGCAGCCGTGATTTCGCGATGGCGATGCAGAAGGTGGAAGACGCGCTGCAGGAAAAGGGTGCGACCACGCCCGACAAGCGCAGCTGCCGTTTTGTGAGCGTTCTCTGCCTTGCCTGGCCGGATGGCCACACCGAACTCTTCCGCGGCGATGTCGAGGGCGTTGTCGCCTGGCCGCCGCGCGGTGCTGCCGGGTTCGGTTACGACCCGATCTTCCAGCCGGAAGGTCACGAGACCACGTTCGGCGAAATGACCAGCGAGGAAAAGCACGGCTGGAAGCCTGGCGATGAGCACGCGCTTTCGCACCGGGCCCGCGCGTTCAAGCTGTTCGTCGAAACCTGCCTGGAGGCCTGATCCCCATTGAACGCCGTCGCTCCCCTTTTTTCCGGCATGCTGCTACCCGACACGGGTGAGCCGGGCTTCGGCGTTTACGTGCACTGGCCGTTTTGCGCGGCCAAATGCCCCTATTGCGATTTCAACAGCCATGTCCGCCACCAGCCCGTGGATCAGCTTCGCTACACCGCCGCGTTTCTGAAAGAGATGGAGACGATGCGCAAGATGAGCGGGCCGAAGACGGTCACGAGCATCTTTCTGGGCGGCGGCACGCCTTCGCTGATGGATCCTTCAACCGTCGGGGCGATCCTCAACGGGATCGCGCAGCACTGGCATGTGCCTGACGGGATCGAGATCACGATGGAGGCGAACCCTTCAAGCGTCGAGGCGGAGCGCTTTCGCGGCTACCGGGCTGCCGGCATCAACCGGGTTTCGATGGGCGTGCAGGCGCTCAACGATACGGATCTCAAATTCCTCGGCCGCCTGCATGACGTGGCAGACGCGCTGAAGGCGATCAAGCTGGCGCGCGAGATCTTTCCGCGCATGTCGTTCGACCTGATCTACGCCCGTCCCAAGCAGACCGTGGAGGCCTGGGAAGCGGAGCTGAAGCAGGCCATTTCCTATGCCGTCGATCACCTTTCCCTCTATCAGCTGACGATCGAGGAAGGCACGCCGTTCTACGGCCTGCACAAGGCTGGTAAGCTGATCGTTCCAGATGACGAGCAGTCGGCGCTTCTCTATGAGGCGACGCAGGAGATCACCGCAGCGCATGGCATGCCGGCCTACGAGGTCTCCAACCACGCCAAGCCGGGTGCCGAAAGCCGGCACAACCTGACCTACTGGCGCTATGGCGATTATGCCGGCATCGGTCCCGGCGCGCATGGCCGTCTGACGCGGGGACGCGACAAGATCGCCACTGCCACCGAGCGGCGTCCGGAGACCTGGCTGGATCAGGTCGAGACACAAGGCCACGGCATGGTCGACCAGGAACTGCTAGGCTTCGACGAGCAGGCGGACGAGTTGCTTCTGATGGGACTGCGCCTGACCGAAGGCGTCGACCTGGCGCGCTGGCAGGAGCTTTCCGGCCGCGATCCCGACCCGGTCCGCGAAGAGCGGCTTCTGGAACACGGCTTTATCGAGCGGCTGGGAAATTCCAGGCTGCGCTGCACGCCGTCCGGCATGCTGATCCTCGATGCTGTCGTTGCCGACCTCGCCTGCTGACTAGGCCTTTACCGCCGTCACATGCAGCCATTCGGTCGGCCGGTCATCATAGCCGCTGCCGTCGTTCGTGCTTATCTCGAGCGATGACCACGTGACGGTCCTGTAGGCCTGTTCGAGCCAGGGCCGCGACGGGTTGTTGTAATAGCGACCTATCGCATCCGTCATCTCTTCCTCGCCGGTCTTATAGCTTGCGTAGAAAATGCCGCCAGGGCGCAGCGCCCGGTGGATGCGGGCAAGGATATCGGCGAGATCATTTCTCGGCGTGTGCAAAAGGCAGGCATTGGCCCAGACGCCACTATAGGCAGCAACGCTGTCGATATCCCCGAAGCGCAGTAGCGCGACTCTACGCCCCAGACGGCGCGAGGCTTGCTCTGCCATTTCCGCAACGCCATCCGTCGGGGTGACGTCAAAGCCGCGTTCAATCATGAAACCGCTGTCGCGGCCATTGCCGCAGCCAAGTTCCAGAACTCGGGCACCCGGAGAGAGGCGGGAGAGAAATGCTTCCAGCCGGATCTCGTTCGCCTTTTCCCGATAACCGGCATAGGCCTTCGCATTGTCGGCGTAGAAGCGGAGGGTCTGATCGTGTTCCGCCATGGCTCTTACTTCTGTGACAGGAGAAGCTTGGTGCCGAAGCCGACGAAGACGGTGGCAACGCCGAGGTCGATCTTCTGCTTGGCCTTGAGATAGGCGCTCGCTACCCGCGGATGGGTGATCAGGCCGACCAGAAACGTATAGTAACAGGCCGAAACCGCGACCATGACAGCGATTGCCGCTAGCCCGTAGAGAAACGGCGTGCCCGCCGGCATGGTAGCGGCAAACAGCGAGGCAACGAAGAGAGCCGATTTCGGGTTGGCGAGGTTGGTCGCAAGCCCCAGTCGGTAAGCCTTCCTCAGCGGTATCTCGCGTTCTGTGGGGGCAAATTCGGGTGTTGTCCGGGCCTTCCGGACATCCATGAAGACGCGCAGGCCGAGCCATACGAGATAAAGACCGCCGACGATCTTCAGCGCGACATAGGCGAAGGGAGCTGCCTGAAACAGGGCATTGATCCCGAGCCAGCCCGCAAAGCCCCACAGGCATGTTCCGGTAATCGTTCCCATGGCTGCCGTAATGGCAACCCTGCGCGGTGCTGTGAGGCAATAGCGGATCACCAGCAGCGTATTTGGCCCGGGGGTAATGCAGGCGACAGCCCAGATGGTCGCCACGGATAAAAGAAACACGATACGCTCCTCGCACACCAAAAAAAATTGGTGTGCGCCAGAAGCCAAATCCCGTCAACGCCCGGACAAACAAAAACCGGCTCTCATCCGATGGATAAGAGCCGGCTTGGGTCGGTTAGTCGATGATCACAGATTGTTTTCGTTGATCAGGCGCTTCAGAAGCTCGACCTCGTGGCTGAGCTTGCTGTCGCCCGAGATCAGGTCCTCGATCTTGCGAACCGCGTGCAGCACGGTCGTATGGTCGCGGCCACCAAACCGACGGCCGATTTCCGGGAAGGAGCGCGGCGTCATGGTTTTCGAGAGGTACATGGCGACCTGGCGCGGCTTGACGATGACGCGGGTGCGGCGGTTGGAGACCAGTTCCTGCCGCGAGACGTTGTAATGGCGTGCCACGACGCGCTGGATATCCTCGATCCGGACGCGCCTTGCTTCCCCGGCGCCGACCAGATGGGCGAGAAGCTCGTCGACGCGCTCGATCGAGAGGTTCGGCTCAAACGAGCGACGGAACAGCAGCTGGTTGAACGCGCCTTCCAGTTCGCGACCGGTGCTGACGACGCTGCGTGCGACGTGATCGAGAATTTCGTGCGGGATATCGAGCGATGGATCATCCTGCTGGGCAGCCGCGAGACGACCTTTGAGCATTTCCATGCGCATATCGTAGTCCGGCGTCTCGACCTCGATGGCCACGCCGCCCTGCAGACGCGAGCGAACCCGCGGATCGAGCGATTCCAGCTCCCAGGGCGCGCGGTCGGCAGCAACCACGACCTGCTTGGCGCTGTCGAGCAGCATGTTGAGCAGATGGCAGAATTCGTTCTGGATCATCTTGCCCTGCAGGAACTGCATGTCGTCGATGATCAACAGATCGATATGGCGCAGGCTGTCCTTGAGCGTCAGGGCATCATTGTCGCGGATCGCGGTTGCGAAACGCCACATGAAGTATTCGGCGGTGAGATAGACCACGCGCGGCATGCGGGGGCTGCCGACGGCGGCGTTGGCAATGGCCTGCAGAAGGTGGGTCTTGCCGAGACCGACACCGGAATGAATAAACAGCGGGTTGAAACGCACGGCACCGGCACCGGCTTCCGCAATCGTCTTGGCAGCGGCAAGCGCCACGCGGTTCGAGGCGCCTTCAACGAACGTGTCGAACGTATAACGGCTGTCGAGTGGCGAACCGAACAACGGGCCGGGCTGCGAGGACTGGCGAACCGGGATGGACGCGGCAGTCGGGAACGTGGCGATCTTGCCGATCTCACGCGGTGCAGATGGGCGTTGCGACGCGACAGGTGCCGGAGCATCCGAGCCAATGACGCCGTCCTGGACATCCGATACCGGCTTTGCAGCGCGGGTTGCCGTGCGGACCAGGATCTCCACCTTGAGGATCTCGGCATCTTCCGCCTGGAAGATCGACGTGATCAGATCGAGATAACGGTTGTTGATCCAAGACTTCAGAAACGTCGTGGGCACCGTGAGCCTGACGACACTCTTCGAGACGGTGTGAAGCTTAAGTCTTGCAAACCAGCTTGCGTAAACATCCTGGCCGACCTGTGCTTTAAGACGCACACTGAACCGCTCGAAAAGAGCATCATGCTTCATAACTGGTGTTTCCCCTGCCGCCTGTGCGCAAACGGAATCAAACGCCTGTCGTGCATTGCCCCCGTTGCCGGTTGCACGAGCCGATACGTTATTCATTTGCATTATTCGCCGCCTTTTCCATAGGAGCCCGGCGGTTCTGTTTCCCGCCAGGACACATTCTTTTTAACTACGTCCGACAGCCCGTCTCCGCGAGGAAACGATGACTGCCCTTCCCCATCGATTAAAGTTCCAGGCCAACCGCCCGGACCATCAAAGATCGATCCGGATCACCTCGTCTGATCCAGACCTGCGGGAGCCAACCCGCAACTCAGCGCACGCTCCATCCTCGTTATGAAGAGCCGCTGACTTCCCAATGCCTTCTTCCGACTCCCCAGTCGGCCCCGTCACGCATAAGTTCAGCTGTTGCCGGAAAAGCCAATTTCCGGCTTGCAACCATCGGTTAAATAAGGAAACGAGAAAAACATCTCGCCGCAAGCTGCTTAAAGTCCCCGGGCCGCTCGGTGTCGAGCGGTTGTCGGCAGGCTCTAGGAGTGAACTCCATGCCTCTCGCTAAAAGCCATTTAGGCAGGATCAAATGGCAAGATCAATGATGAATTTTACGCAAAATCCGAGCGCGACCGTTGACTCTCTGGGCGCGATTTGAATGGCCGGAGGGTTGCGGAGAAGAATCCCAGTTGAATCAATGGGATTCAAAATCCATCTATTTCTGATGGTACGATTCAGAGAAAAAATAAAAAAAACCTTGACTCAGAAAGCAGGCGGCGGGTTGGCGGAATTGCCGCCAGACTTGGGCAGACCTCTCATAAGCCTTTGTAATTCATCGGGAAAATCTGTCACGCACCTGACACGTAACCGTTACTGAGCCGGTTAACGAAGTACAAAGGACCGAGAATCACAAAAAGCCCGGTCGACCGACCAGGCTTTTGATGCATGCACGCTAAAGGTGATATTAGGCGGAGAGTGCCTTGACGCGAGCTGCCAGGCGCGAGACCTTGCGGGACGCCGTGTTGCTGTGAAGGACGCCCTTCGTTGCAGCGCGTGCGATTTCCGGCTGAGCTGCCTTCAGAGCAGCAGCAGCGACGGATACGTCACCCGTTGCGATCGCTTCTTCAACCTTGCGGATAAAGCCACGAACGCGCGAGCGGCGGGACTTGTTGACTGCGGTACGGCTAGCGATCTTGCGGGTCGCTTTTTTCGCCGAAGTTGTATTGGCCATATCATGCCTCTCTACGAATTCGAACCAAAACTCCGCCGTTGCCGCGTAGGTCCTGCGACCATCAATCCAGCAATTCGGGAGCAATAGAGGAAGCCGTCGATCAGGCTTTCCCAACTGTGGGCGGGCATATAACCGGTATAGCGCGCCTCGTCAACGCGGATTCGCATGAAGGGTGCTGCTGAATTTGCCGTTTGGCGAAGTCCCGCGTCCTTTTCGCGACCATAACCCCTCCCACTCTCCTTATAGGGACGCGCCTTCAAACATCGCCTGCAACGGCTGATCACTTCTGGCAGCGCGGGCAGTAGAAGGTGGAGCGGCCGGCTTGGGTGATACGAGAAACGGTGCCGCCGCAGCCCGGCGTGCGGCAGGGCTTATCCTCCTGGTCATAGACAGAGAAGGAATGCTGGAAATAGCCAAGCGAGCCGTCCGTCTGGATATGGTCGCGCAGAGACGAGCCGCCGGCTGCAATCGCATCGGCAATGACAGCGCGGATCGCTTCCGTCAGCAGCACCAGCTCCTTCTTCGGCCGGCCCTTGCGCGTGACGATGCTGCCCGCTGCCCTCTTCGGCGACAGGTGCGCGCGCCACAGCGCTTCGCAGACATAGATATTGCCGAGACCGGCGATCACGGTCTGATCGAGCAGCGTGCTCTTCAATGGCTGCGCCTTGCCGGAAAACCGCTTGCCGAGATACTCCGCATCGAGCGCGTTGCCGGTCGGCTCCGGACCGAGTTGCGCAAATGCCGGGTAGAGATCGAGCTCGCTGCGCTTTGCCAGATGCAGGAAGCCGAAACGGCGCGGATCATTATAGATGACCTTCAATGTCTCGTTGCCACGCTCCAGATGAAAGACGACGTGGTCATGCTTCTCGTCCTTGGAGCGCGGATGATGAAATGTGCCAAGCGCCTCTTCCTCGACCCTGAACGAGCCGGACATGCCGAGATGGGCAATGATGGTGAGATCGTCTTCGAGGTCGATCAGCAGGTATTTGGCGCGTCTTCCCAGCGCGATGATCTGCCGGCCTTCGACTGCGGCGACAAGATTTTCCGGGAACGGAAAGCGCAGATCGGTGCGGTTCAGCTGCAGCCTTGCAAGCTTTGCTCCCTCCATGGCCGGAGAAAGGCCGCGACGAACGGTTTCGACCTCTGGCAATTCGGGCATGGTCTACCTAACTTCCTGTTTCAACGATGCCGCCGGTGCTCTATAGACCGGGCGGTAATCCACCACATAGCGTCCGGAAACCGGTTTCGCTATGGTCCGCCTGGATAGAGACACCGAGGAGCTGCCCATGACCGAAGCCCGCACCCGCGCCGAAGGCGGAATGGAAACCTCCTATGGCTTCCGCCAGGTGGCCGATGGGGAAAAGCAGGGCCTCGTCAACGACGTATTCCACAAGGTCGCCAAGCGCTATGACGTGATGAACGACGTCATGTCGGCGGGCATGCACCGGGTGTGGAAGGACGCGATGATTACCGCGCTCAATCCGCGCAAGGATGCGAGCTACCGGACGCTGGATGTGGCGGGCGGCACCGGCGACGTCGCATTCCGCATCGTCGAGGCCTCGGGCCTCAAGGCCCATACGACGGTGCTCGATATCAATGGCTCGATGCTGGCCGTGGGTGCCGAGCGGGCGCAGAAGAAAAAGCTGTCCGGCAATCTCGATTTCATCGAGGCGAATGCAGAATCCCTGCCCTTCGAGGACAATTCCTTCGACGCCTATACGGTCGCCTTCGGGATCCGCAACGTTCCGCGCATCGACGTGGCGCTGTCTGAAGCCTTTCGCGTGCTGAAGCGTGGCGGACGGTTGCTGGTTCTGGAATTTTCGGAAGTTGAACTTCCGCTGCTCGACAAGTTTTACGACGAGTGGTCGTTCCGGGCGATCCCGCGCTTCGGCAAGATGATCACCGGTGATTCCGAGCCCTACCAGTATCTGGTGGAATCGATCCGCAAATTCCCCAACCAGGAAAATTTCGCAGCGATGATCCGCACCGCCGGTTTTTCGCGCGTGAGCTACACCAATTATACCGGCGGGATCGCGGCGCTGCATTCCGGCTGGAAGCTCTGAAGCGATGAGCACGATCGGCGCTTATTTCCGGCTCGCCCGTGTCGGCTGGGTTCTTGTCCGCGAAGGCGTGGTTTCGGCCCTGCCGACACAGGACCTGCCGCCGGCCGTCGGCATTCTCAAGTCCATGCTCGAGCCGCTCACCCGTTTCAGGGCGAAGAAGCAGCCCCGCAGCGAAAGGCTGACCCGCGCCGTGGGAAGGCTTGGTCCTTCCTATGTGAAGATCGGCCAATTTCTCGCCACCCGCCCGGATGTCGTCGGCGTCGACTGGGCCGTCGATCTTGCCATGCTGCAGGACCGGATGGCCTTCTTCCCCACGGATGCTGCCAAAACCGCCGTCGAGACCTCGCTTGGCCGCCCGATCAGTGATCTCTACACATCGTTCGAAGAGCCGATTGCGGCCGCCTCGATCGCGCAGGTGCACCCGGCCGAAGTGAACGGCAAAAAGATGGCCGTGAAAGTGGTGCGCCCCGGCGTGCGCCAGCGTTTCGCAAATGACATCGAAGGCATGTATGTGGTTGCCCGCATGCAGGAACGCCTGATGCCCTCCAGCCGCCGGCTTCGCCCGATTGAGGTGACGCGGACGCTGGAACAGACGACCAAGATGGAAATGGACCTGCGCCTGGAGGCTGCAGCCCTTTCCGAGATTGCCGAAAACACGGCGGACGACCCAGGTTTCCGCGTGCCTGAAGTGGACTGGGAACGGACCGGCCGCGACGTCATCACCATGGAGTGGATCGACGGCGCCAAGATGAACGACGTCCCGGCGCTGAGGGCTGCCGGCCACGATCTGGAAAAGCTCGCGGAAGTGCTGATCCAGTCCTTCCTGCGTCACACGCTGCGCGACGGCTTTTTCCATGCCGACATGCACCCCGGTAACCTTTTCGTCGAGCCTGATGGTACGATCGTCGCGGTCGACATGGGGATCACCGGACGGCTGGGAAAAAAGGAACGGCGCTTCCTAGCCGAAATCCTCTACGGCTTTATCACCCGCGACTATATGCGTGTCGCCGAGGTGCATTTCGAAGCGGGCTATGTGCCAGCGCATCACGACGTTGCGGCCTTCGCGCAGGCGATCCGGGCGATCGGCGAGCCGATCCACGGTCAGCCCGCCGAAACCATCTCCATGGCCCGGCTGCTGGCGCTGCTGTTCGAAGTGACCGACCTGTTCGAGATGCAGACCCAGCCGCAGTTGATCCTCTTGCAGAAGACCATGGTCGTCGTCGAAGGCGTTTCGCGTATCCTCGACCCGCGTTTCAACATGTGGAAGGCCGCAGAGCCGGTCGTCGGCCAGTGGATCCGCGACAATCTTGGCCCCAAGCGCATCGCATCCGACCTTAAGGACGGGATGAAGGCAGGGCTGAAGCTCGCCGAAGCCTTGCCGGAGATTGCCGCCAAGACGGAAACCCTGCACCGGGAACTCGTTCACATGAGCGAACACGGCCTGCGTTTCGATCCCGAAACGGCAGACGCGATCGGCAAGGCGGAAGCCCGGCACAGCCGCTCCGGCCGCTGGGCACTGTGGATCATCGCGATCTCGCTCGTCGTCATCGCCTTCGCCGTCGTCTGAAAAGGCGCGTTGCGACATCAGATGTCCAGGTTCTGGGATATACCTTGGACGACAGGATGAATTAGTGTGCGGGCAAAAAGGAATGCCATGTCCGCCGCACCCAAAAACCCAGACCGCATCACAATCGAACTCACCGGCCAGCCGATCGGCTTTGCCGAGCTGATCAAGATCGGCCGTGGCGAGGTAACCGTGACAGCCAGTGCCGAAGGGCTTGCCCGTGTCGCTGCGGCGCGGTTGGTGCTGGAAAGCACGATTGCCGAGGGCACGCCCGTCTATGGCGCGACGACCGGCGTTGGTGCGATGAAGGACGTCGCGTGGTCGCCGGAAGAGCTGGACGCTTTCAATATCGGGCTCGTCCGGGCCCATCACTTCGGCACCGGCGAACCGTTTCCGATCTGCGTCGTGCGCAATGCGATGGCGTTGCGCGTCAACACGGCGCTGACGGGCTATGTGGGTTGCTCGACCGAACTGGTTCAGGCCTATCTCGATCTGCTGCAGGCCGACGTCATTCCGGTCGTGCGGCGCACCGGCTCGATCGGCTGCGCCGATATCGGTCTGATGGGGCAGATCGGTGCTGTCCTGACCGGCGTCGGCGAGGCAATGTTCGAGGGACGCCGCCTGCCCGCAGCGGAAGCCTTTGCGGCGGCAGGCATCGCGCCGATGAAAATGGCGCCGCGCGACAGCCTTGCCTCGCTCAGCGTCAATTCCGTCAGCTTTGCGGCCGCCGCCGACGCGACGCGCACGGCCGCCTGCGCCATCCGAACGCTGCTTGCCACAGGCATGGCCGCTTCCGGTGCGATGGGCGGATCCCGCGACCCGTGGATTGCCGTCACCCATGTGGGCACGCCACGCGAGGCGATGATCGGCAAATGGCTGTGCAACGCGTCCGAAGGCTGGGACTGGCCGAAGGCAACGCAAATCCAGGACCCGTTGAGCCTGCGTATGATCGCGCAGGTGTTCGGCACGGTGTTTGAAAGCGTGCTGACCGCCGGCCACAAGATACTGGCGGCGACGGGCCGCTCCGACGACAACCCCGTGATCGTCGACGGCCGGGTTCTGACGTCAGGCGGTTCGCTGCCGCTCGACGTTACGGTGCTCCTGGAATCGGCATCGCTGACGATGGCGCATGCGGCACGCAATGCCTTCAACCGCTGCGTTCTTCTTGGAAACGGCCAGCGCCGCGATCTGCCGGTCAATCTGGTTCCGCATGGTGTGATTGCGACGGGCTTCGGGCCGATCATCAAGCTGGCCGGCGAGATCTTTTCGCGCGTGCTGTCGATGACCAACCCGGTTTCGGCGCAGTCGCTGGTGGTGGCCGGCGGCATGGAGGACGAGGCAGCGTTTCTGCCGCTGGTGATCGAGCGGTTCGAGCGACAGGTGCAGGCCCTGCAGAGACTGGCAGCGCTGGAAGCGCTGCTTGCTGCCCAGGCCATGGATATCCACGGCGACGAGCCGGGTGGCGCGGTCAAGCTGATCTACGATGCCGTACGCCGCCATGCAGCCTTCTACACGGTCGATCGGCCGCTTTCGGCGGAGGTTGAGGCGATCGAGGCAGAACTCGCGTCCGAGGCCTTCCTGACAGAGCTGATCGCCATCTCGCCGATCCATGCGATCGACGGTTTCTTTGCGCTTGGTGGCTTCGGCATGCAGGGCGTACAACCCACGCAAGCGTGAGCGTAATGCGCCTTTATTCCGCCGGGTTCTTCAGACTTTCTTGAAGGAATATAGTCCTTTCGCGTGCCCCAGGTGGCCATTTGGAGTTTGCCCATGGCGCTTGGCGCTTCCCGACGGCTGCAGGACGGCGTCGTTGCCGTCGAAACGATGACGCGATTTGCGCTGGCAGTGCTGGCCCTGGCATCGGGCGTCTATACCTATCTCGGTGCCCGCACCATTCTCGACGGGTCGCCGACGGCGGTGTTCTTTGCCGCGATCATCTATTCCGTGTCGGTGTCGGTCGGCATCTATGCCTTCTGGTCCTACATGGCGCGGTTCTATCCGCATATCACATCGCGGACCGGGCGCACGGCAATGCTGGCAGTAATGGCCGCAGGTACCGTGATGATCATGGCGATGTCGAGCTGGCTGAACGCTGCGGCACTTGCCGGTTCGTCCGCCGTCGAACAGCACCTTTCCGAAACCGTGGAAGCCTATACGGCCGATCTCGACCGCGCGCACCAGAACGCGATCGCCGCGCAGAGCCTGCTGCCGGATATCCAGCGCGCCGGTGAGCGGTTCTCGCAGCTTGCCGGTGTCGAGCGCCAGTCCGGCTCGCTGACCGGCACCACCGGCTCCGGCAGCGTGGTGCAGTTGCTCACCCAGATGTCGGCCCAGATGAAATCGCTGGAAGGCAATATCAACGGGTCGCGCGAACAGGTGGCCGATCTTTTCGAACAGGGCCAGAAGCGGCTTGAGGCGATGCGCGGGCTGGTCTCGGCGCCGGGCGATATCGGACCTCGCGCCGACCAGTTCTCAACCGAAGCCGTGGCGCTGACGGGGGTCGTGTCCTCGCTCTCGCAGACCTCGATCGCGCCGTCGATCCGTCGTGCGGCAGACGATCTGGCGATCGGCTTTATTGCGCCGGTGCCGGATGGCGCCGCGCCCGACCTCGTCAACCGCCAGAACCAGGTAATGGAGACGGTGAAGGCTTCGGTGAGCGCGCAATCCAAGGCGCTGGCCAAGGCTGCCGACGAGATCCTGTCGCGTCCGACTGTCGGAGAACGGCGCTTCGTGCCGCTTTCGCCGGCCGGCGCCGTTCTGGAATATGCCGGCGACTTTATTCCCGCCTGGGCCGGCGCGATCTCCATCGACCTTCTGCCGGGTGTGATGGTGTTCATCCTGGCCGTCGTGCATGGCGCGATCCGGAGACAGGAGGACCCGCTTCCGTTTGCCGAGCGCATTACCGCTGCCGAGCTTTTGCAGGCGCTCGAAGTCCAGCGCGCCGTCAGCGCCAGCGGCATGAGCGTGGAACAGGCGACCGCTGCCATGGAAAAGCCCGTGACATCCGAGGAGGACGCCCGATTGGCCGAGCGGAAGGCGGACGAGGTGAAGGCCGAAGAGGCAAAGGCCGACGAGAATACCAATATCACCAGTCTCGATCCGAAAACGCGCCGGGACCGCAGCCATGAGGATCGGTGAGGCAATCCGCCGGCTCGACGACGGTGTCATCCTGCGCGGCGTGTTTTATTTGATGCTCGGCATTTCCGGCATTTTCCTCGTGACCGACATTCGCGAGATCGCGACTGCAAAGCCCGAGAGCCCGGGTTACGATCCGATGCGCGAGACGGATCCCGTGCTGCCACCAGCGCTGACCGAGGGGCGACCGGCAGCGCCGCCCGTCGAGCCTTCAAGCCCGGCAGACGTGCTGCGCAAGGCGATGAACTTCAACCTGACAACGGGTGGCATTCTGAAGGCTGAAGGAGCGATCGAGCCGGGTGCTGCCGAGCGCTTTGCGACCGAGATCGAAGCCCGCGGCGAATATGTGAAGACGGTGTCGCTCAACTCCCCCGGCGGCTCGGTGGGCGACGCGATCGCCATGTCGAAGCTGATCCGAGAGAAGAAGCTGGCCACGCTTGTGGTGACCAAGGGGCTCTGTGCTTCCTCCTGCCCCATCGTGTTTGCCGGCGGTGTCACGCGGGTGGCCCAAAAGGATGCGGTGATCGGCGTGCACCAGGTGTTCAACGGCGGCCGCAACAGGCCGAGCGCCGACGAGGCGATGTCCGGCGCACAGGCGACGACCGCACGCGTGACGCGACATCTCGAAGAAATGGGGATCGGCTCCGGCCTGTGGCTGCACGCACTGGAGACCCCGCCGGACCGACTGTACTATCTGACGCCGAAGGAAATGACGGATTTCAAACTGACGACCTCGCCGGCTCCCGCCGTCAACGCATCGGCCAAGAAGAGCTAGCCGCGGCGCGTGATACTGCGCGACAGCAGTGCTGCCGCGAGGGCGAGCGCCAGCATGGTCCCGGTAAATGCCGATACGGCCCACCAGCCATCGGCGCTCCAGAAGTGGCCGCCCACCGAGCCGGCGACGCTTGAGCCCAGATAATATCCCAGAAGATAGAGCGAGGAGGCGTGTCCCTTGGTGCCTTTCGCCATCCGGCCAACCAATGCGCTTGCCACAGAATGGGCGATGAAGAAGCCGGAGGTGAGCAGCACGATGCCGAGAATGATCAGCGGCAGCGGCGTGGCGAGTGTGATGACGACGCCTGTAAAGGCCAGGACGATGCCGGTGAGCATGACGGCGAAATGGCCGAAGCGATCTCCAAGAATACCGGCGGCCCAGGACGCGACGATGCCGAACAGATAGACCGTGAAGATCAGCCCAAGCTCCGTCTGATCGAGGCTGTAGGGTGCGTCCACAAGCCGGAAGCCGATGTAATTGTAGATGGTAACGAACGCTCCCATCAGCAGGAAACCGATGGCAAATAGTAGTGCCAGGGCCGCATGGTTCAGGTGGCCGAGCCAGGCATCGACATGATAGCGCAGGTTGGATTTGCGCGGCACGAAGTTGCGCGATGGCGGCAGGAGAACGAGAAAGCCGATGGCGGCGACGATGCCGAGCGCGCCCATGCCGACAAGCGCCAGGCGCCAGGAGAAATATTCCGCCAGAACCCCGGTGACGACACGCCCAGCCATGCCGCCAAAGGCGTTGCCGGCGATATAAAGGCCCATCGCGGCGCCGAGCCCTTTCGGATCGACTTCCTCCGACAGATAGGCCATGGCGACCGCCGGAACGCCGCCGAGCAACAGGCCTTCAAGCGCACGAATGATCAGAAGCAGGTTCCAGTTCGGCATGGCGGCGCAGGCGATGGTGCAGATCGAGGCGCCGAGCAGAGACACGAACATCAGGCTGCGGCGGCCGAACCGCTCCGACACGGCGGCGGCGCAAAAGATGGCGAGTGCCAGAAAGCCCGTCGACAGCGACAGGGACAGCGAGCTTGCCGCCGGACTGACGCCGAAATCACGCGCGAAGATCGGCATCAGCGGCTGGACGCAGTAGAGCAGCGCAAAGGTTGAAAAGCCCGACATGAAGAAGGCGAGACTTGCCCTACGATAGGCCGGCGTGCCGCGGACGAGATAGAGCTTCTCCCCCTCGCCCGCTTCTGCAAGAGCTTGACCGTTCGGTGCCGCGGGCAGATCGGCGTTCAGGGATGCGGAGGCGGGCATGGGGAATTCGACCTTTCAGATCCATCAAACGTAGCCAGTCGGTTCCCATTAATCCAATATATGGCGCAGGCGTTCTTGATAGGTTTTACAGATACCGATGGAACTGAGGCATATCCGCTATTTCCTCGCTGTCGCCGAGGAGCAGAATTTCACGCGGGCTGCGGCGCGGCTTGGTATTGGTCAGCCGCCGCTCAGCCAGCAGATCCGAGATCTCGAAAACGAGATCGGGGCAGCGCTTTTTCACCGCGTGCCGCATGGTGCGGAACTGACTGCGGCCGGCGCAGCGTTTCTGCCCGAAGCGCGGGCTTCGCTTGCGGCCACAGAGGCTGCGAAACTTTCTGCCCGGCGCGCCGCGCGCGGCGAGACAGGCAAGCTGGCACTGGGCTTTACCGCGTCTGCGGCCTTCAACCCGGTCGTGACGGGCGCTATCCGGCGTTTCCGGAGCGAGTGGCCGGGCGTTGCGCTGTCGCTGGCGGAAATGAACAGCAACTGGCTGATCGAGAAACTGGAACGCGGTGAGATCGACGCCGCTTTTATCCGTCCAGGCTTGGAAGACCCGAAGGCGGTGCGGCTGAAACGTCTGGCGGACGAGCCGATGCTGATCGCACTGCCGGCGCACCACGAGCTTGCGACCTTAAGCACCGTGCCGATCGCAGCGCTTGCGGGAGAACCCTTCGTGCTGTTCCCGCGCACGGTGGGTCTCAGCCTCTTCGACGATATCCTGAGCGCCTGCCGCGATGCCGGGTTCGAGCTCAACGTCACGCAGGAAGCGCCGCAGATCCCGTCCGTGGTCAATCTGGTTGCGGCGGGGCTGGGCGTCTCGATCGTGCCGGGCTCGATCACGAAGATCGCCATCGAGGGCGTCGTGTACCGGCCGATCGAGGGGCCGGGACCGGTGGCGCGGCTGGGGATCGCCGTCATGAAGGCACAGCGTTCCCCGATCGCGCTCAACCTGTTCGAACTGGTCTAGGCCGACCGGTTAGCCTTTGATTTCGCGTTCGCAGAAGGTGATGCGGTTGCTGAACGGATCCGTCACCGAAACCTCCAGCCCCAGGGCGCCTGATGCAGCCCCGGCCGCATATATGGATAGTCCTTGGCATTGAGTTCACCGTGGAGCGCTGCAGCACCGGTGATGGGGACAAACACGCGGGCACCCGGCGAGGCATCGCCCGCATGTTCGGACAGATGCATCAGCATGCCGCTGCGCGATATCTGGCAATAGAGCGGTGCGTCGGGAGCGAACCGATGCTCCCAGTCGACGGTGAAGCTTAAGAACCCGCAATAGAACTCCATCGCCTTGCCGACGTCGAAAATGCGGAAGATCGGGATGGCCGGCTGGATCAGGGTCTGGCTTGAGGCAGGTTCGACCGACTTGAAATCATTCATTGCGACCGCCGTTCATCGGAGTTTCACCACTCTTGCTGCAGGACGATTGCATGTTCAAGAACAAAACCCTAGCTTCCGGTCACTTCGAAAGCGGGCGGGCTATGGAACTCAAAGACAAGCGTATCCTTCTCATCATCTCCGGCGGGATCGCGGCTTACAAGAGCCTCGACCTGATCCGGCGGCTGCGCGAACGCGGCGCCTCGGTGCGGCCGGTCATGACCAGGGCTGCCCAGGAGTTCGTGACGCCGCTTGCCGTCGGGGCATTGTCGGGCGGGCATGTCTATACGGAGATTTTTTCGCGCGAGGACGAGCAGGATGTCGGCCATATCCGGCTGGCGCGCGACGCGGACCTCGTGATCGTCGCACCCGCAAGTGCCGACCTGATGGCAAAGATGGCCCACGGAATGGCGGACGACCTGGCAAGCGCCGTGCTTCTGGCGACCGATCTGCCCGTGCTGGTGGCGCCTGCCATGAACCCGAAAATGTGGTCGGCTCCTCCGACGAAACGCAATGCCGAGACACTGAAGGCTGATGGCATCCATATGATTGGCCCGATGGTCGGCGAGATGGCTGAGAGCAACGAGGCCGGCGCCGGCCGGATGGCAGAGCCGCTTCAGATCGTTGCCGCGGCGATTGCGCTGCTGGATGCTTCGCCCAAGCCGCTCGCCGGCAAGACGGCGATTGTGACCTCCGGTCCCACCCATGAGCCGATCGACCCGGTGCGCTACATTGCCAACCGCTCGTCCGGCCGTCAGGGCCACGCGATTGCTGCGGCGCTGGCGAAACTCGGTGCCGATGTGACACTCGTTTCAGGCCCGGTGACAATCCCCGATCCCGATGGCGTCACGACGCTGCATGTGGAGACGGCGGCCGAGATGCTCGAAGCCGTGACAAGCCATCTTCCCGCCGATATCGCCGTCATGGTGGCGGCCGTCGCCGACTGGCGGGTGGCTTCCTCCGCCGACCAGAAGATCAAGAAAATGCCGGGCGAAGCACCGGCTCCGCTGATGCTGACCGAAAACCCCGACATCCTCAAAACTGTCGGGCATCACGAAAAGCGCCCCAGACTTGTCGTCGGTTTTGCTGCCGAGACGCAGAATGTCGAAGAGAACGGGCGATCGAAGCTTCAGCGCAAGGGTGCGGACCTGATTGTTGCAAACGACGTCTCTCCTCAGACCGGCGTCATGGGCGGCATGCGCAATCAGGTGAAGATCATCAGCGAGACCGCGATCAATGCGTGGCCCGATCTCGGCAAGGACGAGGTTGCGATGCGGCTCGCCGAGCTGATAGCGGCCCGGCTCGCATGAGGATCACGCGGCCTTCGACAGCGCCTGCGGCTGGAAGAGCAGTGCCTGCATGCCATCCGGGCAGACCTTGACGGCGCTGCCGTCTGGAATTTCTACCCAGGTATCGGCCTCGTCGTTCAAAGGTTCGGACACCAGGCAGTAACCGGTCTTTGATCCATCCGCATCCGACCCCTTGCCCGTCATCGGTGCGGCGTAGAGGGTCGGTGGCTTGTGATCCGTGGCATAGCGCACCGCATAAAGCTGGCGGCCGTTGGAAAAGCATGCGGTGAAGCGCACGAGTGCCGTGCCGAGCCGTTCCATCGAGATGTCTTCGACGGCGGCGATCGCCTTTTCCATTGCGCCCAAGGGATCGGCATCCATGCCGAACTGCAGCGCCAGCAGGAAGAGAAGCTCGGAATCAGTCGATCCGGTCCGGGCCGAGAACAGTTCGTCCGATAACAGGCTTTCGAGCGGCCGGCGGATCGCTTCGAAGCTCGCGACCTGGCCATTGTGCATGAAGGACCAGTGGCCATGCACGAAGGGGTGACAGTTGTCGCGCCGTGTTGCGCCCGTCGTTGCGGCGCGGACATGGGCAAGAAACAGTGGCGAGCGGATCTGCCGTGCGATACTGCGCAGATTGCAGTCGGACCAGGCCGGAAGAATGTCCCTGTAGCGGCCAGGCTCTGGTCTGTCTCCATACCAGGCGATGCCGAAACCATCGCCATTGGTGGCGGTCTTTGCGCGTGTGGCACAGTGGGATTGCTCGATCAGGGAATGGGCGGGCGAAGAGACCAGTTCTTCCAGATAAAGCGGTTCGCCCCGATAAGCTGCCCAACGACACATCTGTCTTTCTGCTCCACTCTGTCTGCCTGCAACGCACGCAACCGTCGAAAATCAAGCGTCTCGAAATAGGGTTAATGAAAAATGAATTACCGGCCCAGATGACAGTTTTGTGGCCCCTTCCCCATCACGTTTTGCAACGCAATGTTGCCTCAGCCTGTTGTCGCGGCGGCTTCAAAGCCTAAATGAAGCTGCATGGTTGATGATACAAAATCGAGCGCGGACGCGCATGCCGGCACATCTGACGGCACCGACATTCTGCACGAAGTGCTGAACCAGCCCGGGAAATGGGCAGTTTTCTTCGATATCGACGGTACGCTGATCGACATCGCGGATACGCCTGATGGTATCGTCGTGCCTGACGATCTGGCCGAGAATCTGACCCGGCTTTCCGCGAAACTGAGCGGCGCCGTGGCGCTGGTGACGGGTCGGGCTCTGCCCTACGCCGATCAGCTCTTCAAGCCGCATGTCTTTCCGATTGCCGGCCTGCACGGGGCGGAAAGACGATCCATGTCGGGAGCGATCGAGCGGGTAACGCCAGGTCCTGATTTCGAGGCGCTGAAGGTGGATCTTGCCGAGGAAGCAACAGCCTGGCCGGGCGTTCTTGTCGAGGACAAGGGTCTCGCCGTGGCTGCCCACTACCGACAGGCGCCGACATTCAAGGGGCAAGTCGAGGCGGCGATGGAACGCTACCGCGAGCGGGCAGGATCCGACTTTACGCTGCAGCGGGGCAAGATGGTGGTGGAAATCCGCCCTGCCCGCGCCAGCAAGGGCGATGCGCTACGGGCTTTTCTCAGCGAAGAGCCATTTGCCGGCCGGTTGCCTATCGCGATCGGTGACGATGTAACTGATGAAGCGATGTTCAGGGTTGCCAACAAGCTGGGCGGCCACTCGATCCGTATTTCCGATATCGCGGCCGACACCGTCGCGTCGGCAACATTGGGATCGGCCGCCGAACTGCGCGCGCTGATCGCCAAGCTTGCCGCAGCCTGAACTGATTTGAGAATGCATTTTCGAAAGGAAATATCGTGAGCCGTCTAGTGGTCGTATCGAACCGCGTCACCGTTCCGGACAAGACCGGTGCGGCACCTGCCGGCGGCCTTGCCGTAGCCCTGCAGGCAGCCCTTGAGGAACGCGGCGGCATCTGGATGGGTTGGTCCGGCAATTCCAGCGGCAACGAGGAACCCGGCCCGCTCGAGATGCAGGAGCATGGCGCGATCACCTATGCGCTGACCGATCTCACCGACACCGACGTCGAGGAATATTATCACGGCTTTGCCAACCGGGTGCTCTGGCCGATCTGCCACTACCGGATGGACTTGGCCGAATACGGTCGCAAGGAAATGGCCGGCTATTTCCGGGTGAACCGCTTCTTTGCGCAGAAGCTTGCGCCGCTTCTCAAGGAAGACGACATCATCTGGGTGCATGACTACCACCTGATCCCGCTGGCAGCCGAACTTCGCCAGATGGGTTTCAAGAACAAGATCGGCTTCTTCCTGCATATCCCGTGGCCACCAGCCGACGTGCTGTTCACCATGCCGGTTCATGAGCAGATCATGCGCGGTCTTTCGCAGTATGACCTGGTCGGTTTCCAGACGGATTTCGATCTGGACAATTTTGGCGGCGGGCTGGTGCGCGAAGGGATCGGCGAGCGGATCGACGGCGGCAAGAAGTTTTCGACCTTCGGGCGCACCTTCAAGGGCGGCGCCTATTCGATCTCGATCGAGACCGAGATCTTTTCCAAATTCGCGATCAAGGCCGAAAAGAACGCGATGGTGCGCAAGGCCCGCCAGAGCGTCGAGGGCAAGGATCTCATCATCGGCGTCGACCGCCTGGATTATTCAAAGGGCATCACGCAGCGTATCGACGCCTTCGAGCAGTTTGTCGCCACCAACCCGGATCACCACAACAAGGTGACCTATCTGCAGATCACGCCGAAATCGCGGTCCGAAGTGCCTGAGTACGAGCAGATGCAGCGCATGGTGGCCGAACAGGCTGGCCGCGTGAACGGGGCGATCGGCACCGTGGACTGGGTGCCAATCCGCTATATCAACAGATCCGTGCCACGCCCGGTACTTGCAGGTCTCTACCGGCTGGCGAAGATCGGCCTCGTGACGCCGCTGCGCGACGGGATGAACCTAGTTGCCAAGGAATATGTGGCGGCGCAGGATCCGGAAGATCCGGGCGTGCTGGTGCTGTCGCGCTTTGCCGGAGCGGCCCGCGAGCTGCGCGGCGCGCTGCTGGTCAATCCATACGACATCGAGGGAACGGCGCATGCCATCGCGCGCGGGCTCAGCATGCCGCTCGACGAGCGCAAGCAGCGCTGGCAGATGATGATGGACCACCTGCTGACCTACGACATCAATCGCTGGTGCGACGACTTCCTCAAGGACCTTATCGAGGACTGAGTATCCGCTGGAGCCGCCCCGCAATGACGGGCGGCTTCGGCCTCTATTGAGAGAGGCGGATTGACCGGCCGCCGCCAATGCGCTGAATAGATCCCATTGTCTTTTCATCATTTCGCGACCTGCGAATTGATGCCAATTCATTTCGAGGTCTCCATGCCGGTCGCAGTCACAGCCGAACATATTGCAGAAGCCGAAACCCTGATCCGTCCGCATATCCGCCGCACGCCGACGATGCGGGTGGACATGCAGGACTTTGGGGCCGAACCATGCCAAGTCGATCTCAAGCTCGAGCAGTTGCAGCATTCCGGTTCGTTCAAGGTCCGCGGCGCCTTTACCAATCTTCTTGGCCGCGAGGTGCAGGCAGCAGGCGTGGTTGCGGCGTCCGGCGGCAATCACGGAGCAGCGGTTGCCTATGCGGCCCACAAGCTCGGTGTGCCCGCGCATATCTTTGTGCCAAGCGTCGCCTCCAAGGCGAAGATAGATCTCATCCGCTCCTACGGGGCAGAGCTCGTGATCGGCGGCGACCGCTATGCGGATGCGCTCGCTGCCAGCGAGGCTTATGTCGCGCAGTCCGGGGCGATGGCCGTGCATGCCTTCGACCAGGCGGAAACGCTGGCGGGACAAGGTACGCTCGGCAAGGAAATCGAGGAAGACCTGCCGCATATCACGACGTTGCTGGTGGCCGTCGGCGGCGGCGGACTGATCGGCGGTATCGCATCCTGGATGCGCGGCCGGGTGAAGATCGTCGCCGTGGAATCCGACCGCGCGCCGACGCTTTACGAAGCCTTCAAGGCCGGCCGGCCCGTGGATGCACCGGCGGGCGGTATCGCGGCCGACTCGCTTGCGCCACGGCAGGTGGGGCAGCTCATGTTTCGGGTGGCCCAGGCATTCATCGAGCCGCCGGTCCTGGTGACCGACGAGGACATTCTGAACGCCCAGAAGGCGCTCTGGTCCGGCGCGCGGCTGGTGACCGAGCCGGGTGGTGCGGCGGCGTTTGCGGCTGTCTTGTGCGGCAAATACCGTCCGCAATCGGGTGAGCGCGTCTGCGTGCTGGTGTGCGGATCGAACACGACGGACGTCGATTTCGGCTGAGCGAGCGCCCCACTTCCCTTCGCGATGCGGCGGCGATAATGCTGAGACCATGTTTCAGCTAGAGCAGCCGGCCACATTCGAGCAGGTTATCAAGAAGAGCCGCTTTCTGGCGATCGCGGTTCCCGTCGCGAGCGAGGGTGAAGCGAAAGACGCTATCGCATTGCAAAGCGTTACAGATGCCACTCACAACTGCTGGGCCTGGCGGATTGGATCAGCTTATCGCTTTTCCGATGATGGCGAGCCGAGCGGGACGGCGGGCAAGCCGATCCTGGCGGCCATGGACGGGCAGTCGCTGGACAAGGCGGTCGTCATCGTGACCCGCTGGTTCGGCGGCATCCTACTCGGCAGCGGTGGCCTGGTGCGTGCCTATGGCGGCACGGCGGCCGCCTGTCTGAGGGGGGCCGCGCTTATTGAAGTCAAGCCGTCGTTGACGGGTGCCGTCAGCATCGAGTTTTCCGACCTCGCAAGAACGAAAGCCCGGCTGCAGTCGATCGAGGACGTGAAGATCACCGAGGAAGTGTTCACAGAGACAGGTGCCGAGCTGCGGATCCAGATACCGGAAGGCGAGCAGGACATCATTTCAAGGCTGATCTCCGACCTCACCAGCGGCAGGTCGGAGCTATCGCTCGATTGAAATCACGCCGCCTTGGCGACGTGATATTCCTTGATGGCGACCATCTTGATCGCCGGGAAGCGTTCGGACTCGTAGCGCAGCGAAAACGAGTCCTGCGCCAGGAAAACCGGATCGCCGTCGAGATCGCGGGCGATATCGCCGCGCTTGACGGTGAGAAACTTCTCAAGCTCCGCCGGCTGATCCGACGAGATCCAGCGGCATACCGAGAAGCGGGACATTTCGAACGAGACCGGCAGCGTATATTCCCCCAACAGCCGCTCTTTGAGAACGTCGAGCTGCAGCGCGCCGACGACGCCGACGATGGCAGGCGAACCGTCTTCCGGGGAAAACAGCTGCACGACGCCCTCTTCCGCCATCTGCTGCAGGGCTTCCTTCAGCTTCTTCGCCTTCATCGCATCTTCCAGACGCACGCGGCGCAGGATTTCCGGCGAGAAGTTCGGGACGCCCTGGAAGACGAGATTTTCGCCTTCCGTCAGCGTATCGCCGATACGAAGCGTCCCGTGGTTGGGAATGCCGACGACATCACCGGCAAAGGCGGTATCGGCGATATGACGCTGGGAGGCGAAGAAGAACTGCGGCGCCGTGAGGCCCATCTGCTTGCCGGTGCGGGCAAGCCTTGCCTTCATGCCACGCTCCAGCTTGCCCGAGCAGATGCGCGCAAAGGCGATACGGTCGCGGTGGTTCGGATCCATGTTGGCCTGGATCTTGAAGACGAAGGCCGTCATCTTGTCTTCGCTTGCATGCACGGTGCGGATATCGGCGACCTGGTCACGCGGCGGCGGAGCAAAATCGGCCAGTGCCGTGATCAGATCCCGGACGCCGAGATTGCGCAGCGCCGAGCCGAAGAAGACCGGCGTCAGGTGACCCTCGAGAAAGGCCTTTCTGTCAAACGGGCGGCAGGCTTCCCGCGCCAGTTCGACTTCCTCGACGAAGGCCGGGCGTTCGTTTTCCGGCAGTCGGTCGGCGACGGCCTGGGGTCCGTTGACCGAGATCGCGTCCTCGCTGTCTGGACCACGCACCCGGTTATCGGCCAGGTGGTAGGTTCCGCAGAAGCTCTTGGAGCGACCGATCGGCCAGGTGATGGGGGCCGTATCCAGCGCCAGCTTTTCCTCGACCTCGTCGAGAACCTCGAAAATGTCGCGGCTTTCGCGGTCCATCTTGTTGATGAAGGTGATGATCGGAATGTCGCGCATGCGGCAGACTTCGAACAGCTTCAGCGTCCGCGGCTCGATGCCCTTGGCGGCATCGATGACCATGATCGCCGCATCAACTGCCGTCAGCGTGCGATAGGTATCATCCGCGAAGTCTTCGTGGCCGGGCGTATCGAGAATGTTGAAGACCTTGTCGGCATATTCGAACGTCATCACCGACGTCACGACCGAGATGCCGCGCTCGCGTTCGATCTTCATCCAGTCGGACCGCGTCTGGATGCGATCCTTCTTGGCCTTGACCTCGCCAGCGAGCTGGATAGCGCCCCCGAACAGAAGCAGCTTTTCCGTCAGCGTCGTCTTGCCCGCGTCCGGATGCGCAATAATCGCGAATGTGCGGCGGCGGGAGACCGCCTCTGCAATGGTTTCGGCCATCTTTTATATCCTGTGAATTGCCGCGGTATCTAGCGACTAAAGCCCGCCATTGCAATTGACCTGCCGCGCTGCGGCGCAAAGTAATGGGCAATGATCATTCAAGCCCCCTCCTCACCTGTGCTCAATGTCCTGCGTCTGCCGCACGGGCAGGACCTCGATCTGCCCGCCTACGAAACATCAGGCGCTGCCGGCATGGACCTGCGTGCCGCCGTGACCGATGGCGAGCCGCTGACCATCGCACCCGGCAAGCGCGCCCTGGTGCCGACCGGTCTCGTGTTCGAGATCCCCGCCGGGTTCGAGGTGCAGATCCGCCCGCGTTCGGGGCTTGCCTTCAAGAACGGCATCACCTGCCTCAACACGCCGGGCACGATCGACAGCGACTACCGCGGCGAAGTGAAGGTTTTGCTGGTCAATCTGGGCGACGAGGACTTCGTCATTACCCGCGGCATGCGGATCGCGCAGATGGTGATCGCGCCCGTTGTCCAGGCGCAGGTCGTCGAAGTTTCCGAGGCAAGTGCGACGGCACGCGGCGCCGGCGGGTTCGGATCCACCGGCGTCTGACGTCTGCCGGAATCCTGTGACACCGATCTAGGTCAATCAGGCGGATACCGTGGGGCGCTCCCCGGCCATGCGGTAGGAGATCGCCTCGGCGAGGTGAATTCTGCCGATACCATCCTTCGCGTCGAGATCGGCCAGCGTCCGCGCCACCCGCAAGACCCGATGATAGCCGCGGGCGGAGAATTTCAGCTTTTCCGCCGCGTCGCGTAACAATTGCAGCCCTCCCGCATCGAGCTCGGCGAATTTCTCGATCATGGCGGTGGAGCAGCGCGCGTTGGTGAGAACCGTGTACTGGCCCTCGCCTTCGAAGCGCTCTCTTTGCCTGTCGCGTGCGGCCGCCACCCGCCTTGCCACGCCGGCACTCGGTTCTGCCGGCGCCGGGCGGATTAGATCGCTTGCGGAGACGGCCGGGACATCGATGCGGATGTCGATGCGGTCCATGAGCGGGCCGGAGATACGCGCCTGATAATCCGAAGCGCAGCGCGGACCTCGGGCGCAGCTATGCCCCGGTTGGCCCGCCATACCGCAACGGCACGGGTTCATGGCGGCAACGAGCTGGATGCTGGCCGGATAGGACACCCGGTGATTGGCCCGGGCGATGACACATTCGCCTGTCTCCAGCGGCTGGCGAAGCGCATCGAGAACCTGGGGCGAGAATTCCGGAAACTCGTCGAGAAAGAGGATGCCGTGATGCGCGAGTGAGGCTTCTCCGGGCCTCGCGCGCAGACCGCCGCCGACCAGTGCCGCCATCGTGGCGGAATGGTGAGGCATGCGATAGGGCCGCCGATCCGACAGCTTTCCGCCCGAAAGCTGGCCGGCGATGGAGTGGATCATCGAGACTTCGAGCAGTTCGGTGGCCGATAGCGGCGGCAATATCGATGGAAGCCGGGCGGCGAGCATCGATTTTCCCGAACCGGGCGGACCGACCATCAAGAGGTTATGGCCGCCGGCAGCCGCGACTTCGAGCGCGCGTTTGGCGCTTTCCTGGCCCTTGATATCGACAAGGTCAGGCAGATTGGCGGGCGGTGCGCGCACGGCCGGTTGAGGGCGCGACATGACCTGCGTGCCGCGGAAATGGTTGGCGAGCGCAATCAGGCTGCGGGGTGCAAGAATATCGACGCCGGGGCCAGCCCATGCCGCCTCCGCTCCACTTTCCGCCGGGCAGATCAGGCCCTTTCCGATTGCGTTGGCGCTGATGGCTGCCGGAAGCGCACCGGCAACGGCTGCAAGCGTTCCATCGAGGTTGAGTTCGCCGATCACGACATAGTCGGCCAGCATGTCGCCCGGAACGGCACCGAGTGCCGCCATCAGGCCGACGGCGATCGCGAGGTCGAAATGGCTGCCTTCCTTGGGCAGATCGGCAGGCGCGAGATTGACCGTGACCTTTTTCGGCGGCATGGCGAGACCCGAGGCATGCAGCGCTGCCTGCACCCGCTCTCGGCTTTCGGCGACTGCCTTGTCCGGCAGGCCGACGATATGCATGCCGATCTTGCCCGGCCCGATCATGACCTGCACATCGACCGGAATGCCTTCAATGCCCTGAAATGCTACCGTTCTGATACGCGCGACCATTCCGACCCGCCCACTTGCGCAAGCTAAGGTGGGGAAATTCCCGCCTACCGTGCCGCAGGTTGAAAGCTCGCACGATTGACGGTGAATTTCAAGAACAGGTAGTGAACAATTTCGCGCATGAGACGAAGACAGCGTGCATCAAGTTGCATAACGAGAACAGATGTGAACGGTTATCAGCTCTGCTTGGCGTCGATTGCATCCCACATGAGGCTCGCGACGTCAGCACCGCCGAACTTCTTCACTTCGCGGATGCCCGTCGGAGATGTGACGTTGATCTCGGTCATGTAATCGCCGATCACGTCGATGCCGACAAAGATGAAGCCGCGCTCGCGCAGAGCCGGCCCGATACGGGCGCAGATTTCCTTTTCGCGCGGCGTGATATCGGTCGCCTCGGCACGGCCGCCGACATGCATGTTGGAGCGGCTGTCGGTTTCCGAGGGCACGCGGTTGATCGCGCCGACCGGTTCGCCGTCAACGAGAAGAATGCGTTTGTCGCCCTTGCGCACGGCCGGCAGGTAGGCCTGCGCGATATAGGGTTCGCCGCGATACATCTGGCCGAACATTTCGAGTAGCGAGGTAAAGTTGCGATCATCGCGGGCGGAATGAAACACGCCGGCGCCGCCATTGCCGTAAAGCGGCTTCAGGATGATATCGCCGAGCTCTTCGCGGAACTTGGCGATCTCCGCCGGATCGCGGGAAATCAGCGTCGGCGGCATCAGGTCGGCGAATTCGGTGACGAAGATCTTTTCCGGCGAGTTGCGCACCCAGGCCGGGTCGTTGACGACGAGCGTCTTCGGATGGATGCGCTCCAGCAGATGGGTGGATGTAATGTAGCCCATGTCGAAGGGCGGATCCTGGCGAAGCTGCACGACATCCATGGTCGACAGATCGGTGGATTCCTTTTCGCCAAGGGTAAAGTGATCGCCCTTGATGTCACGCACCTGCAGCGGTTCAAGGGCTGCAAAGATGCGGCCGTCGCGCATGGTCAGGCGGTCGGGCGTATAGTGGAACAGCTCGTAACCGCGCGATTGCGCTTCGAGCGCCATGGCGAAAGTGGAATCGCCGGCAATGTTGATACCGGAAATGTGGTCCATCTGAAATGCGACCTTGCGAATTTTCGCCATGACTTCAGTCCCCTAGGATTGGCCCGCCTGATGTAGGACGACGAACCCCGAAAGGCAACCGTGGCCGAGATATTCCGAACTGCCGGCGACTTGGCATTGCTGCCAAAGGCCTAGAACGCATCCTGAAAATGGCGGGGAAACCTTCCCGGCAGGACGGCGATGATGTCGTATCGCTGCGATAACCCGGATGCGTCCTTGCGTTTCTGCAGCCAGAGATCGCTCGCGGCCCGGATCCGTTTCTGTGATGCGTAGGAGACGGCGTCGAGCGCCTGCATCTCGGATTGTCTCGCCTTCACCTCGACGAACACCACGAGATCGTGCTTGCGGGCGATGAGATCGATCTCGCCCAGCTTCGTGCGGTGGCGGATGGCGAGGATGCGGTAGCCTTTCAGCATGAGATAGGCGGCAGCGACATACTCCGAGACATGGCCGCGGCGCTCTGCCTTGCGGCGTCTGGCGCCGATCTCATCCCGTTGTGCCATCGCGATCCATCAAGTTCCGTTCTTCATGGCGATCAAACGCTGATAGAGATCCTTGCGCGGCAGGCCGGTGATCCGCGCCGCCTCAGTCGCAGCCTTTGCCGTCGGATGCGTTTTGGAAAGGTCCTGGAGGATGGCATCGACCTCCACCTCGCCCGGCGCCTCTTCAGGCGCTGGGGGTTCGATCAGGAGGACGATCTCGCCTTTGATGTTGTGGCCGTCACCGTAATGCGCGGCAAGCTCTGCCAGCGTGCCCCGGCGAAACTCCTCATAGGTCTTGGTGAGTTCCCGGCAGACGCAGGCAAGCCTGCTACCGCCGAGCACATCGGCTGCAGAAACGAGAGTGTGAGCGATGCGATGGGGCGATTCAAACAGGATCAGCGTTGCCGGGATCTTTGAAAGCTCCGCAAGCCGGTCGCGGCGGGCCTTGTCCTTGGAAGACAGGAACCCGACGAACAGGAAAGCATCCGACGGCATGCCGGAACCGACGAGGGCCGCAAGCGGGGCGGACGCGCCGGGGATCGGCACGACACGATAACCGGCATCGATCGCCATCTGGCCGAGGCGATAGCCGGGATCCGACACAAGCGGCGTGCCGGCATCGGAGACCAGCGCCACAGACTTGCCGGCTTCGAGTGCCGCAATCAGCTTCGGCCCGGCTTCGTTGGCATTGTGCTCGTGGTAGGAATAAGGGCGATTGACGATGCCGTAACGATCGAGCAGCACGCGGGTCACCCTTGTGTCCTCGCAGGCCAAAACATCGGCGCCGGACAGGGTTTCGAGCGCGCGCAGCGTGATATCGCCGAGATTGCCGATCGGGGTGGCGACGAGATAGAGCGCCGGCTCGATGGGGCGGGAAGCGATAAACGTGTTGCCGACGCGGTAACCGCGCTGTCCCTTGACGGGTTCGGCAGCGGTTTCGGTGGATTGCTCTGAAGATTGGTCGAGGGTCATCGCCTGTTATGGTCGAGGCCGCAGGCTTCGGCAAGCAGAGGCCGGCGATGTTTTGCGCGTCCGGTTTCGCGGCGTTGCGTTTTCTGTGTGCAAGTGCGGTATGAACAAGCAATTCAAATGGCGCGGGGACGGTTCTGCTCTTGCTTTCGCATCCGAATGTCTGCCATTTTGCCGGTCCACATGTTCCGGCTGCGCAATGGCCGGCAGAGAATATCAGGTGGTCCGGCCAGCCGGATCGCCACGGTCGAAAGCGATAGTGTCCATGCGTATTACTCTTGAGCGCTCCAATCTCTTGAAGTCGCTGAATCACGTGCACCGCGTCGTGGAACGGCGCAACACGATTCCGATCCTGTCCAACATCCTGCTGCGCGCGTCCGACGCGAGCCTGGACATGAAGGCGACGGACCTTGATCTGGAAGTGACGGAATCGACACCGGCCATGGTGGAACAGTCCGGCGCCACGACCGTGCCGGCGCATCTGCTTTATGAAATCGTCCGCAAGCTGCCGGACGGATCGGAAGTGCTGCTCGCCACCAGCGCCGACGGCGCGACCATGACCGTGCAGTCCGGCCGTTCGAAATTTTCGCTGCAGTGCCTGCCGGAAACGGATTTCCCGGATCTCACCGCCGGCAGCTTCAGCCATACGTTCAAGATGAAGGCGACCGATCTCAAGATGCTGATCGACCGCACCCAGTTTGCGATCTCGACCGAGGAGACCCGCTATTATCTGAACGGCATCTTCTTCCACACGATCGAGGCCGGTGGCGACCTGAAGCTGCGCGCTGTTGCAACCGACGGCCATCGCCTTGCCCGTGCAGATCTCAAGGCGCCATCCGGCTCTGAAGGCATGCCTGGCATCATCGTGCCGCGCAAGACCGTGGGCGAGTTGCAGAAGCTGGTCGATGATCCGGAAGCCTTCGTGACGGTGGAAGTCTCGGACGCCAAGATCCGCCTGTCGATCGGCGGGATCGTCATGACATCGAAGCTGATCGACGGCACATTCCCCGATTACCAGCGCGTCATCCCGACCGGCAACGACAAGGAAATGCGCGTCGATTGCCAGAGCTTCACCAAGGCCGTGGACCGCGTCTCGACCATCTCTTCGGAGCGCGGACGTGCCGTGAAGCTGTCGCTGTCCGAAGGGCAGCTGATGCTGACGGTCAACAATCCGGATTCCGGCAGCGCCACGGAAGAAGTGGCCGTCGGCTACGAATATGACGCGATGGAAATCGGCTTCAACGCCAAATATCTGCTCGACATCACCGCCCAGCTTTCCGGCGACGACGCGATCTTCATGTTGGCGGATGCGGGGTCACCGACGCTGGTTCGTGATACGGCGGGCGACGATGCGCTCTATGTGCTGATGCCGATGCGCGTATAGCATCTTACCAGGCGGCTCGGTTAACCCCAGCCGCCTTTTTTGTGCCGTATTCCGCTTGCGACATTTCATCTTGTGTTTGCGGCAAAACGGTTCACATTGGATGAAACTGGAGGGGACGACCTGATGGAACTGCGTTTGAAGGAACGGCTCGGCCGGAAGTTTGACGAGGAGATCCGTTTCTTCAAGGGATGGATCGACGGTCCAAAACAGGTCGGAGCCATCATCCCCACATCCTCAGTCACTGCCAAGCGGATGGCGAGCATCATCGACACAAGTTCTGGCCTGCCGGTTCTCGAGCTCGGACCAGGCACCGGCGTCATCACCAAGGCGATCCTGAAAACCGGCATCGAGCCTCAGAACCTTGTTTCGATCGAGTATTCGACCGATTTCTACCAGCATCTGATGAAGACATTCGAAGGCGTGCATTTCATCAATGGCGACGCGTTCGATCTGGATCGCACGCTCGACACGTTGAAACACCAGAAATTCGACTGCGTGATCTGCGCCATTCCGATGCTGAGCTTTCCGATGGAACGCCGCATCGAACTTCTGGAAGATCTTCTCGACCGCGTCCCGCCGGGACGCCCGGTGATGCAGATCACCTACAGCCCGGTTTCGCCTATTATCGCCAAGCCAGAGCGCTACAAGATCAAGCACTATGACTTCGTGGTGCGCAACATTCCGCCGGCGCAGCTATGGACATATACGCGAGCTTAGCGTCCGGACCTTCTCCGACATGACATTTGGGATTTACATCACGCATCCGCAGGTCCGGATCGACCCCAACGTGCCGGTGCCGCAATGTGGCCTGTCCGACACGGGTCGCCTGCGCGCCGAACAGGCGGCGACATCCGGCTGGGTATCCAAGCTCGGGCGCATCGTCTCGAGCGACGAGACAAAGGCAATCGAGACCGCCGACATCCTGGCTGCGGCCGTCGGTCTCAAGACGGAAATCATCGGGGAACTGCACGAGAACGATCGCTCGGCGACAGGCTTTCTGGCGCCGCCTGATTTCGAGGCGGCAGCCGACTGGTTTTTCGCCAACCCGACCGAGAGCTTCAAAGGCTGGGAGCGCGCCGCGGATGCGCAGGCGCGGATCGTGTCTTTGGTCGAATCCATTCTGGCGGGCCACGATCCCGCGGTGCCGATCGCCTTTGTCGGTCATGGCGGCGTCGGCACGCTCCTGAAATGTCACCTGAAACGATCGGCCATATCCCGCACGGAAGATCAGCCGGGTGGCGGTGGCAATCTGTTCCGCTTCACCCTTGCGGATCGCGCCGTCACATGCGACTGGACCCCGATCGAAACATGGAAGGGAGACTGACAGACATGCAAGCGCGTGACAGGCTGATCGTGGGCCTTGATATCCCGACCGTGTTCGAAGCGGAAAAGATGGTGGCAACGCTTGGCGACACCGTTTCCTTCTACAAGATCGGCTACCAGCTGGCCTTTGCCGGTGGGTTGGAGTTTGCCCGCGAGCTTGCAGAGGATGGCAAGCAGATCTTTCTCGACATGAAACTGCTCGATATCGACAACACGGTCGCCAAAGCTGTCGAGAACATCGCCAAGATGGGCATGACCATGTTGACGCTGCATGCCTATCCGAAGGCAATGCGCGCCGCGGTCGAAGCAGCAAAGGGCTCCGATCTCTGCCTGCTCGGCGTTACCGTGCTGACCTCGATGGATGCGGCCGATATGATCGAAGCCGGCTATGCGCAGACACCGGGCGAGCTGGTGGCACGCCGCGCCGAACAAGCGCGTGCGGCCGGCATGGGCGGCATCGTCTGCTCGGCCGAGGAATCGGCCGCCGTCAGGGCGATCGTCGGAGCCGACATGGCGGTGGTCACCCCCGGCATCCGTCCGACCGGCTCCGATGCCGGCGACCAGAAACGTGTCGTGACACCTTTCGATGCCCTGAAGTCAGGCTCCAGCCACCTTGTCGTTGCCCGCCCGATCGTCCAAGCAGCCGACCCGAAGGCGGCCGCGCAGGCTATCCTCGCGGCGATGCAGGCGGCGCTCTGACCTGCAGACGACGCTTGATCCGGATCAGCGGTTGTCCGAGACGACATTGTTCGCGTCGCTGTTGAGGACGAAGGTGGCGACGCCGCCCGACAGGCGGTTGCCGGTGACCCGGTTGTTCTGCGCGTAATCGAGCGGGCTGGCTCCGCTGCCAAACGACGCCGTTGGCCGTGTCATGCAATATTTGCGCACCCCTTGCCGGCTGCCGAGCCAGACCGCCGGCATGGCAAGCCAGTCCTTGTAGCGGAAGCTGTTGTCGGAGATGACGTTGCGCTGCGGCGCCTGGTGGCGGATCGTGCCGCCCTCGCCGCAATTGCGGTACAGAAACACGCCGCCCTTGACCGGGTTCACGAACGTGTTTTTCTCGATGAGATTTTCCGCAGATCCGTCGATGGCGATGATCTCGCGCTGGCTGGCTGATGTTTCAAACGTATTGCCGATGACGCGGTTTCTGGCCGATTCCGCATCCAGGTAAATAACGGCCGAGACCGTCTTGCCGGTAAAGCGCGAGTTTTCGACAATGACGTTGGTGACGCCAGGCGCGAGATAGACCGGCGTGCCGACATTGGCGATGAAGCGGTTTTGTGACAGCACGATATCGCTTGGCGCAATCGACTGCGCTCGCTGTGTATGGCCCGGCGTGAGTGAGGAT
The DNA here is from genome assembly GCF_977018685.1 of Velazquezella soli. Lineage (NCBI taxonomy): Bacteria > Pseudomonadati > Pseudomonadota > Alphaproteobacteria > Hyphomicrobiales > Rhizobiaceae > Velazquezella > Velazquezella soli. The sequence continues at coordinate 150,751 of NZ_CDRNXF010000004.1, forward strand.
TCCCTGACCTTCTCGGCCTCTCCGTTGTGACCGAGGCCTTCGATGCGGATATCACCCTTGATTGTGCAGTTGCGGATATGGATGTCGCGGGGCGTATCCCAGCTGCCGTCCTTGCGTTGAACCGAACGGATCACGATCGTGCGGGCCTTGGGCTTGGTGCCATCAAGCGTCGCGCCGTTGCAATCCAGCGTCGCGCCGGATGCTCTACTGCCGGAAAACGCGATCGGCACGGTGATGACGGAATTCTTCTGAAGGGTGAGATCGCAATCGATTTCGATCGGGCGCGTGGCCGCTTCGGCGGGCGAGCGGAGCTGTTCCAGCGTATCGGCGCTGCAGGATGCCGCGCTTGCCGTAGGCGCGCCAAGAAGCATGAACGGCACGAGATAAGGGAGCGCCCAACAGGCGTTGCGCGCTGCAATCCGGCCGCGTTGTCCGGTCTTTATCATGTTGACTCCCCGCCAGATTTGCTCGAATCGAATATGCCCAATCGAGGAGAGGTTATTATGGCAAAAGGTTACTGGATTGCTCGGGTCGATGTTCGCGACGCCGAGCGATACAAGGACTACGTCGCGGCGGCAAAACCGGCGTTTGAGGAATACGGCGCCAATTTCCTTGCTCGTGGCGGCGCGATGACCGAACTGGAGGGCACAGCCCGTGGCCGCAATGTGGTGATCGAGTTCCCGTCGATGCAGGCTGCAGTCGATTGCTACAACTCGCCGGCATATCAGATCGCTGCTAAAATCCGCCAGGAAGCGGCCGATGCCGAAATGGTTGTGGTCGAGGGTGTCTGATATCGCTCGCTGACAGCGACAACCGGTTGCGGAAACACTTCCACCGTCGCCCGGATTCGGCTAAACAGCATTCCATATTTCGTCGTCCCTTCTTCAGGCTCCCGGAGCTTATCATGACCATCAACAATCTACCGCCTCTCGTCACCGTCTTCGGGGGATCCGGCTTCGTCGGCAGACAGGTGGTGCGCACGCTTGCCAAACGCGGCTACCGCGTTCGCGTCGCGGTGCGACGCCCGGATCTTGCCGGCTTTCTTCTGCCCGCCGGCTATGTCGGCCAGATCTCGCTGGTGCAGGCGAACCTGCGCTACCGCGATTCCGTGCTGCGGGCCGTCGAAGGCTCCGCGCATGTGGTCAACTGCATCGGCATCCTGTTTGAAAGCGGCCGCAACACGTTCGACGGCGTCCAGGATATCGGCGTGAAGACGCTGGTCGAAGCCGTCAAGGCTGCCGGCGCGAAGCTGACCCATGTTTCGGCAATCGGTGCCGATATCAATTCCGCCTCGAGCTACGCACGCAGCAAGGGCCGCGCCGAAGCGACGATCCAGGCCGCACTTCCGGATGCGGTGATCCTGCGTCCTTCAGTGGTTTTCGGTGCTGACGACAGCTTCTTCAACCGGTTCGCCTCGATGGCACGGACGTTCCCGTTCCTACCGCTGATCGGTGGTGGCCATACGAAACTGCAGCCGGTCTTCGTGGAAGACGTGGCGGAAACCGTGGGACGCTCCGTCGACGGCTCCATTCCGTCCGGCAAGATCTACGAGCTGGGTGGCGGCGAAGTAATGACGATGCGCGACTGCATGGAAACGGTCATGCGTGTGACCGCCCGCAAGAAACCGCTTCTCTCGCTGCCTTTCGGCGTGGCCTCCATGATCGGCAGCGTTGCCTCGATGGTGCCCCTGATCACCCCGCCGATCACGGCGGACCAGGTGGAACTCCTGAAACGGGACAATGTGGTTTCGGACGCTGCGGAAAAAGAAGGCCGCACTCTTGCCGGTATCGGCATCACGCCGACGCTGGCTACCTCCGTTCTTGCGTCCTACCTCGTGCGTTACCGGCCGCAGGGCCAGTACACGGGCTCCGGCAAGGCCGCCTGATTTCAATATCCTAGATCCTTACCGGATCCTTGACGACGTGCTCTCCGGGGCGCGTCGTTTTTTTTGGGCGCAGGTGCCGAAAGCTCTGTGGCGCAAAGGTCGCAGTTATTGGCCGTCTTGCGTTAACGGGCAGTTTAGCAAAAACGTTTATTGAATATCAGCCACACGGCCCGTAGACCCACACACAGATATTTCCCTTCTGAAAGGCGCATTTGCATGGGCAAACCCATCGCCCTCTTTTTCGTATGTGCAGCACTTGTGATCCTTGCAGGATCGTTCATGGCTCCTGAAACCGGAGCCGCCGGCAAGCTCGATTGTGCGCCTGCTTATGGCGTCGATCCCTGCAGCACTGCATCCATTCGTTACTGAAGCAGTGATTGAACGACCCATATGACAAAGGCGGCCGATGGCCGCCTTTTTCTTTTTCGGGTAGCGGCCTTCAGGCCCCGAGCAACAGGGCAACAAGGCCGATGGCGCCGACTGCGATACGCCAGTAGGCGAAAGGCGCGTAGCCGCGGCTCGATATGAAATTGAGAAGCGAGCGCACGACAAACACTGCCGTCACGAAGGCTGCCAGAAAGCCGACCACGATGACCGCGCTGTCGTCGAAGGAGAGCAGCGCACGGTTCTTGACGAGATCGAGCGTGAAGGCGCCGACCATTGTCGGCATCGCGAGGAAGAACGAGAACTCCGCGGCCGAACGCTTGTCCGCGCCAAGCAGAAGCGCGCCGACGATGGTGGCGCCGGAGCGCGACGTACCTGGGATCATCGCGAGGCACTGACAGAAGCCGATCTTGATCGCCAGCGACAGTGGATAGTCCATCACGTCATGGTATTTCGGCTCGAACTTCATGCGATCGACGGCAAGCAGGATAAAGCCACCGACGATCAGCATGACGCAGATCAACATCGGCGTTTCAAACAGGACCGTCTTGATGAAATCATGCGCGATCGCGCCGATCACGGCGGCCGGGAGAAAACCCGCCAGTATGGTCAGAACGAAACGGCGCGACTGGACACTGGTCGGCAGCGAGACGGCGATCGAGATCAGCCTTTGCGCATAGACCAGGAGAATGGCCAGTATGGCGCCGAGCTGGATCAGGACCGCAAACGTATTCCCCGGAGAATTGAAACCGAGAAAATGGCCGGCGAGCAGCACATGTGCGGTGGATGAAACGGGCAAAAATTCCGTGAGCCCCTCGATAATACCGAGTACGAGGGCGCTGATAATGGGCTGATCCACCATTCTTAGTCCTTTGCTATGCGATAGAGGTGGTTTTTAATCGTTTCTTAGCGGTTTGTGGCCCCTGCTTGTACTGGCCCTACCAAATCCATATAGCTGGCATATGTCAGGCGGGCGCCCGAAGCAGCCGCTTTCCTATACATTATAACTGAAGTTTTCTTATCGATGCCCACCCTGTATCATCATCAAATGTCGTCTTCCTCTCGCTTCGTCCGTCTGATCCTCGCCGAATACGGCTTCCAGACGGATCTTGTCGAGGAGCAGCCGTGGGAGAAACGCCGCGAGTTTCTCACGCTCAACCCGGCGGCGACCCTGCCTGTCTATGTTGACGACAATATGCGCGTTCTGTGCGGTCCGTCGGTTCTGATGGAATTTCTCGACGAGACCCATGGCGTGCTGAAGCGCGACCGCCGGCTGCTTGCCGAAGACCCGTGGCAACGCGCTGAAATACGCCGGCTGACGGAATGGTTCCTGATCAAGATGGAGCAGGACGTGACCCGGCCGCTGACGCGCGAACGGGTCTACAAGCTGCAGATGACCGCGGCTCAGGGCGGCGGTGCACCTGATTCGAAAGTGCTGCGGACATCTCGCGCCAATATTCGCCAGCACATGAAATATCTTGCCTGGCTTGCCGGCTCGCGCCAGTGGCTGGCCGGCGAGCGCCTGAGCTATGCGGACCTTGCTGCCGCCGCCTCGATTTCCGTGCTCGATTATCTCGGCGAAATCGACTGGTCGGAAATCCCGATCGCCAAGGACTGGTACCAGAGGATCAAATCCCGCCCCTCCTTCCGTCCGCTGCTGTCCGAGCGCATTCGCGGCCTCACTCCGGTATCGCATTATGCGGACCTTGATTTCTGAGCCGGACCACGACCTGAGCCAGGAGAAGGTCGACCTTCGGGCCGACCGGCGTCGGCAGAAGCTGGCTGCCTTCATTCGCGAGGAAGCCGCAGCCCAGGGCTTTGATCTCTGTCGCATCACAAGGCCCGACAGCATTCCGAAAGCACCGGAACGGCTAACGACATTTCTATCTGACGAGCATCACGGCACGATGGACTGGATGGCGGAGACGCGCGAGCGTCGCGGCGATCCCAAGGCGCTCTGGTCCGAAGTCAGGTCGATCGTGATGTTTGCGATGAATTACGGGCCGGACGAGGATCCGCGCGGCATTCTGGAGAAGCCCGACAAGGCCGCGATTTCCGTCTATGCCCGCAACCGCGACTATCACGACGTGATCAAGGGTCGGCTGAAGGAGATCGCCACACGGTTTGCCGCCCGTGCCGGCGAGGATGTCAAAGTATTCGTCGATACGGCACCGGTGATGGAAAAGCCGCTTGGCGAAGCCGCCGGCATCGGATGGCAGGGCAAGCACACCAATCTGGTCAGCCGCACGCACGGGTCCTGGCTTTTTCTCGGCAGCCTGTTCACGACAGCGGATCTGGCCTTCGACGAGGCTGAGCGGGACTATTGCGGCTCCTGCCGCGCCTGTCTCGACGCTTGCCCGACGGCGGCGTTTCCGGCGCCCTACCGGCTGGATGCGCGGCGCTGCATCTCCTACCTGACGATAGAGCACAAGGGACCGATCGCGCCCGAATTCCGGCCGATGATCGGCAACCGTATCTATGGCTGCGACGATTGCCTTGCGGCATGCCCATGGAACAAGTTCGCGGCCAGCGCGTCTGAGATGAAGCTGAAGGCGCGCGAGGACCTCAAGGAACCGTCGATCGCCTTTCTTCTGACGCTGGACGACCCGGCGTTTCGCACCTTCTTCAGCGGTTCGCCGGTAAAGAGGATTGGTCGTGACCGTTTCGTGCGTAACGTGCTGATCGCCGCCGGCAATTCCGGTGACCGCGGCTTCATCGACCAGTGTCGCAGCCTGTCAGCGGATGCGTCCCCTGTCGTGCGCGGCATGGCGATCTGGGCGCTGAAGCGGCTGATGTCGCAAGGTGACTTCGCTTTGTTTGCAGATGCGCGCGGGCCGGAGGATGATGCGGAGGTTAAAGACGAATGGATGATGGCAGGAGTGGTTTGATGCGGGTGATGATCTTCGGATGCGGCTATTCCGGCCAGGCGATTGCGGAGGCCTTCATGGCCGACGGCGCTACGGTTTCCGGTACGGTTCGCAGCGAGGAGAAGGCCGTGGCTCTTCGCGTAAAGGGCATTCGGCCCTTCATCTTCGACGGCAGCGACTTCGATGGAGCGCTGCCGGGCGAGATGGCCGAGGTGACGCATCTGGTTCAGTCCATCCCACCCGGTCATGAAGGCGATCCGCTCCTGAAGCTGATCGACGGCAAGCTCTCGGCCTTGTTTCCGAAGCTCGAATGGATCGGCTATCTCTCGACCGTCGGTGTCTATGGTGACCATGGCGGTGACTGGGTGACCGAGGAGACGCCGGGAAGCCCCATTCTTGGGCGCTCAATCGAGCGCGTCGATACGGAGGATGCCTGGAGCGAGCAGGCGACCAGTGTCGGCGTGCCATGCGCAGTGATGCGTCTTTCCGGCATCTACGGACCCGGCCGCAATGCGTTCGTCAATCTCTCCCGCGGCAGCGCGCGACGCATCATCAAGAAGGGTCAGGTGTTCAACCGGATCCGGGTAGAGGATATCGGGGGCGCCTCGCTGTTTCTCGGGAGCCAGCGGATGGGTGGCCTCTATAATGTCACCGACGACGAGCCATGCCCGCCCCAGGACGTGATCGTCGAGGCTGCCCGGATGATGGGCGTCGAACCGCCGCCCGAACAGGATTTCGACACCGCCGACATGTCGCCGATGGCGCGGTCCTTCTATGGCGCCAGCAAGCGCGTCTCGAATGAGAAGATCAGGGCCGCCGGCTTCCAATTCCGCTTTCCGAACTACCATGTTTCACTCTCGGAATTGTGGTCTTCCGACCGCTGGAGAGCGTGAAATCTCCTCTACTCATCGGTGGGAATTTTCATCCTGAGCCATTATCCCGGTCATAAATTCTTAATGCCTGGGGCGCGGCGCCCCAAAACCGGTCCAAATAAGACAACAGACCGACTTTAAGAGAAAAAAATTTTGCCTGTTTTCGTGAACACGAGTCGTCCGTGGGGAACAGTGGAATGACGTTTCGCTTGGAGACTGATTCTAAAGCTTTTCTTCCGAAAAAGCTTAGCCGGGTGTATTAACAACATCGATCGCAATGTAATCACGAATGTTACAATGCGTAACACTCCGTGATAACAAATCCCACTTTTTCGCCATTTTTGGCCCCGCTTAAGCCGGCTGCACGCAACGTGCAGGGACAAACGGACGGGGACGACCGACTTGACAACAATTCGACGCTCGACACTCGCGGTTGCCATTGCTGCTTTTGCACTACTCGGCACCGCGCAGGCCAATGCTGCGCCCGGATGCGGCCATGCATCCTGGTATGCTCTTTCATCAAAGACCGCTTCCGGCGAGCGGATGAACGCCGCCAAGCTGACCGCCGCACATCGCTCGCTACCATTCGGCACCAGGGTTCTCGTGACCAACAAGCGCAACGGCAAAAGCGTCGTCGTGCGCATCAACGATCGCGGTCCGTTCATTCGCGGCCGGGTGATCGACGTTTCGAAAGCCGCAGCCAAGGATATCGGCATGGTCTCTTCGGGCACTGCGCAGGTCTGCTACCAGATCGTTGCCGACACCCGCGCTTCCAGCCAGAAGATCTCCGGCAAGGGCATCAAGGACGTCGACGGCTGAGGCACCAGAGCTTTGAACGCCTGACGTGCTGCACTTGCCCTTTCGACCGTTCGCGGTTACGACCCACCCCACACGGGTTCAACCGAGACGGAGAATGACATGCGACTGGGCGGACGAGTAGCCGGAGCAATCGACGTACTGGCGGATATCGAGGCACGCAGACGCCCCGTCGCCGACGCGCTGAAGGACTGGGGCCTCGCGCACCGCTTTGCCGGATCCGGCGACCGCGCCGCAATCGGTAACATCGTTTACGACGCATTGCGCATGCGGCTCAGCCACGCATTCATCATGGATGACGACAGTGCTGTCGCACTGGCCTATGCGGTTCTCCTTCGCCAGTGGGGATATTCTCCGGAAACCCTGGCTGCCGATTTTGCCGACGACCGTTTCGCGCCGCCGGTTTTGACCGAAGCGCATATCGCCGCCTTTTCCTCCCGCAAGCTGGAAGACGCGCCGCTTCACATCCAGGGCGACATTCCGGACTGGGTTCAGCCTTCCTTCGAAGCAAATTTTGGCGACGACTGGCTGGCCGAGGCAAAGGCACTTGCCACCCGACCGACGCTTGATCTGCGCGCCAACACGCTGAAGGCGTCGCGCGACAAGGTGGTCAAGGCGCTGGACCGCGCCGGTGCCAAGCCTGCGCGCATTGCCCGCAACGGCATCCGGATCGCTGCCGGCGAAGGTGCTTCCCGGCTTCCCAATATCACCGCCGAGCTTTCCTTCCAGAAGGGCTGGTTCGAGGTGCAGGACGAGGGCTCGCAGATCGTGGCCGAGCTCGTACAGCCTGCCGAGAACCATCAGGTGCTGGACTATTGCGCCGGTGGCGGCGGCAAGACGCTGGCGATGTCGGCTGCGATGAACAACAAGGGCCAGGTTCACGCCTACGATACCGACCGCAAGCGGCTGGCGCCGATCATCGAGCGCCTGCGTCGGGCCGGCACCCGCAATGTTCAGGTTCACGACGATGCACGCCAGCTTGAAGGTCTCCGGAACAAGCTTGACGCAGTTCTGGTCGATGCGCCCTGCACCGGCACGGGTACGTGGCGCCGTCGCCCCGACACGAAATGGCGGCTGACGCAGAAGAACCTCGACGAGCGCATTGCGCAGCAGCAGGACGCACTTTCCGAAGCATCCGCTTTCGTGAAGCCGGGCGGCGCGCTTCTTTATGTGACCTGTTCGATCCTGCCGGAAGAAAACGACCAGCAGGCTGTCCGTTTCTGCGAGCAAAACCCCGAATTCTCCATTGTGCCGGCAGCCGACCAGTGGGCGAAGATTTTCGGCAACGACGCGGCCACGCCTCGCGCCAAGGATGCAGCGACGGTGACACTGTCTCCCGCAAGTACCGATACGGACGGATTCTTTTTCTGCCGCATGCAACGCAAGGTTTGAGCGGGACTTGTCTTGCGGATTTACCCTGAAAGCATTCTAAACTAGATCATTTGACACAAGTTTAGATTTGCGCGATGAGCCTTTGAGGCAGCCTCGTTTTCAAACGACGCCGCAATGGAGAGGGACATGATCCGCAAATTCGCTTTCAGCGCCGCACTGGCGCTTCTCGCCGCATCGACTACATTAACGGCAGCGCGCGCCGACACGAAGCCGGCCGCCGTGCTCAAGCATTATTCCGAGCTGGCGCATGCCAAGTTCGAGGATTCGCTGATATCAGCGCAAAGCCTCGAAAAGGCGGTCGACGCACTGATTGCAAATCCGAGCGAGGAAACCCTGAAGGCAGCAAAAGCGGCCTGGATCGCGGCCCGTGTTCCCTACCAGCAGACCGAAGTCTATCGTTTCGGCAATTCTGCCGTCGATGACTGGGAGGGCAAGGTCAATGCCTGGCCGCTGGATGAAGGCCTGATCGATTACGTCGATCCCTCCTATGGCACCGAAAGCGACGAGAACGCGCTCTATACGGCCAACATCATTGCCAACCCCAAGATCAAGGTGAACGGCAAGACGCTGGACACGACCAAGATCACCACGAAGACCCTTCGCAGCCTGCATGAGGCCGGCGAGATCGAGGCGAATGTGGCGACCGGGTATCACGCGATCGAGTTTCTGCTGTGGGGCCAGGATACCAATGGCACCGGGCCTGGCGCCGGCACGCGGCCCTACACGGATTACAGCAAGACCGAGTGCACCAACGGCAATTGCGACCGTCGCGCCGCCTACCTGAAAGCGGCAACCGCATTGCTGGTTGCCGATCTGAAAGACATGGTTGTGGCGTGGGGCCCCAAGGGCAAGGCCGCCAAGACCGTCGAGGCCAATGGCAAGAAGGGTCTGAGCGCCATCCTGACCGGCATGGGCTCACTCTCCTATGGCGAGCTTGCCGGCGAGCGGATGAAGCTTGGCCTGCTGCTGCATGATCCGGAAGAAGAGCATGACTGCTTCTCCGACAACACCTATGCCTCGCACCTGAACGACGCGATCGGCATCAAGTCGGCCTATACGGGAGAATATACCCGTATCGACGGCACCAAGATGACCGGTGCCTCGCTGTCAGATCTCGTCTTGGCCAAGGACAAGGCGCTGGACGACGAGATGAAGGGCAAGCTGGATGCGACGCTTGCGGCCATGAACGCGATGGCCGACCGCGCCCAGAAGGTCGAGGCCTACGACCAGATGATCGGCGAGAACAATGCCGACGGCAATGCCGTGGTCCAGAAGGCGATCGACGGGCTGATCGACCAGACCAAGACCATCGAGCGCGTCGTCGCGTCGCTCGATCTCGGCAAGGTTGAGCTCGAAGGCTCCGACAGCCTCGACAATCCCGATGCGGTATTCCAGTGAGCCGCTGAAGCGGTTGCCAAGCGATTGCGATGAAACATTTCACCTCATTCACCCCTCCCCGAACGCGGGAGGGGCATAACCACTCCCCGACTTGTCGCCAGCACCCGCTGGACGACGAGGCCGCTTCCCGCTGCCTTCCTCCTCCCGGGAAAAGTGCCAGGAGGAGCAGCGGGTATTTGTTTCGGCTGGTTTTGCCAGTCGTTTCCGGCGCTCTCTTCCTGATCCCGCTGATCGCCACCGGCGGCGACAGCATTTTTCCGACGTCGCGCACCGATCTCAACCCGAAAGACCAGAAGCGGGTGGAGAGCGTGACGCGTGCCACGACGGACTTCTCCAAGCCGGAGCAGTTCGAGCTGATGGCCGGCGGCGGCGCGACGACGAAGGCCAGCGTCAACGGCAATATCTTCTCGCATTTTTCTGCCAACATCACGTTTGAGGAAGAGCAGGAGTTCAAGCTCGGCAATGCGCTGTTCACGAAGCTCTGGGTGTCATCTCCCTCGTCGACCCAGGCTTCCGACGGGTTGGGTCCGCTGTTCAATGCGCGGGCCTGCCAGAGCTGTCACCTGAAGGATGGTCGCGGGCATCCGCCGGAAGGTGGCGCCGACGCGACCTCGATGTTCCTGCGGCTGGCCCGCCCGGCCCGGACCGACGAAGAACGCGCGGTGATCGCCGATTATCGCAAGCTCAACTTTCCGGATGCGGTCTATGGCGAGCAGTTGCAGGATCTCGCCGTGCCCGGGCTGCAGGCCGAAGGCAGACTGCAGATTGCCTATCAGGACCTGCCGGTGAAACTTGCCGATGGCGAGGTGGTTACTCTGCGCAAGCCCAGCTATTCGGTTGCAGACCTGGGATTTGGCCCGATGGAGGGCGATGTCACGCTTTCGCCGCGCGTGGCTCCGCCCATGATCGGCATGGGCCTCATTCAGGCGATCCACGAGGCCGACCTGCTTGCCAACGCCGATCCTGATGACACTGATGGTGACGGTATTTCGGGAAAGGCCGCGCTGGTGCGCGACCACAAGAGCGGCGAGCTGAAGATCGGCCGTTTCGGCTTCAAGGCGCAGAACGCCTCCATCCGCGACCAGAGTTCATCGGCTTTCGCCGGCGATATCGGCATCTCGACGCCGGACGATCCGTTCGATCACGGCGACTGCAGGAAGGCGCAGAGCGACTGTCTGGCCCTGCCGACCGGTGTCCAGCCGCGGCTCGGCCCTGTGGAAGCACCTGATCCAGTGCTGCCGCTCGTCACCTTCTACTCGGAAAACCTCGCCGTGCCCGCGCGACGCGATATCGGCGATGCCGGCGTGCTGAAGGGCAAGCAGCTGTTTTATCAGGCGGGCTGTGCTTCCTGTCACATGCCGAAATTCGTGACCCGCCGCGATGCGGGAAACAAGGCGCATGCGTTCCAGCTGATCTGGCCCTATTCCGACTTCCTGCTGCACGACATGGGCGAAGGCCTTGCCGATGGCCAGCAGGTGGGCGTGGCGAACGGGCAGGAATGGCGCACCCAGCCGCTCTGGGGTATCGGCTTGACGCAGACCGTCAATGGGCACACGTTCTTCCTGCATGACGGGCGGGCGCGAAACCTGACCGAGGCAATTCTCTGGCATGGCGGCGAGGCGCAGACGGCACGCGATGCCTTTGCATCGCTTTCCAAGGATGATCGCGCTTCTCTTCTCACCTTCCTGGAGTCACTCTGATGCGCATGATCTTCGCGGCCGGCCTGGCTCTGCTGCTGTCCACAACAGCGCAGGCGCAGGATGCCGACAGCGTGCCGGCAGTCGAACTTCCGGCAGCTACCGTCACGAAGGTGATGACTGCGGCGGTCAACGGCTTTGTCCGGCCGGGCTATGATGCCTTCGAGACGTCTGCGCAGAATATGGCCGACAAGAGTGCTGCGCTCTGCAAGGCGCCTTCGGTCGCCAATCTCGACGTCGTTAAGACCGCATTCCGCGCGCTCGTCGTCAGCTGGGGGTCGATCGAGATCGTCCGCACCGGACCGATCATCGAGCAGAACCGGTTCGAGCGGGTTCTGTTTTATCCCGACCGCAAGAGCACCGGTCTGAAGCAGGTGCAGGCTGTGCTTGCCAAGAAGGACGAAACAGCGACGGACCCAGCGACGCTTGCCGCGAAAAGTGTTGCGACGCAGGGTCTCGGTGCACTCGAATATCTGCTTTACGGCACCAATGCCGATAGCGATCTGCTGACGGCCGAGAATGCATTTCGCTGCCGATATGCCGCCGCAGCCGCGCAGAACGTTGCCAATGTCGCAAAGGAAGTGGCCGGTATCTGGGACGCGCCGGATGGCATCGCCAAGACTTGGGAACAGCCGGGACCCGACAACCCGGCCTTTCGCACAGGCGGCGAGGCGATAACTGCGTTGCTCGGTATTCTGGTCCATGGCGCGGAGGCCGTGCGCGACCAGCGGATCGAGACATTCTACAAGGGTGCCGGCAAGGCGACGTTTCCGAAACAGGCGCTGTTCTGGCGTTCGCAAAACACCTGGGACAGCCTGCACGGCAATCTTGATGGATTGTCAAAGCTGCTCGCCACGTCGGGCATGGTCGAGCTGCTGCAGGAAAAGGACCGACCGGTCGTCGCGGCAACGCAGGCCAGATTGCAGTCGATGATCGCCACGGCCCGCACCGTCATGCCCAATATCGAAGTGGCGGTCGAAAACCCCGGCGAGCAGGCGAAGCTGCAATCGCTTCTCGACGGCGGAAAGGACGTGATCGCCAAGCTGAACGACGGTTACGGCGGCGCGATCGGGCTTTCCTCCGGCTTCTCGTTTGCAGACGGCGACTAGGCCATGAGCTGGCGCGGCGAAACAATCGATCGACGCGGCTTCCTGAAGGCGGCCGGCGTCGCCTTTACCGCGGCCCTTAACCCGGGCTCGCTGATGGCGCTGGAACGGGCAGACGCGGTCTATGCCTCGGGTTTTCGCGCACCCGACGGCTCATTCGGCATCGCGACCGTGTCGGAGCGCGGCGAGATCATCGATCGTGTGGCGCTGCCCGCCCGGGCGCATGGCATGGCCTTCAGTGCTACGACCGGTCGAACGGTGGCCTTCGCCAGGCGGCCCGGCACGTTCGCCATGGTGTTCGATGCGGCACGCCGGGCGGAGCCTGTCATGATCACCGCGCCGGAGGGGCGACATTTCTACGGGCACGGGCATTTCTCGCCTGATGGTACCAGGCTCTACGCGAGCGAGAATGATTTCGACGGCAATCGCGGCATGATCGGCGTCTATGATGGACGCGACGGCTTCCGCCGCATCGGCGAATTCGATGCCCATGGTGTCGGCACCCACGATATGACCGTCTCCGACGACGGGTCGATGCTGGTCATTGCCAATGGCGGTATCGAGACGCATCCGGATTTCGGCCGCACCAAGCTCAATCTCGATCGTATGGAGCCATCGCTGGTGCTGCTGGATGCACGATCCGGCGCGCTGATCCAGAAACACCTGATGCCGCCGGCGCTATCGCAGCTTTCCACCCGGCATCTCGACATTGCCGATAGTGGCCGGATCTGGTTTGCCTGCCAGTGGGAAGGTGCGCGCAACGCGTTGCCTCCGCTTGCCGGCTGGTTTTCGAAGGGCGAAGACATCGCCTTCCTCGACCTGCCCGAACAAACCACGGTGCGGCTTGGCAATTATGTGGGCGCGATTGCCGTCAACCGTCGCGAGGGGCTGGTCGGCCTGACATCACCGGTCGGCGGTGCGGCGGTGACGCTGGATGCAAGGACCGGTCAACTGCTCAAGGAGGAGACGGTGCGGGAGGCTGCGGGCGTCGCACCGGCCGCGCATGGCATCGCGGTCTCGACCTATGACGGGCGTTTCAACGAGACCAAAAGCCGGATAGCCTGGGACCAGCACATCGTTCGCATCGGATGATCTTTCCGGCCGCTCAAACCGCTCTATCTGAGGGTACATGCGCAAACCTATTGTCTACGGTCTCTTCATCATCGCGTCGGTCGCCGTCGGCGTGATCAGCGGCGTCAGCAACATTCCCGGCGAATGGTACCAACAGCTGAACAAGCCGTTCTTCAATCCGCCGAACTGGATCTTCGGACCGGTCTGGACGGTTCTCTACGGCATGATTGGGGCAGCGCTCGCATCCACGTGGTACGACCAGAACAACACTCGAAGGCTCGTGGTGTTTGCGGTGCAGGCCGTCCTGAACCTTCTCTGGTCTCCGGCCTTCTTCGGAATGCAGAACCCGGTTCTGGGCCTCACCATCATCGTTCCGATGCTCGCTTTCATCCTGCTCTTCATCGCCATGAGCTGGCAGCCCAACCGAACCGCCGCGCTCCTATTCGTGCCCTACGCGCTGTGGGTCGCGTTTGCGACGATGCTCAACATTTCGATCGTCATGCTCAATTGACGAGCCGAGACCAAACCGGCTTGCCGATACCGGCCCGGCATGGCACCTTGCCTCGATCAAAGGGGCAGGCATGAGCATTCTCGAAACAGGCGATTTTCGCGAGCGTATTCGCCAGAGTTTTGACCGGCAGGGCGCGATGGCAATGCTCGATGCGGAGCTCACCCGGGTCGAGCAGGCGATGATCGAGATCGAGCTGCCCTATAGCGAAAAGCTGACCCAACAGCATGGTTTTCTGCATGCCGGCGTGATTTCGGCAGCCCTCGATACCGCCTGCACCTATGCCGCCTACACGACGATTGCGCCTGATGCCTCGATCCTGACGATCGAGTTCAAGGTGAACCTGTTGTCGCCCGGACGTGGAGAGCGGTTTCTGTTTCGCGGCGAAATCACCAAGCCCGGGTCGACGATCATTGTCGCGGACGGGCGCGGTTATGCGATCAGTGACGGGCCGGCAAAACTCATTGCGTCCATGACCGCATCGATGATGGTCATCCGGGGCAGGCAGGATATCGTCGGATGAATTTCGAACTCAAGTCGGTTGCGGGCAAAAAGGTCATGTTCGTGATGGCCGTCGATGCCGAATACGGTCCGCATCTCAAAACGCGGATCAAGCCGCTGATGACCGGCGTCGGCCCGGTTGAGGCGGCGGCCGTCCTGTCGCGCGCGCTGACACGGCTGGAAACGGAAAGCCGGTTGCCGGATCTGGTCGTCTCACTCGGGTCCGCCGGGTCGCGCAGTCACGAGCAGACAGAAGTCTATCAGGTATCCTCCGTTGCCTATCGCGACATGGACGCCTCCCCGCTTGGTTTCGAGAAGGGACGCACACCGTTTCTCGATCACCCGGCAATCGTCCCCATGCCGCTACGCATCCCCGGCATTGCGGAAGCGTCGCTTTCGACGGGCGGCAATATCGTTTCGGGATCAGCTTACGATCTCGTGGCCGCCGACATGGTGGACATGGAGACCTTTGCCGTGCTGCGATGCTGTCAGCTTTTCGGTGTTCCGCTGATCGGCCTGCGGGGCATTTCCGACGGCAAGGCAGAGCTGAAGCATGTCGACAACTGGACGGAATATCTCCATGTCATTGACGAGAAGCTTGCCGCGGTCATCGACCGGCTTGAAAACGCCCTCGAAAGCGGCGATTTGGCGCTCTGACGCAGTTGCACAAAAGCCAGTTTTTCTCTAAAGGCTCGCCATGACCCAGACAACGCCCTTGGTAGCTCATCCCGACAGCATTCTCATCATCGATTTCGGCAGCCAGGTGACGCAGCTGATTGCGCGCCGCGTGCGCGAAGCGGGTGTGTATTGCGAGATCCACCCGTTTCAGAGTGCCTCGGACGCGTTCGACAAGCTTGCGCCGAAGGGTGTGATCTTTTCCGGCGGCCCGGCATCGGTCACGACAGAGGGTAGCCCCCGCGCGCCGCAGGCCGTGTTCGACAGCGGCGTTCCGATCCTTGGCATCTGCTACGGCCAGCAGACGCTGGCAACCCAGCTCGGCGGCGTCGTCGAGGGTGGCCATGCCGCGGAATTCGGTCGCGCCGATGTCGAAATCAAGAAATCCAGCCCGCTGTTTGATGGTTTCTGGGAACAGGGCGGACGCTATCCGGTGTGGATGAGCCACGGCGACCGCGTTACGCAGTTGCCCGATGGCTTCGAAGTCATCGCCACATCCGAAAACGCGCCGTTCGCGATCGCTGCCGACGAGAGCCGCCGCTATTACACGACGATGTTCCATCCGGAAGTGGTGCACACGCCAGATGGCGCCAAGCTCTTGTCCAATTTCGTGCACAAGATCGTCGGCCTGAAGTCCGACTGGACCATGGCGGCCTACAAGGCTGAAATGATCCGCAAGATCCAGGAACAGGTGGGCACGGAGCGCGTCATCTGCGGCCTATCCGGCGGCGTCGACTCATCCGTTGCAGCCATTCTGATCCATGAGGCGATCGGCGACCAGCTGACCTGCATCTATGTCGACCACGGCCTGATGCGCCAGGGCGAGACCGAACAGGTCGTCGGCATGTTCCGCGATGCCTATAACATCCCGCTCGTTGCCGTGGATGCATCCGACCTGTTCCTGACCCAGCTTGCCGGCGTTTCCGACCCTGAGGTCAAGCGCAAGACGATCGGCCGCCTGTTCATCGAGGTTTTCGAAGCGGAAGCCGCCAAGATCGCCTCCGACGGCAAGGGCGCTCCGCGCTTCCTCGCGCAGGGCACGCTTTATCCCGACGTCATCGAGAGCGTTTCGTTCTCCGGCGGCCCGTCGGTCACCATCAAGAGCCACCACAATGTTGGCGGCCTTCCTGAGCGCATGAACATGCAGCTGGTGGAGCCGCTGCGCGAACTTTTCAAGGACGAGGTCCGCGCACTCGGCCGTGAACTCGGCCTGCCGGAAAGCTTTATCGGCCGCCACCCGTTCCCGGGTCCAGGCCTTGCCATCCGCTGCCCCGGTGGGATTACCCGCGAAAAGCTCGATATCCTGCGCAAGGCGGATGCGATCTATCTCGACGAAATCCGCAAGGCCGGTCTCTACGACACGATCTGGCAGGCATTCGCCGTGCTGCTGCCGGTCCAGACCGTGGGCGTGATGGGCGACTACCGCACCTACGACTTCGTCTGTGCGCTGCGCGCGGTCACCTCGGTCGACGGCATGACGGCCGACTTCTACCCCTACGACATGAACTTCCTCGGCCGTGCGGCAACCCGCATCATCAACGAAGTGCGCGGCATCAACCGCGTCGTCTACGACGTGACGAGCAAGCCGCCCGGCACGATCGAGTGGGAATAGGCCTTTAGTGACCGGCCGCATCACTCGGCGGCCTGTCACGTCCCAATCCCTTCCCGGATATTCCTATGCTCCGCAGCCTCTATGACTGGACGATGGCGCTCAGCGCCCGCAAGTCCGCAAGCGTGTGGCTTGCGGTCATCGCCTTCGTCGAAAGCTCTGTCTTCCTGGTGCCGGCAGATGTGCTGTTTCTGCCCATGGCGCTCGCGAGACCAGAGCGCGCCTGGCGCTACGCCCTGATCGCTACAACGTTTTCGGTCCTCGGTGGCATTGCGGGCTGGTGGATCGGGTTTTTCGCTTTCGATGCGATCGCTGTGCCGATCCTCGAATTCTGGGGCAAGCTCGATACGTTCAACGAGCTGAAGTCCGGCATCACCTACGAGACGATCCTGCTGATGCTGGTCACCTCAGGCTTTGCGCATCTGCCGCCGATCAAGGTGGTCACGATCCTGTCCGGTGCCGTGCATGTCAACATCTGGCTGTTCATCGCGGCGGCCGTGGTGACCCGCGGTGCCCGCTTCTTTCTCCTGGCATGGCTCCTGCGCCGCCACGGCGAGAGCATCCGGCACTTCATCGAGAAGCGGCTCGGGAAGATCGCACTGATCGGCGCCGTCGTGCTGATCGCCGTCTATTGCGCCTACAAGATGCTGATGAGCTGAGTTGGCGCGACGCCAGCTCGTCTATGCTATCAGGCAGCCTGGGCGCGCCTGGCCTAGTATCATTATTTTTGCGGGGAAGTTTGTGGCTTGATCGCCTATTGGCTTTCGAAACAAGCCATGCGTTTAGCGGGATGGTGACCTGCTCTGGCTGAAGGGCTCAGCCGGGTCGTATCATCAGCGCTTATGGTGTGGTGAAGGATTACGCCACACATGTCCGGCAGGAGCTTTCCCGCCGGGCGGTCTTTGGAAGTATGATTAGCGAACCTTGCGGAAAGCCTGGGGATCGATGCCGAGGATCTCGAGATCACGGGCGTGCGGACGACGGTTGTTCTCGACAGCAGCGGATGCGGAGACGGCAGCGCCGAACAGTGCAAATGCACGACCGAATGCGCCAACGCGGTTCTTGATAGATGCAGACATTTGATCTCTCCTTGTGATGTTCCTAAAATAGGCTTCTGATTGTGCCTATACAATCGACAAGCTCACAGAGGAGGCATGCGCCAATCACATGGCACGGACCTCACGGCATCCATGCCTTGCCTAAACCGAGGTGTCGTTGCTATCGATCGTCATCAACTGAAGAGGTTTTCATGGCGATCACCATCTATGGCATCAAGAATTGCGACACGATGAAGAAGGCCCGCGCCTGGCTGGATGAGAAGGGCGTTGCCTACACCTTCCACGACTACAAGGCGCTCGGTATCGACCCCGATCATCTTGACGACTGGACGGGGCGCGCCGGGTGGGAACAGGTGCTGAATCGCGCAGGCACCACGTTCAAGAAACTTCCCGAGACCGACAAGCTGGATCTCGACCGGGAGAAGGCGATCGCGCTGATGGCGGCTCAGCCATCGATGATCAAGCGGCCCATACTGGAAGCGGATGGCGAGCTGGTTGTCGGCTTCAAACCGGAAACCTACGCCGCGACATTCACCGAGACCTGAATTTCATGTCCAGGGCGACCCGCGCAACCGAAGTCCTCGAGAAGGCTGACGTGAGCTTCACGACGGTCACCTACGACTATGATCCAAACGCCGAACGCATCGGCCTTCAGGCAGCCGAGGCGATCGGCGAAGAGCCTTGCCGTGTCCTGAAGACGTTGATGGCGGAGGTGGACGGCAAGGCGGTCTGCGTTGTCATCCCGTCCGATAGGGAAGTCTCGATGAAGAAGCTTGCGGCGGCCTTCGGCGGCAAGTCTGCGGCCATGATGAAGCCGGCCGATGCGGAACGGATAACCGGTTATCGTGTCGGCGGCATCAGCCCGTTCGGACAGAGGAAGCTCGTCCCGACGGCCATCGAAGCGACAGCTCTCGAGGAGGTCCACGTTTTCATCAATGGTGGCCAGCGAGGGCTTCAGGTTCGTCTTGCCCCAAAAGACGCACAATCGGCGTTGAAAGCGATAGCGGCGGCCCTTGTTGCGTGAAGCGAGGGGACTATGATCGTGACCGATCGACTTCAAATTCACCTCAGTTACCCTAAGTCGTGTCAGCAGATATTCCAAGAACAGAGGCCATTATGACAATCGTGCCGAATTTCCAGACCGCCATCGATCCGCAGAAACTCGAAAAGCTTGCCGAAGTGGCGGTCAAGGTTGGTCTTGGGCTGGAGAAGGGCCAGGATCTTGTCATCACGGCGCCTATTGCGGCCTTGCCGCTGGTGCGGTTCCTGACCCGCCACGCCTACAAGGCCGGTGCCGGTCTTGTTACCACGTTCTATTCCGACGAAGAGACGACGCTTGCGCGCTACGAATTCGCGCCCGATGCGAGTTTCGACAAGGCCTCGGACTGGCTCTACGAGGGCATGGCGAAGGCTTACGCCAATGGTGCCGCGCGGCTGGCGATCTCCGGTGACAACCCGATGATGCTCTCCGAACAGGATCCCACCAAGGTGGCGCGGGCCAACAAGGCCAATTCGATGGCCTATAAGCCGGCGCTTGAAAAGATCGCCAATTTCGACATCAACTGGAACATCATTTCCTATCCCAACCCGGCATGGGCGCGGCAGGTGTTCCCGGACGTGGCCGAAGAGGTGGCGGTGCGCAAGCTGGCCGATGCGATCTTTGCCGCTTCCCGCGTCGATCTCGACGACCCCGTCGCTGCCTGGGCCTCGCACAATGCGAACCTCAAGAAGCGCTCCACCTGGCTGAACGGCGAGCGTTTTTCGGCGCTTCATTTCACCGGCCCCGGCACGGATCTCACGGTCGGCCTGGCTGATGGCCATGAATGGCATGGCGGGGCGTCCGTTGCGAAGAACGGGATCACCTGCAATCCGAACATTCCGACCGAGGAAGTGTTCACCACCCCCCACGCGCTGAAGGTGGAAGGCTATGTTTCCAGCACCAAGCCGCTGTCGCATCAGGGCACGTTGATCGACGATATCAGGGTTAAGTTCGAGGGTGGCCGCATCGTCGAGGCAAGTGCCGCCAAGGGCGGGGAAGTGCTGAGCCGGGTTCTCGATACGGATGCGGGTGCTCGCCGGCTGGGCGAAGTGGCCCTGGTGCCGCACTCCTCGCCGATTTCGGCAAGCGGCATCCTGTTCTACAACACACTGTTCGACGAAAACGCGTCGTGCCATATCGCGCTCGGCCAGTGCTATTCGAAATGCTTCCTCGATGGAGCTTCACTGACGCCGGAGCAGATCAGGACGCAGGGCGGCAATTCGAGCCTCATCCACATCGACTGGATGATCGGATCCGACAAGGTGGATATCGACGGCATCAGGGCCGATGGTTCCAAAGTGCCTGTCATGCGCGCCGGCGAATGGGCCTGACGCACGAGACGCGAGGCCCGGATTTGCCGGGCCTTTGCCACTATCAACGGTAATAGACGACCTTGCCGCCATTGGCAGCGGTTTCCACCGACAGGACGTTGTGGACCGCAATGCCGCGGGCTTCGAGCGAGCGCATCAGGCTGCTGTCGGCACTGACTTCCGCCTGGGCCCGGCGCATGATGAAGTCGTTGCCGGAACCCGACCACTCGGAATACCCGTCCTTGCGGCTGGTGAGCGAGCCGGACTGGATGGCGATGACGTTGTCGTCATAGGCCTTGCCGAAGATGATCTCCGATGCCCTCGTCTGTCCGGCCAGTGCCGGAGTGCCGAAAGCTGCCGCCGAGAGGATCAGCAACGAGGTCGCGAATGCTTTTTTCATGGCCATGGTCTCCGTTTGCAACTGCCGAGGAAACGCGGCTTGCAACGCCGTGTTCCAGAGAGGTCTCTTCGTGGAGAAGATAGGAAGTCTTGGCGGGGATTTGAATGGGCTGCCGCCCAAGGGTTAGAACAGCGTGCCCTGCTTGGCAGGCTGGTCGGCACCTTCCGGTTTCGGCAGCTTCTTTTTCGGCTGAGATGGCCGTGCGGAGGGCGACGGATCGTCAACGGGTGCCTCGCCGCCCGTGACGGCCGAGATACGACCGTCAGCGAATTCCACGGAAATCGCCCGGCCCTCGCCGATGCCAGCGGCCCGTGTCAGGGGGTGGTTGTTCTCATCTCGAATGACCGCAAAACCGCGTTGCAGGACGTTCTTGTAGGAGAGCGACTGCAGGACGCGATCCTGCGCCGAGATGGCCGAACGGCTGCGCGCGAGCGTGTGCGACATGGCGGTATCGGCATGGCGCCCGAACGATACGAGATGTTGACGCTCGCGCTGGATCTGGCCGAGCAGCCGCGCGGGCAGAGATTTCAGCGACGCTTCGAAACGCGACAGACGCCCGCGTTCGCTCAACGCTCTTCTCTCCAGGCAACGATCGGCCCGTAGCAGCCGGTCGTTCAAAGCCTGGCGTTGTTGCTGGAGCCTGCCCGTCAGGAGATCGAGGCGCAGACCGGACGAGACACGCTCGAACGCGCGGCGCTTGACGACCGTCGTGCGCTCCAGCCCGCGGCCGAGGCCAGCCGCGGCTTCATCGAACCGTCGGCGCGGAAGTGCCAGCAGCTGGTCGAGCGACGGAAGCGCGCGGACGAGCGCCCGCAGCGACTGTTTGCGGTGGTCCATCTGGCGCGCTGCGCAGCCCCGCAGCCGGGCGGCCAGGCTGGCGAGCTGAGCTTCGAGATCCGCCTTCACGGGAACAGCCATTTCGGCGGCGCCTGTCGGCGTCGGTGCGCGAACATCGGCGGCGTGATCGAGGAGCGTCCAGTCGGTCTCGTGGCCCACGGCCGAGATCAGCGGTATCCGGCTTTCGGCTGCAGCGCGCACGACGATCTCGTCGTTGAAGCTCCAGAGGTCTTCCAGACTGCCGCCGCCCCGCCCGACGATCAGCACATCTGGTCTTCGGATGGCGTCACCTGGCCCGAGCGCGTTGAACCCGCGGATGGCAGCGGCGACTTCCTCGCCGGACCCCTCGCCCTGAACCTTGACGGGCCATAGGACCACATGGACGGGAAAGCGATCGGAAATGCGGTGCAGGATATCGCGGATGACGGCGCCGGTTGGCGAGGTCACCACGCCGATGACACGCGGCAGATAAGGCAGGGGCTGCTTGCGGTCCTGATCGAACAGGCCTTCGGCACCGAGCTTGCGGCGGCGCTCCTCAAGCAGCGCCATGAGCGCGCCGGCGCCTGCCGGCTCGAGGTTTTCGATGACGATCTGATATTTCGACGAGCCTGGAAATGTGGTGATCTTGCCGGTCGCGATCACTTCCATGCCTTCTTCCGGCCGGAACCGCAGGCGCGAGAAGGTGCCCTTCCAGATGACCGCATCAATGCGCGAGCGGTCGTCCTTCAGCGAGAAATAGGCATGACCGGAAGAGTGCGGACCGCGATAACCGGAAATTTCTCCCCTCACCCGCACATGATCGAACGCATTTTCCATCGTGCGCTTGATTGAGCCGGAAAGCTCCGACACGGAAAATTCGGTGAGGTTCGTCGGCGATTCTTGGGCGATAGGGCTCGTCATGCCCTTTGTTCTAACCGAAGGCTGCGCCGATTTCATCCGTCTTTCCGGATCATCCGACGCTTAATCTCGCGGTAGTCTCGAACAACCCGATAGATCATGAACCCATCCAGCGGGCCTGTGGCCACAGGCTGCAGGTATGGTGGGACGTCACTCCGGGCGAGCGCGGCATAGAGGCCGTCAGGTTTCATCGCGATCAGCCGCTCGGTCTGCGGATCGCTCTTGCAGAAGGTGAGAGCCGTGACACCGGCACCATCGATAAAGGCCTTGGCTTCATCGGGTTGCGCCAGGCCGATATGCAGTTCGGTCAGCATGCCGCCCTGATTGCGATGATAGGGCGCAGAGAGCGCGCGATGTCGGGTAAAGCGGATAATCTCCGCGCCGCTGTTGGAGGGAGACGCGACGACGCCGACCGGCAGCGTGTTCAGCGCCGCCCATGCCTGCGGCCCGCCGCATTCCCCCGCCTCGCCGGCATTATCGGTGGACAGGATATTGAGGTCGACGGAGCCGACGCCGTCTTTCACGAGAATGCCGACCACGCCCCAGACGACCGGGACGGACGCAAGGACCGTGACAATATAGGCCGCGGCAAGACCTGGATTGTTGCGGTCTGCATTGGCACGGACGCGGATATCGGCAATCAGCAGAGACAGCGGCAGGATGCTGAGAAGGTTTGAGAAGATCGTGCCGCGCACCTGAATAGCGGCAACAGCGAAGGAAACGCCGAGCAGAACCACAAGCACGACGTGGATTTCGACTTTGCTGCGGCACGCGATGCGGGCAAGGCAGACGAGGATGGCGAAAAGGCCCACGGCATAGAAGCCGCCGACGAGTTCGGGTGTGTCGCGCACTTCCGCCACGATCGAGCGTGCCTCGGTTACGCCGTTCAGCCAGAGTTCGACAAGCAGCGGATCAAGGTTTGCCAGCGGATTGCCGAGGCATTCCGGCGCAATTGCGCGGGCTGCAGCAAGAAGGGCGACGCCGGCCGCCCCCAGCATGGCGAAACGCAGCAACCGTTTATCGGGCAAGGGCAGGCTTGCCAGAATGAACAGGCCGGCGCCACCGATCGCCGTCAGCGAATAAAAGCCGAAGGAAAGATTATCGCAGGTGACGACCGCATAGCGATAGGGCGGCACGGTGGCGAAAAAGGCGGCGGAGATCGCAAGCGTGAGGCAGAGGCCGAACGCTTTGGCGGCCCCGGCGAACGACCTGCCGTGCCAGGCCCATTGCAGCACGACGCAGATGCAGGCGGCAGCGACGAAAGGGACCGTTTCGGCACCGACGGCGATCGCCAGCGCCGCTGCAATGCCGGCGACGGCATAGCTTGACCGGCGATATTGCGGATCGACCAGCATGGCTGTGACCCACATGGCAAGCGCCAGTTGGACATTGTGGTGATCGAGCGCGCCCGGCTGAAATTTGATGTTGGTGAAGACGAAGATCGCGCCGATGCCGAGCACCAGATGCAGGGTGACCACCCCGCCGATGCGGCGGCCGGCAAGGCCGAGCGGGACGAACAGGAGGAGCGAGACGAGAAGCGGCCAGACCGTTGCCGCGACGCCTTCGGCCAGCGGCATTGCCATGAACAGCGAGAAAAACTTGATCAATGTCGCGATCGGCAGATCGACCAGACGTGACCAGTGCATGAGCGTGCCATCGGCGAGGCCGAGCCGGTACTGCATCATGTCGAACCAGCTCTGACCGCCAAGGAGATCGCGGACTTCGACCAGCCGCATGATGTCGTCGTTGTCGGCACCGATCAGATCGGTCGCGGTGGGCAGCTTGATGACCAATGCCATGATCGAGATTGCAAGCCAGTAGATCATCACCACGGGCGCAAGCCTCGACGATATCGCACCGCGCCCGCTAACGACCTGCATGTCTTCCCCACCTCCGACCATGATTTCCGGGGCTTTCGCATTTTCGCCCCGAAATATTCCAGCCCGAAACCTAGCCTTAACCTTCCCAAGAAATAGTAAAGCGGTGAAGCGGCGTGTGCCGTCTGCGGTCTTCTTTGTATCGAGTGAAAACCATGACCGATGCCCTGACGGGTGATCTGAAGATCGCCGTTCTTCTGCCCTGCTACAACGAAGCATCGACGATCGAAGCTGTGGTGAACGGCTTTCGACAGGCACTGCCCGATGCGCGCATCTATGTCTACGACAACAATTCGACCGATGGCACCGCGCTGAAAGCAATGCTCGCCGGTGCCGAGGTGATGCGGGAACGGCGCCAGGGCAAAGGCCATGTGGTGCGCCGCATGTTTGCCGATATCGACGCCGATATCTATCTGATGGCGGATGGCGACGGCACCTATTCTCCGAAAGACGCGGAAGAGCTGATCCGCACGCTCCTGACCGAGCGCGCCGACATGGTTGTCGGCACCCGCCGCGGCGTTCATGCGGATGCCGGGCGTCAGGGCCATGCGACCGGCAACCGGCTGTTCAACATTCTCTACCGGACGATTTTCGGGCGCGACTTCACCGATATCTTTTCCGGTTACCGCGCCTTCTCGCGTCGCTTCGTCAAAAGCTTTCCGGCCGTATCAGGCGGGTTCGAGATCGAGACGGAAATGTCGGTGCATGCGTCGCGTCTGAAACTGCCGATCTGCGAGATCGAGCTGGATTACGGACGGCGTCCGGAAGGATCGCATTCCAAGCTCTCCACCTTCCGCGATGGCGCGAAAATCCTCTGGATGTTTGCAATGCTGATGAAGGAAACACGGCCCTTCGCCTTCTTCGGCACGATCAGCTCTGCCATCATGGCAACCAGCCTCGCCTTCATGGCGCCGGTGCTGGTCGAGTATTTCGAGACGGGCCTGGTCGAGCGGATGCCGACCTGGGTGTTCTCGCTGGTGCTGATGCTGATCTCGTTCCTGGTGTTCACGGCCGGGCTCATCCTCGATTCCGTATCACGGGCGCGGTCAGAGCAGTTGCGCATCCACTATATGAGCATGCCACAACGGGTGCACGCTCCGGTCTCGCTGCAGAAGCCTGCCGGCCGCCGCCGCAAGGATGCAAAAGGCGACGCCAAGAGCGCCGCATGAAGCGACTTTTCTGGTTCCTGGCCGCGGGCGGCTGCGGCTTCGTTATCGATGCTGGACTGACGTATTTTCTCATCGCGGTTGCCGGGTTCGGTCCGTTTGCGGCCCGTATTCCTGCGATCATGGCCGCGATGAGCTTTACCTGGCTCATCAACCGCAACCGGACGTTCGAGCCATCGCCGCACTCGCTGGCGCAAGAGGGCTTTCGATACTGGGCCGTGGGCATCACCTCGGCCTGTATCAATTACGCCGTCTATTCCCTGCTAATGTGGCGGGCGCCGTTCCTGCAGCCGATTGCGGCGATCGTGTTCGCCTCGGCTGCAGCAACGGCCTACAGCTATTTCGGGTATTCCCGCTTCGTCTTCCGCCACAAGAACTAGGTCAGACCGTCTCCCAGCCGTCGGTCTCTCCGGCGCGGTAGATCGCATCGATGAAGCGCTGGTTGAGAAGCGAGTTCTCGAGCGTCACGATGTCCGCCGCCTCGCCCATGGCTGCCTTGGCAAAGGCTTCTGCCTGCCGGCGATACTGGCGGCTGTCGGGGAAACGGAAGATCTGCGAGACGTTGTGCTTCTGGTTGGTGAGTTCGATCTCTTCGGCGCCCCAGCGATCCGCATTGAACGGAGACTTGACCTCGATCGTGCCCTCTGTGCCGTGGAACACCATGAGCTGGCGACCCGCCATCTGGGTCGAGATGTAGAAGCTCATTTCAAATGTCTCGAACGCCGCCTTGACGCTTGCATAGATATCCGTGCCGAAGTCCGGATCGCGCACTACCGTGGCCTGGACGCGTAGAGGTTCTAGGCCGGTCGCAAAGCGCGTCGCAATGGTCGGGTAGACGCCGATATCCGGCAGCGCGCCGCCGCCGAGTTCCGGGATGTTGCGCATGTTATCCGGATCGCGGTTGAAATAGCTGAAGGCGCCCTGGACATGCTTGAGGTCGCCGATTGCGCCTTCCTTCAGGAGTTCGCGCACCTTGTGCCAGACGGGCGCGTAGGTCACCATGAAGGCTTCGGAAATCAGAACGCCATTGTCATCCCTTGCAGCGATCAGTCGCTCGATCTCGCTCGCCTTCAGCGCGATCGGCTTTTCGCAGAGAACATGCTTGCCGGCCTCGGCCGCCTTGATCGACCATTCCACATGCTGGCTGGTCGGCAGCGGGATATAGACGGCATCGATCATGTCCGACGCCAGCATCTCGTCGTAGGAACCGAACGCATGCGGCACGCCGAACCGGTCCGCAAATGCGCGCGCCTTGGCAATGTCACGGCTGGCAACGGCGCTGACCACGCAGTTTTCGGCGTCTAGCAGTGCGGGAACGACAGCGTCCCGTCCGATTTTCGCCGTCGACAGGATTCCAAAACGCAACATAGCAGTGCCTCCACACATTCACAGACAGTCATTGGGAGGCTAACCTAGGGCCGCTTGGTCGGGCGGGCAACTGTCGTTGTTGGCAGTGCTGAAACCTTGTGCCCGCTTGTCGGTTTGACAGTCGATCCAATCAGCATAGTTTCATCCTTCACCACTATCGCTTCCCCACGTCATCTATCTGGAGACCATCATGGACATGCGCTTGCTCGGCCGTACCGGACTTTCCATCTCGCCCGTCGTTTTCGGCGGCAACGTGTTCGGCTGGACCGCGGACGAAAAAACCTCTTTCGAGATGCTGGACGCGTTCTTCGAGGCGGGGTTCAATACGATCGACACCGCCGACGTCTATTCCGCATGGGCGCCGGGACATCAGGGTGGCGAGAGCGAGACCGTGATCGGCAACTGGCTGAAGCGCGGCACGGTGGCCCGCGACAAGGCTGTCATTGTAACCAAGTTCGGTTACCCCACCATGGGCGACGACAAGAAGCTGAAGGCGAAGTGGGTGGTGGAAGCCGTCGACAAATCCCTGCAGCGGTTGCAGACCGACTATATCGACCTCTACCTTTCGCATTTTCCCGATGACGACACGCCGCATGAGGAGACGCTTGGCGCGCTTGCGAAGCTGAAGGATGCCGGCAAGGTGCGTTCCATCGGCTGCTCGAACTTCAGTGTCGAACAGTTGCGGGCCTCGCTCAATGCCGCTGACAAAAACGGCCTGCCCCGCTACGATGTGCTGCAGCCGGAATACAATCTCTACACCCGCAACAAGTTCGAAGGCCCGCTTGCGGACCTTTGCATCGCAGAGGATATCGGCGTCATCAGCTACTACGCATTGGCGGCTGGCTTCCTGACGGGCAAGTATCGCAAGGCCGAAGATGCAGAAGGCAGGACGCGCGGCAATCGCATGCCCGACTATATCAACGACCGGGGCCTGAAGGTGCTTGCAGCACTCGACCAGGTGGCCGCGGAAACAGGCGAAAGCCTGGCTGCGATTTCGATCGCCTGGGTCGCCGCGCGTCCGGGCATTACCGCGCCGATCGCCAGCGCCACCAGCCTGAACCAGCTTGAGGCGATCATCGCGGCCGGAAAACTCAAGCTCAGCGACGCGCAGATGGCGCTGCTCAACGAGGCCGGCGCCTGATCTATCCCTCCGTAACGTTTAACCTGGAGAATTCCCGTGCAGACACGCAAGCTTGGAACTGAACTGACGGTCTCGGCGATTGGCCTTGGCTGCATGGGCATGAGCCATGCCTATGGCGGGCAGGATGAGGCGACGTCGATCAGGACATTGCACCGCGCCGTCGAGATCGGTGTCAATTTCTTCGACACGGCCGAAGTTTATGGCCCCTACGTGAATGAGGAGCTGGTCGGCAAGGCGTTGAAGCCGTTCCGCGACAAGGTGGTGATCGCCACCAAGTTCGGATTCAGGATCGATCCCACTAAAAAGGACTCGAGCGCAATGTCCGGTCTCGACAGCCGGCCGGAGAAGGTACGCGCGGTTGCCGAAGCGTCGCTGAAACGCCTCGGCATCGACGTGATCGACCTCTTCTACCAGCACCGCGTCGATCCTGATGTGCCGATCGAGGAGACGGTCGGAGCGATGGCGGAGCTGGTGATGGCAGGCAAGGTGCGCGCGCTCGGGCTTTCGGAGGCGAGCCCTGACATCATCCGGCGCGCTCATGCGGTGCACCCCATTGCGGCGCTGCAAAGCGAATACTCGCTCTGGACCCGCGATCCCGAGGGCGATGTGATCGATACATGCCGTGAGCTGGGGATCGGCTTTGTGCCGTTCAGCCCGCTCGGCCGCGGCTTCCTGACCGGCAAGATCCAGAACACATCGGAATTCGGCGAGGGTGACCTTCGCCGGACCATGCCGCGCTTCGAGGCTGAGAACATGGAAGCGAACCTAGCGCTGGTGCGGCTTGTCGAACAGATGGCGGCCGAAAAGGGCATCACGGCGGCGCAGCTTGCCCTCGCTTGGGTGCTCGCCAAAGGCGATTTCATCGTGCCCATTCCCGGCGCGCGCAAAATCCCCAATCTGGAGCAGAATGCCGGAGCAGCCGACGTCGTGCTGACCGCCGATGACGTGAAGCTCCTCGACGACATGCTGTCTCCCGACAAGATTGCCGGGGCCCGTTACGGCGGACAGGCGGCATGGACGCCACGCCGATGATGGAACTTCGTTTCACCGAGAACGTTTAAGGAACATCCAAACGGTGAGGAAACTATGAGCGACATACATAACCCGAAGACTGACCCGGATCCCGCATCGAACACCGAGAAGGACCCGGATGACTGGGTCACCGGTGACGAGCCGATGACAGGTGCCCAGGGCTCCTATCTCAAGACCCTCAGCGAGCAGGCGAAGGATCCCGACGCTTTCGCCGAAGATCTGTCCAAGGCCGAAGCCTCCAAGCGCATCGATGCGCTGCGCGAGAAGCTGAAGATGTGAGTGTTGAGCCCTCCCCGGGTTCTGCTATTGTAGAGCCTTGGGGAGGGCCTCGTCATGTCTGAAGAGCAGGCAGTACAGTCGGTCGTGCATCTCTACGTGGACGGGATGACGTTTGCGCATGAAGGTGCGCTCCGCAAAGCGTTTCATCCAAAAGCTTCGATCATCGGAAACTACGACAATGCGGTCGAATGGCTGTCGGTGGCCGAATTTGTCGCAGCGGTCGCTTCAGAAGGGCCAGCGCCGGCAGGTACGCAGCCTCTGATCGAGATCCTTGCTCTGGATATCACCGGCGACGCAGCCAGCGTCAAACTCATCGACGAATTTGCCGGCCTCCGGTTTACCGACTACCTCTCTCTATTGAAGGTTGATAACCGCTGGGTCATTGTCAGCAAGCTCTACCACCTGCATTCCTGACACCGCTTGCTATCGCCTCATCTCCGGAAAGCCTTGGTACCATTCCGAATGGTCGCCCCCATGGTTTTCCATTCCGGCCTTTGTCAGGAGGCCGCGGGGCTGGGCATAGCTCGTGATCCGCCGAACCGGTCGCTCATGCCACTGGATATTGAAGGCCCAGAGTTTCGGGAAAAAGCAGAGCGAGGCATAGGGAAGGTGATCGTGGATCCACCAGGCGAGCTTTCGCCAGTCGCCTTCCTCGCTGACATTGTCAATCAGCCATGGGACGACGACGCAGGCCGTTGCGCCCATGCAGCCATCGGCATCGCGAAGATCCCAGATATGATCCGCAGACGAGGCGGCATTGGTGGCGCAGTTTAATCCCCTGATATTGCCGAAGGCGTTGACTTCAGCTGCGCGGTAACCTGAGCGCACATGCAGCCGGCCGAATGTCGCCTGCAGCGGTTCCAGCAACTCTTCACAAAGGCGCCGCCCCGCCTCGATCGCCAGATGCGGATCGTCAGGGACATTGGCCAGGCCATAGACCGCGGCAATCTCGGAAAACAGGAAATCGCGGAAGAAGAAGTTTTCCGATAGCCTGACCCGGCCAAGCTCCTCCAGCCCCTTCATGGAATTTGGCTTGCGCACCGGCCCTTCCTTCACGATTCTTGTGAAGTTACCACGCCCGTTTGAAACCCACAAAACCAATACCAAAAGCGAAAAGGCCGCCTTTATCCGGGCGGCCTTCGAGGGATTTGGGGCTCTCCTCGGCGATCTGCATGAGGAGAGCTACATCTATGTTCAGGACGTCCGCGCCGCATCCTATGGATATGGCGGCAGGACACAGGAATGGCGTTACCAGCGCGCCAATTAGGCGCGCAGCACGCCGCCGGTCACCTTGACGACGTTGGCGACGATCTTGGCGGTGAGTGCTTCGAAATCCTCGTCCGTCAGTGTCTTGTCGACCGGCTGGATCAGGATCTCGATCGCGACCGACTTCTTGCCCTCGCCGACCGACGCGCCTTCGAAGACGTCGAACACGTTCACACCTGAGATCAGCTTGCGGTCGGCACTGGTCGCGGCCTTGACGATCGCGCCGGCTTCGACTGATGATTCCACCACGAAGGCGAAGTCGCGCTTGACCGCCTGGAAGGGCGACAGTTCCAGCGGCGGCTTTGTGCGGGTCGCCTTCTTCTTCGGCTCGGCCATGGCGTCGAGATAGACCTCGAAGCCGCACAGCGCGCCAGAGACATCGAGCGCCGACAGCGTCTTTGGATGGAATTCGCCGAACGTGCCAAGCACGATCTTCGGACCCATCTTGATCGTGCCGCAGCGGCCCGGATGATACCAGGCGGGACCACCCTGTTCGACCTGCACGTTCGACATGGGCAAGCCGCAGGCTTCGATCACGGCCAGCGCGTCGGCTTTGGCATCATAGACATCCACCGGCTTGCCGCCGCCCTTGGCACCGTTCGACCAAAGGCGGCCTGCGCCATTGATGGAGGCCGTGCCGCGGCGGACACCGCCGGCAACGCGACGCTGGCCTTCCGGCGTGTCGTTCTCGTAGGTGCCGGAGACTTCGAAGATCGCCACATCGCCCAAACCCTTGTCAGCATTGCGCTGGGCAGCGGTCAACAGACCCGGCAGCAGCGAGGGACGCATATCCGACATGTCGGCTGCGATCGGGTTTGCGAGCTTCAGCGAGGGCGCGCCGCCGCCGAACAGCTTTGCCTGCGCCTCGGGAATGAACGACCAGGTGACCGCTTCCAGCATGCCGCGGGCAGCGAGTGCACGCTTGGCCGTGCGGGTGCGGATCTGCAACGTCGTCAGGATCTTGCCATTGACGCTGCCGATGCTTTCGAGCGGCTCCGGCTTGATGTGATCGACACCGTGGATGCGCATGACCTCTTCGACGAGATCGGCCTTGCCATCGACATCCGGACGCCAGGATGGGACCTTCACCGATACGCGCTCGCCTGAACCTTCGACCGTGAAGCCGAGGCGATCGAGGATCTGGCGGCTTTCTTCTGAGGAGATCTCAAGGCCGGTCAGGCGCTTGACCTCGGCGAAGGGGAAATCGACGACCTTCGGCTCATATGCCGTGTAGCCGACGACCTTTGCTTCGGCCGCGGTGCCTCCGCAGAGTTCCAGAACCAGTTGCGTGGTGCGGTCGAGGCCGGGCAGCATATAGTCTGGGTCGACGCCGCGTTCGAACCGGTAGCGGGCATCGGTGATGATGCCGAGCGCGCGGCCGGATTTCGCGATGTTGATCGGGTCCCACAGAGCCGATTCGATCAGGACATCGACGGTGTTCTCGTCGCAGCCGGAATGTTCGCCACCCATGATGCCGCCAATGGATTCGACGCCGTTGTCATCGGCGATGACGACGTTGTTGGGTGAAAGCTTGTATTCGCGGGTATCGAGCGCGAGGATCGTTTCGCCTTCGCTTGCGCGGCGAACGACCAGATCGCCCTTGACCTTGGCGGCATCGAAGACGTGCATCGGCCGGCCCTGGTCGAAGGTCATGTAGTTGGTGATGTCGACGAGCGCGTTGATCGGACGCAGGCCGATCGCCTTCAGGCGCGTCTGCATCCAGGCCGGGCTCGCGCCGTTCTTCACGCCGCGCACGAGGCGGAGGCCGAAGCCGGGGCACAGGTTTTCGTCATCGAGATCGATCGACAGGCCGACCGAGGTTTCACCTTCGAGCTTGAGCTGAGGCTCCGCGCGGGGCTTCAGCGTGCCGAGGCCGGATGCAGCCAGATCACGGGCGATGCCATAGATCGAAGTGCAATCGGGACGGTTCGGCGTCAGGTTGATCTCGATCATCGGATCGTCGAGGCCGGCATAGGCGGCGAACGAGGTGCCGACCGGCGCATCGTCGGGAAGATCGATGATGCCGTTATGATCTTCCGACATGTTCAGCTCCTTTTCGGAGCACATCATGCCGTGGCTTTCGACGCCGCGGATCTTGCCGATGGCAAGCGTCACATCGATACCCGGAACGTAATCGCCCGGACGCGCAAGCGCACCGACCAGACCGGCGCGGGCATTCGGCGCGCCGCAGACGATCTGCAGCGGCTTGCCGCCGTTGACATCCGGACCGGCATCGACGGAAAGAACCTTCAGGCGGTCCGCTTCCGGATGTTTTTCCGCCGACAGGACTTTTGCGATGACGAAAGGCTTGTAGGCTGCCTTGTCATCGACATCCTCGACTTCCAGCCCGATCGCCGTCAGGCGCTCGCAGATCTGCTCGAGATTGGCATCGGTTTCAAGGTGATCCTTGAGCCAGGAAAGCGTGAATTTCATCGGTTTTCTCCTGAAGGTCTCTGCACGGTCATGGTTTCCATCCGTGGCAGGCCGTCATCGACATGGAAGAAAGGAAGCTCTTCGCGCACGTAACCGTGCACGCTGGGCGGATAGTTTTCCGGCGCATCCATGGCGCCAAGCATAAAGTAGATCCGGTCGGCGAGCCGCTCATCGGTATAGGCGATCGGTGCGCCGCAGGTCGCGCAGAAGCTGCGCTTGACGGGTGCTGTGCCGTAGGCCGAGCCGGTCTCGCCTGCGAAAGTCACGTCGCCGGTTTTGAACCCGACAAAGGCAGCGACAGGCGAACCGGTTGCTTTCCGGCAATCGCTGCAGTGGCAGTAACTGGCGTAGATCGGGTCAGCGCTGGCCGCAAAGAGGATCGCGCCGCAGCGGCAGCCACCGCGGTGCACCCTCCCCTGTCGCGTCACCATCTCACTCATCGCAATTCCGTCCGCAATGGTTCCGGTTACTGGCTCAACCCACCAAACAATGTCGGCATGTCGAGCGGACGGAAACCGTAGTGGTTCATCCAGCGCACGTCGGCATTGAAGAAGTCGCGCAGGTCCGGCATGCCGTATTTCAGCATGGCGATACGATCGAGGCCCATGCCCCAGGCAAAGCCCTGATATTCATCCGGATCCAGCCCGCCGGCGCGCAGCACGTTTGGATGCACCATGCCGCAGCCGAGGATTTCCATCCAGTCGGTGCCTTCGCCGAACTTCACGATCGGTCCTGAACGGTCGCACTGGATATCGACTTCGAAGGACGGTTCGGTGAACGGGAAGAAGGACGGACGAAACCGCATCGTCACTGACGGCACTTCGAAGAAGGTCTTGCAGAACTCTTCCAGCACATAGCGCAGATTGCCCACATGCGCCTTCTTGTCGACCACGAGGCCTTCGACCTGGTGGAACATCGGCGAATGCGTCGCGTCGGAATCCTGGCGATAGGTCTTGCCGGGAATGATGATGCGGATCGGCGGGTCCTGCGCTTCCATCGTGCGAACCTGGACCGGCGAGGTGTGGGTGCGCAGCACCTTGCGCTCACCCTTTTCATCCGGCTGGAAGAAGAACGTGTCGTGCATTTCGCGGGCGGGATGGCCTTCGGGGAAATTCAGCGCGGTGAAGTTATAGTAGTCGGTCTCGACATCAGAGCCCTCGGCGATCGAGAAGCCCATGTCTGCAAAGATCGCGGTGATTTCGTCGGTGATCTGGCTGATCGGATGGATACGGCCGCGCTCGGCAGGAGAAGAGCGCACCGGCAGCGACACATCGAGCGTCTCGGCCTTCAGACGCGCGTCGATCGCTGCGTCCTTCAGCATCGTCTTGCGGCTCGTGATCGCCTCGGTGACCTCAGTCTTCAGCGCGTTGATCGCCGCGCCGCGGGTCTGGCGTTCTTCCGCAGACATGCCGCCGAGCGTCTTCAGGAGCTCGGAGACGGAGCCTTTCTTGCCTAGCGCGTTGACGCGCACGGCTTCGATCGACGCCTCATCGCTGGCACCTTCGATTTCAGCCAGAAGCGAGGTTTTCAGATTTTCCAGATCGGACATGATGTGTTCCGTTGATGCTCGGACAATTAAGCGAATGCGAATGCGGGCAGACAAAATATCAGAGCCGACAAAAGAAAAACCCGCGCCAGCTCACTGCCAGCGCGGGTTCCCCAAAATCTATCAGCTACAAGCTTGGGAAGCGCTGGTTACTTGACCGCGCTTTCAAACTCGTTCTTCGTGCCGGCGTCCTTGAGGTAGGCCAGAGCCGTCTTGGAAGCTTCGACGAGAGCGCCGAATGCTGCAGGTTCATGGATTGCCAGGTCAGACAGGACCTTGCGGTCGACTTCGATGCCAGCCTTGTTGAGGCCGTCGATGAAGCGGCCGTAGGTCAGGCCGGATTCGCGCACAGCGGCGTTGATACGCTGGATCCAGAGAGCGCGGAAGTTGCGCTTCTTGACGCGACGGTCGCGCGTTGCGAACTGACGCGAACGATCGACTGCTGCCTTTGCGGCGCGGATGGTATTCTTGCGGCGGCCGTAGAAGCCCTTGGCTGCCTTGAGTGTCTTGGTGTGCTTGGCGCGGGAAGTTACGCCACGTTTTACGCGTGCCATGTCATGATCTCCTTAAAACTGTTCCAAATCGTCGAATGAGTCTTAGAGACCGTTCGGCAGGTAGTTCTTGATAACCTTCTTGCCGTCAGGCTCAGCGAGGATCATCGTGCCGCGTGCATCGCGGATGAACTTGTTGGAACGCTTGATCATGCCGTGGCGCTTGCCAGCAGCGGCGGCAACGACCTTACCGGTCGCGGTTACCTTGAATCGCTTCTTGGCAGCCGATTTCGTCTTCATCTTGGGCATTTTGCTACTCCATAATTGTATCGGAACCACAGACGATGCGAATTCCAAGCATTTTGAACTGCCACGGCATGCCCTGCCGGACCGTTCGGACGCGCGCTTATAACCGCAGAGGATTAAAAGCGCAATGGGATAAGAAGAATGGCGTGACAACGCCGATACCCTGACCTTCTAAAGGCACGGGGCGATTGGCGTGGCGCTTACTTCGGCGCCAGCACCATCATCATCTGGCGGCCTTCGAGCTTGGGCTCGGCTTCCACCTTGGCAATTTCAACAGTGTCTTCTTTGACCTGCAGCAGAAGCTTCATGCCGAGTTCCTGGTGGGCCATTTCGCGGCCACGGAACTTCAGCGTCACCTTTACCTTGTCGCCTTCCTCAAAGAACCGGTTCATCGCCTTCATCTTCACCTCATAGTCATGGGTGTCGATGTTCGGGCGCATCTTGATTTCTTTGATTTCGACGATCTTCTGCTTCTTGCGCGCTTCGGACGCCTTCTTCTGGTTCGCGTATTTCAGCTTACCAAGATCGAGGATCTTGCATACCGGCGGATCGTTGTTCGGCGAGATCTCGACGAGATCGAGTCCGGCGTCCTCGGCCATCTTGAGGGCCTGGTCGGTCGGTATCGCACCGAGATTCAAGCCTTCGGCATCGATAAGCTGGACCTTGGGAACGCGGATTTCCCGGTTTGAGCGCGGGCCTTCCTTGACGGGGGCATCGGCTTTGAATGGTCTGCGAATGGTCGTGTTCTCCTAGATAATTTCAGCACGCAGCAACGACAATTCCTCGCTTGGCTGCAGCCGAAAGCGGAATGTCGTCATCACTGGATAGATGTCAATACCATATACGCGGGGAAAAATCACCTGCTGCAATCGTCTGACAATGTGATTTATAGATGCCCACCTTTCAGGATGCCTCTGTTTGACGCAATCGGAGGCTGCGACGTCAAGGAGACCCACATGTCAGCGACCACCCCATCAGACCTTATCCGCATTCCGGTTGGCACCGCAGAGACAATGCGCGAGATCGCAATCCTCGTCAGGCCGGCATCCGCTTCCAACGACAATGCGGCTTTCGTCTGGCTCGGCGGCTACCGATCGGACATGACGGGCACCAAAGCCGTCGAACTCGACGCGCTGGCCGAGACGCTCGGCACCGAGTGCATCCGCTTCGACTATTCCGGCCACGGCGTCTCCGGCGGCGCGTTTCGCGACGGCACGATTTCCCGCTGGCTGGAGGAGGCTCTTGCCGTGCTCGACCACACGAAACCCAAGAGCGTAGTGCTGGTCGGCTCGTCGATGGGCGGCTGGATCGCGCTTCGTGTGGCCCAAGAGCTTAAGAAGCGTGGCGGGTCGCCCAAAGTCGAGGGTATGGTGCTGATTGCCCCCGCCCCCGATTTTACGGGGGAGCTGATCGAGCCGCATCTGACGGAAGAGCAGCGACAGTCGCTTGCTGTCAACGGCTATGTCGAGGAACCCTCCGAATATAGCAGCGAACCTGATATCTACACCCGCGACCTGCTTGAGGATGGAGCACGCAACCGAGTACTGACCGGCATTATCGAAACCGGTTGCCCCGTGCATATCCTTCAGGGAATGAACGACCGCGACGTGCCTTATGAACACGCGCTGAAACTCATGGAATTCCTGCCTGCCGACGACGTGACGCTGACGCTTGTACGTGACGGTGATCACCGCCTTTCCAGGCCTCAGGATATCGAAAAAATGAGGGGTGCAATCATGGGCCTAATAAATAAATGAGTAAATTTTGGGCTGATGCGAGAATGCAGCATTGTTAACCATAAAGCAGTTTTAATGAAGATTAACAAAACCTGAACGATTGACTTGACCCCCATTCGGCCCTTAACTTTTCGTTAGGACTTTAAGGGACGGGTCATGATGAAAGCCTTGCTGGTACGGCGCTTTGCGGTGATCCTTTTGTGCGCGCTGGTGCCTGCCGGCGCCGCAATGCCGGCTCCGCGGTCGATTGCATCGATGGTGACCGGTGACGTGACGTCGCAACCGATCGGCCATTTCGAGTTCTGCCAGCGCCTCCCCGCGGAATGTTCTCTGAAGAGCCGGTCGGCGCCCGCTCCCAAACTCAACGAAGACAGCTGGCAAACGGTTCGCCGGATCAACCTGGAAGTCAACGAGCGCTATATCGCCAAGACCGACATGGATGCTTACGGTCGGGAAGAGTTCTGGACCTATCCGACCATCTTTGCCGACTGCGAGGATTTCGCGTTGCAGAAGCGCAAGGAACTGGCCGAAGCAGGCTTCAGTTATTCCGACCTTCTGATGACGGTCGTGCGCAAGCCGGATGGAGAAGGTCACGCCGTTCTGACGCTTCGCACTGCGGATGGAGATTTCATTCTCGACAATCTTGATAACGATGTCCTGCCCTGGACCGCGACGCATTACACGTTCCTGAAGCGCCAGGCTTCGTTCAACGCAGGGCGTTGGGTCACCATTGAAAATGGCCGCGATCTTCTCGTCGGCGCTCTCCGGTAAAGCCATCCGTTCAGACGACGGTCCGCATCATCTAGCAGAAATGACAAGACCCGCCCTGCTTTGCAGCGGCGGGTCTTCTTTTTTGCTGTCGATGCGCCGGCTGCGGCGAACCGATAACCAGCGCGCTATCCGTTGCCGATCAGGATACCTGCGGCCAGGACCAGCGAGCCGCCGAACACGACCTGGAAGACAGCCTTGAAGAACGGTGTCTCCATGTAACGGTTCTGGATGAAGGCAATCGCCCAGAGTTCAAAGAAGACGATGATCGCCGCAACGATGGTAGCCGTCCAGAAATGCGGAATGAGATAGGGTAGCGTATGGCCGAGGCCGCCGATGGCGGTCATGATGCCTGAGGCAAATCCGCGCTTGATGGGGGAGCCGCGACCGGAAATCTTGCCATCATCGTGTGCCGCTTCGGTAAAGCCCATCGAGATACCCGCACCGACCGATGCGGACAGACCGATCAGGAAGGTCGACCAGGTATCGCCCGTGGCGAATGCTGCCGCAAAGATCGGCGCCAGTGTCGAAACCGAACCGTCCATAAGGCCGGCAAGCCCTGGCTGGACATAGGTCAGGATAAACTGACGCCGGGCAGACAGGTCTTCTTCCGAACGCGTTTCCTCGGTTACGTGCTTTTCGCCGAGCATCCGGGCGATGTCTTCATGCCCGTCCTCGGCCAAGGCCAGATCGCCCAGGAGCTGCCGCGTCGAGGCATCCGATACCCTTTTGGCGGCCTCGCGATAGAACCGTGCCGCCTGGCGCTCCATCGCTTCCGTCTGTTCGCGGATCTTGTCGAGCGGCAGATTGCGCATGAGCCAGTCGGGCTTGCGGGCGTAAAATCCCTGCACATGCTCTCTGCGGATCAGCGGAATGTTCTCGCCGAAGCGGGAGCGAAACATCTGGATCAGCATGTTCTTGTGGGTCTGCTCGACCTCGGCCATGTCCTCGAACACCTTTGCGGAGCTCGGATATGCCTCTTTCAGGTTCTTCGCGTAGGAGAGATAGATGCGCGCGTCCTCCTCTTCCGACGAGATGGCAAGAGCGAGGATTTCCTCTTCGCTCAGCGACAAAAACGCCCGGCGGGACCCGGGCACCAAACGAGTGAACATCGAAGCTCCTTATTAGAATAATTCTAACCTAACTTTTTTGTGTGAAAGTTCAAGTCACTCCAAACCGTGCCCTTCGATCCGTTTGAGAAAAAAAATCGCGCGCAATATTCGCAAACCAATGCTGCAGCGCAGCGCAACTTCCTGCACTTTTTACTTGCCGGTGACGAAATGATCGGATTAAGAGCAGACGCCGGTGAGGACCGGTGAAATGAAGTTACCGGCCGTCAAGGGCCAGTCAGAAAGGCATGACCCGTATGAACCGCAGACATTTCTTTCGGCAGGCAGGGACCGCCGGAATCGGCGCAGTTGCAGCCGGGGCTCTTGCCGCTCCCGCGATCGCGCAGGAAAGTCCCAAGCTCACCTGGAGGATGACATCCTCCTTTACCAAGAACACCGACATCCTCTGGGCCGCATCCACCGATATCGCGCAAAGCGTCAAGGAAGCGACGGACGGCAACTTCACCATCCACACATTCGCTGCCGGCGAAATTGTGCCCGGCCTTCAGGCGGCAGACGCTGTTTCCAACGGCACCGTCGAAATGGCGCATACCTGCTCCTACTATTACATTGGCAAGGATCCGACATTCGCGCTCGGCACGTCGGTGCCCTTCGGTCTCAATGCCCGCCAGACGAACTCCTGGTTCTCGATCGGCGGGGGCAACGACCTGCTCAACGAATTCCTCGGCAATTACAATCTCTATGCGCTGCCGGCCGGCAATACGGGTGCCCAGATGGGTGGCTGGTTCCGCAAGGAGATCAACACGATCGACGACCTGAAGGGTCTGAAGATGCGCATCGCCGGCCTTGCCGGCCAGGTGATGACGAAGCTTGGCGTCACGCCGCAGCAGATCGCCGGCGGCGACGTTTATGCGGCCCTGGAAAAGGGCACGATCGATGCGACCGAATTCGTCGGTCCGTATGACGATCAGAAGCTCGGCTTCGTGAAGGTCGCGAAATACTACTACTATCCCGCATGGTGGGAAGGTGGCCCGGCCGTCCACGCCTTCTTCAACCGCGACAAGTTCAACAATCTGCCGAAGAGCTACCAGCGCATTCTGAAAGATGCCTGCGCCAACGCCAACATGAACATGCTGGCTCGCTACGATGCCAGCAACGCCAAGGCGCTGCGCCAGCTTGTGTCGGAAGGTGCCGTGCTGAAGGCCTTCAACCAGCAGATCCTAGATGCCAGCTTCGCTGCGGCGCAGGAAACCTATGCGGAACTCACGGCCAAGAACGCTGCCTTCAAGAAGATCTACGACAGCCAGCAGGCCTTCAAGAAGGATGCCTATCTCTGGGCGCAGATCGCCGATTACACCTACGACACGTTCATGATGATCCAGCAGCGCAACGGCAAGCTTTGATCATCAAGCGCACCTGCTCAATCGAGAACCCCGGCCCAGCCCGGGGTTTTCCTTTTGCGGCAAGGCAAACACTGTCGATTCCTCTTGTCGGAGCCGGGAAAAGAGCTTTAAGACCAAGACGGCTTGAACGAGATTTTTCAGACATCTCAGGAGGATATTTCATGGATCGCAGACGTTTCCTGCACAATGCTACCACTGCCGGCATCGGCGCCGCGGCTGCCGCGTTGGCCACGCCGGCAATCGCCCAGGAGCGTCCGAAGATCACCTGGCGGCTGACCTCGTCGTTTCCAAAGAGCCTGAACATCATCTTCGATGCGGCGACCCAGATTGCCAACAGCGTCAAGAATTCAACGGACGGCAATTTCACCATCCAGACCTATGGCGCCGGTGAACTGGTGCCGGCTCTGCAGGCCGCCGACGCGGTTGCCAACGGCACGGTCGAGATGGCGCATACATGCTCCTATTATTACATCGGACAGGATCCCGCCTTTGCGCTTGGCACCGCCATTCCGTTCGGCCTCAATGCCCGCATGACGAATGCCTGGTTCCTCAACGGCGGCAATGATCTGATCAACGAGTTCCTTGCGCCGCGTGGCCTTTACGCACTGCCGGCCGGCAATAGCGGCACGCAGATGGGCGGCTGGTTCCGCAAGGAGATCAACACGATCGACGACCTGAAGGGCCTGAAGATGCGTATTGCTGGCCTTGCCGGCCAGGTGATGCAGAAGGTCGGCGTGACGCCCCAGCAGATTGCCGGCGGCGATGTCTATGCAGCGCTCGAAAAGGGCACGATCGATGCGACCGAATTCGTCGGTCCGTATGACGATCAGAAGCTCGGCTTCGTCAAGGTCGCGAAATACTACTACTATCCGGCTTGGTGGGAAGGCGGCCCGGCCATGCATGCCTTCTTCAACCTCGAAAAATTCAACAGCCTGCCGAAGAGCTACCAGCAGATCCTGACCGATGCCTGCGCGGCAGCGAACATGAGCATGCTTGCCAATTACGACGCCCATAACGCTGTCGCTCTGAAGAAGCTGGTCGGCGAAGGCGCCGTCTTGAAGGCGTTTAACCGCGACATTCTGGATGTGTGCTTCAAGGCCGCGATGGAAACCTATGCGGAGCTTTCCCAGAAAAGCCCGGCCTTCAAGAAGATCTACGATCACCAGCAGGCGTTCAAGAAGGACTCCTATCTCTGGGCGCAGGTGGCCGAATACAGCTACGATACGTTCATGATGATGCAGCAGCGCGCCGGCACGCTCTGAGCATCGAATAAAACGACGAAAGCCCCGCACGCGACGGGGCTTTCAAAACTTGTAAGAGCTCCGGCCTATCTCTTCAGATGGGCCTGGACGATCTTAGCTACCGGTGTTGGGGCGATTGCTGCCGACATTGATATTTGTCGACGCGGTCTTCCCGTCGGCGCTCTGGCCGTAATAGGTACCACCGAGGTGGCCGCCGGAACTGGTGTTTTCCACCTGGCGTTCTGCGCGCTTTACGGTCTGTGCTACGTCACTCTTGCTCATAATGTCCTCCAGCTTTTGGGGTTGGTGACGGTGTTTCCAACTCAACTCTCAAAGATCTGTTCCCGAAAAACCGACATCTCCCTTGACGACAACATAATCCGATCCTATTTGGAAACGATCGTTTCCTAATTAGGCATTCCACTATGACGATCGAAACCCTCACCGATACTGCTCGAACGGCAGGCCGGCCGCGCGAGTTCGAAATCGAAGCGGCGCTGGACAAGGCGATCGTCGTGTTTTCCGAGCAGGGTTATCACGCGACGTCGATTGCGGACCTCAAGGACGCGATGGGGCTGACGGCCGGAAGCCTCTACAAGGCGTTCAAGGACAAGAAGGCGATCTTTCTCGCCTCCTTCGATCGTTACAAGCAGGTGCGCAACGCAGCCCTTGCAGACGCGATAGCCGTTGGCGGCAACGGCCGCGACCGCATGCGTCTTGCGCTGCATCACTATGCAAACTCGGCGCATGGCGAACTTGGCCGACGCGGATGCCTCGTCGTCGGCGCTGCCGTCGAACTTGCGCTTTTCGATCTCGAAACGGATCGACGTGTGAAACTATCGCAAGCCCGCATCGAAGATCTGTTCGAGAACCTGGTTCGGGAGGGCCAGGCGGACGGATCGATTTCCGGTGGGAGCGATCCCGAAGTGACGGCGCAGTTCTTCTACGCCGTCATCCAGGGTCTGCGGATCGCGGGTAAGGCCGGACAGGGCCAGGCACGCGCCATCGCCACCGTGGAAACCGCGCTTAGAATTCTCGACTGACAGCACGTCTCTTTTTCTCCCTCCCCTTTCTCCTCCCAAGAGCCCACCATGACATCCCCAGTTCCTTCCCCCGCTCGTCGGGTTTCGCCGGACGCCGAAACGGCGGCCACATCGCCAAGTGCAGCGCCCACCCTCTCCCCGGTAATGGCCTTCACCATGGCCGCTGCGGCCGGTCTGATCGCCGCCAACCTTTACTATGCGCAGCCGCTTGCGGGCCCGATTGCCGCATCGATCGGACTTTCCGAAAGCGCAACCGGCCTGATCGTCACGCTGACGCAGATCGGCTATGGGCTCGGCCTGCTGTTCATGGTGCCGCTCGGCGATCTCGTCGAGAACCGCCGGCTGATCATCCTGATGATTGCCGCCACGAGCGTTGCCCTGATTGCAGCCGGGCTTTCGACGACACCGCTCCCCTTCCTTGCGGCATCGCTTGCGATCGGCATCACGTCCACAGCCGTGCAGATGATCGTGCCTTTTGCTGCAAACCTTGCACCGGAGGAGAGCCGCGGCCGGGTCGTTGGAAATGTCATGAGCGGGCTGATGATCGGCATCATGATGGCGCGACCGGTCGCGAGCTTCATCGCCGGCTTCTCCTCCTGGCATACGGTGTTCTTCCTGTCGGCTGCCGTGATGGTTGCCGTCGGTCTGGTGCTGTCCGTCCGTTTGCCCAGGCGCATGCCGAAGACGACGCTTAGCTATCCCGGCCTGATCGCTTCCATGGGAAGGATCTACACGACGCAACCGCTCCTGCGCCGGCGGTCCTTCTACCAGTTCGCCCAGTTCTTCGCGTTCAGCCTGTTCTGGACTGTGACGCCGCTTCTCTTGGCAGGGCCGGCCTTCCAGCTGGGCCAGGGCGCCATCGCAATCTTCGCGCTTGTCGGTGTCGCCGGTGCGGTTGCTTCTCCGATCGCCGGGCGGCTGGCCGACCGCGGCCTCGGCAAGCCGGCAACCGCATTCGGCATCCTCGCTGTCGTTGCCGCCTTCCTGATCACCCATGTCGCGCCTGAAGGTTCGTCCTTTGCGCTGGTGATGCTGGGTTTGGCCGCCATCGCGCTCGATTTCGGCGTGTCGATGACGCTGGTGATCGGCCAGCGGTCGATCTACGGCCTTGATGCTGAGCTGCGCAGCCGCCTGAACGGCCTCTTCATGGCCACCTTCTTTGTCGGCGGAGCACTGG
Organism: Velazquezella soli; assembly: GCF_977018685.1. NCBI lineage: Bacteria > Pseudomonadati > Pseudomonadota > Alphaproteobacteria > Hyphomicrobiales > Rhizobiaceae > Velazquezella > Velazquezella soli. The sequence continues at coordinate 194,416 of NZ_CDRNXF010000004.1, forward strand.
GTTCGGCAATCGGTGCCTGGGCCTATGCGCAAAGCGGCTGGCTCGCCGCATCGGCGATCGGCCTCGCCCTGCCGGCCGCAGCCTTTGCCTATTTCCTCACGGAAAAACGATGACGAGATATGGCCCGCGTGTTTTGCGGGCCACTCATGGCGCTTACCCGATCCGCTTGTAAAACAGCGTCGTGCCGCAAAGGCCGCCCTGTGGCCAAAGGGCGTAATCGGGAATGACGCCGACGCGTTCCCAGCCGAAGCGGGGATAGATGCGCTCCGCGTCGCTGCCGGTTGCGGTGTCCAGCACCAGAAGCGTGCGTCCCTGCCGTGCTGCTTCCGCTTCGACGGCCTCCATCAGCTTGCGCGAAAGGCCAAGGCCGCGGGCATCGTGGTGGACGAGGAGTTTCATCAGGTCGCCCCGATGCGGCTGGTTCGGCTTCGACGCAAGACCGATCTGGACGGTGCCGACCGCCCGCCCCTCGACCTCTGCGACAGCCAGAATGATGGCACCCTTTTCCACCTCGTCTGCGATACCATTCCAGTATCCGGTGGCATCCTCAGGCGCGAAAGGCAGCATGAAGCCCAGCGATGCGCCGCCATTGATGCAATCGGACAGGATGTCACTGAGATCGGGGATCGCAGCGCGGGTGGCGACGGCATCGAGTATACGGATGGTCGGGGTCATTGTTTGCTCCTGTGGCGTCAGCGGCCGCGGTTGAGGATCACCGCATAGCGGGCGGGGCGATCACTCGGATTGTGGAATTCGAAGGCGTCGCCAATATCCATGAACAGGCAGTCGCCGGGCATGAGACGGTGGGTCACGTCCGGAAGCACCATGTTCAGTTCCCCCTCGAACAGCCAGACATGCTGGGTCATGATCCGGCTTTCCTCGCGCGGCGGGAAACTGACACGTGCACCGGCCGGAAACTCCACCTCGACGATATCGATCGGTGTCGGCATGCCCGGCGGCGAGACGGAGCGGCGCAGATATCCGGTGGTCGGATCGCGCCACAGCCTTTGCTCGGTCTTCTTCGACAGAGGTGATGATGACGGCTCGTCTGGCGCAAAGAAGGTGGAGAGGCTTTGACCCAGTCCTTCGCAGAGCCTTGCCAGCAGCGCGGCCGTCGGGCTCGCCTCTGCGCGTTCGATGCGCGAAATCATCGCCCGGCTGACACCGGAGCGCACCGACAGTTCGTCCAGCGTTAGCCCTGCAGAGGCCCGTAGCGCCTTCAGCCTTTCGCCAATCGCCAGTTCGATTTCGCTGTCTGAATTTTCCATTATCAGAGATATAAATTCTCTTTTGATGGAATCAAGAGATTTGCGAAGGCTGGATGAATTTTTAAAGGTGATGGCGTTTCCGCGATAGCGAATGTCCCATTCGATACGCTATGGATCGTCGACCGAGCAGCCGCGCCGGTAGCGCCAAGGTTTCATCAAAATCAGGATTTTCGACATGAATGGACGAGCGGCTGTATCGCCCTTTTCAATCGCCAGCATCGTCGTCTCGATGACGATCGCCGCGATCGGAAGCGGCATCATGTTCGCCTACGTGCCGTTCATGCTGACAAGGTCGGAAACGCCCTGGGCGGCAGGTGCTGCGGTAACGGCCGTCGCATTCGGCGGCCTCGTCGGCTGCGTGCTGGGCGGACCGCTGATCAAGCGCGTCGGACATGCGCGGCTGTTTGCCTGCTCGATGGCGATGGTCATCATTGCAGCCGTGCTGATTGCCGCCGACCTTCCCGCCTATATCTGGATTTTTGCGCGCGGCATCTATGGTGCGGCCGCCAACGTCAATTTCATCATCGCCCAGAGCTGGCTCAATCACGCCGCCTCCAACGAATGGCGCGGCAAGGCGATGTCGTTCTTCTACATGGCCTATGTTCTGGGCCTCGGCTGTGGCAACTGGATTTTCGGCCAGATCCCGACCGACGGCAATCTTGCGCCGCTTGCGGTGGTCTTCTTTACCGCGCTTGCGATCCTGCCGATCGGGCTGACCCGTCTGCCGAACCCGCCCGCCCCGGCGCGCGTCAATGTCGATATCAAGATGGCCTGGAAGATCTCGCCGGTCGGTCTGGTCGGCGTGCTTGCCTCGGGTGGTCTTTCGATGGTGGTACAGGGCTTCCTGCCGATCTACGCCTCTACCAACAACGTATCGCAGACCGATGTCGCGATGCTGATGTTCGTGATGCAGACGGGACTGCTGTTCGTGCAATATCCGCTCGGTATCCTGTCGGACCGGATGGATCGCCGCTTTGTGCTTCTGATCACCTGCGTGCTCATCGTGTTTGCCGGCTTCGGAGCGTTTTTCTCCTCCTTCTCGCATCTCTATATCCTGATGATCGTCTTCCTGATCTTCGGGGGTTCGGTGGAGACCGTGTATTCGGTGGCCAACGCTCATGCCAACGACCGCGCGGACCCCGGCGATTTCGTGCCGCTGTCTTCCACGCTTCTCGTTGCATGGTCGACGGCTGCGACGATCGTGCCGCTGATGGTGACGATGCTGACACCTGTTCTGGGCGGAAAAACCTTCATCGTCGCGGCAATGGCGGTGGCTGTCGTCTATGGCCTGTTCGTTCTGCAGCGCTTGAAAGAACGCGGTCCGGCACCCGAGGCCGACCGGGAGAGCCACGAAGTGCGCAGCGCCCAGCTTCCGAATGCAGCGGCGCTGACCGAACCCGGAGCTGTAAATCCCGAGAATTAAGGTCTTTCATCCTCAACGAAAGGTTATCTTCCCTCTTTGCGGCAGACACGGGCGCTGCTATATGCGCGAGCCATGAGCACCAATTCCCGCACGCCGCTTGACCATATCCGCAATTTCTCGATCGTGGCCCATATCGACCACGGCAAATCGACGCTCGCCGATCGTCTAATCCAGACGACCGGCGGCCTTGCCGAACGCGACATGTCCGAGCAGGTTCTGGATTCGATGGATATCGAGCGCGAGCGCGGCATCACCATCAAAGCCCAGACCGTGCGCCTGCATTACAAGGCGAACAACGGCGAGACCTATGTTCTCAACCTGATCGACACGCCCGGCCACGTCGACTTTGCCTACGAAGTGTCGCGCTCGCTGTCGGCCTGCGAAGGTTCGCTGCTGGTCGTCGATGCGTCACAGGGCGTCGAAGCGCAGACCCTTGCGAACGTCTATCAGGCGATCGACAACAATCACGAGATCGTCACGGTCCTCAACAAGATCGACCTGCCGGCTGCCGAGCCCGACCGTATCCGCGACCAGATCGAGGAAGTGATTGGCATCGATGCCAGCCAGGCTGTGCTGATCTCGGCAAAGACCGGCCTCGGCATTCCCGACGTTCTCGAAGCCATCGTCCACCAGCTGCCGCCGCCGAAGAGCGAGATGGGCGACAAGGGTCCGCTCAAGGCGCTGCTGGTCGACAGCTGGTACGACACCTATCTCGGCGTCATGGTTCTCGTTCGCATCCTTGATGGCGTGCTGACCAAGGGCCAGACCATCCGCATGATGGGCACGGACGCCAAATATCAGGTAGAACGCGTCGGCGTTCTGACGCCGAAGATGCTGGCGGTCGATAGTCTCGGCCCGGGCGAGATCGGTTTCTTCACCGGCTCGATCAAGGAAGTGGCCGACACCCGCGTCGGCGATACCATTACCGAAGACAAGAAGCCGACCGCCAAGGCTCTGCCGGGCTTCAAGCCTGCGCAACCGGTCGTGTTCTGCGGCCTGTTCCCGGTCGATGCGGCCGATTTCGAAGACCTGCGTGCCGCGATGGGCAAGCTGCGCCTCAACGACGCTTCGTTCTCGTTCGAGATGGAATCGTCTGCGGCTCTGGGCTTCGGTTTCCGTTGCGGCTTCCTCGGACTGCTGCATCTCGAAATCATCCAGGAGCGTCTGGAACGCGAGTTCAACCTCGATCTGATCGCAACCGCGCCTTCGGTGGTCTATCAGCTGACCATGACCGACGGTTCCGAGCGCGAGCTGCACAACCCGGCCGACATGCCTGATGTCGTCAAGATCTCGGAAATCCGCGAACCTTGGATCAAGGCGACGATCCTGACCCCGGACGACTATCTCGGCGGCATCCTGAAGCTTTGTCAGGACCGCCGCGGCATCCAGACCGAGCTTACCTATGTGGGCAAGCGCGCGATGCTGACCTATGAACTGCCGCTCAACGAAGTGGTGTTCGATTTCTACGACCGTTTGAAGTCGATCTCCAAGGGCTATGCCTCGTTCGACTACCACCTGCACGGCTATCAGGAGGGCAACCTCGTGAAGATGTCGATCATGGTGAATGGCGAGCCTGTCGACGCGCTGTCGATGCTGGTGCACCGGACTGCTGCCGAAAAGCGAGGCCGCGACATGTGCGAGAAGCTGAAGGATCTGATCCCCAGGCACATGTTCAAGATCCCGATCCAGGCAGCCATCGGCGGCAACGTGATTGCCCGCGAGACGATTTCTGCGATGCGCAAGGACGTGACGGCGAAGTGCTACGGCGGCGACGCCACCCGCAAGCGCAAGCTGCTCGACAAGCAGAAGGAAGGCAAGAAGCGCATGCGGCAGTTCGGCAAAGTCGACATTCCGCAGGAAGCATTCATTGCAGCGCTGAAGATGAAAGACGATTGATTTGCACAGGGGCTGGTTCGAAAGAACCGGCCCTTTTTACTCGCCGATTGCTCGGTCAGCCGGATCATTTCGGGACAGGAATCAAAAGATCTGGGCCGGACCGCAATAAACGAACAGATCGCGCCGTCCAAAGTTTGATAATCTGCAAAAATTGCTTTGAAAACCGCCGATTGACGGCATATTACCGGCGCCTATTCCATCACACGCATTTGGTGACGTCATGAACTATCAGGTCGTATCCGCGCATTGGCCTATTGGCGGAGGCGAGAGCGGCGAGCTCATACGCCAGTTCGACTGGACGAAGACGTCTCTCGGGCTGATCAAAGACTGGCCTTCGCATCTGCGGATCAAGGTCAACTCGATGGTCAATTCGCCGATCCCGCAGGTTTTGATGTGGGGCGACGACCATGTGATGATCTACAATGACGGCTACAAGGAGATTGCCGGGGATTATCATCCACGCGCGCTCGGTGACAAGGTTTCCGCTGTCTGGCCGGAAATCTGGGAATGGAACAAGACAATCCTTGAAGCCGGCTTTCGGGGAGAGGTCCAGTCCTTCCGCGACCAGGTCATGGTGCTGAACCGTCATGGATCGCCTGAGGATGTCGTCTTCGATCTGTTCTACACGCCGATCTACGACGAAACCGGCAAGGTAGACGGTGTCCTGTGCACGGTGCTCGAAAACACCGAGAAGGTGCACGCGCTGAACGCCTTGGCTCAGAGCCAGGAAGAGCTCAGCCGCCTTACCAACGCGCTCCCCATCCTCGTCGGGTTCCTCGACCGCGACCATGTCTATCGCTTCGCCAATGACGGTTATCAGGAGTGGTTCGGACTTGCCGCCAGCGACGTGATTGGCAAGCATGCCGCGGAGGTGATCGGCAACGCCTATTACGCTGCCCGCATACCATTGCTTCAAAAAGCGCTCTCCGGCGAACGGGTGATCACGGACACGGTGATCAAACGTCCTGACGGAGAAGAACGGACAGCCGAAATCCGCTACGTTCCGCGCTTCACCTCCAAGGGTGAGATCGACGGCATCTATGTGCTGATCATCGATATCGAGGACCGCAAACAATCCGAGAACGCACTTCGTCGCAGCAATGAACGGTTCCGGGCCGCGGTCGCGGCCATCCATGGCGTGCTGTGGACCAACACCGCCGACGGCCGGATGCTGGGCGAACAGACGGCCTGGGCCACGCTGACCGGCCAGCGTTTCGAAGAATACCAGGACTACGGTTGGGCAGATGCCGTGCATCCCGATGATCGGGAAGGTTCGGTCGCCAGCTGGCAGGCGGCCGTCGCGTCCAAATCCACCTATGTCTGGGAACATCGCGTCCGCCGCCATGACGGCCTCTATCGTACCTTTGCCATCCGCGGCGTGCCGATCATCGGTTCCTCGGGCGACATCGAGGAATGGGTCGGTGTCCATACCGATATCACCGAGCAGCGGGAGGCCGAATCGAACCTGCAGGACCATGCCAGCAACCTGGAACGGCAGGTCCGCCACCGCCTGCGGGCAGAGGAACAGCTGAGACAGCTGAACGAAAGCCTGGAAGCCCGCGTCGAATCGGAGATCGCCGAGAGGCGCCAGGCCGAACGGGCATTGCAGCAGGCGCAGAAGATGGAATCGATCGGTCAGCTGACCGGGGGCGTTGCGCATGACTTCAACAACCTGTTGCAGGTCGTTGCCGGCAATCTTCAGCTCTTGGCCAAGGACATTGTCGGCAATGCACAGGCGGAACGGCGTGTCGGCAATGCGCTTGCCGGCGTCAGCCGCGGTGCAAAGCTTGCCAGCCAGTTGCTGGCTTTCGGCCGCCGGCAGGCGCTGGAGCCACGCGTCATCAACATCAGCCGCTTTATTGCCGGAATGGACGATCTGCTGCGCCGGTCGCTCGGTGAGGCGGTTGAGGTCGAGGTAATTGCCAGCGGCGGGCTGTGGAACACCTATGCCGACCCGACGCAGGTCGAAAACGCGCTTCTGAACCTCGCAATCAACGCACGTGATGCGATGGAGGGGTCCGGCAAATTGACGATTGAGGTGGGCAACGCCTTTCTCGACCAGGATTACGCTCGCACCCATGTGGAAGTCACGCCCGGTCAATACGTGATGCTGGCCGTGACGGACACGGGCGCCGGCATGGCGCCAGATATTCTCGATAAAGTGTTCGAGCCGTTCTTTTCCACCAAGCCAGAGGGCAAGGGAACCGGATTGGGACTGTCCATGGTCTACGGCTTCGTCAAGCAGTCCGGCGGGCATGTGAAGATTTACAGCGAGGTGAACGAGGGCACGACCGTGAAGGTCTACCTGCCGCGGTCCGTCGCCGATGAGGACCGCGAAGTGGTCGTCCAGGCCGGCCCGGTCGTCGGCGGCTCGGAAACCGTGCTGGTCGTGGAAGACGACGAGGCGGTGCGCAACACTGTTTTCGAGACGCTGACCGATCTCGGCTACCGCGTCCTGACGGCAAAGGATGCACAGGCCGGCCTCAACGTGGTCGAGAGCGGCATTCCAATCGACGTCATCTTTACCGACGTCGTGATGCCGGGCCCGCTGAAGAGCCGCGAAATGGCGCGTCGCGCAAAGGAGCGCCTGCCGCATCTCGCGGTGCTATTCACCTCCGGCTACACTGAAAATTCCATCGTCCACGGCGGCATTCTGGATGCCGGTGTCGAGCTCTTGTCAAAGCCCTATACCCGCGAGGCTTTGGCGCGCCGTATTCGCCATGTCATCGCCAACCAGAAGCAGGTGGACCAGGCGACCGCCCCCAGGGCGGAAACAGTCAAGCCCGTTGCCGAAGTTGCCGCCGCGACGCCGAAAACGCTGACGATCCTGCTGGTCGAAGACGACTTTCTGATCCGGGGAAACACGGCCGAGATGCTTGCCGAACTCGGCCATCAGGTAATCGAGGCTGGGACGGGAAAAGAAGCGCTGGTCGAGCTCGAAAGCAATTCGATCGATGTCCTGATCACCGATATCGGCCTGCCGGATACAGTCGGCGGTGATCTGGCGGTGCGTGCCGTGGCGGAAAAGCCCGACCTGACCGTCGTGTTCGCAACGGGAGAGAGCCACAAGCCGGACAACGCGCCACCCGGCTCCCGCCTTCTGCAGAAGCCTTACAACGAGATGGACCTTGCGGCGGTTCTGGCAGGCGTCAACGCGGGTTCGTAGTCCGGATCCCCGCATGGCCGGGGCCTGTTGCCTGCATCACGCCCCGGCGGCTTCAATGTTTCGCCGGGAGGAAGGGATGCGGAAGGTCCGCCGGTGTGATCCAGACGCAGCCGTCAAATGCCACTTCCCCATGGTCCAGTTTGCGGCTGGCGATCGTCTCCATCAGGGAGAGCTTTGATCGCACGCTGCCGATTCCGTCATCGTTGAGGACCCGGACCGCCTGGCAGGTGGGGCCATCCCGCATCACGATCAACGTATGATGGCTGTTCTCGACGATTTTGTTTTCGATGGTAACGAGCTTCATGCTCTCTCCTTCGACAGACGGATGGGGTTGAGGCGTCATCGAAGGGTCGGCAAATTTGGTTAACAAAAGGTTAACGACGCGGGGGCGTCCCCCCGCAAACGAAAAACCGCCCGTCCTTGCGGACGAGCGGTTCGATCGATGGTCTTTCCCTGCCTGTTACGGCTGGGTCGTACCGCCCGTTGCCGGTGCAGCAGGAGCCGGTGCGGCCGGAGCAGGCGCTGCTGGCGTTGCCGGAGCAGGTGCTGCCGGTTCCGTGACAGCAGGCGGCGTTGCGGTCGAGGATGTCGTGGCAGGATCGGTGGTCGAGCCACCCATCTGCGACCAGACAAACGCGCCGACGACGATAACTGCCAGAATGGCTACCCAGCCCATCCAGGAAGAGCTTTTACGCGTCTCCGGGGTGGTGCGAAGGTCAGGGCGGGTGTTATTCGAGTTTGGATCGTAAGCCATGTTTGTTTCCTCCGTTTCAGCAGAGACAATGCGACCACAAGGAATTTGTTCCAAAGATCTGCGGATCGGACATTGTGTCTGCGCTAAAACCTTACGTTGGAATCCGGCAGACGAACATTCAAACCGTCAAACGGTGGCGGTTGTACCGTCTTCGGTTGTGGCACCAGGCGCATTCTTCTTGATCGATTCGATCGCGTTGATTGCCGACGCCTTCTGCTTGTATCCTTCAGAGATAAACATCGTTTCGCCGTTCGACGCTTTGAAGCGGAAACGGAACTCACCAGTCTTGTCCTTGTAGACCTGAAACTTGTACAATTTAGCCTCCCTCAGCTGACCCTAAACAAGAAGATGCCACTGGATAAGGGATGGAACAAGAGGGATATGCGCCTGCCATGAAGGAAACGGGTTTGAACAAAGAGCGTGTCGGTATCGTCGGTCTCGGACGGATGGGAAGCGCCATGGCAGCCCGCCTTGCACAACAGGGCTTCGCTGTCACCGGCTGGAGCCGAAGCGACGCTTTTGGTGCGCGGCAGAGGGCTCTCGGCATTGATGCCGTTGAAGACCTTTCCTCCCTAGCAGAGCGTTCCGACGTCATCATTCTTGCCCTGATCGACGATCAGGCGGTGCATGATGTGCTTAACACACTCGCGGCTACGGACCTTACGGGCAAGCTGATCGTCGATACCAGCACGGTCAGCCCTATGACTCTGCGGAGCCACCAGGAGGCCATCGGTCGATCGGGTGCCGGCCTCCTCGACGCGCCGATCGCCGGCGGCCCGGAGATGCTGCTTCAGGGAAAGGTCGGGCTTTATATCGGCGGCTCGCCTGAAGACCACGAGCGCTTCCGGCCCGTTGCGGAAACGCTTTCCGACCGTGCGCTGCATGTGGGAAAACTCGGAGATGGCGCATCGGCCAAGCTCGTCAACAACATGATGCTGATGGGACTGTGGCAGAATCTCAAGGAGGCACTGCTGCTAGGCAAGAGCGCCGGCCTCTCTTCAGCGAAGATCCTAGAAATCCTTGCGGGAAGCCCGGCTGCGAGCCCGGCGATGAAGAGCAGGCTTCCTGTCATTTCAGGTGAGACGGACACGGTCGGGTTTCCTGTGTCGGGTGCGGTGAAGGATGCGCGGCTGGTGCGCGATTTTGCAGAGGAGCTCGGGATCTCCATCCCTGCGATCTCGGCGTCGCTTGCAAGCTTCGAGGCGGCATTGGACGCCGGCTATGGCGACGCAGACTTGGCGACCATGGTCAAACTGGTTGCCGACGCGGACTGAAACAGGAGTTGAGTTGCATGACGGACAAACCGCATATCACCATCCTCTACTGCACCCAGTGCAACTGGCTGCTGCGCTCCGGCTGGATGGCGCAGGAAATGCTGCAGACATTCGGTGATTCGCTAGGCGAGGTCGGGCTTATCCCGGGCACCGGCGGAGCATTCGAGATCCGCATCGACGGCGCGTTGATCTGGGAGCGCAAACGCGATGGCGGTTTTCCTGGTCCCAAGGAATTGAAGCAGCGGGTTCGCGATATCCTCGACCCCGACCGGGACCTTGGCCACATCGACCGACACCAAGCCAAAACCGAAGTCGACACCGCGGGTTAGGACGGTTTTTGAAAGTTTTTCGGGGCCTGACATGAAAACTTCAAAAACCCTGTTGACTTGACCCGGTGTCCCTCGTACATCGCTCTCCGTCGCCCAGATGGCGGAATTGGTAGACGCGCCAGCTTCAGGTGCTGGTACCCGAAAGGGTGTGGAGGTTCGAGTCCTCTTCTGGGCACCATTCCCATTTTACTATTGGCTTTAGCTATAAGCCACTGATTGTGCAGGTCTTGTTCTGTCTGCGTCTCCGCGGCGCATGACACGCGCGATGAGTAACCATTGTCCCCCAAGGAATGGATGGTGCGGATGAGGTCTTGGAAAGACTGTTCAAGGCTATTGATCTGCCAGTGAGGTTTGGTCCTTGCCCTCTGCTCTGTCGAGGGCCTCACCAACACCACTCCAGTGATCATTGGATCGATGCTCAACGTCGCAACACGGACTGAGATACAATCTCGGATCAGCTCCGATACTCCAAGATCCAGATAAGCCTCAGGACAGCCAATGCACGTAACGCATGCAGCAGCAACGATGCTCGGTCTTCAGTCGTCGAATGCAACGCAATCGCCATTTAACGACCAGGTGTCCCTATGGAAAAATTGCTTTTCTCGATCACTGCGAATGGTAGCCCGGAAGTTCTCGAGCGTCAGATTTCGGCAATCGATCGTTTCTCGCCTGGGTCGTTTATCTGCGTTCATCATGCGCGGGGCTCGACATTTCGAGGAGGCGATGTCCCTCAAAGCAGCGGCTCCTGCAACGTCTTCTTCAATCCAAATTCCTATGAGATCAGGCCGCAGGAGGGCGTTTTACATGCCCATGTCAGCAACTTCCAACATGCCGTTGCGCAGTCTCTAGATTTTGACAAGATCGTCCTTTTCTCAGCGGAGGACCTGCTCATCAAATCCGGATTAGGCGAGTATACGAAGCGGTTCACAACGGGCGCTCAGACCGAGCTCTATGAAAGCATAGAGACCGCGAACAACTGGTCTGTGTTTCGGCCTGAGGTTTTAGACTCGGCCGGTATGAAACACTTCCTGTCCCTGCTTGGGCTTCCGCTCTTCGCTGGCGGGCAGGCGGAAGGTCAGTTCTTCAGCCGACGTGTCTTCGCCCATCTGGAGCGCATGTACATGGAATCGTTTCCGATGGAGCCGTGCGGTTTTCCGACGGAGCAGATCTTACCTCCAACGCTTAACATGTGGCTTGGTTTTACCGGCACGAACGTCTCACTGCCCATCACGTTCACGGCTGCCAACGCTCAGATGGACATATCGGAAGCTGTTCTTCACCAACTCAAGACGGGCGACGGAGCTCTCCACGCGCGCGCTAAACCAAGGTCTCTGCGGCCGGTTCATCTCGGAGCGTGTGTGTTGAAAGACGTCTATGCGGTCAGTTTGCCGGCTGATCGATACGAAGCCTGGGAGAACGTGATGTCACAATCGGAAGATGGTTAAGTCGCCGCAGTGTTCCAACGCCATCGTCAATTTTTCTGAGCCAGGCCCGTTGATGACCAAAATCCTCTTTTCCCTGCCGGTCCATGAAATGCCCGCCATCGTGCGGGATCAAATCGCAAACATTAATTACTTCTGCCCCGGCTCAACAATTGCCATCCACATATCAGCGGGAGCCGCCGCGCTGCAGGACGAGTTTCGTCGGGAGTGCGACCTTCCGAATGTCCTGATCAATCCTAGTTCATACGAGACCAGATGGAACGCGGGCCTCCTCCATACGCATGTCAGCAACTATCTCTACGCGCTCGAGCGGGGCGCCGACTTCGATCGCGTCGTTCTGATTTCATCCAACGAACTTCTCGTGAAGCCAGGGCTTAGTGAGTATGTGTCCAAGTATGCAATGGGGTCTCATGTCCAGATCTACGACCTTGCTGCCGATTGGGGAGGTTTCCGCACCGACGTCGCGAGCGATATGTCCGTCCGCAACTTCGTCGCCAGTCTCGGGCTAACGTCGTACTTCGCTGGGCAGGCGGAAGGCCAGTTCTACAGCAATCGCATATTCGCTCGGATTGCGCGCCTATTCGTCGAGAATTTTCCTATGGCTCCGTGCGGGTTCAATAGCGAAGAGGTCATCCCTCCTACCGTCGCAGCGAGCCTTTCAATGGCGGGCGTAAACTACGCTCACCCGATTACCTTCTGCGATTACTGCACGGCCATTAAAATTACGCCGGAGTTGATCGACCAGATTAGATCAGGCAACGGCGCGGTCTACGCTCAGCGCGTACCCCGGTCGATGCGCTCTCCACATATCGGTGTATCAACCTTCGACGGGATATTCAGCGTCAAACGCGTCCCTCGCGAGGAATGCGAATTGCGCCAGTATATCCGCGGGCTGATGACCTAGCGACTGCCTCTCAGCGTCAACCCCAATCCGAGAGAGACGTGTGAAGCCTCGTAAACACCTCCGCTCTACTTCGGAAGATGCCGCGGGTTGATGCCTGGGACCCAGTGCGTATTCGGCATCTGCGTGCCCGTATAGCGAATGCCGTTGTTCGTTTCGCAGTGATACAGCCGCCGCGGCACGTCATCCCAGAAGCGGGCGCCCGGCCCTGACCTCAATTCCGAGACGTAGCCGATATCACTGGTGCACGAATAGGAATCGGGATCCGACTTGACGAGGCTTTCCGTCGGTTTCACGCCGGGCAGGTTCTTGAAGAAGGTCTGGGGCGACTGGGTGAACACGTCGCCTTCCGCAGCCATCGTGTCATCAGGAACAAGGGCCGTTACGACGACCCCCATCAGCATCGCGGCTGGTAAAATCCATGCACCCTTCAGCATTTTTCTGTCCCTGTCGGCACTCTATCACCTTCACGAAATAAGAGGTGCAACGCCACGGTGCCAGCGGATGCGATCCCACATTTGCGTGATCGTTGCGCCCGGATCATGGAAAGCGGCGGTAATCGGTCGGCTGTCCGTAGAGCCAGCCTATCCGCTCCACAGCGGCTTTGAAATTTTCGCGCGCCACAGTCATCGTGTGGCCGTTGGCGTGGAGCAGGGTTTCCGGGTCTTCCATGATTCCGACATGGCCCTTCCAAAAGACGAGATCGCCGCGGCGGAGATCCTCGGCATCGATTCTCCCACCAAAGGCTGCCTGCATGTCGCTGTCACGCGGTACCGGTTTGCCGATCATCGCCATCGACAGCTGGACGAGGCCGGAGCAGTCGATGCCGAAGCCCGTGCGCCCGCCCCAGAGATAGGGCGTTTCCAGGAACCGGAGAGCGACCGCGACATAGTCGTCGCCGGCAACTTCCGAGATCGGCAGGCAGTGGTCGGCAATTACGGCGCCGCCGCCGGCCAGCGTGAAATAGTGGGTGCCGCGGGTTTCGCTTTTGCCGACGATCGTCACGCGGCTGCCCATCGACAGTGCGCGAAGCGGCGGCTTGCGCAATTCCGGGCCCGGATAGACGAAGGTGCGCTGCGTGGCGATACGGTGCGTCGCCTGTTCGACGACGTCGAGCATCACGTCCGGGAGGTAACCGACATAGCCATCCTGATCGGCCTGGACCCAGACGAAGCCATCCTTGCGGTCGAAGACACGCACGGTTTCACCGAACAGGAGTTGCGTGTCGATACCGCTTTCGAGATCCGGTGACGGGCGAAGCGGGGCAACGGGGACGGCGATTTGGGCTGCGACGCCCTGCACGAAGCGGGGGGCATCGACGCGACCTTCGAGCGCCGCATCGGCAAGGTCGGCACGGAAGGCATGGAGGCGTTTGTCGAGATCGGTCATCTTTGTGTGTTCCAGGGTCAGATCGGATTTATCAGCAGGTTCGTCGCACTATGCGGCAGCCGTGCGGCGGCTTTCACGGATGATGAGGTCGCCGAGATTTTCGAGGTAAAGGGCGCCGGCCACGGTCCGCTTTATCACGACATTGCGGCGATCGCGCTCGTCTCTCACCCGATCGACCAGACCGAGCGCACCCATCGTATCGAGTGCGCGGGTGACTACCGGCTTGGTGACGGCGAGGGTGGCGGCCAAGCCACGCACCGTGTGGGGCGGCGGCACGAGATAGATATGCAGGAGGATCGACAACTGGCGCAAGGTGAGATCCCGCTCGTCGCGCTTCACCTGTTCCAGCGAAACGCGATGCCAGAGGCCGAGTGCCTGCGTTGCGGTTAAGTCTGCGGCCATCCCGCCTCCAAGATTGCTTGTGTCGAGCATCTTAGGTGCGAGATCTTACCGCTTCGTTTGGCACCGCATCTTCCGCGCCCGCGACCTTACCTCGCCGCCATGTCCTTGATGACCTTGTAGAGCGCCCGGATCGCGAATGCTTCGCCGCCGACGGAGGCATGCGGCTTGTCCGCTGCAACCCAGGCATAGATATCGAAATGCACCCAGCTCTTTGCGGCCGTGACGAAGCGTTTGAGAAACAGCGCCGCGGTAATCGCACCGGCCATGCCACCGGAAGGCGCGTTCGTGATGTCGGCGGCGCGAGACCGGATGTCCTTGTCGTAGCCCATCCACAAAGGCAGTCGCCACATCGGATCCGCCTGCGAGCCTGCTGCTGCCGTAAGTTTGGCTGAGAGCGCCTCGTCGTCGGTGAAATAGGGGGCGAGTTCTGTGCCGAGCGCGACGCGTGCGGCACCCGTCAGCGTCGCCATGTCGATCAGCAGCTCCGGCGGGGTCTCGTCCGCATAGGCGAGCGCGTCGGCCAGCACGAGCCGGCCTTCCGCATCGGTATTGTCGATCTGGACGGTGATGCCCTTGCGGCTCTTGTAGATGTCGCCGGGACGGAAGGCGTTGGATGAGATCGAGTTTTCAACCGCGGGCACCAGAACCTGAAGATCGATCGCCAGGCCTGCATCCATGATCATCAACGCAAGACCCATGACATTGGCGGCACCGCCCATGTCCTTCTTCATCAGCGCCATGTTGGCGGCGCCCTTGATGTCGAGACCGCCGGTATCGAAGCACACGCCCTTGCCGACCAGCGTGACCCGCGGATCGCCCTTTTTGCCCCAGCGCATCTCGAGGAGACGCGGCTGCGAGGCGCTGGCGCGACCGACCGTGTGGATGAGCGGGAAGTTCTGTGTCAGCAGGTCATCACCGACGATCGTGGTGACGGTTGCGCCGTACTGCGCGCCGAGCGCCCGGAAGGCTGCGTCCAGTTCGTCCGGCCCCATCTCGTTGGTCGGGATGTTGACGAGATCGCGGGCGAGGAACACACCGGCAAGCTGGCGCTCGAGATCTGCCGCATCCGCAGAAGCTCCAATGGCGAGGCGGACATCCTTCGACTTTTCAGTCTTGTAACGGCTGAAGCAATAGCTGCCGAGACCAAATCCGAGCGCGAACTGCTCGGGCGATACGCCCTCGCCTTCCAGATGCCAATCACCTGGCGGAAGCAGCTTTGACAGCTTTCCCGCGACGAACGGTTGCTCCGACGGGTTCTTGCCCAGTCCGAACAGCGCGCCGGCAACGCCGCCGTCCTTGCCCGGCAGCAAGGTGAATGCGCCGGCTTCGGCCTTGAAGCCTGCAGCCCTCGCCCAGTCGGTGACCGCCGCGTCGAGACGACCGTTCTCCAGATCCGCGGGCGTGACGGCATGGACGGGCCGGGTCGCAACACCCATAGAGCTGAACAGTGCTGGACGGACGGTATGCTGGTATGGGGTCATGGCAGCCTTCGCAAGGATCTGGAAACGTTCATTTTAACGGATCGTTAGGGTTAACAGTTTATTCCTTTCTTTCAAATGTGTTCGCAAAGCGCCGACGACAATCGGCTGCTAGACCGGACGACGATTGAACGACGCCCCCAACGAGATCGCCATCGATGACTGCATCTGTCGCCACCCCGTCTCGCTCGTCCCGGCTGTTCGCGCTCGCGCCGCTTGCGCAGGCAACCGCGATCGTTCTTCTGGCACTGTCTGTGACGGGGTGTACCACGAGCAAGCGCGATACGCTGACGACGGGCTCGATTCCCCAGAGGATCTCCGCTGCGCCGCTGGATGGCATGAACGCAAGCGAACTCGCTGAAGCGGAACGCTCCATCGGCGCTGCTTATGTCAAGAACCCGAGCAACAAGGATATCGGCCTGCGCTACGCCAACGTTCTCGGCATGACCGGCAAGAACACCCAGGCACTCGCCGTAATGCAGCAGGTGGCGATTGCGCATCCTGCAGATCGCGATGTCCTTTCCGCCTATGGCAAGGCACAGGCAGGCGCCGGCCAGCTCGAACAGGCACTGACAACGATCAACCGCGCGCAGACTCCTGACCATCCCGACTGGCGCCTCTATTCGGCGGAAGGTGCCGTTCTCGATCAGCTCGGCCGCTCGCAGGAAGCTCGCGCGAAATATCGCCAGGCCCTGAACACACGGCCGAACGAGCCGACGGTCATGTCCAACCTCGGCATGTCCTATGTTCTCTCCGGCGATCTGAAGACTGCCGAAAGCTACATGAAGAACGCCTCGCAACAGCCGGGCGCCGACAGCCGCGTGCGCCAGAACCTGGCGCTCGTCGTCGGTCTGCAGGGACGCTTCGCAGAGGCAGAGGGCATCGCTCGCCGCGAACTCTCCCAGCAGCAGGCCGATGCCAACGTGACCTACCTGCGCTCCATGCTCTCCCAGCAGAACTCCTGGCGCAAACTCGCCGACAGCGACAAGGGCACGACGGCGGTCAACTGATCCAGTCGGCTTCGACAATTTCAGCGAAACAGAACCGCCATTTCCATCGGGATGGCGGTTTTTGCTTTTGAGCCAATGCGGGCGGTTATCAGGCTGCCGGTCAGAACCGGTCGGAGACCTGGATGCCGGCCGGGCCGAGGATAACGGCGATGAGGACCGGCAGGAAGAACAGGATCATCGGGACGGTCAGCTTCGGCGGAAGCGCCGCAGCCTTCTTTTCCGCGTCATTCATGCGCTCGTCACGGCCTTCCTGAGCCAGAACGCGCAAAGCCTGCGCGATGGGCGTACCATAGCGTTCGGCTTGGATCAGCGCCTGCGCCACGGCCTTCACAATATCAAGCTGAGTGCGGATGCCGAGGTTTTCGAGAGCCGTGCGCCGATCCTGAAGGAAGGACAGCTCCGCCGTGGTCAACACCAGTTCTTCCGCCAATTCAGGCGATTGGGTGCCGATCTCCTCGGCCGCCCGGCGCATGGAGGCTTCGATCGAGATCCCTGACTCCACGCAGATCAGCATCAGGTCGAGCGAATCGGGCCAGGCTCTCTTGATCGAATGCTGCCGCTTTTTCATACGGTTGGAAATATAGATGTTGGGAGCGTAGAAGCCCAGATAGCCGAACCCGATGGCCGCCAGCATGCGGATGGCAATCGGTTTGGATTCCAGATTGCCAAGCACGAAGATCCACACCGCGGCTGCTGCGAGGAAGCAGAACGGCAGGATGAAACGCGCCGCCAGGAACAAGTTGAGGGCGTTCTGGGTGCGCAGACCTGCGGCGCGCAGCTTGTTCACCGTATTGGCATCGACAAGCGCTTCGCGCAGATTGAACCGGTCGACGATGTGACTTGCAGAGCGGTTGTTCTGGGTGCGCAGCGATGCCTTCGACAGATCGTTCATTCGCGCGCGCTCACGGGCGCGGATTGCGTCGCGCTCGGTCGAAACCGCTTTCATGCGCTTGTCGAGCGTTCCCTTTTCCATGAAGGGGATCGCCAGCGTGTAGCAGGTCGCAAACACTGCGACGGCGACCAGAAGCGCAAACAACATGGCCGGATCGGTTAAGGTGGCGGCGAGATCCTTCACGTGCGGTTCTCCTCAGATCTCGAAGTTGATCATGTTGCGCATCACGAAAATTCCGATGCCCATCCAGACTGCGGAGAAGAGCATGATGATATGGCCGCGTGGGTCTGTAAAAAGGATCGATATGTAGTCCGGCGAGGTCAGATAGACGAGCGTCGACACGACGAAGGGCAATGAGCCGATGATCCACGCGGAAGCCTTGGCTTCCATCGACAGCGCCTTCACCTTGGCCTTCATCTTCTTGCGCTCGCGCAGGACGCGCGAAAGATTGCCGATCGCTTCGGAAAGATTGCCGCCAGCCTGGCTCTGGATGGCGATGACGATGGCGAAAAAGTTGACTTCCGAAAGCGGCATCGTCTGCAGCATGCGTGCGCAGGCTTCGGGGATGCTGAGGCCGATCTGCTGGGAGTCCACCACGCGCCGGAACTCGGTCTTGACCGGCTCCTGACCATCCGACGCGATCAGCCGGATGGCATCATTGAGAGGCAGTCCCGACTTGATCGAGCGAACCATGACATCCAGCGAATTGGCGAACTCGTCCAGGAACTTGGCCTGACGGCGTTTGATCAGGAAACCGACGACCCAGCGCGGAAACCCAAGGCTCGCCGCAAACGCGGCACCGGTGGCGCCAAGCAGCGGCAAGCCGGCGATCAACGTCACCAGAAAGACGAAAAGTCCGAACACGGCGCTGTAGACGTAGAAGCGTGGGACGGTGAGAGACAGACCGGTCTGCGGCAGCCGCGCCTTCAGGCTGCGGTCGCCCATCTTCTTGTTTTTTTCCTGCTGCTGCTTTTCGAGGTCCTTGAGACTGTCCTGGACCGACTTGCGGCGCTTGGAAAGCTCCTGGACCCGATCCCGCGATGCCTTCATGCGGGTCAGGTCGGTTTCCGCACTCTTGACCCGGCTCAACCGCGCATCGGTCTTTTTCTCGACCTCGATGCGGGAAAACAGCAGCGCATAGCAGACCGCACCGGCGGCTACGGCCGCCAGAGCGATGATCAACACAACGGTCATATCCAGTCCGAACATCCGTCGCTCCCGCGAGACCTATCTCTGATCCGCTCTCAAGATTTTACCATTTCCATCGCGTCGAGAGCTGCCGCCAGACGGCGCTCCTCGCCGAAGTAGCGTGCGCGATCCCAGAAATGCGGCTTGGCAATACCGGTCGATGCGTGGCGGCCGATCAGGCGACCATTGGCATCCTCGCCTTCGATTTCGTAGCGCATCAGGTCCTGGGTGACGATCACGTCGCCTTCCATGCCGATCACCTCGGTGATCTGGGTGATGCGGCGGGAACCGTCGCGCAGACGTGCCGCCTGGATGATGATGTCGACCGATCCCGTGATGATCTCGCGAACGGTCTTAGCCGGCAGGGTGAAGCCGCCCATGGCGATCATCGATTCCATGCGGCTCAGGCATTCGCGCGGTGTGTTGGAGTGGATCGTGCCCATCGATCCGTCGTGGCCCGTGTTCATCGCCTGCAGAAGGTCGAACACTTCGGGTCCGCGCACTTCGCCGACGATGATGCGTTCCGGGCGCATACGCAGGCAGTTCTTGACGAGGTCGCGCATGGTGATCTCGCCCTCACCTTCGATGTTCGGCGGCCGGGTTTCGAGACGCACGACATGCGGCTGCTGCAATTGCAGTTCGGCCGTATCCTCGCAGGTGATGACGCGCTCGTCCTTGTCGATATAGCTCGTCAGGCAGTTCAAAAGCGTGGTCTTGCCAGAGCCGGTACCGCCGGAAATGACGACATTGCAGCGGACGCGGCCGATGATCTGCAGAACAGTTGCGCCTTCAGGCGTGATCGCTCCGAACTTGACCAGCTGATCGAGCGTCAGCTTGTCCTTCTTGAACTTGCGGATGGTGAGAGCAGGCCCGTCGAGCGCCAGTGGCGGCGCGATGACGTTGACGCGCGAACCGTCCGGCAGACGGGCGTCGCAGATCGGCGAGCTTTCGTCGACGCGGCGGCCGACCTGGCTGACGATGCGCTGGCAGATCGACAGGAGCTGCGCGTTGTCGCGGAAGCGGATCTCCGACTCGATCGTCTTGCCGCCGACTTCGATAAAGGTCTGGCCGGCGCCGTTGACCATGATATCGGCAATGTCGTCGCGGGCCAGAAGCGGCTCCAGCGGACCATAGCCCAGCACGTCGTTGCAGATGTCCTCGAGCAGTTCCTCCTGCTCGGAAATCGACATCGCGAAATTCTTGATCGTGATGATGTCGTTGACGATGTCGCGGATTTCCTCGCGCGCGCTCTCGGCATCGAGCTTGGCAAGTTGCGACAGATCGATCGTATCGATAAGTGCTGAGAAAACCTGGCTCTTGGTATCGTAATACTGTTCGGTGCGGGCCTGGCGACGACGGCCGGCGGCCGGTGGCGCAAGCGGTGGCGGTGCGACGGCTTGGCGTACTCCGCCTGTATCGCGCACGGGCTCGGCCAGAATCTCCGGTGCTGTGGATTTCATGGCCGATTGCGGCGTCATGGCAGGCGGCGCAGAGACGGGCGGCATCAAGCCGACGCTCTTCCCAGAACCTTCGTTTCCGCGCTTTCCAAACATGATTTGATCCAGTCCCTAAACGTCTGACTATTTGCGGCCGAGAATTTGCATGACCTTGCCGAGACCGCCCTTTTTCGCCTTCTTCATGGCCACCCGACCGGTGACGATGTGAGCAATCTGCGAAAAGGTTTCGGCCATCGGAGATTTGGCGTCGATTTCCGAGATCATCCGACCGCTGTTTGCGGCATTGCCGAACAACTGCGCATCGAAAGGCAGGATGGCGATCGGTTCGATTTCAAGCGGCTCGACGAAATCGGCAGGCGCAATCTCCGGGCGCTTCGGCATGCCGACCTGGTTGAGGATGAGATGCGGAGCGCGGTCGTTGGGACGCAGCTTCTTCAGCGCATCGATCATGTTTTTGGTGTTGCGCAGGTTGGCAAGGTCGGGAGCCGCACAGATGACCACCTCGTCCACCGACGCGAGAACCGAACGGGTCCATTCCGACCAGCCATGCGGGATATCGAGAACAGCCACGGGCGCCGAGCGCTGCAGGACCTCGATGATCGGCTGGAAAGCCATGCTGTCGAAATCATAGGCCCGGTCGAGCAGCGAGGGGGCGGCCAGAAGCGAGAGGTGTTCGGAGCATTTGGTCAGCAGGCGATCGAGAAAAACTTCGTCGAGGCGCTCGGGTGCAAACACCGCTTCGGCAATACCCTGGGCCGGATCCTGATCGAAATCGATATTGGCGGTCCCGAACGGCAGGTCGAGATCGGCAAGAATGGTTTCGGTGGAGAACAGGCTGGAAATGCCGAATGCGCAGTTATGCGCAATGGTCGATGCACCGACGCCACCCTTGGCGCCGACAAAGGCGATCGAACGGCCCAGAGGCTCGGCTTCCGGATCGACGAAAATGGCCGAAATCGATGCCAGCATGTCCGCCATCTCGACAGGACCGACAAGATATTCCGATATGCCGTTGCGGATCAGTTCGCGGTAAAGCGGGATATCGTTATAGCGCCCGATGACGATCACACGGGTCGTCGGGTCGCAGACTTCCGCAAGCGGTGTCAGCTCGTGCAGCAGGTTTCTTGGCTCCGCATCGGTCTCGAGAATGACCAGATTGGGGGTTGGTGACGACGCAACCATGTTGGCGGCTGCAGCAACGCTGCCGCTTGTGACACGCAGATTGACTTTTGCCATGCGACGGTCGCGGCCCATGCGGTCCATCATCCGCTGCATGGTGTCGCTTTCGCAAAAGGCGTGGATGGAAATGCGCGGCAGAGGCCGCAGGGCCTCCATGTCGCCGTTCCGCTCCGGCTCGGCGCCCGAGATCTCCTCCTGGCCGGAACCGCGAATTTCGTAGTTGATCGCGCTCATGGTTCTCTCCGGTTCAAGGCCGCCGTCAGTTGCCGTTGATGTTGATCGTCGTGCCGCTGCCACTGTCGCTGGTTGTCGTCTCGCCGCGGTAAGTGCGGATCACACCGGCGCGCTGCGTGGCATCGATCGGCGTCATTCCGCGTGGAGCAATCAGGTCCGACGGGTTGGCGATCTGGGCGGCCAGGTTGTTTTGCGAGGCGCAGCCGAAATTGTACCAGTTGCTGTTGTTGTAGGTATCGTTCGACAGGTCTGCCGGCCATTTGCCGCACTGGCCGGTCATCGCCTTTGTCGTGACGAAGGAAAGCCGGATCGGGGCCGCATCGCCGGTCGGCGAGGCTCCATAGCTCGTCATCAGGATGCGCTGTGGCTTGATGCCGTTGGCGATCAGGGTGCGGCGAACGTCGCCAGCCAGATGCGATGCAGCACCGGCATTGTATGAGCCCTGCGGAACCTGGACCTGGATGACGCCGGCAGGCGAGGATACGAACCGCTGTGCGAAACCCTTCACCGTGTCGCGCAGTCCGATCGTCAGACGAACGTCGCCCGATCCAATCGGAATATCCAACGAGGATTCACCCTCCGCCAGAACGATCGGATGACGGGTGCGGTAGTCGTCTGGAACCGAGCCGGTCGTCATGTTGTTGCCGCAGGAGGACAAAAGCGCGGCAAGTGCCGCAATGCCCAGGGCAGACCGGATTTGGCGACGCTTTGCAGCGGAGGCCGATGTCGATGTGATGGTCATGATCGATCCCCGCTTACTTGTAGATGAAGCCGACGGAGCCATGATACTGGCTGCCACCGCTTTTGGCCGGCTCATTGCGGCCGTAGATCTTGTTGACGCGGTTCAGGAAGAAGGAAGCCGCGTCGTTCTCAGGATTGAAGTTGTCATCCGGGCGGGCGATCTCGTTGCGGGCCACAGGCCTTACGAGATAGGGCGTCGCGATGATGACGAGTTCGGTCTCGTTGCGGATGAAGTCCTTGCTGCGGAACAGCGTACCGAAGACAGGAACCTTAGAGATGCCCGGCAGTCCAGACATCGCCTGGCGGACATTGTCCTGCACGAGGCCGGCGATAACGATCGAACCGCCGGAGGGAAGCTCGACCGTGGTTGAGGCTTCGCGCTTGCGGATCGACATGTAGGTGTTGCCCGGAACGCTCAGGCTTGTGCCGTTGCCCGTCGTTACGGAACCCTCATAGGTCGGCTCCGAAACATTGGTTTCGATATTCAAACTGATACGGCCAGGCGACAGAACGATCGGCTTGAAATTCAGCTCGATGCCATAGTCCACGGTGGTGATGGATCGGTTGACCGTCGTCTTGCGGGTTTCGTCGTCAACGTTGACTTCCTGCTCCGCTGGCAGTCGATACTCGCCGCCAACATAGAATTTAGCCTGCTGACCCGAAATCGCCGTCAGGCTTGGTTCGGCAAGCGTGCGCATGACGCCGGCCTGTTCCATGGCATTCATGGTTGTGGCGAGAGTGGCTGCACCAACGGAGCCAGACAATGCCCCCTGGCTTCCCAGACTGACAGCATTCCCCAGATTCGCAGGATTGAAGAAGGAGAAGCTACCCTTGTTGCCGCTGATCGAGCCGTTGAAACCAAGCTGTTTCAGGACCTGGCGGCTGACTTCCGCAACCGTGACCTTGAGCGTGACCTGGTCTTCGCCCTCGATCGTCAGCAGGTTGACGATCTGCGACTGCTGGCGGTTTTCGGCGAAGATATCCGCATCGCCGTTATTGCCCTGTGCGGTGATGTTGCGGGTGGTTGCTTCACCGCCCTTGAGGAAGGCGCGCGCGAGCTTTTCCGCCTGCGACGAATCCTGCGGCGTGCGCACCGTGCCCGACAGCACGATGTTGTCGGAGATGATCTCGACCTTGATGTCGGATTCCGGCAGGAACCGGCGAAGGTTCTGCTGCAGACCGGAGATGTCGCGTTCGATCTCGACGTCGAGACTGACGATCTCCTCGCCGTTCGGGCCGAACACAAAGATATTGGTCTGGCCGACAGTCTTCCCGAACAGGTAGATGCGGCGCGAGGTTCGCGTGACCGCATCGGCAAGCGAAGGATCTGCGACCAGGATGTCGTGCGCATCGGCCGGGAGATCGACAACCAGCGCCTTGTTCAAACCGAGTTGGACTCGGCGTTTCACGCCAGGGCCGCCTTCGGTGATGCGGATAAGGTTGGCATCGGAAGCGGCCACTGCATCGCGGACCGACAGACCGACCGGCGCGTATCCGCCTGGAAAACCCGATACCGACAGGCAGAGGGCTATCCCGGCGACCGAGGACCTACGAATTCTGGCTCTTAGCTTGCTCATGTGCCCGCCCCGTTCACTTCGTCTGCTGTGAGGCAGAACTTTTGACGATCGCCCCTGATTTGATGACCTGGACCTCTGCCTTGCCGCCGCCATGCAGCAGATAATCTGCTGCAACCGTATCGGCTTCCTGGGCATCCGCGACCGAACGGAGAGCAAGCGTCAGGCGCTCTGCCATCTGCTGCGCCACCGTGATGATCTTTGCCTGATCGGGGGTCAGTTCCAGCGTGGCGGTCGTTCCGACCACCGACTTGCTGCCATCCGGCGCCTCCTGGATCTGCTGGTCGATCGCGAGCACCCGGACGTTGTTGAGGACGTTTTCGGTGATGAAATTGCCGCTGTCCTTGTTCTCGCGCACCATGATCACGTCGACGCGGTCATTGGGGAGCACGAAGCCGCCGGCACCGGTGGCGACGGAAATCTCGGTCGCGACAGCGCGCTTTCCGGACGGAAGCAGCGAGGACATGATGCGGCTGGAGGAGTCTGCAATCTTCTCGGCGCGGATTGGCTCGCCCTTGAAGATCGGCAGGCGAACGACAGAGCCGGCGACATCGGCGATGGCATCCGGCCGGGCGTCGCTCGTGATAAAGCCTTCGACGACGCTGCCGTTCGGCCACTCTACCCACTGGACCGACTTGTCATTGAGCCGGCTTCCGACGGGAATGTTCTCAGCCGAAACGAGAACTTTCGTCGTCGGCTCCCGCTGGATGACCGTCTCGACGAGGTCCGGGCCCTTCTGACCAGTAAGGCGCATCGCCAGCAGGCCGGCAAGACCTGCCGCTACAACTGCGACTGCGAGAATCATAAGACGAGCGGGCTTCATGAGCTTCCTCGGAGGAATACAAATCAATCCTCGAGAGCATGCGCCGGAATGGTGTAATTATGGTTAATAGGAAGCTTACGATTTGGGTTAACGCAATGTTACCCTGCCGTGCGCGTCGATTAGCTTGCGGAGAGAAGCACAAGATTGACGACAGGCGACTGCTGGAAGGTCAAGTAGCCGCCGATCGCGATCGCGATACCATAGGGAATCTTGCTTTCTGTCACCAGCGAAGCCGGCAGGCGGATCCCCATTGCCATTGCTGTATTGGCGTTTGCTCTCAACAGCAGGAAGATGAGTGTAATAAATCCGCCGACGAAGGCGACGGTCACCAGAAACGAAATCAGGGCGGGCGTAAATCCGAACCAGATTGCCGTTGCCGTCAGAAGCTTGGCATCGCCGCCGCCCATCACGTTCATCGCAAACAGCATGAAGCACACAGCAAACACGGCGGAAGCTGCGGCAAAACTCATCCCATAGTCCGCCCATCCAAGACCGACCAGCGGTGCGAAGACGAGAAACGAAACGAGGATAGCGGCAGACAGCTTGTTCGGGATCTTCATGGTGAAAAGATCGCTGATGGCAGCGAGCGCAAGACAGAATGGAACGATCAAGGTTACAATGACAACCATTTCAAGCATCCTTTTGGCGCCGCGTCCCTCGATCTTATGTATCAAGGCCTAAAGCTGTAAAACCGCCCCTGGTGGGGCGGTCTACACATAGACATCACGGTTCTTAAGAACTTACTGCTGGTTCAGCTTGGTAGCGAGGTTCTTGAACTGGTTGTTCAGAGCGCCGCCGAGCGTGGTCGCACCGGCGATCAGGGCCACGGAAATGAGAGCTGCGATGAGGCCATACTCGATGGCGGTCGCACCAGACTCATCCTTCATAAAACGAGCAAAAATCTTGGACATGGAATCTCCTATTCCCACCTACGGTTCAGCACTTACCGACAACTGTTTTCCGCTGTTCGGATAACCCAAACTAACCCTAGACGATTGCTATCGACTTAACGAAGAACCTTTCCAAAGTGTTAACTCCGCTGATACGGCACATTGGGTAAACAACCCACCAACAGCATCATTCAAATCGAAAACTGCGTCCCCGAACATTATATTTACCTAATAAAATATCATAAACATGCGGATATGGGATATTTGCAGCCGCATTTTTGCACGGAAATGCCGCTCTTGCTCCTGTCATCATTGGTTAACGTTTCGGAAAGCTCAGCCTCGAGATGTTTACTTAAGGCTTCATTCACCATTCCACGCCATCTTTGAGACACGACTGTTCATCGATTCAAAGGCCACCACGATGGTTGTGCGCAAAATGCTCGTTGCCTTCGCATGCCTTTGCGGCATTGCCACAAGCCTCAGCGGCCCGGCATTGGCGCAGGAAGACGGCCTTGTGCGCGTGTTCATGAATCACGCGCGGGTACTGAAACTGGATAGGCCAGTGGCCAAGGTGATTGTTGGCAACGCGGAAGTCGCCGACGCGACCGTGGCCGACCCGACAACCATCGTCCTGACGGGCCGTGCGTTTGGAACGACCAATCTCGTCCTGCTCGATGAGGACGGCAATGCAATTGCCGACGAACGTATTCTCGTCTCTATTGACGAAGGCAATACGGTTCGCGTGTACCGTCAGACCGAGCGCTCTGTTCTCTCCTGCACGCCCAACTGCGAGCAGCATGTGGAATTCAAGAATACGGCTGGTGCAACGCCCTGACGGCCTTGATCTGATACGACGCCAGACACAAAATTGCCCAGCTGCGTCGCCCGACCTGCTCTACGTGAACACAGGTGCCTAAACTCTAATCCCATTCGGCAACGGAATATCAATATTCCCCTCCTAGTATTGCGGCTCGAATGGACCGGGGGCGGCAATGCATCAGAACGATAGGCACACTGACGGCGCTGGCGCGTCGCGCGTGCCGGCGACGCACTCTCGGCGTCCATGGCGCCGGTTCAGCCGGTCCACGGATGGTGCCGCGGCGATCGAATTTGCGCTCCTGGCCATCCCCTATTTCGTGATCGTCTTTGCCATCATCGAAACCTTTGTTGCCTTCGCCGGCGAGCAACTGGTTGCCAATGCCGTCGACACGATGGCCCGCAAGATCAGAACAGGCAACATCACCTACGCTCTCGGCCGTCCCGGCACCGATATGGACCGGACGAAATTCCGGACCGCGTTCTGCGGCGAGATTGCGATCCTGATCAAATGCGATGCATCGGAAATCGCGACCCCGAACAAGCTCTGGCTCGACGTTCGCACCTTTACGACCTTCTCAGCGATCCCGAAGACAGTGCCCCGGACACCCGCAAACACGACATTCGGCGAACTGGATACGGCCTCCATCAACTACTATTCGCCGGGCGGGCCAAAGACCGTCAATATGCTGAGGGCCTATTACAAATGGGAGGTCATCACCGATCTGGTGCGGCCCTACATAACCAATGTCCGGCCAACCAACGGGACACGGCCCAACTACTTCCTGATCGTCGAAACGGCTGCATTCCAGAACGAGGACTATCCGTGATGGCGACCCCAACAACCAGGCGGGCTGCACAGACCGGATGGCTCTGCCGCTTCAGGGCATTGATCCTTGACACGAAGGGCGCGGGCGCCGTCGAGTTCGCGTTGATCGTGCCGCTTCTGATCTTTCTCTACATCACGGCATTCGAGCTGACGATTGCGCTCAGTGTCTCCAAGCGAACCGCGAGTTCCGCAAGCACGATTGCCGACATTACGACCCAGCAGGCGAGCGTGACCCCGACGTGGCTTGCCACAATGAAGGATGTGACGGGCAGCATCTTTGCGCCCTACGCGCCGCAGAACCTGAGCCTGAAGATCACCGGCGTGCAGCTGGACGCAAACAGCAATCCGACCGTTGCCTGGTCGTGGGATCAGTCTAACGGCAAGCCGTACGCGGTGGGCAGCACCGTCAACGTTCCGAGCGACATGCGCACAGCCAGCACGTTTCTGGTGCGTACAGAGCTATCGGTTACGCACAAGTTGCTGATGATCATGCCGGGACTGCTTCCACCTCAGCTCCAGACGATCACGCTCAGCCGCCAGTACTACTACCGTCAACGCGTCGGAACCAGTATCGACTGTAACGGCTGCTGACGCGGTCCTCTGCTTCCCCTTTGCCAACATGATCGCGCGACTATATGTATCGCCATCCGGGCAGGTGATTTGTGTCACTTGTCCGCACAGGCGATTTCAATTTCCGGGTGACAGATGGCACGGGCCTTCCTCTTCGTTCTCGATTCCTTCGGCGTCGGCGGCGGCCAGGATGCGCAGGCGTATAATGACCTTGGCTCCAACACGTTCGGCCATATTGCCGAATTCTGCGCCGCTGGTGCCGCGGACCGAGCCGGCTTGAGGCAGGGACCGCTCAGCCTTCCGAACATGTCCTCGCTCGGCCTGCTCGAAATCGCAAAGCTTGCCAGCGGCGACTACCCGATCGGCATGCAGCGGCCCGAACGCGTCTTCGGCCTTCACGGCGCGGCAAACGAACTGTCGCTCGGCAAGGACACGCCGTCGGGACATTGGGAAATCGCCGGCACGCCGGTCACCTTCGACTGGGGTTATTTCCCGACCGAAGGCGATGCGTTTTCGCCCGAACTCGTCGAGGCGATCTGCCGCGAAGCCGAAATCCCCGGCATTCTCGGCAACTTCCACGCTTCGGGCACAGACATAATTGCAAAACTCGGAGAAGAGCATATCCGGACGGGCAAGCCGATCTGCTATACGTCCAGCGACAGCGTCTTCCAGATCGCCGCGCACGAGACCCATTTCGGGCTGGAGCGGTTGTTGAAGCTGTGCGAGACCGTGCGGACGCTGCTCGATCCCTTGAATATCGGAAGGGTGATTGCCCGACCATTCACTGGCGAGACGCCGGAGACGTTCGAGCGAACCGGCAACCGGCGCGACTATTCAGTGCTGCCGCCGGAGCCGACATTGCTCGACCGGCTGGTTTCGGCGGGCCGAACCGTCCACGCCGTCGGCAAGATCGGTGATATCTTCGCGCACCAGGGCATCAGCCGCGTGATCAAGGCAAACGGCAACCACGCCCTGATGAATGCGACGCTCGACACGATGGCGCAAGCCGAGCAAGGCGATCTCGTCTTCACCAACTTCGTCGATTTCGACATGCTCTACGGACACCGTCGCGACGTCGCGGGCTATGCGGCCGCTCTCGAAGAGTTCGACCGGTCGCTTCCGGAAGTGCATCGCCGGCTTCAACCGGGCGATATGGTGATCATCACCGCCGACCACGGCTGCGATCCGACCTGGCGCGGCACCGACCACACACGCGAGCGGGTGCCGATCATGGCGTTCGGTCCCGGCATTCGCTCCCGCTCGATCGGGCTTCGGCCGACTTTCGCCGACATCGGTGAGACAGTCGCTGCCCATCTCGGCATTCCTGCCGGAAGACACGGATGGAGTTTTCTGTGACGAAGAACTTTGTGAAGGCCGAGATCCACTGCCACATCGAAGGTGCCACGCCGCCGCATCTGGCACGGGCGCAAGCCCAGAAATACGGCGTGGACATCGCCCCTCTCCACTCCGGTGACACCTATACCTGGAAGGATTTTTCCGAGTTCATCCTGAGCTACGACGCCATCGCCTCGTTGTTCCGAACAGAAGCCGACTATGCGCTGCTGACGGAGACCTATCTCTGCGAGCTTGCCGCCTGCAACACGATTTACAGCGAGATCATCGTATCGCCTGATCATGGCGACCGCATCGGGCTCGGTGCCGACGCCTATCTCGCCGGTCTCTGCGACGGTATTCACGCCGCGAAGGAAAAGACCGGGATCGAGACACGCATCATCGTGACCGGCGAGCGGCATTTCGGCCCTGACAGCGTGATTGCCGCCGCGGAATACGCCGCCCGATGCCGGAACCCGCTGATCACGGGTTTCAACATGGCCGGCGAGGAGCGTATGGGCCGCGTTGCCGATTATGCGCGCGCATTCGATATTGCTCGCGACGCGGGTCTTGGTCTGACGATCCATGCCGGCGAAGTCTCCGGGGCATTCAGCGTGTCCGACGCGCTCGATCTCGTGCGTCCATCGCGGATAGGCCACGGCGTTCGCGCCATCGAAGATCCCGCTCTGGTCGAGCGGCTGGTCGAGCTCGGAACCGTGCTGGAAGTCTGCCCCGGTTCGAATATCGCGCTGCAGGTCTTTCCGGATTTCGAGAGCCATCCCCTGAAAGCCCTGAAGGCTGCTGGTGTGCGGGTCTGCATCAATTCCGATGACCCGCCGTTCTTCAAGACTTCGCTTGCCCGGGAATACGACATTGCGGCGGAGATCATGGGTTTTAGCGATGCAGAAATCGATGCCATGACCCGTGTCGCGATCGAGGCGGCTTTTGTGGACGAGGCGACCCGCGGCGCACTGCTTGCCCGGTTTGACGCTACCGCGGCACAATGACGACTTGCGCGCGCGGTCATTTTCCCGGATGAAGACACTGATAACAGAGAGGTAAAACCATGGACGGCGTGACTGTCATCGATCATCCGCTGGTGCAGCACAAGCTGACCATCATGCGCAAGAAGGAAACCTCGACGGCCGGCTTTCGGCGGCTGTTGCGCGAGATTTCCATGCTTCTCTGCTATGAAGTGACGCGCGATCTCGACCTCACCATGGAGACGATCGAGACGCCGCTGACGCAGATGCAGGCGCCTGTCGTCGAAGGCAAGAAGCTCGTGTTCGTCTCGATCCTGCGCGCCGGCAACGGCCTTCTGGAGGGAATGCTCGAGCTGGTGCCATCGGCCCGTGTCTCGCATATCGGCCTCTACCGGGACCATGACACGTTGCAGCCGGTCGAATACTATTTCAAGGCGCCTGAAAATCTCGATGAGCGATTGCTGATTGTCGTTGATCCGATGCTCGCGACGGGCAATTCGGCGATCGCCGCGATCGAAAAGCTCAAGGAGCGTGGGGCAAAGAACATCCGTTTCCTCTGCCTTCTTGCAGCCCCGGAAGGTCTCAAGAATTTCCAGGACGCGCATCCCGACGTGAAGATCTATACGGCTTCGATCGACAGCCACCTCAATGAAAAGGGCTATATCATGCCCGGCCTTGGCGACGCTGGTGACCGGATGTACGGCACGAAGTAACGCAGTTCAGACTTTGCTTACCTAGATTTCATGCCAATGGCCTGCGAAGCTTTTCGCGGGCCATTTTTTCATTGTCCTTTGCTACCTTCAAGGCGAACTCGCAAAGGATGACCATGCTTCTGCGCACCCTTGTTTTCGCTGGCCTCGCAGCTCTGCTTGCAACGCAGATACCGGCGGTGATGACGCTTGTTGATCGCGTGCCGGAGCCTGCGAGCGGCACTGCGGAAACGCCGAGCTCTGCGAAGGCCCAACCCGCTTCCGTGTCCCCCGGCCGGGTGCGGCTGTCGGCCGATGGCAGAGGCCATTTCAGCGGCCAGTTCCGGATCAACGGCAAGACGGTGGAAGGGCTGGTCGACACGGGCGCATCGGCAGTCACCATCAACGAAAGCACGGCCCGCAAGCTGGGCTTCGGGGTCAACAGTCTCGATTTCCGGTATCAGATGAATACGGCGAACGGCAAGACAGACGGCGCGCGCATCATCCTCGATCGCATCGAGATCGGCAACGTCCGGGTCAGACAGGTCGATGCCTTCGTGCTGCGCGACGAAGCGCTTTCCGGCACGCTGATCGGCATGACCTTCCTGAAAAAACTGAAATCCTTCCAGGTCGAAGATGGCAGCCTGACGCTGATCCCTTAGCGATTACTCGACCCGACCGAGGATGACCGGCGGCAGGACAGGCGCTTCGTCAGACACCGAATAGCAGGCGGTGACGTCGGCTACGGTGCGTGCTGCATCGTCTTGCGTTGCTGCATGGACCATGGCGATCGGCTGCCCTTTTGAGACCTTGGTGCCAAGCGGGAGAATGGCATCGAGTCCGACACGGTGATCGATCGCGTCTCCGGCACGGCGCCTGCCACCGCCAAGCTCCACCACCGCCATGCCGAGTGCCCGTGTTTCGCAGCTGGCGAGGAAGCCATCGGCAGGAGCGAGGACCGGGCGAATGACTGGCGCCTCTGCAAGATAGACATCCGCCGGCCTATCGCAGAAATCTGCCGGACCGCCCAGCGCATGGGTCATGCGAGCAAAGCGTTCCAGGGCTGCACCGGATGCCAGTGCCCGTCGCGCAACCTCTTCAGCCTCTTTGATCGTCGCAACGAGATTGCTCAGAACCAGCATTTCCGCTGTTTCGGCAATCACGACGCTTTCCAGTCGCGTCCCTACTTTCTCTCCCTTGAGAACCGAGAGACAGTTTCTGATCTCCAGCGCGTTACCGGCTGCATCGGCAAGCGGCTGGTTCATGTCCGTCAGCAGCGCCACGGTCTTCAGACCTGCACCATTGGCGACATCGACCAGCGAACGGGCCAGAAGCTCAGCTTCAGCCGTGGAGCGCATGAAGGCACCGCTGCCGACTTTCACGTCGAGGACCAGAGTTTCGAGACCGGCTGCAAGCTTTTTCGAGAGGATAGAGGCGGTGATCAGAGAGACGGCCTCTACCGTCGCGGTGACATCGCGGATGGCGTAGAGTCTGCGATCGGCCGGTGCCAGTTCCTGTGTCTGGCCGACGATGGCGCAACCGATATCCCGGACGATGGCACGCAGGCGCATTTCATCCGGCATCACGTCGTAACCGGGTATGGCCTCAAGCTTGTCGAGCGTGCCGCCGGTATGGCCAAGGCCGCGACCGGAGATCATCGGAACGGCGAGGCCGCAGGCGGCCGCAAGCGGTGCAAGCATCAGCGAGACATTGTCGCCGACGCCACCGGTCGAATGCTTGTCGGCCACCGGGCGCCCGGCATCCGACCATTGCAGCACACGACCGGAATCGCGCATCGCCAGCGTCAGCGCGATCGTTTCGTCCCGCGACATGCCCTTGAAAAAGACGGCCATGGCGAAGGCTGCAACCTGCCCTTCGGAGATCGTCTCATCCGTCATCGCCGCGATGAATGCGGCGATGTCATTCGATGACAGAACCTCGCCATCGCGTTTGCGACGGATGATCTCCTGCGGGATCATGGCGCCTAGTAGCCGGTGGAAGCGCGGGATGCGGGTGCGCCGCTCAACACGCCCAGGATATCGTCGAGAAGACTGGACGCGCCGAAGCGGAATGTCGACGGCATGAGCCAGTTCGGACCCATGGTCGATTCGGCAAGCCGGAGGTAGAGGTCTGCATCCGCCACCGTACTGATGCCACCGGCCGGCTTGAAGCCGATGCGCTTCTTGGACGCGCGGATGGCACGCAGCATGCTGTCTGCCGCTTCCAGCGTCGCGTTGACGGACACCTTGCCGGTGGAGGTCTTGATGAAATCGGCACCGGCAGCGATTGCGAGTTCCGAGCCGCGTCCCACGAGCGATGCGTCCTTCAGTTCCCCGGTCTCGAGAATGACCTTGAGGCAGGATTGCGGGCAGGCTGCGCGCACGGCCTCGACCATGTCGGTTACCGCCTGCTCATCGCCCGCCATCAGCTTGCGATAGGGAATGACCAGATCGATCTCGTCGGCGCCATCTTCCACAGCCTGCCGGGTCTCTTCGACCACGGCGGCGACCGGCAGGTCACCACTTGGAAAATTCACGACCGTGGCAATGCGGACCTTGTGACCGTGCCCCAGGATCCCGCGCGCCTGGGCGACGAAACGCGGCCAGATGCAGATTGCGGCCGCGGCCCCATACGGGGTCTGCGCCCGCGCGCACAATGTCTCGATCGCGGCATCGTCGCAGTCGTCGCGCAGGTTCGTAAGGTCAAGAAGCGAGAGCGCAAAGGATGCTGCTTCGCGTGGACTATGCAGTTCCATGATCTGCCTCCCTTAAAGAGCGGACATATTTATCGTTGAAAGGATTATATGCAAGCCGTCGGGACGCGTGCGGTCGCCGGCGGACAGTTATCCAGCTGAATTGAAACGGGAATCAGGCGAGCATTTCCTTGAGAACGGCAGCCAGCCGCTGGCCGCCGACCGGTGCCATATCCTTGGTTTCATCATGGCTGAGTTCGGCGCCTGTCATTCCGGCGCCGAAATTCGTGATCACGGACGCTGCTGCGACCTTCATACCGAAATAGCGGGCGAGGATGACTTCCGGCACGGTGGACATGCCGACGGCATCGGCGCCGAGCGTTCGTGCCATGCGAATTTCCGCAGGCGTTTCGAAGCTCGGGCCTGAGAACCACATGTAGACGCCGGAAAACAGCGGAATGCCGGCTCGTATCGCGGCATTGCGCATATCCAGCGTCAGGCCCGCATCATAGGCCGAGGTCATGCCGACGAAGCGCTGGTCGCCGCGTTCGCCGATCAAAGGGTTCATGCCGGAATAGTTGATGTGATCGGAGATCTGCATGACCGAACCCGGCGGCATGTCTTCCCGGAGCGAGCCTGCGGAATTGGTGAGGATCATGGTCTGGACACCCAACCCGCGCATGACCTCGATCGGAAAGCGCATCGCCTTGGCATCGCCGTGCTCGTAATAGTGGGCACGGCCGGACAGCATGATCACAGGCTCTTCGCCGAGGTACCCGGCAACCAGTTCGCCGGCATGGCCCGTGACGCCGCTGACGGGAAAGCCCTCCAGCATCGTATAGGGAATACGAACCTGATCGCGGACTTCCTCCACCAGCGTTCCGAGGCCGGAGCCCAGCACGATCGCATGGCGCGGAATGAGGCCGTCCAGCCGATCGACGAGCAGATCGATGACGTCTCTCATCCGATCGTATCCGTCTCAAAGGCGTAGGGCAGAAGTTCTGCCATAGTCACGGTCTTCTGCACGCCGGCGTCATCGCAGAGATAGATGAGCGTATCGGCAGAGGCGAATTCGGAGATCTTCTGGCGACAGCCGCCGCAGGGCGTGCAGAGCGGAAGCTTTTCGGCAATCACCGCAAGCGACTTCACCTTCTTGCCGCCGCCCATGATCATGGCGCCGATTGCCGTCGGTTCGGCGCACCAGCCTTGAGGGAAGGACAGGTTTTCGATATTGGCGCCGAGATAGACCTTGCCGTCATCGGCAAGGATGGCGGCACCGACCGGGAACTTGGAATAGGGCGCATGCGCTTTCGACATGGCATCGCGGGCAGCTTCGAACAGGTCGTGTGGCGAAAATTCGGACATCGCGATTAGCGCTCCTTGGTATAGGGGACACCGCCGGCCTTGGGCGGGCGGGCAATGCCGATAAAGCCGGCGAGTAGCACGCAGGTGAGGATATAGGGCAGCGCCTGGAAAATCTGCACCGGCACTTCGCCGATCAGCGGAAGCGACTTGCCCTGCATGAAGTTCGCGAATGCATCGAGGAAGCCGAACAGCAGGCAGGCGAACATGACCGGCACCGGTTTCCACTTGGCGAAGATCAGTGCTGCAAGCGCGATGTAACCCTTGCCGGCCGACATGTTGTTGATGAAGGCTGCCGATTGCGCGATCGCCAGATAAGTGCCGGCAAAGCCTGCGAGAAAGCCTGTGACAATCAAGGCCCGGTAGCGCAGCCAGCTGACAGAAATGCCCGCCGTATCGACTGCACCGGGATTTTCGCCGACCGCGCGAAGACGAAGACCAAAGCGCGTGCGGTAGAGGATCCACCAGGACAGCGGTACCATCAGGAAGGCGATGTAGGTGAGGATATTGTGGCCGGAGATCACGTTCGCATAGAGCGGACCGATGATCGGCACTTCACGCATCATGTCTGCGCCGGGAAGCGTGATGCTGGAGAAGCGGCCGGATGCGGGTACCTGTCCCGTGCGTCCGCCCTGGCTGAACCAGGCTTGGCCGAGCACGATGGTGAGGCCCGCCGCGATGAAGTTCAGTGCCACGCCGGAGACGATCTGGTTGCCCCGGTTGGTGATCGAGGCAAAGCCGTGCAGCATGGAGAACAGGATGGCGGTGACGATGCCTGCACCAAGTCCCGCCCAGGCATTGCCGGTGTAATAGGCAACGCAGGCCGAGGCGAACGCCGATACCAGCATCTTGCCTTCAAGCCCGATGTCGAAAATACCGGCACGCTCGGAAAACAGGCCAGCGAGTGCAGTAAACAGCAGCGGGATCGACAGGCGGATCGCAGAACCGAGAATGCTGATAAAAACTTCGAAATAATCCATGCGCCTATCTCCCCCCTGCCGGCGATCGGGCAAACTGCTGGTAGGCACGCACGATTGCCGGTCGCAGCATATATTCGAGCGCACCGGCAAACAGGATGACCATGCCCTGGATGACGACGATCATGTCACGCGTGATCGCCGGCATGTCGAACGAAAGCTCGGCACCGCCCTGATAGAGGATGCCGAACAGCAGTGCCGAAAGGACGATGCCGGCCGGGTGGTTGCGTCCCATCAGCGACACCGCGATGCCGACAAAGCCGGCGCCACCGACGAATTCGATCTGCAGACGGGCAGACGCGCCCATGACGGGATTCAGCGCCATCATGCCGGCAAGGCCTCCGGAGATCAGCATCGTGATCATGACGATCTTCGAATACCCGATACCGGCATAGCTTGCGGCGGATGGGCTGATGCCGAGCGTGCGCATTTCATAGCCGAGCTTGGTGCGCCAGATCAGAACCCAGACCAGGAAGCACATGATGAGTGCGATCAGGAACGAGAAGTTGAGCGGTGCAGCGCCGAGCTTGCCGCCGAACATCGCGATCAGCCAATCGAGCTTCGGCAACTGGCCGCCCGGCAGAAAGGTGCGGCTTTCCGGCGCCATCTTGCCCGGCACGATCAGCATATGCACCAGCACGTAGTTCATCAGCGATGAGACGATGAAATTGAACATGATCGTGGTGATGACGACGTGACTGCCGCGCTTTGCCTGGAGCCAGGCAGGGATTGCGGCGCAGGCGGCGCCGAACAGTGCTGCCCCGATCACTGCAAACGGCATCGTCACGTACCAGGGAACATAGGCATCGAGCGAGAGCGCCACCAGCGCAGCACCGAGACCACCCAGATAGGCCTGGCCTTCCGAGCCGATGTTGAACAGGCCCGAATGGATGGCCACTGCGACCGACAGGCCGGTGAAGATGAAGCTCGTGGTATAAAACAGCGTGAAGCCGATGCCTTCGCCGCGGCCAAGCGCACCGACCAGAAGCAGTTGCAGGGCTTCGAACGGGTTTTCGCCGATCGCCCACACCACGATGCCGGAAAAGAAGAAGGCGAGCGCGAGGTTGACCAGCGGTATGACGCCGTAATTGATCCAGCCAGGCAAGGGCACGGATGCGGTGCTCATGCGCCCTCTCCCTTCCAGTCGTTTGCAAGGAGAAGCCCAGGCATCGTAAACTCCAAAAATATCATTCCCGGCCGGATCATGCTGCGATCCCGGCCATCATCAGGCCCAGCGTCTGCTCACCTGCCTCGCCCGACTTTTCGCCGACGACCTTGCCGGCAAACATGACAAGGATGCGGTCCGACAGGGAGCGGATCTCGTCGAGTTCGACCGAGACCAGAAGCACGGCCTTGCCGGCATCGCGCGTATCGATGATGCGCTTGTGGATGAACTCGATCGCGCCGATATCGACGCCGCGAGTGGGCTGGCCAATGATCAGCACGTCCGGGTCGCGTTCGATCTCACGGGCAACGACGATCTTCTGCTGGTTGCCGCCGGAGAAGTTGGCGGTTTTCAGCCGCGCATTCGGCGGGCGGATGTCGTATTTGACGATCTGTTCCTCGGCCTGCTTGCGGATCGCATCGAGGTCCAGCATTGCACCGCCATAGCGGCGGTCGCGGTGGTAGCCGAGGATGGAATTCTCATACTCCTCGAATTTGAGGACCAGGCCCATGTGATGGCGGTCTTCCGGAATGTGCGCGAGGCCGAGCGCGCGCAACATGGCGGGATCTGAACCGGCAATCGACTGGCCGTTGACGATAATCTCGCCGGAGGACGGCTTGCGGATGCCGGCGATGGCCTCCAGCAGTTCCGACTGGCCGTTTCCGGCAACACCGGCAATGCCGACGATCTCTCCGGCGCGGACTTCGAACGACACGTCGTCGACCATCGTCACGCCTCGGCTGTCCTTGACGGTGAGGTTCTTGACCGACAGCAGAACCTTGCCCGGATCGGCCGCGCCCTTTTCGACACGCAACAGAACCCGGCGACCGACCATCAGTTCGGCAAGTTCTTCCACCGTCGTCTCAGCAGTCTTGCGCGTGGCCACGATCTCGCCGCGGCGCATGACGGAGACCGTATCGGTGATCGCCATGATCTCGCGCAGCTTGTGGGTGATTAGAATGATCGTCTTGCCCTGGTCACGCAGCACGCGCAGGACCTTGAACAGGTGGTCCGCCTCGGGCGGTGTCAACACGCCGGTCGGCTCGTCGAGAATGAGGATTTCGGCGCCGCGATAGAGGGCCTTCAGGATCTCGACACGCTGCTGGCGTCCGACCGGCAATTCCTCGATCACCGCATCAGGATCGACGTCGAGGCCGTAATCGTCCTCCAGACGCTTCAGCTCCTTGCGGGCACTGGCCACGCCCCGGCGCAGTAACTGGCCGCCCTCGGCGCCCAGCATGACGTTTTCGAGCACCGTGAAATTTTCGACCAGCATGAAGTGCTGGTGCACCATGCCGATGCCCGACGAGATCGCGGCCTGGCTGTCGCGGATCGTCACCGGCTTGCCGGAGATGCGAATCTCGCCCTCATCGGCCTGATAGAATCCGTAGAGGATCGACATCAGCGTCGACTTACCGGCGCCGTTTTCGCCGATAATGCCGTGGATCGAGCCTTTGGCAACCGTGAGGTTGATGTTCTTGTTCGCGTGCACAGCGCCAAACTTCTTGTCGATCCCGACAAGTTCGATCGCCGGCTCTTTCGCAGGTTCGAAGCTCAATGATCCGCCCTTCCACTGGATATACAAAAAGGGCGCATGACGACATCGATCGCCATGCGCCCTTTGATGGTTACCTGCTTACATCGGGCAGGCGTTGTCCGACATGTAGTCGTGAACCTTGACGGTGCCGGCAATGATGTCAGACTTGGCCTTGTCGACGGCTGCCTGCATTTCAGGAGTGATCAGCGACCTGTTGCTGTCGTCGATCGCGGCTGAAACGCCGTCTTCCTTGACGCCGAGCGACTGGATGCCGGCCGTGAACTTGTCGTCCTTCAGATCCTTGTAGGCATTGTAGACAGCCAGATCGACGCGCTTGACCATTGAGGTCAGGACCGAACCCGGATGCAGATGGTTCTGGTTGCTGTCGACGCCGATCGAGAACTTCTTGTTGTCGGCCGCCGTCTGAAGCACGCCAAGACCGGTCGCACCCGCTGCCGCGTAAACCACGTCGGCACCCTGATCGATCTGGTTCTTGGTGAGCTCGCCACCGCGAACCGGGTCGTTCCAGGCCGCGCCGGTTGTGCCGGTCATGTTCTGGAACACCTGCGCATCAGGCTTTGCTGCCTTGACGCCCTGGGCGTAGCCGCAACCGAACTTGCGGATCAGCGGAATATCCATACCGCCGATGAAGCCGACCTTGCCGGTCTTCGAGGCGAGGCCTGCGAGAACGCCGACGAGATACGATCCTTCCTCTTCCTTATAGAGAACGGAACGCACGTTCTTCAGGTCAACGACGGAATCGACGATGACGAACTTGGTGTCCGGAAATTCCGCGGCAACCTTCTCCATCGCCGAAGTCCAGGCAAAGGAAACGGCGACGACCGGGTTATATCCGCGGCTTGCGAAGTTGCGGATAGCCTGCTCGCCCTGCGTATCGTCCTTCGGCTCGAAGTCGCGATAGTCGGTGCCGGTTTCCTTTTTGAACTGCTCGGCGCCGGCATAGGCTGCTTCGTTGAA
This sequence comes from Velazquezella soli, assembly GCF_977018685.1. Classification (NCBI taxonomy): domain Bacteria; kingdom Pseudomonadati; phylum Pseudomonadota; class Alphaproteobacteria; order Hyphomicrobiales; family Rhizobiaceae; genus Velazquezella; species Velazquezella soli. The sequence continues at coordinate 234,056 of NZ_CDRNXF010000004.1, forward strand.
CGATTTGTCGAACTTGCCGCCGGTGCCATAGACGAGCGCCGGCTTGACTTCAGCGGCGATCGCTGTCGACGACAGCGCGGCCACGGCGACGAGGCTCAAAAGTGTTTTTTTCATCATTCAGCCCTGTTTTTTTAAGTTAGGTCCTCCCGCAGCGCCTCACAAAGGTATCGCTCACGGTCACCTGCCCCCCTCTTCGAAGGCTTGGCTGTCGAATACTCTTGCATGGGTGTTGGAAAATTTCACGAGATTTTTTTCGTTTGGTAAAAAACCACAGGCAGGTCGCAACCCTGCTCAAGGCTTCACCAAATTCGCGCCGGCGTCGCTCAAATCCATAGCGGCCTGGGATGATTTTAGGCAGCCAGCCCGGCTAGGCGACGGGACAGCTAACCCCTGTTCCGCGCAAGCCACAATAGCCGCCCGGGTTCTTCGCCAGATACTGCTGATGGCACTCCTCGGCGTAGTAGTAATTGCCAATCGGCGCGATCTCGGTCGTGATCGAGACGTCACGCCCCGCAGCAGTCAATGCAGCCTGAAACGCGGCAAGCGCCTTGCCTGCCGCAACCACCTGCTCTGCCGACGTGGTATAGAGCGCGGACCGATAGGTCGTGCCGATATCATTGCCCTGCCGCATCCCTTGCGTCGGATCGTGCTCCTCGAAAAACAGCTTCAGAAGCTGACGGTAGGAGACGATCTCCGGATCGAACACGACTTTCACGATTTCCGCGTGCCCGGTCAGCCCGGTTGTTGTCTCGTGATAGGTCGGGTTCGGGGTCAAGCCGCCCGCGAAGCCGACCGAGGTGACATGAACGCCCGGGACTTGCCAGAACAGCCGCTCGGCGCCCCAGAAGCAACCCATGCCGAAATACGCCACATCCAGACCTTCCGGATAGGGTTCCTTCAGCGCGCGGCCGTTGACGAAATGATGGTCCGACGTTGCGACCGGTGTCTCTCTGCCGGGCAGGGCCTTTTCGACCGATGGCATGACAGTTTTCTTGCTGAACATATCGATCAAGAACATTTCAACCTCCCGAGTGAGGCGCGCCTCGCCTGCCTCTTGCCCTATCTAGCAGAAAAACGCCCGAACGGCGCGGGTTTCCTGTATCCGACCATCCAGAAAAACAGTGCCAGCCCGAGAAAGATCGCAAAGGCCGGCTGCGCCAGAACCGGGGCCACGTAGGGACGCCAGATATCCGAGCCTACATAGGAATTGGCGGAAATCTCCGCCATCGTCAGGCCTTCGGGATCGAAGTTCAGCCAGGCATTGCCGAGGCTCGTCATGACGACCGAGGAGGAGGAAACCGAATTGACCGAGTCCATCGTGCCGGCGACGACGGCTGCGATGAGCGCCGCGAGGCTCAAAGCCCGCATCAGAAACCTTACCGTCCTCATCGCAGGCTCCCCTGATGGCACTCAATCGCTGCAGGAAGCAAAATAGTGGCAAGCCTGATCCGTGACAACGCATGACATAAGATTTGTGCAACTGGCGCAAATCGTCCAGATTCCGGTTGATCCTTGCAAATTCATTGGTATATATCGCGCCGACCGCTGCTTCGCCCAAGGCTTGCGTCGGTTTTAAGGACAGGTGGCCGAGTGGTTGAAGGCGCACGCCTGGAAAGTGTGTATACGTGAGAGCGTATCGCGGGTTCGAATCCCGCTCTGTCCGCCATCACTTCCCAACCCAATCTTCAGACTTCCCCCGTTGAACATCCCGAGCGCTAGTCGATCTGGCTGCGGTGTTCCAGATACCATTCGACGAAAGCCCCGACGCCCTCGTTGAGGCCGATCTCGGGTTTGCGGCCGGTCAGTGCGAGCAGCAGGTCGGGGCTTGCGAAGGTGCGGGGGACGTCGCCCTGCTGCATCGGCAGCATTTTCCGTTTGGCCGGCTTGCCCATGATCTTCTCGATCGTTTCGACGAAATCCATCAGACCGGCAGGCTGACCACCGCCGATATTGACGATGCGGAACGGACCCTGATGCGACAGCGTGTCGATACCGGCGACGCGGTTGTCTTCAGACGGAATGATCGACGCGAGATCCACGATCGAATCGACGAGGTCGTCGATATAGGTGAAATCGCGGCTCATCTTGCCTTCGCCGTAGATCTCGATTTCCTGATCCTCGATCATCGCCTTGACGAATTTAAACAGCGCCATGTCCGGCCGGCCCCAGGGGCCGTAGACGGTGAAAAAGCGGAAGGCCGTGGTCGGGATCTTGTAGAGATGGGCGTAGCTATGGGCCATCGCCTCCATTGCCTTCTTGCTGGCCGCATAGAAGGTGAGCGGCTCGTCGGCCTTGTCGGTTTCGCGGAAGGGAATATCCGGATTGGCACCGTAGACCGAGGAGGTCGAGGCCAGCAGAAGGTGGCCGACATTGGCTTCGCGGGCCGCTTCGAGCACGTTCCACGATCCGATCAGATTGCTATCGAGATAGGCCTTGGGGTTTTCGAGACTATACCGGACGCCCGCCTGGGCGGCGAGATGGACGATCACGTCAGGTTTGAATTCGCGGGTTGCCGCATGCAGCGTTTCCCGGTCTTCCAGCATCGCCTCGACGGGGCGGAAGGAGGGAAACTGCACGAGGCCGGCGACGCGGGCTTCCTTGAGCTTGAGGCTGTAATAAGGCGTCATTCCATCGAAGCCGAGAACCTCGTGACCATCCTGGAGCAGACGCCGCGCCAGATGGAAGCCGATAAATCCCGCCGTGCCAGTGATGAAATACCGCATCAATCGTCCCGCAATTGCTTTGCGTAACGTCATAACCGCTTGATGCGGCTATGGACAGACCAATTAGTGGAACAGCCGCAGCCTTGCCGGCGGCGTTCCCTGACGGCCATTCTTGCGATCCACCGCAAACTGGATGAGATCCATGGAGGCCTGATCGGTCAGGGGCTTTGCCATAACGCCCACAACGCCTGAAACTCCGGATGCGACAAGGCCCGGATTGCCGGTGATCATGATGACGATGATGCCGAATTCGGCAAGCGTCTTGGCGATTTCAGGACCCGTCTCGCCGTCTGCCAGCCTGACATCCACGAAAGCGATGTCGGTCTCTCGGGTGTAGTTCAAGGCGACGGTCATGTCGGGTGCAATGCCCACGACGTCGTGCCCGCTGCGATGGACGGCATCCTCGATGTCCATGGCGACAAGCAAGCTGTCTTCGACAATCAGAAATCGGTATTCCACATCAAATTCCTCTGCGCGTTGAAGGAAAACATAGGCGGAAGCGCGGCAGAGGCAAGCCCTGCTCCACATCCGCCGATGCCAAGAGCGCCGCACAACGTTACATCCGGTTACGAAAGGTGACAACCGCTCCGGAACGAGTTTGCGAGTTCTACCGTTGTTAGGCCCGAGCGTATAGAAAAAGGAGAACCACCATGAAGAAGCTGACATTTGCTTCCTGCATCATCCTCGCGACAGCCTTTACCGGCCAAGCCTTTGCACAGCAGGGTACTGTTACAGGCGCCGCAGGCGGCGCGGTCACCGGCGCGATCGTTGGCGGCCCGGTTGGCGCTGCAGTTGGTGGCGTTATCGGCGCCGTTGCCGGGACAGCAATCGACCCGCCACCGCGCGAAGTCGTGACCTACGTCCAGGAACAGCCGCTGCCTACCACCGCCTACAGGGTCGAGCAGCCGATCGCCGTCGGCAAGCGGATCCCGCAGACCGTCGTCGTGACACCTGTGCCGAGCAATCCGAAATACGCGTACACGGTCGTCAACAACCAGCGCGTCATCGTTGATCCGGAAACCAACACCGTGGTTCAGGTGATCGAGCAGTAAGTTCGATCTGACATCACCAAACAGACAAGGCCCGGCGAGCTTCCTCACCGGGCCTTTTTGATTGCGGAAATGACTAGACGACGACCTTTTGGTCGACCCGGTCTTCCTGGCCGAAGAATTTGAGATAGCGCTCGACTTCCGACGGTTCGCCGGTTGCCTTGCGGGGATTGTCGGAAAGCTTGACGGCGGGGCGGCCATTCGCTTCGGTCACCTTGCAGACGACCGAGATCGGCTTGAGACCGGCGATTTCCTGTGGCGCACAATCGGCAAAATCATTGGTGAGGTTTGTCCCCCAGCCGAAGCTCATGCGTGCCCGTCCCTCGAAATGGCGGTAGGTATCGACGATTGCTTCGACATCCAGACCGTCCGAAAAGATCAGCAGCTTTTCTCTCGGATCACGCCCCATCTTGTTCCACCAGGCGATGATCTTTTCGCCTCCTTCGATCGGCGGCGCGCTGTCGGGACGAAAACCGGTCCAGTCGGCAACCCAGTCCGGAGCGTCGCGCAGGAAAGCGGCCGTGCCGAACGCATCGGGAAGCACGATCAACAGGTTGCCGTGATAAAGCCGGTTCCAGTCTTTCAGCACCTGATAGGGTGCCTGACGCAGGTCCTCGTCGGTCTCCGCCAAGGCTGCAGCGACCATGGGAAGTTCGTGCGCGTTGGTGCCGACGGCTTCGAGATCGGAATCCATTGCCAGGAGCACGTTGCTCGTCCCGGTAAAGGCGCCGCCGATGCCTTCCTTCAGGGCCTCGACACACCAGCGCTGCCACATGAAGCTGTGGCGGCGCCGCGTGCCGAAATCGGAGATACGAAGACCCGGAAGCGTGCGCAGACGCTCGACCTTCTCCCACATCTTGGCCTTCGCACGGGCATAGAGCACATCGAGGGTGAAATAGCCGAGCGTCCGCATGGCGGAGCGGGACCGCATTTCGTTGATGATCGCCAATGCGGGGATTTCCCACATCGTCGTCTCCATCCACTTGCCGTGGAAGGTCAGCTCGTATTGGCCGTTATGCTTGGAAAGTTCGTATTCCGGCAGTTTAAAGGTCGACAGCCAGGTCAGGAATTCCGGCTCGAAAATCTGCTTCTTGCCGTAGAAGGTGTTACCGGTGAGCCAGATCATTTCCTTCTTGGAAAGACCGACAGTGCGGGCATGGTCGAGCTGCTCGCGCAAGGCAGCCTCGTCGATTTCCTCGGCGAGTTTGACGCTCGTCGTCCGGTTGATGACCGAAAAAGTCGCGTTGACGTCCGGATAAAGTTTCCAGATCATCTGCAACATCAGCAGCTTGTAGAAATCGGTGTCGATCAGACTGCGTATGATCGGGTCCAGCTTCCAGGTGTGGTTGTAAACCCTGGTCGCAATATCAGTCTTCGTCATGCCTGCCCCTGCCCGGCCAGATGGCCGGCTCCACCCTATCGGCGTCTCGCGAGATTTCGAAACCCTGCGCCAATCCCGGGCAAAGTCTTACCGGCAAATGACTTGGCAAGTCCAGAACGCAATTCGGCCGCGAGATCGCGGCCGAACGAGACGGGCCAATCATGGATTTCCGGAGGGACGATCATTGGTTGTCGGGGCCTGCGGCTGGGTGACCGGCGCGTTGCTGGGTGCTGCGCCGGTGGAGTTGCCAGGTGTCGTGCTGCCGGCCGGCGGCGTCGCGGTCTGCTCCGTCGGGGCATCCGTCGATTCGCCCCACCACTCGGCGCCGCTCCAGGCGACGACCGCAAGAACGAGACCGCAGACCAGCACGATCAGCATCGGACGGCCGTAGGAGCCCTGGCGCGCTTCGGTGGCAGTTTCCTGCACCGGTGCGCCGTTCGGGTTGGAACTTGTGCCGCGCGAAACGTTCGGTGAGGGTTTGTCGGCATCGAAACGGGTGTTCATGATCACTCCTCCATTGCCGGCCTCATCGTCGTCGAGCCGGTCCATGCCAGCTAAACCGCGGGTTGGTGCGAATGGTTCCGTTTCGGCCCCGAGGGATCGGAACAGGGGCTAATAGCCGGCTGTGCGGTCCACGACGTGCTGCAGTGCCTCACCGGCTTCGAACCGCTGCATCTGCACCTCGGCATTGCGAAACAGTGCGCGGATATCCGATGCGGAGGCTGCATGCGGCGTCACGATGACGTTGTCCATGGACCAGAAAGGGCTCTCCTTCGACAATGGCTCCTGTTCGAAGACATCCAGTGACGCTCCACCCAGCATGCCAGTCTCGAGCGCCGACACGAGATCGGCCTCGACCTGGCTGCCGCCGCGGCCGGCGTTGATGAAGACCGGTTTGCCAAGAGCGCCGCCCTGGCGAAGTTTTGCAAACAGCGAGGAATCGAACAGGCCGCGGGTCTCCGGCGTCAGCGGCAGGAGGCCGACAAGGATATCGGTGCGGCCGAGAAATGCATTCAGCCCATCGGCATCGAACGTCTCGACGCCTTCGATCACTTTGGCACTGCGTGACCAGCCGACGACGTTGAAGCCCATTATCTTCAGCTTGGCGACGGAATCGAGACCGAGCTTGCCGAGACCCATGACGCCGACCGTCAGGTCCTTCGCCTCCGGCTGGGCGAGCTCGCGCCACTCGCTGCGACGCTGCTGGGCAAGGTAGGTCGGCATCTGTCGCAGATGACTCAGCGCCTGCAGCACGACCCATTCGCTCATGCGTGTCGTCAGGCTCTGGTCGACGAAGCGGACGATCGGGCGATCCGGCAGTCCGGGTGTGGCCAGGATTGAATCGACGCCGGCGCCGCCGGAAAAGAGCACGTCGAGGTTCGGCGCGCGCTGGAAGAGATCGACATCCGGCTTCCACATGACCGCATAGCGCGCCTGGGACAGATCCGCCGACTTGTCTGCGGCATGCAGGATGGTTCGCCCGGGAAACGCTCCCTCAAGGGCCGCGTGCATTTCACGCTGCTCGAATTTGAGATCGATGACGACCGCGCCTTTTTCGGACATGTCCTGTTCCCGGATTTTGAGATTACTGATTGATGGCGCCGGCTTCGACGGCTTCCAGGTTGAAGGCGGCGGCCATCAGGGCGCGGGTATAATCCTCGCGGGGTGCCCGGAAGATCTGATCGGCCGGGCCCTCTTCGACCACCTTGCCGAGCCGCATGACGATGACGTGGTTGGCGAGCGCCTTTACCACCTTCAGGTCATGGCTGATGAAGAGGTAGGCGAGGTTATGCTTCTTCTGCAGGTCGCGCAGAAGATCAACGACCTGCGCCTGCACGGTCATGTCGAGCGCCGATGTGGGTTCGTCGAGCATGACGAAGCGCGGCTTCAGCACCATGGCGCGGGCAATCGCGATACGCTGCCGCTGGCCGCCGGAGAATTCGTGCGGGTAACGCCAGCGCGTGGCCGGATCGAGTCCGACTTCGCCAAGCGCCCAGACGACGCGGGCATCGCGCTCGTCGGCTGAAAGCTGGCTCTCATGGACCTTGAGACCCTCGGCAATGATTTCGCCGACCGGCATGCGCGGGCTGAGCGAACCGAACGGATCCTGAAACACGACCTGCAGCCTGTCGCGGAACGGGCGCATCTGCTTGAAGGAATAGTTGCCGATATCGTTGCCGATAAAAACGATGCGGCCTTCAGACGAAATCAGCCTTGCGAGCGCCAAGCCCAGCGTCGTCTTGCCGGAACCGGATTCGCCGACGACGCCGAGCGTTTCACCGGCGCGCAGCGTCAGGTCAACGCCATCGACGGCCTTGACGTGATCGACCACCCTGCGCATGAAACCGGCCTTGACCGGGAACCAGACACGGATGTCCTTGCCTTCCATAACCACAGGACTTGCCGGATCGACGACCGGCGGTTCGCCGCGCGGTTCGGATGCCAGGAGGTGCTGCGTATAAGGGTGCTGCGGCTTGGTAAAGACGTCCTCGACGCTGCCGGCCTCGACGATCTTGCCCTTGGTCATGACGCAGACGCGATCGGCGAATTTGCGCACGATGCCGAGATCATGGGTGATGAACAGCATCGACATGCCGTGCTCGCCCTTCAGCGCGCGCAACAGATCGAGGATCTGTGCCTGTACCGTGACGTCGAGGGCCGTGGTCGGTTCGTCGGCGATCAGCAGTTTCGGCCGGTTGGCAAGCGCCATGGCGATCATCACGCGCTGGCGCTGGCCGCCCGAAAGCTCGTGCGGATAGGCCTGTAGGCGCTTTTCCGGATCGCGGATACCGACCTGGTTCAGCAGTTCCAACGTACGATCCCGCGCCGTCTGGCCGGAGACGCCCTGATGCAGGTCGAGGATCTCGCCGATCTGCTTCTCGATCGTGTGAAGCGGATTGAGCGACGTCATCGGCTCTTGAAAGATCATCGTGATGTCGTTGCCGCGCACGCGGCGCAGGTCAGGTTCCGATGCCTTCAGGAGATCGCGGCCATCAAACAGGATCTCGCCGGAGGGATGGCTTGCCGCTGGATAGGACAGAAGCTTGAGGATGGAATTGGCCGTTACCGACTTGCCGGAACCGGATTCACCGACAAGCGCCAGAACCTCGCCCGGGTTAATGTCGAACGACACCTTGTCGACGGCAAGCGTCGTTGCGCCGCCCTGATGGAAGGCGACGGAGAGATCATGCACGGAGAGAAGCGGTTCGGTCATGGTTTCACCCAAACGTCTTTCTCGGATCGAAGGCATCGCGCACAGCCTCGCCGATGAAGATCAGCAGCGACATCATGATCGACATCGTGAAGAAGGCCGTGAGGCCGAGCCATGGAGCCTGGAGGTTGTTCTTGCCCTGGGCGATCATTTCACCCAGCGACGGCGATCCGGCCGGCATGCCGAGGCCCAGAAAGTCCAGCGAGGTCAGTGTCGCAATCGAGCCCGACAGGATGAAGGGCAGGAAGGTCAGGGTCGCGACCATCGCATTCGGCAAAAGGTGCCGATACATGATCGTGGCATTGCCGACCCCCAAGGCGCGGGCAGCCCGGACATATTCGAAATTGCGGGCGCGCAGGAATTCCGCACGCACGACGCCGACAAAGCCCACCCAGGAGAACAACAGCATGATGCCGAGCAGCACGAAGAAGCCCGGCGGCAGGATGGCTGCGATGATCAGCAGGATATAGAGGACCGGCATGGACGACCAGATCTCGATGAAGCGCTGCATCAGAAGATCGACCCAGCCGCCGAAATAGCCCTGAATGGCGCCTGATGTCACGCCGATGATGGCCGAACAGATGGTGAGCGCAAGGCCAAACAGGACGGAGAGACGGAACCCGTAGATCATCCGCGCCGTCACGTCGCGCGCCTGGTCATCCGTGCCGAGCCAGTTGAGGTTGCCGAGGCTGCAATTGGGATCCTGTGTGCCCTGCGGATAGGCCTTGCAGCGTTCATCGGCAGACATCAGCCAGAAGGGTTTTGTCGGCGCCGAATGGGGGATCTGCGAATTCACCGTTTGATAGGAATAGCGGATCGGCGGCCAGATCATCCAGCCATTGGCCTCGATTTCCTGCTGGATGAAGTCGGAGCGGTAATCCGTCGTGGCGAGAAAGCCGCCGAATTTCTCTTCCGGATAGTCAATCATCACCGGATAGAGGATTTCGCCCTTGTAGGACGCAATGATCGGCCGGTCATTGGCGATGAACTCGGCGGACAGCGCCAGAACGAACAACACCATGAAGATCCAGAAGGACCAGAAGCCGCGCTTGTTGGCACGGAAATTGGCCAGCCGTCGCCGATTGGTCGGCGACATCAGCGGGCGCTTGACGGGGATTGCCTCGGACGGTGTCACGGCAGGTGTCTGCATCACACGTCCCTCCGCTCGAAATCGATGCGCGGATCGATCCAGGTATAGACGAGGTCGGAGATCAGGCTGACGACAAGGCCCATCAGCGAGAAGATGTAGAGCGTGCCGAACACGATCGGATAATCGCGGTTGATGATGGAGAGGTAGCCGAGGCGGCCGAGCCCATCCAGCGAGAAGATGTTCTCAATCAGCAGTGAGCCGGTAAAGAAGGCCGAGATAAAGGCGCTCGGGAAACCGGCGATGACGATCAGCATGGCGTTGCGGAAGACGTGGCCATAAAGCACCTGCCGCTCGTTGAGACCCTTGGCGCGGGCGGTCGTGACATACTGTTTCTTGATCTCGTCGATAAAGGAATTTTTGGTCAGAAGCGTTGTCGTGGCAAAGGCCGATAGCGACAGCGCGATCAGCGGCAGCGTCAGGTGCCAGAAATAGTCGATGATCTTCTGCCACCAGGTGAGCTGGTCGAAATTATCAGAGACGAGGCCCCGCAGGGGGAACCAGTCGAGGAAGGAACCGCCTGCGAACATCACGATCAACAGGATGCCGAACAGGAAGCCCGGAACCGCATAGCCGACGATGACGATGCCCGACGTCCAGACGTCGAAGGTCGAGCCGTCCTTGACCGCCTTGCGAATGCCGAGCGGGATCGAGATCAGATAGGACACGATCAGAATCCAGAAACCGAGCGAGATCGACACCGGCAGCTTGTCGATGATCAGGTCGATCACGGACGTGTTGCGGAAGAAGCTTTCGCCGAAATCAAAGCGCGCGTAGTTCCACATCATGTCGAGGAAGCGGGTGAGTGGCGGTTTGTCGAAACCGAACTGCTGCTCGAGCTTCTTGATGAATTCCGGATCGAGCCCCTGGGCGCCGCGATAGCGCGATTCATCGCCACCGCCGCCCTGGCCCATCATATCGCCACCACCGGACAGGCGGTCGCCGCTATCCTGTCCCTGAACCTGCGCAATGATCTGCTCGACAGGCCCGCCGGGCGCGAACTGCACGACAAGGAAGGAGATTGCCATGATACCGACCAGCGTCGGGATCATCAGCAGCAGGCGACGAAGAATATAGGCGCCCATCAGAGCACCCTGCTTTGCGGCTGCGGCCCGACGCCGGACAAAACTCCGGACGCACGTCCGCTTCGCACGTCTGCTGGGACTGCTCTCGCATCACCGAAATCCGGCGCAGGGGTCAAACGGCAATCCTCATCGTAGGTGCGAATCAATCGGGTCATTTGGAACAGGTGGCGTCGCACGGCGCAAGCCTTCCGACGCGCATCACTTGGATGCGGTTTTCGACCACCAGATATCCGGAAAGCCGATGCCGTATTCCGGCAGGTTCGCAGGCCGGTCGAACTTGTCCCAGTAAGCAATGCGCATCGCCATCATGTAATAAAGCGGCACGACATAGTGGTGGGCCAGAAGCACGCGGTCGAGAGCGTGGGTGGTCGCGATCAGTTCAGGCCTGTCCTTGGCGAAGATGATCTTGTTGATCAGGCTGTCGATGGCCGGATCGGCGATACCCGCATAGTTGCGGCTTCCTTCCATCGCGGCGGATTTCGAGCCCCAGTAGAACAGTTGCTCGTTGCCGGGATTAAGTGTCTGCGCCCAGATGCTCCAGGTCATGTCGTAATCGAAGCTGCGCGCCCGGTTGGTATATTGCGCAGGATCGACCGTGCGGACTCGGGCATCGATGCCAATGCGCTTGAGGGTCTGGGTATAGGGCAGAACGATGCGTTCCAGCTGCGGGCTGCTGAGCAGGATCTCGAACGAGAACGGCGCCCCGGTCTTGGCATTGACCAACCTGTTGCCCTTCAGTTCCCAGCCTGCGTCCTTGAGCAGTCCGACGGCCTTGCGCAGATTGTCGCGCGCCTTCTGGGCATCGCCGGCTACGGGGTTCTCATATGGAGCGGTGAAGACGTCTGCGGGGACCTTGTCCTTCATCTCGTTGAGGATTTCCAGCTCGCGGCCCTGCGGGAGGCCGGAGGAGGCGAGTTCCGTTCCGAAGAAGAAGCTGTTTAGACGGACATACTGACCGTACATCACGGTGCGGTTGATTTCCTCGAAGTCGAAGGCAAGGTTCAGCGCTTCGCGAACACGCTCGTCCTTGAACATGTCGCGGCGCATGTTGGGCACCAATGCCTGCATGATGCCGGTCGCGCGGAACGGGTTGGGCAGCTCCTCGCGTTTGACGCGGCCTTCCTTGAAGGCCGGGAAGTCGTAGCGCGTCGCCCAGCGCGTCGCCTGATTCTCCTGCCAGAAATCGACGGTGCCGCCACGGAAGGCCTCGAATTCGACGTCGCGGTCCGCGAAATAGGTGTAGTTCACCGTACGGAAATTGTTGGTACCAACATTGACCGGCAGCGCCTTGCCCCAATAATCGTCACGCAATTCGTAGCGGATGGTTGAGCCCGCCTGGTAGCTGGCGAGCTTGTAGGGCCCGGACCCGACGACCGGCTCCAACGTCGTCTTGGCGATGTCGCGCTTTACCCCCTGGGCATTCGCACCTTCCCACCAATGTTTCGGCACGATCATCAGCTGACCGACGATCGACGGCAGTTCGCGGTTGTTCTTTTCGTCGAAGCGGAAGGTGACCTCGCGGTCGCCGGTCTTTTCCGCGGCAGTCACGTGATTGTAGTAGCCCGCCTGGACCGGATTGAGTTCCTTGATCTTCTCGAACGTAAAGACGACGTCTTCGGGGGTGACCGGCTGTCCGTCCGACCATTTTGCCTCGGCCCGAAGCCGGAAGGTTGCCGACGCCACGTCATCCGGATAGCTGACGCTTTCGGCCAGCAACCCGTAAGAGGTGGAGACCTCATCCTCGCTCGGCTTCATCAGCGTGTCGAACACCATCGGCAGGCCGGTCGCGGGCTGGCCCCGCAGACCAAGAACGGGGTTGAAACTGTCGTAGGTTCCGTCACTCGACATATTGAGCGTGCCGGCCTTGGGAGCTTGCGGATTGACGTATGGAAAGTTGGGAAAGTCCGCAGGCAGTTTCGGTTCGCCCATCAGCGTGACGCCATGCCGCCATCTGGTGCCAGCATCCTGTGCCGCAACGGATGTGCTGAGGACCGCGACTGCCGCCACGGTTACAAAACCCATCTTCCACCAAGCCAAGCCCATGCAACATCCCTTTGTCATTCGTATTGCAGTGAAGCATAGGGCAAATAACAGCAAAAGACAGGCAGCCGCTGTCACAAGCGATTTATCCGCGAAATCCGGCACCGGTTGCGATCTCCATTTCAACAAAATCGCATTTCACGGTAGAAGAAGGACTGATTTGATTTGCGGCGGATGTGCATGAGACCGATTTCTAAGACCATTCTGGGCCTGGCTGCTGCCGCTTTGTTTTGCGGCGCGATTTCCGAACCGACGTTCGCCCAGGAGGAAAGGACCGCCAAACAGCTGTTCGGTTCCGTTAAACTGCCCAACCGAGGCGATGCCGAACCGCTCGGCTTTTATGCCAAGGGCTGCCAGTCCGGCGCCGTGGCCTTGCCGACGGACGGGCCGACCTGGCAGGCGATGCGCCTTTCGCGCAATCGCCGCTGGGGCAATCCGGCGATGATCTCCCTGCTGGAACAGTTCTCACGCGATGCGGCCGGTCTCGGCTGGGGCACGGGCATTCTGGTGGGTGACATCTCGATGCCGCGCGGCGGCCCGATGCCAAGCGGCCATGCCTCGCACCAGATCGGGCTCGATGCCGACATCTGGTTCACGCCGAAGCCGCAGCGGCCACTTTCGCCGGCGCAGCGCGAAGACATTCCGTTCACCTCGATGCTGGACAAGAGCAAGTTCCTGACCGTCGACAGCCGCCGCTGGAGCCCGACCCATGCCCGTCTTGTAATGCAGGCTGCCAGCTATCCGCAGGTGCAGCGCGTTTTCGTCAATCCGGCAATCAAGAAGAAGCTGTGCGAGACCTGGACCGGCGACCGGAGCCTGCTTGGCAAGGTGCGGCCGGTTTACGGCCATGATGAACACTTTCATATCCGCATGAACTGCCCGCCGGGCGCTGCCGGCTGCGAACGCCAGGCATCGACGCCTTCCACCGACGACTGCAACAGCAAGGCGCTCGCCTGGTGGTTTACCAAGGAGCCTTGGGCGCCGCCGAAGCCTGCGGATCCGAACAAGAAGCCGGTAAAGCCGCGCCAGGTTATGCTGTCCAACCTTCCCAGGGCCTGCGCTGCGGTTCTTCGCGCCCCCTCCCGCTCCGAGCAGGACGCGACTTTCCAGGGTGGCGGCGGGATGGCCTACTCTCCATCGGTACCGCTTCCTGCCGCGGCCAGCAGTCTGGATACGATGACGGACGGCGATATGCCCGGCCCGGGCTCCGACGTTCCGCTGCCGAGCCCGCGTCCTTCGCGCTGACCGGGATTCCGTCGGGACCATCTTTTCTTCCCGCCGGAGGCAGGCTAGAAGGCCAGCATCAATCGCAGCAATCCGATCGACGGCTTTGCAGAGGAATTCCATGTTGACGCTTCCCTGCATCGCGCTTATTGCCCACGACCTGAAGAAGGACGAGATGGCGGAATTTGCGCGCCGGCATCAGGCGGCACTATCCAAGTTTCGCATCGTCGCGACCGGTACGACCGGCGGCCGCGTGCTTGAAGCTGCTCCCAATCTCGATGTCACACGCCTGAAAAGCGGTCCGCTTGGCGGGGACCAGCAGATCGGCGCGATGATCGCAACCGGCGAGGTGGGCATGCTGATCTTCTTTATCGATCCCTTGAGCGCGCTTCCCCATGACGTCGACGTCAAGGCGCTGACGCGGCTTGCGACCGTCTACGATATCCCGATGGCGCTCAACCGTGCCACGGCCGAAAAGCTTGTTGATTTCCAGTAGGAGGAGAGAATTCGCCATGGCTGAAGTGCAACCGCACACATTCGCCTTCCCGATCCTGATCGGCGATATCGGCGGCACCAATGCCCGCTTCTCCATCCTCGTCGATGCAACGAGTGCGCCGGATCAGTTCCCGCATGTGCAGACGGCAGACTATGAAACGATCGACGATGCGATCGCCGATGTCGTCTTGAAGAACTCCGTGCACAAGCCACGCAGCGCGATCCTTGCGGTCGCCGGCCCGATCGATGGTGACGAGATCGACCTCACCAATTGCGAATGGGTCGTGCGTCCGAAGAAGATGATCGGGGAACTCGGCTTCGATACGGTTCTGGTGCTCAACGATTTCGAGGCACAGGCACTGGCCGTCGCTTCGCTTACTGCGGCTGATCGCCAGCCGATTGGTCCGATCGCCGAAGCGACCGAGGCATCGCGCGTTGTCTTGGGTCCCGGGACAGGTCTTGGCGTTGCAGGGCTTGTCCATGCCCGTAACACCTGGTTCCCGGTTCCCGGCGAAGGTGGGCACGTGGATATCGGTCCGCGTTCGAAGCGGGATTTCGAGATCTTCCCGCATCTGCGTCGCATCGACGGTCGGGTGTCGGCTGAGGAAATCATTTCCGGACGCGGTCTTCTCAACATCTACAACGCCGTTTGTGCTGCCGATGGCATCGCCCCGATCCTGGACGCTCCGCCCGAAGTGACCGAACAGGGACTTTCCGGCGAAAACCCGCAGGCGGCGGAAACGATCGAGCTTTTCGTCCGCTATCTCGGTCGCCTTGCCGGTGACCTCGCGCTCATCTTCATGGCACGCGGCGGCGTCTTTCTCGGTGGCGGCATCTCGCCGCGGATCCTTGATGCATTGACGAAGCCCGCGTTTCGTGAAGAGTTCGAAGACAAGGCGCCGCACAACGAGCTGATGAAGACCATTCCGACCTTTGTCGTCACGCATCCGCAGGCGGCCCTTGCCGGTCTCGCCAGCTTTGCGCGCTCGCCTGCGACCTACGGAATTGCGCTGGAAGGCCGTTGCTGGCAGCGGTAGTTGCGCCGGGCCGACGTGCCCGAATGCAACAGCGCGATGGAATCACCCGCGATTGGCTGGCAAAAGCCTGCCCAAGCGTTTAATAGCGCCTTCGGAAATATACTCCGGCATGACGCCGAAACGGGAATGCCCTATTGAACGCCGCAAAAGACAAGAAGCGCCACGTGGATTCCGTCACCATCGTGAGCGTGCTCAAGCGGGTGATCGCCGAGAATGGCCGGGATCACGTGCGATCCTATGCGTTTGCAATATCCTGCCTGGTGATGGTCGCCCTTTCGACAGCCTTCACGGCGTGGATCATGGAAAAGGTCGTCAACGAGGCGTTCGCCAACAAGCGGGCGGATATCGTCTGGCTGATCTGCGGATCGATCCTCGCCGCCTTCGTGCTGCGCGGCTTTGCCACCTACGGCCAGGCCGTGACGCTGTCGAAGATCGGCAACAATATCGTCGCCCGCTATCAGCGCCGGATCTACTCGCACCTGATGTCGCTGTCGGTCGGCTTCTTTGCCGAAGCCCGATCCGCCCATCTTGCTGCCCAGATCAGCCAGAACATCAACGGCGTTCGTGACGTCCTCAACCTGACGGTCACCTCCACGGCGCGCGATCTCCTGACGCTGGTCGCGCTGATCGGGGTGATGGTGACGAAGGACTGGGTCCTGTCGCTCATCGTCTTTGCAGTCGCACCGCCGCTTCTTTATGCGCTGCGCTATGTTTCCAAGCGCCTTCGCGCCGCCACAAGAGAGGCTGTTGAACAGAACAGCCGCGTGCTTGGCGCCATGCAGGAAACCATCCAGGGCATCGCCGTGGTCAAGGCTTTCACGATGGAAGGCGAACTCGACAGCAAGGTGAGCCGCATCATCAAAGCGGCAGAAGGCCGCGCCAACCGTATCGCCCGTCTGTCGGAGCGCACGTCGCCGCTGACGGAAACCTTTGCCGGCTTTGCGATCTCAAGCGTGCTGGCCTATGCGGCGTTCCGCTCGATCTATGACAACGTACCTCCAGGCGCTTTCTTTGCCTTCGTCACCGCGCTGCTGATGGCCTATGACCCGGCAAGACGCCTCGCCAAGCTGCAGGTGCAGCTCGACCGTGCCGTCGTCAACGCGCAGATGATTTATGCCCTTCTCGATATGCAGCCGGCACAGCGGGAAATGGCCGGTGCCAAGGACCTCGTCGTCGACAAGGCGCGCGTCGAACTGAAGAACGTCGTGTTCTCCTACGGCAGTGGCAGCCCGATCCTGCGCGGTGTCGATCTTGTGGCCGAAGGTGGCCAGACGACGGCGCTTGTCGGTCCATCCGGCGCCGGAAAATCGACGATCATCAGCCTCATTCCCCGTTTCTACGACCCGGCGGAAGGCGCCATCCTGATCGACGGGCAAAACATTGCCGAGGTCACCAAGTCGTCGCTGCGCCATCAGCTCGCCTATGTCTCGCAGCAGCCCTACCTGTTTGAAGGCACCATCCGCGACAACATCCGCTACGGCCGGCCGCAAGCGACGGATGCCGAAGTGGAAGAGGCGGCAAGACTTGCCTATGCCCACGAGTTCATCCTGGCGCAGCCGCTCGGGTATGAAACGCCTGTCGGCGAAAACGGCATGAGCCTCTCCGGCGGCCAGCGGCAGCGGCTTTCGATTGCCCGCGCACTGGTGCGGAATGCGCCGATCCTGCTGCTCGACGAAGCGACGTCTGCGCTCGACAACGAGTCCGAGGCCGCCGTTCAGAAGGCGCTTGATACCGCCATGCGCGGACGCACCGTCATCGTCATCGCGCATCGTCTTTCCACCGTCGTCAAGGCTGACAAGATCATCGTGATGCACGAAGGCCGGGTGATGGAAGAAGGCACGCATGAGGTTCTTGCGCAGCGCAAGGACGGGCTCTACGCTCGCCTCAACAACCTGCAACTGCCCGTCAAAGATTTTTCGTAAACTCTCTAGGAAACCCGTCGCCCATGGCCGCAAACGACATGAAGCTTGTAGTGGTTGGCGCGGCAGGCCGTATGGGCCAGGCCCTGATCCGGATCATCCACGAGACCGACGGCGTCACGCTTCATGCCGCAATCGAACGGGAAGGCTCAGCTTTCGTCGGCAAGGATGCCGGTGATCTTGCCGGAACCGGGCCGCTTGGCGTTACCGTTACCACCGATCCCCTGAAGGCGTTTCTCGACGCCGATGGCGTTCTGGATTTCACGGCACCTGACGCAAGCGTGACGTTTGCCGGGCTCGCCGCACAGGCGCGCATCGTGCATGTGATCGGCACGACCGGCTGCGGACCGGAGCACGAGGAAAAATTCGAGGCTGCCGCCCGGCATGCACGGGTCGTGAAGTCCGGCAACATGAGCCTTGGCGTCAATCTGCTCGGCGTGCTGACGCGCGATGCGGCGAAAGCGCTTCCTGCTATTGGCTGGGATATCGAAATCGTCGAGATGCACCACAAGCACAAGGTGGATGCGCCATCCGGCACCGCGCTGCTGCTTGGCGAGGCAGCGGCTGCCGGGCGTGGCATCGATCTTGCCACGCAATCGGTTCGGGTGCGCGACGGCCATACCGGCCCCCGCCCCGCCGGCACGATCGGCTTTGCGACGCTTCGCGGCGGCTCCGTTGTCGGCGATCATTCGGTCATTCTTGCCGGCGAAGGTGAGCTGGTGACGCTGTCGCACAGTGCCCGCGACCGCTCGATCTTTGCCCGCGGCGCGGTGACTGCGGCCGTCTGGGCGCGCGACGAAAAGCCGGGTTTCTATTCCATGCTCGACGTTCTCGGGCTTTCTTGACACTATCGGAGGAATTCAATTCATGAGCGGTACACTCGTCCTCGTTCGCCACGGCCAGAGCGACTGGAACCTGAAGAACCTTTTCACCGGCTGGAAGGACCCCGAGCTTACCCCGCTCGGCATTCAGGAAGCCGAGACCGGCGGCCAGGCGCTTGCCGATACCGGCATCAAGTTCGATATCGCCTTCACCTCCGACCTCAAGCGCGCGCAGGATACGCTGAAGATCGTGCTCGACAAGCTCGGCCAGACCGACCTTGAAACCATCCGCGACCAGGCCCTGAACGAGCGCGACTACGGCGATCTCTCCGGCCTCAACAAGGACGACGCGCGGGCGAAATGGGGCGAGGAACAGGTCCATATCTGGCGCCGGTCCTACGACATCCCGCCACCGGGCGGCGAGAGCCTGCGCGACACCGGTGCCCGCGTATGGCCCTATTACATGACCGAGATCCTGCCGCGCGTGCTGCGCGGCGAGAAGGTTCTCGTTGCCGCCCACGGCAATTCGCTGCGCTCGCTGGTGATGGTTCTCGACCGTCTCAGCAAGGAAGAGATCCTCAAGCTCAACCTCGCGACCGGCGTGCCGATGGTCTACGTGCTGAACGCGGATTCCACCGTCGCGTCGAAGAAGGTTCTGGGCGACATGTCCGCCGCGCATTAACACGCGCCAAGTCTTCAAGATCGCGCCGGCTCGCATGGACAATGCGGGCCGGCGTTTTCAATTGTCAGTTCTCGATCGTGAACTGCACCATGTCGGCCGGGAAGCGGCTGATTGCATATTGCACGGGCACGCCATCCGGATCTGCGTTCAACGCACGCGTTACCAGCATGATCGCACCCGGCGACAATTCCAGATCCGCAAGATCGCCGCTGTCTGCGTGCACCGCCGTGACTTCGGTCGAGACGCGGAGATAGTCGGTCAGGCCGAGCGCCGCGAAGGCCGCCGTGATGGAGCCGCTGTCGCGATAGGCCTCTGCGATCCCTGCAAAGCGTTCGGCCGGGAACCAGGCGGTTGCCCGTGAGACCGGACGGCGATCCGCTTTGCGCAAGGTTTCAAGTCGGATCACGGCAGCACCGACAGGTAGCTGCAGTCGCGACGCCAGATCCGATGTCGCCGGTTCCTCGGATGCCGCCAGCAGCAGACCTTCCTTTTCCTTGGCCTGATCGCCGATGCCCTCGCTGAACCGGGTGCGCCTGGAAATCGGGAAATTCAGCCGCTCCTTTCGCTCGATCAGCGTTCCCCGGCCCTGAACAGCCCGCACGATGCCTTCCTGCGCCAGCGCTGCCAGCGCGCTTCTGACCGTATGGCGGTTGACGCCGAATTCCGCCGCCAGCGAAATCTCCGGCGGCACCTTGCCGGTCGCGTCGTAATCGCCGTTCGCGATCGCCGTGCGGATACGGTCGGCTATCTGCCGCCACAACGCGACGCCGCTCTGCCTCTGAACAATCACCCGATCAGTACCCCTGTCACACGCTTGTTATACGCCAGCTTTATTGGTACATGTAATTTGTATGGTTGTCTATATAAATAGACATTTAGGAGATGACCGATGGATCTTGCGGGAAATCACAAGCCACTGGCGGAACCGGAACAGCGGCGCCGCTGCATCGAGCTTCTGGCGCAGACATCCTGCGACGAACTGAAGACCGCCTGGAACGGGCTGTCCGACAAGCCAACCGTCAAACCCGTGCGCGGACCTGAAACAGGTCTGGTGATGGTTCGCGGCCGGATCGGTGGCGGCGGCTCGCCCTTCAATCTCGGCGAAGCAACGGTCACCCGCGCAACCATCCTTCTTGCCACCGGCACGGCGGGCCATGCCCAGGCGCTTGGCACCGACAAGGAGAAGGCGCGGCTGTCTGCGATCTTCGATGCGCTGTGGCAGGAGGCGGAGACCCGCGTTTTCGTCGAAACGGCGCTTCTTTCACCGACGGAAAGCCGCATCGCCACTGAGGACAGACAGAAAGCCGAAGAGACCGCGGCGACCCGCGTCGACTTCTTCACAATGGTACGGGGAGACGATTGATGGCCGTCCATACGCAAGCACTCGCCGGTGGGTTTGCCGACCCGGTCTTCCAATCCCAGACCGTTTTCAAAACGCTGATGGACGGAATGGCGCGGCCCGGAACAATCTACGACGCCGCGCTCCAGGCCGGTCAGCCCGAACCGCTCGGCAATGCGGCTGGCGCGATTGCTCTGACGCTCTGCGATCACGATACCCCCGTCTGGCTGAGTGCCGGGCTTGCAAAGTCTGCGATGCCGGAATGGATCGGTTTCCATACGGGTGCACCGATCACCCGAGAAAAGGCGCAGAGCAGCTTTGCCTTCATCGAAGCCGGGATAGCGCCCTCTTCCTTCGGCCTGTTTGCCGCCGGTACCCAGGAATACCCGGATCGATCCACGACCCTGATCCTCGAGGTCTCGGCTCTTGGCGACGGCGAAGAACTGAGCCTGACCGGACCGGGGATCCTCGGCACCAAAACGGTCGCAGTCTCGGGACTGCCGGATATGTTCGGGAGGCTTTGGGACGACAACAGGGCGCTCTTTCCCCGCGGAGTCGACGTCATCCTCACCGCCGGAGCGCAGTTCCTGTGCCTGCCGCGCACCACCCGGATTGCCGGCTGAGCCGAAGGAGATCAAACCCATGTATGTTGCAGTCAAGGGTGGCGAGGCCGCCATTACCAACGCTCACGCATTGCTTGCCGACCGCCGTCGCGGCGACCGGGCGCTTCCCGCACTCACGATCGAGCAGATCGCCGAACAGCTTGGTCTTGCTGTCGATCGGGTGATGGCGGAAGCCTCGCTCTATGACCGGTCGCTCGCAGCGCTTGCGGTGCGCCAATCCCGTGGCGACCTCATCGAGGCGATCTTTTTACTTCGAGCTTACCGCACCACGCTGCCCCGGTTCGGTTCTTCCGTTCCGGTCGATACCGCAGCCATGACGGTCGAGCGACGCGTCTCGGCGACCTACAAGGATCTGCCGGGCGGCCAGTTGCTCGGTCCCACCTTCGATTACACCCATCGTCTTCTCGATCCCTCGCTTCTGACGGATGAAGCGATCGCTGATCCTGCACGCAAAGAGGCGTCCGGCGAGGAGATCATGCGCGTTTCCGACATTCTCGCACACGAAGGACTGATCGAGCCGGACGGCGACCTGCCCGATGACCACGCTGCCGGAGACCTGACCCGCGAGCCGCTGGAATTTCCGATGGGTCGTGACCTCAGGCTGCAGGCACTCGCCCGCGGCGACGAGGGCTTTCTGCTTGCCCTCGGCTACTCGACCCAGCGCGGATATGGCCGAAACCACCCGTTCGTCGGCGAGATCCGGATCGGCGAGGTGGAGGTGGAAATGGACATGCCGGAACTCGGCTTCGCGGTCTCGCTCGGGCGCATCCAGCTGACCGAGTGCCAGATGATCAACCAGTTCAAGGGCTCCTCCATAGCACCGCCGCAGTTTACCCGCGGCTACGGTCTCGTGTTCGGACAGAGCGAGCGCAAGGCGATGTCGATGTCGCTGGTGGATCGCGCCCTTCGTGCGGAAGAGCTTGGCGAGGACATTACCGCGCCGGCGCAGGACGAGGAGTTCGTCATTTCGCACTCCGACAATGTGCAGGCGACGGGCTTCGTCGAACACCTGAAATTGCCCCATTACGTCGACTTCCAGGCGGAGCTTGCCATGGTGCGCAAGATGCGCGCCGAGGTTGAGGCCGCTCGCTACGGCGATACCGAGATGAAGGATGCTGCCGAATGAGTGCCGATCTCGCCACCTACAATTTCGCCTATCTGGACGAACAGACGAAGCGGATGATCCGCCGCGCGATCCTGAAAGCGATCGCTATACCCGGCTATCAGGTACCGTTTGCTTCGCGCGAAATGCCGATGCCCTATGGCTGGGGTACCGGCGGCGTGCAGGTGACGGCCGCGATCATCGGTCCGGACGATGTGCTGAAGGTCATCGACCAGGGTGCCGATGACACGACCAATGCGGTCTCCATCCGTGCCTTCTTCCAGAAGGTCGCCAATGTCGCTGTCACCACCCACACGAAGGACGCGACGATCATCCAGACGCGCCACCGCATTCCCGAGCAGAAGCTGACCGAAGGCCAGGTGCTGGTCTATCAGGTGCCGATCCCGGAACCGCTGCGCTTCCTCGAGCCGCGCGAGACCGAGACCCGGAAAATGCATGCGCTCGAAGAATACGGCCTGATGCATGTGAAGCTATACGAGGACATTGCCCATAACGGCCGCATCTCCAAGACCTATGCCTATCCGGTGAAGGTCGACGGTCGTTACGTGATGGACCCGTCGCCGACGCCGAAATTCGACAATCCTAAAATGCACATGTCCGATGCGCTGCAGCTGTTCGGCGCCGGACGTGAAAAGCGGATCTATGCGGTTCCGCCGCATACCGAAGTGGTCAGCCTGGATTTCGAGGACCATCCGTTCGAGATCCAGACATTCGAGCAGGATTGCGCGCTTTGCGGCGCACACGGCGTCTATCTCGACGAAGTGGTGCTCGACGACCAGGGCGGACGGATGTTCGTCTGCTCCGATACCGACCATTGCGAAGACCGACGCGAACACGGCCATGTCGGCGAGATGCTCGCCCCCAACAAGGAGGCTGCGGAATGAGCGACAATCCCCTTCTCAAAGTCAGCGGCGTTTCGAAATTCTATGGCAGCCGGATTGGTTGCCAGGATGTCAGTTTCGATCTGTGGCCGGGCGAAGTGCTCGCCATCGTCGGCGAATCCGGTTCCGGCAAGACGACGCTGCTTAACTGCCTGTCGACCCGGTTGATGCCGAGCGCCGGCAGTGTCGAATACCGGATGCGCGACGGCAATTTCCGCGATCTCTATCACATGAGTGAGGCGGAACGGCGGTTCCTGATGCGCACCGACTGGGGTTTCGTGCACCAGAACCCGGCCGATGGCTTGCGCATGACGGTATCGGCGGGCGCCAATGTCGGCGAACGGCTGATGGCGGTCGGTGACCGGCATTACGGCAAGATCCGCGAAACGGCGACCGACTGGCTGGGACGCGTGGAAATCTCCGCGGATCGCATCGACGACCAGCCGCGCGCCTTTTCCGGCGGCATGCGCCAGCGTCTGCAGATCGCCCGCAATCTCGTGACAGGTCCGCGCCTCGTGTTCATGGACGAACCCACCGGCGGCCTCGACGTCTCGGTACAGGCACGGCTGCTCGACCTTGTGCGCGGTCTGGTCAACGATCTCGGTCTCTCGGCCATTGTCGTCACCCATGATCTCGCGGTCGCCCGCCTTCTGTCGCACCGGATGATGGTGATGAAGGACGGTCACGTGATCGAACAGGGGCTCACCGACCGTGTCCTCGACGACCCGCGCGAGCCCTACACGCAGTTGCTCGTCTCCTCGATTCTCCAGGTATAGGACAGACCGATGGCCACTCCACTCGTCGTCTCCGAAGTCTTCAAAAGCTTCATCATGCACCTGCGCGACGGCATCAAGCTGCCGGTCGTCAACGACGTCAGCTTTTCCGTGGCCGGCGGCGAATGCGTCGTGCTCGGCGGCCCCTCGGGGATCGGAAAGAGCTCCATCCTGAAAATGCTCTACGGCAACTATGCCGTCGATGCGGGCCAGATCCTGGTGAATCACCGCGAGAAGATCGTCGATATCGCGGCAGCAGATCCGCGCACGATTATCGAGGTTCGCCGGCATACGATGGGTTACGTCAGCCAGTTCCTGCGCACCGTGCCGCGCGTGGCTGCCGTCGACGTGGTGGCAGAGCCGCTTGTTGCCCGCGGTATCGATGCCGCGGAAGCCAAGGACAGGGCGGTTGAACTGCTCGCCAGACTCAACCTACCGCGCGAACTCTGGTCGCTTCCGCCCGCCACCTTTTCCGGCGGCGAGCAGCAGCGTGTCAACATTGCCCGCGGGTTCATCACCAGCCACCGCATTCTGCTTCTCGACGAGCCGACCGCATCGCTCGACGCGACCAACCGGCGGGTTGTGATCGAGATGATCGCTGCCAAGAAAGCCGAGGGCGTTGCCATGCTCGGCATCTTCCACGACGAAGAGGTGCGCGAGGCCGTTGCGGACCGTATTCTCGATGTCAGTGCGTTTTCACCACGAAAGGCAGTTGCCGCATGAGTGCCAAGGTCGGTATCAACCCCGTTATCCACGCGACGGCGAGCGTCAGCAATTCGACGATCGGTCGCTACACGGAAATCTCCGAGCGCTGCCGCATCGACGAGGCCGAGATCGGCGATTACTCGTATATCATGCAGGACGGCTCCATCTGGTGCGCGACGATCGGCAAATTCGTCAACATGGCCGCTTCCGTCCGCATCAATGCAACGAACCACCCGACATGGCGGGCCACGCTGCATCACTTCACCTATCGTGCCGCCAACTACTGGGACGACGCTGAAGACGAGACCGACTTTTTCGAGTGGCGACGCGACAACCGGGTGACGATCGGCCACGACGTCTGGATCGGCCACGGTGCCACCGTGCTGCCGGGCGTGACGGTCGGCAACGGCGCGGTGATCGGCGCCGGAGCCGTGGTGTCAAAGGATGTCGCCCCCTACACGATCGTCGGCGGCGTGCCGGCCAAGCTGATCCGGGAACGCTTTACGAGGGAGGTCGGCGAAGGCATGGATCGCCTTGCGTGGTGGGACTGGGATCACCTCAAGCTGCGCACCGCACTCGACGATTTCCGGGCGCTTTCGGCTGAGGACTTTCTTGCCAAATACGCGGCTTAGCAAAGCATTCCAGCCGCGCAAAGATGTAACAAAACCTACATAAAACCGACATTCAGGGTTCATCAACGAAGGCTAATCCGATCCTCACCAGGCAATGGGACGGATTGAAAAACATGAAGTTTGAATTGAGGAATGTCACCCGACGTTTCGGCGATCATATCGCAGTCAACGCCGTCAGCGTGGAGATACCTCAAGGTCAGATGGTCGGCGTCATCGGTCGCTCCGGCGCCGGCAAGTCGACCCTCCTGCGCATGATCAACCGCCTGCAGGAGCCGAGCTCCGGTTCCATCCGGTTTGGCGATCTCGAGGTTTCCGCTCTCAAGGGCGCCGACTTGCGCAACTGGCAGCGCGACTGCGCGATGATCTTCCAGCAGTTCAATCTGGTGCCGCGACTCGACGTCATGACCAACGTGATGCTCGGCCGCTTGAACCACCGATCCAGCATCATGAGCCTTCTCAACATCTTTACCGACGACGAGCGCATGGCGGCGATCGCAGCGCTCGAGCGTCTTGGTATCGAGCAGACTGCCATGCAGCGCGCCGGCACGCTTTCGGGCGGTCAGCAGCAGCGCGTGGCCATCGCCCGCGCCCTGATGCAGGCCCCGAAAATGCTTCTGGCCGATGAGCCGATCGCCTCTCTCGACCCGCTCAACGCCAAGATCGTGATGGACGCGCTGCGCGACATCAACGAGCGCGAGGGCATTACCGTCATCACCAACCTGCACACGCTCGATACGGCGCGCGCCTACTGCGAGCGGATCATCGGGATGGCCGGCGGCCGCGTCGTCTTCGACGGCACGCCGTCGCAGCTGAACGCGCAGGCCGTCAGCGAGATCTACGGATCGGACCGCGACGGTGCCGGAATCGACGAGACGATGACCTCGACCAGCATCAACAATCCCGTGGCCCCCGCGGCTGCCGCAAAGCAATCGGCCGGAATGGGCAGCCTGGCAAGCGCCAGGGCCTGAGCCGCATCCAGATCGTCTGCCCACGTTAAGGGCGCGTTGCTTCACGACCCAACTCCGGATGATCCGGAAACAGGAGATCACCATGTTCAGAAAAACTCTGCTTGCTGCCGCGACGCTCAGCCTGCTCGCCGGTTCCGCCCTTGCCCAGGACGTCAAGGTTCTGCGCATCGGTCTCGACGGCTCGGAAAACGAAGCCGACCAGATCCGTAACACCCAGTGCGTTGCCGATGGCCTGAAGGCTGCGACCGGCGTATCCGAAGTGAAGCTGTTCCCGTCGCCGAACTATAACGGCGTTATCCAGGGCCTGCTCGGCGGCACGATCGACATTGCTTCGATGGGTGCGGCTTCCTACGCAGCCATCGCGCTCAAGGACGACAAGGCTGTGGACCCGATCCTGACCTACACGGGTTCGGACGGCTCGAGCGGTTACTACTCGATCATGGTTGCCCGCAAGGACAGCGGCATCAAGACGCTGGCTGACCTGAAGGGCAAGAAGATCGGCTTCGCCGATCCGGATTCGACCTCGGGCTATCTCGTCCCGAATGTCGCGCTGCCGAAAGAAATCGGCATGCCGGTCAAGCAGTATTTCTCCGAAACCGGCTTCGGCGGCGGCCACGAGAACCTGGTTCTCGCAGTCCTCGACAAGAAGTTCGATGCCGGCACGACCTTCGGTTCGGGCGTTGGCAAGTGGGAAGAAGGTTATAGCGGCGGCAACCTGCACCAGATGGTCGCCAAGGGTAACCTCGACATGGACGATATCGTCCAGGTCTGGAAGTCGCCGCTGATCCCGAACGGTCCGCTGATGGTCTCCAACAAGGTTCCGGCCGACATGAAGGCCAAGGTCAAGGCCTTCTTCATGGAACTGCCGAAGAAGAACCTCGCTTGCTTCCAGTCCTTCACCCAGGGCAAGAACAAGGATTACATCGAAGTCAATCCGGCCTTCTACCAGACGATCGTCGACGCCCGTAAGTCCGTTATCGGCGGCTGATCACCCTTCAAAAGACCTGGCGGCGGCATCTGCAGAAGGTGCCGCCGTTCTGCAACGAGAGACACGGGCATGGCGACGATCAGCAAACAGACGACCGGACATCTCGGCGGCGCTCCCGCTAGCAGACTGGGACCGGCGGCATCCCTGATGATGCAGCACTACCGGCAGCAGCTGCGAACCCGCCGCGTCTATACCGCGATCACGATCGGCGTGTTTCTGGTCGTGCTGTTCGCCTCGCTGAAATTCGCCAATGACGCCAATGCGGGCAAGTTCTTCGAACGCCTGCCCTATATGTTCGATTTCATTCGCAGCTTCGTGCCTGACAGCCCGATGGAAATCATCCGGGCGATGTTCGACCTTCCCTCCCCCTATGCCGACGGCTCGCTGAAATACGATTATACGGCCGATCGCCACTATCTTACCGACACGTTCTACATCCCGAATTTCTTCTACCAGCTGATCATCACCATCAACATCGCGCTGGTTTCGACGATCATCGGTTCCGCCATCGCCTTTCTGCTGTGCTTCTTCGCCTCCACCAATCTTGTCGGTGCCGGGCCTGTGCGTTTCGTCGTTCGCCGCATCATGGAAATCCTGCGTGCCTTTCCGGAAATCGTCATTGCCGGACTTCTGACGGCGATCCTGTCGATCGGGCCGATCGCGGCGATCATCGCGATCACCGTCCACACGATCGGCGCGCTCGGAAAGCTGTTCTTCGAGGTGGTCGAGAATTCGGACATGAAGCCGGATGAGGGTTTGCGGGCCGCCGGTGCGTCCTGGGTCGAGCGGGTACGCTTCGCGATCGTTCCGCAGGTGCTGCCGAATTTCGTCTCCTACACGCTGCTGCGCGCCGAGGTAAACGTGCGCGCCTCGACCATTATCGGTGCGGTCGGTGGCGGCGGTATCGGCGAGGTGTTTCGCCTGGCGATCGGTCGCGATCATGCGGCCAAGACCTATGCCATCATCATTCTGCTGCTCGTCAGCGTCATTGCCATCGACCAGTTCTCGTCCTGGCTTCGCCGCCGGCTGATCGGCCAGCAGTCCTTCGAACTTGGCAGGGGAGCAGCCTGATGCCATCGGTACCTGCCATCAATGCATCCGACAGAGAGCGCTTGCGCGAAACCTATCCGCAGGTGTTTCAACGGTCCTTCCTGCAGCGCTACGGACTGGTGATCGGCTCCGGACTGATCCTCGCCTATCTGGTTGCCTGCTTTTTCGCCTTCAATGTCGGTCCCGCCTTCAGGAACGGCCAGTGGGACCGAGCATCGCTCTATCTCCAGGACTGGTATTCCTGGCGCGCCCAGCCGCGCCTGCGTTTCCAAGACGACGGCACCGTCAAGCCGCAGTGGTCGAGCCGCGGGCAGTATGCCGAAGGTTCCGACATCTCCTGGCTTAAGCCGACCGAAGGCGGCGGCTACCGCGTGACCTATGGCAGTGATGCGGACCGTCTGGATGTGACGCCGGGCCGGGTCGATGTCTATCTGAACGGCACGGTCTATCCAGTCACGATCGACAGCAACGCAGCGACGGCGCCAGCCGATGCGCCCTCGGCACTCCGCCAAGACGGAGCCAAGGTGCTGGTCGATTACGGCTTCGAGGGGCAGGCGGAAATCCGGCCGGCACAGGTCTATGTGCAGCGTCGCTTCCTTGGATGGGCAAACTTCCTGTTCGACACCAAGTCGGCATTCTGGGGCAAGAGCTGGGGCGAGCTTGCACACCTTGCAACGATCGGCGAGCGGCTGGATCCGGAACGCTCGAACATCGGCCACATGCGCGACGACTTCCTTGGCAACAATGTCTGGCAGCATGCGGACATTCTGTCGAAACTGCTTCAGACGCTGGTCATGGCCTTTGTCGGCACGCTCCTCGGGACGCTGTTCGCCTTCCCGCTCGCCTTCATCGCTGCGCGCAACATTACCCGCAACCGGGCCGCCAACTGGGGCATGAAGCGCTTGTTCGACTTCCTGCGCTCCGTCGACATGCTGATCTGGGCGCTGTTCTTCACCCGCTCCTTCGGCCCCGGACCGATCCCCGGTATCGCGGCGATCTTCTTCACGGATGCCGGTGCGCTCGGCAAGGTCTATTCGGAAGCGGTGGAGAATGTCGATGACAAGCAGCGCGAGGGTGTCAAATCGGTGGGCGCGCCCTCCGTCATCGTCAACCGCTTCGGCGTCGTGCCGCAGGTGCTGCCGGTGTTCATCTCGCAGTCGCTGTATTTCTGGGAATCGAACACCCGTTCGGCGACTGTTATCGGCGCCGTCGGTGCGGGCGGCATCGGCCTCAAGCTGCTCGAAGCGATGGGCACCAATGCGGACTGGGACAAGGTTGCCTACATGGTTCTGCTCATCCTGATGGTGGTCTTCCTGTTCGACAATGTGTCCAACGCGATCCGCTCACGTCTGATCGGTGGCCCGACACATTAAAAGGTTGCCGCATCATCATTCTGTCATGGAAATCTTTTAGCCGAAGGCTGTCTCGAGGCGCGACAGATGGTTAGTCTCGGACATCGCCCTTTTCCTGATTCCGGAACCATGCCTTGCGATATGCTCTCTACTTTTCGCCCGCAGCGGATCACCCGCTGACGAAGACCGCCTCCCGTTGGCTCGGCCGCGATGCCTTCAGCGGTGAGCGATTCGAGACGGCGGTCGTGGAAGGCATTTCCACTGAGGACGTGCACGCGCTGACGGCCGATCCGCGGCGCTACGCCTTTCATGCGACGCTGAAGGCGCCGTTCGAGCTTGCCGAGGGACGCAGCGAGGCTGAACTGATCGACGCTTTCGAGGCGTTTGCAGCGGAAACACCTGCATTCGACATTCCGAATGCCATCATCGGCCAGCTCGGGCGCTTCTTCGCTCTGGTGCCGGACCGGGTCTATCCCGAACTACAGGCCTTTGCCGCAAGCGTGGTCCAAGATTTCGAGCCGTTCCGCGCGCCGCTTTCGGATGCCGATATTGCCCGGCGCAAACCGGAGAACCTTTCACCCGAACACCGCGACAACCTGATGACCTGGGGCTACCCCTACGTGATGGACGAGTTCCGCTTTCACATGACGCTGACCGGACAGGTTCCGCTCGAACAGGCGCCTTCGATGCGAACGGCGCTTGAAACCAGATTTGCAGATTTTACCAACGCACCGCTCTCCATCAACGGAATTGCGCTCTTCACTGAGCGCGAGCGTGGCGCAGATTTTACAGTTCACCGCTGGCTGCCTTTGGCGCCGGCCTCCGATATCAGAAAGACGACCCCATGACCGTCGAGACCGTATTCACAAATGCCCGCATCGTGCTGGAGGACAGCATCGTGACCGGCTCCATCCAGATCCGGGACGGCAAGATTGCAGACATTTCCGAGGGGTCCGCACAGGTCGGCGAGGACTTCGAGGGCGATTATCTGATCCCCGGGCTTGTCGAGCTGCATACCGACCATCTGGAACAGCACTATTCGCCGCGTCCGGGCGTGCGGTGGAATGCGACGGCGGCGATCCAGGCGCATGACGCGCAGATCGCCTCTTCCGGCATCACCACCGTGTTCGATTGCCTCCGTATGGGATCGGACGAGGATGGCGGCTTCGAGCAGGGCGAGATGCGGGCGATGGCCGACGCCATCCAGGCCGCCGAACGCCAGGGCCGCCTGCGCTCCGAACACCTGATCCACCTTCGCTGCGAGGTTTCGGCCGACAATGTGCTTGATCACTTCGCCGATTTTGCCAACGACCCTTATGTCAGGCTCGTTTCGCTGATGGATCATGCGCCGGGTCAGCGGCAGTTCCAGACGATGGACCAGTACATTTTCTACTACCAGAAGAAGCGCGGGCTTTCCGACGAGGCCTTCAAGATCTTCATCGAAAAGCGCGTCGAGGAGTCCGAGCGCAATTCGACGCCGCACCGCATCGCCATCGCGAAGGTCTGCGCCGATAACGGCATTACGGTGGCCAGCCATGACGATGCGACGCTTGCGCATGTGGACGAGGCGATCGGCAACGGTGTGAAGCTCGCCGAATTCCCGACCAGTCTCGATGCCGCCAAGGCCTCGCACCAGGCCGGCATGAGCGTGCTGATGGGCGCGCCCAATATCGTGCGGGGCAAGTCGCATTCCGGCAATATTGCCGCCCGCGATCTGGCTGAGAAAGACGTGCTCGACGTGCTTTCGTCCGACTACGTGCCACTCAGCCTGCTCTACGCGCCGTTCATCCTGGCAGACGAGGTCGACAGCATCTCGCTGCCGAAGGCGATAGCCATGGTGAGTGCGACGCCTGCCCGCACCGTCGGCCTCGACGATCGCGGCCGGATCGCCACCGGCCTGCGCGCCGATCTGGTCCGGGTTCATCGTCCGGAGGGCGTGCCGGTGGCGCGTGCCGTGTGGCGCGAAGGTCGGCGGGTCGCCTGATGGACGGCCGCCCGGCGAATAGCGACAGTGGCAAAAGCGGCGTGATCGTCGTCGTGGTCGGCCCGAGCGGTGCGGGCAAGGACACGCTGATGGCGGAGGCTGCGCGGCATTTTGCGGATCGTGACGACGTGGTGTTTGCCCGCCGCACAATCACCCGGGACCCGGCGTCCGGCGGCGAGGACCACGACGGTGTCTCGGAGGACGAGTTCGCTGCGTTGGAAAAAGCCGGACGCTTTGCCGTGTCCTGGAATGCGCATGGGCTATCCTATGGCATTCCTAAGGATACGCTCGATGCCGTCGAAGGTGGCAGTCTGGTCATCGCCAATGGCTCCCGTTCGGCGCTTGCACACTTCCACTCAGCGTATCCGGCCATGCTGGTCATCAACGTCATTGCCTCGCGCGACGTGCTCGCCGCGCGGCTCGAAGCGCGGGGACGGGAATGCCGCGAGGACATCCTGCGGCGTCTCGAGCGCGGCTCCCTCACTGTCGATGGCGACTATTCGGTCGTAACGATCGACAACAGCGGGTCCCTGAGCGAAGCCGCCCAGACACTGATCGACACGCTGGAACGACGTCTTTTCCGGCGCGTGTGATTTTGCGACTATCTTCACGACGGGCACTTTACAGTCCCGATTTTGCCTCTATGTGGACTTTCTAACATAAGGGGCGCAGCATGGACCAAACGCGAAGGCTTGATGACTTAGACGACGGGGAGGCTGCGGGAACGGCAAGGCTCAATTTGGAAGCCCGGATGACCGTGCTCGAGATCGTGTCCATCACCTCGCTCGCCATGGCGCTGGATACCTCCGAAAACGCGAATGTTGATCATGCCAAGGGCATTGCCAGCCTGATCCTCGACACCGTCCACCACCGCTGTCGTGAACTGGGCATGACGGATGAAGGCAGCCAGTCGGCGCACCGATACGCCGACGAGCTGCTATCGACAGCTCTTCTGTCTCTTTACCCCAACGGCTGATCAAGCCAGATCAGTGCGCCTCGTCCCAGTTCGCGGCGGCGCGCGCGTCCACTTTCAGCGGCACCCGCATCGAAACAGCCGGCATTGTCGCCTCTTCCATGGTCGATACGATCAGCGGGATCGCTTCTTCGATCGCCGCATCCTCGACTTCGAAGATCAGTTCGTCATGCACCTGCAGCAGCATGCGGACCTTTTCGTCGAGACCGGCCTTCTTCAGGGCAGGCTCCATCCCGATCATCGCACGGCGGATGACATCAGCGGCCGACCCCTGGATCGGGGCGTTGATGGCAGCGCGTTCACTGAAGGCGCGCATCGACGGGTTGGACGACTTGATATCGGGATAATGGGAGCGACGGCCGAAGATCGTTTCCACATAGCCATGCTCACGGGCAAAGGCCTTCGTCTGCTCCATGTAGTCCTTGATACCGGGAAAGCGCTCGAAATACCGCTTGATGTAATCGCCTGCTTCCGAGCGATCGATAGACAGCTGGTTGGCAAGACCAAAAGCGGAAATTCCGTAGATGATGCCGAAGTTGATCGCCTTCGCGCGGCGACGGACCTCACTCGACATGCCCTCGACGGGAACACCGAACATTTCCGATGCGGTCATCGAGTGAATGTCGATGCCATCCGCGAAGGCCTGACGCAGCTGCGGAATGTCGGCGACGTGGGCGAGGACGCGCAGCTCGATCTGGCTGTAATCCGCGGAGAGAAGCTTGTGGCCGGGGGTCGCGATGAATGCGGTGCGGATCTTGCGGCCTTCGGCATTGCGGACCGGGATGTTCTGAAGGTTGGGTTCCGACGAGGAAAGACGCCCGGTCGTGGTCGACGCCAGCGAATAGGACGTGTGGACGCGCTTGGTCTCCGGGTGGACGTAACCCGGAAGCGCATCCGTGTAGGTGGATTTCAGCTTTGTCAGCTGGCGCCAGTCGACGATCTTGCGGGGCAAATCATGACCGGTTGCCGCCAGATCCTCCAGCACGCTTGCCGAAGTCGACCACTGGCCGGTCTTGGTCTTGGCGCCGCCGGGCAGGCCCATCTTGCCGAACAGGATATCGCCGAGCTGCTTGGGAGAGCCGATGGTGAATTTCTCGCCGGCGAGCGCATAGATCTCGTCTTCGAAGGCCGCCGCCTTCTGCGCAAGCTCGCCGGAAAGGCGCGACAGGATCTGCCGATCGATAGTGATGCCACGTTCTTCCATATCGGCAAGAACAGAGACCAGCGGTCGCTCGAGCCGTTCGTAGACGCGTGTCAGGCCGGCTGCCGCGAGCTGCGGTTTCAGCACCATCCAGAGACGCAGCGTGACATCCGCGTCCTCGGCCGCATAGGCAGTCGCCTTCTCGATATCGACGTAATCGAACGTCACCCCGCTCTTGCCGGAGCCAGCGACGTCCTTGAACGCGATCGGCTTATGATTGAGCCAGCGTTCGGACAATGCGTCCATGCCGTGGTTGGCCTTTCCGGCCTCCAGCACGTAGGACATCAGCATCGTATCGTCATGGGCCTGGACGGTTATGCCGTGCCGCTTCATGACGAGGTAATCGAACTTGAGGTTCTGCGCGACCTTGAGGACGGTCGGATCTTCCAGCAGCGGTTTCAGGCGATCCAGCGCTTCGCGGCTGGCCATCTGGTTTTCGGCCAGACCACCGCCTAGGAGATCGCCGACACCGGTCTTGTGGGTGAGCGGAACATAGGCGGCGCGGACTTCGAGACCGGACGGGCTTTCGGTATTGTCGGCGATCGCCAGCGAGAAGCCGACCAGTTCGGCCTGCATCGGGTCGAGCGAGTTCGTCTCCGTGTCGAAGGCGACGAAACCGGTCTCGCGCGCCGCGCGGATCCAGTCATCAAGCACTTCCACATCGCGGATCGTGACGTAGTTTTCCATATCGAGCTTGGCCTGCCCGAATGCGGCGATACGAGCTTCGGCAAAGGAGGCTGGCGTCGCTTCGCCGGTTACCTTTGCGACCGTCGAAACCGCTCGCTCGGCGGGCGCCGGAGCTGTGGCCTCTCCCGTATCGGCCTTCGCCGCCTCGCCCGCATCGAGGTCTGGACCGCGGGCGGCATCGTCCCATTCGACCTCGACATCCGCCGCTTCGATTTCATCGGCGTTGCAGTCGCAGGCTGTGGCAACCCTTCGCGTCAACGTTCCAAAGTTCATGGCCTTGAGGAAGCCGATCAGCTTTGGGCCGTTCTGGGGTTCGAGGACCAGCGCGTCGAGTTCGAGCTCCAGGGGAACATCGGTGCGCAGCTCCACCAGTCGCCTCGACAGGCGCGCCTGCTCGGCAAAGGCGATGATGCTTTCGCGGCGCTTGACCTGCTTGATCTCTCCGGCGCGGGAAAGAAGTGTTTCGAGATCGCCGAACTCTTCCAAAAGCTGCGCTGCCGTCTTCGGCCCGATGCCCGGAATACCCGGCACGTTGTCGACCGAATCGCCGACCAGAGCCTGGAGATCGATCATCTTTTCAGGCGCTACCCCCCACTTTTCGACGACGTCGGGCACGCTGATCTGCTTGTCCTTCATGCTGTCGTACATGTGGACCATCGGCGTCACCAGCTGCATCAGGTCCTTGTCGGAGGACACGATCGTGACGTCGGCGCCGGTCGCTTCGGCCTGGCGGGCATAGGTGGCAATGATGTCATCCGCCTCGAACCCCTCCGTCTCGATGCAGGGCAGGTTGAAGGCGCGGGTCGCCTGGCGGATCAGACCGAACTGCGGAACGAGCTCTTCCGGCGGCGCGGACCGGTTGGCCTTGTACGCATCGTAGATCTCCTTGCGGAAGGTCTTCGAGGAATAGTCGAAAATGACGGCGAAATGCGTCGGCGTGACGCCGACAGACGTATCGCGCGCATCGGTCAGAAGCTTCCACAACATGTTGCAGAACCCCGACACGGCGCCCACCGGCAGCCCGTCTGATTTGCGGGTGAGCGGGGGCAATGCATGAAACGCCCGGAAGATGAAACCGGAGCCGTCGATGAGGAAGAGATGATCGCCTTTTTTCATGGGGATGGAATACCCCGAGGCATCTTCGGCGTCCACGAAAAGTTCGCCGGCAGCGCCACCGATCGCTCACCGCAACGTTACCGATTTGTAATAGACCAATCCCTTGAAAAGCCGCATTCCGCCGCACATTTCAAGCTTACCGGCGATTGATCACGCCGCAGTCTGGCACCCGGCTTGCCCCCTGCCGCGTCAGACCGGACAAAGGCTCAACCCCCTCTCCGGGCCTTTGTTCTTCTATCATGCCGCCACGACCGCTCCCCTCCCGGTCGTGGCGGTTTTTGTTTGCGGCTCACAGCATCTAGCGAAGCGTCGCAGGGTTGGCGAAAGCACGGCGTGCGATATATCCTTCCTGGCAAGGTCTGTTTGGACTTTCAACCGGGAAGCAAGATACCGAAGCCATGGCATTCGATCGCTCTCATTCCGCAACCTATCTCGCCAACCAGCTTGCGAAGGGTTTTGCGCGATCCCTGCAACAGCGCTCAAGCAGCCTCGGCTTTTCCCCGGGCCAGTTTCCCGTTCTCCTGGAACTCTGGCAGCAGGATGGCCTTACCCAGAAGCAACTCCTGGACAAGCTCGAGGTGGAGCAGGCGACGGTTGCCAATACGCTCGCGCGGATGCAGCGCGACGGTCTCATCGAGCGCATCCCCCATCCTGACGACAAGCGGGCAAAGATCATTACCCTGACGGCGCTTGGCCGCAGCCTGGAGGCCCGTGCGGTGGAGGCGGCAGCGGAGGCCGACGCGGCCCTGTTTTCCGGGTTCAAGCGATTCGAGCGTGACCTGATGATCGAATACATGCGGATGATTTTGGAGAACGCCCGCAAGCTCTAGGGGGCGCCAGAGACTTGTCAGTGCAAGGTTGCAGTCGACGTTACTGCCCGCTAGTTGTCCTGCACCAATCAGCCTTTTCCATTGTACGGTGACATAAAGGCTTGCTAGTTTCCGGAACGAGCGTCGCAAGCCACGTCTACAGCGGCGCCGAGCATCCACACACAGGATATTGTTATGACCGAACTTTCTCCCGTTCTTGACCGTGCCGATCAGAACCTCAGCGCCAGCATCGATCGGATGTTCGATCTCGTGCGCATCAAGTCGATTTCGACTGATCCGGCCTTCAAGGACGATTGCCGCAAAGCGGCTGAGTGGCTTGTCGAGGAATTGACGACGCTGGGCTTTGAAGCATCATTGCGCGACACCCCCGGTCATCCGATGGTGGTCGGTCATCACGCGGGAGCAACGCCGGATGCGCCGCACGTTCTGTTCTACGGTCACTACGACGTGCAGCCGGTCGATCCGATCGAGCTCTGGGAAGATGATCCCTTCGATCCGAAGCTGAAGGAGCTCCCGGGTGGCCGCAAGATCATGACCGGACGCGGGACATCCGACGACAAGGGCCAGTTGCTGACCTTCGTCGAAGCCTGCCGCGCCTATAAGGACGTGCATGGCGCGCTGCCGATCCGCATCACCATCCTGTTCGAGGGCGAGGAAGAATCCGGTTCGCCGTCGCTGAAGCCTTTCCTCGAAGCCAATGCCGAAGAGCTCAAGGCCGACTTCGCCCTGGTCTGCGATACGGGCATGTGGGACACCGACACACCGGCAATCGCTGCCGCCCTTCGCGGCCTGGTCGGCGAAGAAATCACTGTCACCGCTGCCGATCGCGACCTGCATTCCGGCCTTTACGGCGGTGCTGCCGCAAACCCGATCCACATTCTCACCGGTATCATCGCCGGCCTTCGCGACGACACAGGCCGCATCACCCTTGAGGGTTTCTACGACGGCGTCGAGGAAACGCCTGAAAACATCAAGGCAAGCTGGGAGACGCTTGGTCGCTCGGCCGAAAAGTTCCTCGGCGAAATCGGGCTCTCAGAGCCGGCCGGCGAAAAGGGCCGTTCGGTTCTGGAAATGACCTGGGCCCGACCGACCTGCGAGGTCAACGGGATTTGGGGTGGCTATACCGGCGATGGCTTCAAGACCGTGATTGCAGCCAAGGCTTCGGCAAAGATCTCGTTCCGCCTCGTCGGCACGCAGGACCCGGACAAGATCCGCGACGCGTTCCGCGCCTATGTGACATCCAAGATCCCGGCGGACTGCAACGTCGAGTTCCACCCGCATGGTGGCTCGCCTGCGATCCAGCTTTCCTACGACTCACCGGCCTTGACCAAGGCCAAGAGTGCACTTTCGGACGAATGGGCAAATCCAGCCGTCATCATCGGCATGGGCGGCTCCATTCCGATCGTTGGCGATTTCCAGAAGATGCTCGGAATGGATAGTCTGCTGGTCGGCTTCGGACTCAATGACGACCGGATCCACTCGCCGAACGAGAAGTATGACCTGAAGTCCTACCACAAGGGGATCAGGTCCTGGGTCCGGATCATCACGGCCCTCGCAAAGTGAGGGCACCGGCGGGGCGCAGCAGACAGCTCCTTTGCCGATGCACGTCCAACTCATACGAAACGAAAAAGGTCGGGCTAGCCCGACCTTTCTGATCCCAATCACAAGTGCCAGTACATCCGTGGTCACTCTTATGGGCATGCAATGCGAAACAGCCGCCGTCGACGACATTGGCTCTAATGTTCATCGTCTCGCTAATTGGTTAATATTTGGTTAACGGCGCTCTGTGCCTTGCTCGAAAGGCATCGTCGGAACGCAAAAAGGCCGGTCGATGACCGGCCTTCATAAATAAATGAAACGGGTATCTTAGACGGCGCGGAGACTGTCAGCCGATTCCTTGCCGGAACGGCGGTCGGTCGTCAGTTCGAAGCCGATCTTCTGACCGTCCTGCAGCTGGCCGAGGCCTGCGCGCTCGACCGCGGTGACGTGAACGAAAACGTCCTTGCCACCGTCGTCAGGGGTGATGAAGCCGTAGCCCTTGGTTGCGTTGAACCATTTTACAGTACCAGTCGCCATAACGATGCCTTTCTCTTGCAAATGACCGACTGCCCCGTTCGGAATTTCCCGGGGCGTTTGTGTTTCGTATTTGAAGAAAGATCGTCGCAGGCGGGGCAGTTTAGCCACGTGCTGGCTTGTCAAACAAATATCGATGCAGAGGATTTAAGGTCTGGCCGTTTTGGCGTCAAGCCTGCAGGACCGGGCGCAAATCGATCGATCCAGACGCGATCGTGGTGCCCTGCATCCGCTACATCGACGCAAGTTCTTGGAGTTGCGGGCCTTTTCGAGAGCTTCAGGCGCTTCCGATATCTCATCGCTCCAGCCCCTCAGAAAACAGAAAAGCCCGACGCGGGAGGAGGTGCGTCGGGCTTCTGAAACTGGCCAACAACTGGGAGGAGGAGTGTTGCCGGCCCCATCGGGGACGCTGGGAGGAGGAGTGCGTCCGTCGATGATTTAAACATACAGCGGAAACGCACAAAAAACAGACGTAATTTCGCACCGCAGCATTGCAAGAATTGCATGCCTCGCGAGACTTGCCCGCTGGATGCGCTTCGGTCATGCTGCATCCATGAGCCTTGAATCCGTACGCAGCTTTTTCGCGACCCGCGCGCCTGACATCGAGATCATCGAGACCGAACAGAGTTCGGCGACCGTTCCGCTTGCAGCACTCGCGCATGGCGTCGATCCTGACCAGATCGCGAAGACAATCTGCCTGCGAGCGGGCGATGTCATGCTGTTGGTCGTAATGTCGGGAAATAGTCGCATCGACAATAAGAAGTTCAGGTCGGTCTTCAGCGCCAAACCGCGTATGCTGTCCGGCGATGAGGTCATGGCGGCAACTGGCCATCCGATCGGAGGGGTGTGCCCGTTTGGTCTTGCGACTGAGCTCCAGGTCTATTGCGACCTTTCGCTAAAGGATTACTCTGAGGTCGTGCCCGCGGCTGGAGCAACAAATGCTGCGATCAGGATAGACCCGGAACGACTTGCAGAACTCACCAAGGCCTTCTGGATCGACTGCGCCAGCCGAACGGATAGTTCGGCCGGCTAGACGGATAAGGTATTCTTAGAAGCGGTCGTTGATGTAACGCTGATACCAGGCCTGCTTGCTGTCGACGGACGCGTTGGCGACGAGATAGCCGATCGCAAAGCCGATACCGCCAATCAGGGTGATCAGGGTCGTGGTTGCTGCAGGATGCTCGCGGACAGTGGCGGCCACGGAATTTGCTTCTTCCGAAACGTAGCTTGCGGCATCGGACGCGCGGCTTGCAACGCGGTCATAAGCAACGCTGCCTTTTTCTGCCAACAGATCACGCAAATTGGCGATCTCGGACTTGAGGCTGGCGATCTCGGAATTAAATGCCGAATTTTCGCTCGGCACATGATCGAAGGATGGCGACTGGGATTCGGTTGGCTTCAGGCTCTTTACGGATTCTGCCATTTTGGCCTCCTGTCTGTTGTTGATCGAGAGCACGGTCAACTTTCGAAGACAGGATATGTTCCTTGAATGGCCCGAATGTCTGTTCGACCCGGAATCTACCGCGCCTTGGCGAGAGTTTCCGCCAATGCAGCCAGTTTCTCTTTTTCGTCGGCGCCCTTTTGAAGCGAGTTGACGAGAATGAGCGCCAGTGCTTCTGCATCTGGACTGCTTTTATCGATGTGGTGCTCGGAGCAGGTCTCGTCGAAGACTTGCTGCAATAGGTTGAGCTGGCCGGAACTGACCGGCTTGCGGATAAGCTGACTTGGCATTTGCCCCTCACGTGCGGATGGCGAGGCTCCTCCCCATACCCCTGGGAGCCGCGATCAGGCTAAAAGACTTATCCGCTTGCAGCCTCCAAACCTCAGCGAAGGAAACGAGTGGATGCAGCCGGCAGTGTGAGATCTGACTAATTGAATAGCAATAACAAGATCGCACGGGTGCAATTTAGGGGGTTATTAACAATAGCCACACCCTTATCGCGAGCCACGCCGCCCGGCGCGCTTGTCACCGGAAGGCGTAGATCATCAATTTCTTCGGACCACGAATCAGGCAGCGCCTGCCGGGTCTCCCGTCGGCATCAGAGCCGGCTCCAATGTGGGATCCTGCGGGTTTTTCGTATCCCCCGGATCCTGCGTCGGGGTCAGCGGCGGCTTTTCCTGCGTGCGGTCGGGCACTCCGCCAGTCCCCACGGGACCACGGGGAGTCTCGACGCCGGGAGTTGGCAATGGGTCACGATTCGGCATGAATGCCTCCTTTGTCTCCGGGTAGGTCTAGAGGAAACGGCTATAACCAATGATTGTTCCGGTCCGCTCATCGGGCAGGGCTAGCGCTGGACGCGGATCGCGGGTCAAAGCCAGCGTTGCCTGTCGTGGGGCCGGGACGAAACGCCTAGCAGATAACCGAGTAGAAATGCCGCCACGCCGATGGATGCGGCAACGGATGCAGTAGCGGCCGGGTGATCCACAGCATGCGCTGCGACCATTCCCGCTTCGTCCTTCACCTTCGCGGCTGTGGATTTTGCTTTTTCAACGACGCCCGTTTCAGGGTCGATATCACCGGTGAAGCCGACATTGAGTGGTTTTCTCGCCATGGTCATCTCCTTTTGAAGACAATCCACGGGCCGGAATGAAGTTCCGTCCGCAAGACGCGACTGGGCATGCAGCGCCGCCGTAGCGGGTTTGCGGGCAAGGCCACCGAGCTTCTACATGAGCTGCAACTTCGTCAGCGCCTCTCGCGTCAGAAACACATCGGTCTTTCCAGCCTCATAGGCCGGATGACTGAATTCAAACATGCCGCTGGAAAAGACACCGTTATGTGGCATCTCGAGCGCCTGCTTGACGCTAACGAGACCGACCGGAACACGCCGGTCGCCATTGATGACCACAGCCTCAACGATCCTGTTCATGCACTCCCCTCCTCCAAGGTGGAACTCAAACCGATCCGACAGGCAAATTACCGTATATAGAAAGCAACTGTTTTACGTAGAAATCCAGCCTTTTTTAGGCGGCACTCATATTAAATAGCGTCCGATCGGATTTTACATCTCCTTAAATCGCCGCATTTACACTGCAGCGAGATAACTCGGGCGACAATTTGTGAGAACAGCGCATTCAGGATGCGCGTAACGGGGATATGCCGGCTCATCATGGCAGCCAGAAAATCGGACAAACGCGTCGAACCGTCTTTTGGCGGATCGCAGGACAAAGATGACTTCCGTCTCGACGCGGACGACCGCATCATTGGCAATGGACGCTCCACCCGGCGTGCGCAGAAGGCCGATGACGAGTACGACGATCTCCCGCCCCGCAAGACACGCAAGCAGTCCGACCCGTCCAACGACCGCGACAGGTCTTCGCGCAAGGCATCGTCAAATCGCGGTGGCGACAATGGTGGCTTCTTCGCGCCCCTGAAACGACTGGTTTACTGGTGCGTCGTCCTGTCGATCTGGGCAGCGATCGGCATCGGTGGACTTGTTCTCTACTACGGCGCGCAGATGCCGTCTGCCAGCAGCTGGACCATTCCAGACCGTCCGCCAAACATGAAGATCACCGCGACCGATGGGTCGGTCATCGCCAACCGCGGCACGACTGGTGGCGAGGCGCTGGCGCTGGAAGACATGTCGCCTTATCTACCCCAGGCCGTCATGTCGATCGAGGACCGGCGCTTCTATTCCCATTTCGGCGTCGATCCGCTGGGTCTGGCGCGCGCCTTCGTCAACAATCTGACAGGCCAGCCGATCCAGGGCGGTTCGACGATCACCCAGCAGCTTGCCAAGAACCTGTTCCTATCCCCGGACCGCACGTTCGAGCGCAAGATCCAGGAAGTGCTCTTGTCCTTCTGGCTGGAGACGAAATTCACCAAGGACCAGATCCTGGCGATGTACCTCAACCGGGTGTACTTCGGCGCGAACGCCTATGGTGTAGAGGCCGCTTCGCGTCGCTACTTCAACAAGTCGGCACGGGACGTCAACCTCGGCGAGGCGGCAACGCTTGCGGGTCTCTTGAAGGCGCCCTCGCGGCTTTCGCCTGCCAGAGATCCGAAAGCGGCCGAAGAGAGGGCACAGGTCGTTCTCGGCACGATGCGAGAAGAAGGCTACATCACTGACAGCGACCTCAAGACCGCGATGGCGCAGCCGCCTTCCAACGCCAAGAGCTCCTGGAACGGCGCCCAGCACTACGCCGCAGATATGGTGGTCGATGAGGTCAAGCGTCTGATCGGGGAGCCGAAGGTCGATGTCGTCGTCGAGACCACCGTCGATCTGCGTCTCGAGGAAGCCGCCGAAAAGGCTTTGAAAGATGTGCTGACCAAGGAAGGCGGCAAGCTGAACGCCTCGCAGGCGGCGCTTGTTTCGGTCGATGCGACTGGCGCAATCCGCGCAATGGTGGGCGGCCGCGATTATGCGCAGAGCCAGTTCAACCGGGCCGTCAAGGCCAAGCGCCAGCCGGGGTCGGCGTTCAAGCCGTTCGTCTATGCCTCGGCTCTCGAAGCGGGCTACAATCCGGACACGATTGTCAACGACGCGCCTGTCCGCATCGGCAACTGGACGCCGGAGAATTACGAGAAGGAATACAAGGGGCCGGTTCCGCTTTCCTATGCGATGGCCCATTCGCTCAAC
This sequence comes from Velazquezella soli, assembly GCF_977018685.1. NCBI lineage: Bacteria > Pseudomonadati > Pseudomonadota > Alphaproteobacteria > Hyphomicrobiales > Rhizobiaceae > Velazquezella > Velazquezella soli. The sequence continues at coordinate 276,745 of NZ_CDRNXF010000004.1, forward strand.
ACCGTCGCCGCCCAACTGGTGATGGCGGTGGGGCCTGAAAAGGTCGTGTCGATGGCGCATCGGCTCGGCGTCGATTCCGACATCCAGCCGAACGCCTCGATCGCGCTCGGGACATCGGAAGTCTCGCTGACGGAACTCACCTCATCCTATGCGGCCTTCATGAACGGCGGCTACAAGGCGACGCCTTATATCGTGAAGCGGATCGCGGATACGGACGGCAAGGTTCTTTATGAGGCCGACTACACCAACCCGCCGCGTGTTCTCAGCGCGCCGGTTGCCGCTGCCATGAACAGCATGATGTCGGGCGTCGTCCGTGACGGCACCGGACGGGCCGCGCGCCTCGACGGCTGGCAGGTTGCCGGCAAGTCCGGGACGACCCAGTCGTTCCGCGATGCGCTGTTCGTCGGTTATACCAGCATCATGACGACAGGGATCTGGTTCGGCAACGACGACGGCGCCTTCATGAAAAAGGTGACAGGTGGCGGCCTGCCGGCAAAAGCCTGGAAGGAATACATGACGGTGGCAATGAAGGGCTATACCCCGACGCCACTGTTCGGTTTCAACAGCGGCCTTCAGCTGCCACCGCCCGTTGAGGAAGAACAATCGCCATCGACATCGATTGGCGACATCATTTCCGGCATCGTACCGGGGGCGAGCGATCAGCGTGAAGCGCCTGCGCCCGACAATTTTCCGCCAGCTCCGCGTGCGCCGGTCCAACAGGCGGCACCTCGTGGAGAAGCCTCTCTTGAACAGCCGGCGCGCAGGCCTCCGCCCGCAACGCGCCAGCAAGTCCAGCCTGCCCCACCGGGCCAGCCCGATTGCGCCTATGGTGACAACGCGGTCTGCAACACCGGGACGGTTTATGACAACAGACCGCCGCCGCGACAGTATCGCGAAGGCGGTTCTGCCAACCGTGCGCAACCCGGAGAATACAGGGATTACCGCGAATATCGTGCCCCTTACGATAGCCAGGCACCGGTGCCGCCCGGCGATGTCGGCGGCCGCCCGATGCCGCCATCTGACGTCGGACAGGTCTACCAGCCGCAGGAAACACGTCGAACGACGCTTTACGATATTCTCATGGGCCAGTAGGCCGTTAGAAAGACAGAAGGCAAATTGCATTTTTTTGCGTGAATGCAGGCGAATTCCCGCCTTGCAGTCCGAAAAACCCGTCCTTATATACCCCGCATGACAGCAGCCGGTGCTGCGAAAATTCCCAGTCGAGGAACTGTCAAAGGAATGCCTTTCACGGGGTTCCGACAGTTCGCTTAAAGGAGAGAGAAGATATGGCAAAAGTAATTGGCATCGACCTTGGCACTACCAACTCCTGCGTCGCCATCATGGACGGCAAGGATTCCAAAGTCATCGAGAATGCGGAAGGCGCGCGCACGACGCCGTCCATGGTCGCATTTTCTGACGACGGCGAACGTCTCGTCGGTCAGCCGGCCAAGCGCCAGGCTGTAACCAACCCAACCAACACGCTCTTCGCAGTGAAGCGCCTTATCGGCCGCCGCTACGAAGACCCGACCGTTGAGAAGGACAAGGGCCTCGTACCCTTTGATATCGTCAAGGGCGACAACGGCGACGCTTGGGTGAAGGCCCAGGACAAGGCCTACTCTCCGGCCCAGATCTCCGCGATGATCCTTCAGAAGATGAAGGAAACCGCAGAAGCCTATCTCGGCGAGAAGGTCACGCAGGCCGTCATCACGGTTCCCGCATACTTCAACGATGCCCAGCGCCAGGCAACCAAGGATGCCGGCCGCATTTCGGGTCTTGAAGTTCTGCGCATCATCAACGAGCCGACGGCTGCAGCACTTGCCTACGGCCTCGACAAGAAGGAAGGCAAGACGATTGCCGTTTACGACTTGGGCGGCGGCACGTTCGATATCTCGGTTCTCGAAATCGGCGATGGCGTCTTCGAAGTGAAGTCGACCAACGGCGACACCTTCCTCGGTGGTGAAGACTTCGACATGCGTCTCGTCGAATATCTCGCAAACGAGTTCAAGAAGGAAAACGGCATCGACCTGAAGAACGACAAGCTCGCTCTGCAGCGCCTCAAGGAAGCATCCGAGAAGGCAAAGATCGAACTGTCGTCGTCGCAGCAGACCGAAATCAACCTGCCGTTCATCACGGCCGATGCTTCCGGTCCGAAGCACCTGACCTTGAAGCTGACCCGCTCGAAGTTCGAAAGCCTGGTCGACGATCTCGTCCAGCGCACTGTCGCACCGTGCAAGGCAGCCTTGAAGGATGCCGGCGTGACTGCCGCTGAAATCGACGAAGTCGTTCTGGTCGGCGGCATGAGCCGCATGCCGAAGGTACAGGAAGTCGTCAAGCAGCTGTTCGGCAAGGAGCCGCACAAGGGCGTCAACCCGGATGAAGTGGTTGCCATGGGCGCCGCGATCCAGGGCGGCGTTCTGCAGGGCGACGTCAAGGACGTTCTCCTTCTCGACGTGACCCCGCTGTCGCTCGGCATCGAAACGCTCGGTGGCGTCTTTACCCGCCTGATCGACCGCAACACGACGATCCCGACGAAGAAGTCGCAGACCTTCTCGACCGCCGACGATAACCAGTCGGCCGTGACGATCCGCGTTTCGCAGGGCGAGCGTGAAATGGCGCAGGACAACAAGCTGCTTGGTCAGTTCGACCTCGTCGGTCTGCCGCCGGCTCCGCGCGGCATGCCGCAGATCGAAGTCACGTTCGACATCGACGCCAACGGCATTGTCCAGGTTTCGGCCAAGGACAAGGGTACCGGCAAGGAACAGCAGATCCGCATCCAGGCATCTGGTGGTCTGTCCGACGCCGACATTGAGAAGATGGTCAAGGACGCCGAGGCGAACGCCGAAACCGACAAGAAGCGTCGTGCCGGTGTGGAAGCGAAGAACCAGGCCGAAAGCCTCATTCATTCCAGCGAGAAGTCGCTGGCTGAATATGGCGACAAGGTAACCGAGACCGACCGCAAGGCGATCGAGGATGCCATTGCCGCGCTCAAGGCTTCTGTCGAGGCTCCCGAGCCTGATGCAGATGACATCCAGGCGAAGACCCAGACCCTCATGGAAACATCCATGAAGCTTGGTCAGGCCATCTATGAGGCCCAGCAGGCTGATGGTGGCGCTGCCGAAGCCGGCAAGGACGACGGTGTCGTCGATGCCGACTACGAGGAAATCAAGGACGACAAGAAGTCGGCCTAAGTCTGGTTCCGTTGACGGATACCGCTAGATAGTCGACTAAGATATCCGGCTGCCATCGTGCAGCCGGAACCCTTTCTGGAGCCGGTTACCGCTTATGGCTAAAGCAGATTTTTACGAAACGCTGGGTGTCGGCAAATCCGCTGACGAGAAGGAGCTGAAGAGCGCCTTCCGTAAGCTTGCGATGAAATACCATCCCGACAAGAACCCCGGCGATGCGGAAGCTGAGAAGAAATTCAAGGAAATCGGCGAAGCTTACGAGACGCTGAAGGATCCCCAGAAGCGCGCGGCCTATGATCGCTTCGGCCACGCTGCCTTCGAACAGGGTGGCATGGGCGGCGGCGGTGGCGGCTTCTCCGGCGGCGCGGGAGCAGGTGGCTTCTCCGACATTTTCGAAGACATTTTCGGCGACATGATGGGTGGCGGCCGTGCGCGCCGGTCGTCCGGCGGTCGCGAACGTGGCGCCGATCTTCGCTACAATATGGAGATCACCCTCGACGAGGCCTATGCCGGGAAGACGGCGCAGATCCGGGTTCCGTCCTCGATCACCTGTGATGTCTGTTCGGGTTCGGGCGCCAAGCCTGGCACCCAGCCGAAGACCTGCGGCACCTGCCAGGGGTCCGGGCGCGTCCGTGCATCCCAGGGCTTCTTCTCGGTCGAACGGACCTGCCCGACCTGTCATGGCCGCGGACAGACCATCACCGATCCGTGCACCAAGTGCCACGGCCAGGGTCGCGTCACCGAAGAGCGTTCGCTGTCCGTAAACATTCCATCGGGCATCGAAGACGGCACGCGCATTCGCCTGCAGGGCGAAGGCGAAGCCGGTGCGCGCGGTGGCCCAACCGGGGATCTCTACATCTTCCTGTCGGTCCGACCGCACGAGTTCTTCCAGCGTGATGGCGCCGATCTCTACTGCGCCGTGCCGATCTCCATGACGACGGCAGCGCTTGGCGGCACGTTCGATGTCGGGACGCTGGATGGATCGAAGTCACGTGTGACCGTTCCTGAGGGCACACAGGCCGGCAAGCAGTTCCGCCTTAAGGGCAAGGGAATGCCGGTGTTGCGGTCTTCACAGACGGGTGACCTCTACATTCAGATCCAGATCGAGACGCCGCAGAAGCTGACCAAGCGCCAGCGCGAGCTGCTGCAGGAGTTCGAGGACATCTCGTCCAAGGAGAACAATCCGGAATCGACGGGCTTCTTTGCCCGGATGAAGGAATTCTTCGACACCTGATGGCTGTCGCAAAGACGAAGATTGCAAAACGCCGGCCCTGCGCCGGCGTTTTTCTTCGTTAAAACCCTTATAGACACAGCAATCTGCCCAGCCATTATTATAGAGCTGAACAAGCCCGCTCTGTAGTTGCGGGACTGAAACAATCGAGACCAGACATGACGGACGGTAAACACTACTGGCTTCGCAAAGACGACAAGCAGGCGACCAAGGCCAACTTCCCGGAACTGTTCTTCGACCTGGTCTTCGTCTTCGCCTTCATCCAGTTGTCGGAAACGCTGGCCGCGGATTTCTCACTCGGGATCGCCGCCGAAGCGCTGATTTTCATCTTCGCGCTCTGGTGGGTCTGGATCCACACGACCTGGGTCACCAATCTTCTCGATGCCGAAATAGAGCCGGTGCGGATCCTGCTGTTCGGCCTGATGTTTCTCGGCGTCATTCTGGCAATTGCCCTGCCGAGGGCGTTTCAGGACATGGGCCTGACCTTCGCGCTCGCCTATTCGGCCATGCAGATCATCCGATCGCTGTTTGCGCTCTACGCCTTCCGACACGCCGATCGGGCCTCCTATGTCACCTTCCAGCGGATTACCGTCTGGCTTTCGGTTTCAAGCGCTTTGTGGATCGCCGGCGGCCTCAGTGAACAGTCCGTCCGGGTGTACTTCTGGATCGCTGCGCTGGCGATCGAATATATCGCACCGATCTTACGTTACCGGGTGCCCGGGCTAGGTGCCGCGCCTGCGGAAACGCTTGATATCAACGGCGAGCATATGGCCGAACGCTGCGCGCTGTTCGTCATCATCGCGCTTGGAGAAACGATCCTCACCACGGGCAAGAATGCGTCCAGTCATCTGGAAAGCAGCTTGACGCCACTCGTGCTGTTTGTAGCCTTCCTTTCGACCGTGCTGATGTGGTGGATCTACTTCCATGACGGGCAGGAAAAGGCAGCCGACAAGGCGGAAGAAAGTTCAGAGCCACAGGCGACCGCGAATCATCTTTTCACCTACGGTCACCTGCCGATTATCGCTGGCATCATCCTTACTGCAGTCGGTGAAGACTTCGCACTGTCGCATGCGCACGAGCATGCAACGCTTGCTCAGGCTTTCGCGCTTCTAGGCGGTCCGATCCTGTTCTTAAGCGGCATGATCTGGGTAAAGACGCATTCGACAAAGCATGTGCCATGGTCGCATTGTGCCGGCATTGCCGTCCTTGTTGCCTGCTTTCTGCTTGTTGCGAGCCTGACAACCGTCCACATCCAGATGCTTGCGACGGGTTCGCTTCTGGCCGTCGCAATCTGGGAATATGTGGCCCTGAGGCGCTTTGCCCGCGCCGCCGCGTGACGGTCAGTAGTGTGGCGGCCTAGTGTTGGCCGGCGCTTCCAGCGAGGTTTCCTCGAGGGACAGAAAGCGTACGGTCAGCCGGTCGAGCTTCGAGCGGGTCTGCTCGACGACCTTCCACTGTTCGGCAAGCTGGTCGGACAGTTCCTCGATGACCTTGGCCTGATGCGCCGCCAATTCCTCCAGCTTCAAAATTCTATCGTCTTCGGTCACACTATTCACTCGCACTCGATTTCGGGCATTCGCCGGATCCTTCCGGCTGAGGCTTTCTCCGAGACTACAGCGTTTGGAACGGGAAGAAAACGGCGGGCACGGCCTGCAACTCGCCAAGGGTGATGTCAGTTACAGACCTGCGCTTGCCTTCTTGGCGCGAAGTCCTTAGCTCCTACGTGGAAACAACGCGATACAAGATGGCGCAAAAGACTTTCCTTTCCCGGCTGAAGCTGACCGACTTCCGGAATTACAACCAGGCTTCGCTCGATCTCGACGGCCGGCATGTCGTCCTGACCGGCGAGAACGGTGCAGGAAAGACGAACCTTCTGGAAGCCGTGTCCTTCCTGTCTCCCGGCCGTGGCCTGCGCCGCGCCGTGCTGAGCGATGTGACGCGCGTCGGCGCTGCCGCAGGTTTCAGCGTCTTTGCGGATGTGGACGGGATGGAGGGCGAGGTTTCGCTCGGCACCGGCATCGAAGCCAATGACGGCGACGGTGTCAGCCGCAAGCTCCGGATCAACGGCACGCCTGCAAAATCGACCGAAGAACTCTCCGACCATCTGCGCGCCCTTTGGCTGACCCCGGCTATGGATGGGCTGTTCACCGGCCCCTCGGCCGACCGCCGCCGCTTTCTCGACCGACTGGTTCTCTCGCTCGATGCAGGTCACGGCCGGCGGGCGGGCGATTTCGAACGTGCCATGCGCAGCCGCAACCGGTTGCTGTCTGAAGGACGGTTCGATCCCGCGTGGCTTTCCGCAATCGAGGCGCAGATGGCGGGTCTCGGTATATCCATGGCGGCGGCCCGGCACGAGATGCTGGGACTGCTGAAGACGCTGTCTGCCAATCTCGGCGACACGCCGTTTCCAACGCCAGAGCTTTCGCTGGAAGGGTTTCTGGACGGTGCCATGGATCGGCCCGCGGCGGACCTGGAAGATGAATATCTCGCCATGCTCGCGTCAGGGCGTGGCCGCGACGCTGCAGCGGGACGAACACTGGATGGTCCGCACCGTGTCGACCTAACCGTTCGTCACCGCGAGAAGGACATTGAGGCTTCGCGCTGCTCGACCGGGGAGCAGAAAGCCCTGCTGATCGGGCTCGTGCTTGCCCACGCCCGCCTGACGGCGGATATGACCGGCCATGCGCCAATCCTGCTTCTGGACGAGATTGCAGCACATCTGGACGAGGGACGGCGCGCGACATTGTTCGATCTCGTGCATGGACTGGGCGGGCAGGCCTTCATGACCGGCACCGATCGCCACATGTTTGCAGCGCTTGCCGATCGGGCGCAGTTCCTGACAGTTTCCCATGGCGGCATAACCCGCTGAACCTGCTTACACTCGATTTCTGCGGTGCTATGATCCCATGATGGAAAACCAGAATTCGGACACGCTCCGCCCAGATGAAATCGAGCGCTATCGCCGCCATATCCTGCTGCCGGAGATCGGCGGTCAGGGCCAGCAGAAGCTCAAGAGCGCACGTGTGCTGGTGATCGGTGCGGGCGGTCTTGGGGCGCCCATTCTCGAATATCTCGCAGCGGCCGGCGTTGGCACGATCGGCATCGTCGACGACGACCGCGTTTCGCTCTCCAACCTGCAGCGACAGGTGATCCACGATACCGGCACGATCGGCGAGATGAAGACACGGAGTGCCCGAGAGGCGATCGCCCGGTTGAACCCGAATACGCGGGTGATGGATTTCGAGGAGCGCTTCTCCGCCGAATGGGCTCAGATGCATCTCTCCCGTTTCCGCCTGCTGATCGACGGCTCGGACAATTTCGACACGCGCTATGCAGCAGCGGACGCGGCGGAAGCGGCCCGCATCCCCTTGGTGACGGGTGCGGTCGGGCGCTTCGACGGATCGTTGACGGTGCTGAAACCTTACGAGGCCGGCGAGGACGGAGATCTCAACCCCACCTACCGCGACCTCTTTCCCGAGCAGCCGCCGGAAGGCCTTATCCCCGCCTGCGCGGAGACTGGCGTCGTCGGTGCGCTCACCGGCGTGATCGGGACGCTGATGGCGATGGAAGCGATCAAGTTGGTGACAGGGATCGGCGAGCCGCTGGTTAGACGCCTGTTGCTCTACGATGCGCTGGCAACCCGGTTCGATGTGATCAAGTACAAGCGCCGCGGGACACGGACGGCGGCGGAATGACCGAGATCGTTCGCCTCGACGAGAGTTTTACCCGCTGGGAAGACCTGCTGACGCTCATCCTGTCATCCTTCGCCTACATGGACGGCGTGATCGATCCGCCCTCCTCTGCCCACCGGCTCACGCTTGTGTCGCTTGAGCAGAAGGCGCGCGACGAGATTGCGTTCGTCGCGGTGGAAGAGGGACAGCTTGCAGGTTGCGTGTTTCTGAAGCCTGAACCCGGATGTCTCTATGTGGGCAAGCTGGCGATATCGCCTGCGTTCCAGAACCGAGGTCTCGGCCGGCGGCTGCTCTCGGTGGCGGAGGATATCGCGCGGCAACACGGCCTGCCTGCGCTGAGGCTGGAGACGCGCATCGAGCTTACCGGCAATCACGCGACCTTCGAGAAGTGGGGCTTCGTCAGGACGGCCGAGAACGCCCATGCGGGCTATGCCAGAACGACATCGATCGAGATGCAGAAGCCCCTAGCGTAAGAACCGTTAGTTTCGGCCGGGCAGGACCCTGTTCGGTGGGCGATGGCCGTCGAAATACGTGCGGATATTGATGATCACCTTGTCGCCCATGTCGATGCGACCTTCGATCGTTGCCGAGCCCATATGCGGCAGGAGCACGACACGCCCTTCGCGGGCGAGCTTGACGAGCTTCGGATTGACGGCCGGTTCGTTCTGATAGACGTCGAGCCCAGCGCCTGCAATTTTCCCGTCGCGCAGAAGCTGCACCATCGCGGCCTCGTCGATAATGTCGCCGCGGGCGGTGTTGACGATGATCGAACCGGGCTGCAGCAAGGCCAGCCGGCGGGCCGAGAGAAGGTGAAAGGTCGCCGGCGTCGACGGGCAGTTGATCGAGACGATATCGACGCGGGCAAGCATCTGGTCGAGGCTGTCCCAATAGGTCGCCTCCAGCTCTTCCTCGGTGGCCGGGCTGACCGGTTTGCGATTGTGATAGTGGATGGCGAGGCCGAAGGCCTTGGCACGGCGCGCCACAGCACTGCCGATGCGGCCCATGCCGACGATGCCGATCCGCTTGCCCCAGATCCGGCGGCCTAGCATCCAGGTCGGGCTCCAGCCTTCCCATTCACCGGGCTTGTCTGTGAGGATCCGCGAGCCTTCCGCAAGCCGGCGGTTGACGGCGAGGATCAGCGCCAAGGTCATATCGGCCGTGTCTTCGGTCAGGACGTTCGGCGTGTTGGTGACCGTGATCCCCTTCTTGGCGGCCGCATCCACATCGATATGATCGGTACCGTTGGAAAAACTGGCGATCAGCTTCAGCTGCGGGCCTGCTTCCGCGATCAGCCCTGCGTCGATCCTATCGGTAACCGTCGGTACCAGCACATCGGCGGTCTTCATAGCAGCGATAAGCTCTTCGCGCGAACGGGGACAATCGTCGATATTGAGCTCTGCGTCGAAAAGCTCGCGCATGCGCGTTTCAACGGCGTCCGGAAGTTTGCGAGTGATGTAAACCTGGGTTTTTTTCTTCGCTGTCATGGTTTCAAAGCCGCATTGCAATCAGCTGCCATTAGGACGTCCTTAACCAAGGTGCGCAATAGTCGGAGGCATCCAGGGCGTTTTCTTAACAGACCCGTCGGCGAAGACAAACAAAACCTCGCATGGACAGGAACGCTTGTGGAATTTCAGCCGGAATGAGATTCATGCGCAGAACATTCTTTACATCCTTCCTTGCAGCCTCGATCGGGCTCCTCACCTGCCTTTCCGGCGCCGACGGCGCACTTGCACAGGGCGTTGCCAAGGGCGCAAGCGGTCTGCCGCTTCCCCGTTTCGTCAGCCTGAAATCGAGAAAGGTGAACATCCGCATCGGTCCGAGCACGGATTATGCGGTGTCATGGATGTACATGAAGTCGGGAACCCCGATGGAAATCATCCAGGAATACGACAACTGGCGCCGTGTTCGCGATGCCGAGGGCACGGAGGGCTGGGTCAACCAGGCCCTGCTATCGGGCGAGCGCACTGCCGTTGCAGCGCCGTGGATGCGCGGCAAGGGCAAGGACATCTATGTCAACATGCGCAACGAGCCGCAGCAATCCGCGGGCCTCACTGCAAAGCTCGAGCCCGGCGTGATGATCAAGATCAGCGAATGCAATGGCGACTGGTGCCATGCAGAAGCGAATGGTGCAGAGGGCTGGATCGCCCAGGCGGAAATCTGGGGCGCTTACCCAGGAGAGGCCTTTAAATAAGGCCTCTTTCCTTCGCCGCCTGCGCGAGCGAGACCATCGGCCGCGGCCCGATCTGCTGAATGACGATGGCCGCGACCAGGCAGCCAAGCTTGCCGCAATCCTCAAGCGAACGATCTGCGGTATAGCCGTAGAGAAAGCCGGCGGCGAACAGATCGCCGGCACCGGTCGTATCGACGAGTTCCTCGATGGCATAGGCCGGGATCGCGATCCGTTCCTTGCCACGCACGAGAACCGCACCTTCCTCGCTCAGCGTGATGGCCGCCAGCTTGCAATCGTGAGCGATCTTGCCGAGGGCGAGCTCGAAATCGTCCGTCTCGTAGAGCGACAGAAGTTCCTGCTTGTTGGCAAAGACGATATCCACGGTGCCGGATTTCATCAGCTCCAGGAATTCCTCACGGTAGCGACCGACGCAGAACGGATCCGACAGCGTCATCGAGACTTCACGACCATGCGCATGGGCGATGCGGGCTGCTTCGCGGATCGCATCCTTGGCGCGCGGCGGATCCCACAGGTAACCTTCGAAATACGTCACCTTCGATTCGGCAACCACATCTTCCTCGACATGTTCAGGACCGAGTTCGACGCAGGCGCCGAGATAGGTGTTCATCGAACGCTCGCCATCCGGCGTCACGAAAATCATCGAACGGGCGGTCGGGGGATGAACACCATCAGGCTTTGTCTCGTAGTGGACGCCCTGCGCACGGATATCATGCTGGAAAATGGTGCCGAGCTGATCGTTGGCGACCTTGCCGAAGTAGGCAGCCCTGCCGCCGAGACTGGCAACGCCTGCCGCTGTGTTGCCGGCGGAACCGCCTGAGGCTTCGACCGCAGGACCCATCTTCGAGTAGAGAAGTTCGGCGCGCTCGGCATTGATCAGGTTCATCGCACCCTTGATGATCGCGTTGTCGCCGAGGAATTGATCGTCGCAGCGCGCGAGGATGTCCACGATGGCATTGCCGATGGTTAGCACGTCGAATTTCGGCATCCGGCTCTGATCCTCTTTCGAATGAATGGATGAGAGAACGGGTATTCGCCTTTAGCCGTGATGGGAAGCAAAAAACGCTGTCGGCACTAAGGCTCCAAAAATCCGCAGCTGTCATTCTCCCGTCATGGTGAGCCGCTAGATAACGATCATCCGATTGCTGATGTCGACCACGGATGAACTGGCGACGAAGCGTTTGGACACCCCTGGCTGGACCGGGGAAGGAAGCGGGGATCAAGCCCCGCTTTTCTGTTTTCGGCTTTCGCCTGCAACGGGTTTGCGCCCGACGCATTTGTCGTTCAGCCAGATCTGCGCTAGACGCAGATAACAGTCTCCTCCGAAAGCCGCCTCCGTGTCGTCAGTCTTCGCCAATGTGCTGCCCGTCTTCATCCTGATCCTGATGGGCTGGCTCGCCGCCAAAACCGGGCTTTTGAAGGCCGAAACCGGTGACGCGCTGGGGGAATACGTCTTCAAGATCGCGGTTCCGATGCTGATCTTCCGGACGGTTGCGGACGCCCATTTTGGCGGCGTCTCTCCCTTCGGGCTGTGGAGCGCCTATTTCATTGCCGTTGCCGTCACATGGACGACCGGGCATCTGATGGCCACGCGGTTCTTCGCACGGGATGCCAAGGTCGGCGTCATCGCGGGCATGTCGAGTGCGTTTGCCAACAACATCTTCATCGGCCTGCCGTTGATCGATCACATGGTCGGCAAGGAAGGGCTTCTTGCCGTCTCGATCCTGCTCGCCATCCATCTGCCGATCATGATGATCGCCGGCTCGATCCTGATGGAGGGGGCAACTGCGCGGGTCGACGGCACACAGAAGCGCACGCTTTCCGTGGTTCTGCGGCAGGTCGCCAGCAACCTGGTCCGCAATCCGCTCGTGATCGCGATCGCGATCGGGATACCGTTCAATCTTCTGGGCTTCTCGATCCCCACGTCCGTGCTGCCTGTCGTCAACCAGATCGCCGCCTCAGCCGGGCCGGTGGCGCTGATTTCAATCGGCATGGCGCTGACCCGTTATCCGATCCGTGGCGATATCAATCTCGCCACGGCCGTTGCAGTCCTGAAGCTTACCCTGATGCCGGCGATCGTGTTCGCCACAAGCCATGCGATCGGGCTGCCGCGGGACTGGGCGGCCGCTCTGGTTTTGACCTCTTCTGTTCCAACGGGCATCAATGCCTGGCTGATTGCCCAGCGGTTCAGGTCCGGACAAAGCCTTGCCGCCTCGACCATCAGCATCACGACAGCGTTCGGCCTTATCACCGTAAGCTTCTGGGGTTGGCTGCTGTCGTGATCGGAATGTCTGCCGCCGGGTGGGATCAATTCGTCGGGGCGGGAGCGGGTGCAGCGCCGGGTTCAGGCAGTGGCGCAGGGCTATCAGACTGTTCGCGGATATAAGCAAGCAGGTTGCCGCGTTCCTTGTCGTTCTTCAAGCCGGCAAAGCCCATCGCTGTCCCCTTCACGTAGGCCTTGGGCGCAACGAGGAAGTGGTTGAGGTGATCGAACGTCCAGGTCTCCGCGCCGCCCTTGGAGAAATCCTTCATGGCAGCAGAGTAGGAAAAGCCCTCATGGCTGGCGATCGGACGGTTTACAACACCCCATAGATCGGGACCCACCTTGTTGGGGCCTCCCTTTTCAATGGAGTGACAGCTCTGACACTTCTTGAATACCGTTGCGCCGGCAGCGGCATCGGCACCTGCCATCAGCTGACCAACAGGGACAACTTCCGCGGCACCGCCACCGGCAGCCGCTTCGCCGCCGGCTGGCTCTTCCAGCGCGGCGATTGCAAATCCTTCCTTCTCAGGCGACGGCGAGTGGAAAATCCCCTCCGACGCGATCGATACGGACATCATCACGAAAACCGTGGCAAGCAATGCGCCTACCGACATGTTTACATAGGGATTCATCAGCAAATTCTCCTCACCGGCCCGCCGTCCCAAAGCAGGCACCTTGAATTTGTTTGGAAGCTATGTCTTTTGCAGAGGCCTTGCAACACGATACGCTCGTTCTGCTTGAGACTTTTTGCCACTGCGCAGGCTGGACTGGAAGGTTTTACGATGACTTACACGGCTTTCGACCGGACGCTCGTCCTCATTCCAGCACGAATGGCGTCGACGCGCCTTCCCGGCAAGCCGCTCGCAGACATCGCCGGGCTGCCCATGATCGTGCAGGTCGCAAAGCGCGCCGAGGAGGCCAATGTCGGTCGCATCGTCGTTGCCGTGGACCATCAGGACATTTTCGATGTGGTGAAAGCTGCAGGCTTCGAGGTGGTCATGACCCGCGAAGACCACCAGTCGGGTTCCGATCGGATCTTCGAAGCGCTGACCAAGGCGGACCCTGACGGCAAGGTGGAATACGTCATCAACGTGCAGGGCGACCTGCCGACCGTGGAAGCCGACGTCGTGCGCGCCTCGCTCAAACCGCTGCTGGACAGCCCGCAGACGGATATTGCCACGCTGACCGTCGAAATCACCGAAGAGCACGAGAAGACCAATCCGAACGTGGTCAAGATCGTCGGTTCGCCGTTGTCAGACACGCGGCTGAAGGCGCTCTACTTTACCCGCGCCACAGCCCCTTACGGCAACGGCCCGCTCTACCACCACATCGGGCTTTACGCCTATCGCCGCACTGCGCTTGAGAAATTCGTGACGCTCGGCCCTTCGGTGCTCGAAAAGCGCGAATCGCTCGAGCAGTTGCGGGCACTCGAAGCGGGCATGCGCATCGATGCCGAAATCGTCGCATCGGTGCCGCTGGGCGTCGACACGCCGGCCGACCTTGAAAAGGCGCGTGCCATCCTTTCCTCCCGCGGTTTGTAACGGATCAGCCTCATGAATGCCTCGACCAACCGCATTTCCTTCCAGGGTGAATTCGGCGCCAATTCCGATATGGCGTCCAGGGACATGTTTCCGGACATGGAACCCCTGCCCTGCCCGACCTTCGAGGATGCGTTCCAGGCGCTGGAGAACGGTGATTCGGATCTCGCAATGATTCCGATCGAAAACACCATCGCCGGACGTGTGGCCGACATTCACTACCTGCTGCCGGAATCGCGTCTGCATATCGTCGGCGAATATTTCATGCCGATCCGGTTCCAGCTGATGGTGTTGCCGGGTGTGGAGCGCGAAGAAATCCGCACCGTCCACAGCCATATCCACGCGCTTGGCCAGTGCCGCAAGATCATCCGCGCCAATGGCTGGAAGGCCGTTGTTGCCGGCGACACGGCGGGTGCTGCGAAACTCGTTTCCGAAAAGGGCGACCGCTCGATGGCGGCCCTTGCGCCACGGCTTGCGGCCAGTCTCTACGGGCTCGACATCCTCGCCGAAAATGTCGAGGACACGGAAAACAACGTCACCCGTTTCGTGGTTTTGTCGCGCGACGAGAAGTGGGTGCAGCGCAACGAGGCGGACGACGTGATCGTCACCACCTTCGTGTTCAACGTGCGCAACATACCGGCTGCGCTTTACAAGGCGATGGGTGGATTTGCCACCAACGGCATCAACATGACGAAGCTCGAAAGCTATCAGCTGGGCGGCAAGTTCGTGGCGACGCAGTTCTACGCGGATATCGAGGGGCATCCGGACGATGCCCCCGTGCGGCGTGCGCTGGAAGAACTGCGCTTCTTCTCCGAAAAGGTCCGCATTCTCGGGACCTACAAGGGCCATCCGATGCGCGGCGCGCTGCAGAAAGGCTGACGGGCGGAAGCGCTCCTTTCAGCGCTTCCAGTCGATCCAGTCGCGCATCAGCCGATAGGCAATCGCTCCCTTGGCGGGGCCGAACGGCTTGTCATCCGGGCCTGCCTCCAGCATCGCCTGCACCTCGGCGCGCGAAAACCAGCGAACGTCAGACATTTCGTGGGCATCGATGGTGATCTCCGTCGACGTCGCCTCGGCGAAACAGCCGATCATCAGCGAATGCGGCATCGGCCAGGGCTGCGATGCGTGATAGCGCACGCGTCCGATCTCGATCGCCGATTCCTCGACGGTTTCACGTCTGACGGCCTGTTCGATCGTTTCGCCGGGTTCGACGAAGCCAGCCAGGCAGGAATACATACCCTCCTGGAAATGATGGCTGCGTCCCAAAAGGCAGCGTTCGTTTTCCTCGTCGATCGTCATCATGATGACGACGGGGTCGGTGCGCGGAAACATCATGTGCTGACACTGTGTGCAGACGCGCTTGTAGCCGCCGATCTTCATTTCGGTGGGCGAGCCGCATTTTCCGCAGAAGATATTGGCGGCATTCCAGTTGAGCAGCGACACCGCCTGGGCGACCTCCCCCTGAAGCTCGTCATCGAGCAGGCCTTCCCGGAAGAGAGCGCGTGCCTCGGTCGGCTTGTAATGGCTTGCGAGTTCTTCATCGGCGATCGTGACCGGGACAGCGACGCGCGGCTCACCGTTCTCGTGATGGCCGAGCAGCACGGCCCGGTCGAAATCCGGCTTCAGCTCCGCCAGCTCGTAGGCGGCAAACAGCGGATCGAGGATCTGGCCATCGTGCTTCAGTATGACCCGGCTGCCGGAAAAGGCGAGGATATGGGTGCCATCGACGGACAGCGCCTTCTCGATGCAGTCGTCTTCCCGGTTTTCCGCCTGCCGGTCGAGCTTGTTGCCGGAGAACGCCGTGAGACTGCTTGGATCGGGATGCGGTGTATCGGTATCGAATATGCTGCTCATCGGGAAAGCTTTTCCATCAGTGTGTTCACGAGGGCCTGCCTCTTTTCGCTGTCATACGGTTCTGCGGATCCGTATCCCCAGATCGGGCCCGGCCAGTTCGCATCGCCTTCGAAGCGGGCAATCACATGAACATGGAGCTGCCGGACGATGTTGCCAAGCGCACCGACATTAATCTTGGTCGCGCACGTTATCTCCTTCAAGGCGGCCGCAACATGATTGACCTCGGCCGACAGGAGCGCCTGATCCGCTTCTGAAAGCTCGAAGATCTCGGTCATGTCGGCCCGCTGCGGCACCATGACAAGCCACGGCCAGCGGCTGTCATTCTGGATCCGCAGCTGACAGAGATCGAGGGTGGCGATGAGATCGGAGTCCCGCGCAATGCGCCCGTCCAGTTCGAACTCGCTCAAGCATTCCTCCTAATGTTTTTATCTGGTCGTAGTTTTTTACAGGCTTGGCTTGCATTTGGAAGCGTTATTGACGATATGAGCGGTGGGAGGTTGGTGGTGGACGAGCCACTCGCCAACCGGGTCAGGTCCGGAAGGAAGCAGCCCTAACGAGCCAGGCACGGGTCGCCGTGCCAGCCTCCCACCCTCTCATCTTGGTCAGCATCCGGCGCGCTCAGTCTCTGACGGCCGGAATGGCCCGTACAGGCTGGCAGGATTTTCATGAGCGACGACGGGCCGACATATTCCAGCAACCCGACTGCGCCGACGCCTTCCGGCAGTGGCTACCGGGTTCTCGCCCGCAAATACCGTCCCAAGGATTTTTCCGACCTGATGGTCGGCCAGGAGCCGATGGTGAGAACACTCACCAACGCCTTCGAGACCGGCCGCATCGCCCAGGCCTATATGCTGACCGGTGTGCGCGGTGTCGGCAAGACGACGACTGCCCGCATTCTGGCGCGTGCGCTCAATTACAAGACCGCCGAGATCGACCGCCCGACGATCGATCTGCGTATCCCCGGCGAACACTGCCAGGCGATCATGGAAGGTCGGCATGTCGATGTCATCGAGATGGACGCAGCCTCGCACACCGGCATCGACGATATCAGAGAGATCATCGAGCAGGTGCGCTATCGTCCTGTCTCGGCGCGCTACAAAGTCTACATCATCGACGAAGTGCACATGCTCTCCACGCAGGCCTTCAACGGCCTGCTGAAGACGCTGGAAGAGCCGCCGGAGCATGTGAAGTTCATCTTCGCGACGACGGAAATCCGCAAGGTGCCGATTACCGTCCTGTCGCGCTGCCAGCGCTTTGACCTCCGCCGGATCAGTGCTGCCGATCTCGTCGGCCTGTTCACGACCATCCTCGAAAAGGAAGGTATTCCGGCCGAGACCGAGGCACTGTCGATGATCGCGCGCGCGGCTGAAGGCTCCGCTCGCGACGGACTGTCCCTTCTCGACCAGGCGATTGCCCATGGCGCAGGCCATGTGGTGGCCGATACCGTGCGCGGCATGCTTGGCCTTGCCGACCGCGCCCGCATCGTCGATCTGTTCGAACAGATCGTGCAGGGCGACGTGACGGCTGCCCTTTCCGAATTCACCGCACAATACGAAGCCGGCGCCAACCCTGTCGTGGTTCTGACCGACCTTGCGGACTTCACCCATCTCGTCACGCGCTTCAAATATATCCCGGAAGCGGCGGACGATCCTTCGCTGAGCGAAGTGGAGCGTGTGCGCGGTCGCGAATTTTCCGAGACGATCGCCGTCAGCACCCTGTCGCGGATCTGGCAGATGCTGCTCAAGGGCATTCCGGAAGCGGAGAACTCTTCCCGCCCCGCCGGTGCCGCCGAAATGGTGCTGATCCGCCTCACTCATGCCGCCCACCTTCCCTCGCCGGAAGACGCGGCGCGGCGGCTTGCCGACCTTTCCGGTGGCGATGGCCAGCGCGGAGCGCCCAATGGGAACGGCGGCGGCAATGGCGCAGGCCAGACTTCGTCATCGCAGCCGCCGCTCAATGCCCGCGGGATCGATATGCAATCGCAGCGGATGCCGTCAGGCGGACCGACGGCGATGCTGAAAGCCGTGCCGAACGACAACCCGCGCGAGATGCCGATCGGCCGTGTCGAGGAAAAGCCCGAGCCCAGCGTTGCGGTTCGCTCGCTGGCCGACATTGTCGATCTCTGCTCCAAGAACCGCGACGCGAAGCTGAAGGCGCTCGTGCGCAATTTCGTGCGGCTGGTGAAGATCGAGCCGGGCCGGCTCGACATGCGCCTGACCGACGGCGGACCAACGACGCTGCCAGGCGAACTCGGCGTCAAACTGAAGGAATGGACCGGCATCCACTGGATCGTCTCCCTCAGCAAGGAAGACGGTTCGCCGACATTGGTCGAGGCAGAGGGAACAGCGCGCGAAGCGCGGCTGACCGATGCCCGCTCCGACCCGGATGTCGCGGCGATCCTGTCGCAGTTTCCCGGCGCAAAGATCACCGACGTCCGGATCCGCGTGAGCGAGGACGAAATCGACGCAGACGAATTGCCGCCGCCAGCCGTGGTGGAAAGCGCCGAGGGCGATATCCTGCCGGGCGACGACATCGAACTTTAAAAATCAGGAAGAGGAGATCCCGATGCGCGACATCATGGGCATGATGGGCAAGGTCAAGGAAATGCAGGCCAAGATGGAGAAGATGCAGGCGGATATCGCCGCTCTCGAAGTCGAAGGCACGGCCGGTGGCGGCCTCGTGACGATCCGGATGAACGGCAAGGGCGACATGCTGGGTCTGAAGATCGATCCGTCCCTGTTCAAGGAAGACGAATCCGAGATCCTCGAAGACCTGATCATTGCAGCGCACAAGCTGGCCAAGGATCGGGCAGAAGAAATCACTGCCGAAAAGACCAAGGAACTGACCGCCGGCCTGCCGATTCCGCCCGGCATGAAGCTGCCGTTCTAAGCCGAGACCGGCGTTCCCTCTGGGAACCGTCTGCCGGCAAGACCTGCCTATTCGCTAGAACTTGGCGGGTTTGCCGGCTTCGATCGCCTCTCGCATATCGGCATGGATGGGTGCGGATAGAAACCGCTGCCGGTCGTCATCTCCCAGACGCTTGCCGAATTTGGTCAGCAGTTCCGGGATGGAAACCCTCGTTCCTTGGTACGCACTGAATTCAACGGCATCGCCCGCCGACGCAAAACCCGGCGTCAGCACCCGGCAGTAGATGCCGGGGCGAGCAGCCGTTCGGTAGGCTTTGACGAAAGTCGGATCGCCCATCTTGGCGGCAAGCGTCGCGCAGGGTGTGCGGGCGGATGTCGCCTGCAGAACAAGCTCGGCACCGATGCGGAAACAATCGCCCGCGGCCACGTCGCGGTTGTCGAGCCCTTCGATCACGAGGTTTTCGCCAAAAGTGCCATCCGGCAGATCGCGGCCGAGTTCCGACCGCCACCAGTCGAGCGTGAGGCTGCCTTCGAGCAGGATCGCCTGCTCCGGGCCACCATGATATTTCGTATTGCAGACGGCATCGCCGACCAGGCCTTCAACATCGATCATGACTGGATTTTTCATCGGCATCTTGTTGATGCCGGTCTTGTAGCTCTTGCCCGGAAGCTTTTCCGGATGACCAAGGCAGAGGCTAAGAAGTTTCATTCGGCTGGTCCTTCGTCGATTCCGTTTCCCCTGCATATGGGCTAAAGGAGAACCATGGCAAAGCGAGTCACCGGCCCCGAAATCGAAAAACTCATCCAGCTTCTGGCGAAAGTACCGGGTCTCGGCCCCCGTTCGGCCCGCCGGGCGGCATTGCATCTCATCAAGAAGAAGGACCAGTTGCTCGGTCCGCTGTCGAACGCGATGGGCGAAGCCTATGACAAGGTGAAGATCTGCTCGCGCTGCGGCAATGTGGATACGTCCGATCCCTGCACCGTCTGCACCGATATCCGTCGCGACCAGTCGACGCTGATCGTCTGCGAAGATGTGTCCGATCTCTGGGCTCTGGAGCGCGCAGGCGCGATGAACGCGGCCTATCACGTGCTGGGCGGCACGCTGTCGCCGCTCGATGGTGTCGGGCCGGACGATCTCAACATTCGCGGACTGATCGACCGGGTGAGCGAAGGCGTGGTCAAGGAAATCATCATCGCGGTCAACGCCACGGTCGAGGGACAAACCACAGCACACTATATAACCGACCAGCTGGCCGGCATCGATGTGAAAATCACCCGGCTGGCGCACGGCGTTCCTGTCGGCGGCGAGCTCGACTATCTCGACGAAGGCACACTGACGGCGGCACTTCGGGCACGAACGGCGATCTGAGGAGATTTCATGCGCAAGACACTCATCGCCCTTGGCGCCATCCTTTGCCTGCTTCCGCTGCCCGTGATGGCCCAAAACAAGCCGGATGTGGAAAAGCAGTTCCAGCGATGGATCGCCAGCGATCTTGGGCCGGAAGCTCGCAAAGCCGGCATTTCCGAGCGGACGCTGGAGACCGCCTTTGACGGCATCGCCCTCAACTGGACCCTGCCCGATCTGGTGCCGCCGGGCTCCAAGCCGCCGAAGAGCCAGGATCAGAGCCAGGCGGAGTTCTCTTCCCCCGGCGCCTATTTCTCCGAAAAGCGGCTGCAAGGACTGGCGGCAACGGGTCGCGGCCTTGCGTCGACACATGCCGCGACGCTGAAGCGGATCGAGGCCGCCTACGGCGTTCCCGGTGAGATCGTGGTCGCCATCTGGGGTCGCGAGTCCGGTTTCGGCAAGGCACGGCTTCCCTATTCGGCACTCGAGGTTCTCGCGACCAAGGCCTTCATGTCCACCCGCAAACTGATGTTCCGCGAGGAGCTGATCGCAGCGCTGATGATGATCGAGCGCGGCGACGTGGATGCCGCGACGATGAAGGGTTCTTGGGCCGGCGCTCTCGGCCAGCCGCAATTCATGCCGACCAGCTACCTCAAATATGCCGTCGACTTCGACAAGGACGGGCATCCGGATATCTGGAATTCCGTACCCGACTCGCTGGCATCAATTGCCCACTATCTACAGCAGGAAGGCTGGCAGCGCGGTCGTGACTGGGGCTTCGAGGTTTCCATTCCTGCCAAGGTTTCCTGCGCCCAGGAAGGCCCGGATCTGGCAAAGCCGATCTCCGCCTGGGCGGCGACCGGGATCACCCGCATCTCCGGCAAGGCCTTTCCTACGGCGGATCTCAAGGCATCCGGCATGATGCTGGTACCTGCCGGCCGCAACGGACCGGAATTCGTCGTCACGCCGAATTTCTACGTGCTGAAGGAATATAACAACTCCGACCTCTATGCGCTGTTCATCGGCAATCTGGCTGATCGTATCGCCCATGGTGCCGGCGCCTTTGAGGGCTCGTGGGGTGACGTTGGCAAGATGCTTCGCTCCGACGTGCTTGCCATGCAGAAGGCGTTGGTGGCCAAGGGGTATGATGTCGGCAACGTGGATGGTCTGCCGGGTTTCAAAACCCGCCGGGCGCTTGGCGACTGGCAGGCCAAGAATGGTCTTTCGCCGACCTGCTATCCGGATGCGTCGCTGAAAAGCCGGCTCAAGTAACGGACCACAGCCTTCGCCTTAGTGGTGAAGGTCGATATGCGGCTTGTGCATGATGTCGGAGGGCGGCGGGATCGTCTGCCGCTCGATCATGCGATGAACCTTCGGTTCCTCATCGCCCTGATGCAGCTTGCGGATCGCGTCCCAGATCTCCGCATCCATCTGCATGCGCCGCTGATTGTGGCGCACGTAATCTGCCCAGGTGGCGGTATGATAGGTCTCCGTCCAGACGTCGGGATGTTCGAGATCGCGCATCAAGGCCCACTGCCTTGCACCGTCCCGGATCCGCACCCGTCTGCGGCGTGCCATCAGGGTCAGGAATTCGGGGATGTCCGCCTCGCCGATCAGGTAATCGATCTGGAGCACGATCGGCCCGCTTCGTGGCTGCAGCGCGAGGCTGAGAAGCGGCGCGTTGAAGCGGTTGAGCGGATCGAGATTGACATCGCCGAACTGCGGCAGCGGCATGCGCCAGCCGACGAGAGCGCCGACAAGCATGGCGAGGCTCGCGATAGAGAGTGCAACCGACGCGCCAAAGTTTTCGGACAGAAGACCCCACATCCAGCTGCCCGCAGCAATGCCGCCAAATGTTGCCGTCTGGTAGAAGGACAAGGCACGGCCGACGACCCAGCGCGGCGTCGAAAGCTGCACGGTGGTGTTGAACAGCGATAGCGCAAGAACCCAGCAGGCGCCTGGGAACAAGAGCGCAATCACCGTCAGTGTCGTGTTCGTGCTTGCGCCGATCACGGCGGAACTTGCGGCAAAGCCGACAAACGCGAACCGGACGATCCATTCGCTGGAGAACTTTTCCCTGAGCCTCGCATTGGCAATGGCACCGGCGACGGCGCCGATGCCGAAAGCGCCCAGCATGATGCCGTAGGTGAACGGGCCACCGGACACGAGATCGCGGGCGACGATCGGCAGAAGGGCCAGAATGGCGCTTGCGGTCAGGCCGAACAGCAGGCCGCGTAGCAGCACGTTCAGAATATTCGGCGACATCGCGACGTAGCCGAGGCCGGCAGACAGCGCCCGCAGCAGGGTTTCGCGCGGAAGCGAATCGTCCGCACGCTGCGGCTTCCAGCGAAACAGTGCGTAGATGATGGCGAAATAGCTCATCGCGTTGACCGCGAAGGCCGCGGCAGCACCTGCTGCTGCGACGATCGCGCCACCGATCGCCGGGCCGACGCTGCGGGTGATGTTGAAGCCGACGCTGTTCAGCGTCACCGCGGTCGGCAGGAACTCGCGCGGAACGATATCGCCGACCGAGGCCTGCCAGGACGGGTTATTGAGAGCCGTTCCGCAGCCGATCAGGAAGGTGAACATCAAAAGCAGCCACGGCGTCAGTAGGCCGAGATAGGCAAATACTGTCAGCGTGATCGACACTATCAGCATGAAGAACTGCGCCGTCAGCATCAGGCTGCGGCGATTGTAATTGTCGGCCAGTGCTCCGGCGACAAGTGAAAACAGCATGATCGGCAAGGCGTTGGACGCCTGCACCAGCGCCACCATGTCTTGCGAACTGGCGATCGCCGTCATCATCCAGGCGGCACCGACGGCCTGGATCAACCCACCGAAATTCGACGCGATGCTGGCAATCCAGATCATTCGGAACGTCGGCAGCCGAAACGGCGCCAGCGTCGAAATCCGATCGGGCAAGTCTCTTCCTCCCATCATTGCACTGTCACCAAAGGGTTATAGACCTGAAGACCACAAATTCCACCCGCGTCATGTCCTAAAATGCCCGATGATGGAGATCTGCTGTCACCGACCCCATCACGGACCGGAGCGAATGCGACGAGTCTTGCGGCGGTCTTGCAATCGCCGGTGTGAAAGCGTATATGCAGGCCATATTCTTGATCGTCCGATGAAGAGTGGGCCCTCCCGGACCCGCTCTTTTTTGTTAGGCGATCGCTTTTCTCCCCCTCGTCCGGAAACCGGACAGGGAGCACGAATTCGGAGGGCGCATGCCACAAACCGACAGCGAACCGCGCCTGATCGTCGAGACCGGGCTTGAACTCAGAGTGGCCGAGATCATCGAGCCCGTTCTGACATCCATGGACTTCCGCCTCGTGCGCGTCCGGATGCTCAATCAGAATGGCGCGACGCTGCAGATCATGGCCGAACGCAACGATGGCACGATGGATGTCGAGGGCTGTGAAGCTGTCTCGATGGCGATCTCGCCCGTTCTCGATGTGGAAGATCCGATCGATCGGGAGTATCATCTCGAAGTATCGTCGCCCGGCATCGATCGCCCGATGGTGCGCAAGTCCGATTTCGAGCGCTGGAACGGCCATATCGTGAAATGCGAGACGTCGATCCTGGTCGACAATCGCAAGCGTTTTCGCGGCAAGATCACCGACGTCACGTCCGAGGGCTTCACGATCGACCGCGATCAGGTCGCCGATGGCGAGACACAGCATTTGCTCATTCCGTTTACGGCGCTGTCCGAAGGAAAGCTTGTCCTCACCGACGAACTGATCCGCGACGCGTTGCGGGCTGACAAGGCGGCCAAGCAGCAGGCCGCCAATCAGAACGACGAAACCGACGAAGACACTGACGAAGAATAACCGACAGCACGCCTTCCTTTGAGAAGGTCGCACATAGCTCGACTTACGGAGACCAACGACAATGGCAGTGAGCGCAAACCGGCTTGAACTTCTGCAGATCGCAGATGCAGTAGCCCGCGAAAAGGTCATCGACCGCGAAATCGTGCTGGCTGCGATGGCCGACGCCATCCAGAAGGCCGCCCGCTCGCGCTATGGTTCGGAAACCAACATCCGTGCCGACATCAATTCCAAGACCGGCGAGATCCGTCTCCAGCGTCTGCTGGAAGTGGTCGATGTCGCCGAGGATTACGGCACGCAGATCCCGCTGACGCTGGCGCTCGATCGCAACGTTGACGCCAAGATCGGCGACTTCATCGCCGATCCGCTGCCGCCGATGGATTTCGGTCGTATCGCTGCCCAGTCTGCCAAGCAGGTTATCGTCCAGAAGGTGCGCGAAGCGGAACGTGACCGTCAGTTCGACGAGTTCAAGGACCGCGTCGGCGAAATCGTCAATGGCACCGTCAAGCGCGTCGAATATGGCAACGTCATCGTCGACCTCGGTCGTGGCGAAGGCATCATTCGCCGTGACGAGATGATCCCGCGCGAAAACATGCGCTACGGTGACCGCGTTCGCGCCTATGTCTACGACGTGCGCCGCGAACAGCGTGGCCCGCAGATTTTCCTGTCGCGTACCCATCCGCAGTTCATGGTGAAGCTGTTCACCATGGAAGTGCCTGAAATCTACGACGGCATCATCCAGATCAAGTCCGTTGCCCGCGATCCTGGCTCGCGCGCCAAGATCGCTGTCGTTTCCAACGACTCGTCGATCGATCCGGTCGGCGCCTGCGTCGGTATGCGCGGTTCGCGCGTTCAGGCCGTCGTCGGCGAACTGCAGGGCGAAAAGATCGACATCATTCCGTGGAGCCAGGATCCGGCATCGTTCATCGTCAACGCGCTGCAGCCGGCTGAAGTCTCCAAGGTTGTTCTCGACGAGGACAGCGAGCGGATCGAAGTCGTGGTTCCCGACGAGCAGCTGTCGCTGGCGATCGGTCGTCGTGGCCAGAACGTCCGCCTTGCATCGCAGCTGACCGGCTGGGATATCGACATCATGACGGAAGCCGAGGAATCGGAGCGCCGCCAGAAGGAATTCAACGAGCGCACCAACCTGTTCATGGACGCGCTTGATGTCGACGAGATGGTTGGCCAGGTGCTGGCGTCCGAAGGCTTTGCCGCCGTTGAAGAGCTTGCCTATGTCGAGCTCGACGAAATCTCGTCCATCGACGGTTTCGACGAAGACACCGCGACCGAGATCCAGACCCGTGCCCGCGAATATCTTGAGCGGATCGAATCCGAAAACGATGCGAAGCGCGTCGCACTCGGTGTTGCCGACGAGCTGAAGCAGATCGACGGCCTGACCGGTCAGATGCTGGTCGCGCTTGGCGAAGACGGCATCAAGACGATCGAGGATTTTGCCGGCTGCGCGGCCGATGATCTTGTCGGTTGGAGCGAGCGCAAGGACGGCGAGACCAAGAAGTTCGAAGGTCTGTTTTCGAAGTTCGAAGTTTCGCGCACCGAAGCTGAAAACATGGTCGTGCAGGCCCGCCTGCTGGCTGGCTGGATCACCGAGGCTGATCTTGCCACAGAAGAAGCACCAGAGGCCGAAGACGCCGAGGAGGCGCCTGCCGCCGAGCGGGAATGATCCCGATTGGCAATGAACCAGACGACGATGCAGACGACGAGCTTATCGTGAATGACCGTACCTGCATCGTCACCCGTGAAGCCGGATCACCGGAAACGCTGATCCGCTTCGTGGCCGGGCCTGATGGTCAGGTTGTTCCCGATCTCAAGCGTCGCCTTCCGGGGCGGGGCTGCTGGGTAAAGGCCGAACGGGCGTTAATCGACCGGGCGGTCCAGAAGAAATCCTTCGCCCGCGCGTTGAAAACGGACGCTAAGGCGGATGCCGATCTCGGGGCGACGGTCGACAGACTGCTCGCGGCCGATCTGATCGGCATGATGAACATGGCCCGCAAGGCGAGCCAGTTTATCTCGGGCGCGACGAAGGTCGATGCCGCAGTTCGCTCCGGCGGCGCGATTGCCGTCTTTCATGCCTCAGACGCTGCGGCAGACGGTATCCGGAAGATCGATCAGGCCCGCAAGGCCTTCAAATTCGGCTCGAATGCCGAGGAAGAAATTCCATCCTTTTTGCTCTTCACGGGGGCCGAACTGGACGAAGTGATGGGCCAGAATGCTTTTATCCATGCCTGCGCGCTTGCGGGACAGGCGGGTGAAGGTGTAGTGAAACGCGCAAACCTACTTGAACAGTACCGCAAGGGCGGTCTGTCCCAGACAAAAGGTGTCGCTGACATGCCGAAACAATGACGCGGTTACCGGTTTTTGCCGGACGCACATCGATATGTACGAATTGAACGACAGGCACTGATGGCTTCCATCTGTTCCTGTCCGAAGGAACAGGAACGGAATGACTGATAACAACGACGACAAGACACTGGGCGTGAAGAAGACCCTTACCCTGAAACCATCGGGTGTGACCCAGGGTACTGTGCGCCAGGACATGGGTCGCGGCCGGACCAAGGCGGTCGTCGTCGAGACGGTCAAGCGCCGTCCGACCCGTCCGCTCGACGAAAAGCCAATTACACCGATCGCAGCACCGGCCCCTCGGCCAGTCGAGGCAGCCGCTCCTGTAGCGCCACGCCCGCAGCCGGCAACCCCTGCAGCGCCGGCACCAGCCGCCCCTGTGGCCGCCGCCGCACCTGCAACCCCCGCCCCTGCTGCACCCGTCAGCCAGCCTAGCCCGCCGCAGCCGCGCGTCCAGCAGCCTTCATCGCAGGGATACCGCCCCGGTTCTTCGCAGGGCCAGCGCCCTTCGTCATCGCAGGGTCAGCGTCCCTCGTCGCATCAGGGCCAGCGTCCGCAGCAGCCGTCACAGCCGCAGCGCCAGCCGCAGCGTTCGGGTGGTGCTGTCCTGCACGACCTGTCCGCAAGCGAGATGGATGCACGCCGTCGCGCACTCGTCGAAGCCCAGGCGCGCGATGTGGTCGAAGCCAAGCAGCGCGTCGAGGATGATGCGCGCCGTAAGGTAGAAGACGAGCGCCGCAAGGTCGAAGAAGCAGCAGAAGCAGCACGTCTGGCCGAAGAAGCCAAGGCACGCGCCGCCGAGGAAGCTCTGCGTCCGGCACCGGTTGCGCCAGCGCCAGCCGCTGCAGATCGCAACGCCAATACCCAGGACAACCGTAACTCGGCTCGCCCGACGCCGGGAGCCGCACCTGTTGCCGCCCCCGTCATCGGACGTGGTCGCCGCAACGACGAGGAAGAGGATCGCGCACCTGCCCGGACCATTCCAGGTCGCGGCCGCGTTGCAGCGCCCGTTCCTGCCAAGCCACCGACACGCCCGAAGGTCGAAGAAGGCCGTCGCCAGGGCAAGCTGACGATCACCGCTGCCAGCACTGATGATGACGGCACCGGCCGTGGTCGTTCGATGGCTGCCATGCGCCGCCGGCAGGAAAAGTTCCGCCGCAGCCAAATGCAGGAAACCCGCGAAAAGGTTATGCGCGAGGTGATCCTGCCTGAGACCATCACCATTCAGGAACTGTCGCAGCGCATGTCTGAACGCGCCGTCGACGTTATCAAGTACCTGATGAAGGAAGGCCAGATGATGAAGGCCGGCGACGTCATCGACGCCGATCTCGCTGAAATCATTGCCGGTGAATTCGGCCATACGGTCAAGCGCGTTTCGGAATCGGACGTTGAAGAAGGTATCTTCAACCAGATGGACGACGCCGGCGAAATGGTGTCGCGTCCTCCGGTCGTGACGATCATGGGTCACGTCGACCATGGCAAGACCTCGCTTCTCGACGCGATCCGCCAGGCCAACGTAGTTTCGGGTGAAGCCGGTGGCATCACCCAGCATATCGGTGCCTATCAGGTCGAACAGAACGGCCAGAAGATCACCTTCATCGACACCCCCGGCCACGCCGCCTTTACGGCCATGCGTGCCCGTGGTGCCCAGGCAACGGATATCGCGATCCTCGTGGTTGCAGCCGACGACAGCGTGATGCCGCAGACGATTGAATCCATCAGCCACGCAAAGGCTGCCGGTGTTCCGATCATCGTGGCGATCAACAAGATCGACAAGCACGAAGCCAACCCGGACAAGGTGCGCCAGCAGCTGCTGCAGCACGAAGTGTTCGTGGAATCGCTGGGCGGTGAAGTTCTCGACGTCGAAGTTTCGGCCAAGAACAAGACCAATCTCGACAAGCTGCTCGAGGCAGTTCTGCTGCAGGCCGAAATTCTCGACCTCAAGGCAGATCCGGTCCGTACGGCAGAAGGCATCGTCATCGAAGCTCAGCTCGACCGTGGCCGCGGTGCGGTTGCAACCGTGCTCGTCCAGAAGGGCACGCTGAAGCCTGGCCAGATCATCGTTGCCGGCGATCAGTGGGGCCGCGTCCGCGCGCTCGTGACCGACAAGGGTGTTCACGTCAAGGAAGCCGGCCCGGCCATGCCGGTCGAAGTGCTCGGTCTTTCCAGCACTCCGGCTGCCGGTGACAAGTTTGCCGTCGTTGAAAACGAGAGCCGTGCTCGCGAGATTTCCGAATATCGCCAGCGGCTTGCCCGCGACAAGGCGGTTGCTCGCCAGTCCGGTCAGCGCGGTTCGCTCGAGCAGATGATGAGCAAGCTGCAGAATACCGGCTACAAGGAATTCCCGCTGCTCATCAAGGGCGACGTTCAGGGTTCCGTCGAAGCCATTATCGGCGCTCTCGACAAGCTTGGCACCGACGAAGTCCGCGCCCGCATCGTCCATTCGGGCGCAGGTGCGATCACCGAGTCGGATCTTGCGCTTGCCGAATCCTCCGAAGCAGCGATCATCGGCTTCAACGTCCGTGCCAACGCACAGGCGCGCATAGCGGCCGATCGTGCCGGCACCGAGATCCGCTACTACAACATCATCTACGATCTGGTGGATGACGTGAAGGCAGCGATGTCGGGTCTGCTTTCGCCAGAACGTCGCGAGACCTTCCTTGGCAATGCCGAGATCCTCGAGGTGTTCAACATCACGAAGACAGGCAAGGTTGCAGGTTGCCGCGTCGTCGAAGGCAAGGTCGAGCGTGGTGCAGGCGTCCGCCTGCTGCGCGACAACGTTGTCATTCACGAAGGCAAGCTCAAGACGCTCAAGCGCTTCAAGGACGAAGTCGGCGAAGTGCCGATGGGTCAGGAATGCGGTATGGCGTTCGAAAACTACGAAGATATCCGCGCAGGCGACACGATCGAGTGCTTCCGCGTGGAGCACATCACGCGCACGCTGTAAGTTTAGCGCTGCCGAAACCATCAACCGCCGAAGAGAAATCTCCGGCGGTTTTTTCGTTTGTGCGGAGCTTTGGGAGACAGGCTGCGGCTGGCAGCAGGGCCATGCGGACCAAATCATGACGGAAGCAGTCAAATTTAAGCGATACTCTCCCGATTATAGTTGCCAACCACACTCATGTTTATTATCGCATAGCGGCAAGCCGCCGCCCTCAGTTTTCGGACCGGCTGAATGATATCGAGCCGTTGGGCCAACTGAGCCTTCCGGCGACCAGTCGGAGTATCGCTGCCATGTCCGTTGTCCCGAAGTCTCACCTCGACAGGAAGCAGTTGCGCGTTGCCGGGCCCGGTCCCCTCGTGACAACGATTGCGGCCTTGATGCTGATGACGACAAATGCGGTCGCGCAGGTCGAGGCGCCTGCACCGGAAGCGCCTGCTCCGGCACAACAGACGGCGCCGGCCCTTGATCCTCCAAGCGCTGCTCCTACGACACAGCAGACCCCGCCACCCGTTCAAGACGCAACCCCGGCAGAACCTGCTGCTCCCTCCGTGACGCCAATCGAGCAGGCTCCGGCTGCAACGGGTGCACCTTCCCCCGAAGCACGCGCCGATATTCCTCACAATCTTTCGCCCTGGGGCATGTTCATGGCGGCCGACTGGGTGGTGAAGGCCGTGATGATCGGCCTTGCCATTGCCTCGCTTCTCACATGGACGATCTGGATCGCAAAGACGCTGGAGCTGATGGGCGCCCGTACCCGCGCAAAGCGTGTCCTGAAAATCATCCAGGGCGCGCATACGCTGCCTGAAGCGCTTGAGACGACGGGCCGTCGCGGCGGGCCTGCGGCCCTGATGCTGCGTGCCGCGACGGAAGAGGTGGAGCTTTCCGAAGCAGCTCTTGATTACGCGGAAACCGGTGGCGTCAAGGAGCGCGTGTCTTCGGTTCTGTCGCGCATCGAAGCCTATTCCGGACGGCGCATGGCCCGCGGCACGGGCATTCTTGCCTCGATCGGTTCGGTCGGTCCGTTTGTCGGCCTGTTCGGCACGGTCTGGGGCATCATGAATTCCTTCATCGGCATTTCGCAGTCCAACACGACCAACCTTGCGGTCGTGGCACCCGGCATCGCCGAAGCGCTGCTTGCGACCGCCCTTGGTCTGGTCGCCGCAATTCCTGCTGTCATCATCTACAACGCCTTCGCCCGCTCGGTCACCGGCTACCGCCAGCTGCTGGCCGACGCTGCTTCCGGTGTCGAAAGACTGGTCAGCCGCGATCTGGATTTCCGCAAGGTGCCGCCGGGCGGACGCAGGCCTGCGTCGATGTCTCTGGTCGCGGGGGAATAAACCCATGGCAGGCGGCATTCGCGAACATCACGGCGATGAACTTCCCGAAAATCACGAGATCAACGTGACGCCGTTTATCGACGTCATGCTGGTGCTCCTAATCATTTTCATGGTGGCCGCGCCGCTGTCGACGGTCGACGTCAATGTCGATCTGCCCGCCTCCAGCGCAAAGCCCGCAGAACGACCGGACGAGCCTCTCTACGTGACGGTCAAGGACGACCTGTCGCTCAATATCGGCAACGATCCGGTCGCGCGCGAACAGTTTGCCGCAAATCTCGACCGTCAGACCGAAGGCAATAAGGATACGCGGATCTTCCTGCGGGCCGACAAGGCCGTCGATTACGGGCAGTTCATGGAAGTGATGAACCTGCTGCGCGATTCCGGCTACCTGAAGATTGCGCTGGTCGGGTTGGAGGCCGCGTCGGGTGCCCAACAGGCGCCAGCGTCTACACCCGCCGCACCAGCAGCGCCTGCACCAGCCGCTTCGCCGGCCACCGGAGGCGCTCCATGAGCCTTGCCATGCAGCGCAGAGGATATGCGAGCAGGATCGGCGAGATCGCGCTGTGGGGATCTGCCGCTATCCTTGTGCTCACGGTCCACATTGCCGCCGCAGCGCTTCTGATGAGGCAAGAGCCGGAGGAACTTGCCGACAACGGTCCGCAGGCCGCCATCATGATCGAGCTTGCGCCGGAGCCGGAGGCGGCGATCCCGGACGAAGAGCAGATCGCTACCGACACCGAAGACCGGCAACTGGTCGAGACCCAGCAGACCGAGCCGGTCGAAGAGGTCGAACCCGTCGAGGAGCCGCCACCGGTCGAACCGCCACCGGAAGTGGCTGAGGAGACACCCGAACCGCCGCCGGAACCCGTGATCGAGACGCCGCTGCCGGAGGAAACGCCCCCGCCGCCGGAGATCGTCGAAACGCCGCCGCCCGAGCCTGTCGATCCGATCGAGCAGAAGGTCACCGCAGCGTTGGAGAACGTGGAAGTCCCGCTGCCGGTCACTCGTCCACCACCACCGAAGCCGGTCCAGAAGGTAGAAAAGCCACGACGTCAGCCGCAGGCGCAGAAGGAAAAGGCGCAGGCAAAGGTTCAGGCAAAGCCGTCGGAGCGCACTGCCGCTGCGCAGACCTCGAGCGGATCGGTGGCCTCGACGATGTCACCGTCCACCTGGATGACCCGTGTGCGCACGAAGATCGCCCGTAATGCCCGCCGCTGCCCGTCAAACCAGAAGGGGATCGTGACGATCAGCTTCAATTTCGACAGCGATGGCAATATCGGGCGCGTGTCCGTTGCCAGATCGTCTGGAGATACGCGTATCGACGACTACGTCGTCTCAGCCGTTCGGCGCGCATCACCTGTTCCGATCGCACCGGCAGGTGTTGCAAGCCTCGTCACTCAGTCGGTAGAGTGCAAGTAGCCGTGCTTTCGGGTTCGGTTGCCCTCCTTAACACTCGCTCCCGGAACAGCTTGTCCATGCAGATTACCCTTGAAGAAGCCGAAACGCTGGTGAGCGGCGTTTTCGAAGCCAACGGCGTGCTTGATAGCACCGCACGCTCGGTTGCCCGCGCCCTGGTGCAGGCGGAAGCCGCCGGCCAGTCCGGTCACGGGCTTCGCCGCATCCCGGCCTATGTCAAACAGGTGCGGACCGGCAAGGTGGATGGCAGTGCTCGGCCTAAGGCGAGTAGGCCAAGGCCCGCAGTTCTTGCAATCGACGCGGACTTTGGCTTTGCCTATCCGGCGCTCGATCTCGCTGTCTTGGAACTTCCAGCGATTGCGCGCGAACAGGGCATCGCCTTTGCCGCCATCAACCGTTCGCACCATGCAGGCGTCATGGCGTTGACCGTGGAGCGCTTTGCCGAGCAGGGGCTGGTTGCGATGATGTTTGCCAACGCGCCCGCCTCCATGGCCCCCTGGGGTGGCAAGGTGCCGCTGTTCGGCACCAATCCGATCGCTTTTGCGGCGCCTATTGCCGGTGACGAGCCGCTGGTCATCGATCTAGCACTCTCCAAGGTTGCCCGCGGCAAGGTGATGGAAGCGACCCAGAAGGGCACCAGTATTCCCGACGACTGGGCGTTCGACACCGACGGCAATCCGACAACCGACGCATTTGCCGCGATCAAGGGAACGATGGCGCCATCCGGGGGCGCCAAGGGGGCAGCGCTTGCACTCATGGTCGAAGTGATGGCGGCCGGCATCGGCGGTGCGCAATACTCCTACCAGGCCAGCTCGCTGTTTGACGAGACCGGATCTCCGCCGGCGCTTGGCCAGTCGCTGATCGTCATCGATCCGGATGCCACGACGGGTGGCGGCGCGGCAGAACGCTTTGCGGCATTGGCGAGCGAAATGGCAAAGCAGGACGGTGTCCGCCTGCCCGGCCGGCGAGGCCGCGGTCTTCGCGCCGAAAGCATCCAGCACGGTCTCAAGATCGACGACGACGTGATGAAGGCGATAGAAGCTCTGGGCTGACCTGCAGATCCACCTTTATGCCGGACAAGCCAGTGCAGCGATGCGCTGGCTTTTTCTTATTGCGCAGCAAGGCGTTCTGCGGAGGCAGAGCCGGTCATAGAGGATTTTAAGGGATACAAAACGAGAAAAGCCTGGCGCGGGAGGAGGATGCGCCAGGCTTTAAACTTGATCAACAACTGGGAGGAGGAGGGTGTTGTTGATCCGTATCGAACGACACTGGGAGGAGGAGGTGCGTCGTTCGATGACCAAACTTCTAGCCATATCTTCCCGGTGCGCCAAGAGGCTCTGCTGCAATGCAGCAATGCGTTTGCTGCATTGCTGGGCAATTGCTCACGCGTTCGTGTTTCGTCTTCGCCAAGCGGTAGCCATTGTCCGGGATAAGACGTCCTGGCTGCGTGCTTCCGCCTGAGCTTTCCTCTAGGTTATCCGGCAGACAGCGAGGCATCGGAGACACGCATGAAGACGACGATACGGTACCATCATGGAGATATTCCAGCCTCCGACGCGTCGCGCTACACGGGCGCGGTCGCGATCGATACCGAAACGCTTGGCCTCGTTCCCCGCCGCGACAGGCTCTGTGTCGTGCAGCTATCGCCGGGCGACGGAACGGCGGACGTCATCCGGATCGCTTCGGGGCAAAAAGACGCTCCCAATCTCGTCGCATTGCTTGCCGATCCCACCCACCAGAAAATCTTCCACTACGGACGGTTCGATATCGCAGTTCTGTTTCACACGTTCGGGGTTACGACCACGCCTGTCTTCTGCACCAAGGTCGCATCGCGGCTTGTGCGGACCTATACGGATCGACATGGCCTCAAGGACAATCTGAGAGAGTTGCTCGACGTCGACATCTCCAAGGCGCAGCAGCAGACCGACTGGGCGGCCGAAACCCTGTCGCAGGCCCAACTGGAATATGCGGCGTCCGACGTGCTTCACCTTCATGCGCTGCGCGACAAGCTGACCGAACGCCTGCTCCGCGATGAGCGTATCGAACACGCCACGGCTTGTTTCGAGTTCCTGCCGACCCGTGCAAAGCTCGATCTGCTCGGATGGGGCGAGACCGACATTTTTGCGCACAGCTGACCATCGGCCCGTGTAATCCGGCGATTAGCGATGATTTAACCATAGCGCGCTTAAAATTGCTGATCGGCAAATCGTGCGCCATGAGATGGCGGCGCAGTTTCGGCGTGCTCCTTGCGCGTACGGTCGTGTGCGGCCGAGTTGTCCCTTCCTTTCACACGCGACAGATGGAAGCGCGCCATGCTGACTCCTGTCAGTGCTACGCAAAGCATGCAGGCCGACCCACTCTCTCCGGTCCGTACGGTTGCTCCCACACGTCCCATCGCGGCGGCCGCAGGAGCTGACCTTGACCTGTCCGCGAACGATGGACTGATTGCGGGTGGCCGCCTGAACCTTCTGTCGCTCTCCGGCCAGTTGCAGCTTGCCTACGGGTCGTCGATCTTCGCCGAAACGATCGGTCAACTCCTGCAGATACCGCGAAACGACGGCGAGTTGCTGGCAGACTATGCGGAGCGCCTGACTGTCGCGGTGCAGTCCATGAGCGCCGTCGACTTAGCCGCACTTGAGAAAACGCTGAGCCAGCTGGTCAAGGGCTTGTCCGTGCCGCTGCTGGCCGAAATCCTCAAGAACCCCGGTGGTCTCGATGCCGCCAGGCTGATCCTGTCGCTGGAAGCAGCGCTTGTCGCGGATAGCGATACGGTTGAGAATGCAGCAGTCAGCTCCTATCGGCAGAATGAGATTGCCAGCGCAACGGGAGATGATACGAAAACCTCCCTTGCGTCACGGACCAGCGCCCCCTCGCCGTCAGCTTCCCTGCCCGGCACCTCAGCGCCCCAGACCTCGGCGCCGGGCCCCGCATCGCCGGCAGTTCCTCTGCCCGGTTCTTCTCCGGACACAGCAAGTACAGAGACCCCCGGGCCATCCCCCGGCGCTCTGCCTGACATCGGAGCAAAATCGCAGTCGGTGACGTCACCCGCCACCAGTGCAACGCCGCCGGCTCCCGGTGCAGCGGCACCAGCTATCGCTCCGTTCTCGCCACCCACGAGCGGGTCAGCCGCCGCGGCTCCTGCCACAAAGGTTCCCGGTACTGAGCTTCAGAAACCCCAACTGCTGCCGCCCCTCGTTGACTTGCAGGAAGAGCCGACCCGCGAGGCGGTCCTTGCGCGGCCGATGCCGGTCCGATCAGAAGGTCTCGCGACGGCAACCACCGACCTGCAATCCAAACCCGCCACGCCGTCTCCCGCCGTCTCAAACGCGGTTCCGATCAAGCCGGACGCGAGCCCGGCGCCTGCGCAAGCCTTATCGATCGCGGCCGCAGATGCGGGGCTGATGCAGCAAGTTTCGCCAGGAGCCCTGCCGCAGACCTCCGTACCGGGCATCTCGACGGTGACGAATACCGGGGCTCTGGTCGCATCGGTTATCGATGCCTTCGACAATGACATGAAAATCCCGATCAGCGATGCCGAAACGGCGTTGGCACCGAAACCCGCTGTGGAATGGCCCAGCAATCTGGCGCAACTCGTATCAGCGATTGCGCCAAGCGCGCTTCAGGCGGCGCTACTCGCGACAGGAACTCCGGTCGACAATTCGACAGCGGCGCTTTTCAAGAACCTATTTGGCGGAGGGGGCAGTGGGACGGTGGCACATGCCGGCGGACAGGGACAACCTGCCGCGGGTGCTCCGGACATAGACGCGATGCAGACGGCCGGGATAACGCATGCCGAGGACGATCTGCTGCGCGTTGCAAACGAACGTCACGCCACCGGCGCAAAAACCACCGGAGCCCCGGAGGCCGTGCCAGACCCCGACATCCAGCCGATGCCCGTGCCGCTGCCGCTTGTCCAGCGCGAGGCGATAGGCCTGCCGTTTGTCCCCTACCCGATGGCGGACGACGAGCCGCGGCGCGAAAACCGCAAGACGCAGCCGGTGACGGCAGTGGACGAGGATGGCGAAGCAGACCACAGCCAGGACCAGGCTTTCGATCACGCTGATGACGGCAACGAGCCGACTGACGACGACAACCCAGGCGACGACGAAGCTGCGTCCTCGGAGGCCAGCAACGACGATCGTCGTCCGAACGAACTTTACTGGCGCATGGCAGGGTGGGCCTGAGCCGACGGTTCACGGTGCGGCCTCAAAAAAGCGGGCATGAAAAAAGCCGCCGGATCTTTCGATCCGGCGGCTTTCGCATTTCAAGCTACAACGATTACTCGCTGCCGCGGTTCTTCAGAGCCGCGCCGAGGATGTCGCCGAGCGAAGCGCCGCTGTCGGACGAACCGAACTGTGCAACTGCTTCCTTTTCTTCAGCGATCTCGAGAGCCTTGATCGACAGCATGACCTTGCGATCCTTCTTGGAGAAGTTCGTGACGCGGGCGTCAAAAACCTGACCAACCGAGAAACGCTCCGGACGCTGATCGTCGCGATCGCGTGCCAGGTCGTTGCGGCGGATGAAGGACGTGATGTCTTCGTGAGCAACAAGCTTCACTTCAACACCACCGTCGTTGACGGCGATGACTTCGCACGAAACGACAGCGTTCTTGCGCAGTTCGCCGGATGTTGCGGCTTCGCCGACAGCATCCTTGCCAAGCTGCTTGATGCCGAGCGAGATACGCTCCTTCTCGACGTCCACATCCAGAACGACAGCCTTTACGACGTCGCCCTTGTTGAACTCCTCGATGACCTGTTCGCCTGGACGGTTCCAGTCGAGGTCGGAGAGGTGAACCATGCCGTCAACGTCGCCGTCGAGGCCGATGAACAGGCCGAATTCGGTCTTGTTCTTGACTTCGCCTTCGACTTCAGTGCCGGCCGGATGGCTGAACGCAAATGCCTGCCATGGGTTCTCGAGGGTCTGCTTGAGACCGAGCGAGATGCGGCGCTTCGACGGATCGACTTCGAGAACGACAACGTCGACGTCCTGCGTGGTCGAAAGGATCTTGCCGGGATGTACGTTCTTCTTGGTCCAGGACATTTCCGAGATGTGGATCAGGCCTTCGATGCCTGGCTCCAGCTCGACGAATGCGCCGTAGTCCGTGATGTTCGTGACGGTACCGGAGATCTTCTTGCCAACCGGGTACTTGGCAGCGATGCCATCCCACGGATCCGACTCGAGCTGCTTCATGCCGAGCGAGATGCGGTGGGTTTCCTGGTTGATGCGGATGATCTGAACCTTGACCTGCTGGCCAATGGACAGGATTTCCGACGGATGGTTGACGCGGCGCCATGCCATGTCGGTCACGTGCAGCAGGCCGTCGATGCCGCCGAGGTCAACGAACGCACCGTAATCGGTGATGTTCTTGACGACGCCGTCAACAACCTGACCTTCTTCAAGGTTCTGAACGATTTCCGAGCGCTGTTCTGCACGGGACTCCTCAAGAACCGTACGACGCGAAACAACGATGTTGCCGCGACGCTTGTCCATCTTGAGGATTTCGAAGGGCTGCGGGTTGTGCATCAGCGGGGTCACGTCGCGGATCGGACGGATGTCGACCTGGCTGCGCGGAAGGAAGGCAACAGCGCCGTCGAGATCGACCGTGAAGCCGCCCTTGACCTGGTTGAAGATAACGCCTTCAACGCGTTCGCCAGCTTCGAACTTGACTTCGAGCTTGACCCAGCTCTCTTCGCGGCGAGCCTTCTCGCGCGACAGAACTGCTTCGCCAAGCGCGTTTTCGATGCGCTCGACATAGACTTCGACTTCGTCGCCGACCTTCAGCGAACCGTCTTTGCCCTTGACGCCGAATTCCTTCAGCGCGATGCGACCTTCGACCTTGAGGCCGACGTCAACAACGGCCATGTCCTTTTCGATCGCCGTTACCAGACCTTTGGTAACGTAGCCTTCGGCCAGATCATTGGTTGCGAAGGATTCTTCGAGAAGGGCTGCGAAGTCCTCCCGCGACGGGTTAGTTACTGCCATGAAATCTCCTGGTCGTGTCCAGTCAAGGACACATTGCGCCGTGGGTTCGTGTTGATCACACCCGAAATCCAAGCCCGCCTCGTCATGTTCAGAGGCAATCCGGCGCAAGGACTAAGATATCGGGCTCGAATGCGCCGCCGGTTATCCGGTCGGTCATCATCCTTTCAGGGCGGCGTCGATAATCGCCTTCGCGGCCTGAAACGCGGCCTCTATACCCATTTCTGACGTATCAAGCAAGTGTGCGTCTTTCGCAGGCTTCAAAGGGCTGTCGGCACGCCCCATGTCGCGGTCGTCGCGCTTTTGCACATCCGCAAAAATCTCGTCGAAATCTGCGGCATCGCCGCGGCCGACGATCTCGTCGTAACGGCGTCTGGCACGCACTTCCGGCGAGGCGGTGACGTAAAGTTTCACCGGTGCATCAGGGCAGACGACAGTGCCAATATCGCGACCGTCGAGCACCGTGCCCGGCTTGCGTTTCGAAAACGCCTGCTGCGCTTCCACCAGCGCCCGGCGCACGGCGGGCATGACGGCGATCTTCGAGGCCGCTTCGCCAATCGCATGGGCCGAGAGAATTTCGCGGTCGAGACCTGCAAGTTCAACGTCGCGCGCCATCGTCTCGGCAACGGCCTCGTCGTTGAGGGGCAGACCCCTATCAAGCAGCGCCTTGGCCGCTGCGCGGTAGGTGAGGCCCGTATCGAGATGCTGGAAGCCGTAGGTTTCGGCGATCTGGCGCGACAGGGTTCCCTTGCCGGCTGCCGCAGGGCCATCGATTGCGATCACCAGAGGCGTAGTGTTGTCTGCAGGATTCATGTCAGGCGGGAAGCTCCGTAGCGGCGTACAAGATCGGCCATTGCGTTCTGACCGGGCATATCATCAAGGCCAGAGGCAACGCCTTCACGATCGCCGACCGGGCGGTTCTGACTGACCTTCCACTTTCCTTCGATCTCCGAGATCTCGATCTCGACACCGACGATACCCTTCAACTGGGCGGAAATGAAATCGTCTGGCGCATCGTTGACGGACCAGGGCATCGGCCGGCTGTTCTCGTGCTCGCTGGTGATCGCCTCGATCTGGGCAAGCAGCCAGCCGGCGTCTTCGATGATGCGGGCCGGGCCGCGGGCCTGAACGATGGCGTAGTTCCAGGTGGGCACGACCTTACCCGTCTCCTGCTTGGTCTGGTACCAGGACGGTGTCACGTAGCTATCGGCGCCCTGAAACACAGCAAGGACACTCGCGCCGTCGCGGATGTCTTTCCACTGGCTGTTCGCCCGGGCAAGATGCAGCCGCAGCACGCCTTTATCAGAGGCTTCTCCATCGAGGTGAAACGGCACCGGGTTGGCCAGCAGACCGGAATTTCCCGATGTGATCAGCATGCCCAGCGGATAGGCGCGGATCAGC
This sequence comes from Velazquezella soli, assembly GCF_977018685.1. Lineage (NCBI taxonomy): Bacteria > Pseudomonadati > Pseudomonadota > Alphaproteobacteria > Hyphomicrobiales > Rhizobiaceae > Velazquezella > Velazquezella soli. Next base: position 316,173 of record NZ_CDRNXF010000004.1, read on the forward strand.
GCATGCTGGGTGCCGAGATCGTCTTCGCGGAAATGCGGCGGTTGGTACATTAGCGTGCGCCTCAGGTCTTTCCTTCGATGTGGTTCTCGATCTGCGCGCCGAGACCGGTCATCAGATCCATGAACTCCGGAAAGCTGGTGGCGATGATCGAGGCGTCGTCGACCGTGACTTCGTGCTCCGATGCGAGACCGAGAACGAGGAAGCTCATGGCGATGCGGTGATCGAGATAGGTGACGACGGCGGCGCCTGACGGATTGCCGTAGCCCTTGCCGCCTGGACGGCCGCGCACGACAAGCGTTTCCTTGCCTTCATCGCAATCGACGCCGTTCAGCTTCAGACCTTCGGCAACGGCCGAGAGACGGTCGGACTCCTTGACGCGCAGCTCCTCGAGACCGAGCATCGTCGTCGTTCCCTCGGCAAAGGCTGCGGCGACCGCGAGGACGGGATATTCGTCGATCATCGATGGTGCACGATCGGCGGGAACAGTGACGCCCTTGAGGTCGGAGCCGCGGACGCGCAGGTCGGCCACATCCTCGCCACCCGCGCTGCGGGCATTCATCACCTCGATATCCGCGCCCATTTCCTGCAGCGTCAGGATAAGACCGGTGCGGGTGGGGTTCATCAGGACGTTCATGATGGTCACGTCCGATCCCGGCACCAGGATCGCAGCCACAAGCGGGAACGCGGTCGAGGACGGATCGCCGGGAACATCGATCACCTGGCCCTTGAGATTGCCGCGACCTTCAAGCCGGATCGTGCGGACGCCATCGGCATCGGTCTCGACGGTCAGATCAGCGCCGAAACCCTGCAGCATTTTTTCCGTATGGTCGCGGGTCATGACCGGTTCGATCACGGTGGTGACACCAGGCGTGTTGAGGCCGGCAAGCAGCACCGCGGACTTGACCTGCGCCGAGGCCATGGGCACGCGGTAGACGATGGGGTTGGGCGTGCGCGGACCACGCAGCGTGACGGGCAGCCTGTCGCCGTCCATCGACGTCACCTGGACGCCCATCTCGCGCAATGGATCGAGCACCCGGCCCATCGGCCGCTTGGACAGCGAGGCATCGCCGATAAAGGCGGACTCGAAATCGTAGACGCCGACGAGACCCATCGTCAGGCGGCAGCCGGTGCCGGCATTGCCGAAATCGAGAGGCGCCTGCGGTGCGAGCAGCGCGCCGTTGCCGGTGCCCTGGATGATCCACTCGGCGCCGACCTTGTCGATCTTCGCGCCCATGGCACGCATCGCCTTGCCGGTGTTGATGACGTCTTCGCCTTCCAAGAGGCCGGTGATCCGCGTCTCGCCGGCAGCCAGGCCTCCGAACATGAAGGAACGATGCGAGATGGACTTGTCGCCCGGGATGCGGACGGTCCCGGTGAGGTTTGTCGATCTTCTCGACTTTGCCGGTTTGAGGGCAATCCCATGCGACATGATCGGTCCTTGCTCGTATGCCTTTGATTTCCGCCGTCGTTATCACAAAGAAAAAGGCGGGTCATTAGCCTGCCTGCCAAGGAATTCAGGAAAAGTTAGTCTTTGACATGGAGCCCGCCAGGCCTTATGGGGACCGGCTTAGATTTTTCACCCATTGATTGCCGCTTTATGCGGCTTCGCCGACCTGTTCGGCCATCTCATGAGGCTTTGATAGTGGCTAAAGCGGAACTCGGAACCAAGCGCACCGACCCGGATACCGGCAAGAAGTTTTACGATCTGAACCGCGATCCCGTCGTTTCCCCCTATAGCGGCAAGTCCTGGCCGTTGTCGTTCTTCGCCGAAAACAGCGCCGCTGCAAAGCTGGAGCAGGCGGAAGAAGAAGATGTCGAGGAAGTCGACGTCGAGAACCCAACTGTCGAGCCCGTCGCAACCGACGACGCCGACGATGCGGCAACCGGCGACGACATCCCGGATCTGGGCGACGACGATGATGTCGATATCGGCGACGATGACGACAACACCTTCCTCGAAGCCGACGAAGACGATGAAGACGACGACGTAACCGGCATTGTCGGCGTTGGCGGCGACGACGACGAGAATTGATCTTTCGACCTAAAGCCCGGTAATTTGAAGAAAAATTGCCGGGCTTTGAAAAACAGGCTTGCACTCTCCGAAAACCGGACGTAATAAGCCGCCACTCCGGTCAGCATCGCTGCTTCGGAGTTCCCAAGGACCGGAACACCCGGACCACCCTGATGGGGCTATAGCTCAGCTGGGAGAGCGCTTGCATGGCATGCAAGAGGTCAGCGGTTCGATCCCGCTTAGCTCCACCAAATCTTTCTCCGAACAAACCGACTGCTGAATAGAGGCCGACAAGGCCTAATTCGCGAAGTACGCGGCTGTGCTGTGCGCAGCTTTCGTCTGATGAATCCGGGTGCGGCGGGCGGCGAGTTTGCGGGTTTTGTGGGCCGCGTGCCGGAAGCGCTTCTTGGTGCGCTCGACTTCGCGCAGATAGCCGAGATCTGAGGCCAGAACCTCGTCCTGGTACTGCTGGCGGCGAGCATCCGCGATCTGGCGAACCACCAAGGCGCCGGTCCCTGCGAGAGTGGCGACCGCTGCAATCAGAATTAAAATTACCGTCATTGCCGTTTCCTCCATCCCCATAACGCGGAAGGAGCGCAAAGGTTCGCTTTCCCGCATTGGAGGTAGTGGAACACGAAACTGGTTACAGCCGATTTAAAGGTTAACCGATCGCCTGATCGTTTTCGTCGAACCGGTGCAGCGAGGCCTTGTCTGGTGTGGCAAAGACGATGTCGTCTGGACCATAGCGATGCTCGCCGAACAGACGGACCGTGATGAGGCCCGCCGTCTCGGTTTCGAGATAGAGGATGGTATCGGCGCCGAGGTGCTCGGCATGGACTACCTTGGCCTTCCAGTCGCCGCTTTCTCGCGACAGGGCGATATGCTCCGGCCGGATGCCGATGGTCTTGATGCCGCTTTCGGAAAGCGTTTCGCCCGGGATGAAGTTCATCTGCGGCGAGCCGATGAAACCGGCGACGAAGACGTTGGCCGGCTTGTTGTAAAGCTCCATTGGAGACCCGACCTGCTCGATCGCGCCGGCGCTGAGGACGACGATCTTGTCGGCAAGCGTCATCGCCTCAACCTGGTCGTGGGTGACGTAGATCATCGTCGCCTTCAGGCGCCGGTGCAGGCGGGCGATCTCGAGCCGCGTCTGGACGCGCAGCGCCGCATCGAGGTTGGAAAGCGGCTCGTCGAACAGGAAGAGTTTCGGTTCCCGCACGATGGCACGACCGATCGCCACGCGCTGGCGCTGACCACCCGAGAGCTCTGCCGGGCGTCGGGCGAGATAGGGATCGAGCGATAGGAGCGACGAGGCATTCGACACCCGCGTCTCGATCTCGGCCTTGTCCGTTCCGGCCTGCTTCAGACCTAGGCCCATATTGTCCTTCACCGTCAGATGCGGGTAGAGCGCATAGGACTGGAAGACCATGGCGATGCCGCGCTTGGCGGGCGGGGTGGTTGCCATTTCTTGGTCGTCGATCCGGATCGAGCCCGATGACGCATCTTCAAGGCCTGCAATGACCCGCAGCAGCGTGGACTTGCCGCAGCCGGATGGACCCACGAAGATGACGAACTCGCCATCCTGAACCTCGAGGTCGATGCCCTTCAGCACTTCATGATCGCCGAAGGCCTTTCGGATGGATTTCAGTTGCAGCGAACCCACGAGCGTATTCCCACTTCTGTCGTTTGGTGCAATCGTACCGGACGCTGACCCGTCCGGTACGATTGCTTGCGTTGCTTTCAGAGATAGATCGGCTTGCCGGTCCGGGCGCTTTCATCCGCTGCGAGGCAGACGCGCAGCGACTGGACCGCATCATCCATGTGGCGGCTGAGATCGATATCCTCGCGGATCGCCTTCAGCATATAGGCCTGCTCGAAATCGCAAAGCTCCTGATGGCCGGGTTCGCCGTCCATGGTCATATCCTCGTCGGGCCTGATGAACCTGCCGTCCGGACCGGTCTCGGCGCTGTGAAGGCGAATGACGGAGGTTTTGGTATGCGTGTCGATATCGTCGGACTTGGCATTGGGGTCCATGACGATCGAGACCGAGCCCTTCGGTGACATCACGTCCTTCACGAAGAACGCAGTCTCGGAAATCATCGGGCCCCAGCCAGCTTCGTACCAGCCGACCGACTTGTCATCGAAGATCACCTGAAGGTGGCCGTAATTATACATGTCGGGCGCAATTTCATCGGAAAGGCGCAGACCCATGCCGCGCACTTCCACCGGCTTGGCATCGGTGATCTGGCACATGACATCGACATAATGAACGCCGCAATCAACGATCGGCGGCGTCGTCTGCATCAGCGCCTTGTGGACATCCCAGGTGGGGCCTGACGATTGCTGGTTGAGGTTCATGCGGAACACATAGGGCGGGCCGAGCTTGCGGGCTTCGGCAATCAGGCGGATCCAGGACGGATGGTGGCGCAGGATATAGCCGATCACCAGTTTCTTGCCTGCGGCCTTGGCGGCGGAAACGACGCGCTCGGCATCGGCAACCGTGGTTGCCAGCGGCTTTTCGACAAACACGTCGCAGCCGGCTTGGAAGGCTGCGACCGCATAGTCCGCATGGCTGTCGGAATAGGTGCAGATGGCGCAGAGGTCTGGCTTCAACTCGGCAAGGGCAGTCAGGAAATCGGCATGGATCTCGTAGCCGGCAAGGGCCGGATCGAGCGTCGGCTTCGAGCGGTTGACGAGACCGACGATCTCGAAGCCCGGGTTGTTGTGATAGGCCAGCGCATGACTGCGGCCCATATTGCCGAGGCCTGCGACAAGAACGCGGATCGGCTTTTCGGTTGAACTCACTTGACGGCTCCAGACGTGATGCCGCGGATCAGTTGCCGCGAGAAGATGACGTAAAGGACGAGGATCGGCAGGATGGCGAGCGACAGGGCCGCGAGCACCGCGTTCCAGTTGGTGACGAACTGGCCGATGAAGATCTGCGATCCGAGCGTCACCGTCTTGGTGGCCTCAGACGGTGCAAGGATCAGCGGGAACCAGAGATCGTTCCAGATCGGGATCATGGTGAAGACGGCGACCGTTGCCATGGCCGGCCGGATCAGCGGCAGGACCAGGCGGAAGAAGATCGCATATTCCGAGAGCCCATCGATGCGGCCGGCATTCTTAAGGTCATCGGAGACCGTGCGCATGAATTCCGACAGGATGAAGATCGCAAGCGGTATGCCTTGCGCCGTATAGACAAGGATCAGCGCGGTCAGCGTGTTGACGAGGCCCGATGCGACCATGCCCTGCAGGATTGCCACCGTGCCGAGCCTGATCGGGATCATGATCCCGATCGCCATATAGAGCCCCAGAAGCGTATTGCCGCGGAAGCGATACTCTGACAGCGCAAAGGCGGCCATCGCGCCGAACAACAGCACGAGCGCGATCGAGACGACCGTGACGATCATGCTGTTTTGGAAATAGCCGATGAAATCCGCCTGGCCGAGAACCGTCTGGTAGCCGATCAGGCTGAAGCTCGACGGTGTGGGAACCTGCATCGGATTGCGGAAGATCGAATTGCGATCCTTGAACGAGTTGATGATGGTGAGAAAGACCGGAAACAGCGCAATCAGCGTGTAGGCGATCAAAGCCAGATGCACGAGGCTCGAGCGGAGCGGTGAAGAGCGTGCCTTGTTGGACATGTCTGGACGCCCCTAGAACTGGTAGCGGCGCATGCGCCGCTGGATGGCGAAAAGGTAAAACGAGACGCCGGCAAGGATGATGACGAACATCACCGCTGCAATCGTTGCCCCCATGGAGCGATCTCCGAGCTGCAGCTGGAAACCGAAGAAGGTACGGTAGAGAAGCGTGCCGAGAATATCCGTCGACATATCAGGGCCCGCAAGCGCGCCCTGTACCGTGTAGACCAGATCGAAGGCGTTGAAATTTCCGACGAAGGTCAGGATCGAGATGATGCCGATCGCCGGCAGAATGAGCGGCAGCTTGATCTTCCAGAACTGGCTCCAGCCGGTAATGCCATCGCATTCGGCAGCTTCGACCACCTCTTCCGGGATGCTGAGCAACGCCGCATAGATCAGCATCATGGGTATGCCGACATATTGCCAAACCGAGATGAGGGAAACCGCAATCAGGGCTGGGCCGGACTGACCGAGCCAGGGCGCAAACAGCCATTTGGCGCCGGCAAGGCTCATCAGCCAGGGCGCAACGCCCCAGATCGGCGAGAGGATGAGCTTCCAGATAAAGCCGACGATGACGAAGGAGAGAAGCGTCGGGAGGAAGATGGCGGTGCGGTAAAAGGCGGCAAACCGCAGTTTCGGCAGTGACAGCAGTGCTGCGAGCGCAATGCCGATCGGGTTCTGCACGCACATGTGGATGGCGAAGAAGATCAGGTTGTTGGTGAGCGCATTCCAGAAATCGCGCGCCCAGCGGACATCACCGAAGAGGACCTGGTAGTTTGCAAAGCCGACGAAGGACTGAGCACCATCGACAGTGTTGTAGAACGAAAGCCTGAGCGTCTCGATCAGCGGCAGGATCATGATCGCCGTGTAGACCAGCAGCGCCGGCGCCATGAAGACGACGATATGCCAGCGGAACGGGCGCTTGATCGATACCGACTGCAGGGCAGATGAAGGGTGGATGTCGCTCATGGCTTTGCCTGTTTTCTTGTGCTTGCGCTGGCGCAGCATGATCACGATACCTCCCCCTTGAAGGGGGAGGTCGCAGCGAAGCTGCAGGTGGGGGTGACACCACACGCACAAGGATAACCCCACCCCGGCCCGTCGGGCCGACCCTCCCCATCAAGGGAAGGGGAAGCTTGTCACTTACCTGGCTTGTACCAGCTGTCGAGGCCCTTCTGGAGCTTTTCGGCGGCAACGGCCGGAGTATCGGTGCCGTTGATGACGTTGGCCGATTCGACCCAGGTCTCGTTTTCGAGGTTCGGGGTGCCGCGCGACAGGATCTGATAGGTCGAGCGGACCGTCGGCTTGTATTTTTCACGCCAGGAGACGAATTCCTGCGCCATCGGATCTGCCATCTTCACAGGCGACGAATTCAGACTGAAGAAGCCTGGAAGCGAATTGGCGTAGATCTCGGCAAATTCCGGCGAAGCAACCCAGGTCAGGAACTTTTTGGCTTCTTCCGGATGCTTGCTCTTGGTGTTCAAGCCAACGCCGATATCCGGATGGTCGGAGATGTAGCCGGTTTCGCCAGCCTTGAGCACCGGCGGCGGGAACGCGCCCATCTTGAACTGGGCCTGGCTGGTGAACAGCGCAATTTCCCACGAACCGGCCGGGAAGATCGCAGCGCGGCCGAGCGTGAACAGGTTCTGGCTATCGGCATAGGTCTGGGCTTCGAAACCGTCGCCGAGATAGGGCTTCCATTTGGCCAGCTCTTCGTAGGGCTTGACCCATTCCGGATCGGTCAGCTTCTGCTTGCCTTCGATCAGCGCCTTGCGGCCTTCCTCGCCCTTCCAGTAGTTCGGGCCGATGTTCTGGTAGCCCATCGTTGCGGCTTCCCAGAGATCCTTGGTGCCCATGGCAAGCGGGATGAACGTACCGTCAGCCTTGATCTTGTCGAGCGCGGCGTAGAATTCCTCGTTCGTCTTCGGCACTGCGATCTTCAGCTGGTCGAAGGCGTCCTTGTTGTAGATGAAGCCGTGGATGACGGATGCCATCGGCACGCAGAAGGTGGACTTGCCGTCGTCTGTCGACCAGGCGGCCTTGGCGACCGGCGAGAAATTGCTCATGCCCGACAGGCTGGTGAGATCGACGAGCTGCTTCTTGTTGAAGAGTTCGAGCGAGGCATCGAACGGACGGCAGGTGATGATGTCACCGGCAGAGCCTGCATCGAGCTTGGCGTTGAGCGACGCATTGTACTCGGTCGGTGCGGTCGGCGAGAAGTTGAGCTTGATGCCGGGGTTCTTCGCTTCGAAGGCCGGGATCAGCTTTTCTTTCCAGATCGCCAGATCGTCATTGCGCCAGCTCTCGATGTTGAGCGTGACATCGGCCGCAGACGCTGCACCCGCGGACGCGAGCACCGTCGTGGCCAAAAGAATTGTTTTCAACAGGCTGTTCATGCTGTTCTCCCTTATTGGTTAGCGCCTTGCAGCGCGAGTCTCGGTCGTTTCCGTCATCTTCAGTTCCGCAAGTGCTTTCCTCAACACGTGATCGGAACGAATAAGCAACGATTGTGCGGCGTCGACATCAGAGGCGCCTTCAGCCAGGAGCACGGCGATCTTCACCGATCCGTCCGCCACCTGCAGATATCTTACCGCCTCGTCGGCAGTCACGCCTGCGATATCGGCAACCATGCCGGCGGCGCGGGTGCGCAGCTTGGCATTGTCGGCGCGCAGATTGACCATGTGTCCGTCATGCACGTGACCGAGCTTGATCGCAGCCAACGTCGACAGCATGTTGAATGCAAGCTTCTGTGCGGTCCCCGCGCCCATGCGCGTCGACCCCGCCACCAGTTCCGGCGGCGTTTCGAGAAGGACGGCCACATCGGCATGGTCAAAAAGGGGTGCATCGGGATTGTTGGCGAGTGCCACGACCTTTGCGCCACGGGCCCCGGCAATTTCGACGATCTTCAGCACGTAAGGGGTCGAGCCGCTTGCAGACACGGCGAGAACGCAGTCTCCCGCCGCAATGATCGCTGCATCCTGATCGGCCAGGGCGATATCATCCTCCGGCGCACCCTGCAGGTCAGCCAGGACGGACGTTCCGCCGGCAAGAAGAAGGACGATCTGCTCGCGTGCAATGCCGTAGGTTCCGGGAAGCTCGAGCGCATCGGCCATGGCCATCAGGCCGGAGCTGCCGGCGCCTGCATAGACAAGCTTTCCGCCACGCCTCAGAGCCGACGCAACGAGTTCCGCGGCATCCGCAAGAGCGGGGATCGCCGCATCGACGCTCTTGGCCGCCTGCTGCTGACCGGACGCCAGAAGCCGAAGGATTTCGGTCGGGGCGCGCGTATCGAGCCCTTCCGTATTCCCATGCCTGGCTTCGGTGGCTGTTTGGCTCATCCGTTTCTCCCTCAAGCAAAATGATGCCAAAAAAATACCAATTGTCCAGCAGGAAATTAACGAAAGTTACCCACGGAAACACGGCAGCTGTCACTCAGGACTAATAATCGAGTCGAAATAGGGTGTTAGCCGTGATCTGTCCGCATCAATAATTTCGCCCTTGGTAAATGGTATTTTTTTGGTATCATTCTTCGTGGAGGTATCCATGGCGGATTACGTGATCGGGATAGATGGCGGCGGGACAAGCTGCCGGGCGGCGCTGGCCGATATGAACGGCACCCTGCTCGGCCGCGGCAAGAGCGGTGCATCCAATATCCTGACCGATCCCGACACCGCCCTCAGGCATATTGCTGAAGCCGCGAAGCAGGCGTTCGAAGAAGCAGGGCTCACGCCGGATCTTTCATCCGCATCTGCAATCCTGGGTCTTGCCGGCAACAATGTCGGCGGCGCGGTTGGCTATGTGACCGAACGTCTCCCCTTTGCCAGATCGCAGATCGTTTCTGACGGCGTCATCGCCTTGCAGGGTGCGATCGGTGACGAAGACGGTGCGATCGGCATCGTTGGGACCGGGACCGTCTACATCATCCGCAGCCACGGTCAGTTCAGATCCATCGCCGGCTGGGGGTTTCAGGTGAGCGATCTCGGCAGCGGCGCAAGGCTCGGGCAGCTCGCGCTGCAGGAAACCCTGCTTGCCTTCGACCGGATAAGGCCGATGACGCCGCTCTGCGAGGCGATCTTGGCCGAGTTCGACAACAATCCGGAACTGATCGTCGATTTCGCGCGGCTGGCCAAGCCCGGCGACTTCGGGCGTCAGACGCCTCATGTTTTCAACTTTGCGGCGCGTGGCGACGAGACGGCTTTGCGGATCCTCCATACCGGTGCTGCCGGGATCGACGAAGCGCTCGATGCCGTCATGGCGCTGAGCGGCGACAAAGCAAAACTCTGCCTGCTTGGTGGCCTTGCACCGCTTTATCCTCCCTATCTTGCCGAGAGGCACAGGCTCCGTCTTTCCGAGCCGCGGGCCGACGCACTGACCGGTGCTGTCGAACTCGCTGTAGAGGCCTTTGCATCTGGAGCCCGGACGGAGGCGTGCGCATGAGCGAGGCGCTGACGGCCATCTTGCCCCTCGACGGCCTGCAGTCCGGCGGCTCCGGCCCGCTTTATCTCAAGCTGCGCCAAAGCCTGGAAGATGCGATCCGGTCCGGCAAGCTCGGTCACGGCGACGCGCTTCCCGCGGAGCGGGATCTCGCCGACTATGCGAGCGTCAGCCGCGTCACGGTGCGCAAGGCCGTCGACGATCTTGTCCGGGACGGGCTTCTGACCCGCCGCCATGGATCCGGGACCTTCGTGGTAAAACCGCTGTCGCGCGTCGAGCAACCCCTGACCAAGCTGACATCGTTTACCGAGGACATGGCACGGCGTGGCCTCGTTTCCCGATCGGAATGGCTGGAGCGCGGTTTGTTTCATCCCTCGCCCGAAGAGATGATGATGCTGGGTCTCGCACCCGGCACGATGGTTGCCCGGATCGGACGTTTGCGCTTTGGGAACGATATGCCGCTTGCCATCGAGCGCGCCAGCATATCGGCAGAATTCCTGCCCAACCCGGTATCGCTCCAGCAGTCGCTTTATGCGGAACTTGAAAAGAAGGATGCGCGACCGGTACGCGCCATCCAGCGGATCTCCGCGACCAATCTGAAAAAGATCGACGCCGGCCTGCTTGAAGTGCCCATCGAGGCGGCGGGCCTGTCGATCGAACGCGTTTCCTACCTGGCTTCCGGCCGGGTGGTGGAGCTTACCCGCTCGCTTTACCGGGGCGATGCCTATGATTTCGTGGCCGAGCTTTCGCTTGGCGACAGCTGATCAGACGAGGATGACGATGAAGACCCATATGCGCCAGGAAATCGACGAGATACCGGAGGCGACGGCCCGATTGCTCGACCGTTCGGCGGCAGACATTGCCAAGGCCGGCAAGGCACTGCGCGACAAGGATCCGGCCTTCCTGGTAACGATCGCGCGCGGCTCCTCCGATCATGCCGCGACGTTCATCAAATATGCGATCGAGTTGACGGCGGGGCGCCCGGTTGCCTCGCTCGGACCGTCGCTTGCCTCGATCTACGGTGCCAATCTGCAGCTTGGCGGTGGCGCTGCGATCGCCATCTCCCAGTCCGGCAAGAGCCCGGACATCGTCGCGATGGCGGAGGCTGCGACCCGGTCAGGAGCGGTGACGATTGCGCTGACCAATACGCTCCCTTCGCCGATCACCGAGGCATCGCTTTATGGGGTCGATATCAATGCCGGTCCGGAAATTGCCGTCGCAGCCACGAAGTCCTTCGTCAGCTCGATTGTCGCCGGCCTTGCCCTTCTCTCCGAATGGACCGGCGATGACGGACTGAAGGCGGCGGTTCGCGCACTGCCCGGCCATTTCGATGAGGCCATCAAGCTCGACTGGAGCGCGTTCGCGAGCGAACTCGGAGATGCTGATTCGCTCTATATGCTGGGCCGTGGCCCGGCGCTTGCGATCGCCAGCGAGGCTGCGCTCAAATTCAAGGAAACGTCCAACATGCATGCGGAGGCCTATTCCGCGGCAGAAGTCCTGCATGGTCCGGTGGCGCTGGTCGAAAAGCGCTTTCCGGTGCTGACATTTGCCGCACGGGACGCGGCGGAAGCGTCCGCGGTGCAGATCGCAGACAATTTCGCGGCCAAGGGCGCGCTCGCCTACGCGACCTCCGACAAGGTCACGGCTGCCCGAAAGCTGCCCTTCGTTGCAACGGGCCATCCGCTGACCGACGCGCTGGCGCTGATCGTGCCATTTTACGGTTTCGTCGAAGCGTGGTCGCGGTCCAAAGGGTTTGATCCCGACCAGCCGGCAGCCCTTAACAAAGTCACTGAAACCCTATGACCGACCTCAAGGCTCTGACTGCAAACCGCATCTTCGACGGCGCCGAATGGCATGAGAATGCCGCGGTCGTGTTTTCGAACGGCCGGATCGATCGCATCCAGCCTTCGGCTTCGCTTTCGCCCGAGATCGAAAGGATCGACGGTGGCGAGATCATCGCTCCGGGCTTTATCGACCTGCAGGTCAATGGCGGCGGTGGCGTGCTTCTCAACGAAGAGCCGACGGTCGAGGGTATCGCCACGATCTGCGCCGCCCATGCGAAGTTCGGCACGACGGCACTGTTGCCGACATTGATCACCGACACGCCTGACATGTCCGCCCGGACCGTTGCCGCCGGCATCGATGCGAGGAACCGCGGCGTTCGCGGCTTCCTCGGACTGCATCTCGAAGGTCCGCATCTGTCGGTTGCCCGCAAGGGAGCGCATGACCCCAAGCTCATCCGCACGATGGAGGATCGCGACCTCGATCTGATGCTCTCCTGCGGACGGGCGCTCGATGTTCTGATGGTGACTATTGCGCCTGAAAGCGTGACACAAGAACAGGTGGCAAAGCTTGCAGACGCCGGCGTCATCGTCAGCCTCGGTCACACGGAAGCGAGCTACGATGTGGCGACGGCCTATGCCGAAGCTGGCATTCGCACCGTCACGCATCTCTTCAACGCCATGAGCCCGCTCGGTCACCGCGAACCGGGGCTGGTTGGGGCGGCGCTCGATACGGGATCACTCTATGCCGGCCTGATCGCCGATGGCATCCACGTGCATCCCGCCGCAATGGGGGCAGCGCTGCGCGCCAAGGCAGGTCCGGGAAAGATCTTCCTGGTGACCGATGCGATGTCGACGATTGGGACCGACATGACATCCTTCACGCTCAACGGCCGCGAAATCCTGCGCAAGGACGGCAGGCTGACCCTGGCCGACGGGACACTGGCCGGCGCCGATATCGACATGATCTCGTCGGTTCGATACGTGCATCGCAAGCTCGGCGTGTCGCTGGAAGAGGCCTTGCGCATGGCATCCGCCTATCCCGCGCAGGCGGCGCGCATCGAAGACCGCAAAGGCTTTCTGAAGCCCGGATATGACGCGGATTTCGTCGTGCTTGGCGCGGATCTTTCCATGAAGAGCACCTGGATTTCAGGAGAATGTGCGCACGCTTAAGGGCTGAACGGTCTATCCCGCCAACGGAAAATCGATCCGGACTTTCAAGCCTGTACCGACTGAGGCATCGTGAAGCGACAGGGCAGCGCCGTGTAGGCGGGCGATCTCTTCGACGATCGGCAGTCCGAGACCGGCGCCGGATGCATCGCCGCGGCCGAGACGGCCGAACCGTTCGAGCACGATAGCTCGCTTCTCGGGCGCGATCCCAGGGCCGTTATCCTCGACCTCGAGCCGGGCCGTCTCGTCACTCCGTTCGATGCGGACGGTGACCTCCGTGCCGGAGCCCGCATGAAGGATCGCGTTGACGATCAGGTTCTTCACCAGTTCTCCGATCAGCAGCGGCTCGACGTTGACCTCAGTTACGCCCTCTCCTTCGAACCCGAGGTCGATGCCACGATCGGCGGCGCCCGGAACATGATCTCCCGTCAGGCCGCGGACGAGATCGGTGAGATCGAGCTTGCGGAATGCTGCCGAGCGTCCGGCCGCATCGATCTTTGCCATCAGCAGCAGTTGCGCAAGGATATGTTCGGCACCGGCGACCGCTTCATCCGCCTTGCGGACTGCGGTCTTTGCCGAGGCCAGATCGTCCGCCCGGTCCGCAAGTGCGAGCTGTGTGCGCACGATTGCGAGCGGCGTGCGAAGCTGGTGGCTGGCATTGCCGGTGAAGTGGCGCAGCGCATTCAACGCGCCTTCGAGCCGCACCATGAACGAATTGACCGTATCGACTAGGCCCTGAACCTCGTTCGGCACTCTTTCACCGATCGGATGCAGATCGTCCGGACTGCGTTCGGCGATCGCTTCGCTGAAGCGATAGAGGGGGCGAAGCGACAGCGTGACGGCGACCCAGACGATCACGGCGGCACCGATGATCATGAAGAGGATTCGCAGCGCCGACCGGATCAGGATGGTGCGCGTCAATTGTTCGCGGGCCATGGTGGTTTCGGCGACGGTGACGACGAAGGGCACAGAGCGAATGCCGGTCGAGGCGGATCTGGCGAGCACCGCCACGCGGATGGGCTCGCCGCGGAAGCTGGCGTTCTCGAACGCCACCGCCTGGCCCTCCCGCCGGGCGACCGATGGCAGGTTCTGGTAGCCGGTGATGAAGGTGCCGGGCGGCCCGTCGACGCGGTAAAACACCCTGTCCTGCGCGGCAGAGGTCAGCATTTCCAGTGCCACATAGGGGATGTCGACCTCGAGCGCACCGTCTTCCGCAACGATCACCCGTTCGGCAATCGCCAAAGCAGATCCCGCAAGCACGCGGTCGGATACTTCGTTCGCCGTATCGAGAGCCTCATCCCATGTGTCGAACATGGCGACGCCACCGATCAGTGCCGTCGAGAGAAGCAGCCACGCGAGAAGGCGGCGGCGGAGCGAATAGGCAGCCGTCGGCGTCATTCCGGAGAGGCCATTTTCTCGAGATAATAACCAATCCCGCGGGCGGTCTTGACGGTCAGGCCGTAGACCGCAAGCCTTTTTCTTAGTCGGCTCACATACTGCTCGATCGCGTTGGACGAGAGGTCGTCGTCGAACCCTGTCAGCGACCGAATGATCGCCTCCTTGGAGACGACTTTTCCGGCGCGCATGAAGAGGAGTTCGAGAAGGGCCACCTCGCGGGCGGGGATATCGAGCGGTACGCCCTGGCTCGAAAAGGTTCGCGACGTCAGATCGAAAGTAACGCCGCCATAGGTGACGACAGAGCTTCGAAGGCCCGCCTGACGGCGAAGGAGAACGCGAATGCGCGCCTCGAACTCCGGCACGTCGAACGGTTTCGTCATGTAATCGTCGGCGCCGAGATCGAGGCCTTTGACCCGCTCTTCCGGCGTGCCGCGGGCGGTGAGGATCATCACCGCCGCGCGGTTCTGGCGGGCGCGCATGGCCTTCAGAACATCGAGACCATCCATTTCGGGAAGGTTCAGGTCGAGGATGACCAGATCGTAGCTTTCGGCCGCGACCGTTGCCTCCGCCGATGTTCCATCGGCCACGAGATCGACCACATAGCCGCTGCCGCGCAAAATCGCGGCAAGGCCCGATGCCAGCGTCTGATTGTCTTCGACAAGAAGGATACGCAAACCGTCATTTCCCCGTTCCTGCTGACTCTTATCGCCGGGACGCGGGGTTGTCACTGGACAGAGCAGCGTCTGCCGATAGCGCGCCTAGCTGCGGCCGAGATAATCGGTCTTGCCGATGGGTACGCCTTTGTGGCGGAGGATCGCGTAGGCGGCGGTGAGATGGAAATAGAAGTTGGGCAGGGCAAACCCGAGAACGTAGTCGGTGGCTGTGAATTTCATCTCGCCGGACCGGGTCTTCAGCACGACCTCGGCCTCGTCGCGACCGGACATGCTGGCGGGAACGACGGTCTTCAGGAAGGCGACCGTCTTGTCGATGCGGGCATGGAGATCGGCGAACGTGACTTCGTTATCCTCCATCGCGACGTTTTCGAGCTGGCCGACGCGCACCGGGACGAACTTGGCCGTGTCGCTGGCGCGCTGGATCTGACCCGTCAGCGGTAGCATGTCCTCGATCAGGCGCGCTGCGAGAAGCTGGCTGTGGGGAATGCCCTTCTCGTCGGCGAAGGCTTCGGCTTTCTTCAGGATCTCGGAGAGATTGGCAAATCCACGGATAAACGCCGGGACGGAGACGTCGTATAGGGAAAGCGACATGGTTGTGACCTCAAAGGGCTGGTGGGGAAATCGCCATTGACAGGTAATAACGGCGACCGGCAATACAACAGGGGAGCGGTAAACCGCGAGCCCTGCATTCCGGACGCCAGTGATGGATTTCCAACGGCTTGCCGCAAGCGCCCGGGTCGGGCATTCTTGCCCGCAATGAAAAAGCTTCTCCTCTGTCTTTGTCTCATCGCTGCGCCGCATCTGGCCGTCGCGGAAGTGCTGATGTTTCCTGCCCTTTCGGGCAACAAGGATGCGCCTGTCCTTACCGTCTATTCGTCGCTGGACGAGCCTCTTGCCAAGCCGATGATCACAGGCTTCCAGTCGTCCAACCCAGATGTGGCGGTGTCCTACGAGGACATGCTGACGGGAGAGATCTACGACAGGATCGTGCGGGAGACCGACGCGGGCCACAAGACAGCAGATTTCGCGTTTTCGTCGGCCATGGATCTCCAGGTCAAGCTTGCCAATGACGGTTACGCCCAGGCGAGCGACCTGCCGATGAGCGGGCGATGGCCCGAGTGGGCGAACTGGCGCAATACGGTTTACGCGCTGACCTTTGAGCCGGCCGTGTTCGTCTACAACAAGCCGAGTTTCAAGAACGAGGCGCCGCCTGCCACCCGCGCCGAGTTCATCGCGTTTCTGGCGCGCCAGGGTGACCAGGTGCATGGCCGCATCGGCACCTACGATATCGAACGCTCCGGTGTCGGCTTCCTGTTCATGTCGCGCGACCAGGAACAGTTCGGGGACATCTGGTCGGTGGTGCGGGCGATGGGCGAAGCGGGCGTCAAACTCTATTCGACAAGCGGCGCCATCCTCGAGAGGGTGGCGGATGGCCGTTTCCTGATGGGTTACAATATCGTCGGTTCCTACGCCGCCGACTGGGCCTCACGGAACCCGAATGTCGGGATCGTCCTGCCGAAGGACTATACGGTGGTCATGTCGCGTATCGGGCTGGTGCCGCAAGCCGCTCAACGTGCCGATCTCGGAAAGCGCTACCTCGAATTCTTCATGTCGAAGGAGGGCCAGACGATTATGGCCCGCGAACTGCAGATCCCGGCCGTCAGTCCCGAAGTGTCCGGCAACAACACCGCAACGACGATGCGCGAGATGCTGGGTGGCCAATTGAAGCCGGTGCCCGTCAGCCTCGGGCTGATGGTCTATCTCGATCAGGTGAAACGGGCGCGGCTGATCTCGAAATGGAACGAGGTCTTGCGCCAGCAGTGATCAATTCTGGCGATTTTGAGGCATTTACCCTTGTCAAACAAACGCAGTCAGGGAAATGTCAGGTAGATGTCAGCTTGTTATGCTGCCTTAGAACCATTCGAGACCCGTTCGGAGGCGGACTCGATCGGTGACGGGAGGAGATCAACGGACGGCACCAGTCCGCTCAAATCGATCCTACCGTTGCGCCATCAAAGATTTCGTCCAAAAGGACGTCAACGGAGGACATACCCTTGAAACATTTTCTCATCGCATCTTTCCTCGCGGGCGCAGTCGCCTTCCCGGCCGTAGCGGCTGACTATTCGGTCATGGCACCGGCAGCGCCGGGCGGCGGCTGGGACCAGACGGCCCGCACCATGCAGGTCGCCCTGCAGCAGGAGAAGATCTCCAACCGCGTCCAGGTCATGAACGTACCCGGCGCCGGCGGCACGATCGGCATCGCCCAGTTCGCCAGCCAGCAGAAGGGCAACCCGAACGCTCTGATGGTTGGCGGTTACGTCATGGTCGGCGCAATCCTCACCAACAAGTCGCCGGTAACCCTGAAGGACGTCACACCGATCGCACGTCTCACCGGCGAATACGAAGTGATCGTCGTCCCGACCTCTTCCGACATCAAGACGATGGCGGATCTGGTCACCAAGCTGAAGGCTGATCCGGGTTCCGTATCCTGGGGTGGCGGTTCGGCTGGCGGCACCGACCATATCGGCGCTGGCCTCATCGCCAAGGCTGCCGGTGTAGACCCGACAAAGATCAACTACATCGCGTTTTCCGGTGGCGGCGAAGCGCTTGCCGCGATCCTGGGCAGCCAGGTGACGGCCGGCATTTCGTCCTACGGCGAATTCGAATCGCAGATCAAGGCCGGCTCGCTGCGCCTGCTGGGCATTTCGTCCGACAAGAAGATCGACGGCATCGATGCCCCGACGCTGAAGGAATCCGGTCTCGACGTCGTGCTGCAGAACTGGCGCATGGTTGCCGCTGCTCCCGGCATTTCCGACGAGCAGAAGAAGACCATCACTGCCGACATCGAGAAGCTGGTAAAGTCCAAGACCTGGCAGGATAACCTGAAGACCAAGGGCTGGATGGACACCTACCTCTCCGGTCCGGCCTTCGATGAGCAGCTCGCCAAGGATATCGCTGCGACGGAAACCATCCTGAAGGACATCGGACTGGTCAAATGAGTTCTGAAAACACGACTACCGAACAGCGCCGCCCTGATTGGGCGGCGCTTGCCATTGCAGCCGTACTCGCGATCGTCGCCGCCGTCATCTTCATCGATGTGTCGCGGCTGACGAGTACGACTGGCTACTCGCCTGTCGGCCCCGCCTCCGTGCCCTACTGGATCGCTTTCGGCCTGATCGGCCTTGCCATCTGGACGGTCTTTGCGGCATTCCGTCGGGATTTCCCCGCGCGCGAACGGCAGGAATTCGGTCCCGTCGCCTGGGTTGTCGCCGGGCTTCTCGCCCAGATGATCCTGATCCGGTTCGTCGGGTTCTCGATTGCGACGGGCCTGCTTTTCGCTTTCGCCGCACGCGGCTTCGGTGCCCGTCGGCTGCATATCAGCATTCCGATCGGCATCGCGATCTGTCTCGCCATCTGGTACCTGTTTGCGGGCGTCCTGCAGCTTTCCCTTCCCGCCGGTCCGCTGGAAAACCTGCTCCTTTAACTTGGAGCCAGAGAGTTAATCCATGAGCACTTTCGAATTCCTTCTTCAGGGTCTGGCCTCTGCCGCAGAGCCGATGAACCTGTTTTACGCGCTCGTCGGCGTAACGCTCGGCACGATGGTCGGCGTGCTGCCCGGCATCGGCCCGGCAACCACCGTCGCGCTGCTTCTGCCCGTTACCTACCAGCTGGATGCGACCGGCTCGCTGATCATGTTTGCCGGCATCTATTACGGCGGCATGTACGGGGGATCGACGACCTCGATCCTTCTCAACACGCCAGGCGAAAGCGCCTCGATCGTGACCGCGCTCGAGGGCAACAAGATGGCCCGCGCAGGACGCGGGGGGCCAGCGCTTGCAACAGCTGCGATCGGTTCCTTCGTTGCCGGCCTGATCGCCACGCTCGCGCTCGCCTTCGTTGCACCCTATATCGTCAAGCTGGCGCTGGTGTTCGGTCCGCGCGAATATTTCGCGCTGATGGTTCTCGCCTTCGTCACAGTCTCCTCGGCTTTCGGAAACTCGACGCTGCGTGGCCTGACATCTCTGTTCATCGGCCTTGCTTTGTCGCTTGTCGGCATCGATCAGCTGACCGGCCAGAACCGCCTCTCCTTCGGCGTACCTGACCTTCTCGACGGCATCGAGGTCACGACCATGGCGGTTGCCATGTTTGCGATCGGCGAGACGCTGTTTATCGCAGCCCAGGGTGCCCAGGCACCCGACAAGGTGGAAGCGATCAAGGGCTCGGTCTGGATGACCGGCCAGGACTGGGCGCGTTCGTGGAAAGCCTGGTTGCGCGGTACCGTCATCGGCTTCCCGATCGGCGCGATGCCGGCCGGTGGTGCAGAAATCGGCACCTTCCTCTCCTATGCGACCGAAAAGCGTCTTTCCAAGCATCCTGAAGAGTTCGGCAATGGTGCGATCGAAGGTGTTGCCGGTCCGGAAGCTGCCAACAACGCATCCGCCGCCGGTACGCTCGTGCCGCTTCTGACGCTTGGTCTTCCGACGTCGGCGACCGCTGCCATCATGCTGGCCGGTTTCCAGCAATACGGCCTTCAGCCGGGCCCGCTGCTGTTTGTCACCAACCCGCAGCTGGTCTGGGGTCTGATTGCTTCGCTTCTCATCGCCAACCTGATGCTGCTGGTGTTGAACCTGCCGCTGGTCGGTCTGTGGGTCAAGCTGCTGACGATCCCGAAGCCTTGGCTCTATGCCGGCATTCTCGTGTTTGCGACGCTTGGCACGATCGGCGCCAATCCGTCGGTGTTCGAGCTTGGCATGCTGCTCGTCTTCGGTCTCGTCGCCTACATCATGCGCGTGTTCGACTATCCGATCGCGCCCGTGATCGTCGGCCTGATCCTTGGACCGCTGGCCGAGCAGCAGTTGCGCCGTGCCTTGTCGATCAGCCAGGGCGACGTGACGGTGCTGTTCACCTCGCCGATCGCTGCAGGCCTGCTGCTCGTGGCAGCGGCTGCCCTGATCGTACCGCTGGTGCTGCGCATGCGCGGACGCGGCAACGTGCTGAACCAGATGGCAGCCAGCGAAGACTGAGGACCTCAGCCTTCCCCCAACGAAACAAGCCCGGTCTTCCGAAAGGAGGCCGGGCTTTCTGTTTTGAAGGGAGTGTTGTGTCAGTGCCCGAACACGGACCAACCGGTTTCATCCGCCAGCATTTCGAGCGCCAGCGAACCGACCAGCGAATTGCCGTTCTGATTGAGACCCGGAGACCAGACGGCCATTGATGCGCGTCCCGGCGCCACGGCCATGATGCCGCCGCCGACACCACTCTTGCCGGGAAGTCCGACCCGATAAGCGAACTCGCCGGAGCCGTCATAGTGGCCGCAGGTCAGCATGAGGGCATTGATGCGCCGTGCCCGCTGGCTTGAGACCACGGTGTGCCCGGTCATCGGGTTGCGGCCATTGGCGGCGAGGAATAGACCGGCCCGCGCCAGCTGGGTGCAAGTCATGGAGATGGCGCAGTGGTGGAAATAGACGCCGAGCACATGCTCGACCGGATGCGAGAGCTTGTTGAAAGAGCGCATGAAATTGGCAAGCGCAAAATTTCGGTAGCCGGTCGCTTCCTCGGATTTCGCAACCGACGGGTCGATCGCGATCGTTTCGTCATCCGCCAGATAGCGGACGAAGCGCAGGATCTCCCCGATCGCCTCGCGCGGCGTATGGCCAGCAAGAACGAGATCGCTGACGGCAATCGCGCCGGCATTGATGAAGGGGTTGCGGGGCTTTCCGGCCTCCTGTTCGAGCTGGACAATGGAGTTGAAGGGAGAGCCCGACGGCTCCCGACCGACCCGGTTCCAGGTGGTTTCGCCATGCTTGCCGAGCGCCAGCGTCAGCGTGAAAACCTTCGACACGCTCTGGATCGAGAAAGGTTCGGCGCAATCTCCGGCGCTATGGACCTTGCCGTCGACCGTGACGACAGCCATGCCGAACTTGCGCGGGTCGACATGGGCGAGCTGGGGAATGTAGTCGGCCACCTTGCCCTCGCCCAGCCGGCTCTGCAGCTTGGCGTGGATCCGGTCGACGATGGTTTGCAGATCGTCCGTCATTGCTCACACTCCGAGATATCGATCCTGCAACCCTGGTGTCAGATCGGCTGGGGCGCCGATCCAGACGCTTCTGCCGTTTTCGAGGATGACGCACCGGTCGGCAACCGGCAAGAGCTCGGACAGCGTCTTGTCGACCAGGAGAATGGACAGGCCCTTCGTCTTCAACTGGCGCAACGCCTTCCAGATATCCTGGCGGATGACAGGTGCAAGCCCCTCCGTCGCCTCGTCGAGGATCAGCAGCCGCGGATTGGTCATCAGCGCGCGTCCGATCGCCAGCATCTGCTGCTCGCCGCCGGAGAGCGATCTGGCTATCTGCGCATGCCGTTCCTCCAGACGGGGAAACAGGGCATTGATCTCTGAGACGGTCCATTCACCGGGTCTTGCGGCGGCGACCAGGTTTTCGTGAACGGTGAGGTTCGGGAAACAGCGGCGTCCCTCGGGCACAAGTCCGACGCCCAGCCGCGCCACCTTGTAGGGTGCCAGCTTCCCGGTGTCCTTACCATCGAAGACGATGCGGCCGGTTTTCGGGCTCAAGAGATTGCAGATCGACTTGATGGTCGTGGACTTGCCCATGCCGTTGCGGCCCATCAGCGCCACGACCTCGCCTTCCGCCACCGCAAATTCGACGCCGAACAGCGCCTGGCTGCTGCCGTAGTACGTCGCGATATCCTTGACATCGAGCAGCATCAGGCGTGATCCCCCAGGTAGGCGGTACGGACCGCCGGATCGCGCCTTATATCCTCAACCGTGCCGGTTGCGATGATGCGGCCGTAGACCAGAACCGAAATCCGGTCGGCCAGCGCGAAGACGGCATCCATATCGTGTTCCACGAGCAAGATCGGGGCTTCCTGGCGCAGCGTATCGAGAAAGCCTGTTAGCCGTTTCGAACCTTCCGGTCCCATCCCTGCCATCGGCTCGTCGAGAAGCAGAGCCTTGGATTGCAATGCGAGCGCCATGGCGATCTCCAGCTGGCGACGCTCGCCGTGGGAAAGCTCGGCCGCCGGCAGCCTCGCCCGATCGGAGAGGCCCACGCGCTCGAGGATCGCCATTGCAGGATCGATCAGCGATCTGTCGCGCATGACAGGTCGGAAGACGCCGAAACTCGACCCCTGCCTTGCCTGCACCGCCAGCATGACGTTTCGCAATGCGGAAAACTCTGGTGCCAGCGACGACACCTGAAATGTGCGACCGAGCCCGCGTCGGGCGCGGGCGGCAGCACTCAGTGCGCCGATGTCTTGCCCGGCGAGGCGGATCGTGCCGCTGTCCTGCCTAAGCGTGCCGCAGATCTGGTGGATCAGGGTTGATTTACCCGCACCGTTAGGGCCGATCAGTGCGTGGATTTCGCCGGGCTTCAGGTCGAGCGTGATGCCGTCGGTGGCACGAAGCGCTCCGAAGCTCTTGACGAGATTGTCTATCTCAAGGACCGGCTCAACCATGTTTGGTCTTTCCGGCAAGCAGGCCGAGCAATCCGCCGCGGGCAAACAGAACCACGCCGAGAAGGATGAGGCCAAGGAAGAACTGCCAGCGTTCGGTAAGGCCGCCCAGAGCGAACTCGAACGCCACATAAAGCGCTGCCCCTGCTAGCGGCCCGAAAAGCCTGCCGGTGCCGCCGAGAATGATCAGCACGATCAGTTCGCCCGACATGTGCCAGGTGAGCATGGATGGGCTGACGAAGCGGTTGAGATCCGCATAGAGCGCGCCGGCAAGGGCTGTGATCATGGCCGAGATGACGAAGCCCGCGAGCCGGATGCGGTAGGGGTCTATGCCGAGGGCGGCGACGCGGATCTCGTTCTGGCGGGTGGCAACCAGAGCCGCACCGAAACGCGACGCGCGGATCAGCGCGAACAGGCCGATGCCGGCCAAAAGCACAACGTAAGCGACAAAGAAGAAATTCAGCGGGCGCATCGTGTTGGTGCCCGGAAACTGATTGCGCACCGCGATC
The DNA here is from genome assembly GCF_977018685.1 of Velazquezella soli. Lineage (NCBI taxonomy): Bacteria > Pseudomonadati > Pseudomonadota > Alphaproteobacteria > Hyphomicrobiales > Rhizobiaceae > Velazquezella > Velazquezella soli. The sequence continues at coordinate 339,261 of NZ_CDRNXF010000004.1, forward strand.
GAAAGCCCGTCCTCGCCACCATAGGCAGGCCAGGATATCGCGAAATAATAGACCATCTGCGCGAAGGCGAGCGTGATCATTATGAAATAGACGCCCGAGGTCCTGAGGCTGAGCGCCCCGATGGCGAGCGCCACCACACCGGCTGCGATGACCGCGACAAGCCAGATGATCGGCATCTGCGCCGTGCCTGAGAGATCGAACAGAAGCGGTTCGCCTGATAGCGCGTGGCTCGCAAGAATGCCGGCGGCATAGCCTCCGATGCCGAAAAAGGCCGCGTGGCCGAACGAAACCATACCGCCGAGGCCAAGCGCAAGATTGAGGCCGAGGGCTGCCAAAGCAAGGATAGCGATCCGCGTTGCAAGGGTTATGTAGAACGGCTGGCCGAGCGCGCTCGCGATCAAGGGGACAGCGAGCAGCAGCACAGCCAGCGTGAGATTGACTGCGTTTTCGCGGGTCAGCACCATCGTTGAACGGCTTTCATGCATGGGCTGGCGGAAACAGGCCGCGAGGTTTTACCGACAGGATGACCGCCATGACCACATAGATCAGCATCGATGCCGCAGCGCCGCCGATCATGCCCGCCTGGGACGGGTCCATGAACAGAGCCAACAATTGCGGCAGAAGAAGCCGGCCGAGCGTATCGGTGATGCCGACGAGCAGCGCGCCAACGAGCGCACCCTTGATCGAACCGATGCCGCCGATGACAATCACCACGAAGGCGAGGATGAGCACCGGTTCGCCCATGCCGACCTGGACCGATTGCAGCGGGCCGACGATTGCGCCAGCAAGTCCCGCCAGAGCGGAGCCCAGTGCAAAGACCAGCGTATAGAGCGTGCGGATATCGACGCCGAGCGCGCCGATCATCTCTCGGTCGCTTTCGCCGGCCCTTATGCGCATGCCGAGCCGGGTCTTGCCGATCAGCAGATAAAGGCCGAGTGCCACCAAGGCACCGACGGCGATGATCGCCAGGCGATAGACCGGATAGGTTGCATCCCCCGGCAGAGCGACCGCGCCCTGCAGCAGCGGCGGAATATCGAGGTAAAGCGGGAATGAACCGAACAGCCAGCGTGTGCCCTCGGAAAAGATCAGGATCAGCGCGAAAGTCGCCAGAACCTGATCGAGATGGTCGCGATCATAGAGCCTGCGGATGACCAGGAGTTCGACGATGGCACCGGCCGCCGCCGCACAGGCGAGGCTGGCGACGAGGCCGAGCCAGAACGACCCGGTCAATGCTGCAACGGCTGCGCAGGCGAAGGCGCCGACCATATAGAGCGAGCCGTGGGCGAGATTGATCAGGCCCATGACGCCGAAGATCAGCGTCAGCCCGGCAGACATGAGAAACAACATGACGCCGAGCTGGATGCCGTTCAGCAGCTGCTCGAGAGCAAGCGAGATGGTCACATGCTTCCCTTAGATCTTGCAGTCTTTGGCGTAGGCATCGCCATGATCGGCAAAGATCTTCTCGACCGTCTTGTTGGTCAAAACGCCGTCCTTCTTCACCACTTCCGTCAGGTAGATATCCTGGATCGGATGCTGGTTGGTGTTGAACTTGAACTTTCCACGCGGCGACTGGATGTCGGCTTTCAGAAGTTCGGCGCGGAAAGCCTCGGTATCCTTGACGTCTGCCTTGGCGGCGGCCGACGCGATGAGCTGACCGGCATCATAGGCCTGGAGCGCATAGATGGACGGCAGGCGATTGTATTCGGCCTTGAAGTCGGTGACGAATTTGCGGCTGACGTCGGTATCGAAATCCGGAGCCCACTGCCCCGATGCCTTGGCGCCGAGCGCCGCATCGCCGATCGCCGGCAACACATCCTGGCTGAAGGAGAAGCCCGGGCCCATGACCGGGATCTTCACACCCGACTGGGCAAACTGCTTCATGAAGGAAATGCCCATGCCGCCCGGCAGGAAGACGAAGATGCCGTCTGCACCCGATGCCCGCATCTGGGCGATTTCGGCAGCGTAATCGGTCTGGCCAACCTTGGTATAGACCTCGCCCGCGAGCTCGCCCTTGTAATAGCGCTTGAAGCCGGTCAGCGAATCCTTGCCGGCCGGATAGTTCGGCGCCAGGATGAACATCTTCTTGTAGGACTTGTTGGCATATTTGCCGACAGCTTCGTGAAGATTGTCGTTCTGATAGGCAGCATTGAAATACAGTTTGTTGCAGCCGGCACCGGCAAGCGCTGCGGGTGCTGCGTTGGTCGAGACGTAGAACTTGTCCTGCGCGACTGCGCCAGGCACGACGGCCATCAGCAGGTTCGACCAGACGATGCCGGTGAGCAGGTCGACATTGTCGCTCTGGATCATCTTGTCGGCGATCTGCACGGCGAGTTCCGGCTTCTGCGCATCATCCTCGGTAACGACGGTGATATCCTTGTTGCCGGACTGCTTGATGGCCAGCATGAAGCCGTCGCGCGTATCGACGCCGAGGCCTGCACCGCCGCCGGATAGCGTAGTGATCATGCCGATCTTGAGCGGCTCGGCGATGGCCAGACCGGATGCGCCGAGGCCGAGTGCCATCGTGGCGGCTGCCAGGATTTTCTTCATCGTCATTCTCCCCTTTTTTATCCCCTGCTCCGCCAATCCGTCGATGGCGGTGAAACCGTTACCTTCCACATTCGCCGGCAAACTTCCACCGCGTGCAAGCGCAAAAAGCATCACAAAGCAAACTATGCCGACGAGGAGAAGTCTTGGAACAGCAAGGCAGGCTTTCCAGCGACATCGGGGGCGGGTTATGACGCTTGTCGGATCGAACAGGAGACAATCACATGCGCCACGGGATCATCGACTGGGACGACGCCTATGCCAATGGCCCGAACATTCCAAAGGGCGATCGTTGGCCTGCGGCCTGGGTGGAACCGGCAAGGCTGTACCGCGAAACGCTCGCGGCAGAAGGACGTGCGAAGCTCGACATTGCCTATGGCGACAAGCCGCGCAACCGGTTCGATCTCTTGCTGCCCGCGGGAAAGCCGGCAGGCCTCGTCGTCTATGTCCATGGCGGCTTCTGGATCGCGCTCGACAACAGCTACTGGTCGCATTTTGCCCATGGCGCTCTGGAAAGCGGATATGCGGTGGCTCTGCCGGCCTATACGCTTGCGCCGGAAAACCGGATCGCTGAAATCACCCGCGAGATCGGTGAGGCGATCACGGCAGCGGCAGAGCTGGTGGAGGGGCCGATCCGGCTTGCCGGGCATTCGGTCGGCGGGCATCTGGTGACGCGGATGATCACCACCACATCGCCGCTTGCAGAGACCGTCCGCGACCGCATCGTCAACACGGTGTCGATCTCAGGCGTGCATGACCTTCGCCCGATCATGAGGACGAAGATGAACGAGAAGCAGCAGATCGATCCTGACGAGGCGCAGCTGGAAAGCCCGGCCTTGCTGGAACCCCTCCCGAACACGCGCCTCACCTGCTGGGTGGGCGGCAACGAACGCTCGGAATTCCTTCGCCAGAACGCGCTGCTCGCCAATATCTGGAAGGGTCTGGGGGCAGAGACCGAAGCGGTCGAAGAGCCGGACCGAAACCATTTCACAGTGCTGGACGGGCTATCCGATCCGCAGCATCCGCTGACGAGGGCGCTTCTGTCCTAGCGTTTTGTCGCTAGAGAGACGCCGCGCCGCGGGCGGCCTGATCGTAATGGCCGGACAGGGCGCGAAGGCGGGCTGCGACATCCGACAGGGAGTCGGCGGATACTTCGGTTGCCAGCACTGATTTGACGAGCAGGCTTTCACGCATCGCCTTGTAGCGGGCGCAGGCGGCAGCACCCGCTTCCGTCACCATGACCAGCTTTTCCTTGCCGCGTCTGCCGGACTTGATCAGCTTCAGCCGTTCCAGCTTTTTCAGCGCGTAGGTCACCACATGCGTGTCTTCGATATTGAGGACGAGCGCGATATCGGCCAGCGTTTTCGGCTTGTTGCGGCTGTTGACGTTGTGGAGGACGAGGATGTCGACGGTCGAAAGGTCGGGCACGCCGGATGCCGCCATGCAGCGCACCATCCAGCGGCTGAACGCATGATTGAGCATGGTGAGGCCGAACTCGATTTCGGACAGAGCCGGCAGCGCGCCGCTTGCCAGGTGCTCCGAAGAAACGATCGGGCCAACAGTGTCTATCGGTTCGGACATGAGCTTCTCCGGAATGAGAGGGCGCCGCGGCACGATTGCCGCGGCGCTTCCGAAATCACATCTTCTTGTAGGCGTCCAGAATGGCGGCGCCATCTGCGCCGGCTTTCTTCGACCAATCCTCGGTCAGCTTGGCGCCGATTTCGGAAAGACCGGTCTTCAGTTCGGCGCTTGGTTCCAGAACCTGCATGCCGTTCTTCTTCAGCGTTTCCATGTAGGACGCCGTCTTTTCGGCGGCCATCGACCAGCCGCGGGTTTCTGCAGCCGCAGCCGCATCCGTCACGGCTTTCTGCGTGGCGGCGTCGAGGGCTGCGAACGCAGCCTTGTTGACGAAGATGACGTTCTTCGGGATCCAGGCCTGGGTGTCATAGTAGTGGGTCAGCGATTCCCAGATCTTGCTGTCGACGCCCGTGGCGCTGGAGGTCATCAAGCCATCGACGACACTGGTTGCCAGAGCCTGCGGCAGTTCGGCGGCCTGGACGGTGACCGGCTGGGCGCCGACCAGTTCCGCAATACGCGACGTGCCGACATTATACGCGCGCCACTTCAGACCCTTCAGGTCGGCAACGGTGTTGACGTCCTTCTTGGTGAAGAGGCCCTGTGGCGGCCATGGCATGGTGTAGAGGAGCTTCAGGCCCTGCTTGTCGAGCGCCTGTTCGATAGCGGGCTTCGAGGCCGTGTAAAGCTTCTTGGACTGTTCGAAGCTTGTGGCGAGGAACGGCACGACGTCGATCCCGAAGACCGGGTTTTCGTTTTCGTGCAGCGACAGCAGCACTTCGCCCGCCTGCGCCTGGCCGGTCTGGACCGCGCGCTTGATATCGGGGGCCTTGAAGAGGGAGGCATTCGGATGAACGGTGATCTTCAGCTCACCTTTGGTGGCCGCATCGATGTCCTTGGCGAACTGGTTGAGGTTCTCGACATGGTAGTTGGTCGGCGGATAGGCAGATGGCAGGACCCAGTTGGCTGCGAAAGACGATGCTGTGGATGCGAGGAGCGCGGCTGCGGCAATGCCGAGGCGGGCGAGTTTTCCAGTGACCTTCATTTTCAGTTCCCTCTTTGTAATTAACCCGGGAATGCCATTTTCGGCAGAACCATCACGATTTCCGGGAAAACCGTAATGATGGCGACGGTCGCCACAAGCAGGAAAAAGAATGGCAGCGAGGCTTTTGCCACCGTCAGGCTATCGCGCCCGCTCATCGTCTGCAGGACGAAGAGATTGAACCCGACCGGGGGCGAGACCTCCGCCATCTCGACGATCAGCACCAGGAAGATGCCGAACCAGACGAGGTCGAAGCCGGCCTGCTCAATCATCGGCAGAACGACAACCGTCGTGAGGACGATCATCGAAAGCCCATCGAGTGCCGCGCCGAGCAGAATATACATGATCGTCAGCACGGCGATCAGCGCGTAAGGGCTGAGGTTGAAGCTATCGACCCAGGCAGCCAGCGCGTTCGGAATTCCGGTATATCCCATGGCGATCGACATAAAGCCGGCACCTGTCAGGATCAGCATGATCATGCAGGTGAGACGTGTCGCGCCCATGACGCTGTCCCAGAAGGACTTCCAGCTGAGCGTTTTCGACCAGGCGGCAATGGCGAGCGAGCCGGCCACACCCCAGGCCGCACATTCCGTCGCCGTGGCCCAGCCGAGCAACAGCGTTGCGAAGACGAGGATGATCAGGAGGCTGACCGGAATGAGGTTCGCCGATTCCTTGAGTTTCTCCTTGAAGCTCATCTTCGGCGGTGCAGGCGGCTGCTTGTCGGGGTTGAGCAGCGACCAAATGGCGATATAGCCGCAATAGAGGACCATCACGATCAGGCTCGGCAGGAAGCCGGCGAGGAAGATCTGGATGATCGAGACGTTGGCGGCGACCGCATAGACGACCATGGTGATCGACGGCGGAATGAGAATGCCGAGCGTGCCGGCACCGGCCAGCGAGCCGAGGCTGACCATTTCGTCGTAGCCGCGCTTCTTCAATTCCGGCAGGGCAATCTTGGCGATCATCGCCGTGGTTGCAGCCGAGGAACCGGAGATCGAGCCGAACAGGCCGCATCCGAGAACGTTGACATGCATGAGCCTACCCGGCAGCCAGCCGAGCCAGGGTGCCAAACCCCTAAACATCTCTTCGGACAGCTTTGTCCTGAACAGGATTTCACCCATCCAGACGAACAGCGGCAGTGCCGCCAGCGACCAGGACGCGCCATTGCTCCAGGAGTTGGTGGCCAGCACCGCGCCAAACGGGATGCCCGGCACGAAAAGCATGGCAATCAGGCCGCAGATCAGCAGCGAGATGCCGATCCAGACGCCGCCGGCGAGAAGCGCCAGCAGCGCGACGAGGACGACGCCGGCGATTTCAACGAGTTCAATCGTTCCCATGCTTCAGGCCCCGCTCTGCATTGCGCGTTCAATCACTTCTTCGGCGGTTTCGGCAGGCAACTTTTCGTAGCGCGGCGACCCACCGAAAAGCACGTGCAGAAGCTCGTCCGTCATGGCGACAGCCAGGATGATCAGGCCGCCGGAAAAACCCATCTGCGGGATCCACAGCGGCATGGCGATGACGCCTTGGGCGAGATCGTTAAAACGCCACGAGGTGACGTTCATGTCGAAAGCGTACCAGGCGAAATAGATGGCAGCGGCGGATCCCACCAGCAGCGCAAAAATCTCGACCATCTGGCGAGTGCGGCCGGTGAACCTTTCCACCAGCAAGCCGACGCGGATCATTTCGCCGGAGCGGAATGTATGGGCGAGACCAAGGAAGGCAGACGCCGCCATTGCCCAGGATGCGAAATCGTCGCCGGCCGGAACGTCTATCCCAAGCGGGCGACCTGCGGAAAGCGCGAGCATGATGAGGAAGATCGCAATCAGGAAAAGCCCGGCCAGCCAGCCGGACACGAGGTACAAACCGTCCAACCCTTTACGGAGCCATTCGGGGAAGATGCTGTGGCGTGGATCAACGGTGGACACAGTTTGCCCTCCGCACAAGAATGCGTAGATCGCTCATATGGCTTCCCCTCGGTTGCCTTTGCGGCGCGGCTCTTCTGGCCACTTTGCCTGTTATAAAGGCATGATGCCGTACTGGGCATTTTCCTGTCAATCGATCATTGACGTTTTATCGACGAAATGTTCTCGTGGCCTCAAATCGATCGTTACGGGGGCATTGCATGGCGCAGGACAAGTGGGATTTCTGGATCGACCGCGGCGGTACATTTACCGATATCGTTGGGCGCAAGCCGGATGGGACACTTGTGGCCCACAAGGTCCTTTCGGAAAATCCCGAAGCCTATCGCGATGCTGCCGTGCAGGGCATTCGCGAGTTGCTGCAGGTCGAAGCTGGGCAACCTATTCCGGCCGAACTGGTCGGCGCTGTTAAAATGGGAACGACCGTCGCCACCAATGCGCTGCTGGAGCGCAAGGGCGAGCGGACGCTGCTCGTGACCACGCGCGGCTTCAAGGATGCGCTGGCAATCGGTTATCAGGCCCGAACCGACATTTTTGCCAAGAAGATCGTCAAGCCCGAACTGCTCTATACCGCGGCCGTGGAAGTCGACGAGCGCGTTCGTGCCGACGGAGAAGTCGAGGCTGAGCCGGACGAGGCGACGGTGCGCGCGGACCTTCAGGCGCAGTTCGATGCGGGCTACCGTGCGATCGCTATCGTCTTTATGCATGCCTATCGTTATCCGGCTCATGAACAGCTCGTTGCAACGATCGGCCGTGAGATCGGCTTTGCTCAGGTCTCGGTCAGCCATGAGGTTTCGCCACTGATCAAGCTGGTCGGCCGCGGCGACACGACCGTCGTTGACGCCTATCTCTCACCGATCCTGCGCCGTTACGTCGATCAGGTGGCGAGCGAGCTTGGCACGGATGCGGAGACTGCCGGTTCTGAGGGACCCCAGCTGATGTTCATGCAGTCGTCTGGGGGCCTTACCGCGGCACGACTGTTTCAGGGCAAGGACGCAATCCTGTCAGGCCCGGCCGGCGGCGTCGTTGGCGCGGTCGAAACCTCGCGACTTGCCGGGTTCGACAGAATGGTCGGCTTCGACATGGGCGGCACGTCCACCGATGTTTCGCACTATGACGGAGAGCTTGAACGTTCGTTCGAGACCGAAGTCGCTGGCGTGCGGATGCGCGCGCCGATGATGTCGATCCACACGGTCGCGGCCGGCGGGGGCTCTATCCTGCATTTCGAAAACGGTCGGTTCCGCGTCGGCCCGGATTCCGCCGGCGCCAATCCCGGCCCGAAAGCCTATCGCCGCGGCGGCCCGCTCACCGTCACCGATGCGAACGTGATGCTGGGCAAGCTTTCACCGGAGCTCTTCCCTAGGATTTTCGGGCCCAACCGCGACGAGCCGCTGGATGCCGCCGCCGTGCGAAAAGCCTTCGAAGAGATGGCGACGGTGGTCGGCGATGGCCGAACGCCGGAACAGGTGGCGGATGGTTTCCTTGCCATCGCGGTCGAGAACATGGCCAATGCCGTCAAGAAGATCAGCGTGCAGCGCGGCTACGACGTTACGCATTATGCGCTGACCTGCTTTGGTGGCGCCGGCGGTCAGCATGCCTGCCTGACAGCGGACGCGCTCGGTATCTCGACGGTCCTGATCCATCCGTTTTCCGGCATCCTGTCCGCCTACGGGATGGGTCTTGCCGATATCCGCGCCACCCGCCAACGGACGGTTTCGCGGCCGCTTTCCGAAGCATTGGCGTCGCTCGACCCGGTACGCGACGAACTTTCCGCCAGCGTGCTCGCCGAAATGGGTTCGCAGGGCGTGGATCGAGCGCAGACCGAGGTGCTACACCGTGCTCATCTTCGCTATCAGGGAACGGATACGACCCTCTCGGTCGCGGTGACAGAGGCCGCCGAGATGACGGCAGCGTTCGAGACTGTCCACCGGAAGCAGTTCGGCTTTATCTTCGAAAACCGCGAGATCATCTTCGAGGCCTACGAGGTCGAGGCGATCGGCGGTGGTGCCGATGCATCGGAACCTGAGTTTGCGCTGGACGACGCGGCCCCAACGGCTGCGGAGCACACGCGGTTCTATTCCACGGGCGCATGGCGCGAGGCACCTGTCTATCGCCGCGCCGACATCAATCCCGGTGCGCGCGCGAGCGGTCCCTGCCTGATCGTCGAGCCGCACCAGACAATCGTGATCGAGGATGGCTGGGCATTCGAAGTGACCCGGCTCAACCACGTCGTCCTGAAGCGTATCGTCGAGCTCTCACGTGCCAAGGCTGTCGGCACCCAGGCCGATCCCGTTCTGCTCGAGGTCTTCAACAACCTGTTCATGTCGATTGCCGAGCAGATGGGCGTGACGCTGCAGAACACGGCGTCCTCCGTCAACATCAAGGAACGACTGGATTTCTCCTGCGCCGTGTTCGACGAGAACGGCGCTCTGGTCGCCAATGCACCGCATATGCCGGTTCATCTCGGATCGATGGACCGCTCCGTCGAAAGCATCATTGCGCAGAACCAGGGCAAGATCCGTCCCGGCGACGTCTTCGCGTTGAACGCGCCCTACAATGGCGGAACGCATCTGCCCGATATTACCGTGGTGACACCGGTGTTCGATGACGCGGGTGAGAAAATCCTGTTCTACGTCGCGTCGCGCGGTCACCATGCCGATGTCGGCGGCACAGCGCCGGGATCGATGACGCCGCTGGCGACGACCGTCGACGAGGAAGGCGTGCTGTTCGACAACGTGCTTCTGGTTGACCGCGGCCGGTTCGACGAGGCGGGCATCACCAACCTCCTGTCCGACCATCCCTACCCGGCCCGCAACGTTGCACAGAACGTCGCGGACCTCAGGGCGCAGATCGCGGCCAACGAAAAGGGCGTTTACGAAATGCGTCGGATGATCGCGCAGTTCGGGCTCGATGTCGTGCAGGCCTATATGGGCCACGTCCAGGACAATGCGGAAGAAAGCGTCCGCCGCGTTCTGGAAAAGCTCGGTGATGCGGAGTTTTCCTACGCGACCGACCAGGGCAGCACGATCAAGGTCAAGATCACCATCGACAGGCAAAAGCGCGAGGCGACGGTCGATTTTACCGGCACCAGCGAGCAGAAAAAGAACAATTTCAACGCGCCCGAGCCTGTGACGCGCGCGGCGGTTCTTTACGTGTTCCGCGTGATGGTGGAGAGCTCAATCCCGATGAATGCTGGGTGCCTGAAGCCTATCCGCATCATCGTGCCTGATGGTTCGATGCTCAAGCCGCAATATCCGGCAGCGGTCGTTGCCGGAAATGTCGAGACGTCGCAGCACGTGACGAATGCTCTGTTCGGCGCGCTGGGTGCGATCGCAGCAAGCCAAGGCACGATGAACAACCTGACCTTCGGCAACGCCACCTACCAGTATTACGAGACGCTGTGCTCCGGTTCGCCGGCCGGCCGGTTCAACGACGGTAGCGGCTTTGCCGGCACCGACGCTGTCCATGTGCACATGACCAACTCGCGTCTCACAGATCCGGAAATCCTGGAGACGCGCTATCCGGTGCTGCTCGAAGATTTCCACATCCGCGACAATTCCGGCGGGCAGGGGCAGTTTGCGGCAGGCGACGGCACGAAGCGGACGATCCGGTTTCTCGAAACGATGGATTGCGCCATCCTCTCCTCGCATCGGACGCTCCACGCGCACGGCCTTGACGGCGGCGGAGAGGGAGAGCTTGGCATCACCACCATGCGCAGGCTCGACGGCTCGATCGAGACACTTCCGGGCTGTGCCCAGACGGTGATCGAGGCGGGCGAAGCGGTGACGGTAACAACGCCGACGGCCGGGGGCTATGGCAAAACGCCGTAATCTGCCGTAACCGGAGATCATGACTAGACAGGTTGCGATCATAGGCGGCGGGCCGGCGGGACTGATGGCGGCGGAGCATCTTTCCGCCGCAGGGTTTTCCGTGACCGTTTACGAGGCGATGCCGACCTTCGGGCGGAAGTTTCTGCTGGCCGGAAAATCCGGGCTCAATATCACCCATGCGGAGGATTTTGGCCGGTTTTCCGGTCGTTTCAGCTCGTCTTCGTCGCGGATGCAACCGGCGCTCGACGCGTTCACGCCATCGAATGTTCGCGCCTGGGCACAGGAGCTCGGAACGGAAACATTCGTCGGAACGTCGGGCCGGGTTTTTCCGGTTGCCATGAAAGCATCGCCACTGCTGCGCGCTTGGCTTGCCCGACTAGGCAACCAGGGCGTCGTGCTGAAGACGCGCCATCGCTGGACGGGGTTCGAAGGCGGCGGTTTCAGGTTTGAAACTGTTGATGGCGACCTTCTCATCCGCCCGGATGCGGTCATTCTGGCGCTTGGTGGCGCAAGCTGGCCACGGCTGGGTTCGGATGCGGCATGGGTGCCGTGGCTGAAGGCCGAGGGGATTGCGATATCGGAGTTCCAGGCGGCCAATTGCGGGTTCGACGTTAAGTGGAGCGACGTGTTCGTCGAGCGTTTTGCCGGCGCGCCGCTCAAATCCGTCTCGACGCGATCGGATGCGGGCACGTATCAGGGCGAGTTCGTGATTTCGAAACACGGGATCGAAGGCAGCCTTGTCTATGCGCATTCGGCAGTCCTGCGTGAGTTGATCAACAGGGATGGCCAGGCGGTGCTTGATGTCGACCTCGTGCCGGGCCGCAGCTTTGAGCGTCTCGTGCGCGACCTCTCGCGGCAGGATGCGAAAGCGAGCTTTTCCAACCGGCTGCGCAAGGGTGCAGGCCTCGACGGTGTCAAGGCGGCCTTGCTGCGCGAGCTGATACCGGATGTGAACCGGATGCCGCCGGAGGATCTGGCGCGGGCGATCAAGGCGCTGCCGATCCCGCTGCTGCGTCCTCGCCCGATTGCGGAAGCGATCTCCTCGGCCGGTGGCATCGCCTGGGACGAGCTCGATAGCGGCTTCATGCTGGAGCGGCGTCCGGGTCTGTTCGCGGCCGGCGAAATGCTGGACTGGGAAGCGCCGACCGGCGGCTATCTTTTGACTGCCTGCTTTGCCACGGGTCTTGCCGCAGCGCGCGGCGTTGAAGCCTATCTCAAGACAGAGTGACTGCTGCTGCGTTCACCATCGGCCCGCGACAGGATAGACTGGCCGGGACTCAAACAGACGACGGTCCATGTTTTTCATTTCCAAGCTGATCTGGCTGCTCGCGCAGCCGCTTTCCATCGCCTTCCTGCTTTCGGCGCTTGCCGCTCTCTTCGCGTTTTTCGGCCTGCGGAAGCTTTCCGGCATCTCGGCACTTCTGAGTGCGCTCACCCTGTTCGTCACGCTCTATACGACGGCGGGCGCATTGGCGCTGCAGTCTCTCGAGGCTCGCTACGCCAAGCCGGCAACCGATCCTGCAGACCTCTCCTGCATGATCATTCTCGGCGGTGCATTCGAGAGCGAGGTGACGGCCGCACGGGGTGGCATCGAGTTCAACCAGGCGGCGGACCGGTTTATCGAGGCGGGTCGGCTGGCGCTGCAATTTCCGCAGTCGCGCATCCTGATTTCCGGCGGCGACGGATCGTTCAGTGGGGTCTATGAAGGCGAAGCGCAGGCGTCCGAACGGTTTTTCACGGCCTTCGGCATAGCAGCGGACCGGGTGGTGAAGGAAAACACATCGCGCACCACCTACGAGAATACGCTCAATACAGCTGAAATTCTGAAGCAGCGTGGCTTCAGCGATTGCGCGCTGATCACCTCGGCCTTCCACATGCCCCGTTCCGTCGCCCTGTTTCAGAAGGCGGGAATAGCGGTCCGGCCTTGGCCCACCGACTTTCGCACCAGCGGCATCGTATCCGCCAAGCTGGATTTCACCCAGCCGGCGCTCAATACGCAGCTGACGGCGACGGCCGCGCGGGAGTGGATGGCCGTTCTCGGCTATAGGTTCGCGGGCCGTATCGACAGCATCAAGGCGCCCTGATCCCTGAAGGGGCCGCGATTACTGTTTCGAGATCGTCACGAAACGGCCGCCGCGGACGCGGACCCGCATGACGCAGGGCGCGGCATCGGTGCGCTCGCAGAACCGCGGATGCATCTGCAGCATGAACACCATGTTGCCGAAATACTGGACGAAATCGTAGCCGTAGATCTGGGCGGTGGCGATCATGATATAGCCGCCCTCCTTCGCCTGGACGTAGAAGTTCTGCGGGCAGCCATCTGCATTGCATTTGGGGCCGCGAACGCCGTCGCACGTCAGGTCGCTGTGATCGGTGACGACGTCCGTTATGCCATCATTGTTGATGTCGAAACGTTTGACGAAGCCCGGACCGAACTCGACTTTTCCGCAGGTTTTCTGGAAATGGCTCTTTTCCGTGACTTCCGGATCGCTGAACAGTTTCTGCTGGGCTGACGCGAACGTCGGCAGCAGGACGAGAGCGACCAGAAGTATCAAGACCTTATTCACCGCACCTACCCATATTCTCAAATCATCTGTTCATGACATCATCGGACCTGACCGGAGATGCCGTTGCCGTTGTTAGCGTGATCATCTAGAGCAATGCACTTGCGCGACGCTGGAGAATGGAATGTCCCTGCTGATGATCCTCGATTATGCCGGCATCGCGGTGTTTGCCGCAACCGGTGCGCTTGCGGCATCAAGAAAGGAGCTCGATCTCATCGGGTTTTTGTTCTTTGCAGCCGTGACCGGGCTCGGCGGCGGCACGGTGCGTGACATCATTCTTGGCCGTACCCCGGTCTTCTGGGTTCTCGACCCGACCTATATCCTGATCTGCGTCGTAACCGGCGTTCTCGTCTACCTGACGGCACACCGGGTCGAATGGCGCTATCGCCTGCTGATCTGGCTCGATGCGGTGGGCCTTGCCGCTTACACCGTGCTGGGTGCGGCCAAGGGCCTGGCCGCGACCGGATCACCCACGATCGCGATCATCACCGGCGCGCTGACGGCGGCATTCGGCGGGATCCTGCGCGATCTTCTCGCAAACGAGCCTTCCGTGCTGCTACGCTCGGAAATCTATATCACGGCCGCGATCGCCGGCGCGGCCGCGTTCACGGCGGCACAAGCGCTCGGTTTTCCGCAATATGTCAGTTCAGGCTTTGGGGTATGTGTCGCCTTCGCCTTGCGGGGCGGCGCGATCCATTACGGCTGGACGCTGCCACGCTACAAGTCACGTCCGGGGCGACCGGCAGACGAGGCGATCAAGGGCAAGGCCAAGGATTAGCCGCGCTTTTCGCGCAGCCGGATGATGACGTCGACATGGGCGATTTCCATGCCCTCGGGCGCATCCGGGAGATTGCCGATTTCGAGATTGCTGATCGGGATATCCAAAACCTCGTTGCGCCCTTCGACAAAGAAGTGATGGTGATCGGAAATATTGGTGTCGAAATAGGTGCGTGCGCTCTCCACCGCGAGAACGCGGATGAGGCCTGCCTCGGTAAACTGGTGGAGGGTATTATAGACGGTTGCGAGCGAGACCGGCACGCCGGCTTCCGTGGCTTCCGCGTGCAGTTCCTCGACCGTCAGGTGCCGATCACCCTTTGCAAACAACAGATCCGCCAACGCGACACGCTGCCTCGTCGGTCGAAGGCCGCAATGGCGCAATCTAATCTCGATGTTCGGCATGGCATCCGCCATATGTGCTTCGGCTCCAACCGTTTTGTCACACGGGATCTAATCTGATTTCCGATATAACTTTTAAGATGAATTCTTTCAATAGTGTCCCTTAGCACGTCCTTCCGCGGTCGGCAAAAACGCTAATTTTCGGTGTTTTACCACTGGTTTGCGCTCTCCGCTTCCTATATGCGGACCTGAATGCGATGCTTCCGCAGCTGCAGTCTTCCCCAGACAGCACCTGTGTTGTCATGGCAAGACTTCAATTTCGGCCCATCTTGCTCTAAAGCTTGGGAAACAAAAGCTTCAAACGGGGGGAAACGGAAATTCATGTCCACCAGACAGTCCAGCTTCAGCTACGAAGAAATCCTCGCTTGCGCCCACGGTGATCTGTTTGGTCCCGGCAATGCGCAGCTGCCGTTGCCGCCCATGCTGATGGTCCACCGGATCACGGAGATCTCGGAAACCGGCGGCGCCTTCGACAAGGGTTACATCCGGGCTGAATACGACGTGCGTCCGGACGACTGGTATTTCCCCTGCCATTTCGAAGGCAACCCGATTATGCCGGGCTGCCTTGGCCTTGACGGCATGTGGCAGCTGACCGGCTTCTTCCTGGGCTGGCTGGGTGAACCCGGCCGCGGCATGGCGCTTTCGACCGGCGAAGTGAAGTTCAAGGGCATGATCCGCCCGGACACCAAGCTTCTGGAATACGGCATCGACTTCAAGCGCGTCATGAGGGGTCGCCTCGTGCTGGGCACCGCCGACGGCTGGCTGAAGGCCGATGGCGAGACCATCTATCAGGCGACGGACCTCCGCGTGGGTCTGTCCAAGGAAAAGACCGCCTGAACTGCTTGAAAAGCGCAGCTGTCGAAAACAACAAAGGTTTGATGAAATGAGACGGGTAGTTGTCACTGGGCTCGGTATCGTGTCCTCGATCGGTAACGACGCAGCCGAAGTCACCGAGTCCCTGCGGCAGGCAAAGTCCGGTATTTCTTTCTCGCCGGATTTCGCCGAGCACGGCTTCAAGTGCCAGGTCTGGGGCAAGCCCAACATCGATACGACGGAACTCGTCGATCGCCGCGCCATGCGCTTCCTCTCCCAGGGTGGAGCGTGGAACCATGTGGCGATGAAGCAGGCGCTGGCCGATTCCGGACTTGAGGAAAAGGATTACAGCGAGAACGAGCGCACCGGCATCATCATGGGTTCGGGCGGTCCTTCCACCCGCACCCTGATCGAAGCGGCCGAGACGACGATCAAGAACAACAGCCCGAAGCGGATCGGTCCGTTTGCCGTGCCGAAGGCGATGTCTTCGACAGCGTCGGCAACGCTTGCGACCTGGTTCAAGATCCACGGCGTCAACTACTCGATCTCGTCGGCCTGCTCGACGTCTGCGCATTGCATCGGCAATGCCGCTGAGATGATCCAGTGGGGCAAGCAGGACGTGATGTTCGCCGGCGGCCACGAGGACCTCGACTGGACCATGTCGAACCTGTTCGACGCGATGGGCGCCATGTCCTCCAAGTACAACGACCAGCCGGCGACGGCTTCGCGCGCCTATGACGCCGACCGCGACGGTTTCGTCATCGCCGGCGGTGCAGGCGTTCTCGTGCTTGAAGAACTGGAGCATGCCAAGGCGCGCGGCGCCAAGATCTACGCAGAACTCACCGGTTACGGCGCCACATCCGATGGCTATGACATGGTCGCACCATCAGGCGAAGGCGCAATCCGCTGCATGCGTCAGGCGCTTGCCAACGTTGAAGGCGAGGTCGACTACATTAACACCCACGGCACCTCGACACCGGTTGGCGATTCCAAGGAAATCGGCGCCATCCGCGAAGTGTTCAAGGACAAGATCCCGCACATCCAGTCGACCAAGTCGCTGACCGGCCACTCGCTCGGCGGTGCCGGCGTGCAGGAATCGATCTATGGCCTGCTGATGATGCAGGAACGCTTTATCGGTGAAAGCGCGCACATCCAGACGCTGGATCCGGAATTTGACGGCGTACCGATCGTTCGCAAGCGGATCGACAATGCCAAGATCGACACTGTGCTCTCCAACTCCTTCGGCTTCGGCGGCACCAACGCTACGCTCGTCTTCCAGCGTCATAACGGATAATTTGATGTCCGGGATCATGCAGGGCAAGCGCGGCCTGATCATGGGCGTTGCCAGCAACCACTCGATCGCCTGGGGAATTGCCAAGGCGGTCGCGGCACAGGGTGCGGAAGTTGCCTTCACCTATCAGGGTGAGGCGCTGGGCAAGCGGGTCAGACCGCTTGCCGCCGAACTCGGCTCAGATTTCGTGGTTCCCTGCGACGTCGAAGATATCGCGTCGGTCGACGCAACGTTTGACGCGCTGCGCGAACGCTGGGGCACGATCGACTTTCTCGTTCATGCCATCGGCTTCTCCGACAAGAACGAGCTGAAGGGCCTCTACGCCGACACGACGCGCGAGAATTTCTCGCGTACGATGGTGATCTCCTGCTTTTCCTTCACGGAAATCGCCAAGCGCGCCGCAGCCCTGATGCCTGATGGCGGCTCTATGCTGACGCTAACCTATAACGGCTCGCAGCGCGTCATCCCGAACTACAACGTGATGGGCGTTGCCAAGGCAGCGCTTGAGGCCTCGGTGCGGTATCTGGCCGCCGATTTCGGCCCGAACGACATCCGCGTTAACACGATCTCCGCCGGCCCCGTGCGCACGCTTGCCGGCGCCGGGATTTCCGATGCACGGGCGATCTACGCCTGGAACCAGCAGAACGCGCCGTTGCGCCGCACTGCCACGATCGAGGACATCGGCGGATCGGCACTCTATCTGCTGTCCGATCTCTCCCGCGGTGTTACAGGCGAAGTGCATTACGTGGACGCCGGATACAGCATCACCTCACTGCCAAGCCTCGACAGACTGCGCAACTCCGACGCTCAGTAGCATCCGACGCGTGCGATCCCTGGGACGGCGGGCACTTTCAATTTGAGTTCAATTCCCGGACCGCGTCGGCATTGCCGGCACTCGCTGACTGCTTGAGCAGTTCTTTGGAGCGACGTGGATCGCTCGACCGGAGCAACTGCGCCAGCTTCAGCTGCGCCCAGTGATCGTGCGTGAAAGGCAGGCTCTTTTCGAAATAACTTTGCGCAAGGGCGAGGTTCTTTGCGACACCCTCCCCGTCCATCAACATGAAGGCCAGCATATGATAGGCCCACAGGTTGCCTTTGCGGGCGGAGCGCTCGTACCATTCGACAGCCCGTGATGGATCAGCCCGCAGGCTCAAGCCCTTCTGATAGAACCAGCCGACCTTCAGCTCCGCATGCATGTCGCCAGCGTCGGCGGACTGGCGATACCAGCGGAGCGCTTCCGGAAGATTGAGTGGGACACCTGAGCCTATCTCATAAGCTTCACCGAGCTTGTATGCTGCCGCAGCGTTGCCGTTCTTGGCCGCGAGCCGGAAGTAATGCGCGGCAATGCGAAGGTCATCCGGCCCTTTGACCTTGTATTTGCGATAGGTTTCCGCGGTGTTGAACCATTCCCAGGTCAAGCGAACACTGGCGCGCGGCTCTTCGGCGCTCGCCGTTTCAGTGGCGATCAAGAGCAGAAGTGCTGAAACAACGCCTTTCATACAAAAACCCCGACAGCTCGAACGCAACTTCAGTGTGCATTCGAGCTGTCGGGACGGGCAATCCTAGATTTTGAGGGGTGACGTTACTTCTTCGCCCAGAGGATCTTGAAGCGGGCGTTGCGGCAGGTTTCGCCGTATTCCCGGAACGCTTCCTCGAGCACCGGCTCGTATTGCATCCCGCGATTGGCGACCAGCATCAGTCTGCCGCCGCTTCTGAGCGCCCCTGCAGCCGTGCGGATCATCGTCTTGCCCAGTTCCGGATCCGCAGCCTGCGTCTCGTGGAAGGGCGGGTTCATGATGACGAGGTCGTATTTTTCCTTTGGCGGCTCGGTTCCCAGATCCTGCCAGAAGAAGCGGGCTTCGAGATCCGGGCAATTGTGCGCAACGTTCTGCTTTGCAAATTCCAACGCCCGGTGATCGGCCTCGAACAGGTCGATACGGTTCACGCGGGGCGAACGCTCGGCCAGCATCACCGAAAGATAACCCCAGCCCGCACCGAAATCGGCGGCATTGCCATCGAAATCCGTCGGGAAGCGGCTTACCAGAAGTTCGGAGCCAGGATCGATGCGGTCGTGCGAGAACATGCCGGGAGCCGCCTGGAAGCGACCCTCGACCGTCACGGCCGTCTTTTTCAGTGCCTGGATCGCACCGGATGCATCTTCCGGGCGACCGAACCAGATGGCAACGCCGTGATACTTCGGCGTGTAGTCCAGCGTGATGCCAAGCTTCAGCAGCATCGTGCGAATGGGTGCGATACCGTCTTCCTTGCCGCCGGCAACGACGATAACTCCGCCGACCTTCACCCGCGCAAGTGCTTCGGCAATGCGGTTTTCGTTTTCGCCGCGATGCTTGCCGCAGAGTACGAGGGCACCGTCGTAATCCTCGCCCTCGGGCTCGGGAAACGCGTTGTCGCGCAGGCTGCGGAACAGTGGGCGGAACGGCTGGATGGCAGTGATCTCGGCATCAAACCCGTCAGGCAGGGCATTGCCCGCTTCCGCACCCAGAAACAGTATGCGCTCACCCTCGCCGGGCGTTTGGATCGCGTCGGTGGCGAAGGGATGGAAAAGGGTCTTCAGGGCTTCTCGGGTCATGATCGGATCTCGGGCGGTCGTGTCGTCGGTGAAAACAAAAAAGGCGCGGAAGTTATTCCTTCCGCGCCTCGATCTCTCGATAGGTCGAGGGCTTATTCGGCAGCTTCGCCGTCAGCCTTCTTGACTTCCTGGCCGGTGGCCTGGTCGACGGCCTTCATCGACAGGCGAACCTTGCCGCGCTCGTCGAAGCCCATCAGCTTGACCCAGACCTTCTGGCCTTCCTTGACCACGTCCTGGGTCTTGGCAACACGGTCGGAAGCGAGCTGGCTGATATGGACCAGACCGTCGCGGGCGCCGAAGAAGTTGACGAAGGCGCCGAAGTCGGCGGTCTTCACAACGGTACCTTCGTAGATGGTGCCGACTTCCGGTTCAGCAACGATCGAATGGATCCACTTGCGGGCCGCTTCGATTTCCTTGCCGGAGGCGGAGGCAATCTTGACCGTGCCGTCGTCTTCGATGTTGATCTTGGCGCCGGTCTTTTCGACGATTTCGCGGATGACCTTGCCGCCCGAACCGATGACTTCACGGATCTTGTCGACCGGGATGTTCATCACTTCGATGCGCGGTGCGAATTCGCCGAGTTCCGAGCGACCTTCGGTGATGGCGTTGGCCATTTCGGTGAGGATGTGCTTGCGGCCACCCTGTGCCTGGCCGAGCGCGACCTTCATGATCTCTTCGGTGATGCCGGCGATCTTGATGTCCATCTGCAGCGAGGTGATGCCGTCGACAGTACCTGCAACCTTGAAGTCCATGTCGCCGAGATGATCTTCGTCACCGAGGATGTCGGAGAGAACGGCAAAGCGTTCGCCTTCGAGGATCAGGCCCATAGCGATACCGGCAACAGGCTTTGCGAGCGGGACGCCAGCGTCCATCAGAGCAAGCGATGTGCCGCAGACGGTTGCCATCGAGGACGAGCCGTTCGACTCGGTGATCTCGGAGACGACGCGGAGCGTGTAGGGGAACTGTTCAGCCGTTGGCAGCATCGGACGGATCGCGCGCCATGCGAGCTTGCCGTGGCCGATTTCGCGACGCCCTGGGGAACCCATGCGGCCGGTTTCGCCAACCGAGTAGGGAGGGAAGTTGTAATGCAGAAGGAAGCGTTCCTTGTACATGCCGGTCAGTGAATCGACATACTGTTCGTCTTCGCCGGTGCCGAGCGTCGCAACAACGATCGCCTGGGTTTCGCCGCGTGTGAACAGGGCCGAACCGTGGGTGCGCGGCAGGATGCCGACTTCCGACACGATCTTGCGAACGGTCTCGAGATCACGACCGTCGATGCGGCTCTTGGTGTCGAGGATGTTCCAGCGAACGATCTTCGCCTGCAGGTGCTTGAAGGTCGCGCCGATGACTTCGGCCGGGTACTTCGGCTCTACGCCTTCCGGGAAGAAGTGTGCCTTGACCTTCGCCTTGACGGCGTCGACGGCAGCGTAGCGTTCAGCCTTCTGGGTGTTCTTGTAGGCGGTGCGCAGTTCGGCTTCGAAATGCTGCAGCATTTCGGCTTCGAGCGCCGAATGATCTTCCGGCTGGAAATCGCGTGGCTCCTTGGCGGCAACTTCAGCGAGCTTGATGATCGCGTCGATAACCGGCTGGAAGCCCTTGTGGCCGAACATGACGGCGCCGAGCATGATCTCTTCGTTGAGTTCCTTGGCTTCCGACTCCACCATCAGGACGGCGTCCTGGGTGCCGGCGACAACGAGGTCGAGGGTCGACTCGTCCATCTCGTCGAGATGCGGGTTCAGAACGTATTCGCCGTTGATGTAGCCGACGCGTGCGCCGCCAACCGGGCCCATGAAAGGAACGCCAGAGATCGTCAGGGCAGCGGAGGCTGCAACCATCGACAATACGTCCGGATCGTTTTCAAGGTCGTGCTGGATGACGGTAACGACGACCTGAGTCTCGTTCTTGTAGCCTTCAGGGAAGAGCGGGCGGATCGGACGGTCGATCAGGCGGGAAACCAGCGTTTCCTTTTCCGACGGACGACCTTCGCGCTTGAAATAGCCACCCGGGATCTTGCCGGCGGCATAGGTCTTTTCCTGGTAGTTGACGGTCAGCGGGAAGAAGTCCTGGCCGGGCTTGGCCGACTTGGCCGAAACAACGGTGGCGAGAACGACGGTTTCGCCGTAGGTGGCGAGGACCGCGCCGTCAGCCTGGCGGGCTATCTTGCCCGTTTCAAGCTTCAGCGGGCGGCCTGCCCATTCGATTTCGACGGAGTGGGTATTGAACATATGGTGTCCTTTAATGCGGGAGCACGCGCAGTGCCGTAGCCGGCGCAGTGCATAGTCGACCGCAATCGATGTGACAGATCACGGGCAAGACAACGGGAGGCTTCGGGTCGGCGACTTCGGTGGTCGACGTCTGCTCAGGGTCTTTGAGTGATCCCTGGTCGAAAGCATCCGGCAATCCTGCCCCATGACAGATCAACGGTTTGGTTTTTGCAGATCCGGCCCATCCGGGTCTGCGGGCATTCTTGCGGCGCGAGATAAAGCGCATCGCAAACATTGCATCGGACGCTTGGCCCGAATGAGAAACCGGCAGGCGCCCGATTGAGCGCCCGCCGGAAATTTTTTAGCGGCGAATGCCCAGGGCAGCAATCAGCTTGCTGTAACGGGATTCGTCTTTCTTCTTGACGTAGTCGAGAAGCGAACGACGTGTGGAAACCATGGTCAGAAGGCCACGACGCGAGTGGTTGTCCTTCTTGTGGCCCTTGAAGTGTTCGGTCAGATTGTTGATCCGCTCGGTAAGGATCGCAACCTGGACTTCCGGCGAACCGGTGTCGCCTTCAACGGTCGCGTATTCCTTGATGAGTTCGGCCTTGCGCTCTGCAGTGATCGACATCGTGTTATCCTTTCGAATATGAGGATTATGGGTCGCCTAAGGCCGGGATGTCGTCCAGTCTTGGCCGTGAAACGCAAAACAGGCGGAAAAGCCTGCTTTTGCTGGCGGTGCCTATAGACCATTCAAGGAGAGAATGGAAGAGGCTCAGCCAAACACCCGCTTGGGACGGAACTCTCCCTGGCCGATCTCGCCGATGGCAAGCAGCTTGCCACGCACGGTCGCATAGGCTTCCGCTTCGTCAGCCGGGGCATCGCGGCCGCGCAGGATGATCGGATTGCCCATCTTGATGCGGTGGGCCTGATCGTCTGTGACAGGCAGATGCGGCAGGCTGGAAAGCGCTTCCGACGTGTTGATCATGAAGGCATCAAGCGCTGCAAGCCGTTCGTCGCGATCCTCGATCTGTTCCAGCGCCACAAGTTCGGCGAGCGGCACCATACGGTCTTCAGCAAAGGGCGCAACGAAAGTGCGGCGCAGTTCCGAGATATGACCGTAGCAGCCGAGATCGCGGCCGAAGTCACGGGCGAGCGCCCGAACATAGGTGCCCTTGCCGCATTCCACTTCGAAATGCGCCTTGTCCGAGGTTACACCGAGCAGCGTCAGGCGAAAGATCTGGACCTCGCGCGACGGGATCTCGACAGTCTCGCCGTCGCGGGCGAGGTCATAGGCCCGTTCGCCGGCAATCTTGATGGCGGAAAACTGTGGCGGGATCTGATTGATCGTGCCGGTGTAGTTGGGCAGAAGTGCGCGAATCTGTTCTTCGCTCGGACGGCTGTCGGACGATGCGGTAACGGCGCCTTCGAGGTCGTCGGTCGAGCGTTCCTCGCCCCAGGTGACGGCGAATTCGTAGATCTTCCGCCCGTCCATGACATAGGGCACTGTCTTCGTCGCGTCGCCGAGCGCGATCGGCAGCATGCCTGACGCAAGCGGATCCAGCGTGCCGGCATGGCCGCACTTCTGGGCATTGAACAGCCACTTGATCTTGGACACGGCTTCGGTCGAACCGAAATCGATCGGCTTGTCGAGAATAAGCCAGCCGGAAACCGGCCGGCCTTTTGGTTTGCGGGGTTTGGACATCAATACTTCTTGATTGTTATTTCTGGTCTTTGGTTTCGTCGCTGTTGAGATCACGCTGGACCTCCGGCGAGCGAAGAAGCTCGTCGATCTTCTTGTAGTTGTCGAAGCTGGTATCATCGCGGAAGCGCACTTCCGGCATGTATTTCATCTGCCGGAGCTGGCCGGCTATGCGGCCGCGGATATATTTGGCATGCCGGTTGAGCGCTGCGATCACGACGTCATGGTCAGCGACGCCAAGGGGCGTCACATAGGCCGTCGCGACCTTCAGATCGGTCGACATGCGCACTTCCGAAACGGAAATCACGGTTTTCTCGAGCAGGTCGTCGCGAACTTCGCCACGCTGCAGGACCTGGGTGATGGCGGCGCGTACCTGTTCGCCAACACGAAGCATGCGCTGCGACGGCGCCGAGGATGTGGGCTTGGTCATGTTGTTTCTTTCGTATAACGCCGCCGGGGCTCGTCCCGATGGGGCGCTTCGTCAAATGAAGGCGGTCACATGACAAAGGCCCGGCGAAAGGTCAAGGTCCAGCGGGTATTTAATCGGTCTGACTTGGAGGCCGTCGATGCCGATGACACCTGAAAACAGCGTGTCGTCACTCATGCAACCGAGACGAGGGACGTTTCGCCAAGGGGTGTGGTTCCCATGATCTTCGCGTGCAGTTCACGTTCCAAACCCATTGTGTAAAGGGCGGAAATGCGAGCCCCGAGTTCGATGAGGGCAGGCTCGATGGCGGCCAGTGGCCGGGCGCTTGCGAAGGCTTCGCCCTCTTCCGCGCAGGCCCGCAAAACCTCACCAAGCTCAATCTTGAAATCAAGCCGAGCAAGCGAGGCATCGATTTCGCCGACGGCGGATCGGCTGTGTTCGCCAAGCAGCGACATTTCGGTCTCCCTGCGATCGCCGACAACGCGGATATTGGCGAGTGCCTGTTCGAGCCGAAGATCGAGCGAGCCGCCCGTATCTTCGCAGGCGCTGAGCTTTTGCGCAGATTCTTCCAGCATTCTGAGATGAACGAGGATCTTGTCGGCGGCACCATCCAGTTCGCCCGCGTAATTGCGCAGTTCGGCGGCAACCACGTTGATCGCCTTGCCCTGATCTCCGATCCTGCCGCAGCGCAGATTGGTATTGAGGGCCATGTAGTGAATATCGGTGCGGACCAGTTGCACGACGCCGATGCTGGTGACGAGCTCGCTTACGGTCTGGCCGGTCGACCGGCTGAGTTCCGTCGCCTCGCCGGCAACGGCTTCGATCTGGCGAACCGCTTCGCGCGCAACGCCGATGCCGGTGTCGAGCTGGCGCATGGCGGCGGCGCCGCCCTGGCCTTCTGCCATCGTTTCCCGGATTGCATCGATCTTCTGGAGATCTGAACGGAAACTCGCCACGCTTGCGACGATCTTTGCCGTGTCACGCTCGAAATGATCGATGGACTGCCTGAGCTGATGGGAGACAAGCCTCCGGATGACAGCGGACAGGTTGTCGCGCTGAGGATTGGTCAGCGGCGTAGCGTCCGGTGAGGCCAGAAAATCGTCGAGGAGCGTGAGCGTTGACTGACAATGCTCGATCCTCTGGCGGGTTGTGTCGCCGATCTGCATGGCAGACAGCGTCGAGGCGAGCTTGGTCTGGATGCCGCGCGCGATTGCCCGGACGCTTGCGGCCTGTTCGATCATCGATCTGCGATTGAGAGCGATCGCCTCGCCGCCGTTCGACAGTCCTGCTGCGATCTGCGGGATTGTGTCCTCGTAGGAGCTTACAATCCTCTTCCCTCTTGTGATCAGGGAACCCAGTCCCTGGCCGAGATACTGGACCTTGTCCGAGAAATCATTGACCTGACGGGTGCCGTCCTGAATCCTTTGCAGGATTTCCTCAGCAAATCCTGCAAAGTCGGCAATTCCGGCGCCGGTGATCTTTGCAGTAACTGCAAAGGTGCGCAGATAGCGCAGGGTTTCCTGCATGTCCTCGGCATGGCCCTTCAAGTGCCCCTGGGCGTCGGAAATGAGGGTGAACTGGACCTGTCGGCCTTTCTCGTTTTCGCTCAGCTGCGAAAGCCGCGCGACCGTCTGGGTGAGCTCGAACAGGGATGCGTTCGCCGTTTCTGCGTCGAGCGAGCTCTCGGCCTGATCGAGCGAGGCGACCAGGCGGTTGAGAACGTCGAGAATGGAAAGAAGCGCTCGTCCGCCTTCGGTGAAGCGTTCCTCAAGGCGCGAACGGGCAGCGTCCAGGCGCGCGGCAAACGCCGAGGCGTCTGCGGAAACACCCTCTTCCATCGATACGACCGCTCTGACTGCCATGTCCACCACCTTTTCCAGCTTCGCCGCAACGTTGAGTTCGTCGCTGGAAAAACCGTTCGCCCTGTTTGTTGTGGGACACGTCTCCGCCTGAAGCAGGCACGGGTGTCCTCGAATAGCTGGACAGTGCCGGTGCAACGGTTAACTGAACAAGAACCGACCGCGGAGTTGCGTGTACGTGGTTAACCATTGCCGCTCGTTCGGAACACCACGGGGCAGCATAGAGAGATCCTGACCAGCACCAAAAAACGCGATACGATGGCGCTATAAAACGGGAAATCTCTTCTCGTTTTTCCTATATCGCAGGCATCGTTCGTATTTTAAGAGCAATTTTTCAGGAAGGACCGCCCTGATGACCGAGAAAACTCCTGCCGACAATTTTCCTGCCGGCTACGAGCCGCCGAAGATCTGGACCTGGGAAAAGGGCAATGGCGGCCAGTTCGCCAGTATCAACCGCCCGATCGCCGGCCCGACGCAGGACAAGGAACTGCCGGTCGGAAAGCATCCGCTGCAGCTCTATTCGCTGGGCACGCCAAACGGCGTCAAGGTGACGATCATGCTGGAAGAGCTTCTGGCAGCCGGTCACACACAGGCCGAATACGACGCCTGGATGATCAATATCGGCAAGGGCGATCAGTTCGGATCCGGCTTTGTCGACATCAATCCGAACTCAAAGATCCCCGCACTTTGCGACCACGCGCCAAAGGATGGCGGCAAGCCGCTGCGCGTGTTCGAATCGGCCTCGATCCTCGTCTATCTGGCGGAGAAGTTCGGCGCCTTCCTGCCGACCGATCTGCGCATCCGCACGGAAACGATGAACTGGCTGTTCTGGCAGATGGGCTCGGCACCGTTTCTCGGCGGTGGGTTCGGGCATTTCTATGCCTATGCGCCGATCAAGATCAAATACGCGATCGATCGCTATGCGATGGAGACGAAACGCCAGCTCGACGTGCTCGACCGGCATCTTGCCGACAACCGTTATATGGCGGGCGACGAGTATACGATTGCGGACATGGCGATCTTCCCCTGGTACGGCACGCTGGCGCTCGGCCAGGTTTACGGCGATGCAGGTGATTTTCTCGAGGTAAAGAGCTATGAGAATCTGCAGCGCTGGACGGCGGAGGTTTTCGCACGGCCTGGCGTCAAACGCGGCCGCATGGTCAACCGGACATCCGGGGAGCCATCCGAGCAGCTGCATGAGCGCCACGACGCTTCGGATTTCGATACGAAGACACAAGACAAGATCGGCTGAAAGCCGGTTAGCCGCATAGGACTTGAGGATACGAACATGGCAAACCTGCCTGAAATGACCAAACACCGAGGCTTTCCGGGCGGGATGCCAAGCACGGGGGTGCAGTTCACCATCCGCCGGGCCAATCCGAAAGGCGTGACGCCGATCAAGGCTCTGCCGCGCAGGGCACGTCCCGGCACGAAAGAGCACAAGATCGACGGGGCCTTTCTGCATGCGCTATGGCATCACTTCGGCACCGAACCCTTCGAGCGCGGCAATCTCGATGCCGCGCGTCTGAGCCTATTGTTCGGGCGCGAAGTGCTGCCGGCCGACAAAACGTTCGATCCGCTTTCCTATGAGGCGATGCTTGTCATCAACGAAAAGCTGGCGCGGCAGAACTTTCCGGAATCGTTCGAGAATATCTTCGAGATCTGACGGCGATTGTCGACGTTGTAGAGGAGGCCGCTGGTGACTGACGCCGGCGGCCTTTCGCATTCAGCTGAGGCTCTTGCCGTATCGCTCGAAGCTTTCCTTCAGCACCGTCGTGCTGGCGCCTGGCTGCTGTGGCCTTCGATAAATGCCGCCATCGACATTGGACGGTTCCTCGAAGTGATCCTTGATCCAGGGAATGTATTCGAGAATCGTCGAGGCCGGATGCCAGTAGCTGAGATGGACATGAACCTGGCTCATCTCGCCCGCATGCGGCACGACGGGAAGCCGATGGGCCAGTGCCAGATCCGCAACCTGGATATATTCGGTGACGCCGCCGAGACGCGTGACGTCAGGCTGAACGTAGGACACGGCACCGGCTGCGATGAAGGCCCGGAACGCATCCACGGTATAGAGCTGCTCGCCAAGCGCGATCGGGATCGTGCTGCTTTTCGCAAGCGCCGCGTGGCCGGCGATATCGTCGTACCAGAGCGGTTCCTCGAACCAGTAGATGTCGAGATCGCGGGCTCTCTCGCAAAACCGCTGGCAGGTCGGGAGATCCCATTTGCCATTGCCATCGATGGCGATCCGGACATCTGGGCCCAGCCGCTTGCGCACCGCTTCCAGGCGGCGGACGTCGATATTTGGATCGTCATGACCCACCTTGAGCTTGATCCGGGTGAAGCCGTCCTCCTCCACGGCGCGCGCCGACCCGGCCAGCAGGTCCTCCAGCGAAAACGACAGCCAGCCGATATCGGTATTATACGCCTCGAGACGATCGGTTCTTGCCCCGCCGAGCAGGCTCCAGAGCGGCACGCCGGCCTGCTTCGCCTTGAGGTCCCAGAGCGCGACGTCGACGGCGGCCAGCGCCAGATGGGTGATCCCCGCACGGCCGACCCATTGCAGGGACGGATAGCGTGCGAGTTTGGTCCAAAGACGCTGATGTTCGTTGGCATCCTCGCCGATCAGCAGCGGCGCGTAGCAATCCCTTATACAGGCCGTGATCAGCCGGTCGGAGGCGATATGGGCATGGGTGCCGGTAAAGCCGTATCCCTTCAACCCGTCGGTGGTTTCGATCACGGTGCCGACGACACCCCAATGGGTGATGCTGTGGGTGCTGTCGGAAATCGAGTCCGAGGTCAGCGGCAGATGCAGGATGAATGGCTGTACGGATTTGATCTTCATTCTTGGGCTCCTCCTCCCGGTGGTAGACATCAGTCTGTTTTGACGTGCCCCTGCCGCTCCAGATAAGGCAGGTCAGGCAGGGCGATGTTTCGCGATGCGGCAGCCCCAATGCGGGCGATTGCGCGGTCGCGTGAGATCCGCAAATGCCTCTCCAGCGCATCGCATGCGGCGCCGATATCGCCGGAAGCGAGCGGCGAAAGCACGTCCAGATGCTCCAGCAGGAATGGCTCGCCGTCATAGCCGGTGGTCTTCGGCTGATAGAGAAAATGGTGGGCGACCAGGATCGCCTGCGGCAGGCTGATTGCCTGCATCAGCGCGCGGTTGTCGCAATATCCGAGAAGCTCCGAATGCAGCTGATGTTCGACGCGGTCGAGCATGTCGCCGGTAACGGTCTCGGCGGCGGCGATTGCCTGCTCGACGAACTCGATGCATCCGGTCACGTAGCCATCGGGCAAATGCGGAAATGCCTGCGCGAGTGCCAGCGGTTCCAGCACCCAGCGCAGCTCGTAGAGCTGGCCGATATGGACAGGCGTCAGGCCCGGCGCCAGCCAGCGGCCGGCATCGTCCTTCAGCACCACGCCGCGTTGCTGCAGCCTGGCCATCACGTCGCGCGCAACGGTTCGGCTGACGCCGTGGGCTGCGGCAAGCGCTGCTTCGTTGATGCGCCAGCTGGCGAGCGAGGTGCGGGAAACGATCTCGATCTCGATCTGGCGGTAGATCAGTTCCCAGCTCGACAGGAAATGGATCTTCTCGTCGGAGCCCGCAGGATGGCTCGACGGGGCGGCGGGCGCGGTGCCGCTTTCCGAGGACAGGATCTGGTATCCCCTGCCAGGGACGCGCTGCATCAGGCCTCGCAGTTCAAGCTCGCCCAAGGCATGGCGCGCTGGCGCCCGGCTGATGCCGAAGCGGTCGGCAAGGCTGGTTTCGGTCAGATACGCGCCGGCAGACAGCGCACCGGAGGCGATCTCGGATGCCAGTATCTCGCATACGCGTTGATGAAGCCTCGGGGACGGGCCAGCCATTCGGCTCTCCAGGACATGAAACGCAATCGATCGAAATCGCAGTGCATGGATTGCATCTTCCAAATCGGATGTCTAGTGTAGACAAAAGACATTGTGGAGGATGTCCTGACATGCCGACTGGGAATGACAGAGCGTGCGTTTCGCTCACCGAGCTCGATCGCTTTTGCCGCGAGGTCCTTCTGGCTTGCGGCGCAGACGCTGCGACGGCAGACGCTGCAACGCGGGCGATGATGCATGGCACACGCCATGGCGTGGACAGTCACGGGGTGCGTCTTCTCGACCATTACGTGACTGCGCTTGAAGGCGGGCGCCTCAACAAGGTGCCGAAGCTAAAGCCCGTTGGCGGTTTCGGAGCGGTGGAAACGCTGGATGCGGATCACGCGCATGGCGCACTCGCAACCTATACGGCGATGGACCGCGCAATCGCGCTCGCCCGTCAGTTCGGCATCGGCGCTGTGGCGATCCGCAACAGTTCGCATTTCGGCCCGGCCGGCGCCTATTCGCTGGAGGCGGCCCGCCAGGGCGTGATCGGCTTTACCTTTTGCAATTCCGACAGTTTCGTGCGCCTGCATGAGGGCGCATCGCGCTTCCACGGCACCAACCCGATTGCCGTCGGCGTGCCGGTGGAAGGGCAAGATCCGTGGTTGCTGGACATGGCGACCAGCGCCATTCCCTATAACCGCGTTCTCCTCTACCGCAGCATGGGCACGACCCTGCCGCAGTCGGTCGCGTCAGATGTTTCGGGCATCGACACACTGGATGCCGACAAGGCCGACATGCTGGCACCGCTCGGTGGCGAATTCGGCTTCAAGGGCGCCGGTCTCGCCGGTCTTGCGGAAATCCTCAGCGCTGTCGTGACCGGCATGAGCCTGAGTTTCGACCTCGCCCCGATGGGCGGTCCAGATTTTTCGACGCCGCGCGGTCTTGGAGCCTTCGTATTTGCGATCCTGCCGGAGGCGTTCGGCGATCGGGAGACGTTCGATGCGGGCATGGCACGCTATCTGGACGTGTTGCGAAACTCTCCCGCCCGTGCCGACTGCCGGGTCATGGCGCCAGGCGACCGGGAATGGGCGGTTGCAGCGGATCGACAAGCATCTGGCGTCACGCTCGATCCGGCAACACACGCGGCTTTCGAAGGACTTGCTGGTCGCTACGGGGCGCAACTGCCGGTTCCAAACCTGGTTTCGCAGTCAGAGGTTGATGGCACTTGACTTCCC
This sequence comes from Velazquezella soli, assembly GCF_977018685.1. Classification (NCBI taxonomy): domain Bacteria; kingdom Pseudomonadati; phylum Pseudomonadota; class Alphaproteobacteria; order Hyphomicrobiales; family Rhizobiaceae; genus Velazquezella; species Velazquezella soli. The sequence goes on from NZ_CDRNXF010000004.1 coordinate 369,881, forward strand.
AAAATTGGTAAGACAATCTGACCGCATTACGCGTCGGGAGGACGCGTGGAGGACACCATGTTCGTAGCCCTTGAGCCGCGCCGCCTTTACAGGCAGGCCGCGGAACAGCTTCGTACGCTGATCGAAGCCGGAGAAGTCCGGGCCGGTGAGCGTTTGCCGGCCGAGCGTGAGCTTGCCGAGCGCCTTGGCGTGTCCCGTCCCACCATTCGCGAAGCCCTGATCGTGCTCGAAGTCGAGGGTCTGATCCAGATCCGCATGGGATCCGGCGTCTATGTCAGCGCCAGATCAAACCGGCAGCCGGAAATCCTTGCCGCCGATGACAGCGATGGTCCTTTTGAAATCCTGCAGGCGCGCTGCCTGATCGAGAGCGCTATTGCCGAGGAGGCAGCCCGCAAGGCGGACAGCGAGAGCATAGCAAAGCTCAATTCGATCCTTGCGGAGATGGAGGGTTCGCTCGACGATTCGCACCAGGCGCTGGCGCTGGACCGGGCGTTTCATACAACGATTGCGGACATGATCGGCAATTCGGCGCTCAACCGCTTTACCGGCCTGATCTACGACAAGCGGCTGTCGCCGTATTTCACCAAGCTGGCCAGCTATTTCGAAGGCCCGCACACCTGGAAGGCAGCACTCGAAGAACACAAGATCATTCGCGACGCGCTTGCTGCGGGCAACCCCGCCGATGCGCGCGAGGCCATGCGGCAGCATTTGACGCTGTCGCAGAAGAGATTCTCGGAAAGCTTCGGAGAGGAGCCGACGAGGAACGACTGATCCGACCGCGAGGAGGCGGCGGATCGAGACGATAGTTTGAGATTTCAATTCGGGAGGAGAAAGTTATGTTGAAGTTTACCGCTATTTTAGGTGCCGCCGCCGTCGTCATGGCGTCGGCAATCGGCGCACAGGCGCAGACAGCGCTCAAGTGGGCGCATGTCTATGAGACCTCGGAGCCTTTCCATACGGAATCCGTATGGGCTGCAGGCGAAATCGCCAAGCGAACCGAAGGTCGCTACAAGATCGACGTCTTCCCCGCGTCGCAGCTCGGCAAGGAAGCCGACATCAACCAGGGTCTGAAGCTCGGAACGGTCGACATGATCATTTCCGGCTCCAGCTTTGCGGCCCGCGATTACAAGCCGATCGGCGTGACCTACTTCCCGTACATCTTTCGCGATCCGGCACACCTGATTTCCTATGTGAAGAGCGACGTCTTCAAGCGTCTCTCCAAGGGCTATGAAGACAAGACCGGCAACGTCATCACCGCGGTCAGCTATTACGGCACGCGCCATACGACATCCAACAAGCCGATCGAAAAATGCGCCGACCTCAAGGGCGTCAAGATGCGCGTTCCGGACGTTCCGGCATACCTTGCCATGCCACGTGCCTGCGGCGCCAACACCACGCCGATCGCCTTTGCGGAAGTCTATCTCGCTCTGCAGAACGGCACGGTCGACGCCCAGGAAAATCCGCTGACCACGATCGAGGCGAAGAAGTTCTTCGAGGTCCAGAAGAATATCGTTCTGTCCGGTCACATCGTCGACCATCTCAACACGGTCATTTCCAAGAGCCGCTGGGCAAGCCTGTCGGACGCAGACAAGAAGATCTTCACGGAAGTGACGCAGGAAGCTGCCACCCGCACCACCAAGATCATCGAGGAACGCGAAAAGGCGCTCGTCGAGGACTTCAAGAAGCGCGGCCTCAACGTCGTGACCGTCGACAAGGCGGACTTCGAAAAGACCGTGCTGGAAAAGGTCACTTTCGAAGAGTTCGGCTACGCGAAATCCGATTGGGAAGCCATCCGCGCCATCAAGTAACGCGGATCACGCCAACGTTCGCGCGGCTCGCAAGAGCCGCGCCTTCCCTTCGTGAAACTGGATCGGATCCATGTCGACATCCCCGGAAATCCACACTCAGGTGACCCCTGAGGAGCTTGCCCATACATTCGACGAAGCGCCCGTCGATGTGGACCTTAAAATCTATGCCTTCGAGGACTGGGTCACGCTTGCCCTGTTCTGGGTGATGACGGGCTGCGTCTTCCTGCAGTTCTTTACCCGTTACGTCCTCAACGACAGCTATGCCTGGACAGAGGAAATCGCCGTCAATTGCCTGATCGGCGTGGTTTTCCTCGGTGCCGTCATGTGCGTGCGCATGTCGCGCCACATTCAGGTGGACGTTCTCTACCACTACCTGCCACCGCATGTGACGCGCATCATGGCGACGTTGGTCGACATTATCCGGGTCGGTTTCTTTGGCTACGGATCATGGCTGATGTGGCGGTACATGGAAATCGTCGAGGGCGAGGAGATGGTCACCGTAAACCTGCCCCGCAACATCGTCTTCTACAGCGTGCTGGTTGCCTTCGTGCTGATGCTGCTGCGCTCCATCCAGGTTTTCGTCGCCAACATGCGCCGCGGTTATTCGGTGCTCGAGCGCCCCGAAGAATTCCAGAACGCCGAGGATTGATTTCATGCTGCTGCTTATCGGTTCGTTTCTTCTCCTGATGGTTCTGGGCCTGCCGGTCGCCATCTCCATGGCAACCTCGTCGGTCCTCTACATCGTCTTCTACAATGTCGCGCCTGACATCATCGTCGCGCAGCGGCTGATTGCCGGTGTCGAGAGCTTCCCGCTTCTGGCTGTTCCCTTCTTCATTCTGGCCGGCAACCTGATGAACAGCGCCGGCGTGACCGGTCGTATCTATTCGTTCGCGGTGGCACTGGTCGGTTGGATGAAGGGTGGCCTGGCGCAGGTGAACATCATCGGCTCGGTCATCTTTTCCGGCATGTCCGGAACGGCGCTTGCCGATGCTGCCGGTATCGGCACGATCGAGATCAAGGCGATGAAGGACCACGGCTATCCGATCGAGGCCGCCGTCGGCGTCACCGCGGCATCGGCAACGCTTGGTCCGATCTTTCCGCCATCGCTGCCCTTCGTCATCTACGGGATGATGGCCAACGTTTCGATCGGCGCGCTGTTCATGGCCGGCATCGTGCCGGGCGTCGTCATGACGGTGCTGATGATGCTGACCGTTGCCATCTTCGCCTATGTGAAACGCTGGGGTTCCGATACGCCGTTCAGCTGGAGGAATATCCTCAGCGCATCGACGGAGGTCCTTGTTGTGGCCATGGTGCCGCTTGGTATCTATCTGCTGACGCTGACCGGGCTATCGCTCAACCTGTCGATCCTGATCGCGCTCGTCGTGCTTCTCGCCTGCGACTGGTATTTCGACTTCTCCGCCGTCATGGCGCTGATGACCCCGGTCATCCTGATCGGCGGCATGACGATGGGTTGGTTCACGCCGACGGAGGCAGCCGTTGCCGCCGTGCTGTGGTCGCTGTTCCTCGGCCTCGTGCGCTATCGCACCATGACCTTCAAATCGCTTGCCAAGGCAACCTTCGACACGATCGAAACCACGGCATCCGTGCTGTTCATCGTGGCCGCGGCCTCGGTCTTTGCATGGCTTTTGACGGTCAGCCAGACGGCGCAGCTTCTGTCCACGGCGATCACCAGCCTGACCGACAGCAAGTGGGTGTTCCTGATCCTCGTCAACCTGTTGATGCTGTTCGTCGGCTGCTTCCTCGATACGATCGCCGCCATCACCATTCTGGTGCCGATCCTGCTGCCGATCGTGCTGCAGTTCGACATCGATCCGGTGCATTTCGGTCTGATCATGACGCTGAACCTGATGATCGGACTGCTGCACCCGCCGCTCGGCATGGTGCTGTTCGTCCTGTCCCGCGTCGCGAAACTGTCCGTCGAGCGCACTACGATGGCCATCCTGCCCTGGCTGGTGCCGCTGCTGCTCGCACTGGTGCTGATCACATTCGTGCCGGCAATCACGCTGTGGCTGCCGACTGAAATGGGCCTGATCCGCTGATACCGACAAACATTCCGCGTCGGGCAACCGGCGCGGAATGACCGATCGAAACGCATGAAACGAGGCTATCCCCATGCTTACCCGCGTCGTCCGCCTGCATGGCAAACGCGATCTCAAGGTCGAGAGCGAGGGTTATGGCGCTCCTCGACCCGGTGAAGTGCTCCTGCGCATGGCGATGGGCGGCATTTGCGGCTCTGACCTGCATTATTACCAAGACGGCGGCTTCGGCCCGATCCGCGTGCGCGAACCGATCATTTCCGGACACGAAGCATCCGGCTTCGTCGAAGCGATCGGAGACGGCGTTTCCGGTCTCAGCGTCGGCACCCTGGTCGCCGTCAATCCGTCCCAACCCTGCGGCCATTGCCATTATTGCGGCATTGGGCAGCCGATCCACTGCCTCGAAATGCGGTTCATGGGCAGCGCCATGCGCCTGCCGCACGAACAGGGCATGTTCCGCGATCACCTGGTGGTGCCGGCCATCCAGTGCCATCCGGTCTCATCAGACGTTTCGCCAGCCGAAGCCGCGTGCGCCGAACCGCTTGCGGTCTGCCTTCATGCGGTCTCCCAGGCCGGCGATCTCAAAAACAAGCGCGTTCTCGTGACCGGTGCCGGTCCGATCGGCCTTCTGACGGTCGCAGCCGCCCGGTATGCAGGGGCTGCCGAAATCATAGTGACCGATCTTGCCGATGCAGCGCTTGCCCGCGGTCCCGCCATGGGCGCGAGTGATACGGTCAACGTGGCCGACAACGCGGAAGGGCTCTCTCCCTATCTGGAGGGCAAGGGCACGATCGATGTCGCGTTCGACTGCTCTGCCGCCGGCCCTGCCCTTCGCACCGCCTTTGCAGCCCTGAAGCCGCGGGGAACCCTTGTTCAGGTGGGCGTGACGGGAGACGTCACGATCCCGCTCAACATGCTGGTCGGCAAGGAAATCAACTGGCGCGGTTCGCAGCGCTTCGATCGCGAGTTTGCAGAAGCGGTCGATCTGATTTCTCGGCGCGCCATCGATGTGCGGCCAATCCTTTCGCATACCTATCCACTCGAGGACGCGCTGAGCGCCTTCGAACAGGCTTCGGACCGTTCCGTCGCCTGCAAGGTGCAGATCGCACTTTTCGACCATGAAACGGGAAGAACAGAATGAAGCATACCTGGCGATGGTTCGGACCGATCGACAAGGTCTCGGTGAGGGATGCGGCGCAGGCCGGTGCGGAAGGCATTGTCAGTGCCCTGCACCACATTCCGACGGGGGCAGTGTGGCCGGCCGACGAGATCGAGAAGCGACACGCGGAGATCAAGGCCGGCGGTCTTTACTGGGATGTGGTCGAAAGCGTGCCCGTCTCGGAAGAAATCAAGACACAGACCGGCGACTGGCGCGCCCATGTCGCCAACTGGCAGGAAAGTCTGCGCCGCCTTTCGCAAAGCGGCATTCGCACAGTCTGCTATAATTTCATGCCGGTCCTCGACTGGACCCGCACCGACCTGCGCTGGGAAACCAGACATGGCGCGAAGGCGATGCGTTTCGACCTCACCGATTTCGTCGCCTTTGACATCCATATTCTGAAGCGACCGGATGCGGCCGCCGATTATCCGGAAGCCCTGCAGGACAAAGCGGCTAAGCGCTTCTCCGAGCTCGCGGACGACAGGATCGCAGCACTCGGCCGCAACATCGGTGCCGGGCTGCCGGGCTCGGCGGACGGCTACTCGCTCGACCAGCTTCTGGAGAAGCTGAGGACCTACCACGGCATCGACCGCGCAAAACTCCAGTCGAACCTCGTCGATTTCCTCTCGCAAGTCGTGCCTGTCGCCGAGCAGGTGGGGATCAACATCTGCGCTCATCCGGACGATCCGCCGTGGCCGCTGCTTGGCCTGCCGCGGATCCTTTCGACGGAAGACGATTACGCCCACATGCTCAAGGCCGTCGACAGCCGCGCCAACGGCGTGACGCTCTGCTCCGGCTCGCTCGGCGCACGTGCGGACAACGATCTTCCCCGGATTGCCGAGCGTTTCGCCGACCGCATCCATTTCGTCCATCTGCGCAACGTGACGCGCGATGAGGACACATTGCCCTGTTCCTTCTTCGAGGACGAACATCTCGAAGGTGGCACTGACATGGTGGCGGTCATCGCCGCCCTGTTGAAGGAAGAAAAGCGGCGCCATCGCGAAGGACGTGAAGACCACAGGATTGCCATGCGGCCGGACCATGGTCAGGAAATCCTCGACGATCTCACCCGTGGCGCCCAGCCGGGCTATCCGGCCATCGGCCGGCTGAAGGGACTGGCGGAACTGCGCGGCATCGAGCGCGCGCTCAGCCATCCGGAATTTGGAGCAATAGAATGACCCTGCAGAGACTTTCATCCGCGACGACCTTGCCGGAAACCGTGACCGGTCCGACCTTCAACCGCACGAAACTTCGCCCCGGTATCGTTCATTTCGGGCTCGGTGCTTTTCACCGCGCGCATCAGGCCGTTTATACGCAAAAGGCACTCGAGGCGGAGTTCGGCCCTTGGGGCATCGTTGCGGTTAACCTGCGCTCGCCGGAGCCGGTCCGGGCGATGGCCGAACAGGACGGACTTTATTCGATCACCGTGCGCGACACCGAAGGTGATCGGTCCGAGGTGATCGGTTCGACCGTCGACTGGATCTGCGCTGCGGACCAGCGCGACCAGGTTCTGGCCTATCTCGCCAGCCCCGACATCCGGATCGTCACGCTTACCGTCTCCGAAAAGGCCTACGGGCTGCATCCGACGACAGGCGGCCTTGATCCTGATCATCCGTCGGTTGCCGCCGATCTTCAAAACCCGCAGGCGCCTGTCGGCCCGATCGGTTTCATCGTCGAAGGGCTGGCGCTTCGCCGCAACCTGGATGTCGCGCCTTTCACTGTGCTTTGCTGCGACAATCTTCCGTCCAATGGCAAGATCCTGCGGCGGCTGGTGCTCGACATGGCAAACCGGCGCGACCCCGCTCTTGCCGAATGGATTGCCGAGAACGGTGCATTTCCCTCGAGCATGGTGGACAGGATCGTGCCTGCCGCCACGGAAGAAACCCGGCAGCGCGCATCCCGTCTGCTAGGCGTCGAAGACAAGTTGGCGCTCGATACGGAGCCGTTTCTGCAATGGGTGATCGAAGACGAGTTCGTCTCCTGCCGACCGCAATGGGAAGCCGCCGGCGCCCTCTTTGCCGTCGATGTCGAGCCCTATGAAAAAATGAAGCTGCGGCTTCTCAACGGATCGCACACGCTGCTTGCGCATCTGGGTCTGCTGGACGGGCTGGAATGCACACGCGACGTGATGACGGTCGGCCGGCATGTTTACGATGTCGAGCGGCATCTCAACACCGTGGTCAAGACGCTCGACCCGGTGCCGGGCATCGACCTGTCAGCCTATATCCAGCAGCTTCTGCAACGCTTTGCCAATCCGACGATCGCGCATCGTTGCGCACAGATCGCGATGGATACGAGCCAGAAGATCCCGCAGCGGATTTTCGGACCAGCAGTTGAGGTTCTCGGCCAAGGTGAGGATGGGGCGGCCTATGCGCATGTGGTCGGCGTCTGGCTAGCGGCCGTTTGCCGGCTACAGGACTGCAACGATCCGCGCCGCGACGAGCTTCTCTCCGCCGCTGCCAAGAGTTCGGACGAGCAGCCCTCGGCCCCGTTTTTCAAGATCCCGGGCCTGTTTCCGCAGGCTCTGATCGATTCCCAGGCATGGCGCGCGCTAGTGGATGCGGAAATGAAACAGTGGCGCTAGGGCGTTCCACCGTCTGCTAGAACGACAAGAAGCCCGCACTCGTCGGGCTTTTTGCACTTCCGAACGACGGTAACAGAATACGCCGCTATGGCTAGAAGCCGAGCGCCATGCCATCCTTGCGGCTGTCCGACCCGCCCTCGAGCAGGCCGTCGCGGATGCGGATGGCCTGGCTGCCTCCGATCGGGCTGGTGACGATCTTCAGCACATGGCCTCTCGCTTCAAGATCGCTACGCACTACCGGGCTGACGGTGGGCTCGAGTTCCAGCACGCCGCCGAAGCCGAAACTGCGCGGCACGTCCATGGCCGCCTGCAGATCGAGACCTCTGTCGATCACGCCCGACAGGAAGGCCGCATGACCCGCTGCCTGGTAATGGCCGCCCATCACGCCAAACGGCATCACCGTCTTGCCATCCTGCGTCACCATGCCGGGAATGATTGTGTGCATCGGGCGCTTGGATGGGCCGATCGCATTCGGATGCCCCTCGATCAGCCGGAAGGATGCGCCACGGCTGTGGAACAGCACGCCGGTCTTAGGGTCGAGACGCGTCGAGCCGAAGGGATGGAAGATCGAATTGATAAAGGAAATCGCGTTGCCCTGCGTATCGACGACGCAGAGATAGATCGTGTCCTTGTGTTCTGGCTCGTCCCACAGAACCGGCGGCAATGCCTTCTTCATGTCGATACGGCTGCGGAGCGTCGCAACGACTTCATCGGACAACAGCTGTTCGGCAACGCCCGCGCAATGCTCGGGGTCTGCGATCAGGGCGTCGCGGTGATGATAGGCGATCTTGGTCGCCTCCGCGTGGACATGGATCCGATCCGCCTCGTCCATGGCGGCGAGATCGAAGCCTTCGACGATCTTCAGGATCAGCAGCGCCGCCAGCCCCTGTCCATTCGGCGGGCACTCGTGGACGTCGAAACCCTTGTAGCTGGCGCTGACCGGATCCATCCAGTTCGCGCCATCCGTGCCGGCCTCGAAATCCTCGAGCGTGTGCAGACCACCGAGCGAGCGCAGATGGGCAACCATCTTTTCCGCCGTTTCCCCTTCGTAGAAGGCGGCAGCCCCGCCTGCAGCAATCTCCTCGAGGCGGTCTGCCAGAAGCGGCTGGCGGATGACGGCGCCTGCAACAGGCGCCTTGCCTTCAGGCAGAAACACCGCAGCGGCGTGGCTGTCGCCGGCGATGACTTTTTCATTGCCCTTCCAGTCCATCGCGACACGAGGCGTGACGGGAAAGCCGGAACGCGCATAGCCGATCGCGCGCATGAACAATCGCTCGAGCGGCAGAGTTCCATGGTCTTTGTGAAGACGGCACCAGGCGGAAATGGCACCCGGAACGGTGACCGAATGCGGGCTTGTCTGGGGAATCTCGCCGTTTAAGCCGAGCTCTGTAAGGGCTGCAACGGAGGCGGCGGCAGGCGCGCGGCCCGAACCGTTGAGCGCCTTGACCGCACCGCCCGCAGGTGCGTAGAGCGCAAAGCAATCGCCACCGATACCGGTCATCAGGGGATCGACGACGCATTGGACGGAGACAGCCGCAATCGCTGCGTCGACAGCATTGCCGCCATCCTGCAGGACTTCCAGACCGGCTGCGGTGGCGAGCGGATGCGACGTGGCAATCATCGCGCCGGTCGAAAGGGTCGACGGGCGCTTCGCGGAAAAGAAATCGAAATCAGACATGTCATTCCTTTGTTTCACTGACAGCCTGTCATGGCCTCAGCGCCTACGGGTCCAAACGTCATCATATTCGGAGGGGATGTCGGTCAGCGGCAAACCTTTCGGCAGCCCGCCGCCCTTGGACGGTAACCTCCATCAGGCAATCGGCTTGCACGATAGTGCAGCGAACGGCAAACCTGCAACCTCAAGGAAGGAAAGGCGGTCTCGCAATTTCGTTTGAGCACTGAAACCTGCGCCCGTGCAGATTTGTCTTAAGCCCTGGCAGAGGCTAGCAACACGAGCGTCGCTCGAAGAGTTGTCAGGATTGTCTGAGGAGAAGCCCAGCAAACCCGATCGCATCCGGCGTCACCCGTCTTTGGCGGACACGTATCGGCCGTCGATGCGGTTCGGTCAGGCTACAAACGCAAAACACCCGCAGCTTATGGCTACGGGTGTTTTTCGATAATGATGATTTGGTTGCGGGGGCAGGATTTGAACCTGCGGCCTTCAGGTTATGAGCCTGACGAGCTACCGGGCTGCTCCACCCCGCGCCAAGCGAATTTGGCATTGCCAAATTTCGCGTCTGCGTAAACCGCGTTGCGGTTTACGTGTAGTGCCGGAGCAAATCCGAAGGATTTGTCTCCTGTGAGGGACGCACCGACTACGAGCCAGACGTCCCTTCGGCAATTCTAAACCCCACCAACGACAAAAGGCCGCTTTGGGAGCGGCCCTTGGTTTGGCCAGGGGCCGGTTGGTTTATGTGTGAGAAGATTGTTTGATCCATCCTTATGGATGGCATTGCCTTTAATAGACCTGGCAGCGACCTACTCTCCCGCGTCTTAAGACGGAGTACCATTGGCGCAGGGGTGTTTCACGGCCGTGTTCGGAAAGGGAACGGGTGCAGCCACCCCGCAATGACCACCAGGTCGATTAAGGGCAATGTATGCGTGGCAATGGGCGACCATTGCAACGCTTTATCGAGAAGCTGGCGGAGGCGAACCCCCTTTTGTCTTAGTTGAACACGTCTTTGGTGCAACAAACCGGACGAACACTGACGTGTTCGCCGGGCCCGTCGCAAAGGCTTTCGCCTTCGCTCTGTCAGGACCAACGCTCACGCGTTGGCCTTGAGATGAGCATAGTCAATGAGAACGATGAAGCCAATCGGGCTATTAGTAAGGCTAAGCTTCATGCATTACTGCACGTCCACACGCCTCCTATCAACGTGGTCGTCTTCCACGGCCCTGATAGGGAATACTCGTTTTCAGGTGGGTTTCCCGCTTAGATGCCTTCAGCGGTTATCCCTTCCATATATAGCTACCCTGCTATGCCGTTGGCACGACAACAGGTCCACCAGAGATATGTCCATCCCGGTCCTCTCGTACTAGGGACAGATCCTGTCAATATTCCTACACCCACGGCAGATAGGGACCGAACTGTCTCACGACGTTCTGAACCCAGCTCACGTACCGCTTTAATTGGCGAACAGCCAAACCCTTGGGACCTGCTCCAGCCCCAGGATGCGATGAGCCGACATCGAGGTGCCAAACAACCCCGTCGATATGGACTCTTGGGGGTCATCAGCCTGTTATCCCCGGCGTACCTTTTATCCGTTGAGCGATGGCCCTTCCACGCGGGACCACCGGATCACTATGACCGACTTTCGTCTCTGCTCGACTTGTCAGTCTCGCAGTCAGGCGGGCTTATGCCATTGCACTCGACGACCGATTTCCGACCGGTCTGAGCCCACCATCGCGCGCCTCCGTTACTCTTTCGGAGGCGACCGCCCCAGTCAAACTACCCACCATACACTGTCCCGGATCCGGATAACGGACCGCGGTTAGACATCCATGACGATAAGGGTGGTATTTCAAGGATGGCTCCACGAGAACTGGCGTCCCCGCTTCAAAGCCTACCACCTATCCTACACATGCCGACACGAATGCCAGTGTAAAGCTATAGTAAAGGTGCACGGGGTCTTTCCGTCTAACCGCAGGAACCCCGCATCTTCACGGGGAATTCAATTTCACTGAGTCTATGTTGGAGACAGCGGGGAAGTCGTTACGCCATTCGTGCAGGTCGGAACTTACCCGACAAGGAATTTCGCTACCTTAGGACCGTTATAGTTACGGCCGCCGTTTACTGGGGCTTCAGTTCAAAGCTTGCACCTCTCCCTTTAACCTTCCAGCACCGGGCAGGCGTCAGGCCCTATACGTCGTCTTTCGACTTCGCAGAGCCCTGTGTTTTTGATAAACAGTCGCTACCCCCTGGTCTGTGCCACCCCTTTCCACTTGCGTAAAAAGGGGTCACGCTTCTTCCGAAGTTACGCGTGCAATTTGCCGAGTTCCTTCAACATAGTTCTCTCAAGCGCCTTGGTATGCTCTACCTGACCACCTGTGTCGGTTTCGGGTACGGTCTATACGGTGGAGCTATTTCCTGGAACCGCCCCGCTGCACATCCAATCCAATAAGGAGGTACAACTTACGCGATCCGTCACTACCACCAGGCCCACGAATATTAACGTGGTTCCCATCGACTACGCATTTCTGCCTCGCCTTAGGGGCCGGCTAACCCTGCTCAGATTAACTTTAAGCAGGAACCCTTGGTCTTTCGGCGAGGGGGTCTCTCACCCCCTTTATCGTTACTCATGTCAACATTCGCACTTCCGATATCTCCAGAGGCCCTCACGGGTCCTCCTTCACAGACTTACGGAACGCTCCGCTACCACATACACTTGCGTGCATATCCTCAGCTTCGGTGCATGGCTTTAGCCCCGTTACATTTTCGGCGCAAAGACCCTTATTTAGACCAGTGAGCTGTTACGCTTTCTTTAAATGATGGCTGCTTCTAAGCCAACATCCTGGTTGTTTTGGGATCCTCACATCCTTTCCCACTTAGCCATGACTTGGGGACCTTAGCTGGAGGTCAGGGTTGTTGCCCTCTTCACGACGGACGTTAGCACCCGCCGTGTGTCTGCCGACTAGTACTCCTCGGTATTCGGAGTTTGGTTAGGATCAGTAAGACGGTGAGTCCCCATAGCCCATCCAGTGCTCTACCCCCGAGGGTATTCGGTCGACGCTCTACCTAAATAGATTTCGCGGAGAACCAGCTATCTCCGAGTTTGATTGGCCTTTCACCCCTAGCCACAAGTCATCCCAATCTATTGCAACAGATGCGGGTTCGGCCCTCCAGTTGGTGTTACCCAACCTTCAGCCTGCTCATGGCTAGATCACTCGGTTTCGGGTCTAATGCATCTAACTAAATCGCCCTATTCAGACTCGCTTTCGCTGCGCCTACACCTACCGGCTTAAGCTTGCTAGATACACTAAGTCGTTGACCCATTATACAAAAGGTACGCCGT
>NZ_CDRNXF010000004.1:387500-600000 GCF_977018685.1 Velazquezella soli
TGGAGGATCCGGCATCGCTGGCGTTTCTAGATCCGCCGCCTGCGGCCGCCTTCAAGGAAGCGAAAAGCCTTCTCACCCAGCTCGGGGCCTTCGATGAGCAGGGTCGGCTGACAGCGCGCGGCAAGACGATGCGCGACATGGCGCTGCCGCCGCGGCTTGCGGCGATGACGATTTCGGCGGCAGACGACGGCCATGGCCGTCAGGCTTGCCTGCTGGCAGTGCTCCTGACCGAACAGGGGCTCGGCGGATCGGATGTGGACCTCGATGAAAGACTGAGACGGTTCCGCAATGAGAAAGGTGAGCGTGCCGACGCCGCAAGGCGGCTTGCGGACCGGATCGCTTCCGGCCTGCCCCGCAAGACGCAACCGGGTTTGCCAGCGACAGCCGGCCAGCTTCTGCTGCATGCCTATCCGGACCGGGTGGCGATCCAGCGCGGCTGGCGTGGCCGGTTCGTGATGGCAAACGGCCGCGGGGCGGAACTGCCTGAGACCGATCGGCTTGCGGGTGCAACGATGCTCGTCATCGCCGATCTCTCGGGCCGGGCCGTCAAGGCGCGGATCCTTGCGGCGGCCGAAACCAGTCGTGCCGAGATCGAAGCCGAGCTCGACGATCTGATCGTGCGCCAGGATGAGACGGTGTTCGACCGCCAGAGCCTGAAGCTGCGGGCTCGCAAGGTGACGCGGCTTGGCGCCATCGTGTTTGAGGAAAAGCCGCTGCCCCGCAAGACGGGCGAAGCCGCTGCCCTGGCACTTGCCGAGGGTGTGCGGGAGCTGGGCCTTCAGGTTCTGCCGTTTTCCAAGGACGGCGCGCAGCTGCGCGAACGGCTGGGCTTTCTTCATCGCACAATCGGTGCGCCCTGGCCTGATATGGATGATGCGGCACTGCTCGATCGGCTTTCCGAATGGTTCGTTCCGTTTCAGGGCCAGGCCTCCGGCATCGACGCGATCCAGCCCGGCAGCCTTTCGGAAGGGCTGCGCTCGCTTGTTCCCTACGACATCCTGCAGGACCTGGGACGGCTGGCGCCGACGCATTTCGAAGCGCCGACCGGACAACGTCATCCGATCCGCTACGACGGAGAGGAGCCGACCCTGTCGATCCGGGTTCAGGAACTGTTCGGGCTGAAGACCCATCCGGCGGTGGCCGGCGGGCGCCTGCCGCTGCTGCTCGAACTGACATCGCCGGCGCACCGGCCGATCCAGACGACAAGAGACCTGCCCGGTTTCTGGGCCGGATCGTGGAAAGATGTGCGCGCCGACATGCGCGGACGCTATCCGAAACATCCCTGGCCGGAAGATCCGGCAGAGGCTCTGCCCACGGCGCGGGCGAAACCGCGCGGGACATGATAGGCAGACGTGACAGAATGCCGCCTGCGACCAGGAGGTGCGGCGCGCTATGAAAAGCGTCGTGACAGTCGAAGCGGAAAGCGGGACATAGAAGATATGGCGACCAGGGACATGGCCAGCGACGAGTTGGCGACCAGCGAGAACGACGTGATCGCTCTTTCCGATGCGGTGCGCAGCCGATCCAGCCGACGGATGCGCCTTCAGACGCTGGTGCGGCTGCGCTGGCTTGCGGTTGCCGGACAGACGGCAACGGTGGTGATCGTCGCGTTAGTGCTGCAGTTCCCGCTGCCCCTGATGGAGGCGGCAATCCTGATCGCGGCGCTTGCCGTGGCGAACCTTACCCTCTCGGCCTGGTTTCCAGCGACGCATCGGCTGGGACCGCGGTCCGTCATTGCGCTTCTGGGCTTCGATCTTCTGCAGATGGCCTCGCTGCTGTTTATCACCGGTGGCCTTGCCAATCCCTTCGCGCCGCTGATCTGCGTGCCGGTGATCATTTCGTTTGCCTCGCAACCCTTGCGCCATTCGATCATGCTGATCGTGTTTGCCCTGATCTGCACCACCACCATCGCCTTTTCGCCCTTCGACGTGCCCTGGTATGCGGGCCAGACGCTGGAGACGCAGCCGGTGATGCAGATCGGCGTCTGGTGCGCGATCGCCTCGATGATGATGTTTGCCGCCTTTTATGCCTACCGCGTCTCGAGCGAGGCGGCGCTTCTGGCGGATGCGCTGGCCGCAACCGAACTGGTGCTGGAGCGGGAAAAGCACCTGTCGCAGCTCGACGGGCTGGCGGCCGCGGCCGCGCACGAGCTTGGAACGCCGCTTGCCACGATCAGCGTCGTTGCCAAGGAAATGCTGCGCGACCTGCGCGAAGACGACCGGTTTCGCGAGGACGTGCTTTTGCTGCGCAGCCAGAGCGAACGCTGCCGCGATATCCTGCGCCGGCTGACATCGCTTTCGACCGAGAGCGAGGAGCATATGCGGCGTCTGCCGCTGTCGTCGCTGATCGAGGAAGTGATTGCGCCGCATCGGCAATTCGGCATCGATGTCGAGATCATCGAAAAGAGCGACATTGCCGGCGAGCCGGTCGGCAACCGCAACCCGGCCATCCTCTATGGTCTCGGCAACCTCGTCGAGAATGCCGTCGATTATGCCAGAGAGAAGGTCACGGTGACCACCGAACACACGGCGTCGCGGGTTACCATCACGATCGAGGATGATGGTCCCGGTTATGCGCCGGATATACTCGCCCATATCGGCGAGCCCTATATGACCACGCGGTCTCGCGAAGACGAAAGCGCGGGTGGGCTCGGGCTCGGGCTCTTCATCGCCAAGACGCTGCTGGAGCGATCGGGGGCATCGCTCAAGTTCGGCAACCGCGATGCCGGCAAGGCAGGCGCCCGGATCCGGATCGAATGGCCGCGCAGCCTGATGGACCGGCCGGCGATAAAATGAGTGGCCGCTTTGCCAACGCGACCCATATTGAAGTGCAGCAACGGACCGTTGTCCGTGGAGACAGACGATGGATACGAATTCTGAAAACATGCCCGCCCTCGACGATGCCCAGCTCGGAGACGATCCTTTCCTGCTGCTCGTCGATGACGATGGCCCGTTCCTGCGGCGTCTGGCGCGCGCCATGGAAAGCCGCGGCTTTATCGTGGATGCAGCGGAATCGGTCGCCGAAGGGATCGCCAAGGCCGAAGCCCGGCCGCCGAAATATGCCGTGGTCGATTTGCGGCTGGGTGACGGCAACGGTCTCGACGTGATCGAAGCCATCCAGAAGTCCGGTTCGGACACCAAGATCGTGGTGCTGACCGGCTACGGCAATATCGCGACCGCGGTGACGGCTGTTAAGCTTGGAGCGCTCGACTATCTGTCCAAGCCTGCGGATGCGGACGATGTGTTCAACGCCTTGATGCAGCGCCCGGGCGAAAAGGCGGATGTGCCCGAGAACCCGATGTCTGCCGATCGGGTGCGCTGGGAACATATCCAGCGCGTCTACGAGGCATGCGAGCGCAATGTTTCGGAAACCGCAAGGCGGCTGAACATGCACCGGCGCACGCTGCAGCGGATACTTGCCAAGCGCGCACCGAAGTAAGTCTCGCCGGTCAGATGTCGTCGAAGCTTTTGCCGGTCGCCCATTCGGCCAGCATCAGCCTTCGCGCGGCGAGACGGGAGAAATTCAGCATGATCGATTTGCGCGATGCGGGCGCCAGCTTGTGTTCCGGTGCCTCGCGCATCTGGTGGGCGCCGTAGCCATCGGACAGGAACAGGCCGCAATCCTCCGGGAAGATATCGAGCGGAACGTCCTTGTGGGTGGCGAAGAACAGCCGGTCGCAGGAGGCGCGGTAATCTGGCCATTTGCGATCGACCCGGAAGTCCTCGATGGACGTCTTGATCTCGATGATCCAGATCTCGCCCTTCTCCGACACTGTAATCAGATCGGCGCGGCGACCATTTGAAAGCGCCATTTCCGGAAGAATGGCATGCCGCATGTCATGGAGCAGGATCTGCATGCCCCGGCGGACCATCATGGCCCGCGACGACTGACGGCCGTCGACCAGCGGGTTATTATTGGCAATATTCAATATCGTCATGAACTTGACCTGTCACAGCCCCTCCGGGGGGTTACGGATGTTGCAAAAAGGACATTGCCTTTTGCATTCGTGGAAGCGCGATCCCCTGGCTCACTGCTATCGCTTGCCAAGCGCTGCGCTATGGAAAATAACGGGTCCGAAGGCGCCTGAGCGCCCATTTCAATCGATTCGTACATCAAGAGACATCCATGCGCTTTCGCAACAGCATGCTCGCACTCGGCCTGTTGGCAACCTCTGCCCTGGCCGGCTGCTCCACTACGTCCGACACACCCCGGACGGTCGCCCAGGCCGAAGCTCCGGTCCGTATCGAGACGGCGCAGATCTTTACCGATTCGTATGGGTCGATCACCGATGCAGGTTACACCCTGCCGGCGATCCCGATCAACCGGGTGAAGCCGCAGTTCGTTCGCCAGGTCGTCAATTACGAGACGAATGAGCGGCCGGGAACGGTCATCGTCAACACCCGCGAGCGTCATCTCTATTTCATCCTGCCGGGTGGTCGTGCGATGCGCTATGGTATCGGCGTCGGCAAGCAGGGCTTCGCATGGTCGGGTACCGCCTATGTTGCCTGGAAGCAGGAATGGCCGAACTGGCATCCGCCGAAGGAAATGGCAGTGCGCAAGCCGGACATCGCCCGTTATGTCGAAAACGGCATGGGTCCCGGTCTGTCGAACCCGCTTGGTGCACGCGCCATGTATCTGTTCAACGAGAAGGGCCAGGACACACTGTTCCGCCTGCATGGAACGCCGGAATGGGCCTCGATTGGCACCGCCGCTTCGTCGGGCTGCATCCGTCTGATGAACCAGGACGTGATCGACCTCTACAGCCGCGTCCGTCCGGGCCGCAACACCAAGGTCGTCGTGATCCAGTAAGGGTTCAACGCCTGAAAATGCAAAAGCCGCCGAGGATTTCCCGGCGGCTTTTTTGTTGTCTGAGCGACGGGCCGGATTAACCGGCCTTTGCCTTGAGTTCCAGCCGGCGGCGATGCAGGACCGGTTCGGTATAGCCGTTCGGCTGTTCGCGACCCTTGAGCACCAGTTCGAGCGCTGCCTGAAAGGCGACCGAGGCTTCGAAGTTAGCTGCCATCGGCGTATAGAGCGGATCGCCTTCGTTCTGGCCATCGACCACAGCCGCCATCCGCTTCAGCGTCTCGACGATCTGCTCTTCGGTGACGAGCTTGTGGTGCAGCCAGTTGGCCATATGCTGCGACGAGATGCGCAATGTCGCCCGGTCTTCCATCAGCGCGATGTCGTTGATATCGGGGACCTTGGAGCAACCGACGCCCTGGTCGATCCAGCGCACGACGTAGCCCAGAATGCCCTGCGCGTTGTTGTCGAGTTCGCGCTGGATTTCTTCCGGCGTCCAATTCGGCCGCGAGGCGACGGGCACCGACAGGATATCGGAGAGTTTAGCACGGGTGCGAGTCTTCAGCCCCTTCTGGACTTCGGCGACATCGACTGTGTGATAGTGGGTGGCATGCAAAGTGGCGGCCGTCGGTGACGGGACCCAGGCGGTGTTGGCGCCCGCTTTCGGGTGACCGATCTTCTGCTCCAGCATCGCCGCCATCAGATCCGGCATCGCCCACATGCCCTTGCCGATCTGTGCATGGCCGGACAGCCCGCAGGCGAGACCGATATCGACATTCCAGTTCTCATAGGCCGCAATCCAGGCCGCCTGCTTCATGTCGCCCTTGCGGATCATCGGGCCGGCTTCCATCGAGGTGTGGATCTCGTCGCCGGTGCGGTCGAGGAAGCCGGTGTTGATAAACACGACGCGCTCCTTCGCGGCGCGGATCGCTTCCTTGAGGTTGATCGTGGTGCGGCGCTCTTCGTCCATGATGCCCATCTTCATGGCATTGTCGGCAAGGCCGAGCGCCTGTTCGACGCGCGTGAAGATCTCGGCTGCGAAGGCCACTTCTTCCGGCCCATGCATCTTCGGCTTGACCACATACATGGAACCGAGCTTCGAATTCTTGCGGCGGCCGGTGATGCCGCCATCCTTGCGACCGATGTCGTGGATGGCGATCAGCGCCGTGACGACAGCATCCATGATGCCTTCGGGCACTTCATGGCCGTCGCGATCGAGAATGGCCGGGTTGGTCATGAGGTGGCCGACATTGCGGATCAGCATCAGCGAGCGGGCTTTAACCTCGACGGTTGCACCGTTCGGCGCCGTATAGTCGAAATCCGGATTGAGCGTGCGCAGGAAGCTCGTGCCGCCCTTGGCAACCTCTTCCGCGAGATCGCCCTTCATCAGGCCGAGCCAGTTGCGATAGACGGCGACCTTATCCTCAGCGTCGACAGCGGCGACGGAATCCTCGCAGTCCATGATCGTAGTGATCGCGGATTCGATTCGCACATCGGAAATATGGGCCGGATCTTCCTTGCCGATCGCGGTTGCCGGATCGATGACGATTTCGACATGCAGGTTGTTGCGCACAAGCAGGATCCGGTTCGGTTCGCCCAGATAGCCGGCAAACTGCGTCGGATCGGTCAGGCCTGGCACCTCGCCGTTCGACAGCGTCACGAACAGGGCGGCATCTTCCACCTTGAAGGAGGCTGCATCCTTCCAGCTGGCGCCGGAAAGCGGAGCCGACTGATCGAGGAAGTCGCGCACCCAGGCAATCACCTGTTTGCCGCGGACCGGATTGTAGCCCTTGCCCTTATCGGCACCATTGGCTTCCGGGATGGCGTCCGTGCCATAAAGCGCATCATAGAGCGAACCCCAGCGGGCATTGGCGGCGTTTAGTGCATAGCGTGCATTCATCACGGGGACGACGAGCTGCGGGCCGGCGATGCCGGCAATTTCCGGATCGACGTTTTCCGTCGAGACCTGGAAATCCGGACCTTCGGGCAAAAGATAGCCGATCTCGCGCAGGAAGGTTTCGTAGGCGGCAAGGTCGTTCGGCGCGCCGTTCTTGCGGTACCACTCGTCGATCTCAAGCTGAAACGCATCGCGCTTGGAGAGAAGCGCCCGGTTCTTCGGCGCGAGGTCATGGACGATCGCGGAAAACTCGGCGAAGAAATGCTCGGCATCGACACCGGTCTCGGGAAGCGCTTCCGTGACCAGAAAGTCGTGCAGCTTCTGATCGATCTGCAGTCCATTTTTTTCGATGCGAGTCATGCCGCGCCTCCCGTATGATTTTTTAGTGACATGCAGATTGCCCGCAGGACCTTGTCTGTCAATCGCAGACGATGCCATCGACCAGGAAATCATTGACCGATATGGACCAGCCTCAAGCGGTGTTTCACGTGGAGCGCCGACGGACCACCTTCATGGGTATTCCGTCCTGCGGCTGGGTGGTCAGTTTCTGGACAGGCCAGACCTTGGTGCCCGGAACCACATCGAACCGGTAGCGCTTCATCAGTACGGCCAGCGCGATCACCGCCTCCTGCATGGCAAAGACGGCACCGATGCAGGTGCGTGGGCCCGCCCCGAACGGCAGGTACTGGAAGCGATTGATGTTGCCGCGGTTTTCCGGAAGGAAGCGTTCGGGCATGAAGGCACGCGGCTTTTCCCAGTAGAGTTCATGCCGGTGCAGCGTCCATGGCATGACGAGAACCGTGACGCCAGCATCGATGGTCACGGTCTCGCCCGTCGGGCTGGTCCAGCGATCGCCACGGATTGCCGCGCGGTTGATGGAAGGCGCCGGCGGATAAAGCCGCAGCGCTTCCTCGAAAGCCGCCCTCACCCAGGGCATTCTCTCCAGCCAGTCTACCGGTTCGGCCCCTTCGCTCAAGACCAGGTCGATCTCTTTTTCCATCGCTTCGCGGACATGCGGCGACTGGCCAACGCAGTACAGTGTCCAGGCGAGCGCTCTTGCCGTCGTTTCGTGGCCGGCGCCGATGAAGGTCAGGATATTGTCTTCGATTTCGGCCATCGTCAGGCCTTCGGGTCCTTCGAGCTGCAGCAGCAGCGTCAGGAAATCCTGCGGTACGGCATCCGGCGTCTCGCGGATCCGCTTTTGCCGCTGGAGCATGGTATCGGAAACAACCTTGCGGAACTTGTCCAGCACGCGCTGGCCACCGATCCGCGTCACGCGCGGTACCCAAGGAGGGGCGCGCAGAAGATCCATCGGATCGACACGGCCCATGCGATGCAGCAGGCTGTCGACGTCATCGGAAAATTTCTCGCTTTCGGTGACGATCTCGCCGGAAAACAGCGTCTCGGAAAGGATGGCGAACGCAAGTTCCGTCATGTCGACCGAGATGTCGTGGACCGCGCCCGAAGGATGGTCGGCCGCATACTTCTCGACATACTCCTCCGACTTCGCCAGCATCTGGCCGGCAAATCCGCGGGAGTGACGTGGTGTGAACACCGGTGCCATCGCCTTGCGCGAGCGCTTCCACACGGGCCCTTCCGCCGTCAGCAACCCGTCACGCAGGATTGGCCGCAGGATGAGCTGGCGGATCTCCGACATCTCGTAATTGGCGGAATTATCGACAAGAATGTGCCGGATAAGGCCCGGATCGTTGACGATGAGGGTGCGTTCCTTGAGGAACTTCGTCTCTATCCACGGAAGCGTGTAGGACGGCTTTCCCCACAGTTCGAGGGGATTGCGCATCACGGTGCGGATGACTTCCAGCCGCGACGGCGGGACGGTGCGCGGCTCCGGTGCCGGTGGCACGAAAGGTTCGGGGCGCATGTCCATATGAAGGGTCCTCATCTTTAGAGATGAAGACCATATCAGAACTCAGAAGAGCGATTTCAACTCGGCGATCTTGTCGTTGACCAGCCAGCCGTAATAATTCTCTTCCGGCAACCCGCCGCGCGCCCTCAAGGCTGCCGCCCGTTGTGCCGAGCCGCCGGTGTTATAGAGAGTGGCTGTGATGCCGGGATTGCGGGAGATATCGACATTCGCAATCGTCTTGTAGTCGTCGATGGAGCGGCGGATGTTGGCCGCCATGTAGGCCAGCGACTTGTCCGGGTCCATGATAGCGTCATAGACTTCCGATGCCTTGTTTTCGTCCAGCTTCGGGTAACCGGAAACGCGGGCGACGGTGTCTGAAAACATCATCGCCGTCAGCGGATTGAGCTGGCCGAGGCCGAAGGTCTGGCCGGCATAGAAGGGCTGGAAGAAGACCGCGCTGAAACGATTGTCCGGAAACGCCTTGCCATCGACCTTGCGTCCCCGGAAAGCGTCTTCCCAGACATTTTCCCGGCAGGTCCAGAGACGGTAGGAGTCGAGCCCCGTGCTGCATTTTGCAAATTGCGGGCGGTCGAGAAAATCCTTGATCGATTCGTCGTCGTAGCCGAAGCGGAAACTGTTGCCGGCATAGGCGGCAGCCTTGATGTAATAGGTCTGCAACCGGTCATAGGCATCGACATTATAGGTGTGCTCGCCAACGATCGCGCCGACGATATGGATCGGATCGAAGCCGTAGGCCGCTGCCGCAGATCTGATCTTGCCGATCAGTTTCTTGTCGGTTGCGAGCAGATCGCGGATCTTTTCATACTTGTCGTCGAACGTGGTGCGGCCGGCGCGGGTTCGGCGCACGGAGGCACCCGGCACTTTCGGCTGCACCGTATTGCGGTTGCCTTCCGGCACGATGGTCACCGCGGCCGCGTAGGTCGTGGAAGCGGCCGTCCATGCGACGGTCATCAGAAATGCAAGCAGGAGGCGTTTCAAAATTGTCGTGTCCCAATTACGGTCTGCACTGATAACGCTCCAGACGCCGAAACAGTCAGGCGGGGGAGAGCGGCGCATCACGAAAGCGCGTCACCCTTACGTGAAGAGATGCTGTAATGTCGAGAGAGTGGCATTCAAAATAGCGTCACTGCCAAGGCGAGCAGCAGCCGGTCGTTGCCCGGCTGCCACGAATTCAAGGTCAGAGGATGTAACGCGACAGGTCGGTATCGTTGGCGAGATCGCCGACATGCTTGCGGACATATTCGGCATCGATCGTGATCGCCGTGCCGCCCTGATCGGGCGCGGTGAAGGAAATCTCGTCCAGCACGCGCTCCATCACCGTCTGCAACCGGCGAGCACCGATATTCTCGACGGTGGAGTTGAGATGCACCGCGACATCGGCCAGCGCGTCGAGCGCGTCATCGGTAAAGTCGAGCGCCAGATCTTCCGTGCCCATCAGCGCCTTGTACTGCCGGATCAGGCTTGCCTCGGTTTCCGTCAGGATGCGGCGGAAATCTTCCTTCGTCAGCGGCTTCAGTTCAACGCGGATCGGCAGGCGACCCTGAAGCTCCGGCAGAAGGTCAGACGGCTTCGACACGTGGAAGGCGCCGGAAGCGATGAACAGGATATGATCGGTCTTCACCGGTCCGTATTTGGTCGAGACCGTGGTGCCCTCGACAAGCGGCAACAGGTCGCGCTGCACGCCTTCACGTGAAACACCGGCGCCCATGCCGCCGTCACGGGCAGCGATCTTGTCGATCTCGTCCAGGAACACGATGCCGTCATTCTCAACCGAACGCACGGCTTCGCGCTGGATCACCTCGTTGTCGATCAGCTTGTCGGATTCGTCGCGCACCAGTTCGCCGTAGGACTTGGCAACGGTGGTTTTGACCTTCTTGGTGCGCCCACCCATCGCCTTACCGAACATGTCGGAGAGGTTGAGAACGCCGATATTGCCGCCCGGCATGCCGGGAATGTCGAAGCCGGGCATGCCCGAGCTGGTGTCGGCCACCTCGATCTCGATTTCCTTCTCGTCAAGCTCGCCGCTGCGCAGGCGCTTGCGGAAACTGTCGCGGGTGGCAGGAGAGGCCGTCGATCCGACGAGCGCATCGAGGACACGCTCCTCAGCGCTCGCCTGCGCCTTCGCCTGCACTTCGGTGCGCTTCTTTTCGCGGATCAGGCCGATGCCGATCTCGACGAGATCGCGGATGATCTGTTCGACGTCACGCCCGACATAGCCGACCTCGGTGAACTTGGTGGCTTCAACCTTGATGAAGGGAGCGCCCGCGAGCTTTGCGAGGCGACGGGAAATTTCCGTCTTGCCGACGCCGGTCGGCCCGATCATCAGGATGTTCTTTGGCATGACTTCGTCGCGCAGGCTCTCATCGAGCTGGTGACGGCGCCAGCGGTTTCGAAGCGCGATGGCCACGGCGCGCTTGGCGTCGTGCTGGCCGATGATGTGGCGATCGAGCTCGGAAACGATTTCCCGGGGAGAAAAATTAGTCATGTGTTCCTCTTGGCGTCCCGCTTCGACCGTCCTTTAAGGCCCGGCCCATGAGAGATCCTTTGGCTGGAATTGGGTTATTCGGCGTCGAGCGTTTCGACGACGAGATTGTGATTGGTGTAGACGCAGATATCGGCCGCGATATCGAGCCCCTTGCGGGCAACCTCTTCGGCCGACATGTCCGTGTCCATCAGCGCGCGGGCAGCTGCATAGGCATAATTTCCGCCTGAGCCGATGGCGATCGTGCCGTGTTCGGGCTCCAGCACATCGCCGTTGCCGGTGACGGCGAGCGTGATCGACTTGTCGGCCACCAGCATCATCGCTTCGAGATTGCGCAGATACTTGTCGGTGCGCCAATCCTTGGCAAGTTCGACGGCGGCGCGCATCAGCTGGCCGGGATACTGCTCGAGCTTCTTTTCGAGGCGGTCGAGAAGCGTGAAAGCGTCGGCCGTGGCGCCGGCAAAACCGGCAATCACATCGCCGGTCTTGCCAATGCGGCGCACCTTGCGGGCATTGCCCTTCATCACCGTCTGGCCGAGGCTCACCTGACCGTCACCGGCCATCACCACCTTGCCGCCCTTTCGGACCGTAATAATCGTTGTCATTCCATCTACCTCTAAAAGCCCCTGGAGGGCGCCTTCGATTGCGAGCCCCAGCGACGTTCATGGCGGCTCCGTTGAGCCCTATGTAAGTGGGCATCCGCCGAATACAATCTTGCCGAAACAGCACAGCGTACCGGCTGCGCGTCGGCCGTGCTTTTGCTGGATATTTGATCTGCCGCCTGATATGGAGCGCGCAGAATAAGCATGGGTGACATGATGGTCGATACGACAGCCGCACGCACGGGAAGCGTTTCCCGCAAGACCAACGAGACTTCCGTTTCGGTTTCCGTCAATCTTGACGGCACCGGCACGTCAAAGATTTCGACGGGCGTCGGGTTTTTCGACCATATGCTGGACCAGCTTTCGCGCCATTCGTTGATCGACATGGAGATCGACGTGAAGGGCGACCTGCATGTCGACGATCACCATACGGTGGAAGATACCGGCATCGCGATTGGCCAGGCCATTTCCAAGGCGCTCGGCGACAGGCGCGGCATTGCCCGCTATGCCTCGCTCGATCTCGCCATGGACGAAACGATGACGAAAGCTGCGGTCGACGTGTCGGGCCGGCCTTTCCTGGTCTGGAACGTTTCGTTTTCGGCACCGAAGATCGGCACGTTCGATACGGAACTGGTGCGGGAATTCTTCAACGCGCTGGCCCAGAATGCCGGCATCACGCTGCATATCCTCAACCACTACGGCGCCAACAACCATCATATCGCCGAGACCTGCTTCAAATCCGTGGCGCGCGTGTTGCGCATCGCGACAGAAATCGATCCGCGGCAGGCCAATCGCGTTCCTTCGACCAAGGGTACGCTTGCCTGACGCTTCCAGGAGTTTCATCCTTGAGAAGCTATCTCGTTCTGACGCCGAAAAATGGCCCCGACAGGGAGCACCGTTCCACCATCATCATGACGGACGGCTTTTCCTGGCCGGCATTCCTGCTTTCCTGGATCTGGCTGTTCTGGCACCGGATGTGGATCGCCGGCGCGGTCGCACTCGCCATCCAGATCGGCAGCGGCGTTCTTTCGACCATGCCGGGTTTTGCGATCGGCGGCTGGCTGCTCGGCTTTGCGATGAACCTCATCGTTGCGCTGGAAGGCCGGCATCTCTATTCGCAGTCGCTGCAGCGCCGGGGCTACACGCTCGAAACTGTCGTGTTTGCGCAGGACAGAAGCACGGCCGAGGAAATGTATTTCTCCAATCTGCCGCAGCCTGAACCGAGCGCAATGCCTACTCTTTCCGAATGGGCGCCACAGACGAACACCCCTTCCCCCGCCGCTGCCGGATGGCAGAGTTCCGGCGCCGGACTTTTCGATCACGGAGCACGCTGATGCGCGTCGCAATCATCGACTACGGATCGGGCAATCTCCGATCCGCCACCAAGGCTTTCGAACGCGCCGCCCGCGAGGCCGGCATCGACGCTGAAATCGATCTTACCGACAAGCCTGACGCCGTCGCCTCGGCTGACCGCGTCGTTCTTCCAGGCGTTGGCGCATATGCCGATTGCCGGGCCGGGCTCGATGCCGTCTCCGGCATGCACGAGGCGCTGATCGAGGCCGTCGAGACAAAGGCGCGGCCCTTCCTCGGGGTCTGCGTCGGCATGCAGCTGATGTCCTCGCGCGGGCTCGAAAAGACCACCAGCGAGGGCTTCGGCTGGATCAAGGGCGATGTTGTCGAAATGACGCCGTCCGATCCCAGCCTGAAGATCCCCCAGATCGGCTGGAACACGCTGGAACTTGCCAACCCGCATCCTCTGTTCGAGGGAATTCCGACAGGGCCGGACGGACTGCACGCCTATTTCGTGCACTCCTACCATCTCGCCGCCGCAAACCCTTCCGACGTCATCGCCACGACGGAATACGGTGGCGCGATGACGGCCTTCGTTGGACGCGACAACATGGTGGGGGCGCAATTCCATCCGGAAAAGAGCCAGACGCTCGGCCTCGCCCTGATTTCCAACTTCCTGCGCTGGAAGCCCTGAACATGATTCTTTTCCCGGCTATCGATCTCAAGGACGGCCAGTGCGTGCGCCTCAAGCTTGGCGACATGGAGCAGGCGACCGTCTACAATCCGGACCCTGCCGACCAGGCTAAGGCCTTTGAGGACCAGGGTTTCGAGTGGCTGCATGTGGTGGACCTCAACGGTGCCTTTGCCGGCGAAAGCGTCAATGGCGCGGCCGTCGATGCGATCCTCAAGGCAACCAAGAACCCGGTGCAGCTCGGCGGCGGCATCCGTACGCTCGAGCATATCGAAGCGTGGCTTAGCCGCGGACTGGCGCGTGTCATTCTCGGCACTGTTGCGGTGCGCGATCCTGCCCTCGTCATCGAGGCATGCGAGAAGTTTCCGGGCCAGGTCGCCGTCGGCATCGATGCCAAGGGTGGCAAAGTGGCGGTGGAAGGCTGGGCTGAAGCCTCCGAGCTCGGCGTCATCGAGCTTGCGAGGAAATTCGAAGGCGCCGGTGTTTCGGCGATCATCTATACCGACATCGACCGCGACGGGATCCTGGCCGGCATTAACTGGGCCTCGACGCTGGAACTGGCGGATGCAGTTTCCATTCCCGTCATCGCTTCGGGCGGGCTTGCCTCGATGGACGATATCCACCGCATGCTGCAGGCGGACGCAACCCGCCTCGAGGGCGCAATTTCCGGTCGGGCGCTCTATGACGGCCGTATCGACCCTGCTGAGGCGCTGTCGCTGATTCGCGCCGCGAGAGGAGAAGCCGCATGACGCTCAAAGCCCGTGTCATTCCCTGCCTCGACGTGAAGGACGGCCGTGTCGTCAAGGGCGTTAATTTCGTCGACCTGATCGATGCCGGCGATCCGGTCGAGGCCGCAAAAGCCTATGATGCTGCCGGTGCCGACGAACTCTGCTTCCTCGACATCACCGCTTCCTCCGACAATCGCGACACGATCTTCGATGTCGTCGCGCGCACCGCCGAACATTGCTTCATGCCGCTTACCGTCGGCGGCGGCGTTCGCGCCATTGCCGATATCCGCAGGCTGCTGCTGGCCGGGGCCGACAAGGTGTCGATCAACTCCGCTGCCGTGAACAATCCGGATTTCGTCTACGAAGCTGCGAACAAGTTCGGCAACCAGTGCATCGTCGTGTCGATCGATGCCAAGCGGGTGTCCGCATCAGGCGAGAGCGATCGCTGGGAGATCTTCACCCATGGCGGCCGCACCGCGACCGGCATCGATGCCGTCGAGTTTGCGCGAAAAATGGTCGAGCGCGGCGCAGGCGAATTGCTCGTGACCTCGATGGACCGCGACGGCACGAAGATCGGCTACGATCTGGCGCTGACCCGCACGATTGCCGATTCGGTTCGCGTTCCCGTCATCGCCTCGGGCGGCGTCGGCACGCTGGACGATCTCGTTGCGGGCGTGAAAGAGGGCCATGCGACCGCCGTTCTCGCCGCCTCGATTTTCCACTTCGGGACCTATTCGATTGGCGAGGCAAAGCGCTATATGGCCGACCATGGCATTGCCATGCGGCTCGACTGATATTCGGGACGGGAGGAGACGGTTTTGAGTGAATTCACCCTCGGCGATCTCGAGAGGATCGTTGCGCAGCGCGCGAAAGCCCCGCCTGAGGAATCCTGGACCGCCAAGCTCGTGGCGGCCGGGCAGACCAAGGCTGCCAAGAAGCTAGGCGAAGAGGCGGTGGAAACCGTGATCGCCGCGGTGGCGCAGGACCGGCACGATCTCGTGTCTGAAAGTGCGGACCTTCTCTATCATCTTATGGTCGTATTGAACATTGCCGACATCCCGTTGCAGGATGTGCTCGCCGAACTTCAGCGCAGGACAGGCCAGACAGGCCTGCAGGAAAAGGCGAGCCGAGCTCCTTGATGAACATCGTTTCGACGCCTGAAAAGCATGATGTGGATATCCCGGAGAGCGGTGTGAACGCGGAATACTACTCGCCCTACCACCACTTCACCGCCGAGGAATGGGCGAAGTTTCGGGCCGACACGCCACTGACGCTGAAGGCCGAGGAAATCGCCCGGCTGCGCTCGCTGGACGATCCGATCAACATCGACGAGGTCCGGCGCATCTATCTGTCGCTGTCGCGCCTTCTTTCGACCCATGTCGAGGCCTCGCAACGGCTTTACCGGCAGCGCAACCGCTTTTTGACCCTTCCGGATGTGTCAAAGACCCCGTTCATCATCGGCGTTGCCGGCTCGGTCGCGGTCGGCAAGTCGACCACCGCACGCGTGCTGAAGGAACTGCTTGCGCGCTGGCCGGCAAGTCCGAAGATCGATCTCATCACGACCGACGGATTTCTTTATCCCAACGCGGTTCTCCAACGTGAAAACCTGATGCAGCGCAAGGGTTTTCCGGAGAGCTACGATATCGGCCAGATCCTGCGGTTTCTTTCGGCGATCAAGGCCGGCGAGAAAAACGTCAAGGCGCCGCGCTACTCGCATCTGACCTATGACGTGCTGCCGGGCGAATATACCTTGGTCGACCGTCCCGACATCCTGATCTTCGAAGGCATCAATGTGCTGCAGTCGCGCGCATTGCCTGTTGATGGCAAGATCGTGCCGATCGTGTCTGACTTCTTCGACTTCTCGATCTATATCGATGCCGACGAGGAGCAGATCCACCAGTGGTACGTCCAGCGGTTCATGAAACTGCGGCAGACGGCCTTTCGTGAGCCGACGTCGTTCTTCAACAAGTATGCGGCAATCAGCGAGGCCGAGGCGATGGCTGTCGCCGAAGGGCTCTGGGAAAACATCAATCTCAAGAACCTGCGCCAGAACATCATCCCGACACGGCCGCGCGCCGATATCATTCTGCGCAAGGGTCGCGACCACTTCATCGAGACGGTCGCTTTGAGAAAACTGTAGGCTGTCGATCGATACCCATCACACGATGGATCTTCGATCGTCAGCTATTCACCCTTCGCAGTGTCAGATTGATGCGGCCGCCGTTCTTGAGAAGCGTCGACGTGCCGGGATAGATCCGGTCGACCCCGTGAAACGCCAGCCGCCCTTCCCCACCCAGGACCACGATATCGCCGCTTGAGAGCTTGAAGGAGCCCGTCGGATCCTTCCGGTCGATCCCGCCGACCCGGAACAGGCAGGTATTGCCGAGCGAGATGGAAAGGACCGGCGCCTTCAGGTCTGATTCGTCCTTGTCCTGATGCAGGCCCATTTTCGCGTCGTCTGAATAGAAATTGACAAGGCATGCCTCCGGCGGCTTGTCGTAGCCGGCAAGGTTTTCCCAGAGATCCATCAGTTCTGACGGAATGGCTGGCCATGGTCGGCCGGTCTGCGGATGGACATCCTGGTAGCGGTAGCCACGCTCCTTGTCCGTTACCCAGCCGAGCGCGCCGCAATTCGTCATCCTGACTGACATCTGTTTGCCCGTGCCGGGCATAGCCGGGATATAGAGCGGTGCATCGGCAACAATGCCGCGGATGACCTCGACGAGCCGCTCCTGTGCGCTCCGGTCCAGATAGTCGGGCAGATGCCGGATGCCGTTTGCCAAAGTCGCCATATGATTCCCTCCGTGGACCTGCGCGGTCAGTCGCCGCTGGGCTTACCACGCATCTTCTTCACATCGGAGCGGCCGGATTTTGCTTTCAGTCGCCGCTCGACCGAGCCTTTGGTGGGCTTGGTTTTCCGGCGCGGTGGTGGTGGCGGCTCGGCGGCCTTGAGGATGAGTTCCTTCAGCCGCTCGCGCGCATCCTCGCGGTTGCGCTCTTGGCTGCGAAACCGGTTGGCCTCGATCATCAGCACGCCGTCCTTTGATACCTTCCGGCCGGCGAGCTTGATCGCGGCTTCCTTGATCCGTTCGGGCAGCGACGGGGAATTGACGAGATCGAAGAACAGCTGGACTGCCGTCGACACCTTGTTGACGTTCTGGCCGCCCGGACCGCCCGCCAGCACGAACTGCTCGGTGAGCTCCCATCCGGCGATGGTGATGCGGGTGTTGATCTCGAGAGGATTGCTGGCCATGGCCGTATTTCCCACAAACGGGAGCAAAAGAAAACCGCCGGCTCACAGGGAGCCGACGGCTAAAAATGTTCCACGTGAATCCTTAAAGGCCAAAGTGCCCTTCAGGATTACTCGGCGGCGATCTTCAGGCCAGGCGCTGCGTCGCGGACCTTGCTGTCGACGTGGTCTTCGAACTTCTCGAAGCTCTTGATGAACATCGAGACCAGCTTGGCTGCCTGGTTGTCGTAGGCCTGGCCATCGGACCAGGTCGAACGCGGATCGAGAATCGATGTTTCGACGCCGTCGACGGCGACCGGAACGGCAAAGCCGAAATTGGCATCTGTGCGGAACTCGGCATCCTTAAGGCTACCGTTCAGGGCTGCGGCCAGAAGCGCGCGTGTAGCCTTGATCGGCATGCGACGACCGGTGCCGTAAGCGCCGCCTGTCCAGCCGGTGTTGACCAGCCAGCAATCGACGCCGTGCTTGGCGATCAGGTCCTTCAGCAGGTTGCCGTATTCAGCCGGATGACGCGGCATGAACGGTGCGCCGAAGCAGGTCGAGAACGTCGCTTCCGGCTCCGTGACACCCTTTTCCGTGCCGGCAACCTTGGCGGTGTAGCCGGACAGGAAGTGGTACATGGCCTGTTCCGGGGTAAGCCTCGCAATCGGCGGCATCACGCCGAACGCATCTGCCGTCAGCATGATGATCGTCTTCGGATGCGGCGCGAGGCCGGTTTCCGACGCGTTCGGAATGAAATGCAGCGGATAGGCACTGCGGGTGTTTTCCGTCAGCGAATTGTCGTCGAAATCGGGAACGCGGTTGTCGTCGAGAACGACGTTTTCCAAGACGGTGCCGAAACGGCGGGTTGCCGCATAGATTTCAGGCTCGGCTTCGGCGGAAAGCTTGATCGCCTTGGCGTAGCAGCCGCCTTCGAAGTTGAAGACGCCGTTTTCGCCCCAGCCATGCTCGTCGTCACCGATCAGCGTGCGGCTCGGGTCGGCCGAAAGCGTGGTCTTGCCGGTGCCCGAGAGGCCGAAGAACACGGCGGTATCGCCTTCGCTGCCGACATTGGCGGAGCAATGCATCGGCATCACGCCCTTGGCCGGCAGGAGATAGTTGAGAACGGTAAAGACCGATTTCTTGTTTTCGCCGGCATAGGACGTGCCGCCGATCAGCACGAGACCATTTTCCAGATCGCAGGCGATCAC
Organism: Velazquezella soli; assembly: GCF_977018685.1. Lineage (NCBI taxonomy): Bacteria > Pseudomonadati > Pseudomonadota > Alphaproteobacteria > Hyphomicrobiales > Rhizobiaceae > Velazquezella > Velazquezella soli. Next base: position 406,322 of record NZ_CDRNXF010000004.1, read on the forward strand.
GGTTTCGGAGCGGCAGCCGTGACGGGCCGGATCGGCCTTGAAGCTCGGCAGGTTGATGATCGTCAGCTTCTGTTCGAAACCTTCCAACGTATCGCGCTTGGGGCGGATGAGGAGGTTGCGGATGAACAGCGCATGCCAGGCAAGCTCTGTGACGACGCGGGTCGGAAGCGCGTTTGCTTCATCGGCGCCGCCGATCAGATCCTGGACGAACAGGGTCTTGCCGCTGGCATGGGCCAGCATGTCAGCCTTCAGCACGGCAAAGTGCTCGGGCGACATCGGCTTGTTGTTGTCCCACCAGATCTTGTCTTCGGTACCGGCGTCGCGGACGACGAATTTGTCTTTGGGCGACCGGCCGGTATGCTGTCCGGTGCGAGCCCGAAGCGCGCCGTCGATCGTCAGATCGGCTTCGCCCCGGCGAATCGCTTCTTCGTAAAGCTCGACTTCGCTGAGATTGTAATTCACACGCGATGCATTGCCGAGACCGATGTCTGCGAGCCCGTTCGATGGGTTGTGAAGTCCAAACTGCTCCATACGCGCGCTCCTTTTTGTGGATTGAACCTGCGCGGAACCTAGAGCGGGTTTTTAAAAAGGGCAAGATAATTCTGAAATAGCGTAATAATATCAGTTATTTAATCGATTTAAAAAATTTTATTCTCGATTAAATCGGTTTACGAGGGTTTTCTGTTCGCGGTTTCCGGGGGACTTTCACGACCTGCAGACTGTGTTTGGCTCATTGGGATAAAGGTCCCTACCGACCGTGCGCCTCTTGGCGTTGCCACAATTTGTTCCACCTTTATACTGAAGAAGCGCATGGCTTTCGCCAATTCTGGCTGGGGACATCCAGGAGATGCGCCTATATGACGATGGAGACGGAGAGAATGCAGACAATCGCGCTCGTAGATGACGACCGCAATATCCTGACTTCGGTGTCGATTGCACTGGAAGCCGAAGGGTATAAGGTCGAAACCTATACCGATGGCGCCTCCGCGCTCGACGGGCTGATCGCCCGCCCCCCGCACCTGGCCATCTTCGATATCAAAATGCCGCGCATGGACGGAATGGAGCTGTTGCGACGCCTGCGACAGAAATCCGATCTGCCTGTGATCTTCCTCACCTCCAAGGATGAAGAGATCGACGAGCTGTTCGGCCTCAAGATGGGCGCAGACGATTTCATCACCAAGCCGTTCTCGCAGCGATTGCTGGTCGAGCGCGTAAAGGCGATCCTGCGCCGCTCCAGCGCACGAGAAGCCCAGCAGGCAAGTGGCGGCGTCAAGCCGACCCCGGACCAGTTGGCGGCCCGCACACTGGAACGCGGCCAGCTGGCGATGGACCAGGAACGCCATACGTGCACCTGGAAGGGCGAAGCGGTCACCCTGACGGTGACGGAATTCCTGATCCTGCATTCGCTGGCGCAGCGTCCGGGCGTCGTGAAAAGCCGTGACGCGCTGATGGATGCCGCCTATGACGAACAGGTCTATGTCGACGACCGCACAATCGACAGCCACATCAAGCGCCTGCGCAAGAAGTTCAAGATGGTTGACACGGATTTCGACATGATCGAGACGCTGTACGGCGTTGGCTACCGATTCCGCGAGGCTGCGTAACGGTTGCAAGCTCCGAGACCCGGGAGCCTCTAAAAATTCGATCGTGCGGATGCGTAACTTGAAGCCACCGCGGCACAGGGCTTAGACTGTAAGCTCTCTGGAAGGACTGCACGTGGCAGACCGATTGCATGAAACCGGAACGACCAGACCCGCGAGTGCCGGAATACGCCGCGCCTCACGGCGCTTCTGGTCGCGACCGTTCACGCTCATTCGCCGGGTGTTCGGCCACGCGGTGTTTTCCAGCCTCACCCGCCGCATTCTGTTCTTCAACATCGCGGCGACCGTCGTTCTCGTCGCCGGCATCCTCTATCTCAACCAGTTTCGCGAGGGGTTGATCGATGCCCGCGTCGAGAGCCTGCTGACCCAGGGCGAAATCATTGCCGGCGCGATCTCCGCATCCGCCTCCGTCGATACCAATTCGATCACCATCGATCCGCAGAAGCTTCTCGAACTGCAGGCGGGCCAGAGCATCACGCCGGTGCCGAACGACGAGGACCTCGATTTCCCGATCGACCCCGAGCGGGTCGCGCCCGTGCTGCGGCGGCTGATCTCGCCGACCCGCACCCGCGCCCGACTGTTCGATGCAGACGCAAACCTGCTGCTGGACTCGCGCCACCTCTATTCGCGCGGCCAGGTGCTGCGCTTCGATCTGCCGCCGGTTGAAGATCAGTCGCAGACATGGAGCGAATGGGTTGCCGGCCTGTTCAACCGCATGCTGCAGCCCGGCAACCTGCCGACCTACAAGGAAGCGCCCGGCGGCGATGGCTCGATCTATCCGGAGGTGATGAACGCGCTCACCGGCGTTCGCGGCGCGGTGGTGCGCATTACCGATCGCGGCGAACTGATCGTTTCCGTCGCAGTCCCGGTCCAGCGGTTCCGTGCCGTGCTCGGCGTCCTGCTTCTTTCCACCCAGGCCGGCGATATCGACAAGATCGTGCATGCGGAGCGGCTGGCGATCATGCGCGTCTTCGGTGTGGCGACGCTCGTGAACATTCTCCTGTCGCTGCTTCTATCCTCCACCATCGCCAATCCGCTGCGCCGGCTTGCGGCCGCTGCCGTTCGGGTGCGTCGCGGCGCCAAGCAGCGTGAAGAGATCCCGGACTTCTCCTACCGCCAAGACGAGATCGGCAACCTTTCGATCGCGGTGCGCGACATGACCAACGCGCTCTACGACCGCATCGACGCGATCGAAAGTTTTGCAGCCGACGTGAGCCATGAGCTGAAGAACCCGCTGACGTCGTTGCGCAGCGCCGTCGAAACGCTGCCGCTCGCCAAGTCCGAGGCCTCGAAACAGAAACTCACCGATATCATTTTCCACGACGTCCGCCGCCTCGACCGGCTGATCAGCGATATCTCCGATGCATCCCGGCTCGACGCGGAGCTTGCCCGGACCGATTCGGCACCTGTCGGCATGGATACGTTGCTAGGCAACCTCGTCGATATTTCCAGACAGATCCGCACCGGCCGCAAACCGGTCGAGATCGATCTGGTCATCGACGCGAAGGGCGGGCAGAAACCAAACTACCTCGTCAACGGCCACGATCTGCGGCTTGGCCAGATCATCACCAACCTTATCGAAAATGCCCGCTCCTTCGTGCCGGAAAAAGGCGGTCGCATTGCCATCCGCCTCGCCCGGGTCAAGGACAAGGTGGTCGTCACCGTGGATGACAACGGTCCGGGCATTCAGGCCGAGAACATCGATCGCATCTTCGAGCGGTTCTACACCGATCGCCCCGATGGCGAGAGCTTCGGCCAGAATTCGGGCCTGGGACTGTCGATCAGCCGTCAGATCGCCGTGGCGCATGGCGGCTCCCTGCAGGCGGAAAACCTTGTCGATCCGCAGACGGAGACGCTCAAGGGCGCGCGCTTCACGCTGTCGCTTCCTTCGGGCGAAGAGCCATGAGCGATACGCAACGGGTCAATATCCATGCCACGGCGATCGTCGTCGGGACCCGCGGCATCCTCTTCACCGGTCCTTCCGGCAGCGGCAAATCCATGCTGGCGTTTGCCTGTCTGAGTGCCGCCAGACGCCAGGGCGTCTTTTCGGCGCTGGTGGCCGACGACCAGGTGTTTGTCTCGCGCGAGAATGATCGCCTCGTCGCACACCGGCCGCAGACGATCGCCGGCCTCATCGAATTGCGCGGCAGTGGCATTATCGAAGTAGACTCCGCCCCGTCAGCTGCTCTCGATCTTGCCGTGCGCGTCCTGTCGTCTCCGAACGACGAACGGTATCCGCCGGACAACGAACGCTTCGCGCTTTCGGGTCTCGGAGACATTCCACTGGTGAGATTATGGTCGCTCTTTCCGGAGCCTCTTTCCGCGCTTTCCGGCCTTTTCCCGGCATTTCGAGGGGAGCGACCCTTCTGACCCAATCCGGCTCGCGATTTTTTAACTTGAACTTGATGCGGACATGGCGAAGATGGCTCCCCACCGCTGGACGCCTGTATTGCGTTGCGATATTGGCCGCAAGTTTCCATAGCAGGGGGCAGTTTTCATGATCGGAATTGTGCTTGTCACTCATGGCAAGCTGGCTGAGGAATTTCGACAGGCCGTCGAGCACGTCGTCGGACCTCAGAAATTCATCGAAACCATTTGCATCGGCCCCGAAGACGATATGGACCAGCGGAGGCAGGATATCGTCGATGCGGTCGCGAAGGCCGATGACGGATACGGCGTCATCATCCTCACCGACATGTTCGGCGGTACGCCGTCGAACCTTTCGATCTCGGTGATGGAAAGCGGCAAGACGGAGGTCATCGCCGGCATGAACCTGCCGATGCTGATCAAGCTTGCCGGCGTCCGAAGCGACAACAACATGGAGCGCTCGCTGGTGGAGTCCTCCGAGGCCGGCCGCAAATATATCAACGTCGCAAGCCGCGTGCTCAGCGGAAAATAAGAAAGCACTGCAAACGCATGTCTCCCCTTGCCCCACGGCATTTCACAATCGTCAACAAGCGTGGTCTCCACGCGCGAGCATCGGCCAAGTTCGTGCAGATGGTGGAAAGTTTCGAAGCCGATGTGAAGGTTTCAAGGGATGGATCGACAGTCGGCGGCAATTCCATCATGGGCCTGATGATGCTAGCCGCCAGCACCGGCTGTTCGATCGAGGTTTCCGCAAGCGGCCCGCAGGCTGTTGAAGCGCTCGACGCTCTGGAGGCGCTGGTTGCCAACAAGTTCGGCGAAGAAGCTTGATAACCATAGCAACCGAACGGACATAAACATATAAAGACGTCTTTATGTGTTGGTTGCAAGTCAGCCCCAAGCCTGTTACACCGCTGGCGAGATTTTTCGTCGACGCCCGGATGAACGGAAATCCGTTCCCCTGCCTTCGACACACCACGCGGAGAGCTTTATGAGCACTGACAAGGATTACATCGTCGCGGATATCGAACTTGCTGCCTACGGCCGCAAGGAGCTCGACATCGCCGAAACCGAAATGCCGGGCCTGATGTCGTGCCGCGAGGAATTCGGTGCATCGCAGCCGCTCAAGGGCGCCCGCATCTCCGGTTCGCTGCACATGACGATCCAGACGGCGGTTCTGATCGAGACGCTGAAGGAACTCGGCGCCGACATTCGCTGGGCCTCCTGCAACATCTTCTCGACCCAGGATCATGCCGCTGCTGCCATTGCAGCGTCCGGCATCCCGGTATTTGCCGTGAAGGGTGAATCGCTCACCGAGTACTGGGAATACACCGACAAGATCTTTCAGTGGACCGATGGCGGCTTCTCCAACATGATCCTCGATGATGGTGGCGATGCCACCATGTACATCCTGCTCGGCGCCCGTGCCGAAGCCGGTGAGGACGTTCTGTCCGTGCCCACATCGGAAGAAGAAGAGATCCTGTTCGCGCAGATCAAGAAGCGTCTTGCCGCTTCGCCAGGCTGGTTCACCAAGCAGCGCGATGCGATCAAGGGTGTGACCGAAGAGACCACCACAGGCGTTCACCGCCTCTATGATCTTTCCAAGAAGGGCCTGCTGCCCTTCCCGGCCATCAACGTCAACGACTCCGTCACCAAGTCGAAGTTCGACAACAAATACGGCTGCAAGGAATCGCTGGTCGACGGCATTCGCCGCGGCACCGACGTGATGATGGCCGGCAAGGTCGCCGTCGTCTGCGGTTACGGCGATGTCGGCAAGGGTTCGGCTGCTTCGCTTCAGGGCGCCGGTGCTCGCGTCAAGGTCACGGAAGTCGATCCGATCTGTGCCCTGCAGGCTGCCATGGACGGGTTTGAAGTCGTCGTGCTCGAAGACGTCGTCGCCTCGGCCGATATCTTCATCACCACGACCGGCAACAAGGACGTCATCCGCATCGAGCATATGCGCGAGATGAAGGATATGGCGATTGTCGGCAATATCGGCCATTTCGATAACGAGATCCAGGTTGCGGCGCTGAAGAACCTGAAGTGGACCAACGTGAAGCCGCAGGTCGACATGATCGAGTTCCCGAAGGGCAACCGGATGATCCTTCTGTCGGAAGGTCGCCTGCTCAACCTCGGAAATGCTACCGGCCATCCGTCCTTCGTCATGTCCGCCTCGTTCACCAACCAGACGCTGGCCCAGATCGAGTTGTTCACGAAGCAGGGCGAGTACAAGAACGAGGTCTATATCCTGCCCAAGCACCTCGACGAAAAAGTTGCCCGTCTGCACCTTGGAAGGCTCGGCGTGACGCTGACCAAACTTTCTGACGAACAGGCTGCTTATATCGGCGTCTCGTCGCAGGGTCCGTTCAAGGCTGAACACTACCGCTACTGATCCGTAGCCGAACAATCCACAACATCTTGTGGCCGCAGCCTTGACAAAGGCTGCGGCTTCTTTTTTGGCCCCGCGCCTTCCCGCTCTCTGCCGCGGCAGGTATTGTTACGGCTCTTGATTCGTACTCGTTCGAGCCTCCGGCTTCGGGCAAGGTGCGATGTGGTATGTCTTGTCGATAAGCGGCAATTGGACGGAGACAGACCGGTCATGTCGGTAAGAAAAACGAGCCTGCGAAAGCAGGCCGATCTCATTTGTGGCGTGGCGATGAGCTGCGGCCTGGACGCTTGTAAAGAGGCGGCAAATGGGCGGTGGAAGAAAGACCTTGCCCGGCTTGCGCCGGTGAGCTTGGCACGTCCGGCTGCAGCGTTCCTGGCGGGGACGGTGCTCTCAGGCGTGGCTGGGATGGCGCATGCACAGGAGGCCGGCACGGTCGGCCCGCACATGTTCTCGTCGACCCAGGTGATCTGGTCGTCGCTGGTGCTTGGCGCGCTGGGGGCTGCCCTGCTGTCGGCCGTCTGGCTGGTTCGTCAGCGCGGCAACATGGAAGCCGAAACCCAGGATATGCGCAGCGCGCTGTCGGATGCGCAGCAGCGGATTTCCAAGTACGAAGCGCTGATCGCCGACAAGAACCGCCGCATCGTGGTGTGGGAAAGCGGCTACTCCAAACCTGAGTTCCTGGGCCAGCTGCCGGCTGAAACCGGCGCGCCGCAGCAGGATCGCGATTTTCTCGCCTTCGGCCGCTGGCTGCGCTCTTCCTCGGCAATCGAGCTTGAAAAGGCGATCGACGCTCTGCGCGGCGAAGCCCGCAGCTTCGATCTGGTTCTTGAAACCAACCGCGACGAAATCCTTGAGGTGCAGGGCCGCGTTTCGGGCGGAAAGGCGTTTGTCCGCTTTATCGCGCTCAACAACCTGCGCGCCGAGCTTGCCGAACTGAAGATCGAACGCGAACGGCTGACCCACTCCATCTCGCTTTTCCACTCGCTGCTCGACACGATCGAACAGCCGGTCTGGCAGCGCGACGCACAGGGCAGGCTTGCCTGGGTCAACCACGCCTATAGCGATGCCGTCGAAGCCAAGGTTCCGACGCAGGCCGTTGACGAAAGCCGCGAATTCCTGGGCACGATCGCGCGTGAGAAAATCCGCGCCGTCGCAACAGCCAACTCGCCTTTCCACGACCGCATCTCCACTGTCGTGCGGGGCAATCGTACCGTGTTCGACGTTGTCGATGTCGTAGCAACGAACGGTTCCGTCGGCATTGCGATCGATGTGTCGGAAGCCGAATCGGTGCGCGAAGAGCTGAAGCGGACGCTCAACAGCCACGCCGAAACGCTGGACCATCTCGCGACACCCGTCGCGATCTTCGACGGCGAACGGCGGCTGCAATTCTACAACCAGGCCTTCGTCCAGCTGTGGGGCCTTTCCCTGCCCTTCCTCGAATCGCGGCCGGATAATTCCGAACTGCTCGACAAGCTGCGGGCCAACGGCAAGCTGCCGGAAGAGCTGAGCTGGCGCAACTGGAAGGAATCGGCGCTGTCGATCTACCAGGCGCTCGATACCAAGACCGATACCTGGCATCTGCCGAACGGCCAGACGCTGCGCGTCATCGCCACCGCGCACCCTCGCGGCGGCGCCACCTGGGTGTTCGAAAACCTCACCGAACAGGTCGATCTCGAAACCCGTTACAACACGCTGGTCAAGGTTCAGGGCGAAACGATCGACCACCTTGCAGAAGGCGTGGCCGTGTTCGGCCCGGACGGCCGAATCACACTGTCCAACCCCGCTTTCCGTGCGCTCTGGGGCGTGACCGCCGACGAGACCAAGCCGGGCACCCATATCAAGGCGATCGAGAAAGCCTGCGCGCCATCCTATGACGAGCCGGACGGCTGGCGTCATTTCGGGCAGATGCTGACCAATTTCGATGACGAACGGGCCTCGATTCAGGGAACGTTCGAGCTCTATTCCGGCCTGATCCTTGATTATGCCGCGACGCCTTTGCCGAATGCCCAGACGATGTTCACCTTCGTCGACATGACGGCCAGCGCGCGCGCCGAGCGGGCACTCAAGGAAAAGAACGAGGCGCTGCAGAAGGCAGACGAGCTGAAGAACGATTTCGTCCAGCATGTTTCCTACGAGCTGCGCTCGCCGCTGACCAACATCATTGGCTTCACGGATCTCCTGAAGACGCCCGGCATGGGCGAACTGAACGATCGACAGGCGGAATATATCGACCACATCTCCACGTCCTCGTCGGTGCTTCTCACCATCGTCAACGATATCCTTGATCTCGCGACCGTCGATGCCGGCATCATGCAGCTGAACTATTCGCAGCTGGCCGTGGACGAGCTTCTGGACGACGTGGCGATGCAGATCGCCGACCGGCTCCACGAAAATACGGTGACGCTGGAAATCATTGCGCCGACGGCACTCGGAACCGTGTTTGCCGACGAGCAGCGGCTGAAGCAGATCCTGATCAAGCTTCTGATGAACGCCACCAATTTTGCGCCCGAGGGGTCCGCGATCTCGCTGAATTGCTGGCGCGACGAGGGCAACGTGTTCTTCTCGGTAACTGACAGAGGCCCCGGCATTCCTCCTGACATGCTGAAAACGGTGTTCGACCGGTTCAAGGCAAACGCCAAGGGCGGCAAGCGCAGCGGTGCTGGCCTTGGTCTTTCGATCGTCGAAAGCTTCGTCACCCTCCACAACGGCGACGTCTCGATCGACAGCCGGGCCGGACAGGGAACGGTTGTCACCTGCCGCATTCCGGTTGGATCGCGGGCCCGTTCGGTCGCTGCCGAATGATCGCTGCGCCTGGCGACAGCATTGTCGTGACACTGGCCGACGAGGCAGAGACAATTCTCTTCGGCGAGGATCTGGTGCTGGCGCTGAAGGCCGGCGACTGCCTGGCCCTTTCCGGCGATCTCGGCGCCGGAAAATCGACTCTGGCCCGGGCCTTCCTTCGGGCTATGGCAGACCAGGACGATCTGGAAGTACCGAGCCCCACCTTCACGCTGGCCCAGATATACGACCTGCGCGTTCCCGTGGTGCATTTCGATCTCTACCGGCTGGCCGATCCATCCGAGCTCGACGAGCTTGGTTTCGACGAAGCGCTTTCCTCCGGCATCTGCCTTGTCGAATGGCCGGAAATGGGCGGCGATCTCCTGCCCGCAGATCGCATCACGCTCACGCTCGAGCATGAGACCATTGGCCGGCGGGCGACGATCACGGCACCGGAAGCAGCCTTGGCCCGCATTCGCCGGGTGATCGCCATCCGCGAGTTTCTTCGCGCAAACGGCCACGCCAATGGCCGACGCCGGTTCCTGACCGGCGATGCCTCGATGCGGGCCTATGAAACGGTTCTGAGCGAATCAGGCGAAACGGTGATCCTGATGGACTGGCCGAAGCGGCCCGAGGGTCCGCCGGTTCTCGACGGCAAGCCCTATCCGAAAGTGGCGCATATCGCCGAGGATGCCTATCCGTTCGTGGCGATCTCCGATTACCTGCGCGGCATCGGCCTTTGCGCCCCTGAGGTGCTTGCCGTGGATTACGACCAAGGCATTCTTCTCATCGAGAACCTCGGCCAAGATGGTGTGCTCGACGAAGACGGGCAGCCGATCGGCGAACGCTACCGCGAAAGCGTCGTGGCGCTGGCCTATTTGCACGGCCATGAGATCCGGCAGGACCTTCCCGTCGACGGCTCCCACACGCATCACATCCCGGATTTCGATCCGGTCGCGATGAAGATGGAAGCACGGCTTCTTCTTGACTGGTATCTGCCGTGGAAGCGCGGCGGGCATCCTGGAGCGGACGAGCGAGAGGAGTATCTCTCGATCTGGGACGGGCTGATCGCAGAGCTCGGAAGCGCGGAGAAAAACCTGCTGCTGCGCGATTTTCATTCCCCGAACATCATCTGGCGTAGCCAAGCCTCCGGCGTGCATCAGGTGGGATTGATCGATTTCCAGGATGCGATGATCGGCCCGACGGCTTACGACCTCGCGTCGCTGGTCCAGGACGCCCGCGTCGATATTCCCAAGGTTCTCGCCGATCAGATGATGATTGACTACCTGACGCTGCGCCGCGCACTGGGTGGATTTGACGAAGCGGGCTTCCTGAAATCCTGGGCGATCATGGCCGCACAGCGCAATTGCAAGCTTGCCGGGCTCTGGGTTCGGCTGCGCGAACGCGACGGCAAGCCGCAATATATGAAGCATATGCCGCGAACATTGCGCCATCTTTCCACGGCACTCGCGCATGAAGCACTCGCGCCCTTGCGCGATTGGTGCCACAGGGCTGGTATAGAGCTTCCCGAATCATAAATACGGTTGCATGGACATGACCAACGCCCCGATCACGCAGGCTATGGTGCTGGCGGCAGGGCTCGGTACCCGGCTTCGCCCGATCACCGATACGATGCCGAAGCCACTGGTGCCCGTTGCCGGAAAGCCGATGATCGATTACGGGCTCGATGCCCTGGCCGACGTCGGGGTAACGCATGCGGTCGTCAACGTCCATCACTTCGCCGACCGGATGGAAGCGCATCTCGCCGCCTATCCGCGCCTTGAAATCATCGTGTCCGACGAGCGGGCGCAGCTGATGAACTCGGGTGGTGGCTTGAAGCAGGGTCTGTCCCAGCTTCAACGAGGCTTTGTCTTCGTCATGAACGCCGACCTGTTCTGGATCGGTGAAAAGCCAGGCGAGCCCACAAACCTTGAGCGTTTGGCCGAATTTTTCGATGCTGAGCGCATGGATATGGCGCTGCTTTGCGTGCCGCTGGAGTGCACCACCGGACACAACGGCAAGAAGGATTTCCAGCTTTCCTCCGACGGAAGACTGTCGCGCTACACCGAAGGGCAAGACAACCCGGTCGTCTATGCGGGTGCGATCGTCATGCACACGTCGCTTCTCGACGACGCGCCTGATGATGCCTTCAACCTCAACATCTATTTCGACCGCGCCATCAAGAACGACCGGCTGTTCGGCCTCGTGATGGATGGCGAATGGATCACCGTCGGCACGCCGGAAGCGCTGCCTGAAGCCGAAGCCGTGATTGCCCGCCACAAAGCAGGGGCCTGATCCAATGTCGGATGCATCGCCGAACCGCCTCTTCTCCATCCCGTCAGGTGCGCCTTTCCTGAAGACGCTAGCCGCAGCACTCTGCGACGGGCGGCTGAACGAGACGTTCCGCTATAACCCCGACAATCCGCTCTCGCTGGCCGATGTCACCATTTTTGTGCCGACGCGCCGTTCGGCCCGCGTGCTGCGCTCGGAATTCGTCGATCTTCTCGGCGGCCGCGCCGCGATCCTGCCGGTCATCCGGCCGCTTGGCGAAACCGACGACGATCAGGGCTTCTTCGATCTCGTTGCACCGGAGGAAATGGATCTCGCCCTGCCGATCGGCGGCACGGCCCGTTTGCTCGAGCTTGGCCGGCTAATCCTTGCCTGGCGCAACCAGTTGCCGAAGATCGTGTTGGACGTGCATTCGGAATCGCCGCTAGTGGCGCCCGCAAGCCCGGCGGATGCGATCTGGCTTGCCCGGGCGCTGGCGGAACTGATCGATGCGATCGAGACCGAGGAACGCGACTGGAAGGATCTCGACAATCTCCAGACCGGCGAACATGCGCTGTGGTGGCAGCTGACGGCCGAATTCCTGAAGATCGCCAGCGGCTTCTGGCCGACCCGGCTGGAAGAACTGAAACGCTCTTCGCCGGCAAAGCATCGGGCTTCGATCCTGCGCGGAGAGGCGCGACGGATTACCGTGCGGGAGCACAAAGGCCCCGTTATCGTTGCTGGTTCCACCGGGTCGGTGCCGGCAGCGGCCGAGCTGATCGCAGCGATCTCCAGGCTTGCCGAAGGTACTGTTGTCTTGCCGGGCCTCGACATGACGATGCCGCAGGACCAGTGGGACATGGTCGGCGAGGAAACCTTCGACGGCAAGCCCGACCCTTCGAGCCGCAGTCATCCGCAATTCGGTCTTTCGCGGCTGTTGAAGAAGATCGGCGCCACGCGCGAGGATGTCACTGTCATCGGCGAGACGCAGGCCGATCTTGCCTTTCGCGCAGAGGCGATCTCGCAGGCGCTGGTGCCCGCAAAGGCGACCGATCGCTGGAATACGTGGCGCCAGGACGCCGATCCGGGAAAACTGCGCGCCGCCTTTGCCGATGTTGCGCTGATCGAAGCTTCCAACGAGCGCGAGGAAGCGGTGGCGATCGCCATCGCCTTGCGGCTGGCGCTGGAAAAACCCGGACGCAACGGTGGCGAGGCGCAGGCGGCGCTGATCACCCCCGACCGCGCGCTTGGCCGCCGCGTCACCGCAGAACTTGCCCGTTTCGGTATCCTCGCCGATGATTCCGCGGGTTCCGCCCTTTCGGGCACGCCGCAGGGCACGCTGACGCAGCTTCTGCTGGAAGCCACGCTTCGCCCGGGCGATCCTGTGGCGATCGTCGGTCTGTTGAAACATCCGCTGATACGGCTCGGCCTTCCGCCGGCCGAGCTACGCGCGGCGATCGATGCGCTTGAAGTGCTGGCGCTGCGCGGTGGCGTCGGTGACATGGATATTTCAGCACTCGAGCCGCTTCTCGATGCGCAGCTGACCGCGATCCTCGAAGACCGGCATATGCCGCATTGGCGCAGCTCGTTGCCCGAAGGCGCTGTGGGTCAGGCAAAGGATATCACAAAGCGGATATCGGCGGCGGTAGAGCCCCTCGTCAGCGCCTTTATCCGCCGCCGGCCCGATGGGCGCGGGCTGACAGCGAGACTGACACTTTCCGATTGGGCGACCCGCACGGGGCGTGCGCTCGAGGCGCTGTGCATCGACGAGCGCGGCGACCTCTCCGCCCTCTGGTCGGGCGAGCCGGGCGAACGTCTCTCAGGTCTGCTCGGCGAAGTGATCGAGACAGAGGGACAGATCGAGGCCGATGGGCCGCAATGGATCGACATCGTCATGGCGCTGACGACAGGCGAAGCGGTGAAGCCGCGTTCGCTGGCGCATCCGCGGGTGTTTATCTTCGGCACACTGGAAGCGCGGCTGCAGAGCGTCGATACGATGATCCTTGGCGGGCTCAACGAAGGCTCCTGGCCGGGGCAGACAGTCAACAACCCGTTCCTGTCGCGCTCGATGAAGACCGACATGGGGCTGGAACCGCCCGAGCGGCGGATCGGCCAGCTGGCGCATGATTTCGAAATGGCCTGCGGCACCCGCAACCTGATCTTTTCCCGCTCCACGCGACAGGGATCGACGCCCACGGTTGCTTCCCGCTGGCTGCAGAGATTGTTGGCGCTGGGCGGCAAAACCTTTGCCGACGAATTGAAGGCGCGCGGCAAGGATGTTCTGCATTGGGCGTCGCTGATCGATCGTGGCGACAACCAGCAGCAGGCTAGGCGCCCTGCCCCCAAACCGCCGGCGGAGCTGCAGCCGGTCAAATATTCGTTCAGCGAAGTCGGACGGCTGCGTCGCGACCCCTATTCGATCTATGCACGGCGTATCCTCAAACTCGATCCGCTGGCGCCGTTCAACGAAGATCCGGGTGCGGCACAGCGCGGCACGCTCTACCACGCCATTATCGACCGCTATACGCGCGAAAGCCACAAGCCCGGCACGCCGGTTTCACGTGAAGCAATGCAGCGCATCACGCGGGAGCTGTTCGACGCCGAACAGCTCCCGCGGCATATCGACCGGGTCTGGCGGCCGCGCTTCGTCGAGGTCGCGCGGGCGTTTCTCGACTGGGAAGAGCGTCGCGCACCGGAAGTCCGCAGCAGCGTTACGGAAGCCGGTGCCGGTTTCGACGTCGAGGGCGCCGGCATCCGGGTCACGGGCATTGCCGACCGGATCGACATCAAGCGGTCCGGCGAGGCCGATATCATCGACTACAAGACCGGCCTCAATCCTTCCATACTGCAGGCCAGGTCGTTACTCGATCCGCAACTTGCCTTGGAGGCAGCGGCGCTGCAGGCAGGCGCCTTCAAGACGATGGGCATCCAGCGGCCCGGCGATCTTCTTTATGTCCGGCTTCGACCCGGCGACCGGTTCAAGGAAGACCGGATCAACAATGAGGGCGCAACCGCGAATGCCAAACGCCAGCCGAAATCGGCGATCGATCTGGCGCAGGAATCGATCGACCAGCTGACCAAGTTCGTCGTCAAGCTGCGTCAGGGCGATGCGGGGTTCGCCTCGCGGCTGGTCCCGTTTGCTCAGGGTGATTTCGGAGGTGAATACGATCACCTCGCCCGCGTTGCCGAGTGGTCGACCGCGGATGACGACGGAGAGGCAGACGCCGATGAGTGATCTTTTCACCGACCTTCCGGATAACCCGGCTTCGGACCTGCCGGATGGTGACGACCCGATCCACTGGATCGATTGGACCACGGTTCAGCAATCGCGTGCCTCGGACCCGGCCAGTTCCGCCTGGGTGTCGGCCAATGCCGGCTCCGGCAAGACGCATGTGCTAACCCAGCGGGTAATCCGGCTTCTGCTTGCCGGCTGCCGTCCCTCAGCCATCCTATGCCTCACTTATACAAAGGCCGCGGCATCGGAAATGTCGAACCGTGTGTTTCAGCGGTTGTCCGAGTGGACGGTTCTGTCCGACGCGGAGTTGCGGGCAAGGATTGCGGCTATCGAAGGTCGTGAGCCGGATTCCTCGACGATTTCCGAGGCGCGGCGCCTGTTTGCGAAGGCGCTGGAAACGCCGGGTGGTCTCAAAATCCAGACGATCCACGCCTTCTGCGAAGCTCTGCTGCACCAGTTTCCGCTGGAGGCCAATGTGGCAGGCCATTTTTCCGTGCTCGACGACCGCGCTGCCACCGCCCTTCTCTCCGAAGCGCGTCGTTCGCTGCTGACGGCCACATCCGCCGAAGATGATCCGGATCTGGCGGAAGCCTTTGCGCATGTTCTCGATCTCGGCGACGAGTTCGGGCTGGAAGCGCTGCTGTCCGACATCGTTGCAAGACGCACGGCGATCCGCAAATTTACGGCGCAGGCGGAGAAGAACGGCGGCATCGGCCCGGAACTGAAGCGGGTCCTGGGGCTCGATCCTGCCGATAGCGAAGATAGCATTGCCGCCACCTATTGGCCGCTGCCCCAGCTTTCCGGCATCACGCTCGATCTCTATCTGTCGCTTGCCGATCAGAAGGGCGGCTCGACCGTCCATGAGGTGGCCTATGGTTTGCGTCTGGTCGCCAAGGAGACGGATGTCTTCAAGCGTGCCGCTTATCTCGACTCCATCTTCCTGACGGCTAAGGGAACGGTGAAGTCGGATCGCAGCCTGATCGCCAGCGCCATGACCAAGATCGCACCGGAGCTTGCCGGCGCGATCGATGCGGCGCGAGAGCATGTTCTGAGCTGCCGGAACCGGTTGCGGCTGTTTCGCCTGTTTGCGGCCACCAAGGCGGCGCTGACACTCGCCGCACGCCTGACCGACGACTACGATGACCTGAAACGGGGCCGCAGCCTTCTCGATTTCGAGGATCTGATCGCTCGTACCGCCGATCTTCTCACTCGCGACGGTGTCGGCGCCTGGGTGCATTACAAGCTCGACCAGGGCATCGATCACATTCTGGTCGACGAGGCGCAGGATACCAGCCCGATCCAGTGGACCGTGATCAAGTCGCTGGCGGAAGATTTCTATTCAGGCAACAGCGCGCGCGATACGCGCCGCACGATGTTTGCCGTCGGCGACGAGAAACAGTCGATCTATTCGTTCCAGGGCGCGCGCCCTGAGCGGTTCGCCGAGGAACGCAGCGCGACGCAAAAGCAGGTGGCGGCCAGCGGCCAGCCGTTCCATGCGATCCGCCTGCCGCTGTCCTTCCGGTCGACAGCCGACATTCTTTCTGCCGTCGATCAGGTGTTCTCGATCGAGGAAAATGCCAAGGGCCTGTCGGCGATCGGCGATCCGGTGCAGCACCGTTCCAACCGCATGGGTCATCCCGGCGCGGTCGATCTGTGGGACGTGGTGGCGCCCGAAGTGTCCGAACAGGAAGACGACTGGACGGCGCCGTTCGATTCGACCCCGGACAAGGCACCGGCTGCCATTCTCGCCTCTCGCATCGCCGCCCGGATCGGCGAGATGATCGGCCGCGAGACGATCATCGAAAAGGGCGTGGAACGGCCGATCGAGCCTGGCGACATTCTCGTTCTCGTGAGAAAGCGCGACGCCTTCGTTAACGCGCTGACGCGGGCGCTGAAACGTCGCGACAACATTCCCGTCGCCGGTGCCGACCGGCTGAAGCTGACAAGCCATATCGCGGTGCAGGATCTGCTGGCGCTTGGCCGCTTTCTGCTTCTGCCGCAGGACGACCTGTCGCTGGCGGCGCTGCTCAAAAGCCCGTTGTTCGATCTGTCCGAGGAGGATGTGTTCGAGGTTGCGGCGCTCAGACCCGAAGATGACAGCGCCTGGACGCAGCTCAAGCGTCTTGCCGAAAAACAGCCGCTGCGGTTTCGTGATGCAGCGGAGCGATTGCAGCATCTGCTGACGCTGTCGCGGCTGCTCAGCCCGCATGATCTCTACGCCCGTATTCTCGGACAATATGGCGGACGGCGGAAGTTTCTCGGACGGCTCGGCACCGAGGCGGGCGATATTCTCGATGAATTGCTCACCTTCGCGCTCGATCACGAGACATCCGGCCTGCCCGGCCTGCAGGCCTTCGTGTCGACGCTGGAGCTCGAAAGCCCGGAGGTGAAGCGCGAACAGGATGGCGGCCGCAACGAGGTGCGGATCATGACCGTGCATGCCTCCAAGGGTCTGGAAGCGCTGGTCGTGTTCCTCGTCGACAGCAACTCGAAATCCTTCATTCCGTCGCATGTCCCGAAATTTCGTTTGCTGAAGACCGTCCATGGCGATGTTCCGGCCTGGCTTGCGGGCAAGACTTTGTCCAACCCGCTGACGGCGGCGGACGACGAGCGGTTGAAGACATCTGCCGAAGAAGAGTACCGGCGGCTTCTCTATGTGGGCATGACCCGCGCTGCCGATCATCTGGTGATTTGCGGCTATCGTGGCAGCCGCGACAACCCTGACAGCTGGCAGGCGATGATCGCGCGGGCCTTGTCGGCGAGCGGTCAGCATTGCAGCCCGACTACATTCTCCGGACCCGAGGGCGAGTGGAACGGCCTGTCCTGGCGTTTGCCCCAGGCGCCCGGCAAGGCTGCTGCCAAAGCGGACCACGCAGGTGCAGGCGGCTCGGAACGGGAGGCATTCGCCCCTACCCTGCCCACTGCCCTCTCCCGGCCGCTTCCCCCACGAAAAATCCTGCCGAGGCCACTTAGCCCGTCTGGTGCCGGCACGATGATCGATGACGACGATGATGATCTGATCGTCACATCGCCCCTGTTTGGAGACAAGGCGACCGGCAGCCTGGCACTGCAAAAAGGCAAGCTGGTGCATCGGATGCTGCAGATGCTGACCGACTTCCCGGACGGTGAACGCGAGGGTGCAGCCCGGCGTTATGCCGACCGCGCCGCCCGCTTCTGGCCGCAGGCCGAACGCCAGCAACTGGTCGCGAGTGTCATGTCCGTTCTGTCCCTTCCCGAGCTCGCACCGGTATTTTCTGCGCGCAGCCAGTCGGAAGTGTCGATCATGGGGACGCTGACGCTGGAGGGACAGGACTATGCCATTTCGGGCCGGATTGACCGGCTGGTCGAGATGGAGGACCGCGTCATCATCCTCGATTACAAGACGAACCGCTTTCCGCCGGGCACTGCGGAAGACGTGCCATTGACCCACAGGGCACAGCTCTCCATCTACCGCGAAATCCTCACGCCTCTTTATCCGGGCAAAGCGATCGACTGCGTGCTCGTCTACACCGAGACAGCAAAGGTAATCCCGCTGGGTGTGGAGCTGATGTCCCGTTCGCTTGCAGAACTTAAGACAAAGTGACATGACGGACATTGAAAATAGTGAGTGCCGATCTCACATCTGGGTCAACAAGAATCGAAGGAGAGCCCAATGGCTACCGTGAAAGTCGATACAAACAATTTTCAGGCTGAAGTTCTGGACGCCGTAGAGCCGGTCGTCGTCGATTTCTGGGCCGAATGGTGCGGCCCGTGCAAGATGATCGCTCCGAGCCTCGAAGAGATTTCGACGGAACTCGCCGGCAAGGTGAAGGTCGTCAAGCTGAACATCGATGAGAACCCGGAACTGGCTGCCCAGTTCGGTGTGCGCTCGATCCCGACCCTTGCCATGTTCAAGGGCGGCGAGGTGGCCGACATCAAGGTTGGCGCTGCGCCAAAGACGGCTCTCGCAGCCTGGATCTCCAGCGCCGCTTAAGCGTCTGTTTCACGTGAATCCAAAAACCCGGCTGAGCGATCAGCCGGGTTTTTTTGTTATCTGTTGATGGATCCTGTCCGTTATCAGACCGGTGGCGTGCCATTGTCGGCCAGCACATTGCCGGCGAAATAGAGTGAGCCGCCGATCAAGATACGGGGCGGCGGACTGCCGGGCAGCTGGCGCCGGGTGATTTCCTGCAAGGCTTCGATGGTGGAACCAGCGGGTTCGGCGACCAAGCCAGCGTCGAACGCAGCATTGGCCAGCACAACCGGATCAAGGCCTGCCTCGCTATCGCGGATGCGGACGGTAAAGACGTGTTCGCCGAGATCCGCAAAGGCCCGGAAATAGCCGACGGGATCCTTTGTATTGATCATGCCGGTGACGAGGTAGAGCGGCCGGGGCTGGCGTTCCTCGAAGGCGGCCATGGCTTCGGCAATCACTTCGCCTCCGGCCGGGTTGTGCCCGCCGTCAAGCCAGATTTCCGAACCCGGGGGCGCGAATTCGAGCAGTTTGCCTTCGACCAGCTTTTGCAGGCGGGCCGGCCATTCGACCATGCCCATCGCCTTTTCCATCGTCGCATCCGTTACCGTGAAACCGGCGGCCTTGACGGCGCGGATGGCAGCAGCGGCGTTGGCGAACTGGTGGCGGCCCGGAAGGCGCGGCAGCGGCAGGTCTTGCAGACCGTCTTCGTCCTGGTAGATCAGCCGCCCGAATTCCTCATGGGCGGAGAAATCCTGGCCATAGATGGAGAGCGGACAGCCCAGCCGTTCGGCAGTCGCAACCAGAACCTCGCGGGCCGCGTCGAATTCCTGGGCGCCGACCACGACCGGGCAGCGGCGTTTCATGATGCCGGCTTTTTCCGCTGCGATCAGTTCGACCTTGTCGCCCAGATAAGCTTGGTGATCGAGCGCGATCGGCATGATCACCGAGACGGCGGGATCGGTGATGACGTTGGTCGCATCGAAGCGACCGCCCAAGCCCACTTCCAGCACTACGGCATCGGCGGGCTGCTCGGAAAAGATCAGGAAGGTTGCCGCTGTCAGGATCTCGAACACGGTGATCATCTGGCCGGCATTGGCATCGCCGACGCGGCGCAGCGCATCCGCCAGCAGGGCATCGTCGACAAGCTGGCCCCGGCCGCCCTTCACGCCGATGCGAAAGCGTTCGTGCCAGCGCACCAGATGCGGCGACGTGTGGACGTGCACGGCATAGCCACCCGCTTCGAGAAGCGCGCGGCAAAAGGCGGTGCAGGACCCCTTGCCGTTGGTGCCGGCCACATGAATTACCGGCGGCAGTTTCAGATGTGGATTGCCGAGCACCTCAAGGAGGCGGGTAATGCGCTCGAGCGACAGATCGAAACCCTTCGGGTGAAGGGTCATCAGCCGCTCGATTTCCTGCTCGGCCGCACTTGCCACGGGCTGGTTCATCGTCGTCATCCCGAAGCTCCGGCTCCGATCACGTTAGGTCAGAACCGGTGTTCAGGCGCTGACGGCGACAGGGGCAGGAAGGAATTCCTGATCAGGCTGTCTCATCAGCATCTTCAGGATCCGCGCCAGCGTTGCCGGGATATCGTGGCGCTTGACGACCATATCCACCATGCCGTGCTCAAGCAGGTATTCTGCTGTCTGGAAGCCTTCTGGCAGCTTTTCGCGCAGGGTCTGTTCGATCACGCGCTTGCCGGCAAAGCCGATCTCGGCGCCCGGTTCGGCGATATGGACATCACCGAGCATGGCATAGGAAGCGGTCACGCCGCCGGTGGTCGGGTTGGTCAGCACACAGATATAGGGAAGGCCTGCTTCCTTCAGCATGTCGACGGCAACCGTGGTGCGGGGCAGCTGCATCAGCGACAGGATGCCTTCCTGCATGCGGGCGCCGCCAGAAGCCGGGAAGATCACCAGCGGGCACTTTTCCTTCAGCGCACGCTCGGCCGCCTTGACGATCGCTTCGCCGGCCGCCATGCCGAGCGAACCGCCGATGAAGTTGAATTCGTGCACGACGGCGACGAGTTTAACGCCATGGACGGAACCGAGACCGGCGAGGATAGTGTCCTCCTGATCGGTCTTGATACGGCTGTCCTTCAAGCGGTCAGCATATTTCTTGGAGTCGCGAAACTTGAGCGGATCCTGGGCGACCTTCGGCTGCACCAGCGATTCGAACTCGCCGTCGTCGAACATGTCTCTCAGACGCGCCTTGGCCGGCATCTTCATGTGGAAGCCGGAGGCGGGGATGACCCACTTGTTCTCTTCGAGATCCTTGTGGAAGACCATTTCCCCGGTTTCCGGGCATTTGATCCAGAGATTTTCCGGAACGTCCCGATCGGGACGGCCGAGCATGGAGTTGATGCGCGGCCGGACGTAATTGGTGATCCAGTTCACTGGGCGTACTCCGAGTTTGGACTTGTCAGGCCTATCTGGGCCAGTTATTCGGCGGCAACAAGGCGGGCGGAACGCACACCGGTGGCCAGGCCGCGGACGAAGGTGGAAACGGCAGATACCGTATCTAGCGTCGCAGCGCCATCCTTGGTGAGACTGCCGGCAACCTGCGCGACGATAGCACTGCCGACGACGACACCGTCAGCCGCAGCGCCGATCGCTTGCGCATGGTCGGCGGTCTTGACGCCGAAGCCGACGCAGACGGGCAGATCGGTATGATCCTTGATGCGGGAGACCGCACCCGAGATCAGCGACAGATCCGGAAGAGCGGACCCGGTGATGCCGTTCATCGAGACGTAATAGACGAAGCCCGACGTGTTGTGCAGAACCGTCGGCAGGCGCTTTTCGTCCGTGGTCGGCGTGGTCAGGCGGATGAAGTTGAGCCCCTTGGCGATTGCCGGAATGCAGAGTTCGTCATCCATTTCCGGCGGCAGGTCGACGATGATCAGGCCGTCGATTCCGGCTTCCAGCGCGTCATCAACAAACCTGTCGACGCCGTAGATATAGATCGGATTGTAGTAGCCCATCATGACGATCGGCGTCGCGGCATCGGTCTTGCGGAATTCGCGGGCGAGATCAAGCGTCTTGGCGAGCGTCTGGCCGCCTTTCAGCGCGCGCTGCCCCGCCATCTGGATTGCCGGACCATCGGCCATCGGGTCGGAAAAGGGCATTCCGAGTTCGATCACGTCGGCGCCGGCATCCGGCAGAGCCTTCATGATGGCCAGCGACGTGGCGAAATCAGGATCGCCGCCCATGAAATAGGTGATCAGTGCCGGGCGGCCTTCGGCCTTCAGATCGGCAAAACGCTTGTCCATCCGTGCGGTCATGTTCAGAGCCCCATTCCAAGGATTTTGCCGACAGTGAAGATGTCCTTGTCGCCACGACCGCACAGGTTCATGACGATGATTTCGTCCTTGGACATCTTTGGTGCGCGCTTCATGACTTCGGCCAGTGCGTGCGAGGGTTCGAGCGCGGGGATGATGCCCTCGGTGCGCGTCAGGAACTGGAAGGCTTCGAGCGCTTCGGTATCCATGATCGGGACGTATTCGACACGTCCCATGTCTTTCAGCCAGGAATGCTCCGGGCCGATGCCGGGATAGTCGAGACCGGCCGAGATCGAATGGCCTTCCTTGATCTGGCCGTCGCCATCCTGCAGCAGATAGGTGCG
Organism: Velazquezella soli; assembly: GCF_977018685.1. Taxonomy (NCBI): domain Bacteria; kingdom Pseudomonadati; phylum Pseudomonadota; class Alphaproteobacteria; order Hyphomicrobiales; family Rhizobiaceae; genus Velazquezella; species Velazquezella soli. Next base: position 428,530 of record NZ_CDRNXF010000004.1, read on the forward strand.
GTTGCCATGCAGAACGCCAGGCGAGCCTGCCGTCAGCGAGGCGCAGTGCTCCTCGCCGTTGAGGCCCTTGCCGCCGGCTTCGACGCCGACGATCCTTACGCTGTCATCATCGAGGAACGGATGGAATAGGCCGATCGCATTCGATCCACCGCCAACGGCTGCTACCAGCATGTCGGGCAGACGGCCTTCGGCTTCCAGCATCTGTTCCTTGGTTTCGCGACCGATGACCGACTGGAAGTCGCGGACCATTTCCGGATAGGGATGCGGACCGGCAGCGGTGCCGATCATGTAATAGGTGTCATCGACATTGGTGACCCAGTCGCGCAATGCCTCGTTCATGGCATCCTTGAGCGTGCCGTGGCCTGACGTGACCGGGATCACCTCGGCGCCCAAAAGCTTCATGCGGAAGACATTGGGTGCCTGGCGCTCGACATCTGTCGCGCCCATGTAGACGACGCACGGCAGGCCGAAGCGGGCAGCGACCGTGGCCGAAGCGACGCCATGCTGGCCAGCACCGGTTTCAGCGATGATGCGGGTCTTGCCCATGCGCTTGGCAAGCAGGATCTGGCCAATGCAGTTGTTGATCTTGTGGGAGCCGGTATGATTGAGCTCGTCGCGCTTGAAATAGATCTTGGCGCCGCCGAGTTCTGCCGTCATGCGCTCGGCGAAATAGAGCGGGCTGGGCCGGCCGACATAGTGTTTGCCGAGATCGGTAAGCTGCTTTTGAAATCCGGGATCGGTCTTCGCCTTTTCCCATTCGCCCTGCAGATCGAGGATCAGGGGCATCAGGGTTTCCGCGACAAAGCGGCCGCCGAAAATACCGAAGAGGCCGTCCTCGTCGGGACCGGAACGGAACGAATTCAGTTTTGGGGTCTCGTTCACTTTCAACTCCTTCAGCGTTTCGTAGCGGCGTCTGCCGCATCGAAGAACGCATCGATCATGCCCAGATCCTTGGCGCCTGGCGCGCTTTCGACACCGGACGATACATCTATGCCGCTTGCCCGCGTCGATGAGAGCGCAGTCGCGACATTATCCTTGTTCAGGCCCCCGGAAAGCATGTAATCCACGCTCTGGTCAAGCGACGCCATGGCCTTCCAGTCGAAGGAAACGCCGTTGCCGCCCGGAAGATCGGAGCCAGCCGGTGCCTTCGCGTCGAACAGAAAACGGTCAGCCACACCTATATAGGCATCGACCCCTGCAAGATCATCCGCGGACTTGACAGAAAACGCTTTCATGACAGGCAGACCGTAGAGCGCCTTGACGTGCAAAATCCGTTCCGGGCTCTCGTGACCGTGGAGCTGAAGCATGTCCGGGCGAAGCAGCGAGACGATATCGTCCAGTTCCTCGTCATCGGCATCCACCGTGACCGCAACGATCTTAGCTCTACCACGCACCCGGTCCGCCAGGTCTCCGGCGATCTCGGGCGCGATGTTACGCGGGCTCTTGGGGAAGAAGATAAAGCCGATATGGGTTGCGCCACGCGTCACCGCGCGATCGACCGCTTCTTCAGTCTTGAGGCCGCAGATCTTGATATCCGGTTTCATGTGCGCGGATTGGCACGAAACGCGCCCGGAGTCGAGCCCTTCAGCGGTTTGGTGGCGTGACAGTTCGGCACGGACTCCTCTTCTCAAGACCTCAGGCAATCATCCGGGGCGTGATTCGGTTCTCCACCACGATCCTGCACGCGAAAGGACATGCTCGCCGACATCATCACAACCAGAACCTCGGTCAAAAGAGCAGGTTTTTCCGGGAAAATAGACGTTCTCGATTCAGATTTGATTTATTAGGGTTTTGCCAGTAACTTATTCCACAGCAAATTGTTTCTTGAAATGTTTTCGCAGGGGGTAGTCATGGCGGCAAGAGGTGCGAACTTTGTGCGCGCTGCAATGTGCCTTGCCGCGGTGAGCGCTCTTTCAGCCTGCACTCAGACGACTGCGTCGCTCGATTCCAAGTCTTCGAAGACACGAACTGCCCAGGTCAATGTGGGTTCGGCAAAGCAGGTCTACACCTATTCGTCCAGCGACCGCGAATGCCTCAAGCGCGCGATGTATTTCGAATCAAGGCGCAGCAGCCCCGATGGTTTCATGGCTGTCGGCAGCGTCATCATGAACCGCCTGACCTCAGGTCTTTACCCTGAGACAATCTGTGGTGTCGTGGGGCAGGAAAAGCAGTTCGCGCCGGGGGTGATGACCCGCAAGATGGACGAAAACACTGCGCCGCAGCTGAATGAAGCAGCGGAAGCCGTGCTGAAGGGCAAGCGCCACCCCGATGTGAAGGAAGCGATGTTCTTCCACACGAAGGGCCTGCGCTTCCCCTACAAGAACATGCATTACGTGGCTGATGCCGGCGGCAACGTGTTTTACGAAAAGCGCGACGAGGACGGCAACCTGCAGACGCCAGAGCCGAAGCCTGCCGGGGCCTATGTCATGATGGCTGAAGGGACGATCGTACCAACGCCGGGAGCGATGAGCATGATCGCACGGGCCGAGCCTGTTCGTGAACAGACACCAAGCCCCGTTGCGGTTGCGTCCGCAGCAACGCAGCAGCCCTTGCCGGGCGTTGCCTCTGTCACAACGGTTGCCGACACATCTTCCGCCAGTGTCGCAACAGTGCAGCCTGTTTCCCATTCGCCCAGCATGATGCAGGCCTACCAGGCCGGCGCTGGCATGGATGCGGCAAGTGCCGCCATTCTTTCGACTGAAGCCTTGCCCAATAGCGGGCCTCTGCCGAAACGGCGCCCGGCGGGTGCCAAGACCGACACAGCCGGCGACATGGTAATGGTCGCGCCGACTCCGCGTCAGTTCCCGGCTCGCACAGCTACACCTTGATCTCTTCGGCCAGTTTCCGTTTGTTTTAGCCGGGCTTCAGCTGAAATCCAGCGCGTGAAGCTGCGAGCCATTCTGCTTCAGCCATTTGCGCGCCTCTTCCATCCTCGGGCAAAGCTGGTGGCAGAGAGCCCAGAACTTTGGCCCGTGGTTCATTTCCTTCAGATGCGCCACTTCGTGGGCTGCGAGGTAATCGATCACCAGCGGCGGCGCCATGACGATGCGCCAGGAAAAGCTCAGGTTTCCATCCCAGGAACAGGATCCCCACCGGCTTCTCGTGTCTTTCAGCGTGACTGATGCGACCGGCTTGCGGATCGATGCGGCATGGCGAAAAGCCAGCAACTCCATATCTCGACGTGCTTCTTTTTTCAGAAATGTCGCGACCCGACGGCCGAGATGATCCTCCAGCCCGCTTACCCTTACCACCGGCACGCCATCGACCATGGCGATTTCCGTCAGGCCGCGAAGCGTTCCGGTATGGTCGATGCGGTGCTGAACGCCGCGAATCGGCACGAAGCCGCCTGAGCGGATGGGATTGTCGGTGGAGAATTTCGAGAGCTTCGTGAGCAGCCAACCCTGATGGCGCTCGAGAAATTCCTCGATCTCGCTTTTCCGAAGGCCTGCCGGCACAGTGAGATTAAGCGCGCGGCCGCCGGGCTCGATGCGCAGCGTGATACGAGTGGCGCGACTGTTTTCCTTGATCGTCAGCGGCAAAGCGCGGTTTCCGACTTCAAGCGTGCGCTTTACGGTTTCGAGCGGTTTCGAGCGGGCGCGAAGGGGCTTTTTGAGGAGCGCGAACATGTAGCCTTTCTAGCCGATTCGAGAGAACCGTTCTCATGAAAAAGCCGGCGTCGCAAGGACGCCGGCTCGTTACGCTTTCAGAAGATCCGTTTGACCGATCAGACGTCGACGACCGGGTTCTGGCCGGAAGCGTTGCTGTTACGGCGCTCGCGCATGAAACGATCGAACTCTTCCTGATCCTTGGCACGGCGAAGCTCGCGGGAATAGTTGTCGAACTCATCGCGCATCTCGTCAAGCTTGCGGCGTTCTTCATCCATGCGGTTGAGTTCGGCCTTGCGCCAATCGTCGAAGGCAACGTTGCCTGTCGAGAAATGCGTGTTGTAGCCAGCGGCGCGGCTTCTGGAAAACCATCGGCTGGTCTTGCCGGCCCATTCGTCGGCGCGATTATTGGCATCGCGCTTGAAGCCGCGAAGCCGATCCCCGAAGATGATATAGGCAAGCATAGCCAAGCCAAGAGGCCAGAAGACCACGAAACCGAGCACCATTAAACCAATGGTGGCCGGCGTCCATTCCGGACGAATCAATGCAGACTGGTTCATGGGTTACACCCTTCAGTTCAATGCGGAGTGGCCTGATGCCAGCCCGATGATATCCGATTTGGTGAGCCTCAGACCCGCCTTCAAGAAGACAGGTCGCTAAATCCAAGAACATGCTGAAATACCTTGGAGAAATCCAGATACTGGCATCGAACCGGATCCACTCTCAGGTCGGCGAATCACCCTTGGTATTACGCTTCCGGGATGCGGGCTTGGCAGTCTTGGTATCGGCAATGGCATGCTTGCGGGTGAATTCGATGATGCGGGGGGCGATTTCACTGCGGAAACGCGAGCCGTTGAAGACGCCGTAATGCCCGACATCGGGCTGCATGTAATGCTGGCGCTTGTCATCCGGGATATTCGGACAAATCGTGTGCGCCGCCTTTGTCTGGCCTACGCCGGAAATATCGTCGTTTTCGCCTTCTACCGTCAAAAGAGCGACGGAGCGGATCGCCTTCGTATCAACAGGCATCGCGCGATGCATCATCTCGCCCTTCGGCAAGGAATGACGGATAAAGACGGCATCGACGGTCTGCAGATAGAATTCTTCCGTCAGATCCATCACCGCGAGATATTCGTCGTAGAATTCGCGGTGTTTTTCGGCGGGCTCGCCATCGTTCTTGACGAGGTGCTCGTAGAACTCCTTGTGAGCGGTGACGTGGCGGTCAAGATTCATCGACATGAAGCCGGAAAGCTGCAGGAAGCCCGGATAGACACGCCGCATGAAGCCCGGCTGCGGAAACGGCACGCTCATGATGACATTGTCGCGAAACCATTCGAGTGGGTGATCTCCGGCAAGTTTGTTGACGGCTGTCGGATTGCTGCGGGTATCGATCGGTCCGCCCATCAGCGTCATCGAGGCGGGCGCCATCCGATCACCGCGGGTTTCCATCACCGCAACGGCGGCAAGCACAGGCACCGACGGCTGGCAGACGCCGACCACGTGGGTGCCGGGACCGATCTGATGCAGCATCTCGATCAGGTAGTCGATGTAATCGTCGAGATCGAAGCTGCCCTCGGTGACCGGAACCATGCGGGCATCGATCCAGTCGGTGATGTAGAGATCCGCATGGGGTAGAAGTGCTTCGACCGTGCCACGCAGCAAGGTGGCATAGTGACCGGACATCGGCGCGACGAGCAGGATCTTCTGGTCGGCCGGGCGCGCGGCGGGCAGATCTCGGCGAAAATGCAGGAGATTGCAAAAGGGCTTTGCCCAGACGATCTCCTCGGTGACCATGACCGGCTTACCGTCGACCACCGTTTCCGGAAGATTGAAGCTTGGCTTCCCATAGCGACGCGTCATCCGCTCGAACACTTCGAGACTGGCCGACATGGAGCGGCCAAGTGCTGTCTGGGCGAACGGGTTCATAGGATTGTCGGAAATGAAGCGCATGGCATCCGCGGCGGCCCGGAACGGCGCCATGGCGGCATGGTTCAACTCATAGAGCTGGTAGAACATGAAATCGGGCTCTCCTCATCCCTGGTCCGATATCCGTCAAAGCGGTGGCGGGCAAAACGTTCCGCCATCGGAATGCAGCAAGGCTAGCACTTGTGGAGGTAGTTATGAAAGGGCGGCGGTTTACCACCGCCCTTCCCTCGCTGCAGCACGCCTTGCCGATGCCAGCGATCGATCAGATATCGGCGACGAATGTCTGTTTCTGGGTGCCGAGACCATCGATGCCGAGTTCGACAACGTCGCCGGCTTTCAGGAAGCGCGGGGGCTTGAGGCCAAGGCCGACGCCCGGAGGCGTACCCGTGGAGATGACGTCTCCCGGATGCAGCGACATGAACTGGCTGAGATAGGAGACGAGGAAGGCGACGCCGTAGACCATCGTCTTGGATGAGCCGTTCTGCATCTTTTCGCCGTTGACCGTCAGCCACATTCCAAGGTTCTGCGGATCCGCGACCTCGTCCTTGGTGACAAGCCATGGGCCAATCGGTCCGAACGTGTCGCAGGACTTGCCCTTGGTCCACTGGCCCGCGCGTTCTGTCTGGAATGCGCGCTCGGAGACGTCGTTGGTGAGGCAGTAACCGGCAACGTAATCCAGCGCCTCGGCTTCCGACACGTATTTCGCGGTCTTGCCGATGACGACACCGAGTTCGACTTCCCAGTCGGTCTTTTCCGATGTGCGCGGAATGACGACGTCGTCGTTGGGTCCGACGATGGCGGAGGTGGCCTTCATGAAGATGATCGGTTCCGGCGGCACGGTGGCGCCGGTTTCGGCCGCATGGTCGGAATAGTTGAGGCCGATGCAGATGAACTTGCCGGTGCCCGTCACGCAGGCGCCGATCCGATCGGCAGACAGTTCCGGCAATGTCGACGCGTCGATCGCGGCAATCTTCGTCAAACCCTCGGGCGAAATCGCCTCCCCGCCGATATCCGCGACATGGCCAGACAGATCACGGATCTTGCCATCCTGATCGAGCAATGCCGGCTTCTCTTGGCCCACAGGTCCTACACGCATCAATTTCAAGGTCTTATTCCTCCAGTTGTCAGACAAGTGTTTATGCAAAAAAGAGGCGCGATTGTCACCCCTCTTTCTGCCATCTGCGGTTCATTGCAAAGCAGCCCTAACTGCCTAGATTGGGTAAGACCCAAACTTGAGAGGACACTATGACGACCAGCAACAGCCGGACCTCGGAATTTCCAATCGACGCTTTCTTTCTGGATCGCTGGTCGCCGCGGGCCTTCGAGAAGGAAGCCATAGATCGGGAAACGATGCTGACCATTCTGGATGCCGCGCATTGGGCACCCTCTTCCGGCAACAGCCAGCCTTGGCGCTTTATCTACGCGCTACAAGGCACCGAGGATTTCACCAGACTTGCGGATCTACTCGTTCCGGGCAATCGGCGCTGGGCAGAAAACGCGGGTGCGCTGGTCTTCTTCGTGTCGAAAACCTATCGCGTTTCCAAGGATGGCGAACGTCGCGAGGGCTATACGCATTCTTTCGACACGGGCGCCGCGTGGTTCTCAATCATCTGCCAGGCGATGAAGCTTGGGTATCATGCACATGGCATGGAAGGGTTCGACAAGGAAAAGGCTGTTGGCGAACTTGGACTTCCGGAAGGTTTCAGGGTCGAGGCTGCCGCGGCGATCGGGCGGATGGCCGCTAAAGATGCACTGCCGGAAGATTTGCGCGAGCGTGAAGTTCCCAGCCAGCGCAAGCCCGTTTCGGAAGTCGCTTTCGAGGGAAGGTTTGCCGGCGAAGAATAATGTTTCACGTGAATCCTCCATCCACAGGTAAGATTCACGTGAAACAGATTTCTAATGGACAAACAAAAACGGCGGCCGAGAGGCCGCCGTTTTTGCACGACGAAAGATTGCTAGATATCGAGGTTGGCGACGTTCAGCGCGTTCTCTTGAATGAACTCGCGCCGGGGCTCAACCTCGTCGCCCATCAAACGCGAGAACAAACCGTCTGCATCCGTCGCATCGGGAACCTTGACCTGAAGCAGCGAGCGAACGTTGGGATCAAGCGTTGTTTCCCACAGCTGCTCGGCATTCATTTCACCAAGTCCCTTATAGCGCTGCATGGACAGTCCCTTGCGTCCCGCCGCAAAGATCGTGTCGAGAAGGGCGCGTGGACCTGAAATATCCTGCTCGCTATCCTTGCGAGCGAGGACTGGCGACGTGCTGTAGATCTCCTGCAGACGCGACGACATCTGGTCGATATGGCGGGCATCGGCAGAGCCGATCAGGGCCACATCGATCACGGCGACTTCCTTGACGCCACGAACCATCCGCTCGAAGCGCATACCGCCTTCGTCGGTGACGTGACCCGACCAGCCACGCTCCGTTTCCTCAGCGATCATATCGAGACGCTTGGCGACTTCGTTAGCCGTCTGCTGGGCCCGTTCGGGATTGTCCGTCAGATCTGGATGAAGCGCGCCGGCAATGGCTGCCTGCTCGATGATCGAGCGGTTGTAGCGAGAATGCAGTCCCTCGATGATCGAGCGGATGCGCAATGCATCCTGGATGACTTCGCGCATATCCTGGCCGGCACGGACTTCACCGGAGCCGAGGGTCAGGGTCGTATCTTCCAGCCCCATGCCGATCAGATACTCTTCCAGAGCCTGCTCGTTCTTCAGGTACTGGATCGACTTGCCGCGCGTCACCTTATAAAGCGGCGGCTGGGCAATGTAGATGTGGCCACGCTCGATCAGTTCCGGCATCTGACGGAAGAAGAAGGTCAGCAACAGGGTTCTGATATGGGCGCCGTCGACGTCGGCGTCCGTCATGATGATGATCTTGTGATAGCGCAGCTTGTCAGCGTTGAACTCATCCTTGCCGATCGATGTGCCCAGAGCGGTAATCAGCGTGCCGATTTCCTGGCTGGACAGCATCTTGTCGAAACGGGCGCGCTCGACGTTCAGGATCTTGCCGCGGAGCGGTAGGATCGCTTGGGTATCACGCGAACGGCCCTGCTTGGCGGAACCGCCGGCGGAGTCACCCTCGACGAGGAAGACTTCGGACTTGGCCGGATCACGTTCGGAGCAATCGGCGAGCTTGCCGGGAAGCGAGGCGATATCGAGCACGCCCTTGCGGCGGGTGAGTTCACGAGCCTTGCGGGCCGCTTCGCGGGCAACAGCAGCTTCCACCACCTTGCCGACAAGGATCTTCGCTTCTGCCGGATGCTCTTCGAGCCAGGAGCTCAGCGCTTCGTTGACGAGGCTTTCGACAACCGGGCGCACTTCCGAGGACACGAGTTTGTCCTTGGTCTGCGACGAGAACTTCGGATCCGGCACCTTTACCGAAAGAACTGCGGTCAGGCCTTCTCGGCAGTCGTCACCGGTGAGCGAAACCTTTTCCTTTTTCATGATGCCGGACGAATCCGCATAGGATGTGATCTGGCGAGTCAGCGCACCACGGAAGCCTGCCATATGCGTTCCGCCATCGCGCTGCGGAATGTTGTTGGTGAAGCAGAGAACGTTCTCGTGGTAGCTGTCATTCCACCACATCGCGACTTCAACCGTCATGCCATCCTTCTCGCCCTTGATGGCGACAGGCTTTTCGACGAGCGGCTTCTTGGAACGATCAAGATATTTGACGAAAGCCTCGAGGCCGCCGTCATACAGCATTTCCTCTTCCTTCACGTCGGGCTTGCGCCGATCCGTGAGCCGGATTCGAACGCCGGAGTTGAGGAAGGCGAGTTCGCGAAGGCGGTGCTCGAGTGTGCCGTAATCGAACTCGGTCATAGTGAAGGTCTCGGTGCTGGCGAGGAAGGTAACTTCCGTGCCGGAGCGACCTTCATAATCCCCGATGACCTTCAGCGGCGCATCGGCGACGCCGTGCGTGAACGAGATCTCGTGAACCTTGCCTGAGCGACGGATCTTCAGCTTGAGCCAGACCGAAAGCGCATTGACGACCGAGACGCCAACGCCGTGCAGGCCGCCCGAGACCTTGTAGGAATTCTGGTCGAACTTACCGCCGGCGTGGAGCTGGGTCATAATGACCTCGGCTGCCGAGACGCCTTCGCCGGTATGGATATCCGTCGGAATGCCGCGACCGTTGTCGGTGACGCTGACCGAGCCATCCGCATTGAGCGTGACCGTGACGATATCTGCATGGCCGGCCAAGGCTTCGTCGATCGCGTTGTCGACGACCTCGTAGACCATGTGATGCAGACCCGAGCCGTCGTCTGTGTCGCCGATATACATGCCTGGGCGCTTTCGCACCGCATCCAGGCCCTTTAGAACCTTGATGGAATCGGCACCGTATTCGGCACTCGCGCCGTGATCGCTGACGGGTGTGTCGGTCATTCAGTCTCTTCCAGTTGGTTAAAATACCGGCGAGCGAATCACCGGAGTCTCCGCCTTGAATATAGGGAATTCAGGGCGGTTTCTAAAGGTTGGTGCCTCGCAAAATGCCTGGAAAGGCGTGGATGCGCAGAGATTTCCAGGGCATTTCAAGCCTTTTGCAGAAGTCTTCGCATTTCCTCTAGCACGTCCGGCGGCAAAGAGCGAATCCGTGCCGCCAAGGCGTTGGCAAATGCGGTGTATGCAGGCGCCAGGCCTGTCGTGTCGAGGACCACTTTCGGGCGCGAGGCTTCTGCGACCCGAAACAATTCTTCCGCTTCATCCCAGATGATGTTGAAATAGCCGGTGATACGCTGGAGCAGCTCGAATGTGGGCCGGCCCCGTTTGCCGTGTTCCAAGGCCGACAGATAGGCAGGCGTAACCCCGATCGCCTCTGCCAGTTGCCTCTGGGTAACTCCCTTTTTGGCGCGCAGCTGTCGAAGCGCTTCACCAAAGGGCGTCACAGGACCGATCCCCGATAATCCGCACGGCTCTTTGAAAGCCGCACGTACATGGCGCCCTCGCCACCATGGTTTTGGGCTGCCCATTCGTAGGACGAGATCAGGAAACGAAATTCGGCCTTCGAGAACCACAGCGGCACCGCACGGCGCAGAACCCCCTCGCCGCCAACCGAGCGGCCCTTGCCGGTGATGACAAGAACATGGCGCAGACCGCGATCATGGGCACTGTAAAGAAAATCGAGCAGCAGATCGTGGGCGGCGTCCTGGTAGAGACCATGGAGATCGAGCCGAGCATCGATCGCCAAGCGACCCTTGGCGAGCTTCTTCCGGGTGGGTTTTTCCAGCGGATGATGAATGCCGGCAGGCTTTTTTACCTTCGGCGCGACTGCCGCGAAGGCATCGCTGACACGCTGGGTTGGCGGTACCGGGGGCTTGGAGACTTCATCCTCTGCCGCCAGTCGTGCCGCCATTTCCTCTTCGAAGGCAGCGATCTCTTTCATGCGCCCAGGCAGAGCACGGGCGGATTTCGCCACCTTGCCCCACAGGATGCGTTCATCTGAACTGAGTTTTCGATCCTTCATGCGCCATATCCTACCCGGCATAACGGCCGGCGGCCGCATTTGGGACGAGGATATAGAAATCCGCATCGTTTCGCACCGTGCCGGCAAGCTCGCCTGCGTGATAGCCGGAACCGGTGAAGATATCGCCCCTTGCAGGCCCAATAATGGCTGAACCCGTATCGAGCGCCAGCATCAGCCGCGCGAACGGCTTGCCGTCGTCGAGATGTGTCAGCCGTTCCGCATGGATGAAGAAGGGGTAGCCGAATGTGTGAATGGAGCGATCCACGGCGAGCGAGCGTCCCGCGATCAGCGGCACCTTGGCGGCAGCGATAGGACCGAGGTCAGGGTCGCTGACATCGGCCTCACGGAAGAAGATGTAGGACTTGTTGTGCCATAAGACTTCATCAACCTTAGCCGGATTCGACACCAGAGCTTCGGCAAGCCACGTCCGAATGCTCTGCATGGAAATGTCTTCGCGAGCGATTTCGCCACGATCGATCAGAAGCTTGCCGATCGGCGAAAACGGATGGCCTGCCTTTGCCGCGTAGGTGATGCGACGGACGCGGCCATCGGGATAGACCAGCCGAGCCGCGCCCTGAACATGGGCAAAGAAAACGTCGATCCGCGACCGTGCGAAGGCTATCTCCAGCCCCCGCCCGTCGAGACAGCCGCGATCGATTTCACCGCGATCCGGATAAGCGACGATACCATCCGGCGTCTGACGGCCGAACATGTAGCCGGAGTCGAGATCCGCAGGGCGATTGCTTTCCTCGAGATCGACGAGATCGTCAGGCCGGAAATAGAAGGGATATTTGAAAAGACCTTCACTCACATCGGAGACGTCGACTTCCGGTTCGTAGAAGGCGGTGACGAATCCTTGTTCGTCATTGTGCTTCAGGATCCGGAAGGGTGTGCAGCGTTGTTCGAAGAAGGTGCGAGCCGCAGAGGCATCGGCAAATGGTGCGGCCTGCTCGAAGAGGTCCGCCAGTTCCATGGCCTCAAGGCCGAGAGAACCCTTGCGATAGGGCTTAACGTTGCGGATATGGGCCGCGCAAGCGCGCATCGCCTCATACAGCGGGCTCGGATCGTCGGCAGCCCAACCGGGGAGATCCGCGAAGTCGACCCTCTCGAGGCGGAAGTCAGAGAGGGTCGGAGACGCGGAAATCATTGTTCGGATTCGGTGGCGACCAGCTTCCAGTTCGGGTCGCGGGAGCCGATGTCGCGGGCAAAGGTCCAGATGTCGATGACGTCGGCTACGGTTTCCTGATCGCCGTCGATCAGCGTGCCGGCCTTGTCGAAGGTTGCGGAGATCAACTGGCTGACAATGCGGACGGTAACCTGGGATTCGCCGTCCTTGATCGAAACCTGTGTCATGTCGCATTTGTCGATGCCGACAAATGTGGACTTGATCACCTCGCCCTTGGCCTCGCGCTCGGCGATCGCCGCTTCGAAGCCGTCATAGACCTCATTGGAGAGAAGCCCCTTCAAGGTCTTCCGATCACCGTCGGCAAAAGCCATGACGATCATTTCGTACGCCATCCGCACGCCGTTGAGGAATTCCTTCGGGCGGAACGACGGATCTTCCTTCACGAGGGCACGAAGCGATGCGTTGAGCGGCGTATCAGGCTTCGCGACGGCGTCGATATCGGCATTGCGTTGTTCCTCATCGACATTGTCGCGGCGAGGAAGCGTCACTACCTTGCTATCGTCCTCGACGGGACCGCGGGCAACATCGCGAGGGCTGACTGTCTCAGTCGGCGGCTTCTCATGTCCCGTGCGCCGGCCGAGGACGCTGCGCAATTGCAGGAATATCAGCACTGCTGCGACGAGGAAAAACAGTGTTATCAAGTCGTTCGAGCCCATTTTATCCCGCAATTGTCGTTTAAAAGTTCTATGCAGCTTTTCATATAGTCTCCTACCGCCCATCTTCAAATAGCAACGGCGTGAGATGAACCCATATCCGCCAATTAGATACAGGCAATGATTATGCGCTTACCATTCCTTCCGGTTGTTCTCCTGGCATGGCCGCTGGCCGAAATCGCTGGTTTTGTTCTGGTCGGAAGAGCGATCGGACTTTGGGGAACGCTTGGCCTCGTCCTCGGAACGGGCCTCCTGGGCGCATTGATGATCCGCGGCCAGGGGATGACTATGCTGCGGCGGCTTTCGACAGAAGGGCGCGAAGGTCGGATGCCTGCAGCCGAACTGGTAAGCGGAGCGATGGTCGTGGTGGCTGGCATCCTGCTGATGCTGCCGGGGTTTCTGACCGACATCATTGGTCTCGCGCTGCTTGTGCCCTTTATCCGCAAGCTGATCTGGTCGGCCATCGGCAGCCGCGTGGTCGTCGTGAATTCGGGCGATCGAAGAAGCCCGGGCGGTTTTCGCACCGGTCCCGGCCCTGGCCCCGGTCCGGCGCCTGTTCATCCGGTTGGATCCGGCCCGGTGGTCGATCTCGATGACGACGATTATCGCCGCGAACCGAACCCGTCCTCGCCTTGGGCGGACAAGGATAAGCGGATCGAACCTTAAGGCTAAGATCTCGCAGGGTTGTAAGCCCTGGAGCGAAATGTTAAGTGCCCCCAACGCTTTTCAGCCACCCTTTCCAGCCTTGAGGAATTTTTATGGCAGACGATAACGAACAGGCTTCCGCCCCCTCGCTCAATATCCTGGCGCAGTACACCAAGGATCTTTCGTTCGAAAATCCCGGCGCGCCACGCTCGCTGCAGTCGCGCGACAAGGCTCCAGCGATCAATATCAGCGTCAACGTCAACGCCAATCCGCTTTCCGAAAACGACTTCGACGTCGTTCTGTCGCTGAGTGCCGAAGCCCGTGAAGACGACAAGATCGTGTTTGCGGCCGAGCTGGTCTACGGCGGCGTTTTCCGCATCACCGGTTTCCCGCAGGAGCACATGCTGCCGCTTCTGTTTATCGAATGCCCGCGTCTCCTCTTCCCGTTCGCACGCCAGATCATTTCCGACGTGACCCGCAACGGTGGCTTCCCGCCGCTGATGATCGATCCGATCGATTTCGGTCAGATGTTCTCGCAGCGTATGGCCGAAGAACAGACCAAGTCGCAGGTTCAGCCGCTCAACAGCTGAGCGAGCAACGGATAGAATATAAAAAGCCCGGTCACAGCCGGGCTTTTTTCATGTCTGGACTTCAGCAGAAATCAGTCGGCTGCATATTTCAGCCAGACGGCCTTATCCTTCAGTCCACTTACCATTGCGGCATGGGCGGCAATGTCGTCTTCGCTGATGCGCGGCGGCAAAGGGCGCGGCCGTGCTGCGATCGCGGTTACCACCACATCATCGATCTCGATGACGTTTCTCGGCTGATCGGCACCGACCAGACCGAGAGCCGCCTGCCGGCCGCCGGTCATTTCGATATAGACTTCCGCCAGGAGTTCGGAGTCGAGCAGCGCGCCGTGCTTGGTGCGATGGCCATTGTCGATGCCGTAGCGACGGCACAGTGCGTCGAGGGAGTTAGGACCCATCGGATGCTTTCGGCGGGCCATCGAAAGCGTATCGACCACGTTTTCCGGTGGGACCGGCGGCAGGCCTATGCGTTCAAATTCGGCATTGATAAAGCCGATATCGAAATTGGCATTGTGGGCGATCCACCGGGCGCCATCGAAGAAGTCGATGATCTGCTGCGCCACCTGGGCGAACGGCGGCTTGTCCTTGAGCGACTCATCGGTAATGCCATGGACAGCCAGCGCATCCGGATGAACCTTGCGATCGCCCGGGTTGATATAGAGGTGCAACGTTCTTCCCGTCGGGAAGTTGTTGATGAGCTCTATGCCGCCGATTTCGATAATCCGGTCGGCCTTGGATTCAAGGCCCGTGGTTTCGGTATCGAAGATGATTTCACGCATGGGTATTTCCGTTCCTGCTGCCGGCTTTGAGCGTGGCGATGATCTCGCGCACGCTTGATCTGGCTGTCTCCCGTCCGGCGCCGGTGTCGATGACGAAATCGGCACGCGCCCGCTTTTCGGCATCCGGAACCTGCCGCGCCAAGATCATCGACAACTTCTCCTCCGTCATGCCGGGACGCGCAAGTACCCTCTGGCGCTGCACCTGTGGATCGCAGCTGACGACGACGACAAAATCGACCCTTTTCTCGCCGCCGGTCTCAAACAGCAAGGGAATGTCGAGCACAACGAGCGCTGCGCCGGCGCTTTTGTGTTTATCGAGAAATTCCGTTTCGTGTTTGCGCACCAGCGGGTGGACGATGGATTCCAGAAGCTTGAATTTTTCAGGTGCTGCAGAAAGCTGGCGCGACAGTTCCTGTCGGTCGACGACACCGTCTCTGACCGCATTCGGGAACGCCTCCGCGATCGGATCGACCGCTTCACCGTGATAGAGATCGTGGACCACCTGGTCGGCATCGTTGACCGGGATACCCTCTTGCGCAAACATTTCTGCGGTGGTGGATTTCCCCATGCCGATGGAGCCGGTGAGGCCGATAACGATCATCCGTGCATATCCATATCTGCGATGACGAGATCCCGCAGCGTCTGATCGACGACAGGGCGGAGGCCGAACCATTTCTCGAAACCCGGCACGGCCTGATGCAGAAGCATGCCGAGACCATCCACGGTCACGAAGCCCTGCTCCTCCGCCTGTTTCAGAATGTCCGTTTGCAGCGGGATATAAACGATATCGGTAACGACTGCGTTCGTGAGCATGGTCGAGAAGTCGAACTGCGGTATCGGCGCGCCGTCCATGCCGAGCGATGTTGTATTCACAAAGAGACCTGCGCCGGACATGACCTCGCCCAGTGCTTCCATCGCATGCGCGTGCACGTTTTGTCCGAACCGGTCGGCAAGTTCCTGCGCACGCGCCACCGTCCGGTTGACGACGTGGATTTCTCCGACGCCCTGATCCCTGACGGCTTGAATGATAGCACGGCTGGCACCGCCGGCACCGAGAATGACGGCGCGATCGACATTTCCCCAACCGGGCGACTGTTCGTCGAGGTTGGCGGTAAAGCCGTAGACATCGGAGTTCGAGGCGTGAAGAACACCGTCCTCCATCCACAGCGTGTTGGCGGCACCGAGTTCTTCGGCGATCGCATCTGGACGATCAGCGAGCGCAAAAGCCATTTCCTTGTGGGGAATGGTGACATTGCCGCCGCGATAGCCCGATGATCCGTCTTTGAGCTTGCTGATGAAAGCTGGAAAATCCTCAGGTGCCACCGCTTCACGTGTGTAGCGGCCAGCAATACCGAACTTAGCCAGCCAATGACCGTGGATGATCGGCGAACGCGAGTGCTTGATCGGCCAGCCCGTTACGAAAGCGTTAACCAAAAGTGTTTCACGTGAATCAGCCATCGATCGCTCCGATCGCGCGCAAGGTGTCGAGAAGCGGCAGCATGGGTAGGCCGAGAATGGTAAAGTAATCTCCCTCGATCCGCGAGAAGAGCTGAATGCCCTCACCTTCCAACTGGTAGGCGCCGACGCTTCCGAACACGGTTTCGCCCACCCTATCCAGATAGCGATCCACGAATATCTCGCTGAGCGGTCTGACGGTAAGATCGGCGTGTGCAACATGCTCCCAAAGGGTTTCGCCATCGCGTACAAGAGCGACGGCGCTGTTCAGCCTATGCGTCCTATCCGACAGAGAGAGCAGGCTTTCGCGCGCCTCTTCCCGTGATTTCGGCTTGTGATAAACGCGATGATCAAGCGACATGGTCTGATCCGACCCGATGACGATGGCGGAAGGATAGTGTCTGCTGACATCGAGCGCCTTGGCCTTTGCCAAGGTCAGCGCGACGATATCTGGGCTGGCGCCCACCAGTCCCGCCTCGATCTGACGTTCATCGATATCGGCGGCCCGGCTTTCGAAACTCAGCCCCGCATTTTCCATCAACATGCGTCTGAACTTGCTGGATGAGGCCAGTATGAGTGGCCTGGAGTGAGACATTGTCACGGCAGATCTCCGGATGGAATTAGTGCCGAATTACCGTAGCTTCGGGCGGAGCGCAACGATGGCCGCCGCCGTCTCCTCGATCGACCGTCGGGTGACGTCGATGACCGGCCAGCCGTGGCGCGAGCAGAGCGCTCGTGCATATTTCAGTTCCTCGTTGATCGTTGCCCGATCCGTATAATGACCGCGATCGAAATTTTGCGTGGTTCCGAGTTCGCGGTGTTCGCGCACCTGTGAAATGCGGTCCGTCGTCGCGACCAGCCCGACGATCAGGGGGCGGGTTGCAGACAGAAGTGCGTGCGGAAGGTCGACGCCCGGCACGATCGGGATATTGGCCGTCTTGATTCCGCGGTTGGCGAGATAGATGCTGGTCGGCGTCTTCGAGGTGCGGCTGATCCCGACCAGTACGACATCGGCCTCATCGTACCCTTCGGGCATCTGGCCATCGTCATGATCCATGGTGAAGTTCAGCGCTTCGATGCGGGCGAAATATTCCGCGTTGAGCGCATGCTGCGCGCCGACGCGGTATTTAGACGGTGCTCCGAGATAGGTCTGGAATGTCGCCATAACCGGTTCCAGCACGTTGACGCAGGGTGTTCCTATCTGACGGCAGCGCTCGTCCAGCAGTTTCGCAAGCTCGCGATCAACGATCGTATAAAGGACGATCCCCGGTTCACGATCGATCGCCTCCAGCACGGCGAGAACCTGCTTGCGGTTTCGCACCAGCGGATAGACGTGCTCGACGGCAAGCGAAGTCTGAAACTGGGCTGCCGCCGCGCGTCCTGTCGAGATCAGGGTCTCGCCCGTGGAGTCAGATATGAGGTGGAGATGGAAGAAGTTTTTTCTGTTCTCCACGTTGTTCTTCGTCCTCTGTTGATAACCGGGGAGAGACTGACCGCCTTTCGAGGGCCGAGCCAGACCCCTGGGATAACCTCCGAGTTGTCCACAATCGCGTATTTCGAGGAAGCCGTTTCAGGGCACCTGTTCAAAGCGGGGATAACCGGATGAACCTATCGCTTGATTCACAAGATATCCACAAGAGAGCTTCACCAAACGCCCGGCACAAGCAATTGATATCCCTGATCGAAATATGGTTATCCAGAAGCTCTGCCAAGAATGCCCGGAAGTTTTCCTTTTCAACGATACGGAGCGGCAGATCGTCGCGTTTTCTGTGCAGGAGTTTTAATCCTTGCTACTCACCGACTCTAAGAAATAGAAGATCTTAAGAATCTTATTTTCTTTATTTGGAGAACCCATTGGCCGGTCCGACCAGGAAGATCGTTGAGGTGCTGAACGGCAAGACGATCACCCCACCGCCGATATGGCTTATGAGGCAGGCAGGTCGATATCTGCCCGAGTACCGCGAAGTCCGTGCGGCAGCCGGTTCGTTTCTCGATCTCTGTTATACACCGGATCTGGCTGTCGAAGTGACGCTTCAGCCTATCCGGCGCTACCAGTTCGACGCAGCCATCCTGTTTTCCGATATCCTCGTCATTCCCGATGCCTTGAAGCGCAATGTTCGCTTCGTGCAGGGAGAGGGTCCAAGGATGGATCCGATCGACGAAGCAGGGATTGCAGCGCTCGATGGCAGCACGATGCTTTCCCACCTTGCACCGGTGCTGGAGACGGTTCGGAGGCTTCGGCTGGAGCTACCCCCTGAAACTGCCCTGATCGGCTTCTGCGGGGCTCCCTGGACCGTTGCGACCTATATGATCGCGGGTCAGGGAACACCGGACCAAGCGCCGGCACGTCTGTTCGCCTACCGCTACCCCGAGGCCTTCGAAAAACTGCTGGCTCTGCTGGCGGAAATGTCTGCCGAATATCTGATCGGTCAGATCGATGCGGGCGCAGATGTCGTGCAGATCTTCGATTCCTGGGCCGGCGTGCTCGGGGAGAAGGAATTCGAGGAATTCTCGATCAAGCCCGTGCGGCGGATCATCGATATCATCAAGGCAGCGCGACCTAACGCGAAGGTGATTGCTTTCGCCAAGGGTGCAGGCATGAACCTCAAACACTACCGGGCCCGGACGGGCGCAGATGCAATCGGGCTCGATTGGTCGGTACCGATGTCGTTTGCGCAGGAGCTGCAGAAGGACGGACCTGTTCAGGGCAATCTCGATCCAATGCGCGTGGTGGCGGGCGGAAAGTCCCTCGACGACGGGATCGACGCGATCCTGCAGGGGCTTGGACAAGGTCCGCTTATCTTCAACCTCGGCCACGGCATCACGCCACAAGCGGATCCGCAGACCGTTGCGCATCTTGTGAAACGGGTCAGAGGATCGGGCGTATGACGCCGGACGACCGCACCGGTGCCGGAAATGGGCGGCGTGTCGCGTTCCGGGCGGCGACGGCGCTTTCGGTTTTCGTCGTCGTGCTGTTTTTTATCTACTGGCTGCGGCCGGATGATTTCCTGCTCTACATCAAGGCGTTTCACGTCATCGCCGTGATTTCCTGGATGGCCGGGCTGCTCTACCTGCCCAGGCTTTTCATCTATCACACGGAAGCCGAGCCGGGTTCTGCCCAGTCGGAAACCTTCAAAGTGATGGAGGGGCGGCTCCTCAAAATCATCATGAACCCGGCGATGATGATCAGCTGGGCGCTTGGGCTTTATCTCGCCTGGGCGGTCTACGGTTTCCAGGGTGGCTGGCTTCATGCCAAGATCCTGTTTGTCCTGCTGCTCACCATGGCGCATATGCGGTTCAGTGCTGCAGTTCGGGCTTTTGCCATAGATGGGCCGCGAAAAACCGCTCGTTACTGGCGGTTGATGAACGAGATCCCGACGGTTTTGATGATCGCCATCGTAATCATGGTCATCGTTAAGCCATTTTGATGGTGTCTTGAGCTTTTTCTTAACTCCGCCTGCCCCTCCCCCTTGCAGGCGTGCTCGTGAACAGCTATTTTCCCAGCCATCTCATCTCGTGGCATGTGTGTAATCGTCTGTCCTACCCGGTTTCTTCCGCGGTAGCGAATTTCACCGACACGCCTGTTTCCCCAAAAAATTCTGAATATGGTCCCCTCTTCATGGCTGAAATGAAGCTTCAAGAACTCAAGAGCAAATCGCCGACCGATTTGCTGACATTCGCCGAATCGCTGGAGGTGGAAAACGCCAGCACCATGCGCAAGCAGGAATTGATGTTTGCGATTCTCAAGATCCTGGCCAGCCAGGATGTCGAGATCATCGGCGAAGGTGTCGTTGAAGTTCTGCAGGATGGCTTCGGATTTCTCCGTTCGGCCAACGCCAATTACCTGCCTGGCCCCGATGATATCTACATCTCTCCCTCGCAGATCCGCCGCTTCTCGCTGAAGACCGGCGACACCGTCGAGGGACCGATCCGCGGGCCGAAGGAAGGCGAGCGCTATTTCGCGCTGCTGAAGGTCAACACGATCAACTTCGACGACCCGGAAAAAATTCGCCACAAGGTGCATTTCGACAATCTGACGCCGCTCTACCCGAATGAGCGCTTCAAGATGGAACTCGACGTCCCGACGTCGAAGGACAATTCGGCGCGCGTGATCGATCTCGTCGCACCGCTCGGCAAGGGCCAGCGCGGCCTGATCGTCGCACCGCCGCGCACGGGTAAGACCGTTCTCTTGCAGAACATCGCGCATTCGATCACGGCAAATCACCCCGAGTGCTATCTCATCGTTCTCCTGATCGACGAGCGGCCGGAAGAAGTGACGGACATGCAGCGCTCGGTGAAGGGCGAAGTTGTTTCCTCGACCTTCGACGAACCCGCCATCCGCCACGTTCAGGTGGCTGAAATGGTCATCGAAAAGGCGAAACGTCTGGTCGAACACGGGCGCGATGTCGTCATTCTGCTCGACTCCATCACCCGTCTTGGCCGCGCCTACAACACGGTCGTTCCGTCATCCGGCAAGGTTCTGACCGGTGGTGTGGACGCCAACGCCCTGCAGCGCCCGAAGCGGTTCTTCGGTGCCGCTCGTAACATCGAAGAAGGCGGCTCGCTGACCATCATCGCTACGGCGCTGATCGATACGGGCAGCCGTATGGACGAAGTCATCTTCGAAGAGTTCAAGGGGACCGGCAACTCGGAAATCGTGCTCGACCGAAAGGTTGCCGACAAGCGCATCTTCCCAGCCATGGATATTCTGAAATCCGGCACGCGCAAGGAAGACCTTCTCGTCCAGCGCCAAGACCTGCAGAAGATCTTTGTTCTCCGTCGAATTCTCGCGCCGATGGGAACGACGGATGCAATCGAGTTCCTGATCGACAAGCTGAAGCAGACCAAGAGCAACAGCGACTTCTTCGACTCGATGAACACCTGATCCTTAGCCGGATTCACTGCTACCGAGAGGCGCCCGTCGTAAAGACGGGCGCTTTCGAGTTTCTGGGACACAGTCCGAAAGCCGCACCATGAACCCTGATACGATCTTTGCCCTTTCGAGTGGAGCACTGCCCGCAGGTCTCGCCGTTATCAGGCTAAGCGGCAACCAAGCCTTCACCGCGGCTGAGACTCTTGCTGGTCGTTTAGCGACAGACCGTAAAGCATCGCTTAGAACGATTCGCGACCGAAACGGCGCGATCATAGATCAGGGACTGGTGGTCGGCTTCCCGGGGCCAAACTCGTTTACGGGAGAAGACTGCGTTGAACTGCATGTGCATGGCAGCCGCGCCGTTGTTTCAGCTCTCATCCTAGAGCTCGAGCAAATTGACGGACTGAGGTTGGCTGAGGCGGGAGAGTTTTCAAGGCGAGCGTTTGAGAACGGCAAGCTGGATCTGGTCGAGATTGAAGGTCTTGCAGATCTCATCTCTGCCGAAACGGAAATGCAACGCCGTCTTGCGGTGGAGCAAAGCTTTGGCGGCCAGTCAGCGCTCTATATCGACTGGGCTGAGCGCCTGACGCGGTCGCGTGCTCTGATCGAGGCCGAGCTGGATTTCGCTGATGAGGACGACGTGCCGGGTTCCGTATCTGAGCGGGTCTGGAGCGAGGTGGGCCAGATTTATCTGGAACTTCTCCAGCATCTGGAAACCGCAAAGTCTGGCGAGATCATCCGGGATGGCTACAAGATCGTCATCGCCGGGCCTCCGAACGCGGGCAAAAGCAGCCTTTTGAACGCGCTTGCGAACCGGGATGTGGCGATTGTGACGGAACGTGCAGGCACGACCCGGGATATCCTGCATGTCGATCTCGACATGTCGGGTTATCTCGTCCGGTTCTTCGATACGGCTGGCCTGCGGGAAAGCGACGACATTGTTGAAGTCGAAGGGATCCGTCGGGCCCGTGTTGCGATCGAGCAAGCCGACATGATTCTCGCTCTCAATGAGATCGATTCGCCGGCGTTACAAAACCATGAGTTCAGTCAGACTAACGTCTTGACTGTCGGAACGAAGCTGGATGCGCACGCACCTTCGGACGACTTCGACCTTTGCATCTCAACAAAAACTGGCGACGGGCTCGAGCTCCTAAGGGAGACCATCCTCCGAAAGATCACGGCGCTGTGGACCGGTTCGCTGGTTCCGAACAGAGCTCGGCAAGTCGACGCACTGAAAGATGCTTCCAATTTTATTGCAGAGGCGTTAAACGGCACGGAACTTGACTTGAGAGCCGAAAGCCTTCGAGCAGCCGCATCCGCCTTAGGGCGCATTACGGGCCGCGTCGATGTCGAGCAGTTGCTGGATGTTATCTTCTCGCAGTTCTGTATCGGAAAATGATTCACGTGAAACACTCGGCTGACGTGGGACAATGAATATGGACAAAAATTTCGATGTCATCGTCATTGGTGGCGGTCATGCGGGTTGCGAGGCCGCGAGTGCTGCAGCGCGGATGGGCGCGAGGACAGCCCTGATCACCCACAAACGCGAAACGATTGGTGTCATGTCCTGCAATCCCGCGATTGGCGGGCTGGGCAAAGGTCACCTCGTGCGCGAGGTCGATGCGCTTGATGGTCTGATGGGCCGCGTCGCAGACGTTTCTGGAATCCAGTTCCGTTTGCTCAACCGGAAAAAGGGTCCCGCCGTTCGTGGTCCCCGTACGCAGGCCGACCGGCGCCTTTACCGTGAAGCGATGCAGAAGGAAATGTTCAATCACCTGAACCTCACTGTTATTGAGGGTGACGCATTCGACCTCATCACGGACACTGGTCGAGTGTCAGCTGTCATCCTGAAGGATGGCCGTCGATTCGGATGCGGAACGGCTGTACTCACGACCGGTACGTTCCTTCGCGGGCTTATTCATATCGGGCAGGAAAAGATACCGGCCGGTCGGGTGGGTGAGGAACCATCGCTCGGGCTATCAGCGACGCTTCTTGGACTTGGCGTTGCCCTGGGGCGCCTGAAAACCGGCACACCGGCACGGCTTGATGGGCGGACCATCGCCTGGGACCAGCTTGACAAGCAGGAAGCCGATGAGCAGCCAGTTCCATTCTCGTTCATGACCGATAAAATCGTAACGCCGCAAATCAGCTGTGGAGTGACCCGCACGAACGAGGCGACCCATCGGATCATCTCCGACAACATCCACCTGTCCGCAATGTATTCCGGCCAGATCGAGGGCGTGGGCCCGCGTTATTGTCCGTCGATCGAAGACAAGATCGTGCGGTTCGGTGAGCGTGACGGGCACCAGATCTTCCTAGAGCCCGAAGGGCTTGATGATAAAACTGTTTATCCAAACGGAATATCCACGTCCCTGCCCGCATCAGTCCAGGAAGCTTTCATTCGCACTATCCCGGGCCTTGAGCAGGTCGAGATAATTCAGCCCGGCTATGCAATCGAATACGACTATGTTGACCCGCGGGAATTGACACCCACGCTGGAAGTCAAGAAATTGCCAGGGCTGTTCCTGGCTGGCCAGATCAACGGCACGACGGGTTACGAGGAAGCTGCGGCGCAAGGGATGGTCGCCGGCCTTTCAGCAGCGATCACGGCTTCGGGCGGCCAGCCGGAGCCGATCAGTCGTGCCGAATCCTATATCGGTGTCATGGTCGATGACCTCACGTCGAAGGGCGTGACGGAACCTTATCGGATGTTTACATCACGTGCAGAATACCGCCTTTCGCTACGAGCCGACAATGCCGATATCAGGCTGACTCAAAAGGGCATTGAACTGGGCTGCGTGGGCACTGATCGTGCAGCGAAGTTCGCGGCCTACTCCAAAGCAGTCGACGAAACCCGTGCAATGCTGAAATCGCTCTCGCTGACGCCTAAACAGGGTGCAGCGCACGGATTGTCCCTCAATCAGGACGGCCAGCGGCGTACGGCGTACGAACTGCTCGCCTACCCCAACCAATCGATGGCTGGTCTGGCCGATGTCTGGGAGGAACTCCACGGGGTCAATCCAAAGGTAGCGGAAGCTCTCGAGATCGAATCCACCTACTCTGTCTACATGAACAGACAGGCTGCAGATATTGGCTCAACGATCCGCGATGAGTCAAAAACCATCCCCCTGTCCTTCGATTATTCTACAGTGCCCGGTCTCTCAAACGAGCTACGAATAAAGCTCGCGAAGCATCAGCCCAGCAATATGGCGCAGGCCGCAAAAGTTGACGGTATGACGCCGGCAGCGTTGGCACTTATTCTTGCGCTTGTAAAAAAAGAAGCCGCGGTCGCGGATCGCGTAAAACGAGTCTCGGCATGATGTTAAACGGCAGAAGTGTTTCACGTGAAACGCAGGAGAGGCTTGAGCATTTTGCTACGCTCTTCTCCAAGTGGGCGAAAACAATCAACCTTGTCGCTCCCTCGACCCTGAACGAGATTTGGCAGCGCCATATCGCTGATAGTGCGCAAATCTTTCAACTATCCCCGGGGCCATCAAAATGGATCGATCTTGGCTCGGGCGGTGGCTTTCCAGGAATCGTGACCTCGATTTTCCTTGCCGAGCTTGAAGATGGTTGGGTTCACTTGGTCGAAAGCAACCATAAAAAGGCTGCTTTCCTCCGTGTCGCTCTAAACGAAACCGGAGCTCGGGGTTCGGTTCACCCTCTCCGGATCGAGCAGGCGGCACATGAGTTGCCTGAATGCCAGCGCGTTTCCGCTCGCGCTCTGGCTGATCTTGACCAACTTCTATCCTATTCCTCCGATTGGATGGTCGAGACGGAAGCCAGAGGCTTCTTCCACAAAGGCCGGGATTATCGCCGTGAAGTCAGCGAAGCCCGTAGTCGCTGGGATTTCGATCTGCTAGAACACCAAAGCGTTGTCGAGCAGGACTCGGTTATTCTTGAGATCAGCAACCTCCGACGCAAGGACCCGTAAAGTCAGGTGCGATATGTTCGAGAAGAACCGTATTATTACCATCGCTAATCAAAAAGGCGGCGTCGGTAAGACGACGACAGCAATCAACCTGGCAACGGCGCTCGCCGCAATCGGCGAAAATGTCCTCATCATCGACCTTGATCCGCAGGGAAACGCCAGCACTGGCCTCGGTATTAACCGCAAGGATCGCGTTCATTCGTCTTATGACGTGCTGATGGGCGAAAGCGATATTAGCGAAACTGCCGTTCCGACTGCTGTTCCGAACCTGTCCATCGTTCCCTCCACCATGGATCTTCTTGGTTTCGAGATGGAGATTTCGCAGGCCACGGACCGCGCTTTCCGGTTAAAGCGGGCGCTGGATACTGATGTAGCGCGTGCATACTCTTATATCCTCGTCGACTGCCCACCCTCTTTCAATCTGCTGACGATGAATGCGATGGCCGCAGCGCATTCGGTGCTCGTACCTCTGCAGTGCGAGTTCTTTGCGCTCGAGGGTTTGAGCCAGCTCCTCGAAACGGTTGACCAGGTTCGCCGGACGGTCAATCCGCTGCTTGATATCCAGGGCATCGTTCTGACGATGTTCGATGCGCGTAACAATCTGGCCCAACAGGTCGTCAGCGACGTCAGGACATATCTCGGTGATAAGGTGTACCACACGCTGATTCCGCGCAACGTTCGGGTATCCGAAGCGCCTTCATATGGTAAGCCGGCTATTCTTTACGATCTGAAATGCGCCGGGAGCCAGGCCTACCTTCAGCTCGCCTCCGAGGTGATCCAGCGGGAACGTCGGCGCAAGGCGGCTTGAAACCCTTCTTTGATTACACGAAATAACAGGTGACAGGATGAACGAAGATCCCTCGAAAAGGCGGCTGGGCCGCGGGCTTGCTGCGCTTATCGGTGAGATGGATCAGCCTGTGCAGGTCAATGCACCTGCGAAAAACGTCAATCCAGACCGTATGGTGCCGATCGAGCATGTTTCGCGCAGTCCGAAAAACCCCAGGCGCCATTTCGATGAGGCGGAGCTGCAGGATCTCGCCAGCTCGATCAGGCAGCATGGCATTGTCCAGCCGGTCGTTGTTCGGACAGTCGACGGTCGCCTTGAGATCATTGCCGGTGAGCGGCGGTGGCGTGCAGCGCAACTGGCGGGACTGACTGAGATCCCAGTCATCGTCCGCGACGTAGACGATCGGACCGCACTTGAAATCGCAATCGTTGAAAACGTTCAGCGGTCCGACCTCAATCCGCTCGAAGAGGCGCTCGGTTACGAGCAGTTGATTGCCGAACATGGCTATACCCAAAACGATCTGGGTGAAATCATCGGCAAGAGCCGCAGTCACGTCGCAAACAGCCTTCGCCTTCTGAAATTGCCGGACCCGGTTCGCGACATGCTGTCTGCCGGAAGCCTTTCGGCTGGTCACGCGCGTGCCTTGATCACCACGTCTGATCCCTCGTCCCTCGCGCGCACGATCGTGTCCAAAGGCATGTCGGTGCGCGATGCAGAGCGGCTTGCGCAAAACGATATCAAGTCCCAGGGGATGCCCCAGCTTGAAACCAAGTCGGTCGAAAAAGATTCCGATACGCTGGCCTTGGAGCGCACGTTGACCGATGCTCTCGGATTGGATGTGAAGATCAATCACCGCGGGGGCAGCGGCCAGGTTCGGATCAACTACCGCAATCTCGAGCAGCTTGAAGAGGTTTGCCGGTTGCTGGAGCGCCGCGGTTAGCGCCTTCCCAGATCGTCATCAGCGATATCGCGACGACTGTATCGCGATTGCCATCAGGCTGTGGAAGGCGATGCTGGGCTCGAGACTTTGTCTTTGCCGGGACTGGAGGACGGCCGCCTGCAGGCGCTCGGTTTCCCGGGCAAGTGCCGGCGCGGTCCAGGATCGCAGCGCCTTTTCGATAATCGGCTTGCGCTTGAAATGGATATGCCGACCGAGCGTCATCATGACCTGTGCGGCCTGCAGCTTCTTGTCGTCCATTTCCGCCCGCATCACATCCAGCAACTGGAACTGTCTGAGGCAGGATTGCAGGATCAGGAAGATCGGCGTCTTGGATACAAGCACCTTCTGGAAAGCGCGCTGAAGAGACGCCACGTCTCCGGAGAGAATGGCGTCGACGGCCTCGTCCGCGGAGACGCTGCTCGCATCGCCGATGATTTCATCGACGTGATCTTCGGTAACAGTCCCCGCACCGCGACAATAGAGCGCCAGCTTCTTCACCTCATTGCGGGATGCGATTCGATCGCCGCCGAGAAGCTCCATCAGGCGCTGGCGGGCAGCGCCGCTGATGGTGAGGCCTTCGGCCGACAGTTCCGTATCGATCAGGCCAGCAAGCGCGCGTGCATCGTCCGCATAGCAGGGAATGACGGCGATGGAGCGGACCGGCTCCACCACCTTGCGAAGGCCGCTGCCCTTCTTCAGGTCACCAGCCTCGATGATTAAGATATTGGCGGGAGGCTCATCCTTGGCGAGCGCCTGCATGGCATCCAGCAGCGGCTTCTCGTTCATTGCGCCACGGAGCCAAACCAGCTTGGCGCCGCCGAAAAGGCCAAGTGAGTTGACCTCATCGAGAAGACGGCCGGGATCTCCCTGCAGATCGGACACATCAAGTTTGAGCATCGCGAATGGGTCGTCCTGCGCGACACCGGTCTTGGCTGCGATCTGCGCAGCCCGCTCGGAAACGAGCCCGCGATCGGGTCCATAGATGACGAAGATCTTGTAGAGGCCGACCGACTTGTCAAGAAACCGGTCGAACTCGTGGGATTTTATTTCTGCCATACGGGAGGCGACTGGGGCTCGCGGGCAAGGGCAATGGCGATCTCACCACGCAGGAACTCGGCCGTCTCGCGGGCAGCACGGTTTTCAGCGTCGCGGATTGCCCGCAGTTTTGCAAAGCTCTGTCCCGGGACATCGATCAAGGCGACGACTTCGCGCTTGGCCGATTTCAGGATCTTGCTGTCGCTGATACGGGTCAGCGTATAGGTGACATCCACCTGAACGCGGCCGGCAACAGGGATGTTGCTGACAGACACGGTGTCATCGTCGCTGGTAAGGTCGAGAATGCTCGAGGCGGAGCTCGTGGCCGTCATTTTCACTTCGTAGAGCGGATGCGCCGTCTCGCCTGCACCATGACCGGTGAGGAAGACGAGATTGTTGCGGATCACCTGCTCGATACGGGTCTTCGGATCCGCAAACTCCACGGATGCGAGCTTCTGACCGGTGCCTTCCTGTTCGGAATAGAGAGGCCGTGCCTGGCATCCCGCCAGAAGGGCAAGGCCGGCGATGCCAAGTGCGATGCCAAAGCGGCGGAATGAACGATCAGGCAACAATGTTCACGATCCTCTGTGGGACGACG
Source organism: Velazquezella soli (assembly GCF_977018685.1). NCBI lineage: Bacteria > Pseudomonadati > Pseudomonadota > Alphaproteobacteria > Hyphomicrobiales > Rhizobiaceae > Velazquezella > Velazquezella soli. Next base: position 456,999 of record NZ_CDRNXF010000004.1, read on the forward strand.
ATGATCTTCTTCGGTGGCTTGCCACCGAGAGCGGCTTTTACCACGTCGAGTGCGAGGGCTGCAGCCTCGACGGCAGTTTGATCCGCGTCGCGCGCGATTGTCAATTCGGCGCGCTTCTTGCCGTTGATCTGGACCGGCATCGTGACGTCGTTTTCGACGACGAGTGCCTGGTCGAACTGTGGCCATGCGGTTCTCGATACCATCTCGCCATTGCCGAGCACGGCCCAGCATTCCTCGGCCAGATGCGGCGTCATTGGCGCGACGATCTGGATCAGGATTTCCGAGGCGTTGCGAACAGCGGCACGGTAGGCGGCGTCGCCATTGCCGGCTGCAACATCGGTCAGCGGCGCTGCAAGCGCGTTGACCAGTTCGTAGATCCGGGCCACGGCCTTGTTGAAGGACAGCTTGTCGAGATCGCCCTGCACGGCCTGCAGCGTCTTATGGGCAAGCTGCGAGATTGCCAGTCCATCGCCATCCTTAGCCGGAGTCGGATCGACCGTTTTGAGGTTTTCGGCAGCTTCAGAAATCAGGCGCCACAGGCGCTGGGTGAAGCGGTAGGCGCCTTCGACACCGGCTTCCGACCAGATCACGTCGCGATCCGGCGGGCTGTCGGACAGAACGAAGAAGCGGGCCGTATCGGCGCCGTAGGATGCGATGATGTCATCGGGATCGACGACATTCTTTTTCGACTTCGACATTTTTTCGATCGAGCCGATGGTGACGTCGGCGCCGCTTGTCAGCAGCGTCGCGGTACGCTTGCCGTCGACTTCCTCGATACGGATATCGGCAGGAGCAACCCATTCACCGTTTTGGCCGGACTCGCCGAGACGGTAGGTTTCGTGCACGACCATGCCCTGCGTGAACAGGCCCTTGAACGGTTCCTTCACCGCCACGTGGCCGGTCTCGCGCATGGCGCGGGTGAAGAAGCGCGAATAGAGCAGATGCAGGATGGCGTGCTCGATGCCGCCGATATACTGATCGACCGGCAGCCAGTGATCGGCAACGGCCGGGTTGGTCGGCTCGTTCAGCCAAGGGGCTGTGAAGCGCGTGAAATACCAGCTGGAATCGACAAACGTATCCATCGTGTCCGTCTCGCGACGGGCATCGTGGCCGCATTTCGGGCAGCTGACATGGCGCCAGGTCGGGTGGCGGTCGAGCGGGTTGCCCGGCAGGTCGAAGGTGACGTCGTCGGGCAACTGCACCGGCAGGTCCTTCTTCGGCACCGGCACGACGCCGCAGACTTCGCAATGGATGACAGGGATCGGGCAACCCCAGTAGCGCTGGCGGGAAATGCCCCAATCGCGCAGGCGGAAGTTCACCTTGCGCTCGCCCTGCGGTGCATTGCCGAGCGTCTGTTCGGACAGCCTATCGGCAATGATCTGAAACGCTTCGTCGGTGCTCTTGCCGTCCAGGAAGCGGGAATTGATCATCACGCCGTCGTCGACAAAGGCGGTGTCGCCGATCTCGAACGTTGCGGCATCACCACCTTCAGGCATCACGACGGCAACGACCGGCAGATTGTATTTGCGCGCGAAATCCAGGTCGCGCTGGTCGCCGGCCGGGCAGCCGAAGATGGCGCCTGTGCCGTATTCCATCAGGACGAAGTTCGCGACATAGACCGGCAGTTCCCACGAGGGATCGAGCGGATGCTTGACGCGGACGCCTGTGTCGATGCCCTTTTTCTCGGCCGTTTCCAGCGCAGCGAGAGACGTGCCCTGCCGCCGGCATTCCTCGGCGAAGGATTCGATCTCAGGGTTGTTCGCAGCCGCGGCCTTCGCCAGCGGATGGTCGGCAGCGATGGCCAGGAACGATGCGCCGAACAGCGTGTCGGGACGGGTCGTATAGACCGTCACGTCCTTGTCGACGCCGGCGGGTGCGGTGTCCGCCACGATTTCCCAGCGCAGGCTCATGCCTTCCGAGCGGCCGATCCAGTTCTTCTGCATCAGGCGGACCTTTTCAGGCCACTGGTCCAGGTTATCCAGCTCGTCGAGCAGATCCTGGCTGAAATCGGTGATCTTGAAGAACCACTGCACGAGCTCGCGCTGCTCGACCAGCGCGCCCGAACGCCAGCCGCGACCGTCGATCACCTGCTCGTTGGCCAGAACCGTCTGGTCGACCGGATCCCAGTTGACCTTGGATTGCTTGCGATAGACCAGGCCCTTTTCCATCATGTCGAGGAAGAGGTGCTGCTGTTGCTGGTAATATTCCACGTCGCAGGTGGCGAACTCGCGCGACCAGTCCAGCGAAAGGCCCATCGCCTTCAGCTGCTTCTTCATGGATTCGATGTTCTGGTAGGTCCAGGCCTTGGGATGGGTCTTGTTGTCACGCGCGGCGTTTTCGGCCGGCATGCCGAACGCGTCCCAGCCCATGGGATGCAGAACGTTGAAGCCGCGGGCGCGCTTGTAGCGGGCAACCACGTCACCCATCGCATAATTGCGCACGTGACCCATGTGAATGCGGCCGGACGGATAGGGGAACATCTCGAGGACGTAATACTTTTCCCGCGGATCGGCATTGTCGGTTTCGAAAACCTTCGCCTCGTTCCAGGTCTGCTGCCAACGGGGCTCGGCATCGCGCGGGTTGTAACGTTCAGTCGCCATCTGGATGATATTCCGGGAAATCAGGATATAGGAGTCGGGCAGACCTTCACCATGAATGGCCGCAAGCGTCAAGTTTTTGAGGCCTGACACGTGCCAAACTTTGATGGGACATGCCCTTGGCAGAGCCTCATATGGGCTTTAATCGCTTGCATCACAAGAATAGCGAAAGGTGACGGACAATGAGCGTCGAAGAACGGCTCCAGGAAGTCAGGACAAGGATCGGCAAGGCGGAAGAGACGGCCAATCGCTCCGCGGGCTCTGTCTCGCTCGTCGCTGTCTCCAAGACATTCGATGCCGGTGACATTAGGCCGGTCATCGCGTCGGGCCAGCGTGTGTTCGGCGAAAACCGGGTGCAGGAGAGTCAGGGCAAGTGGCCGGAGCTCAAGGCGGAGACGCCGGGCATCACGCTGCATCTGATCGGTCCGCTGCAATCCAACAAGGCGGCCGATGCGGTGGCTCTGTTCGACGTGATCGAGACGGTGGACCGCGAGAAGATTGCACGAGCCCTGGCAGACGAAATGGCTAAGCAGGGCAAGTCGCCGAAGCTCTATGTGCAGGTGAATACCGGACTCGAACCGCAAAAGGCAGGCATCGAGCCGAAAGAGACGGTGGCGTTCGTCGCGCTTTGCCGAAACGAACTGGGGCTCGCCGTCGAAGGGCTGATGTGCATTCCGCCGGCGGATGAAAATCCGGGACCGCATTTCGCGCTTCTGGCCAAGCTTGCCAAAGAATGCGGCGTGGACAAGCTTTCCATGGGCATGTCCGGCGATTTCGAGACGGCGGTGGAATTTGGCGCCACCAGCGTGCGAGTCGGTTCGGCAATCTTCGGCGCGCGCTGAAGTCTAACCCGTTGGTCGGGCTTCCCGCCCGATCGTCCCTCCCCTACACTCGCCCGATCAGGCTATGCGGTTGTGTTGGGAGGTACAGATGCAAAGCCAATATTTCGACGTTTACAGCAGCTGGGAAAACAACCCAGAGGCCTTCTGGAAGTCCGCGTCAGAGGCGATCGACTGGTTCAAAGAACCGGACGCGGTCTTTGATGCCAATGCCGGTGTCTATGGTCGGTGGTTCGTCGGGGGTGAAACCAACACCTGCTACAATTGCCTCGACCGCCACGTCGCGGCAGGCAACGGCGATCGGCTCGCCTTTATCCACGACAGCGCGATGACCGGTGCGCAACGGTCCTTCACCTATGCCGAGGTTCTGGCGGAGGTGAAGGCGATTGCAACTGTCATGCGCGATCTCGGCGTCGGTTACGGCGACCGGGTCGTCATCTACATGCCGATGGTGCCGGAAGCGATCTTCTCGATGCTCGCCTGCGCGCGGATCGGTGCTGTGCATTCCGTGGTGTTCGGCGGTTTCGCGGCACAGGAACTGGCAGCACGTCTCAACGATTCACAGGCGAAACTCGTTATCTCCGCGAGCTGCGGACTGGAGCCCGGTCGGGTCGTCGCCTACAAGCCGCTGCTCGACAAGGCAATCGAGCTCGCAACCGTGAAGCCGGAGCACTGCCTCATCGTGCAGAGGCCGGAATTGCAAGCCCAGCTCAGGCCGGAAAAGGGCGAGCTAGACTTTGCCGATCTGGTCGGCAAGGCGCTTGGGCGGGATATCGAATGCGTGGCGGTCAAATCAACCGATCCGCTCTACATTCTCTACACATCCGGTACGACGGGAAAGCCAAAGGGCGTGGTGCGCGACAACGGCGGTTACATGGTGGCGCTCGCCTGGAGTATGCCGAATATTTTCGGGATCAAGCCGGGCGAGGTGTTCTGGACCGCGTCCGATATCGGCTGGGTGGTCGGTCACTCCTATATCGTTTACGCGCCGCTGCTTGCCGGCAATACCAGCGTCATCTTCGAGGGAAAGCCGGTGGGAACGCCGGATGCAGGGACCTTCTGGCGCGTCATCGCCGACCATGACGTCAAGGTGTTCTTTACGGCGCCAACGGCGTTCCGCGCTATCCGCCGCGAAGACCCGGACGGCGAACTCATGGCGCATTACGATCTCAAGGGTCTGCGTGCTCTTTTTCTGGCGGGCGAAAGGGCGGATCCGGAAACGCTGAAATGGGCGGAGCAGAAACTGAAAGTGCCGGTGATCGACCACTGGTGGCAGACGGAGACCGGCTGGCCGATCGCCGCCAATCCGCTGGGCCTGGGGCTGATGCCGTTCAAGCACGGATCTCCCACACGACCGATGCCCGGCTACGCCATCGATGTTCTTGATGATTCCGGACTGCCGGTGCCGGCGGGGACGCTCGGTAACCTCGCCATCCGGCTGCCGCTGCCGCCCGGATGCCTGCCGACCTTCTGGAGCGCAGATGAGCGTTTCCGCGAGACCTGTCTCAGCACCTTCCCTGGGTACTATACGACCGCAGATGCAGGCGTGATCGACGAGGACGGCTACGTCTTCGTGATGGCGCGCACGGATGACATCATCAACTGCGCCGGGCATCGCCTTTCGACCGGCTCGATGGAAGAGGTCTGTGCGAAACATCCTGATGTGGCGGAATGCGCCGTGATCGGCATCAGCGATACGGTGAAGGGGCAGATCCCCTGCGGCTTCCTTGTCCTAAAGCACAATGTTTCACGGGAAACGGATAAGATCTCGTCGGAAGTCGCAGAAATGGTGCGCTCGGAGATCGGCCCGGTTGCGGCGTTCAAGACGGTCATGATTGTGCCGAAACTGCCCAAAACACGCTCGGGCAAAATCCTGCGGGGCACGATGCAGAAAATCGCGGACGGGATGCCCTGGACCATGCCGGCAACGATCGAGGATCCGGGCGCACTGGATGCGGTGACAGCCGCGCTCACCGCGAAAGGCTATGGAGGGGGCATGTGGGCTGTATCGCGCACAGGCGACACCTAGGCTGGCGACTGAGCGCCCAAATAAAAAGCCCCGGGCTGTGGCCCAGGGCTTTCGTAAAATCGTATCTCGAAGATCGCGGCTTAGAAGCGGCCGTCGTCTTCTTCGTCGTCGTCCTTGCGGGTCGACTTGAGGGAGGAAAGCTTGGCGAACACGGCGTTCGCATCGATTTCCTTTTCCTTCTCTTCTTCGCGTTCGCTGCGGAAACCGCCGAAGCCGATGTTTTCGGCTTCTGCAGCCGGCTGCAGGGATGCACCGAGTTCGGCAGCGGTGGGCAGCGGGCGACCCTTCGAGGCCTTCTCGACTTCAAGGTCGAGATCGATCTGGCTGCAAAGGCCGAGCGTGACCGGGTCCATCGGCGCCAGGTTTGCGGCGTTCCAGTGGGTGCGCTCGCGGATCTGTTCGATGGTCGACTTGGTGGTGCCGACGAGGCGCGAAATCTGCGCGTCCTTCAGTTCTGCGTGATTGCGCACCAGCCAGAGAATGGCGTTGGGGCGATCCTGGCGTTTGGAGACCGGCGTGTAACGCGGGCCGCGGCGCTTGGATTCGGGAACGCGAACCTTCGGCTCGGAAAGCTTGAGCTTGTAGTTGATGTCTTTTTCAGCGCGCTCGATCTCGTCCCGCGACAGCTGGCCGGTGGCGATCGGGTCGAGGCCCTTGATACCCTGCGCTGCTTCGCCGTCTGCAATCGCCTTCACCTCAAGCGGGTGAAGTTTGCAGAACTGGGCGATCTGGTCGAACGAAAGCGCGGTGTTGTCGACGAGCCAGACGGCTGTCGCTTTCGGCATGAGCAGTGTTTGAGCCATAGATATAGTTCCTCTGTCCGTCCGCGCCGGTGTCGCGGGCGTGGGTATCAACCACAATTTCCGGGAATTTATTGCCCTATATTCGATTTGCGTCGGAATTGCAAATCGTCCAGCACCTTACCCTTTGTCTAATTGCGGCCCATGTTCCAAGTGTTAGATATGGGTCAAAGCAGGGAGGAGCACATGTCCGAAAAAATCTATCCGGTCGAAAAAGCCACCAAGGCAAAGGCGCTCATCGACAAGGACAAGTATGACAAGTGGTATGAGGAAAGCATTGAAAACCCGGACAAGTTCTGGGGCAAGCATGGCAAGCGGATCGACTGGTTCAAGCCTTTCGCCAAGGTGAAAAACACGTCGTTCAAGGGAAAGGTCTCGATCAAATGGTTCGAGGATGGCCAGACCAACGTTTCCTATAATTGCATCGATCGGCACCTGAAGACGCATGGCGAGCGAACTGCGATCATCTGGGAAGGTGACAACCCGTATATCGACAAGAAGATCACCTACAACCAGCTCTACGATCAGGTCTGCCGCATGGCGAACGTGCTGAAGAAGCACGGCGTCAAGAAGGGCGACCGTGTCACGATCTACATGCCGATGATCCCGGAGGCAGCCTATGCGATGCTGGCCTGCGCCCGTATCGGTGCGGTGCATTCCGTCGTGTTCGGCGGATTTTCGCCGGAAGCGCTGGCCGGCCGCATCATCGACTGCCAGTCGACATTCGTGATCACCTGTGACGAGGGCGTGCGCGGCGGCAAACCGGTGCCGCTCAAGGAAAATACCGATACCGCTATCCGCATCGCGGCCAAGCAGTATGTCACGGTCAACAAGGTTCTAGTGGTGCGTCGCACCGGCGGCAAGACGAACTGGGCGCCCGGCCGTGACCTTTGGTATCACCAGGAAATCGCCACCGTGAAGGAGCATTGCGAACCGGTGAAGATGAAGGCGGAAGACCCGCTGTTCATCCTCTACACGTCCGGTTCCACCGGAAAGCCGAAGGGCGTTCTGCACACGACCGGCGGCTATCTGGTCTATGCGGCGATGACGCATGAATACACGTTCGATTACCATGACGGGGATATCTACTGGTGCACGGCCGATGTGGGCTGGGTGACCGGGCATTCGTATCTCGTCTACGGGCCGCTGGCGAACTGCGCGACAACGCTGATGTTCGAAGGCGTGCCGAACTTCCCCGATCAGGGCCGGTTCTGGGAAATCGTCGACAAGCACAAGGTCAACATCTTTTACACGGCGCCGACAGCGATCCGTTCGCTGATGGGCGCCGGCGACGAGTTCGTGACGCGGTCGTCGCGGGCCAGCCTGCGGTTACTCGGAACGGTCGGCGAGCCGATCAATCCGGAGGCCTGGAACTGGTATCACGAAGTGGTCGGCAACAAGCGCTGCCCGATCGTCGATACCTGGTGGCAGACGGAAACCGGCGGCCACATGATCACGCCGCTGCCGGGTGCCACAGCGCTCAAGCCGGGTTCGGCGACGAAACCCTTCTTCGGCGTGCAGCCGCAGCTGGTGGACAATGAAGGCAATGTTCTCGAAGGGGCTGCCGACGGCAATCTCTGCATCATCGACAGCTGGCCGGGCCAGATGCGCACGCTCTACGGCGATCACGACCGCTTCGTCGAGGCCTACTTCACCACCTACAAGGGCAAGTACTTTACCGGCGACGGCTGCCGGCGTGACGAGGACGGCTATTACTGGATCACGGGCCGCGTCGACGACGTGCTCAACGTCTCCGGCCATCGTCTCGGCACGGCGGAAGTGGAATCGGCGCTGGTGTCGCACAATCTCGTGTCGGAGGCGGCCGTGGTCGGCTATCCGCACAACATCAAGGGCCAGGGCATCTACTGCTACGTGACGCTGATGGCCGGCAACGAGGGCACGGAAGAGCTTCGCCAGCAACTGGTCAAGCATGTGCGCCAGGAGATCGGCCCGATCGCGGCACCGGACAAGATCCAGTTCTCGCCCGGCCTGCCCAAGACCCGATCCGGCAAGATCATGCGGCGTATTCTGCGCAAGATTGCCGAGGACGACTTTGGCGCGCTTGGGGATACGTCGACACTCGCGGATCCAGGCGTTGTGGACGATTTGATCGCCAACCGGCAGAACAGGGCGGAGTGATCCGACAACTTGCGTGGGGTGTCAGCGATGGCATCCCACGCATTTCTCCGCCATCAAACGAATTTCTGCGTATTAGTCCAAGCGGCCAATACAGGCTCAGTCACCACAGACCTGCGCCATTTTGCGGCCGCCGTCATAGGGTTGAACCAGTCCTGCCAGAAGCAGGTCCGAGCCGGCGCTGCGGCCATCCGGCAGCACGACGTCGGCGACGATGCGGCCGAAATATTTGTCTCCGGTAATGTTGACGAGCTGGATCGTGGCGGACGCCTGCGTCAGTGCCTCCAGGGCCTGGCGTGCATTGCCACCGGCTTGACGGACAGATCCGCACTTCGACTTGAGCTCAGGTGCATCGATGCCGCGGATGCGGACATAGACTTCCACCCTCTGCTGCGGCCAAGGCCGTGCCTCGACCAGGATCGTATCGCCATCGATGACGCGTAGGATCTTGGCAGCAACAGGTCCCGAGATTTCTTCGCGCGCTGTCGCCTCAGCCGCAGGGGCTCCGAGGAGAACAGCAATGAGCACGAGATATCTGACCATGAAAGGAATAAATTCCGATCATTGAGCGAAGTCAATAGGAATATTTGCTTACCGCTTTACCGCTCAGAAATCGATGGCGCGGCCGTTGATTTCCCAGTCGCCGAAGCGGGCGGGATCGGCGCCGCCGCGGCCGCCGAATTCTTCCGGCGTGGCCGTCTGCGAGGCTGCCTGCCGGCGCTCCTCGGCTTCCTTCAGCGCGCGCTGGGCGGCCGGCGAGAGCGGTTTGCTCGGGGCTGCGGTCTCAATCTGAGTTTCGCTATTGTCGTTGTCGGGCGTCTGCATTTCATTCACCGGATGGTTTATTGAAAGTCTGAGCGAATTCACCACATTATAGGGCGTTCTCAGGATTTCGAAAAGCCTAGACGGTCGAATTGGCAACGGGAGATATGACGATGAATGTGATGCGCACCGCCATGCTTCTGGCCTTCATGACGGCCTTGTTCATGGGCATCGGTTTCCTGATCGGCGGCAAGGGCGGGATGATGATCGCGCTGGTGATTGCCGCCGGCATGAACCTGTTTTCCTACTGGAACTCCGACAAGATGGTGCTGTCTGCCTATCATGCGCAGGAGGTCGATGCCCGTTCGGCGCCGGAGTTTTACCTGATGGTGCAGTCTCTCGCGGCCAACGCGGGCCTGCCGATGCCGAAGGTCTATATCTACGATAACCCGCAGCCGAATGCGTTTGCGACCGGCCGGAATCCGGAAAATGCTGCCGTGGCCGCCTCGACGGGTCTGTTGCAAAGCCTGACGCATGACGAAGTCGCCGGCGTCATGGCGCATGAGCTCGCGCATGTGCAAAACCGCGACACGCTGATCATGACGATCACAGCGACGCTCGCCGGCGCGATTTCCATGCTGGGCAATTTTGCGTTTCTGTTCGGCGGCAATCGCGGAAACAACAGCAATCCGTTCGGTTTTATCGGTGTGATCGTCGCCATGGTTGTTGCGCCGTTTGCGGCGATGCTGGTGCAGATGGCGATCAGCCGGACACGCGAATATTCGGCCGACCGTCGCGGCGCCGAGATCTGCGGCAAGCCGCTGGCGCTGGCTTCCGCACTCTCCAAGATAGCCGGCACAGCGCGTCAGGTTCCGAATTACGAAGCAGAGCGCAACCCGGCGACGGCGCATATGTTCATCATCAACCCGCTTTCGGGCGAGCGGATGGATAACCTGTTCTCGACCCATCCGAATACGGACAACCGGATCGCAGCACTTCAGCAGATGGCCGGTGAGTTCCGGGGGGACATCGGCGGCGGTGGCTCGACGGGGCAGTCTTCGGCTGCTAGACCGCAGCGAAGCGCGCGCTCCGTTCCGAATTCCGGCTCCGACAGCCGGTGGGGCCGCAGTTCGAACGAACCGCCCAAGGGTCCATGGTCTTGAACGACAAGAAAAACAATAAGCCTTCCAGATCAACTGGCGCGCGGGAAAACCCGACATCCCATGCGCCAGGCTCTCGCCCAGACGCCGGACCGGCAAAGCCGGGGCTCGAAGTCCGCGTGACAGCGGCCAAGCTTTTGTCGGCGGCCATCGACAAGAAGATTTCGCTCGATGGCATGCTCGACCTGTCCCACGGCAACCCGGCCTACAAGGCATTGGGCGATGCTGACCGGGCCCTGACGCGCGCCATCCTGACCACCGCCCTTCGCCATCTGACCCGGCTCGAAGCGGCGATTTCGTCCATGATCGATACGCCGCTGCCGCACGGGGCAAAATCCCTGCATCATGTTCTGGTGGTTGCGGCCGCGCAGATCCTCCATCTCGACGTCCCCTCGCATGCGGCGGTCGACTTGGCCGTCGAGCAGGCCAATCGCGATCCGCGCAACCGTCGCTTTGCCAAGCTGGTGAATGCCGTTCTGCGCCGCATGGTGCGCGAAAAGGAAGAGATCCTCGCGGCCACCGCTTCGGTGTCGCCGGTACCGGATTGGTTCCGCAAGCGTCTGGTTGCCGCCTACGGCGAGACCGAGGCCGACAAGATTGCCGAAGCGCAGCTGACGCCGGCCGCCATCGATCTGACAGTAAAGAGCGATGCCAAGGGCTGGGCCGAAAAGCTCGGCGGCAAGCTGTTGCCAACAGGCAGCATCCGCCTGCAGGCTTTCCAGGGATCCGTGACCGGTCTCGAGGGTTTCGAGGACGGTGAATGGTGGGTGCAGGACGTTGCCGCATCCATTCCGGCACAGTTGTTCGGTGACCTCACGGGCAAGCGTATCGCGGATCTCTGTGCGGCGCCCGGCGGCAAGACGGCGCAGCTGGTTGTGGCCGGCGCGCACGTGATTGCCGTCGAGCAATCCGCCAACCGGCTGGCGCGGCTGAAGGAAAACCTGGCACGGCTCGGTCTCGAAGCGGAGCTTTCGAGCGGCGATCTGTTCGAATTCAAGCCGGACGAGTTGCTCGATGGCGTGCTGCTCGATGCACCCTGCTCGTCCACCGGCACCACCCGCCGCCATCCCGATGTGCTCTGGACCAAGGGACCCGAGGATATCGGCAAGCTTGCCGTGCTGCAGGAACGCATGCTGCGGCATGCGGTGACGCTGGTAAAACCGGGCGGGCTCATCGTGTTTTCGAACTGCTCGCTCGATCCGCTGGAGGGCGAAAAGCTGGTGGCCAAGGTTCTGGCGGATACGCCGACACTGGAACGCCAGCCGGTCAGCCCGAGCGATTGGCCGGGTCTGGAATCTGCGGTTTCAGATCTCGGTGAATTCCGCACCACGCCCGCCATGCTGCCGGGCGATGAGACCTTTGCCGGTGGCATGGATGGCTTCTTCGCGAGCGTGCTTCGCGTCAGGTAAGTCTTTATTCACTATAACCTTACATAGTTTCGGTTGATCCATAATCGATTCCGGGCGCTCGGGGAGAGCACCCGGCCCTGCGGAGAATATCTCAAGTGACGATGCGGCTTGCCGATCGCCGAAGGATTCTTGCCTTCGGCATGCGGGAGATCTGGCGACGCATGTGTCGCCGGTCCGCCGGCATGCGCCTTGCTCTGACACCGCTGCCGGTGCCGGACAGGCTGATCGTTGCGCCAACCGACCTGCGATCGATCGATCCCTTCATTGCCGAGGAAATTCTCGAAGGACGCTATCCGCTGGCCGGCCGCGTTCTCGAAACCTTCGGTCATTCGCCGTTCCAGGTCGAGCTTCCGTCCAAGGCGTTAGCCGAGCGGCTGCATTCGTTTGCCTGGTTGCGGCATGTTCGCGCCAACAAGACGGAAGAAGCCTGCGACCACGCCCGTGACGTGGTGGCGGACTGGATCACGCTGCATGGCCGTCGCCAGAGGGGCATCGGCTGGGAACCGAGCGTGGTGGCCGAGCGGGTGGTCGCGTGGCTGTCCCACTCGACCGTCCTCTTGCAGGGCGCGGAGGCCGGCTTCTATCGTCGCTTCATGAAGAGCCTGGCGTTTCAGGTTCGCTACCTGCGCAAGATCGCCGGCTGCATTCCCGCCGACGAGACCCGGCTTCGCATTCGTATCGCACTCGCCATGGCATCGGTTTCCATGCCTACACGCGCGGCCTTCATCCGCCGCGAAGGTGCGCGGCTCGACCGTGAACTGGAATTCCAGATCCTGGCCGATGGCGGCCATCTCTCGCGCAATCCGCGCTCGATGCTCGATGCGCTGCTCGACCTTCTGCCGCTGCGGCAGACCTATATCAATCTCGGCCACGATCTGCCGCAAAAGCTGATCCCGACGATCGACCGGATCTATCCGGCGCTGCGCTTCTTCCGGCACCAGGATGGTGATCTGGCGCTGTTCAACGGTGCGACGGCTACACCGGCAAGCGAACTGATGTCGGTCCTGCGGTATGACGAAAGCGGTGGCAAGCCGTTCAAGGCGCTGCCGCATATGAACTATCACCGGCTGACGGCCGAGGACACGACGCTGATCGTCGATACCGGCTGGTCGGAGCCGGAATTCTCGCGTACGGCGCATGCCGGTTGCCTTGCCTTCGAGCTCTCGTCGGGCCGCAACAGGTTCATCGTCAACTCAGGCTCACCGAAATTTTCCGGGCGCGGCCACCGCAAGATGGCGCGCTCGACGGCGGCGCATTCGACGCTCACCCTATCGGAGACGTCATCGAGCCGGATCGCCAAGTCGAAGCTTGCTGGCCCCATCCTGCTTCCCGGCGTCTCAGATGTCACGATCGACCGACGCGACGATGCGCATGGCAACGACTGGCTGCGGGCGACCCATGACGGGTATCTCAAGGAGTTCGGCTATCTCTACCACCGCGAGATCGGCCTCAACACGACCGGCAACAAGATCAAGGGCCATGACCGGCTGTTCGTGCCTGATGGCGAGGCGCCGGGCGACGAAAGACTGGTGGCCGTGGTTCGCTTCCACATCCATCCGGCCATCCGGCTGGTGCGGCGCGACCCCGAAAGCGTCGTGATGCAGGCGAGTGACGGCGAGAAATGGCTTTTTTCGGCGCCGGGTCTCGAGGTCATGATCGACGAGGACATCTTCTTTGCGGATGTTTCCGGCCCTCGCCCGAGCCAGCAGCTGGCGATCGAATTCACCCTGCCCGAGGTCACCGAAATCCGCTGGATGCTGCGGCGCGCCGACTAGCCATTCTTGGAATAGGGTTTCCCTGAAGGGGTAGCTGTGCTAACCGGCGGCCAATCCCTTTTAGCCCTTTCGTGGCACCCTCTTTCAGGAGAGACCGATGGCCGTCGCATCCAAGAAAATCCCAGCGCCCGACCGCGTCAAGATCCGCACAGCGCTTCTTTCCGTGTCCGACAAGGCCGGCATCATCGAGCTCGCCAAAGCGCTGACCGAGCAGGGTGTGAAGCTCTTGTCCACCGGTGGCACGCACAAGGCGATCGCCGCCGCGGGTCTTGCCGTCACCGACGTCTCAGAAGTCACGGGCTTTCCTGAGATCATGGACGGTCGCGTCAAGACGCTGCATCCGACGGTGCATGGCGGCCTTCTCGCCATCCGCGACGACGAGGAGCATGTCGCGGCGATGCAGAAACACGGCATCGAGAGCATCGATCTTTCGGTCATCAATCTCTATCCGTTCGAGGAAGTGCGCGCAGCAGGCGGCGACTATCCGACGACGGTCGAGAATATCGATATCGGCGGCCCGGCGATGATCCGTGCGTCCGCCAAGAACCATGCCTATGTCACGATCGTCACCGATCCCTCCGACTACCCTGCCTTGATAGAAGCACTGCAGGCAAACGGCGGCGAGACGGACTATGCGTTTCGCCAGAAGCTTGCCGCCAAGGCCTATGCCCGCACCGCAGCCTATGACACGGCGATCTCCAACTGGTTCGCCGAAGCGCTCGAAATCGAGACGCCGAGCTATCGGACGATCGGCGGCGTGCTGAAGGAAGCCATGCGCTACGGCGAGAACCCGCACCAGAGCGCCGGCTTCTACGTGACCGGCGAGAACCGCCCCGGCGTTGCCACGGCGGTGCTGCTGCAGGGCAAGCAACTGTCCTACAATAACATCAACGATACCGATGGCGCCTTCGAGTTGATCGGCGAATTTGCGGCCAATCAGGGACCGGCTTGTGCCATCATCAAGCATGCCAACCCCTGCGGCGTCGCCACCGGCTCGACGCTGAAGGACGCCTATCTGCGGGCGCTGGCCTGCGACAGCACGTCTGCCTTCGGCGGCATCATCGCGCTCAACCAGCTGCTCGACGCCGAGACAGCGGAAGAGATCGTCAAGCTGTTTACCGAAGTGATCATCGCACCTGAGGTGTCCGACGAGGCGAAGGCGATCATCGCTTCCAAGAAGAACCTTCGTCTTCTGGTGACCGGTGGCCTGCCTGATCCCCGTTCGCGCGGCATTACGGCAAAGACCGTCGCCGGCGGCCTTCTGGTGCAAAGCCGCGACAGCGGTGTCATCGAGGATGTCGATCTGAAGGTCGTGACCAAGCGCGCACCGACGCCGACCGAGCTTGAAGACATGAAGTTTGCCTACAAGGTGGCAAAGCACGTCAAGTCCAACGCCATCGTCTATGCGAAGGACGGCCAGACGGCAGGCATCGGCGCTGGCCAGATGAGCCGCATCGATTCCGCCCGTATTGCCGGCCTCAAGGCCGAAGATGCGGCGAAGGCGATGGGCTGGGCCGAGCCGATGACCAAGGGGTCAGCGGTCGCTTCGGAAGCCTTCTTCCCGTTTGCCGATGGTCTGCTTTCGGCGATTGCTGCCGGCGCAACCGCTGTCATCCAGCCCGGCGGGTCGATGCGCGATGCGGAAGTGATTGCGGCCGCCGATGAGCATGGTGTGGCGATGGTGTTTACCGGCATGCGGCACTTCCGGCACTAATCCGAGCCGAAAACTTTCTATCCGGCCGATCTGTCGGCCGGATAGGGCACGGTCAGAAGCAGGATAAGGCCGGTGCCGAGAAAGACTGTCAGCGTCGCCATACCAAGATGGGCCGAGCCCGTTGCATAGGTGACGATGGAAAATGACAGCGTTGCGAGAAAGCTCGTGGCGCGTCCAGACAGCGCGTAGATGCCGAAATAGCGGCCGGCCTCCGACACATCGATGCTGCGGGCAAGGTATGACCGCGACGAGGCCTGGACCGGGCCGAAGGCGGCGCCGATCAATAGCCCGAATAGAATATAGGCCTTTTCCGCCGAGGTGCCGAACATTCCGCCTGTGTCCTCGATGGACAGGGGCATCAGGCCGAAGAAGACTTCGCCCGGGCTTGTGGAAACAATGCCGAGCGTTGCGATCAGCAGCAGGACGAGACTTGTAACCACCACCGTCTTTGATCCGAGCACCCGATCGAGGACCCCGGCGGCGATACAGCCGAAGATCGCCACGACATTCAGGATGATGCCGTAGATGCCGATCTCGATCGTCGCCCAGCCGAACATGGCCGCCGCAAACGTGCCGCCCAGAATGATCAGGCCGTTGACGCCATCCTGGTAAAGCATGCGTGCAATCAGGAAACGGATGATGCCCGGGCGTTGCTTGAGCTCACGCAAGGTGCCTGCAAGTTCACGGAAGCCGGAGCCGACGGCCTTTGCGAGAGGCAGGCCTTTCGGGGCGTCCGGCGTGAAGAGGAACATCGGCAAGATGAATAGAAGATACCAGATCGCCGCGATCGGGCCGGTGATGCGGGCGTCCTCGCCGAGCGCCGGATCAAGACCGAACAGCGGCGGAATGCCGATCAGCGTCAGACCCGTTTCCGGATTGGCGGCGAGCAGGGCTACGACCGCGATCAGCACGGTCATGCCGCCGAGATAACCCAGACCCCAGGCGATATTCGAAACCCGGCCGATATCGGCCTTGGATACGAGGCGCGGCATCATGGAATCGTTGAAGACGATGGAAAACTCCGCCGCGATCGAGGCAAGGATGATGCAGGTAACCGGCAGGGTGAGCGGCGAGCCGGGAGCGGCCTGCCAGAGCAGGGCGAGGCTTGCGATCTTGATCAGTGCAAAGCTTGCGATCCATGGCTTTCGGGCACCCGACTGATCGGCGATCGATCCCAGGATCGGAGACAGGATGGCGATGACGACGGAGGATGCCGTCGCCATGTTGCTCCAGGTGGTCTGAGCGGAGATCGGGTCGTCGGTCAGGCGCGCGACGAAATACGGGCCGAAAATGAAGGTGATGACAACCGTGAAGAACGGCTGTGCCGCCCAGTCGAACAGCATCCAGCCCCAGATGCCGCGCCGGCCTGGTTTGGCCGGCGCCTCGTCAATTCCTGTCTCGGCCATCTTCTTCCCCCCGGAGCCCTTGCCCTCAAGTCGACCGTGCGTGTGCCAGATCTCCTAGCAGGCCGGCGGCGACGGAAATCTTCGAGAGGGTCAGATCGCCGCTTTCGCTCAGGCTCATCAGTTCAGCGCCGATGCGATTGACGCGCAGTCGATCGCCAGCGATCCAGGCCTCCACCGGCTTCTTGTCCTTGCGGTGCTCGGTCAAGACGGCAATGACGATGTCCCGGCGGGCCGAGGCGAGCTGTTGAAGGCTGCGCGAAAGCGCCAGGCTTTCGTAATGATCGCTTGTGCCAATCCGCTCGCCGGCCACGATCAGCCGGTTGACGCGGAACGTTTCGGTGACGGCGAAATAGCTCTCGATGGCGCGCGCCATGCTTTCGCCGGTCCGGTCGGCAATCCGCATGATCTCCGGCACGATGACGAGGGCCGATAGCAGGCGTATTTCTTTCACGAGACCGGACGGCGCACCTTCGGCCTCAAGTTCTGCGGCAAGCGGGCCCGTTTCGGCGATGATATCGTCGGTCACGGTGGCGCGCAGCCCCTTGATGGCGGCCCTGAGCCTGGCGATGGCATCAGTCAGTTCCGTCGTGCCGATCTGCGTCTGGAGCGCGAGATAGGTACCGATGCCGATGATGCGGGTAACCTGGGCATAGAGATCATTCTGAACCCTGCCCGAGATCTTGCCATCCAGCTGGTCGATTTCGGCCCAGATATTCTCCAGGTCGAAGCCGTCGCGAACAAGGAAGATTGCCTTGACGACATTTGCCGCGGTGGCGCCCGTCATGTCGCTCATCATGTGGATAAAGCCCGGGCCGCCGCGGTTGATGGCTTCGTTTGCAAGCGCCGTCGCAACGATTTCACGGTGCAGGCGATGGCCGGCAATATCGGCGGCGTAGGCCTTCTGCATCTTCGGCGGGAAATAGGCTTTCAGCACGGATGCGAAATACGGGTCGTCTGGGATGGTGCTGTCGATCAGGGCGTCGAACAGAACGATCTTCGAGTAGGAGACGAGCACGCCGATCTCGGGTCGTGTCAGCGGTCGGCCGCTGGCGTAGCGCTCGGCAAGTTCGACATCGTCGGGCAGAGTCTCGACCTTGCGGTTCAGCCGCCCTTCGCTTTCGAGGACCGACATCAGGCGGGCGAGCTGCTCGCGATTGGCGGCACCCTTGCGCTCGACGAGTGAAATCGCCAGTGGCTGAAGGTAGTTGTTGCGCAAGACGAGATGCCCCACGTCTTCCGTCATAGAGGCGAGCAGCGTATTGCGCTTGGCGCGGGTCAGCCTGCCGTCCTGCATGGCCGGATTGAGCGCGATCTTGATATTGACCTCGACGTCGGACGAATTGACGCCTGCGGAATTGTCGATCGCGTCGGAATTGCAGCGCCCGCCGGCCAGCGAATAGGCGATGCGGCCCTTCTGGGTAACGCCGAGATTGGCGCCCTCGCCGATGACGCTGGCACCGACTTCGCCGGCCGTGATGCGGATCGGATCATTGGCGCGGTCGCCCACTTCGGTGTCGGTTTCGGATGCGGCCTTGATATAGGTGCCGATGCCGCCGAACCAGAGAAGGTCGACCTTGCTTTTCAGGATCGCCGTCAGGATCTCGAAGGGCGAGGCCGTCATCTTGTCCAGGCCGATCGCCGCTGCCGCCTGCTTGGTCAGCTTCACGGATTTTTCCGTGCGCGAAATGATCATCGCGCCTTCAGACAGCGTCGAGCGGTCGTAATCCTGCCAGCTGGAGCGGGCAAGCGCGAACATGCGACTGCGCTCGGCAAAGGATTTCTCGATATCCGGATCCGGATCGATAAAGATGTCGCGGTGGTCGAAGGCGGCGATCAGGCGGATCTTTTCCGACAGAAGCATGCCGTTGCCGAAGACGTCGCCCGACATGTCGCCGACACCGGCGACGGAGAACGGCGTCGTCTGGATGTCGATGTCCTTTTCGCGGAAATGCCGCTTGACCGCTTCCCAGGCGCCGCGGGCGGTGATGCCCATCTTCTTGTGGTCGTAGCCGGCAGAGCCGCCCGATGCGAAGGCATCATCCAGCCAGAAGCCGGCTTCCTGCGCCAGTCCGTTGGCGGTGTCGGAGAAGGTTGCCGTTCCCTTATCGGCAGCGACGACAAAGTAAGGATCGTCCTCATCGATGCGCAGCGTGTTTTCCGGCGGGACCACCTCTCCGTCGATGATGTTGTCGGTGACGGACAGAAGCGTGCGGATATAGGTCTTGTAGGCTTCCTTGCCGGCGTTGAAGAAGGCGTCGCGCGAGGCGGCGGCGGGAAGCATCTTCGGGAAGAAGCCGCCCTTGGCGCCGACGGGAACGATGACGGCGTTCTTGACCTGCTGTGCCTTCACAAGGCCCAGCACTTCGGTGCGATAATCCTCGCCGCGATCCGACCAGCGGATGCCGCCTCTAGCGACCTTGCCGAAGCGCAGGTGAACACCTTCGACTTCGGTGCCGTAGACGAAGATCTCGCGGTACGGGCGCGGTTCCGGCAGGCCATCGAGCAAATCAGGATCAAGCTTGAACGCCAGCATCGGCTTTGCGCCGCCGTTCTCGTCAACCTGGAAGTAATTGGTGCGAAGCGTTGCGTCGATCGCGTTGACGAAGCGGCGAAGTGTGCGGTCCTCGTCGAGGTTCGGCACGTTGCCGAGTGCTTGCTCGATCGTCTCGTGCAGCTCGGTCAGCTTCCTGATGCGGGCTTTTTCGGCAATCTTCGGATCGAACCCGTCGCGGAACAGGCGGAAGACGGAGGCGGAAATTTCCGGATACTTGTTGAGCGTATCGGCGATGTAGGTCTGCGAGTAGACGATGCCGGCCTGGCGCAGATAGCGGGCATAGGCGCGCAGCACGGCCACTTCGCGGGCGGAAAGTCCGGCGAGCAGAACGAGGCGGTTGAAGCCGTCATTGTCGGTCAATCCCTCGAAGGCTTTGAGGAACGCGTCTTCGAGCCGCTGTCCCTCACGCGCAAGATCGATCTCGCGGGCACCGTCGAGCTGCAGTTCCATGTCGTGCAGGACGATGAGGTCCGCCTGCGGGCCGGCGTGGATTTCGAATGTCTGCTCGCTGACCACGTGAAAGCCGAGATTTTCGAGAAGCGGCACGCGGCGCGACAGGGAAAGATGCTGGTCGCGGTGGAAGATCTTTAGCGAAACGGTGTTCGCATCGTCACCGGGGCGCCGGTAGAAGTCGATGCGGATTGTTTCACCCGCTGCGCAGGCGGCAATATCGGGCAGGTCGGCAAAGGTTTCTTCCGGAGAGAACGCTTCCTGGAAAGCGTGGGTGACGGACAGGCGGGGTCCGTCTTCCGCAAGCAACGCGAACCTGTCCTCCCAAGGCGTGGCGATGAGGCGCACGGCCTCCTCAAGCTTTGCCTGCGCGACACGCGGCGTCTTGCCGCCGCTGCGGCCGATGATCATGTGGACGCGGGCCACGCGGGCTTCCGGAAACGCCGGGTAATAGGCCGAGACGTGGCCGTCGAAGATTTCGCAGAGATACGCGCCGACCTTTTCGCGGACGATCGAATTATAATCCTCGCGCGGCACGTAGACGATGACCGAAACGAAACGGTCGAAATGGTCGATACGCGGCAGCACGCGCACGCGCGGCCTCTCGCTCAGCTCCATGATCTGTTCGCAGAAGCTCGAGAGCACGTCGAGATCGATCTGGAAGAGATCGTCGCGCGGGTAGGATTCCAGCGTGTTTTCGAGCATGCGGCCCGAATGGCTTTCCGGGTCGAACCCGAAATTCTTCTCGATGCGGGCAATCTTTGCGCGCAAGAGCGGCACGTCGCGGACGGACTGGGTATAGGCCGTGGACGTGAACAGGCCGACGATGCGCAGTTCGCCGACCACATTGCCCTTTTCGTCGAAGCGCTTCACCCCGACGTAATCCATATAGGCGCGACGGTGCACGACGGATTTGACGTTGGCCTTGGCGACGATGAGGAAATCCGGGCCGTCGAGAAATTCGAGGATTTCTGGCGTCGTCGTGACCTGATCCTTGCCCTGACGCAGGACGAGCACATCCGGATCGGACAGAATGCCGAGGCCCCTGCCCTTGCCGCGCTCCACCTTGGCATCGGCGCCCTTGCCCGAATAGGTGTATTCGCGCATGCCGAGGAAGGTGAAATTGTCGTTCCTGAGCCAGTCGAGAAAAGCATACGCCTCGTCGGCATCGGCCTTCTTGCCTTTTTTAGCGTTGACGAGTTGGGCCTGGGCGTCTTTGAGAACGCCGAGCATCGCGGACCAGCCGGTAATGGCCTGGTGCACCTGGTTAAGAACAAAGCGGATTCGCTCGACCAGCCCGTCGGCTTGCTCGTCGTTGAGCTGAGGCACATGGATCTGGATCAGGCTGACGTGATGGGCCGGGTCGCCGGGTCGCTCGCTCGAGTGAAGCGTCGGCTGCTTGCCCGGTTCGATGACCAGGATCGGATGGACGGCCATCGTGAGGTCGCGATAGGCCGTCGTAACTTCACCCATGACCGAATCGAACAGAAACGGCATGTTGCGATCAATCACCGTAATGATCGAAACCGGCATTCCATCGGGCTCGACACCATCAAGGGTTTCGATTGTGATGTCGGCCTTGATTCGCGTCCAGGCTTTCAGCCGTCTTGCGGCATGTCCCGCGCACAGGGCGAGCATTTCTGGGGTGTAGTTTTCGAGATCGTCACTGCTGGCGCGGCTGAAGATCAGGAAGGGATCGAGATTGTCCTCCATGCCGGAAGCGGCCGCAATCTTGCCCGCCTTCTCGATCTGCTTGTCCCGCTTCGGGTTTTGCCGGCCTGCCATCTGTCTCTCCCTAAATTTTTTCTCAACGTGCGATAAAACGCAGCCAATGTCATTATGCTTTGCCGCGGTGTCTCACCGGTGCTTGCGGCTGGAATTTGTCATAGGCGTGTCACGTCTTGTTGACATGCCGACACAGAGATCCGATCAACGGTTCGATAACGTCGAAAGCAAGCATCATGCAGGGTAATTCAGGCGCGGTCATCGTCATTTCCAGCCATGTGATCCGTGGCTCGGTCGGTAACCGGGCCGCCGTCTTCGCGCTCGAGACCCTGGGATATCCCGTCTGGGCCATGCCGACCGTCGTGCTGCCCTGGCATCCCGGGCACGGTCCTTCGACGCGCCTGACGTTTCCCGAATCGGATTTCGACAAGGCTATAGACGATCTCATCCGGGCGCCATGGCTCGGCGAAGTGAAGGCGGTGCTGACCGGGTATTTCGGAAATGCCGCGCAGCCGCGCGCCGTGGCACGACTGATCGAGGCGCTGCGGAGAAACAACCCGGACCTTATCTATGTCTGCGATCCCGTGATGGGCGATCTCGGCGGGCTCTATATCCCGCAGCCGACAGCCGAAGCAATCCGCGACGAGCTTCTGCCGCTTGCCACCATCGCCACGCCGAACCGATACGAGCTTGCCTGGCTCTCGGGTGCACCGCTCGATGATAACAATGCGATCATGGAGGCAGCAGTCGCGCTCGGGCCGCCGCGGATGCTGGTGACCTCGGCGGTGCCGATGATGACAGGCAGTACAGGCAATCTCTATCTCACCGGCAATCATGCGCTGCTGGCTGAACACCGGCTGATCGACCACGCCCCGAACGGGCTCGGAGACCTACTCTCAGCGGTTTTTCTCGCCCGCGTCATGTCCGGCATGGATGAAGAGAAAGCCCTGCAGACAACGACTGCCAGCGTGTTCGAAGTGCTGGCGCGTTCGGTAAAGCGCGGGGCCAACGAGCTGACGCTGGAAATGGATGCCGCCAGCCTCTCGACGCCGATGGCGATGGTCCAGATGCGCCGGCTCGTGCATCCACTTAAGAGGCGCAAGCCGTAAGCTCAAAGAGCATGCCCATCCACACAATGGCCGTTGATTCTCGTCTGGCTGCACGATAATCGTGAGCCATGAGCGAATTTCCAGAAAAACTGCTTTCGGGCTACCGTAACTTCATGAGTGGTCGCTACAGCGACGAGCGGGAGCGCTACCGCGCGCTCGCCGATACCGGCCAGAAGCCGCATACGCTCCTGGTTGCCTGTTGCGACAGCCGCGCGGCGCC
The DNA here is from genome assembly GCF_977018685.1 of Velazquezella soli. Classification (NCBI taxonomy): domain Bacteria; kingdom Pseudomonadati; phylum Pseudomonadota; class Alphaproteobacteria; order Hyphomicrobiales; family Rhizobiaceae; genus Velazquezella; species Velazquezella soli. Next base: position 479,684 of record NZ_CDRNXF010000004.1, read on the forward strand.
CGAGACGATCTTCGACTGCGGTCCGGGAGAACTCTTCGTGGTCCGCAACGTCGCCAACATGGTACCGCGCTACGAGCCCGACAGCCAGTTTCACGGGACATCGGCTGCGGTTGAATACGCGGTGCAGGTGCTCGAGATCCGCAATATCGTAGTCATGGGCCACGGCCGCTGCGGCGGTATCCAGGCAGCGCTCGACGCTTCCATGAAGCCGCTGTCGGAGGGGGATTTCATCGGCAAGTGGATGGGTTTGGTCAGGCCTGCGGCCACGCAGATCCAGAGCAACGACCTGATGACCCAGAGCGAGCGTCAGACAGCGCTCGAACGGGTGTCGATCCGCAATTCGATCGCCAATCTGCAGACCTTCCCCTTCGTCCGCAATCTCACGGAAAAGGGAGAACTCGACATTCACGGCGCCTGGTTCGATATCTCGACCGGCGAGTTGTGGGTGATGAACGAGAAGGGCGATTTCACCCGGCCAGACATCAGTGTACCGGCGATCGAGGCCGAGCAGAGCCCGGCCTGATCATTTCAACGGTGTAACGGCTCAGCCGCCGTCGATCTGGGCGCCCATGTATGCGATCGCCTGCTGGTAGACGGTTGCCGCGTTCCAGCCTTGGATGGCGACGAAATTCGGCTCGCCCTGCTGGTAACCGGCGCCTGTACGCCAGCCATGACCCTTGAGGAAGTTGGCGGTCGATGCCAGCGCATCGGCGCGCGAACGAACCATGTCGATATGGCCGTCACCGTCGCCATCGGCGCCGTAGCGGATGACGTTGAGCGGCAGGAACTGCGTCTGGCCGATTTCGCCATGCGCTGCACCCTTTGCAGTGGTGCTGAGATCACCGCGGGCAACGAGCTGCAGGGCAGCGTAAAGCTGTTCGGTAAAGTAGGCCGAGCGGCGGCAGTCATAGGAAAGCGTCGCGACGGCCGACAGCGTATGCTGGTCGCCCATGTAATTGCCGAAACCGGTTTCCATGCCCCAGATTGCCAGGATCGGGCCGGCCGGAACGCCGTAGCGGCGCTCAATCGACGCAAACAGCGCTGCGTTGGATTTCTTCATGGACTTGCCGCGCGAGATGATCGTTGCGCCACCGCGCTTCTTCATGAACTCGTCGAAGGAAAGCTTGAAGCTTTTCTGGCCGCGGTCGGCGCGAATGGTCGGGCGGTTGTAGACGACGTTAGCAAAGGCGCGGTCGAGAACTGCAGGGCTGATACCCTTGGACGGTGCCTGCTGCTTGAAATCGGCGACCCAGCGGTCGAAACCGGCTCCATCATTGCCGCAGGCGGCGGCAAAGGCCGGGGCTGCGGTTGCAAGCGTTGCTGCTGCGATCAATCCTGCCAGAATAGTCTTCATCATGCGGTCAAACCCGTCGAAAGTCCGGATTGCTTGGCCGAAAGCTTCCGGAAGAATTGCGCTATATTCGGCCTTATGACCCCAGTGGCGGATAATCGCAATTCATCTTCCCATGAATAGTTCGTGAAGAGAGACGAATCGAAAAAACCCCGTCATTTCTGACGGGGCTTTCTAAGCGGATTTGCTTAATAAAGTACGTTACTTATTAAGCAGCAACCTTGCGTGGCTTGATCAGACCGCGATTGACCAGAAGTTCGGCGATCTGGATCGCGTTCAGCGCGGCACCCTTGCGCAGGTTGTCGGAGACGACCCAGATGTTGAGTCCGTTTTCGACGGTTGCGTCCTCGCGGATACGCGAAATGTAGGTCGCATCTTCACCGGCGCATTCGAGAGGCGTGATGTAACCGCCGTCTTCGTGCTTGTCGATGACGAGGCAACCCGGCGCTTCGCGCAGGATATCGCGGGCCTGATCGGCGGTGATCTCGTTTTCGAACTCGATGTTGACGGATTCGGAGTGGCCGATAAAGACCGGAACGCGAACGGCCGTGCAGGTGACACGGATCTTCGGGTCGAGCATCTTCTTGGTCTCGGCCAGAACCTTCCACTCTTCCTTCGTGTAGCCGTCTTCCATGAAGCTATCGATATGCGGGATGACGTTGAAGGCAATACGCTTGGTGAACTTCTTCGATTCGACCGGATCGGCGACGAACACGGCGCGGGTCTGGGTGAAGAGTTCGTCCATGCCTTCCTTGCCGGCACCGGACACCGACTGGTAGGTGGAAACGACGACGCGCTTGATCTTGGCAAAGTCGTGAAGCGGCTTCAGCGCGACGACGAGCTGGGCCGTCGAGCAGTTCGGATTGGCAATGATGTTCTTCTTGGAGAAACCGACGATGGCGTCGGGGTTCACTTCCGGAACGATCAGCGGCACTTCCGAATCGTAGCGCCAGGCGGACGAGTTGTCGATGACGACGCAGCCCTGCGCACCGATCTTCGGCGACCACTTCTTGGAGGCATCGCCGCCGGCGGACATCAGGCAGATGTCGGTATCGGAGAAATCGTAGTTCTCGAGGTTGGACACCTTGAGCGTCTTGTCACCGAAGGAGACTTCCGTGCCCTGGCTGCGGGCGGAGGCGAGTGCGACGACTTCATCAGCCGGAAAACCACGTTCCGCGAGAATGTTCAGCATTTCCCTGCCGACATTGCCGGTTGCTCCGGCGACTGCGATCTTGAAACCCATTTCTTTGCTCTCTTTCTGTCTCTCCTCGGTTTTCTGAGGGGGAAGCCCGTGTCGTGCGCGACGCGGTGTTCCTTGTCCCCGGCCGTACCGGGGAGAGAGCGGTGGCCAGAGACGTCAGACGATAATTTTCGTCGTCGTTTTGGCCGTGGTTTTGTCGGAAACCGAAAGGGCAACATCCAGCCGCCCGGCAGATACTGCCAGGTCATAGCACGCAGCAAAGCGAAAGTCGCGGCGAAGCATGGACACTCCTTTTCCAAAGCTGCTCATAAAAGATTTTGCCGCAGAGTCAAGGTTGATGCGATTGGACATCGGCGCGTTATCACGTTTCTGTCATTGCACTGTCATCGCATGGGGCTATCCCCGAACCTCTATGCGACGCAACGACGGGGGTTTTCCATGCGTATGCTTCTTGCTGCCTTTGCAGCCACAACAATTCTTTCCGGCGGCATGCAAGCCGCCCACGCCGCGAACGTCTTTCCGCTTGATCGGGCGACGATCCTGACCGGCTCTCCATTCGATTTCAAGGTCGAGTTCAGCTCGGTCGTGAAGCCTGAAGACGTCAAGATCACCGTCAACGGCCAGGACTACAAGTCTGTGTTCGGCAAGGATGTCGAGTTCGTTGCAGAAGAGAAGAACAAGGACAAGGTCCTCGGTTCCGCCGTCGTGCTGCGCGCACTGACGATCGCGAATGCCGGCGACTACAAGGTTGAGGTGTCTGCTGGTTCGGAAACCAAAAGCGTGACCTGGAACGTCTACGGCACCGCGGCGCAGCCAAAGGCCAAGAACGTGATCTTCCTGATCGGTGACGGTCTTTCCGTGGCGCATCGCACCGCTGCCCGCATCATGGCCAAGGGCATGACCGAAGGCAAGGCGAACGGTCGTCTCGCGATGGACGACATCCCGCCGGCAGCCTTTATCGGGACGTCTGCGACGGACGCTGTCGCCACCGACAGCGCCAACACGATGTCGGCCTATATGACCGGCCACAAGACAGCCGTGAACGCAATCGGCGTCTATGCCGACCGCACGCCTGACTCGATGGACGATCCGAAGGTTGAAACATACGCGGAAGCGGTCCGCCGCCAGACGAAGAAGTCGATCGGCATCGTCACGACCGCAGAAGTTCAGGACGCAACACCCGCAGCCGTCGTCGCCCATACCCGCAAGCGCGGCGACAAGGCGGAAATCAACGGCATGCTGTTCGACGTCAAGCCGGACGTCCTGCTCGGCGGCGGTTCCGCCTACTTCCTGCCCCAGGCGACGCCTGGATCCAAGCGCAAGGACGACAAGGACTATATCGCCCTGTTCAAGGATGCCGGCTACATGCTTGCGACCAGCAAGGCTGAACTGGCAACGGCATCCGGCACCAATACCGGCAAGATCCTCGGCCTGTTCCACACCGGCAACATGGACACGACGCTTGACCGCGAATTCCTGAAAAAGGGCACGACGGCGAAGTTCCCGGATCAGCCGGGCCTCGTCGATATGACCAAGGTCGCGCTCGACACGCTGTCGAAGAACCCGGACGGCTTCTTCCTGATGGTCGAAGCTGCCAACATCGACAAGATGTCCCATCCGCTGGACTGGGACCGCGCCGTCGTCGATACGATCGAATTCGACAAGGCAATCGTCGCCGCCCGCGAATTTGCCGGCAAGAACCCCGACACGCTGATCGTCGTCACCGGCGATCATACCCACGGTGTTTCGATCATCGGTACGGTCAACGATGAAAAGCCGGGCGACGACATGCGCGAAAAGGTCGGGACCTATGCCGAGGCAGGCTTCCCGAACTATATGGACGAGAACAAGGACGGTTATCCTGACAAGGTCGATGTTACCAAGCGCCTGTTCCTGAACGCCAATAACGGCCCTGATCATTACGAGACATTCCGTCCGAAGCTCGACAATCCCTTCGTTCCGGCCATCCAGAACGAAAAGAAGGAATATGTCGCCAACGAAGCCTACAAGGATGTCCCGGGCGCCGTTCTCGTGACCGGCATCATTCCGAAGAGCGCCGACAGCGGCGTCCATTCGGTTGACGACGTCGTTCTCCAGGCTGCCGGCCCGGGTTCGGAAGGGTTCCGCGGTTACATGGAGCAGAGCGACGTCTACAAGGTTCTCGCGGAGACTTTCGCGCTGGGCGCCAAGCAGACCAACTGATCAGACCGACTGGGTCTGAAAGACCATGGTTAAAGAGGGGGCATGTCCTGAGGCGTGCCCCTATCTACTTTAGATATCGCGGGACTTGAAGATATGCCTCACCTGCTGGATGATGACCGTGATCAACGCGGGAAAGTGATCATGGGAGCGCTCGAAATGGTCGGCCGTCGCCAGATGCTCAAGACCTCGCTCGGCATCATTGCCGGCCTGCCGCTGCTGATATCAGGCGCAACCGCCCGCGCAGAAAACGGGCTTTCCTTCGACGAGCTCTATGGCAAGGTCAGCGTTCTCGGTCTGGAATTTTCCGACAAGGTTAAGCGGCTGAACGGCCAGGAGATCGCCATGCGCGGTTTCATGGCGCCACCGTTGAAGGCGGAAGCCTCGTTCTTTGTTCTGACCGAAGTGCCGATGTCGATCTGCCCGTTCTGCTCCACCGATGCGGACTGGCCGGACAATATCGTCGTTGTCTATCTCGATGAGAAGCAGACATTCACCCAGCCAAGCCAGACGATCGAGGTGCGCGGCACGCTCGAGATGGGCTCGTGGACCGATCCGGACACCGGCTTCGTCAGCCTGCTGCGGATCCGACAGGCGGAATACGGTACGGTCTGACGACATGATGCCTCTGAAGGTGCAATCTCTCGCCGTCTCGTTTCCCGGTCTGGCGACACCGGTTCTTTCCATCGATGCTCTTGAGATCGCCGCCGGCAGCCGCGTTGCGCTGACGGGCGGGTCGGGATCGGGCAAGAGCACGCTTCTCAATATCATTGCGGGGCTGGAGCGTGTCGGTAGCGGCCATGTGGTCTGGGGCGGGCAGGATATCGCCAGACTGTCGGAAGGCCGGCGAGACCGCTGGCGGGCCGAAAATGTGGGCCTCGTGATGCAGGATTTCCATCTGTTTGCGGGCCTCTCCGCGCTGGATAACGTGCTGCTGCCGGCACGGCTTTCGCGGGTCTCGACCCCGGATCTGGTGAAAAGAGCGCATGAGCTGATCGAGACCGTGGGGTTGAAGCGAACCGGTCAGTCCGTCGAGACTATGTCGCGCGGCGAGATGCAGCGGGTGGCGATTGCCCGGGCGCTGCTGCGCGAGCCCGGTATCATCATTGCCGATGAGCCGACGGCAAGCCTCGATCTCGAAAACGGCGAGGCGGTTGGGGATCTGCTTCTGTCCGTCGCGGCCGGTGCCGGCAGCACGCTTGTTGTGGCGACGCACGACCAACGCATGATCGAACGCCTCGACCGGCGCATCGTGCTCAGGGGCGGGTGCATCGTCGGCGATGAGGTTGTCGGGGAGGTGCCGGCATGATCCGTTTTATTGTCGCCGACCTGCGGCGTCTCTGGCTGGGCTGCGCCGTCGTGGTGCTTCTGGTTGCCCTTGCGACGGCGCTCGGCGTTGCCGTGACCCTGCAGGAACGGTCGCTGCGGCTCGGCAGTGCGCGTGCCGCCGACAAGTTCGATCTGGTGATCGGCGCCTCCGGCAGCGAAACGCAGCTGATCCTCTCCTCGATCTTTCTCCAGCCCGCGCCGCTGCCGCTGGTCGATGGAGAGCTACTTTCGAAACTTGCCGCCGATCCGCGTGTCGCCTGGGCAGCTCCCGTCGGTTTCGGCGATTCCTTTGCCGGCTATCCGATCGTGGGAACGACGACGACGCTTGTGACCAGCACGACGCCGGGCTTTGGCGAGGGGCGCTTGTTTGCCGCGGAAGGCGAAGCGGTTCTCGGCGCTTCCGTCACTCTTCCGGTCGGCGCCGTCGTCAAGCCGATGCATGGAACAGCCGAAACTGGTGGTCCAACCCATACGGACATCGCATACAAGGTCGTGGGCAAGCTGAAACCGACCGGCACGCCATGGGACCGCGCCATTCTCGTGCCGATCCAGGCCGTATGGCACGTTCATGGTTTAGGCGCTGAGCATGAGCACGAGGACGCAAGCACGGAGCCTGCGGCATCTGTCGCCTCTACCACCCATGACGAAGACCATCATCACGGCGGCATCGATCCGGATGCGCCGATCGTTGAGGATTTCGGGGCTGATACCCCCGGCCTTCCAGCGATTCTGGTCAAACCGAAGTCGATTGCCGATGCCTATCGCCTGCGTCAGGCCTATCGCGGCAATGGCACGGTGGCGGTATTTCCCGGCGAGGTGCTGACCGGCCTTTATGCGACGCTTGGCGATGCGAAAATGGTGTTGAGTGCGGTCGCTGCGGGATCTCAGGCTCTTGTCGCGGCAGCACTGGTGCTGGTGACGGTGATCCATGTGGGGCAGAGGCGCCGGCAGATCGGCGCGCTGCGCGCGTTCGGGGCACCGCGCGTCGTCGTGTTCCTCATCGTGTGGCTGGAGCTTCTTCTCCTGGTTGCGCTTGGCATCGGGCTCGGCTTCGTCTGCGGGCTACTGGCGGCGCAGTTCGGCGCCCATCTGTTTACCGCGAAAAGCGGGGTCATCCTGCCGGTCGGGTTCACGAGAGACGACGTACGTCTGGCACTTTTTCTGCTGGGCTTTGCAGCGGTCCTTTCGGCCGTGCCGGCACTTCTTGCCTATCGGCAGTCGCCCGCCCAGGCGCTTCGCTCCTGACCATTCCGAGCTACGTCATTAGACGAAAGTCATAAGCCGAAAGCATGTCTCATCCGGCGTGCCAAATTCTGTCACTCTGCAACGATTGCGCTAACCTGTCTGGCCGAGGAGGAGAATGGCCGGACAGGAAGGCACGGAGTTCATCTTGTTGGGAGGACGACAATGGCACACGTCGCAACGGCAGCCCGGACGAAGGCTAGCCCCATGACGCGCGAGGAAAAGAAGGTCATCTTCGCCTCGTCGCTGGGTACCATTTTCGAATGGTATGATTTCTATCTCTACGGAACGCTTGCCGTCATCATCGGCCGGCAGTTCTTTTCGGCGTTTCCGCCCGCCACGCAGGCCATCTTTGCACTGCTGGCCTTTGCTGCAGGCTTTCTCGTCCGCCCCTTCGGCGCACTGGTCTTCGGACGGCTCGGCGATCTTGTCGGACGCAAATATACCTTCCTCGTCACGATCGTGATCATGGGCCTATCGACATTCTTTGTCGGTCTTCTGCCGAGCTACGAGCAGATTGGTGCAACGGCGCCCATCCTTCTCATCGCGCTGCGCATGTTGCAGGGCCTGGCGCTTGGTGGCGAATACGGTGGTGCTGCTGTCTATGTGGCGGAGCACGCGCCGCCCGGTCGCCGCGGATTTTACACGGCCTGGATTCAGACGACGGCGACGCTTGGCCTGTTGCTGTCGCTCGCCGTCATCGTGACGCTGCGCGTCAACATGGGTGAAGAAGCCTTTGCCACAAGCTATCCGGTCATATTCGGTCTGCTGGGCGGCTGGCGCATTCCGTTCCTCGGATCGGCACTGCTGCTTGCGGTCTCCATCTACATCCGCTTGCAGATGAACGAGTCCCCCGTCTTCCAGAAGATGAAGGAAGAAGGCACCCGTTCGAAGGCACCGCTGACGGAAGCCTTCGGCACCTGGAAGAACGGCAAGATCGTCCTGATCGCACTGTTCGGTCTTGTCGTCGGCCAGGCCGTCGTCTGGTATACCGGCCAGTTCTACGCGCTGTTCTTCCTGCAGAGCATCCTGAAAGTCGACCTTCTGACGGCGAACGTACTGATTGCCTGGTCGCTTCTTCTCGGCACACCATTTTTCCTCGTCTTCGGTGCGCTGTCTGACCGCGTGGGCCGCAAATGGGTCATTCTGGCAGGCTGCGCGCTCGCAGCGGTCACGTACTTCCCGCTGTTCCACGCATTGACCAATACCGCCAATCCGACCTACGCGGCAGCGATCAAAAACGTCCAGATCCAGGTTTCGGCGGATCCGGCGACATGCGGATCCCTGTTCGACCCTGTTGGTATCAGAACCTTCACGCAGCCATGCGACGTCGCGCGACGCACGCTGTCGCAGCAGGCGTTTACCTACACGCTGGTGCCAGCAGCCGCCGGTGCGCCAACCACGGTCAGCGTAGCGGGCACGGACGTTCCCGTTGCCAATGTGACGTTGCCGGACGGCAAGACCGAAACCTTCGCCCAGCGTCTCGGCCCGGCCAGCGTGGCAGCCGGCTACCCTGCCGCCAACGATGCTGCCAAGGTGCGTGTGGATGGCTTCTTCGCGGTGTTCGGCAATGCCCAGGCTTTGACTGTCATCGCCATTCTCTGGGTCATGGTCGTCTATGTGACGATCGTCTACGGCCCGATCGCCGCGGCGCTGGTGGAGTTTTTCCCGACACGCATCCGCTATACCGCCATGTCGCTGCCGTATCACATCGGCAACGGCTGGTTCGGCGGGCTGCTGCCGGCCACCTCCTTCGCGATCGTTGCCTCGACCGGGGATCTCTATGCCGGCCTCTGGTACCCGGTCGGCTTTGCCGTTCTCACGATCATCATCGGCGCGGTCTTCGTGAAGGACCGGCGCAATATCGATCTCAACGACTGATCAGTCAGCAAAAAGAAGGGCCCGGCGGAAACGCCGGGCCCTTTTTCGTTTAAGGCCGTGGTCCCCTCGCGGGATGCCTCAGGCCGAGAGGCCGGCAAATTCCTTGAGGATGGCGTCGCCCATGTCGCCGGTGCCGACCTGGCGGCAGCCGTCAGCCATGATGTCGCCGGTGCGGATGCCCTGGTCGAGTACCGCGGCGATCGCCTTTTCCAGGTTGTCTGCTTCGGTGATCATGTTGAACGAATAACGCAGGCACATGGCAAACGACGCGATCATGGCGATCGGGTTGGCAATGCCCTTGCCGGCAATATCCGGTGCCGAACCATGGACCGGCTCATAAAGCGCCTTGCGCTTGCCGGTCTTGCCATCGGGGGCGCCGAGGGACGCGGACGGCAGCATGCCAAGCGAACCCGTCAGCATGGCTGCAACGTCGGACAGCATGTCGCCGAACAGGTTGTCGGTGACGATGACGTCGAACTGTTTCGGCGCGCGAACCAGTTGCATGCCGCCGGCATCGGCCAGCATGTGGTCCAGCTTCACATCGGAATATTTTGCCTTGTGGATTTCGGTGACGACCTGGTTCCACAGCACGCCCGACTTCATGACGTTGCGCTTTTCCATGGAGCAAACGGCATTCTTGCGGGTGCGCGCCAGTTCGAAGGCAACGCCTGCGATGCGTTCGATCTCGTAGGTGTCGTAGATCTGGGTGTCGATGCCGCGCTTCTGGCCGTTGCCGAGATCGATGATTTCCTTCGGCTCACCGAAATAGACGCCGCCGGTCAGTTCGCGGATGATCAGGATGTCGAGCCCGTCCACCAGTTCGGGTTTCAGCGAAGAGGCGGCGGCAAGCGCCGGATAGCAGATGGCCGGGCGCAGATTTGCGAAAAGCTCCATATCCTTGCGCAGACGCAGCAGGCCGGCTTCCGGGCGCACCTCATAGGGCACACTATCCCATTTCGGACCGCCGACGGCGCCGAACAGGACGGCATCGGCCGCCATCGCTTTTTCCATATCCGCGTCGGAAATGGCGGCGCCATGCGCATCATAGGCGCAGCCGCCGACCAGACCTTCGTCGGTGACGAAATCGGCACTCATGGCGTCGTTCATATGGGCGATGATCTTGCGCACTTCGCCCATGGCCTCTGGACCGATGCCATCACCGGGAAGCAGGAAAAGGTGTTTTGCCATTGTGCAGATGTCCTTGATTGTTCAGGCGGCGGTTGGGCAGCTGTTTCAGGAAGCGCCGGCACCGATGCGTGCGGTCACTTCGATCTCGATTTTCATTTCAGGGGTGGTGAGGCCGCAGACGATCATGGTCGCTGCCGGCCGAATCTGGGCAAATACCGATCCGACGACCTCGACCACAGAATCGTAATCGGCCATGTCGACGAGATAATAGCGCACGCGGACAACGTCCTTCAGGCTGCTGCCGGCTTCGCCAAGCGCTTTTGCAATAGTGGCGAGCGCGTTGCGGGTCTGGTCAGCGACATCGTCAGGCATCACCATCAGGGCATAGTCATAGCCCGTCGTGCCCGAGACATAGACCATGTCACGGTCAACAACTGCTCGGGAATAGCCGATCCGCGCTTCGAAGGGTGATCCCGAGGAGATATGCGTGACCATCTGATGACCCTCAGAGCCAGGGGCGTTCCGTGCTGTTCTTGTCCTCGAAACTCGAGATCACGGCGTCGCTCTTTAATGTCGAAGCAATATCGTCGAGACCTTCCAAGAGGATCTGGCGTCGGCCGGGATCGATGTCAAAATGCAGCGAGCCGCCATCCGGACCTGTGATCTTCTGCGCTTCGAGATCGATCGAAATGACGGCATTGGAGCCGCGATCCGCATCGTCGAGCAGCTTTTCGAGATCTTCTGGAGACACGATGATCGGCAGGATGCCGTTCTTGAAACAGTTATTGTAGAAAATATCGGCAAAGCTGGTCGAGATCACGCAACGGATGCCGAAATCGAGAAGTGCCCAAGGCGCGTGCTCACGCGACGAGCCGCAGCCGAAATTGTCGCCAGCCACCAGGATCTTGGAATTGCGATAGGCCGGCTTGTTCAAGATGAAATCTGGGTTTTCTGACCCATCCTGATTGTAGCGGGATTCTGCAAACAGTCCCTTGCCGAGACCGGTTCGCTTGATCGTCTTCAGGTAGTCCTTGGGAATGATCATGTCGGTGTCGATGTTGACGACCGGAAGCGGCGCTGCGACGCCTGTGAGTTGCGTGAACTTGTCCATGATCTGCCTCCAAGGGAGTTGTCGTGAAGGCCAAATAAAGCAATTTGCCGCCGATTTGAAGGGCATTATGCCTTCAACCGGTACTCCGCTGCGCCAGAGCGCGCAGGCGGAGCGAACATGATGACGCTAGAGGTCGATGATGGTACCGCGGCCGTCGTTCCACACACGGATATCGCGGCTGGCCGGCTTTGGTCCGAACGATTTCGCTCGCACGGGTACAGGGTTCAACCTGGTCGAGATCGCCCTACCAATCGAAAGAAGGACGAGGATGCCGGCAAATGCGACGGTCAGAGACGCTGTAAACAGCGCCGCCATGGCAAGCACCGCAATAGCTGAGGCGACGACGAAAAATGCACGAATGTTTTGCATGGATCATACCTTTCAACGTCTGAAATGTGGGACCGGCGGGCCCCGCTTACAAGTGGTTTCACGACCTCCTGTCTTGCCGAGGGCCAAAAAGCTTGTCACAACCACGTTATGACTTTTCCCAATGATTACATGGTCCCGAAGCGATGGCCGCTTTGATCCGGCGCTCGCTCCTGAGCGTTCCCGCGAGCAACACCCGTGCGCTTTCGAAAATCCCGCAGCTCGACTGCGACGGCGTGATTTTCGATCTGGAGGATTCCGTGGCCTCCGGGCAGAAGGCGGAAGCGCGGGATAACCTCCGCAGAAGCTTTGCCGAGCTGAATTCCGATGGTCTCGAGACGGCTATCCGGATCAATCCGCTCACAAGCGAATTCGGTCCTGCGGATCTCGAGCTCATCGTCGAACTTCTGCCGGATGCGGTGGTCATTCCCAAGGTTGAGCATGCGGACGACGTCCGGGTGATCGCCGAGCGCCTTTCTCAGGCGGGCGTGCCGGAGAGGGTCTCTATCTGGGCGATGATCGAAACGCCGCTCGGCGTCCTCAACGCCGCCGAAATCTCGAGCGTGGGCGGACGGATCAAATGCCTCGTCGTGGGGCTCAACGATCTTCGCAAGGCAACGGGTGTTTTGCCGCAACCGGGGCGGGCCAATCTCATACCCTGGTTGATGCAGGTCGTGCTGGCGGGCAGGGCCTATGGTGTCGATGTGATCGACAGCGTGTTTAACGATTTCAAGGACGAAGCCGCGCTCGAAGCCGAGTGCGCCCAGGGCCGCGCCATGGGATTTTCGGGCAAGATGCTGATCCATCCGGCGCAGATCGACGCGGCCAACCGTCATTTCGGTCCTGATGATGATGCGCTTGAAGAGGCACGCGCCATCATCGAGGCCTTCCGCCAGCCGGGAGCCGAAACGCTCAACGTCATCAACCTCGACGGCCGCATGGTCGAGCGTCTGCATCTCGAAGATGCGGAAAAGCTCGTCGCCAGCGCGTCGGTCATCGCCAACAGAAAGAGAAAGCCATGAAAGTATATCGTTTCATTACCGGTCCTGACGATGCCGCCTTTTGTCACCGGGTGACGGCGGCGCTGAACAAGGGCTGGGAACTCTCCGGTTCGCCAAGCTACGCCTTCAACGGCAAGACGGGCGAGATGCATTGCGGCCAGGCCGTGATGAAGACTGTAGAAGGCAAGGAATACAGCCCCGACATGAAGCTCGGCGAGCAGTAAAAAGCTAGGCCGAGGTGTGTCTGCCAGCGCTGGATCAGCGCTGGCTTGCTTCCTCGGCGCTCGCCTCGATGCGCTCCATGTCGTCGTCACTCAGGCCGAAGTGATGGCCGATCTCGTGGATAAGGACGTGGGTGATGATATCGCCCAGCGTTTCCTCATTCTCCGCCCAGTAATCGAGGATAGGCCGGCGATAGAGCCGGATGCGATTGGGCAGTTCGCCGGTTTCGACCGTAAACCGTTCCGAAATGCCACGTCCTTCGAACAGGCCCAGAAGGTCGAACGGCGTTTCCAGCGCCATGTCTTCGAAAACGTCGTCGTCCGGAAATTCTTCGACCTCAATGGTGAGGTTCGTCGTGAGTTTGCGGAATTCGTCCGGAAGGTGGCTGTAGGCTTCTAATGCCAGCGACTCGAACGTGCTGATCGTCGGCGCATGGCGATCCTGCCAATCATCGGTCTGGTCAATGCGGGCCATGGGATCTCCTTCCAACTCAGGCACATATAATACCTGAAGCAGCTATTTCGAGAAAAGAATCATTGCGATAGCTTTTAGAGGAAAAGATTCCTGATCGGGAGCTGTTGACTCTTTGCCACGTGTCTGGAATCCATAAGAACATAAAGAGAACATTATCGATGGAGTTGACGCCATGGCCAAAGGTGCCTGGGCGCGGGAGAGACTTTTGCCCTGCGCAAGCCGATCTCGGAGACGGAAAGCGGTTGGCGAGCTTGCTCCTGATGCTCGCGTCTGGTCTGGATTGGAACCCGCATGACCGCCTGTTTTCGATCCCCTCTGGCGCATGGACAGAGGCGTATTCTGACACTCGTGTTCCCGCGTCTGTCAACCGACAGAATCGCGCGCCGCCGCTGGGGTATGGACTGGCGGTCTTCCCGCCATCACGACCATCCACCGATCGTCTTTGCCGGGCGCCACGCCGACAGGATGTGCCTGACAGTGCTCGACGCGGCCGCCGAACGCCTTAACCTGGAGCTGGGGCAGGGCGTTTCAGAAGCGCGAGCGATCTTTCCGGAGCTCGACGTGATGGACGAAGACGATGATGCCGACGCGGCGCTTCTGATGGCGCTCTCCGACTGGTGCGACCGATATACGCCACTGGTGACGCTAGAAGGGCGCAACGGGCTCTCTCTGGATATCACGGGCTGTGCGGATTACGGTGGCGGAGAGCAGGGCTTGCTCGGCAATGCCTCCCACAGACTCCGTCAGATGGGTTTCGACGTCAAAGGGACACTCGCATCTTTTCCGGGCGTGTGGAGCGATTCTGCTTCTGCCGCGGACGGAACCTGTGGCGGCGCGTTGTTTCGATCGAGTGACGTCCGAGCGTTTTCAGAGATATCGCAGCGACACAGCAGCCGGTTAGGCATCACTGCCTCCGATCACGGATCGTTGATAAGGGGGTTATGATATGTCAATTACCGGGCTGGATTCTTTCTTGACATCGCTTGTCCTCTTTTGCAAAAAGTCTGTATCGAGGTCAATGTTCTCCAGGTCGATCCAAAATGCTGGTTTGCAGTTGCAATTACATCACCGAAAGGGAGATCAAGGATACGATCATCCAACTCCTCACTGAGGACTGTTGGCAGCTGATCGTTCCCGTCAAGGTCTACCATGCGATGGAAAAACGCGGCCGCTGCTGCGGTTGCTTTCCCAATGTCGTTGATCTGATCATCAAGACCACTGAGGAATATCACGCCCAGCGGCACTCGACGGAAGCTGACGTGATCGTCTATATGTCGCGCTTGAAACAACTCCACGAAGAAAACAGGAGAGCGGACATTGAAAGGCGACTTACAGGTCATCGAGCGGCTTAACGAGGCACTTTTCCTCGAACTTGGCGCTGTGAACCAATACTGGCTGCACTATCGTCTCCTGCATGATTGGGGTTTTACCAAGCTTGCCAAGAAGGAGCGGGCCGAATCCATCGAAGAGATGCAGCATGCCGATCGTCTGATCGACCGCATCATCTTTCTCGAGGGTCATCCGAACCTTCAGACGCTGGCACCGCTTCGCATCGGTCAGAACGTCAAGGAAGTTCTAGAGGCCGATCTGGCTGGTGAATACGATGCCCGCACCGCCTACAAGGCGTCGCGTGATATCTGTCACGCCGCCGGAGACTATGTCTCCATGAAGCTTTTCGAACAGCTGCTGATGGATGAAGAGGGTCATATCGACTTCCTGGAAACGCAGCTCGAACTTCTCTCGAAGATCGGCGAAGAGAGATACGGCCAGCTCAACGCGGAATCAGCCGACTCCGCTGAGTAAAGCTCAAATCATCGACATTCTATCGCTCGAGCCCGGTGGAAGTTGCTTTCACCGGGCTTTGCTTTATCCGACCAGCGCTAATCGGACGTGCAATCAGCCCGCCGGCGAGAGGTGGGCAAATTCCGCGACGACCCGGTCATAGACCGAGCGCTTGAACGGCACGATCAGGCCGGGCAGATCCTGCATCGGCTTCCATTCCCAGGCATCGAATTCAGCCGTATGGCCGCCCGGCGGCGGGTTGATGGCGATCTCGCTTTCATCGCCGTCAAAGCGGAAGGCAAACCAGCGCTGCGTCTGGCCGCGATACTTTCCCTTCAGTCCGATACCGATCAGGTGTTCCGGAAGATCGTAATTGATCCACTCGCCGGCTTCGGCAAGCAGCGTGACGGAACGCATGCCCGTTTCTTCGTAGAGTTCACGATAGGCGGCGGGCAGGGGATCTTCGCCCTTGTCGATCCCGCCCTGCGGCATCTGCCACAGTTGCGGAGACCCGTCGAATTCGCTGTTGCCGGCAGCAATGCGGCGTCCGGCCCAAACGAGGCCCTCGCTGTTGAGCACCATGACCCCGACGCAGGGACGATAGGGAAGATCGTCCGCTTTCACCGGTTTCTTGTGATCCTTGGCCATATCATTCCCCTTGCTTCAAGGTGCCACGCTCTCGCGGGCAAGCGTCGATACACCGACGATTTCTACACCGCGTTGCGAGGCTTCGTCGGCCCATTTGCGGATCGCCGCGATGCTCTCGTCGAAGGCGGAGGCGATGCCGATTGCCGTTCCCTTGCGTTGGGCTATCCGCTCCAGTTCGTCAAGTTTCTTGAGGATCGCGTCGGATTGAAGCTGACCGTCCAGGGTCAGGTCACCGAAGGCGTGCGGCAGTTGCATCGCCTTTGCCAGCACCTCCGTCTTCGACTGGGCCGAGGTGCCGTCATCGAGGAACAGCAGGCCGCGGGAGGCCATGTCGCGCAGGACAGGCTCAAGCGCCTTGACGTCGGAGAGATAGCGGCCGCCCTGGTAGTTCATGATCCCCGTATAGTTGGTGATCTCGCCCATCGCCACATGCAGTCGCTCAAGGTTCTTTGCGGCAGGATCCTTGACGAGAAGCGTGCCTGGTCCGGGGTCGTTGGCCGGATAGTCGTAAGGCTCGAACGGGACCTGGATGAGGATTTCGTGGCCCGCGCGGCGCGCTTCCTGCATCCAGCGCTGCAGGCTGTTGCCGCTTGCAGCAAGGCCCAGCGTTACGCTTGGCGGCAGTTGCTGGATTGCGCGCTGGGTGCCCGTCTGGCTGAGGCCGAGGCCACCGACCACGATCGCGATCCTTGTGCCGCGGGCGCCGGACCAGGGTCGTGCATACTGGTCCATGGGTCGCATGCCATCCTCGCCGAGGATCGGCAGTTTGCCGTATTCCGTGTCTTCCAGAAGAGACGTATTCGGCTCTGCCGCAAATCGCGGGTCCTGGCCAATTCTCTGGGCATTGATAAGGACGGGACCGTTTCCATCCCTTGCGCGCGGCGTGTATTTTGTCACGACCGAGCCGTCCGCCATCCGGTTCTGCTCAATGGTCGCGCCGGAATTCGGATTGGACCGGGGCATGCCGTTGGGGTTGGCATTTTCGGGAGAAACTGCATCATCGGCAGGTGTCTTGGGGGCGATCGCCGTGGAGGAGGGGGGCTCGCTCGAGGCGATGCGCTCAAGCTGAGGGTCGTTTCGCATCGCATAGATCGACAAGCCGACGACGGCAATCACGCCGATGCTTCCTAAAACGGCAACGGCCGACAGGCGACGCGCCGTTCGTCGCTTCGGCGGCCGGTTTTGACCGAGCGGTGCATGGAGATCGCTGCCCAAGGGATATGCCCGCGTCTGCGCTGCCGAAATGAATGCGGTCAGGCGGCTGTGATGAAACAGCCGCCTGACCGGTTTGCCTGATTAGTTCTTGACGGCGGCCGCAGCCTTGTCGGGGCTTGCCGGGAAGGACGGGTCTGTCTTTGTCCCATGCAGCAGGTCCATGGCATAGTTCAGCTGCAGGTCGTCCTTGGTTTCCGGCGGCACATAGGCAGCCGAACCGGAACCTTCGTCTGTTTCGGCCGCGCCCTGGATATGGCCCTTGAGGCTGGATTCGCCTTCGGCGCGGACCTTGCCCTGCAGTTCCGGCGGCAGCGGCTGTTCGACCTTGATGTCAGGCGTGATGCCCGTTCCCTGGATCGACTTGCCCGATGGCGTATAGTAGAGCGCCGTCGTCAGACGCAGCGCACCGGATTCACCAAGCGGAATGATCGTCTGGACGGAGCCCTTACCGAACGAGCGGGTCCCGACAACGGTCGCGCGCTTCAGGTCCTGAAGGGCACCGGCGACGATTTCAGATGCGGAAGCCGAGCCGCCGTTTACCAGCACGACCACCGGCTTGCCATCGGTCAGGTCGCCAGGGCCGGCATTGAAGCGGCGTGTCTCATCTGCGTTGCGGCCACGGGTGGAAACCACTTCGCCGCGTTCCAGGAACGCATCGGAGACGTTGATCGCCTGGTCCAGCAGACCGCCCGGGTTGAGCCGCAGGTCAAGCACGAAGCCCTTCAGCTTGTCGGCAGGCACGTCAGCCTTGATCTTCTTGATCGCCTTTTCGAGATCGTCATAGGTCTTCTCGGTAAACGAGATGACGCGCACATAGCCGATGTCGCCAGCTTCGACGCGCGATTTGACGGCGCGCACGGCGATGATGTCGCGCATGACGGTGATGTCGAGTGGCTTGTCGGCACCCTGACGGATGACGGTCAGCTTGATGGGTGTGTTGACGGCGCCGCGCATCTTTTCGACGGCGTCCTCAAGTTTCAGGCCGCGAACAGCCTGGCCATCGATTTCAGTAATGAAGTCGCCGGCAAGAATGCCAGCCTTGGATGCCGGCGTGTCGTCGATCGGAGTGATGACCTTGACGAGCTCGTTCTCCATCGTCACTTCGATGCCAAGACCGCCGAATTCACCGCGCGTCTGGGTGCGCATGTCTTCGGCATCTTTGGAATTCATGAAGCTCGAATGCGGATCCAGCGAGCTCAGCATGCCATTGATGGCATTTTCGACCAGCTTGTTTTCATCCGGTGGCGTCACATACTGGGCGCGAACCCGCTCGAACACGTCGCCGAAGATCGACAGTTCCTTATAGGTGGAAGCCCCGGCGGCCTGAGCCGGGACACCGGCCGAATAAATGACGCTCATCGCGGTCGCACCCAACAGTGCTCCGACGATGACAAGAGAAGCCCTACGAATCATTTCGCGCCCTTCCAGTTTCTTTGCTGGCCCACCACGGTTTAGAATCAACCGGAGTGCCGTCTTTTCGGAATTCAATGTAAAGCGTCGGGCGATCCGTTTCCAGCGCCAACGCAGTCGCACTTGCTACTCTTTTCTCACCCATGGCAGCGATCGGTTCGCCAGCAAAGACAAACTTGCCCTGCCGCGCGTTGACCATGTCCATTCCTGCCAGAACAACATGATAGCCGTCGCCGGCGTTCAGGATGATCATCTGGCCATAGCTCCGGAATGCACCGGCAAACACGACCAGCCCATCGGCCGGTGCCGTCACCACTGCGCCGGGGTTGGAGGCCACGGTCATACCGCGTGCCGGGTGTCCCGTCCCGTCTGCATCGCCGAACGCACGCAATATTTCGCCGGCAACTGGAAGCTCCAGTTTTTGCCTGAGGCTTGAAAACGCGTATGCGGGCGCAATGCGGTTTTTGTCGGGCACACCGCTTTCGGCCAATTGCCGGGCTTTCTCGCGTTCCTCTTCGGACATCTGCCGCCGACGCTCTTCCTCGGCACGGGCCAGATCCATGCCTTCGCGCACGGATGCGATCTGTCCCTCAAGCCCCTGAATGAGATCCTGAAGCGAGGTGGCGCGGCCAACAAGTTCCTGAGAACGCGCGCGTTCTGCGGCCAGCTGTCTTTCGTTCTCGGCATTCAGCTTGGCGTTCTCGGCGAGCAGCAGGTTCATGCGCCGCTCTTCCTCGACGCCTGCCGTGATGGTTTGCGAGACGGCTTCCTTTTCCTTGGCCGCCTCTGCCTGAAGGCTCGCGAGATTTTGAAGATCTGTGACCAGCCTTTCGGCCTCCGCCCGCATGCCGGGCACGACGGCGCCGAGCAGGATCGCGCTTCTGACGGAGCCGAGCGCGTCATCGGGGGAGACGAGCAGCGCCGGCGGCGGGCTGCGGCCCATGCGCTCCAGAGCACCCAGCACTTCGGCGAGAATGGAGCGACGCCCCCTCAAGGCCACGCGGATCTTGTCTTCCTGCACTTTCAGCGAAGCGAGCTTGTCTTCGCTCACCTGGATCTTCGACTGCAGATCCTTGCGCCGCGCGGCTGAATCGATCAGGGCCTGGCGCATATCTGCAGACGTCTTCTTGATGCCGGAAATGCTGTGCTCGATCTGAGCGACCTTTTCCGACGAAAGGCTCATGCTTTTAGCCAGCACTTCCAGCTCGCCGCGGGTCTCATTCCGTCTCTTCTGGAGATCGGCGGTCGGATCCGCCAAGGCTTCGGTCGCGGGCGGGGAGGGCTGGGCCGCAGGCGGTGCCGCTTCCTGTGCTAAGGCAATCCAGTGAAAGGGCGGCAGACGGAGAGGCGCGAAGGCAAGCGCCGATGCCATCGCTGGCAGCGCAAGGCCCAGGGCTATGGCTCTCCTGATCGTCATTGCGTTCTCGAATCTGCAGCGGACCTGCGAAGGCTAGGCTGATTCGCCGGGGCCAGCCATAAACAACATCGTGTTTCGCAACATCGGCCCGGAAGGTAAACGAAGTCTAAACGCGGTGGTAGGGATGGCCTGAAAGGATGGTCACGGCGCGATAAAGCTGTTCGGCTATGAGAATGCGGACCAGCTGGTGCGGCCAGGTCATCGAGCCGAGATTGAGGACGACATCGGCGCGTGCGCGAAGATCGGGGTCGAGCCCATCGGCGCCGCCGATAGCAAGCATCATGTCGCGCTTGCCGCCGTCCTTGTATTTGTCGATCAGGCCGGCAAATGCCTCGCTGTCCAGCGCCTTGCCGCGTTCATCAAGCAGAACGAGGATGGCGCCATCGGGAAGGGCCTTTTCGAGAGCGGCCGCTTCCTCGCGCTTGCGCGTTTCAGCATTGGAGGCGCGGCTTTCCGGCACTTCGATCATCCTGGCAAGTTCGAGCCCGATCGCGGGCCCGGCCTTGGAGAAACGGTCGAGGTAACGGGACGCAAGATCCTTCTCCGGTCCGGCTTTGAGCCGTCCCACGGCAAAAAGGCTGATGCGCATGTCCTGATCCGTTGTTTTCAGAGCTCTCGGCTGCCACTGCGCCGCCACGTCGTCAACGCGCCGCCGTCAGCATGCAATCGTCGCCCCTTGTCAGCTCAGGAACGCCCCGGCCTGTTAGTGAAGCACTGTGCCTTCCTCGACATCCGGAGCGGCCCACATCTTTTCGATGTTGTAGAACTCACGGATTTCGGGACGGAACACATGGATGATGATATCACCAGTGTCAATCAGCACCCAATCACCCGTCTCCATGCCTTCGACACGGGCCCCGCCGAGGCCCTCTGCTTTCAGGTCGGTGATGAGGTGATCGCAGATCGCCATGACATGCCGGCTCGATCGTCCGGAGACGACGACCATGTAGTCTCCGAGAGCGGATTTTCCGGCAATATTGATGGTGACGATATCTTCTGCTTTGGAGTCCTCGAGGCTCGTGAGGACCTGATCGAGGGCATGGGCGGCGGCATCATCGCCACGTTCCAGGCTCTGCGGAATGACGGAGGCCGTCCTTCCCTTGGCGTGTACTGTTGTCAGGGTCGTTCCTTTCGTCCGGTAACAGCAACATCCTCTTCGCGCGAATCCCGTCTGATGACCGGCCGCATAAGGAAGGTGGCATTGAATGCTTTATCTTTCAAGTGATCGGAATGTTCCAGTTTTAGGAATCGGAAGTCTTTCCCGATGCCCGGATTGCCGTTGAACTGAGGGCCGAACGCGGACCGTGGATGAAGGTCCAAGCGGGCGGACGGCGCTTCCACAGCGTACCGGCATCTGTCTCGTCGACACGGGCATGCTGGAATGTGCGGGCCATCTTTGATGACAGGAAGGAAAGGGTGGCACCCGGCCGGTCTATCACGGCGATCGGGAAGGTAGAGACGATCTCCTGCCACTTCTGCCAATGGTGAAAGGTCCTGAGGCTGTCTGCACCCATGATCCAGATGAAATGGATATGCGGATTGCGCGCCTTGACGAAGGAGAGCGTATCGGCGGTATAGGCGCCGCCGAGTGCTTTCTCGAATGCGGTGACCTTGATGCGCGGATCCTGGATCAGCCGCTCGCTCATGGCGATGCGGTCGGGGAGGGACGCGAGTTCCGACCGGCTTTTCAGCGGATTGCCTGGCGTCACCATCCACCACAGCTGATCGAGGCCTAGGCGGCGAAGGGCGATTTCGGCGACCAGAAGGTGGCCTTCATGCGGAGGATTGAACGAACCGCCGAAAAGGCCGACGGCCATGCCCCGTTCCACATGCGGCATGGCGAGATGGCGTCTTTCGATCCGCTCTATCGTCACGTCAGGGCCGGATCTGGCCGGTGCCGTGCACCTTGTATTTGAACGAGGTCAGCTGTTCGACGCCAACAGGGCCGCGCGCATGCATCTTGCCCGTGGAAATGCCGATCTCGCCGCCCATGCCGAATTCACCGCCATCGGCAAACTGGGTAGACGCGTTGTGGAGCAGGATCGCCGAATCGATCTCGTTGAAGAAGCGCGCGACCACGGCCGGATCTTCCGCAATCACCGCTTCGGTGTGGCTGGACGAATAGGTGTTGATGTGGCGGATCGCACCGGAAATTCCATCGACGATCGCCACCGATATGACGGCATCGAGATATTCGGTGTGCCAGTCTTCCTCGTTCGCCGGCTTGAATCCCGGGTGAACCTTGAGCACGGCCGCCGAAGCGCGGATTTCGCAGCCGGCTTGTGTCAGCGCTTCCAGCACCGGCATCAGGTGCGTGCCGATCGCGGCGCTGTCGACCAGCAGCGTTTCGGCCGCACCACAGACGCCGGTGCGCCGCATCTTGGCGTTGACGACGATCGCTTTTGCCATTTCCAGATCCGCTGACGCGTCGACATAGATGTGGCAAAGGCCTTCCAGATGCGCAAAGACCGGCACGCGGGCTTCGGACTGGACGCGGGCAACCAGGCTTTTGCCGCCCCTGGGAACGATGACGTCAATGGCGCCGGACAAGCCCGACAGCATGGCACCAACGGCAGCCCGATCGGTCGTCGGCACGAGCTGGATCGCATGTTCGGGAAGACCCGCCTGCTTCAGTCCCGCCACCAGGCAGTGATGGATCGCCTGCGATGAATGAATGGAATCCGAGCCGCCGCGCAGGATCACCGCATTGCCGGCCTTGAGGCAGAGCGCGCCGGCGTCTGCCGTCACATTCGGGCGGCTCTCGTAGATGACGCCGATCACGCCGAGCGGCGTACGGACACGTTCGATATGAAGCCCGTTCGGGCGATCCCAGGCGGCGATCACTTCGCCGACCGGATCCTTGATCGCGGCGATTTCGCGAAGCGCCTCCGCCATGCCGGCGATCGACTTTTCCGTCAGCGTCAGCCGGTCGATGAAGGAGGGCAGGAGCCCCTTGCCCTCGATGTTGCGGAGATCTTCAGCATTGGCGCTTAGGATCGCGGCGCTGTTGGCGAGCACCAGATCGGCCATGGCATTGAGCGCATCGTTCTTCTGCTCGGTCGATGCCGTTGCCAATGCGCCGGCTGCAGCCTTTGCGTTGACGCCGATCGCATCCATGATTGCGGCAACGTCGGTCGTCTGGACCTTATCCAACATGGACGGCATCCTCCTTGCGGGTGGTCGTGCGCCTGATCGCGCCTGTCATGACAAGGTCGTCGCGATGGACCATGGCGGCACGGCCGGCATAGCCCAGAATGGCTTCGATTTCCGCCGATTTGCGGCCGGTGATCTGGCGTGCCTCGTCGGCATCGTAGCTGACAAGACCGCGGGCAATCTCGCGGCCTTCCGCGCCGATGATCGCGACCGTATCGCCCCGGTGGAAATTGCCCTCGATGCGGCGCACGCCTGCGGGCAGCAGACTTTTGCCAGATCCCAGCGCGCGTTCGGCGCCTTCGTCGACGACAAGTTCGCCGGCTGGCTGCAACTGCCCGGCAATCCAGGTCTTGCGGGCAGTCACCGGTGTGCCGGATGGGGCAAACCAGGAGGATCGCGCGCCCTGTTCGATGGCGCGCAGCGGATGATCGGGCTTGCCGGATGCGATGATCATGGCGCAGCCCGCAGTCGTCGCGATCTTGCCGGCGTCGATCTTGGTGCGCATGCCGCCGCGCGACAGTTCGGAGGCCGCACCGCCTGCCATCGCCTCGATCTCGGGCGTGATGACATTGATGATATCGAGAAACTGCGCGTCCGGATCGAGATGCGGCGGTGCCGTGTAGAGCCCGTCGATATCCGACAGGAGAACCAGAAGGTCGGCGCCGGTCATGGTGGCGACGCGCGCGGCAAGCCGGTCGTTGTCGCCGTAGCGGATTTCGGATGTCGCGACGGTGTCGTTTTCGTTGATGATCGGGACAGCGCCGATCTTCAAAAGCTGGTTGATTGTGGCACGGGCGTTGAGATAGCGGCGACGCTCTTCCGTATCGCCCAGCGTCAGCAGGATCTGTCCCGCGACGATCCCGTCCCGCGACAGGCTTTCCGACCAGGCGCGGGCAAGCGCGATCTGGCCGACGGCTGCCGCTGCCTGGCTTTCCTCCAGTTTGAGGGCGCCGTGGGGAAGGTTCAGCACGGTACGGCCGAGGGCGATCGCGCCGGAGGAGACGACGAGAACATCGATACCCTTCGCCCTAAGCGCGGCGATATCGGCGCAGATCGCGTCGAGCCACGGAGATTTCAGGCCGGTCTTGCGATCGACCAAGAGGGCCGAGCCGATCTTGATGACGATCCGGCGATGGTCGCCGAGCGGCTTGCGACCGCCGGCTTGCCCGGAAGAGACTTGCTTGTGACCGATCTCGTGGCCGGGCGTCATTCGTCGACGTCCTCGTCGAACTCCTGAACAGGAACGGAGCGGTTCGGCAGGGCCGTGTCCTGGCCCACGCTTGCCGCGACGATGACATCGCGGAGCGCGCGCAGAACATCGGTCATGCCCGTGCCGGTGATGGCGGAGATCAGGAAAGGTTTTTGGCCGCAGGCTTTCTCAAGCTCCTTGGCCTTCTTCTTCAGTTCCTTCTCGTCGAGCACATCGATCTGCGACAGCGCAACGATTTCGCGCTTGTCGGTCAGACCGCCACCATAGGCCTGAAGCTCGGTCTTGACCGTCTTGTAGGCCTTGCCGACTTCTTCCTCGATGGAAGACACGAGGTGCAGCAGAACGCGGGTGCGTTCCACATGGCCAAGAAAGCGATCGCCGATGCCAACGCCTTCATGAGCGCCTTCGATCAGGCCCGGAATATCGGCGAGAACAAACTCGCGGCCGTCGATCGTGGCGACACCGAGGTTCGGGTGCAGCGTGGTGAAGGGATAGTTTGCGATCTTCGGGCGGGCGCGGGTAACCGAGGCCAGGAAGGTGGATTTTCCGGCATTCGGAAGGCCGACAAGTCCTGCATCGGCAATCAGCTTCAGCCGCAGCCAGATGGTGGCTTCCTCGCCCTCAAGGCCAGGGTTTGCCCAGTTCGGTGCCTGGTTGGTGGCGTTCTTGAAATGCGTGTTGCCGAAGCCGCCATTGCCGCCCTTGGCAAGCCTGAACCGCTGACCCTCCTTGGTCATGTCGATGATCAGCGTTTCGTTGTCTTCCTCGAAGATCTGCGTGCCGACCGGAACCTTGAGCGTGACACTGTCGCCATTGGCGCCGGTGCGGTTGCGGCCCATGCCGTGGATGCCGACCTTTGCCTTGTAATGCTGCTGGAAACGGAAATCGATCAGCGTGTTGAGGCCATTGACGGCTTCGACCCACACGTCGCCACCACGGCCGCCATCGCCACCATCAGGTCCACCGAATTCGACGAACTTTTCCCGTCGGAACGAAACTGCGCCCGCGCCGCCGTCACCGGAGCGGATATAGACTTTTGCTTCGTCGAGAAATTTCATCGGTCTGGTAGTCCTGTTCTTGGTCGCTCCCGCTCTCCGGCGGGACGTACTTAAGGTTTTCGATACCGTCCGACAGGCTTTAGGTCAAAGCCTATCGACAGAATGCGCTGAAAACGGCCCCGGCGGACAAGGCATCCGCCGGGGCCGATCGTGATCAAGGCATGATCAGGCGCGATCATGCCGGGGAGCGGGGGCCAGAAGCCGGAAATCCTCCGGGGCAAGCTCCGTCTCGATATGCGGCACCATGACATTGCGGGCGCGGTTGAACACATCGCTTGCGCCTGTGATGCGGAAGCCGAGCTTTGTCTGCACATTGAGCGAACCGAGATTGTCGGCAAACGCGCCCGAATGGACGACAGTGTCCGGCATGCGGCGGAAGAAGCGGTCGAGGACCCCCGACGCTGCCTCGCTCATATAGCCGCGATCCCAATAGAGGCGGTTCAGCCAGTAACCGAGATGCCAGCGGCCGTGCCTGAGTTCCAGGCCGACAACGCCGATATGCACATCGTCGCCGGTGGTGATCGCCAGCTGCCAGTTCGGCAGGATGCCCGAAGTTTGCGGCACCAGCCAGTCGAGCGCATCCTGACGGTCATAAGGCTGCGGAACACGCGACAGCATGCGGCTGACCTTGAAATCGCAAAGCGTTTCGGCAATCGCTGCCGCATCCGACAGGCGGTGCGGGCGAAGCGTCAGGCGTTGCGTGACGATTTCAGGGCAGGGGCCAGGCTCAGTGCGAACCGCTTTTGCCTTTTCGAGAACGACGGCACTCATCTCAGCTCTCCCCAGCTTCTCAGCGACATCCATGTCTTGCGGTCCAGCCGGAACCATTCGACGGGGACCATTCCGCCCACCGCCAGGCATTCGATCATGCCGGTGCCCTGGAACTGGAAGCCGCATTTCTGGATCACCCGCTTCGACGCGATATTGGTGACCCGGCAACGGGCATCGATGTGATCGATATGGCTGCGGGTGCGGAAGGCCATGTCGATCAGCGCATGCGCCGCTTCCGTGGCATAGCCCTTGTTCCAGTGGGGTTCGCCCAGCCAGTAGCCGATTTCGAGGGTTCGTTCGTCAACCTGGGGTTCGAGCGCGCAGCAGCCGAGAAACTGGCCATTGTCAGCTCGGGTCACGGCATAAACGCATTTGCCAATCTCGCCCGCATTCGTGCGTCGCACGAAATCGGCCGCGTCTTTAGACGTGTAGGGATGCGGCATGCGCGACACCATGGTCGCAATGTTCGCATTGTTGGCGAGATGGGCAAGTGCGTCAATATCGTCTTCGTGCGGTGCGCGCAGAACAAGGCTCTGCGACGGTAAGACGGGGCAATCGCTTCTCAACCGGTCCGGCCTGAGCCGTTCCTCTGGTCTTGTTTCCGGCGGCCGTAATTGGCCAGCCCTTACTAATTCGCCTTGCATGGTTCAGTCTCCTTTGAGGGATAAAAGAAAAAGGGAAGATGGGTAGCGCCCCATCTCCCCTTTTCTTTGACTGAACCTTCAAACGTTCAACCGGGTCGATGAGACGCCGGTTGCTTAACGCTTGCCGGCTTTATTCTGCGGCTTCGGCTTTCGGCATAACGGACACGTATACGCGGCCATTAGCGCGCGTACGGTAATTCACGTTGCCTGCCGTCAGTGCGAAGATCGTGTGGTCTGTGCCGATGCCGACATTGGCGCCCGGATGCCACTGCGTGCCGCGCTGACGCACGATAATGTTGCCCGGAATGACGACTTCGCCACCGAACTTCTTCACGCCAAGGCGCTTGGACTGAGAATCGCGACCGTTACGCGACGAGCCGCCAGCTTTTTTATGTGCCATTGGTGTTCTCCTTTAACTTTCGAAAACCTGGATTAGCCGAGGATGTCCGTGATGCGGACGACCGTGTGATGCTGGCGATGACCGCGAATACGCTTGGAATTCTGGCGGCGACGCTTCTTGAAGGAAAGAACCTTCTTGCCACGGTTATGCTCTACAACTTCAGCCTTGACCGTCGCACCCGAAACGAAGGGAGCGCCGAACTTGGCATCGGCGCCGACGCCGATGACCAGGATTTCGTTGAATTCTACGATTGCGCCAGCTTCTGCTTCCAGCTTTTCGATGGTGAGCACGTCGTTGGCGGCCACGCGGTACTGTTTACCGCCGGTCTTGATGACTGCGAACATTGGTTATCCTTTCATGTTCGTTCCGGCTCTATCCCCAAAGGGACGGCCGTCTTTTTCTCAGTCGGGCTTTAGCAGGGTTGCGAAAGAAGGATCTTCCAGAACGCATCTGCCGGTGATTTTCTGCGCGCCTTGGCGCGCAACGTCTGATCTGGACATTTTTCCAGACTTCGACGCGTCCGGCCTTACGCGAGGCCCTAAAAACTGTCAAGGCGAAAGGATATGAAGACTTGCATTTCACCCCTTGCCAGCCCGATTTTTCGCCGCTATGAGACAGCCGCGCATCAAATGCGCCGACCAGCAAAGCGGAGAGGTGGCTGAGTGGTCGAAAGCACCGCACTCGAAATGCGGCATACGGGCAACCGTATCGTGGGTTCGAATCCCACCCTCTCCGCCATGCTTCATATCAAGCGTTTGAAATAAATCATTTTTTCGCTTCGGGTCAAATGAAGCCCTCAAATCGCTGCGGTGGGCGGCATTCGTCAAGCATCAAGCTTCCTTTTTTTGCCAAGCAACAGCTATGCTTATCGAATCGACAAAACAGCACCCAGGCCTTCTGACGTGCGCGGAGTTACAACCCGGTATGATTAGCACTGAACGCAGCCTTGAAGATTCGCTCGTCTCAAAGCTGCAGGACCTCAAATATGAACATCGCCCGGACGTCCGCGACCGTGCTTCGTTGGAGCGGAATTTTCGTGAGAAATTTGAAGCGCTAAACCGCGTGAAACTCACAGACGCCGAATTCACCCGCATCCTGGACGACATCGTCACGGCCGATGTATTCGCGGCATCTCGCATCCTGCGCGAGCGTAATAGCTTTATCCGTGATGATGGCACGCCGCTCAACTACATGCTCGTCAACATCCGCGATTGGTGCAAGAACACGTTCGAGGTGGTCAATCAGCTCCGCATCAATACGGACAACAGTCATCATCGTTACGATGTCATTCTGCTTATAAATGGTGTACCCGTTGTTCAGATTGAACTGAAGACACTTGGCATAAGTCCTCGTCGCGCGATGCAGCAGATCGTTGAGTACAAAAACGACGCAGGGAATGGCTATACTAAGACACTCCTGTGTTTCATTCAAATTTTTATTGTCAGCAACCGCGACAGAACATTCTATTTTGCGAACAATAATGCACGCCACTTCGCCTTTAATGCCGAAGAGCGTTTTCTACCGGCTTATGAGTTCGCGGATGTAAACAATAAGAAAATCATCCATCTCGACAACTTCGCTGAGAGCTTTTTGGTAAAATGCACACTTGGTCAAACAATCAGTCGCTACATGGTTCTTGTCGCAAGTGAGCAGAAGCTCCTGATGATGCGGCCATATCAGGTCTATGCTGTGAAGGCGATTGTTGACTCAATCTCCCAGGACTGCGGCAACGGTTATATCTGGCACACGACAGGCAGCGGCAAGACGCTAACGTCTTTCAAGGCATCAACGCTGTTAAAGGATAACCCGGACATCGAGAAGTGCCTTTTCGTGGTGGATCGCAAGGATCTGGATCGGCAGACGCGCGAGGAATTCAATAAATTCCAAGAAGGTTGCGTCGAAGAGAACACCAACACAACTTCTTTAGTCCGTCGCCTGCTTTCAGACGACTATGCAGACAAGGTCATCGTCTGTACCATCCAGAAACTCGGCCTCGCCCTCGACGAGAACAGTAAACGCAACAAGCAGCATATGAAGGAGGGTAAGCAGAGCTTCAAAGAACAGCTTGAACCACTTCGCGAAAAACGCATCGCGTTTATTTTCGATGAATGCCATCGTTCGCAATTCGGAGAAAACCATAAGGCCATCAAGGAATTCTTCCCACGGGCGCAGCTCTTCGGCTTCACTGGTACACCCATTTTCGATCAGAACGCGGCTCAGCAGAAGATCGAGGATACACAAGCTAGCATGAAGACAACGGAAGACGTTTTCCAGCAGCGCCTTCATACCTATACGATCACGCATGCCATCGAAGACGGAAACGTGCTGCGGTTCCACGTCGATTACTTCAAGCCGCGGGACAAGATGCTGCCCAAGCCAGGCGAGCCTCTTGCCAAGCGTGCGGTCATAGAAGCTATCCTATCCAAGCATGACCAAGCTACCAATCAGCGCCGGTTCAATGCCTTGCTCGCTACATCGTCAATCAATGACGCTATCGAGTATCACGCCCTCTTCAAAACCATACAGGCCGAGAAACTGGACGCCTATCCAAGGTTCCGGCCTCTCAACATCACCTGTGTTTTCTCACCGCCAGCGGAGAGTAATTCTGATTTAAAGCAGATCCAGGAAGACCTGCCTACAGAGAAGGCAGACAATGAGGAAGAACCGGAGAAGAAGAAGGAAGCGCTAGAGGCGATCATTGCCGACTACAATGCCTACTACGGCACAAACCACAAGATAGGGGAGTTTGATCTTTATTACCAAGACGTGCAGAAACGAATTAAAGATCAGCAATGGCCGGATGCCGACCTGAAGAAGGCTTACCCAAACCAACTGCACCACAAGATCGACATCACGATTGTCGTAGACATGCTGCTGACCGGCTTTGACTCCAAATTCCTCAATACCCTGTACGTCGACAAAAACCTAAAGCATCATGGCTTGATCCAGGCCTTCTCACGCACCAATCGCGTACTGAACGCCACAAAGCCCTATGGCAATATCCTCGACTTCCGCCAACAGCAGGACGCGGTAGATGCCGCCATCGCCCTCTTCTCGGGCGAGGCTGCAGCCGAAAAGGCCCGCAAAATCTGGCTGGTCGATAAGGCGCCTGTGGTCATCCAAAAACTGGAGACCGCCATCCAGAAATTAGATGACTTCATGACGTCGCAGGGCCTCGACTGCGCACCCGAAGAGGTGCCTAACCTTAAAGGAGACGCGGCCCGCGCGGCCTTCATCGAGCATTTCAAGGAGATCCAGCGTCTTAAGACCCAACTTGACCAGTACACTGACCTAACGGACGAAAACCGCAACGCAATTGAACAAGTCCTGCCACGCGATAACCTTTTGGGCTTTCGCGGCGCCTATCTAGAAACGGCTCAACAGCTTCGTCCACAACAAGGAGCAGGTGCAGACAAGCCGACACAAGAAGCGGACCGGCTTGATTTCGAGTTCGTCCTTTTCGCCTCGGCCGTCATTGATTATGACTACATTATGGGTCTGATCGCTCGTTATTCTGAGGCTACACCGGGTAAACAGAAGATGAGCCGAAAGGAGTTGATCGGCCTGATCCAGTCCGATGCCAAGTTCATGGACGAACGTGAGGACATCGCGTCCTATATCAACACCCTAAAGGCAGGGGAGGGCCTTAGCGAGAAGGCCATCCGCGATGGCTACAGCCGCTTCAAGGCGGAAAAAAACGAGGCCGAACTGGCGGGCATCGCGGTTGAGCATGGGCTGGCCATCGATGCGCTACAAGGTTTTGTCGACACCATCCTGCAACGCATGATCTTTGACGGCGAGCGGCTGACCGACTTAATGGAACCCCTTGGCCTGAACTGGAAGGCGCGACGAGTGAAGGAACTGGACCTGATGGCAGCTCTTATGCCACTTCTGTTGAAGCGTGCCGGCGGGCGCGAGATTTCGGGGCTGAGCGCTTATGAGCAGTAAGGTGGCGTCCACTGCCGATAAGTGCGGCGGCAGCAATATCTTGACACCCGAGCGGAGATTTCCAGAGTTTCAAGAAGCTGGAGCGTGGGAAACAGTCGCCCTTGGCTCGGTGGCATCGATCAGCTCTACGAAGGTTGGGGACAAGCCTTGTATTCCAATGAGCATTACTTCCGGCGTTGGCCTTGTCAGTCAAATGAAGAAATTTGGACGGATCATCGCCGGGGAGTCTTACAAGAACTACATCGTTCTCCAGAAGAATGATTTTGCCTATAATAAGAGTGCGACCAAAGAATACCCTGAGGGGTTCATCGCGCTTTACACTGGCGAAGAACTTGCTGCCGTCCCCAAAAGCATATTCACCTGCTTCCGCCTCAATGGGGCGTCGCTTTCCCCAAAGTACTTGAATTACCTGCTACTAGGCAATCTACACGGGCGGTGGCTTCGAAAATTCATAGAGGTTGGTGCCCGCGCTCACGGCTCGTTGAGTATCAATGACCGAGACTTACTGGCCCTGCCTGTGCCGATACCCGGCGGCCCGTCTTCTCTTGAAGAGCAGGAAAAAATTGCGAGCTGCCTGGCGTCAGCCGATGCGCTGATCGACGCCCAGGGGCGGAAGGTGGAGTCGCTGAAGGCCCACAAGAAGGGCCTGATGCATCAGCTTTTTCCCCAAAAAGGCGAAATCGTACCTCGCCTCCGCTTCTCCGAATTCAAGGGGACGGGGGAGTGGAAGGAAAAGACTTTCTCCGAGCTCTGCAACATAAAACACGGCTACGCATTCGAGAGTGAGTTTTTCAGCAACGAAGGCGATTATGTGCTCCTCACGCCAGGTAACTTCTACGAGGAAGGCGGTTACCGGGACCGAGGCGAAAAGCAGAAATACTACAACGGCGAGATTCCATATGACTACGTGCTCAGCGAGGGAGACATGCTGATTGCAATGACCGAACAGGCGGCTGGTCTGCTCGGCAGTCCACTTCTCGTTCCCCAGTCTGACAAGTTTCTACATAATCAACGACTCGGCCTTGTGACCAAAAAGCCTGGA
This sequence comes from Velazquezella soli, assembly GCF_977018685.1. NCBI lineage: Bacteria > Pseudomonadati > Pseudomonadota > Alphaproteobacteria > Hyphomicrobiales > Rhizobiaceae > Velazquezella > Velazquezella soli. The sequence continues at coordinate 511,887 of NZ_CDRNXF010000004.1, forward strand.
GCTAAGTGGGTAAACAATTTCTTTTTCCACGTCCTGAATACAGTGCCGGTTCGTAAGGCCATCCATGACACTGCATCCGGAGCGAAAGTCCGTCACACGTCACCAACCAAGCTCGGCGACATCGTTGTTTCTGTTCCGACCACGACCGACGAACAACAGCGCATCGCCGACTGCCTCTCCTCCCTCGACGACCTCATCGCCGCCGAGACACGAAAGCTCGACATGTTCAAGACCCACAAGAAAGGGCTTATGCAGCAGCTTTTCCCGTCCATTGAAGAGTCTGAATCGTGAACCACTCGGAAATCGCCACCTCGCTACGTGACGCGAGAGAAAAGATCATCCTACTCTATGCGTTTAACGCAACAGGCAAGACGCGGCTGTCAGTTGCCTACAAGGACGCGACAAAAGCCGAAGATGGCTCACATGCGGGGGTCTACTACAACGCCTACAGCGAGGATCTGTTTATTTGGCAGAACGATTCCGAGAACGACGGGACGCCCATCCGATTGGATATCCGCAAGTGCAGCTTGAACAGGTTTCATAGCTCTTTGACCGAAGACAATGTGCGCGACAAGCTGAACCGTTTCAAGCCGGGCTATCGCTTCGAGTTCATTCCTTATGACGATCCCGAAGACGGTATCCAGGCGGTGTCGTTCTTTCAGGAAGAGGCGGATCCAGATGACCCGAACAACATCTATAAAGTCGCTTTTAAGATTTCCCGCGGAGAAGAACGGATTTTCGTCTGGTGCTTCTTTCTCGCTCTATTTGAGGTAGACGGATGGGCTGATCAGCAAGCGTCCCATTTCTTTATCGATGATCCTGTGTCCAGCTTGGACGACCACAACATATTTATTACGGCCTCAACGCTGTTCGATCTTATCGAGGAGCAGTTCGAGAAACGCAAAATCATTATTACTACGCACCACATTGGATTTTTCGCAATACTTGCTGATTGGCTAAAAAAAGGCGAGAAAGCCGATAAATTTAAGAAACACTCGAAGGTTGGCATTCTGAGCACCAAGAACGGCGCCCTCTCATTGGAAAGCCCAAGTAATGACGTTTTGCTTTATCACCTGCGTCTTCTACAACTACTTGAGCAAGCTTGGGCCGCAAATAAGGTGATGGCGTTCCACTTTGCGTTGCTCCGGCAGGTCTTGGAGAATGTCGCCTCTTTCCTAGGGGTCGGCCAGTTTGGCTATGTCCTTCGTGAGATTGGGATCAACGACCCTGAAGACGCGGCGCGTGTGATCAACACGCTCTCCCATAGGAAAGTATACTACTTCGAGGGTGACCTCTTAGAAGATGATCCACGAGCTCTATTTGAAAGGGTGTTTTTGGGCCTTAAAGAAAAATACAACTTTGTACTTCATGCGCCTGCAGCCGAAGCTGCGCTCGTGGATGCCCCAGAGAAGGCTCGCGCACAATGAACGACCAGATTCAGAAGCAACTTGGCAGGACGCTCTGGAACATCGCCGACACGCTGCGCGGCGCAATGAACGCGGACGATTTCCGGGACTACATGCTGTCGTTTCTCTTCCTACGATATCTGTCAGACAACTATGAGGCCGCGGCGCAGCGGGAACTAGGCGCAGACTATCCCGATCCTTCGGCTATTCTTGCACGGACGGATGCCAACACACCGCTTCAGGCGTGGTACGAGGACAACTCGGGTGACGTAGCCGAGTTCGAGAAGCAGATGCGCCGCAAAGTGCACTATGTGATCGAGCCGCCCTATTTATGGAATAACATAGCTGACCTTGCCCGTAGACAGAACGGTGAGCTGCTCAAGACGCTCTATGAGGGCTTCAAATATATCGAGAATGAGTCCTTCCAGAGCACGTTCGGCGGGTTGTTCTCAGAGATTAATCTTTACTCGGAAAAACTCGGCAAGACGCAGGAAGACAAGAACAAGAAGCTTTGTTCGATCATCACTGAAATTGCCCGCGGGCTGACTGAATTTTCATCCGAGGTAGATCATCTGGGGGACGCCTATGAATACCTGATTGGCCAGTTCGCTGCCGGCTCCGGAAGGAAGGCAGGCGAGTTCTACACCCCGCAGCAGGTGTCAGACGTCCTTTCCGCGATAGTAACACTGGACAGCCAGGAGCCTGCAACCGGAAAGAAAAAGCGGCTCGCCAGCGTGCTTGATTTTGCCTGCGGCTCCGGCTCATTGCTGCTGAATGTGCGCAAGCGAATGGGTCCGCACGGGATCGGAAAAATCTACGGCCAGGAAAAGAACATCACAACCTACAACCTCGCCCGCATGAATATGCTGTTGCATGGCGTGAAGGACACGGAATTCGAAATCTACCACGGCGACACGCTGGCCAATGACTGGGACATCCTGCGCGAGTCGAACCCCGCCAAGAAGCTGTCCTTCGATGCCATCGTGGCCAACCCGCCCTTCAGCCTCCGCTGGGAGCCGACTGAGTCGATGGGCGACGATGTGCGGTTCAAGAACTACGGGCTGGCGCCCAAGTCGGCTGCGGACTTTGCCTTCCTGCTGCACGGTTTGCACTATTTGAAAGATGACGGCGTTATGGCCATCATCCTTCCCCACGGGGTGTTATTCAGAGGCGGCGCAGAAGAGCGAATCCGAACAAAGCTGTTGAAAGATGGCCATATCGACACGGTCATCGCACTGCCTGCAAATCTTTTCTATTCGACGGGCATCCCCGTCTGCATCCTAATTCTTAAGAAGTGCAAAAAGCCCGACGACGTACTGTTCATCAATGCTGCTGAACACTTTGCGAAGGGCAAGCGTCAGAATCAGCTCAACGATGATCATATTGAGAGAATCATAGAAACCTACCGATTCCGAACAGAGGAGGAACGTTACTCCAAGCGCGTAAGTATGGACCGAATTGCTAAGGAAGGCTTCAACCTCAACATATCTCGCTACATCAGCACAGCCGTGGGCAAAGAAGAAATTGAGTTGGCGGCCACCCATAGGGAGTTGGTCGAGATCGAGAAGCAGGTCCGTACCGAAGCGCTTAAGCACAATGGATTTCTAAAGGAATTGGGGCTGCCTCCGTTGCCATTCGCTAGTAAGTGATCCCTGGGTTTCATACGATAACGGGCGCAGGTTCAACCGTGCCTTGCTCTCTTGTCTGCGGGAAAGGAAGTTCAAAGTCCTCTAGGCTTGAGGAGAATTCTTATCGTTTTTGCGAGTTCAACGGCGCGACTTCACGCGAGGAATTTGAACTCGCTGCTCGAGTGTGGGCAGCGGATTAATATGATCGGATGTCGATACGCCTTGGCTCGGGGCAGGGCGGGCCTCTTGTCCAGTTCTTACACAATTTACGAATTCAGTGGTGCCAGGTTCAAGAGCTCCTCGAATCGACGACCCGATAGACCTGCATACGAGAGCACCCTACCAATTTGGATATTGCCGAAGCACCCATACCCTCCGAATGCAGTCGTTTGATAAGGATGTGATCCAGGCGAGCCTTGCCGCCCTTGTAGACCTGCAAGCATTTAGCTCGCTCAATACCTTCGCGCTGTCGTTCCTTTATGAAGCGACGCTCCATCTGAGCGACCATACCGAGCACGGTAATAATCACATGTCCCATTTCGCCCCGTGTTGATACGTGGGGGTCGAGGATAGTGACATATGCGCCCCGCTCCTGGCAGTCGTGTACGATGTTGAGCACATCGCGCGTATCGCGGCCAAGCCTATCTAACCGGGTGACAACAAGCTCATCACTTTCGCGAAGGAACTCGATGATTGTTGCTAGTTCTGTACGGCCTTCGCGACTACCACCGGAAATTTTCTCGGAACGAATGATTTCGCAGCCTTCAGCGCGAAGGCGGTCATGTTGAACCTGCAGATCCTGATCGATGGTACTGACGCGAGCGTAACCAATGCGGGCCATGTGTAACCTTCAACTTTAGGCCTGAAACTAACTCGTCGCAAATAGGGTACGTCAACCCAGATGTTACGGCGCCGCCGTCACCTGTCGATATGGCACGCCAGGGTATACCCCATCGCTACAACGTCGCGTGCGCTCGATACTAGCGCAGCAGCGTCAGCTTAACCGGACGAACGGCTCCGCAGCGATACGATAGGCCTTGATCGATGCCATCGAGTACCCGATCTAGCTGCCAATGCTCCGATTGCCTGACAATCCAAAGCAGCTATCCTGCTACTCCCGCCGCTCATCGGCGGAGCCAAAGGTTAGGTGTACGGTGCTGATTGGACCTTCAGGCCAATCTGGCGAGCCAACCTCAGAATCGTCGCCACCGCCTCCATCGTCTGCGCTTGCAAGTTCAGGCGTATCATGAATAAACCCAATGACATTGACATTGCCGCGGGCGAGTTTGCTATGCTTAGACATAGGGCGTGCCGCCGTCACCCGAAGTAACTCATCCACGGTGAACGACCAATCGTCCGAACCACCCCTAACTGCCTCTCGGCTGCAGGCAGCATTTCCTGTCGCCATACCGGCGATATAGTCGGCGAGTGGAATAGGGAACTTGAACCAGGGCGCGGTTCTCTGCGCGACTTCGTGCCGCCATTTGGGAGGACTGCTGGTGAGGTCTATACCGCCGTATTCGGCAGTATAGACGGGCGACCCAATCCCTGGGACCCCGCCGAAGTCCCGGCTGCGCGTGTCGTAACGATTATCAATGAACGTAAAAACGGGTTGCCAAGCAAGTAACTCATGCTGGACCCACTCCTTGCCTAAAGGTTTGATGATTCCACCTTTGAGCATCTTCGCTTGAACCAGCACAGCGCGCCGTTCGTCTACATTGGCAACGGGATCAACATGATCAATGACGATCAATAGGTCCGCCAGTTCGCACCGTCGTGGCGTCGTTCCGCCGAGGTAATTGGGATGTGGCACCGGTGCGAAAGTAACGTGTGGACGCGAATGGCAAAAAACTGCCCGAAGGTCGATCCTATAGCCTAAAGCTTTAAGGATCGGCGACCAAGCCGCGGCGATCCCATCAAATCCGTCGAGTGTCAACGTACGCACTGCTGTGACTTCGCCGCTGGGTTTAACTGTGGAAGCGCCACCATAAGCTAACACCTTAGCAATGACTGGAGCAGCAGCGGTAGCGAGAACACTAGTGAGTGAAAAGGGTAGCATAGGTGACTTCCAGAATTCGGCTTGGTTCATGTTACTCTGACGTTTCCATATCGGATAAATATGGATCGCGTAGGAAAAGCGTCTAGATCAAGCCTCCTGTTGCAGCCGGCCAATTTTTGCTTTCGTTGCATTCAAGTTCTCGGCCTGAACGGCTGATGGTCCGCTTATCCTTCTGAGAGTACGGGTTGCCTGGCGCCAATTCTCCTTGACGAAGCTTTTTGGAACATATAAAGAACATGAGCCTGCTGTATTGGCTGCTGTGTGTGTGTCTGATATACCTCTGGTGGTATAGCTTGGGGGAGCGACCGCATGATTGAGCCCGGTAATCTCAACGACATCGTCATCGAACGCATGATTTTCCATGTCGTCGGACCAGAGGATCACAATCTCGTGCTGCTCGAAGAAATCGACCCCGGCGATCATGCTGACTTCTTCGTTGATCGCATCCGGACGGCGTCCTCTGGTGTCATGTTCGACTTCGTCGCCGCGTCGCCAGTATTGGCGTCGCTGCTTCGGATCGAGGAGGAGCCTGGCCGCTTCGCGCAGGAGACCAAAGATCTTGCGACCCTGTTCAATACAATGCATTCCGGCGCTGCGAGCGTTGGTGTCTTCCTCATGTTCCTCCTTAGCGTTGGAGGCGAGCGCCTCTACGCGATCATCAAATATGATCATGAGGAAGTGCTTTCCTACACGATCGAGGAGGAGGATGATTTACGCCGCGCGCTCATCGCCGCGCTGACCAGCACCTTCGTCCGGTCACCTGACGCGTTGCAGAAGGCGGCAATCATCCGTCTTACCGGAGCGGGCGGCGAGCTTTCAGTTCGCGATCGCGTAGCGCCCAGTAAGATCACCCGCTATTTCTCTAGCTTCCTGGGCGCCCGGCGCCGGTTCCAAGCCAACCAACTCACCACGACGCTCTCCGACATAGCGAAGAGGACTGCCCGTAAGCATGCTGGCACGCTCGGGCCAGCTGTGATGAGCCAGCTCAACCGGCGCGTTTACGAGGCAGTCCAGGCGCAGCCCGGCTTCGATCCCCGCAATCGAGAACCGTTCCTCGCGGCAGTATTTGGGCCGTTGCCGGAGGACTCGCCTGTGCGCACTACCTTCGATAAGGAGCTTCGCAATTCGCGGGTCGAAAATGAGGTGTTCGATTTCGACCGCGACGCAGTGCCGCGGCCACGGCGCAAGCATATGGTCACTGACGAGGGCATCGAAGTTATTTACGACCGGCAGTTTGAAGATCGCGTCCGGCGCGAAGCCTTGGCAGGCGGCGGCGAGCGCATCGTGATCGAAACCGGCGGGATTAGGGTTGAGGATGACTACGCCGAAACGCGTCCGCGCCTGCGCTGACGCTCTAGCTGCTTGCGGTGGATCCCTGAGCGAACGCATCGATCGCTTGGACGTGCGCGGCACGCCTGATGCGCCATTGCGTGCCGAGCTTGCGGGCGCCGCCGCCGCTTGGCGCAATGGCGGTTATGGCGACTTCGAAGCAATCGACGCTCTGGGAGAAGCTGTTTCGATTTCTGCCCTGGAGGAGAGCGACGGCGAAGTGCGCGTAAGCTTTATTAAGGCACCTACGGCCTCGACCTACTATTTTCTATTCGCCCGTGGGCTCACAACTCTGATTGACGATCGCGACAAGGCCGCGCTTGCCCGACGCGTGCTCGTCGCCGAGGACTTCCTGCCATTCCGCACGGTACAGTGCATCTTCGAGCCCTGGACTGAGATAGTTGCCGATGCACCTGAGGGCGACGAGCCGACCTTGCCCGTGCCGCGCCGCATCGTGCGTGATCAATTGGCAGTCGTGCCCTTGTCGGTCGGACCGCTGCTTCTAGCGGTGCCGCCCATATCCGCTGGGGAAGTCCAAGAAACGGCCCAGCTTATGACAAGCGGAGAGGCGGCGGTTGACGCTGCGGCGTCGGCCGACGCGCTCAGAGTGAGTAGTGATCGACCAGACGAGCAAACAAGCAAGACGCAAGATGCCTCCTATCAGAGCAGAGCCATTGGAGGCAATCGTGCGCCTGCGACCACGGCCGTTGTCGACGTTCCGCCCGCGACCGTCGTCGCGGAACTCGCTACAACGACGGAGGACCAGAGCGAGGCCCGGCTTAGCGCGGTCTTTAAGATTTGGCGCGGTGCGGTACTGCCGCAGTTGCTCCTATGCCTCGCCGACGAGGTCTGGAAACAAGACGGGGAGATGCACGTAACTCTTACGGGTCCGCGCAAGCGCAAGCTCCGGACCGCGTTGGAGACGATCGACCCGAGGCGCGACTTTAAGCTGATTACCGAAGTGGCCGAGTGGGTGTTTAACTCGGGCCGCGATGCAGAGATCCGGCATACGCTATTCGTCTACGAACTCGCGCGCGAATGGCCTGGCGAGGATCCCTTTGCGAGCAGCTTCGCCGACCGTGCGCCCGGTGCGCTTGAAGCCGCAAAGACGGCGTTCCGCATGCATGTGCGCGATGCTAGCAAGGAGACGCTTAAGTCTCTTCAAGACCTGCGTAAGACGCTGGCAGACGACGTCACTCGCGTCGTCACTCAGACCCGCGACCTGACCGGAACGTTGTGGCGCGACCTGCTAGTCGTTGTCGCTGCCGTGCTGGGACGCTTTGCGCTGCTTGCGACCCCTGGGAAGGGCGAGGCTGGCTTCGCAGATGCGTTGCTTTACGGCCTGGTGGTCTATTTGACCTTCAGCCTGGGGATAGTACTTTTCACCAATGCCCGATTTATGACGCTGTTTCGTAATGTCCAAGCCAAGTGGCAGGTCAAGCTATACGGGTTCGTAGACCCTGAAGACTTCAAGTCATTGGCGACACAGCCGTTGATAGAGGCCGAGGGGGTGTACTTGCGTGCTCGCAATGCCGCGATCGCGGCGTATGCGCTCACCGTGATCGCGCTGATCGTGCTCGCTATCATGACCCCTGCTGTTCCCGCGCAGCCAGACCAAGACGCAAACAGTAACGGCGCTACCAAGGCGTCCGGCACCTCAACCAACGCAACGAACCCCAGCAACCTTTTGCCTAATAACCAGTTGTCCGATCCCGTTGCTGGCGCTGGAGCGTTTCAGACCGAGAATCTGTCACCAAGCACGGCAGTCGGTAGTCGTCCAAGACCAAATGCCAATGCACAACCCGAACTCGAACCGGGATCTGGGCAGAAATCACATCCATGACCGGCACATCGCCGAACTTGCGCGGTGCGGTTAGAATTAAGCCTACGGAATATCTTACTCGCGCTATCAGAACGGTTTCCGCATGTCACATTCGAAGCCCGACACGTGAACGTCCTGTTGAAAGCTGCGAGGCAAGGGTACTCTTGGAACTTCCGCTTTTGCAAACCAGCGCCGGAATCCGCCATTATTAGACTCACCTTCTCAAGGACATTAAGTTAAGGGAGATTCTCAGGCGGCCTGGAGCTACTGGAACCATGAGCCCATTCCGGAACTGCATTTAGGAATGGGCAATAAGCGGAATGTAAAGATCTGCAATACAGGCGTCGCCTGCTACAGGTTCGAAGCCACAACGTCCATTTTTGAAACCTACGGCTTGATCAAGTCAGATCGAAAGGAAAATTGTCTCGGATGGCGATAGCCATGGTATAGATGTTTTCGTAATCGTACTGTCGGCCAAATTTAGGTGTCCAGTAACGACCATGCGCTAGCCAGTGCCGGTATTTAAAGGCACCGCGAAGCTGCGACACAACGGTCGGATCAATTTCGGCGTGAGCTTTCCAGCAACCCAAAATAGTGTCTTCGAGGTTTGCGCGGCGACCATGTTCCCGAAATACCTCACGAAGCGCGAGGGACAATCGGTCCTTCTTGCGACGATCCACGCGGTTGACGTAATCAATTCGGAAAAGCGCTTCAAGGCCGCTGAGTAGTGTCAGAGCTCCGGCGCGTTCGACTTCCTCCAGCCGATCGTTGAGTAGCGCCACAACCTCGGGTTTTGTCATTGCTACAAAGCGTGTCGCAAAGGAGGGCGAGGCTTCGTTGAAGAAAAGTTTGAGGGAATGCTCTACATCGGCGTGATGAATACTGTAGTCGCCGACGTCAATATGTAGATTGGAAAGGCTGACCCCGCTACGCATTGCTCACTTCAAGCAAGAGTTCTAGAAAATTACCTTTTTCGAGCTCAATAAATCGCAAGGCCGGAGGATTGGTCGCAATCTTCCACTGATAGTTCGCCGTACCAGTCGATTCTGTCGCAGCTGGAGCGTTTGATCCCTCCTGACGTACTGTCACTCGAATGAGGTCCTGCGGCTTATTCACACTCTCCTCGATTAGCACGAGGCGCGATTTACCAACTTGACCAATTACATCGACGCGTCCTTTGCCGCCGATGATAACCGTTCCCACTGGAAGCAGCCGTACATAACGGCTGCCGATCTGGATTAGCATGCGTTTTAGCTTGTACGGCCCGATATAGTTTTCATTTAGATCGACTTCGTCATACGATAGTCTAATCGTGCCCTTTTCTATATGGTCGGATAAGAAGCTCTCCACCATGACGTACAGCTCATCTAGCGCGGAAACCCATTCGGACAGCCTATTTCGAAGCCTGTCAGGTGGCTGGAAAGGGTCGTCTCCAACTGAAACACTATTTACGAAATCGTTGAAATCTTTGTCTGATATAGGCATGACGTCATCCGTTTTTGCTTCCAGCGCCCTCGGCACTCTTGACGACACTAGGGGTGCAAGCAAACTTCTACAAGCCACTAGAGACTTCATGGGGCCTTACGCACAGGACGTACCGAGCATCGTTGGTGAAGTGGGACCACCACCCGCCTCAGCCATCGCCTGATTGTCAGTCAGGCTCGAGCCGGCGCTAATAGTGCAAGACTGTAGTAGAACGAGTAACCCCCAACATGATGGCGATGATGCCGGCTGCTATCTTCATCGTACGGCCTCCTGCATCAGGTCAGCCTTGAGGCGGCGAAATTCGAGGTCATCAATAGCGCCTGAGGCGAGCAGCCCAGCGAGCTTTTCCACTTGCTCGACCCTGCAAGCGCTCAATGCTGCCCCTCGCGTTTTAGGGCTCGCTGTGGCCTGCTGCGTGGCTGCCGTGCCGAACCTGTGTGCGCCCGGTGTCGATGCGAGGGAGCCGAAAACAACATAGCAAATTAAACTCAATAGCGGCACCAGCAGCAGCAGCACGAGCCAGCCTGACTTGCCGGCGTCGTACAGCCGGCGAACAGTGACAGCGAGACTCGGTATCAGATGGACCACGTAAATGAGTGCTTCGCGCCATCATGAATGCACGCGAACTCATCGGCTGGAATGTCCGCAGGCTTCGGGTGGCGGAGATTGACCGCTCGTATGTCGGCTGTATCGAACGGGGTGAAGAGAACGTAACGATCAGCGTGTTGGAAGCAGTTGCTGCAGCCTTGAAAGTGCCGGTAGGTGCGCTGTTCCAAGAATTCGAAGAGGGCTCCGGCAAACCGGCACCGCTGCGGTCGGGGCGCAAGCCGAGCTCTAAATGAACAAGGCTGCGAGAGTGTCGCAGTCTTGTCTTTGTTCGGCGTGCGTCACAGCGAGCATGTTAATACTCATCGCTCCGCATAATTGTCATGACCCGGCGCGTCATCGCCACATCGGCAGGGTCCGGCGAACCATGGGCTAATCGACGTCGTAGTAGTCGATCTTCCAGTAGTAGGAGACGCAGCCGACGTCGACGCGACCGAAGTCGTGTTCACCGTAAGGATCGTTAGCGACATCGAAATTTTCGTATGCTCGCACCCGCCGCCGCAACTCCCGCCGGATGGCGTCGTCCAGCGCCTGCACACCCGCCGTCATCATCGTGCGCCCGCCGCCGGAGGTGCGGCGCAGGTGATCGTTGAGCTCACGAACACGACGAGTGCCGGCGCCTGATTCATCGGTCGCCGGCGGGGCCGCCTGAGGCGCGCCGGCGCCATCACTCCGGTGCATCGGTCGTGAAATGGGGGTGCAGCAACGCCAGCTGCGTGGCAGGCCGAATAAACTGGTCGAGCTCTGGCCAGTCCGTCCAGCGGAGAAGGTAGTCGCCAGAATCTTGCACAGCAACCACCGTCGCCGGCCACCAGCCATCGTCATGCCCCTCAGAAGCCAGCACGATGTCACCGGTGGCGATCTTCGACCAATGTTCAGGGTAGTGACGCGGCGGCGCCTCTCCCTTGCTCGCCTTCGCGTAGTCGGCACCGGCGGCGGCTGCTGCTTCAACCCGCTTGGTAGCGGCTGCCATGTACTCGTCATCAAGATGCACGGCAAGCGCGTCATAGGTCAAACGCTTGACGAAGGGTACAAATGCTTTGCCGCTCTCAAAGAGCTTGCCTTGAGGCAGGGCGCGGGCGAGTGCAGTGAGTTTCTCGCCGGCCACTTCAATGATGGCCATACCCATCAATCTAGCAGCCCTAGCAGCAGCCTCTGCCTGATCAGCGGCAAACCATGAGGCGTGTGGCTTTCCCTTGTCATCCAGGCCGACCATGAGGAAGGCGGGCGCGGCTACTAGCTGAGGTGCAATAACACCGGCTGCCGCCGGTGAGGTGCCGATCATCGGTGGCTGACCGAGGATGGAAAGACGAGGTAGGGAAACACGGAGGGCTGATGGCGAGGGATACGACGCAGGGTTCATGTCAGTTCCTTGAACGAAAAAGAGCGCCACGAGGGCGCCCTAGTTGATGGAAATATTAGTTATTCAGCCTGACCGTTCGCTACATAAGCGTAGTGAACAGCCAACCAAACTGACGATAAATTACCTATAAAAACGTTCTATGTCAATAGGTTAGGGGTTCTTGGCCTGCTACTAGCTCGATACCAGTCGCTCGCCTTCTCCCTCAACGAAAAGAAGTTGTTCGAAGGAGAACTTCCTCAGGAGCTCCTTCAACTCAAGCTCTGCGCAGAAGTCCATGCCTATCGTACAGCACGTGGAGAACTCACGCTCGGTGATGAGCTGGCGGTCGGGAATGCTCATCGTCTCGAATAAGTTTTTCAAGAAGTCGTCCGAGCTCTTCAACTTGAAGAAGCGCATCACCGGCACGGCATGGACGACACGCTCATATTCTCGACTAAGCTTGAGAGCGAGAGTCTCCAGCTCTTTTTTAGAGCAGCCCCAGATGAGGAAGTCCGCTTCGAGGAGAAACTTGCCCCCCGAGTCGCGGAAACGGTGCGGCCTGAAGCTTCCGGCGATGTGGGCATCCGGGAGCGTACGACGAACCGCGCCGGCGATGGTTACAAGTTCAGGCTCTCCATCGAACTCATCAAATGGTTCGGCCACAAGTACGTCAGCAGAAATGGAGACCCGGTAGACTTTCTCCCGAGGGAGAGATGGTGCTTGAGAAGCTTTCAGGACAAACGGCAGGCGCTTAAGAAGCTGAGTGGGGTCCGGACCTGGCTCTGCAACAACGGCCTGCCGGTACCACTTGAGGTCCGTCGCTGCGTCCCCGTAATCAACGTGGCCTGGTGCAAACCTGATGCGGTCTGCATGACGAAGGTGGTTATCAACGAACTTCATGACTAGTTTCGATGTATTCACTTTTTCTTCCTTCAAAAAAATCATGACGGGGAGGCCGGCCGTCATGCATGCATCCCACTTTGGTTGGTATGGAATCTCGCAAGCACTCCGACGCGGCCTGGTCTTCGCATCATTAGTTCGGTGGTGGTGACAGTAGTGCAGGCAGGGTTAAGGGGCTGATGGTTACCCAATGCCTGATTCACAATGACTGAAATTCATCGTCATTTTTGACACCACCACCCTGGCCTCGTGGCTGGCGCTAACCTTGGCGAAGGTTAAGGCCCATGAAGACCATGCCTCTGCTGCGCCGGACAGCCTTGTAGCCGCACGATTCGACGTTACGCTGGAAGCTAAGTCGCTGCTGTGCCATGGTGATGCCCTGCTGACGGCACCAAGACTCATACCGGTTGTAGAGATCACCGACCAGAATATTGCCACCAAGCTTCGTTGTCTCATCAAGGAATGCTGGGATGGGATTCGCCTCCATCAAGAATCGACCCGTTGCACGCTTCACTGCAGCCGGTTCGCTCAGTCTCCATCCGGAACGAATTACGCGGCTGTAGCCAGCGATAGCGTGGTTCAATACACCTGATAGCTCGGTCTGCTTGAGGCGGTCGAATAGCGTGCGGTCCTGCCGATCCTTGTTGAAATTCACGTCGAACGGCACAACTTGGAGGCGGCGCCGCATTCCCTCGCTGATATCGATAATGGTGGGTGGGTTGTTGCATAGTAGCAGCGGGAACGCGCGGTTAACGAAATTGTACGGGTCGCCGAACTTGCGCTCTCCCGATAAGAGCTTTTCCTCGCTGATCTTCTTCAGCTCGCCGTCAGGCAGCCGCGTGCCTGTCGGTACGTCATCATCAAGAAAAAGGAGACGACCGAAAAGCGCATTCGTAGAGAACTGATTCTGACCAAGGATCTTAACGCTCGTCGACGTAACGGCATCGAAGCCGAGCATGTGAGCTAGAAGTCCAGCTAGAGCGGATTTGCCGTTGCTGCCGCCGCCCTTCCAGATCATTACCAGGGCGATTGGGCGACGCGGCTGTAGGACGTAGCCAAACACCTCGTGAAGGTACGGGATGACGTCACCGTTCTCGCCGGGAAACATCTCCAGAAGAGCCTTGTCGAACAACGGCGATGTCGCTGCGGGATCGAAGTCGATATCCAGATAGTGCCGAAGGTACGACGCTGCTCGATGAGGCTTCAGTTCCACGGAACCATCAGGGCACAGCCACAACTCACCGTTACGCAAGTTGAGCACCGAGGGAGGATGACTGTAGAAGTGCAGTGGGTCACCCTCGACGGTGGCCTTCGGGATTAGAAGCTCAATGACCTGCTTGACCAGTGCAGATGTGGCCATAGGCGGGCGATCATTGCTTTTCTCGATGACACCCAAAATTTTCTTTTTTAGTAAGGCCAGGGTCAGTACGCACCACTTCTTGCCGTCGAACTTCCAGAAATTCCCGTCTGATGAATGCAGCAGGTTGTTGCCACCGGCGAATTCGGCTTCGAGGGCTAGTGACGCGTACGCTTCGCCGGGGTCTGCTTCCTTATCCACAGGACGGTACCGCATGACGCTTTGAACTACCTTCAACACCTCGGTGTGCTCAAGAGGAGGGACGTATTTCGCGTTTTCGGCAATGGCCAGAACGGTCAGCTCATCTTCCCTGACGCCACGTCGGACATGCATGCCCAGGTACTGCGTTAGTGCAATGTTGCGACCCCCTTCGATAATCGTAACAGAGGGTGGGTTTGCGGAGGCCGCCTGATTTGGATTTTCGGGAAGTGTAGCAAACGCATTTTTTAGCCAGATCGACGACGGCAATGGAACACTGTCCACGCTGCGGCCCTTGAAAAATTCGTATCGGTGGCCGCTCGGATGCACGCTACCTGGACCAACGGCATAGCCACCGTCACCGCGGATATCTAAACCAAGCCCCAGTTGGCTCGTAGAATTATGGAAGAGGCCATCTTCATCGCGAAAATAATAATGATAGCCAGTGGCGGTTTTGACCGTCGGGGTGTTCGGAAAGCCCGGAAGCACCCCCTTGAGGCGCTTCAGTGATTCAATACCGCGCTTGCCGTCTACGTCGAGAACAACAACCTTAGAGGGCAGTCCGGTCACTAGCCCATAATTAGCATTTGGGTTTTGTTCACAGAATGCACGGAGCTCGCTTTCGTCGGTGATAAATTTACGGGAACTGTAACCGGGAAAAGGTAGCTTGGAACGCGGACGAAGTGGAACGATAGCAATGCCTAGCAAAAGAAATCTCAAGGCAACTTCGAATAGCGCTACAAAAGATTCCTGGGTAATATTCAAAAATATGCGAGGTTTATTCGGCACGATTATCTCCTATTTGGACATGGGTCTTCACTCGGAGCGGATAGCTCCGGCAGAGGTGTGTTTGGGCAAGGCTTAGATGCTGAAGTCGCGGCGCGGACTTGATGCTAAGAACGTACTGGTGTCTCTACGACTTGAATTCATTCGAACGCCGATCAGGTCGTATGCGGCGAATGATTTTCCACCCGCTTGCGTATTTCCTTTGGATATAAAGCGGCACGGCATGCGGTACCGAGTGCCGCTTCGGCAGTAGGTTGGGGATAAGGGAAGTGTGCGTGGTCGTCGCCGCTCGACCGGCAACGCCACCCTTTACAACAGCTATTTTTTCTCAGGCTCGAACAGTGCGCGGACTGCTTTGGCGTCCCAGCACGTTGTCCGGGGGCCAAGCTTGATTGCAGGCGGATACTCACCGCTGCGGACTTTCGACCACCAGGAACTTTTACTGATCGGGAGTGGGCCGTCGGGCCTGATGATTTGATTGAGCCGGACTAAGCCGGTTGATGGGAACTCTTTGATTGGCGCCTCCGCTCTTTGGACAACGCCATTCATATTCATCATATCGGAGTAGATTGCACGACTATCTCAGGTCAGGAATTGCTGCCCGGTCGCTGTAATTTCTGACCTGAACTATTACGAAGCTGTTTCAATGCAGTCCGTATTCGCGCTTTTGTAAGGTTGGGATCTACCCCCACTAGTATTGCCCGGACACAGGCGGCGTCGCCACCCTCGAAGTCCGTTTCACTTGTGTTGGTACGAACTGGGGAATTAAGATTCCATGTAAATGATCGGCCTACCCAATACTGAAATAGTTCAACGGCATCGGCCGTTATCAGCTGACTGACATCATCCGGTTTTCGCCCTCGCGATTTCTTGGGAAGTGACGCGCGTTGAGTGCAAAACTCGAGAAATTCAACGAGGGACTGCCGGGCTGTGTCGCTGAAAATCGCAGCGTGGTGCCCTTGTTGAGCAAGGAATAACTCTATGAGCGTCGGAGGAATCGCATTCAACGATTTATGGATGGCCTCAACATCAGCGAGCGCAAGTTTCGCGAGGTGAGCGGTGCTCTCGTCCTCAAGATGGAATTTCACCCGCTGATACGAAACATGTAGGTAAAAAAGGTCGAAAAGCTTTGACTTGACCTCCTTTACAACCGCCGGGTTCGCTACACGGTACCGCACATGGAGTTCGTTTTTTATCTGGTCCGACACCAGGACGGCGTACGCCGCGTTGTAGGTCTGTTCGACTTTTAATCGGACATCCTCCTGGTCGGGAAAATAATCGTCTTCGGCCTTCAACTCTGTGGAGGAGTCACTTTGCTTATGAATGTCGACCATTCGAACATCATCTCCCTTCGCTTATCGAGTAGATCACCACGACGATAAGCTGCTTCGACCTTATTCTCTATGGTGTGCGCCAGTGCCATTTCAGCGATCTCACGAGGATAGGCGGTCGACTCGGCTGCCCAATCTCTAAAAGACGAGCGAAACCCATGTGCAGTCGTCTCCGCCTTCATCGTGCCAATGATCTTGAGAAAAACCATGTTCGACTGCGGCCTGTTCAAGGAGCGGCCTGGAAAAACAAATTCGCTGGCAATTGATAGCTCACGCGCAGCCGCTAGTATTTCGAGGCAACGACCACTTAATGGAATGCGATGGATACGTTTGGCCTTCATACGCTCAGCAGGAATAGTCCAAAGCGCATCTGCGAGGCTAAACTCAACCCATTTTGCATCTAGCGTTTCACTAGTTCGCGTCGCGGTGAGAATGAGAAATTCGAACGACAGCTTAGCGATCAGGCCGCTATCACTTCCTTTAAGGTTTACTACAAACTGCGGCACGGCGGTGTAGGGTAACGCCTTGTGGTGTCGGTCTTTCGTCGGCTGCTTCGGCAAACCGCGCGTCACCCCTTCGATAGGGTTGTCGCCCGTTCTATAACCTGCTGCTTTAGCCCAGTCCATGACAGTACCAATGCGCTGACGAACCCGGCGGGCGGTCTCCGCTTTCGTGAGCCATATTGGGGTAAGTATCCTCAATATGTCCGGAGTTCCGATCCGATCCACGGTCAGCTCGCCAATTATGGGAAAAGCATACTGCTTGAGTGTGTTGATCCATTGTTGGTTATGCTTGCCGTTCTTCCAGACCACCATATTGTCGGAATGAACAGCCTCGGCAGCATCCTTGAAGGTCGGAATGACGGTTTTCGCTGCTCGCTTTGCCGCGAGCGGGTCGCCGCCCAACCGTGCAAGCTTGCGATATTCAAGCGCCGTTTCACGTGCTTCGGCTAAGCTTACGAGACTGGTTCCACCAAGTCCTATGTCTGTCCTCTTGCCCAGGACAACGATGCGCAGTAGCCACCGTTTTGCACCACTGTCATCAACCACTAGGTATAGTCCGTTCCCATCGGCATAACGCCCCGCTTTGGAAAGCCTGTTGACCTTCATTGCACTCAGCGCCTTCTCAGGATGTTTGCCCCCCTTCAATCTTCTACCAGCCTCTCTCAACCCACAAAATGCCCCACATTTCTTGCTGGCTTTGCGCGGATTGTAAAGGGCCTATTGGACAACTAAAATTTTTCCTATAGTTGATATCATTGCGTTATTGCACCAAGGCGGCTGCATCTGGATTAAAAAATGGCGGCCACCCTCTCCGCCAGGTTGTATTCACTCTCCGCCAGTTACCTGCAAGATTTTGGATTTCCTCGCAAAACCTCTGCTCGCCAGCGGCCCTTGAGGAGTGAAAATCATGCAGGTATCGCGCCCGGTACACCTTCCGGTACACGTTGGGGTATCGCCCGATCCAACGAATCAGGCAGCGGCCACCAAGCCGGTTGCCAGAGGGCCGGGTCCCTATCTCGCGAAATCAGGGTCCGTTTACATCTTCCAGATTAAGCTGCCGAAGACGAGCGGTGGCACGAAAGCCATCCCGCCCTTGCGGCTCAGCCTCGGTGCCTGCTCTCACAGGCGAGCCCGGCTGCTGGCCGACCTTCTGGCGGCCAGGGCCAGACTGATGTTTGATTCGATGAGGCACGGTAGCGGTATGCAGGATGACGAAGACAGCGAGATGCGGGCGCGTGAGTTCGTCATCGAAATGAAGGGCGAGCTGAAGGCTTACCTCGGAATGATCGATCGCTCGAACGCAGCGGTCCCCGTCGAGGAGTTGCAGAAGGCCGCAGGCATCCGAGACCTCGTCAACCTCAACCGCGAACTGGAGAAGAAGGCTCAGGGCGAGCCGTTCAATGAGCTCATCACCGGCAACGAGGAGATCCTGAAGCAGTCGGCGGTGGCGAAGCTCTCTGCGTCGTCGGCGCTCTCGGATCCTGCTTCCACACCTGTCGTAGCCGCAAAGTCAGTGGCGACGCCACCTCAGACAGCAGACAACAGCGACGTCCAACCGATGAACGTCGCCGGGCACGAGTCATTGACTGCCGAGGAACGGCCCCGCGACGCCGAAGGGCGATTGATCCCCGCCTTCGCGTTGGACCGGCGGACGGTGAAGCGGCCAAGGTCCTCCCAGTCCAGGCTCAGCGACGCGATTCCGACTTATGTGGCTAAGCGGCGTCTTTCCGGTGGGGTCAACATCGCACGCGACCTATCTACGGCAGAGAGCCGCCTTGCTCTTTTCATCGAACTGATCGGCGATCATCCCGTCGATACCTATGGCTTCGACGTCGCCACGGAGAAGGAGGCGCGCAAGCTCAAGGCACTGCCTCTCGATCCTGAGATCGACTACTCGATCTTCCGTGGCTTGGACTTCGATGCTATCGCCAGACGCGAGCGGGCAGCAGGACCGCCGAAGCGGAAATGATTTCCGTCTTTCGGGGGCGCCGGCTCAGAGGCAAACGGCGTTTCACGAAGTAACAGGGGGACGAAGTCCCCATCGGGAGAACGTCGTTTGCATCAGGTGAGTGCCTACCTTGGCGAAGAAGGCTTTCCGATCACCGCCAGGGCTGCGGTCAATGTACGAGATGAACCTTGCGGCGGAAGGGGCTGTCGCCACTCCCATACTGTTCGACGAGAGCGCTGAAGACCTCGCATGAGGCCCGTTCGTCAAATCCTTGGTTGGCCAGTTCTTCCACCAGTTCGTCTTCCAGCTCTTCCAGCTTGGAAAGCCGTCCGGTCTTCAGCAGGCCCGAGATCACCCTGAAGAGCAGAATTCGGGCGAAGTCATCCCGTGCCGGGCGCCGCTCAATCTTGTGCCGGTCCCGCAGCAGCCGCTGCCTCTCTCGCTGCTTCGCGTTGCGTTCGCGCTATGTCTGTCGTGCCATGTTTTCCTCCCTTTTGTTATGATGGCACCTTCGATGGTCAGAGGACCGGCGGACCGGCGCAAGCCGTTTTCGAGTGAATCGAAATCATAATTTTCTGAATCGGAAATCCGTCATTCTGAATCGAATGAGCGCAATTTGTTTCGACGTGCGGACACGTTGAGATGCGTTCTCGGGGATTTCTTCGACGGCCCTGCTGTCGCGTTCGGGAACTCGAAAGACGCCCCTCCCAGAAGAAGAATCGATAATATGAGGAAGTGAATCGCCTGCCGTTAGGATCGAATCGTCCGCAGAGACTTTTGAATCGGACGCCGATGGTTCGGAATCGGATTGAATAGCCCCGAGATTTGTAGACACCTTCTTTCCTAATTTTGAGGCAAGAAGATCACCATGAGCAAATCGAATTTCAGCGAAGAGTTTAAGCGCGACGCGGTGCGTCAGATCACGGAACGGGGCTATCCGGTTGCGGAGGTTTCGCAGCGGCTCGGTGTAAGCCCGCACTCGCTTTATGAGTGGAAGAAGAAGTTCTCCTTGGCGTCTGGGAACCAGGGTAACGACCAGTCCGAAGAGATCAGGCAGCTTAAAAAGGAACTGGCGCGGGTCACGGAGGAGCGCGACATACTAAAAAAAGCGACCGCGTATTTCGTCAGGGATGCACCCCTCTCGACGATGTAAACATCGTCTGCCGGGCAATGAGTGAAGTACGCGTTCGTTGCCCAGCATCAACAGCGGTTCTCGGTGCGAATGATGTGTCGCCTGTTCCGCATCCATCCCAGCGGGTTTTATGCCTGGCTTCGGATGCCCTTGAGCAAGCGTGCCTTTGAGGACAAGCGGCAGATCAATCTGCTCCAGACGGCTTGGGAAGAGAGCGGCAAGGTCTACGGGTATCGCAAGCTTCATGACGACCTGCTCGATCACGGCGAGACATGCTGCCCTAACCGGGTTGCGCGTCTGACGCGGATTGCCGGGATAAAGGCTCAGATCGGCTACAAGCGCCGTCCCGGAGTTTATGGCGGCAGGCCTTCCATTGTCATCGACAACACTCTGGACCGTCAATTCGACGTTGCTGCTCCGGACAAGGCGTGGGTCACGGACATCACCTACATCCGGACCAACGAAGGCTTCGCCTATCTCGCGGTGGTGATCGATCTCTATTCCCGCCGTGTTATCGGCTGGTCGATGCAGAGCCGTCAGACAACGGATGTCGTGCTGCAGGCGTTGCTGATGGCTGTCTGGAGGCGAAAGCCAAAGGAAAAGGTTCGGGTGCATTCGGATCAGGGATCGCAATTCACCAGTATGGACTGGGCAGCGTTCCTGAAGCACCACAATCTGGTTCATTCGATGAGCCGACGGGGCAACTGCCATGACAATGCCGTCGCTGAGAGCTTCTTCAATCTGTTGAAGCGGGAGCGGATACGCCGAAAGGTATATCGCTCAAGAGACGAAGCCAGGCAGGACCTGTTCGACTACATTGAGATGTTCTACAACCCGAAGCGCAAACATGTCAGAAACGGGATGCTGTCGCCCGTAGAGTTCGAAAAGCGGCAGAAAACTTAACCCGAGGGTGTCTAGGAAACTCGGGGCTATTCAACGCGAGGGGAGCACCGCATGCACGGCCGTTACGCCAATGACGACGATGGCGCCAAGGATGATGCCCAGCAAAGCCTGAAGCGAGGATGTCGTAAGCCACCCGACCACAGCCGGAGCAACCCCGATGGTAGTCGTCATGAAATGGGATGCCCCTTCTATGACATGCTCGGGTGTTGACAGCCCGAGCCCATCCAGCCCGTGGACGACGATACTGCCGCCGACCCAGAGCATGGCCGCAGTGCCCACGGCCGCCAGGATCTGTAGAAACACCGGCACACCCTTGACCAGGCTGCGGCCGATCACCCGTGCCGTGCCAGATCCCGCCTTTGCCATGTGCAATCCGATGTCATCGGCCTTTACGATGAAAGCCACGACGCCATAGACGGCAACCGTTATCAGCACTCCTACGGCAGCGAGCACCATAGCCTGGGTATAGATGCTGGAATCCGCAACATCGGCAAGCGTCAGGGCCATGATCTCTGCGGATAGGATGAAGTCCGTGCGGATAGCCCCGGCGACCTTCTGCTCTTCGAGCGCGACCGGGTCAACCGGTGTCGACGAGTCACCCACATCGTGCGCGTGGGGGGCCAGCAGACCGTATATTTTCTCAGCGCCTTCGAAGCACAGGTACAGGCCGCCGATCATCAACAGCGGGGTGATCAGCCAGTTGGCGAAGTAGCCGAGCAGGAGGCAGATGGGCAGGAGGAAGACCAGCTTGTTGCGCAGCGAGCCCAGAGCGATGCGCAAAATTATCGGCAGCTCCCGGGCCGGTGATAGCCCAACGACATAGGTCGGGGTTACAGCCGTGTCGTCGATAACAACGCCTGCAGCCTTGACGCTTGCTTTTGCAGTCTGGGCCGCAACATCGTCCAGCGACGTAGCAGCCAGCTTCGCTATTGCAGCGATATCGTCGAGTAGTGCTATCAGGCCTGTCGCCAACGAAATGCTCCGTTAATTTCCGATTGGACACTCACAACAGATCAATAGCACGTCAAGTTCCGTCATCTCTTTCCCTAGCTTTTTGAAGGTAGGGCACGCCTTTACCCCGCATTTTCGAAGCTAGGAACTAAGCTTAAACCACCGTACTTCAATCACTCCAACCAGGGCAGGGTGCCCTTCGGCATGCTTGAGCCAATCAATGTCGCTCCCCCGGCAAGGCTCAACACGAGGAGGGTTGAGAGAACTGCGACTGCCGCTGCGCCAGTCGAGTTTCCTTCATACTGCAGGGCAAAAATCATCACACCTATGGTTTCCTTTCCCGACGACCAGAGCAGTGTCGAAAGCGTCAGCTCGTTGAGCGCCGTCATCACGACCAGAATCGCCCCGGCAGCCGCGGCCGGTAGCACGCCGGGCAAGAAGATGGACAGGATGCGGCGATTAAGACCGGCGCCGGTAATGCGAGCCGCCTCGTCCAGTGCGGGGTCGGCTGATTGCGCGGCGGCGGCCACGGGCCGGAGCACCAGCGGCAGGAAGCGCGAGAGATAGGCGATGACGAGGATCGCCATGGTCCCGTAGAGCGACAGCCCGATCAGCGGCAGCGGCTTGAGGAACGCGAGGATCATGCCGAGCGCGACAACAGTGCCGGGAACGACCCAGGGCCCCTCGATGACGAAATCAAGCAGCCGGAGCACAGGATTTGTACGGCGTTGAGAAAGAAAGGCCAGCGGTACGGCCACCAGCATCGAAATTGCGGCCGTGATCACGGCGAGCAGCAGCGAATTGGCAAAAGCCCTTCGCACGGTCGGATTGTCGAGCACGGCGCGGAACTGGTCGAGGCTTATCGTGTCGGGTCCGAAGGCCACCCCGATGGCCGGCAAGAGCGCAGTCATGGTCAGCGCCGCGAGCGGCACGAGCGACAGGATGAGCACCACGATCCACAGCATGAACTCGATTACAGGCGCGCGGCGGGTAGGCACGAAGGGTGTCCCGGCCGGAAGCGGCACGGCGATGCGGGTCGTGACGATGTTGCGCAGGACGATGGCAAGCGCCGCCATGGCAGCGAGCATCAGCGCCAGTGTCGCCACTTGGCCGGCGGCGGCCGGGCCGAAGCCGTTCAGCCGTTGGTAGATCAACGTTGTCAGGACCGAGATGCGGCCCGGAATGCCAAGAAGTGCCGGCACGCCGAAATTGCCAATCGCCGCGGTGAACGCGATCAAGCTTCCAGCCAGCACCGAAGGCATGACGATGGGTAAGACGATTCCGAGGCCGATCCTGCCTGGCGAAATACCGAGGATGCGCGCGGCCTCGACAAGGTCGGCCGGCAGTGCCCGCAGCGCCGCCCGGACAGCAATGAAAACCAGCGGCATGTGTTCGATGCCCATCACAAGCGCGATCCCGCCAGTTGAATAAAGCGGGTTGGTGGAGCCCGGCGGTGGCGCAAGGCCGAGCGGTTTCAGGATCGGCGACTGCGCGCCAAAGAGTTCAATCCAGGCAAGCGCCATGGTTTGCGACGGCACGATCAGCGGGATCAGGATGAGAAAGGTCAGTGCGGCGCGGGTGCGGAGTTTCAAAAGGCTGACTGCAAAGGCGAGCGCCACGCCGATGACAGTCGACACGGCAACGGACAGAAGCGCGGTCTGCAGCGTTCCCGAGAGCGCCCTGAGTGCCGAGCGACTGGCGAGCGTGGTCAGCATCAGCCCGAGCGGCGTGCCGTCCTCGCCGGGTTGGAAGGCGGCGGAAAAGAGCCGCGCGAGCGGCCATAGCGTCGTGAAGGACACGTATAAAACGAGAAGGGAGACGAGCAGATGCTCGCCTCCCAAACGATGCGGCCGGCCCATAACGGGTCTGCGGATCATAGGGTCAACCGCCAAACAGTTCCGCGAACTTTTCCTTGGTTTCCTTGTCGGCCTTGAGCATGGCATCGCTATCGGCGGGCAGGATCTTCAGTGTGGTAAGCGCCGGGTACCCTTCCGGCTGCGCGACACCGGGCAGGATCGGGAAATAGCCCTGGGCGGCGGCCTGTACCTGGGCTGCCTTGGAGAGCTGCCAGGCGACGAAGGTCTTGGCTGCCTCGACCTGATCGGACCCCTTGAGCACGGCGACTGGCTGGGTGATCGAGCTTACACCTTCTGCGGGAAAGACGAAGTCGACGGGTGAACCCTTCTTCTTGGCGTTGAGGGCCATGTATTCGATGATGATGCCGTAGGCCTTTTCGCCGCGCGCAACGGCTTCGACAACCGTGCCATTGCCCTGGCCGGCAACGGCGCCGGCCTCGGCCAGCTTTTCGTAATACGCCCAGCCGAATTCAGGCTGCTGCGTTACCGTGCCGACATGGATGACGGCCGCACCGGAATAGAGCGGGCTTGGCATGATAAGGCTCTTGGCCGCATCGGCGGCAAGCAGGTCGTTCCAGCTCTTCGGGGCGGTCTTCACGAGGTTCGTGTTGTAGATGATCCCTGTGGTGATCACCTTGGTGCCGAAAAAGGTCTTGTCGGCATCGATGAAGGCCGGGTTTATGCCCGCAACCGGAGCGTCGGTAAAGGCCAGAAGGCGGTCGTCGTTCTTCAACTGCGTCATCGCGACGGTATCAGCGATCAGGATGACGTCGGCCGGGCTGTTGCCAGCGGCATATTCAGCCTGCAGCTTGGCCATGACCTCGGTCGTGCCGGAACGGAAGAGTTCAACCTTGATCTCTGGATGGTCGGCGTTGAACGCCTCGATGACCTTGGTCATCTGATCCTGCGGCTGCGAGGTGTAAACGGTGATCGTGTCTGCGGCCGCGGCCTGGAAGGCGAGGCCGGCAAGAATGGTTGTGGCGACGAGCGTGCGGAAGAACATGAGAACCTCGTTGATAGGGCAGATTGTTTTGAACGCGGCCCCGCCCGGGCGATGGGGAGACGGCCACCGGTTCGGCAGGTGCTGTTTCGCCTAGCTCACAGAGATGACGGCAGAACGACAGGTTGACGATCGACCAGTGACACGGCCGGCCCAGGTTTGGCCTGTTCCGCCGTCGCCGATCACCCAGCCGCCCGTAAGGACGAGTTCGATCGATGTGCCGGGCGCTAACCGCTCCTCGAGCGGCAGGCTGACGACGTCGCCGTCAATCTCAGTCGGCAGACAGTGGCTGAGGAAGACGCCGTTCTGAAAGACCTGACCCAGGAGCTCGACCTTCAGGTGGCCGCCCTCAGGCACGCGCTTGAAATCGGAGGCATGACAGCACAGCCAGCCATAGCCTGTCGGGGCCTCGCCCGGCATGTCGAGGAGCTGCTGGCCGAGCATGACCTTCGTTCGACCCGCTCCGGACTCAACCACTTGGACCGGCAGCGTCCGTCCCCGACCGATGAAACGGGCAACCATGCTCGAAGACGGCTGGCGGTAAAGCTCTTCCGGCGTACCGAGCTGCTGTAGCCGGCCCCGGTCCAAGACGGCGACATGCGTCGCAACCGCCATCGCCTCGTCCTGATCATGGGTGACGAATACGAATGTGGCGCCGGTCAGACTATGGATACGGCGGAATTCCGCGAGCATGGCCTCACGCAAGTGAGAATCGAGATTGGCAAGCGGTTCATCGAGCAGGATGAGTTGCGGTCTGGTTGCGAGCGAGCGAGCAAGCGCTACCCTTTGCCGCTGTCCACCCGACAGTTCGTGCGGCCGGCGGCCATCCAGCCCCCGAAGCCCGACGACGTCCAGAACCTCATCGATGCGTTGGTTTCGCTCCTGAACCGTGAGCCCGGCGACTTTCAAGCCGAACTCGATATTTTTTCGTACGGTCATCGTCGGCCAGAGCGCATACGACTGAAAGACCATGCCAACGCGACGCTTTTCCGGTGGGACAAAGACGGCATCACCGGCGACTAACTGATCGTCGAAACGGATCTCTCCTTGATCGGGATGCTCAAGCCCGGCGATCAGGCGCAGAAGAGTGGTCTTGCCGCAGCCTGAAGGTCCAAGCAAGGCGAGAAACGCTCCGTCGGGTATCGCGAGCGAGACGCTATCCAGCGCTGTGAACTGGTCGAAGTGCTTCGATATCGCGTTGAGGCATAGATACGGCACGTAATCGCCCTCCGATCGTCAAGATCAGATTCCACGAATATGTGACGTGTGGATGACGGTCAGGTGCGAGGCATAGCCAGTTCCGACTGGGTAGGGCAGTAGAACGAGGTCGATATTCTCGCTATCGAATTCGTACTGAAGGCCATCAAGCCCTTGGAAATTGCTGTGACGGACGTGCCCGATGGACGCTGAGTGCGTCGGATTGAGCGGTGCCTATCTGCACTCAATGGATGCCTTTAGACGGTTCCGGTAATGTCGCGTCCTCTCGAATGGCCGGAATAATCGAGACCGTGCTTTCGAGCCTGTTTCTCAGTTCCTGTGAAATAAGTGGAGCCGGACTGTTTTCGTCATCTGTCTCCTGAGTTTCTTCATCGACCCCCAGCGAGGACAGGCGATAGTCGATAGCAAGCGCGTAGATTGCTTCCAGCAGACCTCTCTCCTTGATGTCCGGGTCGGACAACGCAAACAGGGAGGCTTTGACAATGCGTTTGCTCGATGTCTTCGGGCATTCGTCTACGACATGAGCATAGAGTTCTTTGCCGGTTAGACCGTCGGCTGCGCCACTGACGAGCGCCTCGTAGACCTTGTTCAGTTTCTTGCCCATGAGGATGATTCCTTTTTCGGATGAAAGTTCGGTTCCGATGACGACGGTGTGCGAATGTCGTTCAGGGCAAATTGATCCTGACGACTGCCCGGCCTGGTGTCAAACTGGATCGGGCTGACCTCGTGTCAGGATCGCACTCAATGCAGCCATCAGGACTCTTAAGCCCATCAGGTAACTCCCACGCAGGATTACGCAGACGACTGCTTGGCCAAGGCCATCTTATTCCTTAAGCCGCGTCACAAAACTGAAATAGACCAGGGATAGCTGGAGACAGCATTGTCGCTTCGGCGCGTGTTGCGTTGATCGAGAGTGTTACCTGGAGACCCGGTCGTTGAGAACCCATCTCGAAGTTGTGCATGCTCTATCGGATCTATTGCGACGATTGCGGCTGAGGCCGCCGTCGCAGATCCGGTTTCGCACGATCGCAAACACGCCGACGACAGTGAAGTTTTCCAGGCACGAGCTACTCAACGCTCTCTATGCCCTTGAATACGAGGGTGTTATCGCACTCCACAATGATCACAGCTTCAGTGTGCTGAAGCCCTCTTCCGCAATCTAGCCGAGGGGGCAAGTGAGCTGCGCCGCACCGGCACGCACGCGGTTATGTCACAGTAAATTCACACTCCGTAGACATTTGCTTAAGAGCCGAAGGGCATTGATGCCGCTATTTTCTTGCCTTTGAGGTCTAAGCCTTTGCTCTTCGCCAATCTTCGAATCTCGCAGCGCGTCATGCTCCTGGCGGCGATGGCGCTCGTCGGTATCATCACGATCTGCGCCATCTTTATCGGTCAGCGCCACGTCGAGCACGGATATCGTGCCGCTGCAGATGCGCTTGCCGAGAGCAAAGCCGACGTTGCAAGCCTGTCGGCCAGCGTGAGCGCCAGCTACATGTTCCAGCAGGCATTCCTGCTCGAAAAAGAGATGGCCAGCACGGAAAAGTTCAAGGCAGCCGTTTCTCAAGGTCGTGGCATGCTGGCGAGCCTTCGTCGTTCCGCCACTCCTGAACTCGCAGCCCAACTCGACCAACTGAGCATTGGCCTGACTGCCTACGAAGCAGCGTTTGATACGCTTGTGAAGAACAATCAGGACCTTGGTCTCGATCAGGACAATGGCTTGCAGGGCGCCATGCGCTCGGCGGTTCATTCGATCGAGGGACGTCTGGACTCCGTCGACGATACCGCTATTCGCGCCAGCATGTTGATGCTGCGGCGTCATGAGAAAGACTTCATACTGCGTGGCGATGCCTCATATCTGCAAAAACACACAGAGGAGGCTGAGACGTTCGCGACGCTTGTGAAAAACGCCTTCCGCCCGGGTGCGCAGCGCAGCCGGGTGCTCGATGGCCTGGAAATTTACCGATCGGCATTTCGCTTTTACGCCGAAGCCAGCATTGGGGAAGCAGAGACCCGCAAGGATGTTGCAGCTGCCTACCTTGCGTTAGAGCCGCAGGTGCAGGCTGTCAGCGCAGCTTACGAAACGGAGCGCGAGACTATCCTCGTGGAAAATGAAAGAGTCGCGTCTCGCAACCTTACCGTCGTCGCCGGCCTGGTTCTGCTGGCGATCGTCGGGCTTGGTGGCGGCGTCTGGATTATCGGCCGGTCCATTACGCGGCCAGTCGCGGCGATGACCGGTGCCATGGGTAAGCTCGCCGAGGGACAGACGGATCTTGCGATCCCGTCGTTTGGATCTCGCAGCGAATTCGGTGCCATGGCCGGCGCGCTGCACACGTTTCGGGAGGCGGCGATCGCCAACCGTCGTTTGGAAGAAGAAGCAGCGACCGTACGGGCCAACGCGGAAGGTGAACGCGTCCGCCTGCAACGGGAAGCAGAGACCGAGGCAAGGGCACGATTGAGCCATGCAACCGGAGGTCTCGCCGAAGGGCTGCGGCGTTTGGCAAGCGGCGATCTCGCTTTCGAACTGACCGAGCCATTTGCGCCGGACTTCGAAAATCTACGCCGCGATCTCAATGCAACAGTCGCCCAGTTGGCCGATGTCATGAGCTCGATCGCCCATGCAAGCATTTCCATCGAGGGGGGAAGCCGCGAGATCGCCTCGAGCGCTGACGATCTGTCCCGCCGTACCGAGCAGCAGGCCGCATCGCTCGAAGAGACCGCGGCAGCGCTCGAACAGATCACTGCCAATGTCGGCAACGCGTCGCGCCGATCGCAAGACGCCCATCGTATTGCCAGCGAAACCAATGCCGCGAGTGAAAGCACAGCTGTGCTCGTTTCAAATGCGTTGAAAGCCATGGCACGCATCGAGATCTCGTCGACCAAAATCGGCGGAATCATCGGCGTGATCGACGAGATCGCTTTCCAGACCAATCTTCTGGCTCTCAACGCCGGGGTCGAGGCGGCAAGAGCGGGGGAGGCAGGACGAGGATTTGCGGTGGTTGCCCAGGAGGTCCGCGCTCTGGCAGGACGGTCGGCGGAAGCCGCACGAGAAATCAAGCAACTGATCCAGACGTCTGACCGAGAAGTTCTAGACGGCGTTCGCTGCGTCCGTGAGACCGGCGAAGGACTGACCGAAATCACCGGCCGCGTGAAAGCGATCACCACGCAAGTCGAAGCGATTGCCCTTTCGGCTCGCGAACAATCCGTCGGCCTCAACGAGATCAACACGGCCGTCAACATGCTCGATCACGGAACACAGCAAAATGCCGCGATGGTCGAGGAAAACAATGCGGCAAGCGCACTGCTCATGAACGAGGCGCAACGCCTACGCGGTCTCGTCGGCATGTTCCAACTCGCGCAGGGACCATCAACATGCGACACTCACGCGAGTGGAGTGGACCACGCTGCTTAATTTCAGCGAGATTTCTGGAGCCGGCGCCTCGATCACCGGAGAGCAGCATCTTCACATTGAGATGACTACGTGTCGGTGACGGGCGACGATCAGCGACCGCTCTCGTGGGAGACCCGCACCTCGCGACCGCGAGGAAGGTTGCGCGTCGTTGCGAAACCGTAATTAGTCCCGAACAACGCGTCTGAATGCACCGGACGAATCGAAGCGGCACTCGAACGTGGTGACCCGCGATCCCTCGGGTGGGAACTGGCCGTAGACAGTGAACCCGCCCCCCGTGCGCTCCACCGGGAGAGTAAGGATTTCCTGAGGCCTCCGGCCGAACGTGGCTGATGCCTCTCCCTGGCAGAATTTACCCATGCTTCCGACGGAGACCCTCTGCCGCGACTTCGTTTCGATGTCGCGTTCCGGCGGCGGTGAATACGTGTTGCCGCGGAACGGGAAGTCCGGCTTGTCGCCACGGGAGTTCAGACATTCGTAGCTCATGGAGTACCAGGTCACCGGTCCTGGAACGCTGTCGCCGAGGAGCCCTCCGGCGTGGCTCTCACTGAAAAGAACGTGGTATTCGCCACCGCAGACGCGCTGGGCTTCCTGGATGCATGCTCCGCTGTTGCCCTTGCACTTCGTCTGATGAACGTCGTTTGCAGAAGCGGGTAGGGCCGACAGCAGGACCATGCCCATGAGAGTTTTCGTGACGATGCGCATTCCAAGTCCTTTCGTTCGAACGTTGCGGCGCGAAGGCCATGAGTTGGATTTCTTAGCGACCACTGGCCTTCGAGGTTCACTCCACTGCGTTGATCGGCACGTGACCGAACTCCAAAACGAAGACAAATCCAGTCCAGTCGTTGATGATATGGGCGCCCGCGGAGACCCAGAGATTTCTCGTGACGATATAGGCGAACGTGAGTATCAGGCGGGCAAAACCGATGCCGATGAGAGACTGTGCAAAGTGCCAGTCATAGGTCGGCAGATGCGCCGCGCCGAAGAGCAGAGACGAAACGACAACGGCGATCAGGATCCCCAACCTTCGTGACAGGTGCAAACGCTGTACGCACAGCCACAAAACAGCGAGGAAAGGCAGTATTCCGAAAAGCTCTTCCCCTACCAACTGGATGCCGGTCACCAGCAACGCTGCGCTGACCTGGGTCGCCGACATCGCGGCGATCGCATCCGCGACGGGATTGGAGTAAAGTTCGAAAAACTGTTGCAGGACCAAGCCCATCGCCATGGATCCCAGCAGCGTAGCAACCCCGAACAGCACCATCAGCCCCACGGATCGAATTCCGACAGGACGGAACAGGCACTTAAAGTGTGGCCCGGCTACCTTGCTAAGCGCCAACACGGGGACTGCGACGAACAGCAGCGCCGGAATGAGATTGTAGGGGAAGGTGCGAAGGGGAACGAGGGAGAGCACAAGCAAAGCGGCCGCCAACGATACCATGACAAGGAGCCAGCTTGGTCCATCAATTTCGACGGGCTTGCCGTTGTAGAACGGGAAATCGCGATCGGTTGAGATCATCGTTCGAACCTCGACATTTCCGGACGACCGTGTCGCACGCGGTTCGGATGACTACTCGACGTAGAGCGTGAGATCGTAGCTCGCGGTCTCGTCGCGCCTTGCTGCATTGCGCATCAGATAGACGTCGATGAGGTACTTGCCGCTGGACGGGATCGTGATGCTGGTGCCGTTTCCATCGATCGAGCTGTTGTAGAGAGCTGCATCGGCGCCCGGAGCGGTCACATTGAAGTAGAGGCTTGTATTGCGGGAATCGAGCTGGACGCTCATCTTCTGGCCCGCTGTAACCGACAGCGCGTACTGAACCGTCTGGTAGCCTTTGACCGACGATTTGATGGTCGAGCTCGAGGATCCCGTAGCAAAACGAACCGTCTCGCGCCGCATCTCGTCGGCGACAGAGGGCACGGCTGCTATCATGGCGACCCCGAATATCAGGCTTTTCATCATCTTCATCGACTGGCTCCTCCCGTTCGATCTACGAGCAACGTCTCTGGAACGGCTTGGCGCCTTGACGAAGTTGCTCGGGTTCATGCGACGACCTCCCGGCGTCTATTTCAAAAATCTACATTAGCTGAAATGGCATGGGAAGCCTGTTCGGCCAAGTCCTTCACGGTGGCAGCTGCCCGCCTGCGCGCAGAGACAGGGCACTGCACAGTGACGTCTGGTGCCGACGCTGGTAAGAGGGTGCAACCACACGCAGGCATCAACGGGAAGGACTGGCACGTGGACTTCATGAAACTGCTGAAGTCGCTCGAAGAGCTCCTCTACGAGCTGGTGTCGTGGCTGGTCTTTTATCCCGTTACAATGTGGCGTGCGGTCGTTAGGCCACTCAGCATGATGCGCTACGCAGACATCGAACTCGCCGACGAGCCGGAAGAACAGTATCAGGACACGCTTAGTCCGCCCCTGTTCCTGCTCATTACGCTGCTTCTCTCACAGGCGCTGTCCGGAGCACTGCCATCGGTCTACGATCCGACGGAAGCTGCCCGCGAGCTCGGTTCGGGCTCCAATCTTCTGATCGCAAGAGGGGTGATCTTCGGTATCTTTCCGCTCTGCATGGCGGTGACTCTGCTGCGATCGAAGAGGGTCAGGATCACCCGAAATTCTCTCCGCCCGCCCTTCTTCAGCCAGTGCTATGTCGCAGCACCCTTCGCCTTCTTTCTCGTGCTGGGCCTCGATTTCTTCAGCATCCCGCAGGAGCAAGGAAATCTCGCCGGCGTCGTCGCAGTGGCGGTTGCCACCATCTGGTACGCGCAGGCGCAGGTCCGCTGGTTCAGGCACGACCTTGGCGTCAGCGCGCTGAAAGCGATCGCTATTTTCGTCGGCGCATTCCTGTTTGCCACCATCGCGGCGTTTACCGTTGCAGCGGTGATTACTCTCGACGCTAAGAGCATCGCTCCCGCCCCTGGTTGATTGACTGGCGGAGACGCGCGACCGTGCCATGTCGTCATTTTCGTCCGTGACGGATGATCAGCCACATGGGGATGAAAACTCCGGTGACCACCCAGAGAACCACGAAGGCAACGAAGTGAAGTCTTCCTGTTTCGGCAAGCGATATGCCGAGGACAACGGCCGCTACGGTTGTTACCAAGACTGTGGCGGACATGATGATCCAGAAAAGCATTGTCATTCCATGATGATGTGATCGGCACGGTACTTCACAGGACCATCCCAGCCGACGGGGGGCACGCCGGCCTTGGCGCAGATAGAATCTCAAACCGGCTCCCGCGATCAAAACGCGTGCGCCGTTTTGACGGCCTTGCAGCCTCAGGGCCTCTGTGTGACGATCCAACACTCAGGAGGGACCTCATGAACCGCGGCGAAGATTTTGCCCACATCGTCTACACGCTTCTCGTGGTGGAGAAGCAGATGTCGGTTGAGGAAGCGGCGGCCGCCTTGGGGATGAGCTACGCGTCGCTTCACTCGCGACTGATTGCTCGCAGCCCTTTTTCCGCCGACGAGATCCAGGCTCTGATCAGATTGTTACCGGACCCGAGGCTGGCGTCTTATCTTCTGGACGGAAGCGTCTTTGTGGCAGCGGAGCGTATAATGCCTCCGGTCGAGGGACGCCTTGCCAACGAAGCGGTACAAAGGGGAGCGACAAAGGTCGTGGTCGAAGCGGCCGATATCCTTGAGCTTGTGGACGCTGTGTTGGCAGGCGGCGGGCTGGACCACCGTCACAAGAGGCTTCTACTGAAGGATATCGTTGAGGCCGAACGAGCGCTTGCAACACTTCGGTTGCAGATTTCGGAGGACTGATGGGATGCTGTTGCGTTTGAGAAATCTGCTTTGCGGAACTCAAGCTCGATCGCCGCGTCGTCCAGTACTGCTATAAGCTCGTAGTGCCTGTCAGACTCTTCAATCGCAAAATGACGGGCGGCTGCTTCGTTGACGAAGATGCCACCGACCAGCCCGAGGCGGTCGTTTACGATCCAACCACCCCGACGATTTCTGCCAATCAGGAATCTTGGTCCAGCGAAAGCTGTGTTGCCCGGGAGGGGAATCTTCTCATTCGCGGACTGTTTTTCGATCATCATTTGTTTCTCCTTTTGCTCAAGACGCATTCAAAAGCGGCAAAAGAAAAATAAGTCTGAGGGCATGTCGAAATCGATGTGGCTTCGCGACAAAGAAATATAGACGGCGTAGTTTTCAGGCTGGGGCGTGGTCAACGGTCGCTCCTCAAGAGCTCCGCGCATACGGTGCGAAGGACGATTTCTTCGTCCCGCTCGAGCGGCATCAACGGCAACCGAACGTCGGTGGGAAAGGGGCGATCCAACGAGACGGCAACCTTCAGCCCCGCGACATCACACGTATCCAGTTGCGGTGTGGACCTTGCATCAACGGACCAGTTCGGTGACGTTACCGGTGCTGGGCGGATGTTGTTCAGCGCAGATATCACGCCCGATCCACCAAGTGCGAGGAAGGAAGACAGGGAGTGGTCGTCCCGGGACAAGTGCTTGAACCGGTTGCGCAACGAGGCCCTGATATTGGCGAAGTGGGCAAGACGTGCGGGGCCGTGGCAAATACCGACGACCTGAGCGAGGTCAGCAAGCTCGACAAGCATCTCTTCCCCGAAATCTCGCGCCGTCCTTGACGGATCGTCGTCGATCAGGATGGGAAGCCGGACCGCAGCGTCGATCTGTCGGAAATGATCGACTACGCCTTTCAGGGTTGGCTTCGTGTAATAGGGCACCGTCAGCAGCAAGGCCTTTGCCCCCAGTTCCTGCGCCCTCAGCGAACGTTCAATCGTCTTCGCCGTACAGTTCGATCCTGTCGCGGCGATGACAGTCAGTTGGCTATCCGCACAGCGGACGGCCGTTCTCAAAAGCAGGTCCTGTTCCCTCTGCTCAAGCGCGCAGCTCTCCCCGATGACATCGTGGACGACGATACCGTCGATTCCCGCCGCGACTTGGTGGCGGACTTCAGCCTCGAAGACTGCGATATCGACGCTGGTGGCTGAGAACGGCGTCAGCATCGCTGTGATAGAAAATGGCCCTGGCCCCCGAAAGAACGTCATGGTGATTTCCCGTTGAGACGAGACCGACGTCGAACTGATCGCCGATCTTCCAGATGTCGATGGGTCGGACGAACTCGTCAGCTTTCCGTGTGCAAGGATGGCGTCACGCTGTCAGGATTGCATAAACCTGGTCACCGGTCCTGGCCGCCCGTAGCCCTCGAACAGCGTCGCCCTCTCTAAAGCGCCTGGCGACGCATGACAGGACATTGAGGGCTTCCGTCCGTGCGGAAGCGGGTGTCAGAAGCAGAATGACGATGTCGACGGGCTCGCCGTCCACGGCCTCGAAGTCGATCGGGTGCGCCAGAAGAACCACAAGGCAAAATACGGATTCCAGTCCAGCGACTGCAGCATGCGGAAGGGCCACACCGCCCCCGATACCCGTAGAGCCCAGGACCTCGCGGTCGGATAGTGCTTTGGCGATTATACGGTAAGGAACCGAGGTCGCTTCGCCAGCCTTCTCAGATATCTGCCGCAGGAGGTGTTGTTTTGACGATGAACTCAACCCAACGAAGACGTTCTCCGCCAGGAGAAAATCGTGGACCAACATTTTCTCTCCTCCGTTAAATTCCGAAGCCTGGTTCGTCTCTGAACGAGCTGCACCACCAGCTGCGGGGTTTGCCCTTGTTCGGAAGTCGTGCTGCGTCATCGTGCCCAACACGATGACGCAGCACGACGGGCTTGCCCTGTTGTTTCCGACATTTCAGTTGACGGATGCAATGTTGGTGATGACCTTCGCCACGAACATGACCGAGCCAAGTGCGCAAACAATTCCGAAGATAACGTTGGAGCCACAACATGCCATCCTTGCGTTCCGGCGGGGAAAGACGGCGTTGCGAACAAAGCGGGCGAACATCACGAAACGCACTGAAGCCGCTCCTGACACCACTGCATGTGGGCAAGACAAGCCTCGAAAAGGATCGTCGAAGCTCCGAACAATCTGTAGTCGAACATCATGTCGCACCTTTTTCGGGTCGATGCCCAGGCGCAGGTTGGCGTGGGTCTCCGTCTTTATGGATCGGATACGCATAGGGATTCGAGACGGGGAGAAGGACTAGAATATAGAAAATGCATAGTGATTTTTGACACTTCGCGCCAGGTCACTAGCCCGCCCAACACACCTCCATCTGCCTTAACGCGGTCACAGTGTTTACACGTCGGAGCGGCGTCCCTGAATGACGTCTTGTCTGTTCCTCGGGCGCTCTGACCTATGCGCATTTCGGAAGTCTTCCTCGCCAAATCGCCACTCGTCGCCATTGCATCTCCGCATGTCGTTGTCGCGGCAGTCGAATGGGAATGATGGTGGTCTGCTGCTGGGGTTGAGGTACATTGTTTTGCTCGCCTGATCTTTTCGAGGAGGAAGAGATCGGGGAATGCGGCGGAAGTGCCGCTTTTGGCGAACTGCCGGCGAGCAGCATTGGCTTTCCGTCTAACCCACCCAGAGGAGGAATGGGCATGAGCAGGAACAGAGGTGTAGTCTATTTGCGGCCAGGCAAGGTCGAGGTGAGGGATATCGACGACGCCAAGCTTGAGGCGCCAAATGGGCGCCGGATCGAGCATGGCGTTATCCTGAAAGTGATTTCGACCAATATCTGCGGGTCAGACCAGCATATGGTGCGCGGGCGCACGACGGCCTTGCCGGGGCTCGTGCTTGGCCACGAAATCACGGGCGAGGTCATCGAAAAGGGCGTCGATGTCGAGATGCTCGAGATCGGCGATATCGTTTCCGTGCCCTTCAACGTCGCCTGTGGCCGCTGCCGTTGCTGCAAGTCGCAGGATACCGGCGTCTGCCTCACCGTCAATCCATCGCGCGCGGGCGGTGCCTATGGCTATGTCGACATGGGCGGCTGGATCGGCGGCCAGGCGCGTTATGTCACTGTTCCCTATGCAGATTTCAATCTGCTGAAATTCCCGGATCGCGACAGAGCGATGTCGAAGATCCGCGATCTGACGATGCTGTCGGATATCCTGCCGACTGGTTTTCACGGGGCGGTCAAGGCAGGCGTCGGGGTCGGGTCGACGGTCTATGTTGCGGGTGCTGGTCCGGTCGGTCTCGCAGCGGCTGCGTCGGCGCGCATTCTCGGTGCGGCGGTCGTCATGATCGGTGATTTCAACAAGGATCGTCTCGCGCATGCCGCCAAGGTCGGCTTCGAGCCGATCGATCTGTCGAAAAGCGACCGGCTCGGGGACATGATCGCCGAGGTGGTTGGGACAGACGAGGTCGATAGCGCCATCGATGCTGTCGGTTTCGAAGCCCGCGGACATTCGGGTGGCGAACAGCCGGCTATCGTTTTGAACCAGATGATGGAGATCACCCGCGCGGCGGGCTCCATCGGCATTCCCGGCCTTTATGTGACGGAAGATCCTGGTGCGGTGGATGACGCCGCAAAAAAGGGCAGTCTGTCGCTTCGGCTGGGTCTCGGCTGGGCGAAGGCCCAGTCCTTCCACACGGGCCAGACGCCGGTGTTGAAATACAATCGTCAGCTCATGCAAGCCATCCTTCACGACCGTCTGCCGATCGCCGACATCGTCAACGCGAAGATCATCTCGCTTGATGAGGCGGCGCAAGGCTATGAAAGCTTCGATCAGGGGGCCGCGGTCAAATACGTGCTGGATCCGCATGGGGACCTGACGAAAGCCGCATGATCTCACCGGCCGAGTGCAGCCCGCTACCCTTGTCCGGCGCCATATTGGGTGCCGGACAAGGCAGATTTGCCTAACGCTACCAAGTCCTCACGTCACATGGTTCCAGAAGCCACGCTTGTTTGCGTGCAGGCGCTTTAGCGCTGCGACATAGGCCGCGTGGGATATGAGCGTGCCGGGATCGAGGATATGGGGCGCGAGGGCTTGGGCTGTGCCGAGGTGCCGGGCTGCGTGCTTGTAGCGGCTGGCTTTTCCATGATCGAGCGAGAAGTCGATCATGCTGCGCAGGATCAGGGTTGCGGCGAGCGGATGATGGGGGGCGAGCATCTCGGCAGCTGATGTCATCAGTTCGTAGAGATCGCCATTCAGTTCTGCCGTCCTGGTTGTCACGAGTCGTGCTGCCTGGGTGAGTGCCGGCCAGCGCAGGAAGAAGGCGAGGGCCTGGTGAACATCCGGGGAAGTCTGGGCATAGGCAAACGCTCTTTCCTCGGCGTCCATATCGTCGAAGTCCGGCAGGCGTTTCAAGAATGCGCGCAGGTGAATGTCGCTGAGCGACTGTTCGAACCATCGCCAGCGATCGGCCTGGGCTTCCTCGGTGCGTCCCAGGGTTTCCAGCGTCTCGGCGCGGGCGAGCTGCCATTCGATCTCGCGGTCTGGCGAACCGGTTATTTCGGCGCCATCGAGCGCCTGCAGCGCTTCTTCGGCGCGCCCTGCGGAGAGGAGACGGCGAGCTATTTCGGCAGCGATTGCCGGTATCCGTCGGGTTTTCTCCGGCTGTTCGCCAATGTAGGCATCCACATCTCCTGTGGCATCGGCGATTGCCTGAAGCGCGATACGCACTGTCGTCTCATCATGCCGGTCGTGCCTCGGTGAGGTGGTGCCGATGCTTTCCCGGGCGCTTTCGTCGGGCTCGTTCAACCACTGCACAAGCAGCGATTTCAGGCGGTCGAGGCCTTGAGTGCCGAGGGCCGGGGCCATGGCTGGAATGAACGGGTCGAATTGGCCGTGGCCATTGTTCTGAACCGCCGCCAGAACCCTGTCGGCAAGAATATCGGGGTCGATGCCTGATCCGCTGGCGATGATGCCAGCATCGCTGCAGGCTTGATGGAAACTTGCAAGCAGCGCGCCGCTCGCATCGTCCGTTCTGTCGAAGATCGGCTCACCGAGGGCAAGGAACTGCCAGATCAGCTCGAAGCCTTCGCCCGGATCGTCCGGTGCCACGGTCTCGACGATCGTCTTGCGCTGGGTTTCGAGGTCGGCCTTCGTCGATTTTACCCGCCGCCAGCTGATGAAGGTTCGGGCGCGCGCGATGCTGCCGAGCCGTTTGCGAACTTCGCGCGCCACTTCTCCGCTGCTGTGGCTGCCGGCCAGTTCCATGCGCAGTCGGCGCTTGTTTGCGGCACTGCCCGTGCTGATTTCGATCAGCAACTCGGCAAGTCGTTGCGAGCCGAGCGCTTCCAGGTTCTTCGCGTTGAGGGTCGTCTTCGTGGCCATGGCGATGTCGATACGGTCTTGCGTGAGGTGTCGGGAGCGACAGTTCAGAACCGGAACGGGATTTGCAAGTGTTTCGGCCCGCATTTCACCATCGGGTTGCTGCCGAGCGCTGTCGAGGACCTTTCACCCTAACGGAATCATTGGTAGAGGGTCGCCATGAACGCGCTTTCAGATGCCGATCCGATCTATAACCCGCCGCAGGATCCCTATCTTTCGCTGCTGCACCGCGATGCGCATCTGCTTGTGTTCAACAAGCCGAGCGGCCTGCTGTCGGTGCCTGGGCGGCATCCGGCGCTCTCGGACAGTCTTTTGACGCGGGTTCAGAAAGAGTATCCGGAGGCGCTGATCGTGCACCGGCTGGACAAGGATACATCCGGTGTCGTGGTGATGTCGCTCAACCGCCTGGCACATGCGCTTGTTGCAGCGCAGTTTGAAGGGCGCACCACGCGAAAATCCTATGTGGCCGAAGTCTGGGGAAGGCTCGAGCAGGCGGAAGGCTTGGTCGACCTGCCGTTGGCGATCGATCCTGATAACAAGCCGCGCCACCGCGTCGACACCGATCACGGCAAGCCTGCCCAGACGCGCTGGCAGGTGATGGAATACGGCGCAAACAGGACGCGTCTCCGGCTGTTTCCGCTGACGGGACGCACTCATCAGCTGCGCGTGCATATGAAAGCGCTCGGCCACGTCATCCTCGGCGACGAGTTCTATGCGGATGGCGATGCGCTTCTGGCTGCGAACCGTTTGCTTCTCCATGCCGAAGAACTAAGCTTCCGCCATCCTGACGGTTCGGACGTCACGTTCACCGCTCCAACGCCTTTCTGAGATCGGACATTGGCACAAAACCTCGAGAAAACGCCCCTGATCGTCGATTTTGTCGGCGGCGCGGTCGGCCACCGTTTCCGCTCCGGCGAGGGCCGCAAACAGGACCTGCCGAAGGCCGTCGGGTTTTCGAGCGGCACGATCCCTGACGTCGTCGATGCGACGGCAGGCCTCGGGCGGGATGCGTTTCTGCTGGCATCGCTCGGCGCGCGCGTCACGCTGATCGAGCGATCCGCGACGATGCATGCGCTGCTTCTGGAAGGGCTCGAACGGGCGCGGGCGGAAGGCGGGCGTATTGCGGAGACGGTCTCGCGGATGACACTTGTGCATGGGGATTCCTGCGTTCTCCTTCCGCAGATGAACCCGCAGGTGATCCTGATCGATCCCATGCATCCGCCGCGTGACAAAACCGCTCTCGTAAAGAAGGAGATGCGGCTGATCCGGGATATCGTCGGGACCGATGCGGATTCGGTGCAGCTCATGCAGGTCGCGCTGGAGGCGGCCCAAAACCGGGTCGTGCTGAAGTGGCCGTTGCGCGCCGAGCCGATGGCGGGCGTGCGCAAACCGTCCCATCAGATATTGGGGAAAAGCACCCGCTACGATGTGTTCGTCAAGGCGAAGATCACCGGCGAGTAGGCGTTCGTGGCTCCCGGTTGTTGCCCTGTGGCGACGGTTGCGCATAGTATCCCGCATTCCTTGGGAGTGCCTTGCCGATGTCAGAGAGCGACCAGAAGTCCGGCCCGTTTCCGGAAGAGCCGGGGATCCTCGAATTTCTCGATATCTGCGATCGATTTTATCCTGCCGACGCTGTGGATGCGCCGATTGCACAGCAGCGGGCCTGGTATGATGCGCTCTGCGCCCGCTTCGACCAGCCGCTGCCGCAGGGTCTGACGTTTCAGGACGAAATGCTGGTCGTGCCGATCAGGCGTTACCGACCCGCGATGATCAGTAGCGAAACTGTTCTCCTCTATATGCATGGCGGCGGGTTCGTGGTCGGGTCGCTGGATAGCCACCACGCGATCTGTGCGGAGATTGCCGATTTCGCGCAGGCGGAACTGGTCTCGGTCGATTACCGGCTTGCGCCCGAACATGTCTGGCCGGCCCAGACGGACGATTGTTTCGGTGTGCTGAAGCAGCTTCTAGGCGAGGGGCGAAAGGTCGTGCTGATCGGCGACAGCGCAGGCGGCAATCTTGCGGCGGGCCTTGCGTTGCGCGCGCGGGACGAAGGACTGTCGGGGATTGCCGGCCAGGTGCTGATCTATCCAGCGCTCGGCGGCGATCTGGTGTCTGGGTCTTACCGCGAGATGGCCTATGCGCCGGGGCTCACCACGGCCGATGTCGCCTATTACCGGGCAGTCCTCAAAGCGCCAGAGATCGAACCCGTCGCGCATCCGCTTCTGGCCCGCGACCTATCCGGCCTGCCGCCGGCCTATATCACCGTTGCGCATTTCGATCCGTTGCGGGACGATGGCGAACTCTATGCGCAGCGGTTACGAGAGGCGGGCGTCGATGCGACATTCCGCGAGGAGCCGCAGATGGTGCATGCCTGGCTGCGTGCCCGCCACATGAGTGCTGGCGCGCGCAGCGGTTTCGTGGCGCTCTGCGAGGCCGTGCGGCAGATGGCGGCGGCTAGCTCTTAGCCTTTGACACCAGAACCGGATCGGCGCGGAATGCACTTGGGAAGATCGCCTTGAGATTATCGATCTTCGGCATGTCGTTATAGACGATATAGGGATAGCTGGGGTTTAGCGTCAGAAAGTCCTGGTGGTATTTCTCGGCCGGATAAAAGGCGGAGAGCCTGGAGATTTCCGTGACGATGGGTGCGGGATACAATTTCGTCGCATCGAGCTGGGCGATATAGGCCTCGGCTACCTTTTTCTGATCGTCGCTGGTGATGAAGATCGCGGAGCGGTACTGCGTCCCGCGGTCAGGACCCTGGTAGTTCAGCTGGGTCGGATTGTGGGCGACGGAAAAGAAGATCTGCAGCAGCTTGCCGTAGCTTACCTGCTTCGGGTCGAAGGTGATCTCCACGGCTTCCGCATGGCCCGATTTGCCCGAGCTTACCGTCTCATAGGTAGCAGTTTTCTGGTCGCCGCCGGAATAGCCGGAAACGGCGTTGCTCACGCCCTTCACATGCTGGAAGACGCCCTGAACGCCCCAGAAGCAGCCGCCGGCGAAGATGGCCTTCTCGACATTGCCCTTCGCGGCTTCGTCGATCGTCGGTGCAGGAATGGCAACGGCGGCCTCCTGCGCACGCAGCGCCGATGCCGGAAACGCCATCACGACGGCGCAAAACATTGCCGCCGCCAGACGATTTGCGAAGACTGCCATGAGAACTCCTCCTGTTCGCATGGACTGTCTCAGGGATACCGGCCCGGCGTCAAATCACATCGGCGTAGGCCGCCAGCCACGGCGGGCGACGCCTACATGTGATCGCGGTGAATGGCCTTCTCGAAGGTCTTTTCAAAGATCTTCTTCTCTCCGTCATAGGCAAGGACCGAAGCGCTGATCAGCCAGTCGGTTGCCGTGCAGGCGAGTTTTGCCGTGGAGACGGTACGGACGGACCACCGGTCGCGCCTCATGTCGCAGGTCCAGACCGAAGTGCCCGTCATCGACAGCGGATCGGTCGGGTCGATCGACCAGGTCTCCTCGCGCAACTGCCGGGTGGAAAGGCCGGTGCCCGGATGTTCGAACAGGCCTGTGTCTTCAGCCACTTCGTAGCGCGTCTGGTTTTCAGCAAGGTCACGGGTGACGCTGCGGCGGGTAGTGGACGGCGCGTGCTCGATATATTTCGGCAGCGGATCCGGGTTCGCCGGCTGCTTCATCTCGAATGTCTGGTGATCGCCGAGAAGCGGCATGGCAAGCCCGAGCGAGGCGATATCGATCGCCACACCGGGATCGACAGGTGGCGGCAGGATCATCGGCCAGTAGGCGGTCGAGAGCGATAGCCGGATTCGGTGACCCTCCCCGAACCGGTAGCCGCAGGCATCGAGATCGAGGCGGATTTCGACCGGCTGGCCGGGAATGAGCGGTTGCGGATCCTCATTGCCGTCGCGATGGGCGAGGTTGATCACGCCGAAGGAGACGCGGGTCGCGGTGCCGTCGGGATGGATATCGACGATCCGGGCGCAAAGATTGGCAAGCTCGGCGTCGGCGCTGAGCGTCAAGGTGATGCTCGGGCGTCCGAGAAAGGTTTTGGCCGTGGCAAGCGGCGCTGTCTGGAAGACCAACGATCCGGCATCGTCGCTGCGCTGGTCACCGGCGAGTTCCGCGTCGGGTTTGAGGGTAAACCATTCGCCGGCCGCCGTTCCGGTGTCGAGCGGTGACTTCAGATAGATCTCGTGCGCCGGTGCATGCGGGATCGGCATCCCCTCCAGCAGCGAGCCGAACTGGTCGACGTAGAAGCACTCGCTTTCCGGTGCGCTCCAGTGCTGCTTGGAGACCCAGAAGCCCGGATCGACATCGCGCCGCACCGCCGGTTTCGGGCCGTCGAGAATATAGGCGCGAACCTGGGGCAGGGTTTCTATGCCGTTCTCCTCACCCCGCAGCCAGCGGTTCCAGAAAGCGATCGCCTCACCATGAAAATCGGCGCGCGGTTTCGGCCAGGCGAAATGCGGATATTTGTGAACCCAGGGGCCGAGCAGTGCCTTCGCCTTGTCGCCGAGCCCTTCGACGGCGAGCAGCGGCGTGTTGCGATACCCGTCGGCCCAGCCGGCAATGACGAGAGCTGGAATTTCGATAGCCGCATAATCTTCGCAGATGGAGCCATGTTTCCAGAACCCGTCGCGGCGCTGGTGGGACAGCCATTCCTCCAGGAAGAACGGTTCGTTTTCCAGCCGCTCTATCCACATCTCGAGCCAGCGATCACCGACGATATCGGGATCCGGCGAGCGCGACTGGTAGGCGAGCATGGTGGCGGCCCAGGAGAGCTGGGCCGACAGGTGGCAGCCATTCTTGTAATGGATGTCGTCATTGTAGCGGTCGAGGCGATCGAGATCACGGCCTTGAGCGCTGGTGGTCGAAGCGCCGCCACCTGCAGGCAGTTGAAGCCGCCCCAGGAAATGCCCATCATGCCAACGCTGCCGTTCGACCAGGGCTGTTCTGCGATCCAGGCGATCAGCTCGCAGGCATTGGCAAGCTCCAGCTCGGTATATTCACCGTCGATGACGCCGTCGGATTCCCCGGAGCCGCGAATATCGACGCGAACGCCGGCGATGCCTGCTGCCGCAAACACCGGATAGGTGGATTCGTCGCGCGGGCTGGTTCCATCCCGTTTGCGATAGGGCAGAAACTCAAACACGGCCGGCACCGGATCGGCGTCTGCATTGTCAGGCATCCAGATGCGGGCGGCAAGACGGGTTCCGTCCTTTAGCCTGATCC
The DNA here is from genome assembly GCF_977018685.1 of Velazquezella soli. Taxonomy (NCBI): domain Bacteria; kingdom Pseudomonadati; phylum Pseudomonadota; class Alphaproteobacteria; order Hyphomicrobiales; family Rhizobiaceae; genus Velazquezella; species Velazquezella soli. Next base: position 555,422 of record NZ_CDRNXF010000004.1, read on the forward strand.
ACTGGTTCTCGATGACGGTGAAGGAACGGTCAGTCATGGTCATGCGCTCTCAAATATCGATCTTCAATTTCCCGCGCTTTCCATCCGCCGTGTCGTCAAGACCTTCTCCAGCCAGCCGAGCTGCATCTCGGGCACGGATTTGAGGAGAAGGTCGGTATAGTCGTCGAACGGTGGCGACAGCGCCTGGGATTTCGGCCCGAAGCGGACGAGCTTGCCGCGATGCATGACGGCGACCGAGTCGGCGATTGCCTTCACGATTGCGATGTCATGGGTGATGAACAGATAAGACAGCTGCTGTTCTTCCTGCAGCTTCATCAGCAGCTTCAGGATCCCTTCCGCCACCAGCGGATCGAGCGCCGATGTGGGTTCGTCGCATAGGATGAGCTCGGGCCTTGCGGCAAGGGCGCGGGCAATTGCCACGCGCTGCTTCTGGCCGCCGGAAAGCTCAGCCGGATAGCGATCGATAAAGCCGGTGCCCATCTCGATCTGGTCGAGCAGTTCCTTGACGCGTGCGGTCTTGGCCGAGCCACGCAGGCCGTCATAGAAGGTCAGCGGACGGCCGATGATGTCGCGCACCGTCTGGCGCGGGTTCATGGCCGTATCGGCCATCTGGTAGATCAGCTGGATGCGGCGCAGGTCGTCTCTCGGCCGGCTTTTCAGCAACGGCGTCAGCGGCCGGCCCTCGAAGGTGATCGCGCCGCTGCTAGGCGCCAACAGGCCGGTGATGACGCGCGCCAGCGTCGACTTACCCGAGCCGGATTCGCCGACGACCGCGAGCGTCTGGCCCTTGCACAGATGCAGGGAAACGTCGTGCAGCACCTTGAACCCGTTGGAATACTGGGCGCTGACATGATCGACCCTGAGAACGGCTTCGGTCTGGTCTTTTGCCTCTTCGCGGGCTGCCTGGCGCACATTGACCAGAGCCCTTGTGTAATCCTGTCTCGGAGCCTCGATGATCTGCTGCACGGGACCGTATTCGACCATCTTGCCGTGGCGCAGCACCATGATGTCGTCGGAGATTTGCGCGACGACGGCCAGATCGTGGGTGATGTAGAGCGCTGCCGTATCGGTTTCCTCGATCGCGTGCTTGATCGCCGCGAGAACGTCGATCTGGGTCGTCACGTCGAGCGCGGTCGTCGGTTCGTCGAACACGATCAGGTCAGGGTTGGAGCAGAGCGCCATAGCCGTCATGGCGCGTTGCAACTGGCCGCCGGAAACCTGGTGCGGAAAGCGGTCGCCGAAGGTTTCGGGGTTCGGCAGACCGAGAACCTGGAACAGGTAGACAGCGCGCTCGCGAGCATCTTCCTTGCTCATCAGGCGATGCTTGACAGTCGCCTCGATAACCTGGTCGCCGAGCTTGTGGGCGGGGTTGAATGCGGCAGCTGCCGATTGCGCGACATAGCAGACGCGGGCGCCGCGCAGCTTGCGGATGCCGCCCTTGCCCAGTTGCAGGATGTCGGTGCCGTCAAGTTTCACTTCGCCGCCGGTGATTTCGGCACCGCCGCGGCCGTAGCCTAAAGCCGCGAGCCCGATCGTCGATTTGCCGGCGCCGGATTCGCCGATCAGGCCAAGAACCTTGCCCTTGGCGAGATCGAAGGACACGTCGTCGACGATGGTGATGCGCTTTGGCGGCTCACCCGGTGGATAGCTTGTTGCCTCGATCTTGAGGTTACGGACGGAGAGGAGATGAGATTGAGCTTCATGCATCGCCGCGGCCTCCCTTCAGGCTGGAGGTTCGCTTCAGGAGCCAGTCGACCACGAGGTTGACGCAGACGGCGAGAGCCGCAATCGCCGTTCCCGGCACCAAGGCCGCGGGAATGCCGAAGATGATGCCGTCCTTGTTGTCCTTCACCATGCCGCCCCAGTCGGCGGTCGGCGGCTGGATGCCGAGCCCAAGGAAGGAGAGGGTGGAGAGAAATAGGATCGCAAACGCGAAACGCAGGCCGAATTCGGCCAGCAGCGGCGAGAGCGTATTGGGCAGAATTTCGCGAAAGATGATCCAGATCTTGCCTTCACCGCGGAGCTTCGCCGCTTCCACGAATTCCATCACGGCGACATCCAGCGCCACGGCCCGGCCAAGCCGGTAGACGCGGGTGGAATCAAGGATCGCCATCACCAGGATCAGCACGATCAGGTGTTGCGGCAGCACGGCCAGCACCACGAGCGCGAAGATCAGCGTCGGGATCGACATCAAAAGGTCGTTGAAGCGGGAAAACACCGTATCGACGAGGCCACCGGAAACGGCGGCGGTAAAGCTCAGGATGATCCCGAGCGAAAAGGAAATCACGGTTGCCGCCAAAGCGACAATCAGCGTCGTGCGCGCACCGAAGATCAGGCGCGACAGGATATCGCGGCCGAGATTGTCGAGGCCGAAGAAGAATTGCGCATCGGCCTCCTGCCAGACATTGCCGACGACTTCGGTCTCGCCGTAAGGGGAAATCCAGGGCGCGAACAGGGCGCAGAAAACAGCGAGCGCGATGCCGAACAGGCCGACCCAGGCGGTGATGGGGATCTCTCTCAATCTCATCGTGGATGCCTCAGACGGGGGTTGGCGATGATCGCAAGAATGTCCGCCACCATGTTGAGTAGGATGTAGACGGCTGCAAAGATGAGGCCGCAGGCCTGGACGACCGGCATGTCGCGCACGGTCACCGCATCGACCATGTACTGGCCCATACCGGGATAGACGAACACCACCTCGACCACGACGACGCCAACCACGAGATAGGCGAGGTTCAGCGCTACGACGTTGATGATCGGGGCAAGCGCATTGGGTGCCGCATGCTTGACGATCGCGCGCCAGCCGGACAGGCCCTTGAGCTCGGCGGTTTCCATATAGGCCGAGGACATGACGGAGAGGATCGCCGCCCGCGTCATGCGCATCATGTGGGCGAGCACGACGAGAACGAGTGTCGCGGTCGGCAGGGCGATCGTCTGGAGGCGCTCCAGAAAGCCCATGCCCTGATAGACGGTGGCCGGAAAGGTAGCGATGCCGAAATTGACGGCGAAATAGAGGATCAGCAGGTAGCCGACGAAGAATTCCGGAAGCGAGATGGCCGCGAGCGAGATCACGTTGATTATCTTGTCGGGAATACGATCGCGGAAATGCACCGAGAGCATGCCGAGACAGATCGCCAGCGGCACGGCGATGACGGCCGCAAAGGCCGCGAGGAAAAGCGAATTGCCCAACCGGTTGCCGACCTGTTCCGAGACCGAATTGCGGCTTGCCCAGGACGTGCCGAAATCGCCCTGCAGCACGCCGCCCAGCCAGTCGAAATAGCGGGTGACAAGGGGCCGGTCGAGGCCGAGTTCGGCGGTGATGTTGGCGACAGCTTCCGGTGTTGCCGACTGGCCGAGATAGGTGGAGGCGAAATCGCCGGGCAGCGCTTCGACGCCGCCGAAAATCAGAGCCGACACTGCCAGAAGCAGGATCAGCGAAAGCACCATGCGCTGGGCGATAATGCTCAGCAGCGGAAAGCGCTCTCTCAAGCTGCGGGCCGGCGAGCCGCCAGCCTCTGTGGAATTGGACATGTGGCGCGATCCCGTATCCGAAATGAAGGGTTCAGACCGCAGGTTTTCCTGCGGTCCATATTCATCGGCGGGGCTGGACAAGCCCCTATCGGGTATCAGGCGTCGAGCCAGACGCGGGTCGCGACATAGCCGTTCGACATGTCGTTGCCGATGTCCTTGACGTAACCCTGAAGCTTCTTCGACGCCGCATTCACGAAGTCGTTGAACATCGGCAGGATCGTGCCGCCTTCATCGCGCACCAGCACCGCCATCTCGCGGTACATTTCACGGCGTTTGGCTTCATCCAGTTCGCCGCGGGCGGTGATCAGCAGCTTGTCGAACTTCTCGTTCTTGAAGCGGGTGTCGTTCCAGTCGGCGGAAGACAGATAGGCGCCGGAATAGAACTGGTCCTGCGTGGCGCGGCTGCCCCAGTAGGAGGCCGAGAACGGCTGCACGTTCCAGACGTTCGACCAGTAGCCGTCACCCGGCTCCCGCTTGATCTCGATGTCGATACCGGCCTTCTTCGCGCTCTGCTGGAAGAGAACCGACGCATCGACAGCGCCAGGGAAGGCAACTTCCGACGTGCGCAGAAGCACCGAGCCGCTATGGCCTGACTTCTTGAAGTGGAACTTCGCCTTGTCCGGATCGTAGGAGCGTTGCTCGATGCCCTCGGGGAAGAGCGCATAGGTGTCGTTGATCGGGAAGTCGTTGCCGACCTTGCCGTAGCCACCGAGGATGCGCTTGACCATTTCCTCGCGGTCGATGGACAGTTTCAGGGCCATGCGCAGATCGTTGTTGTCGAATGGCGCCTTGTCGCAATGCATGATGAAAACGTAGTGGCCGCCACCGGACGTGGTCAGAAGCTGCACCGTCGGGGCGCGCGTCAGAAGCGGCACGGTCTTTGGATCGACGCGGTTGATGAACTGCACCTGGCCGGACGACAAGGCCGCGATACGGGCGGTTGCGTCGTTCATGGTGATGATTTCGACCGTTTCGACATAACCGCGGTCGGAACGCCAGTCGCTGGTGTTCTTCTCGAAGGTCATGCGAACGCCGGGCTCGAAGCTCTTGACCTTGTAGGCACCGGTGCCGATGCCGGCATTCGGCGCGTCGACACCGCCGTTCGGCTGGATGACGAGATGGTAGTCGGTGAAGATCGCGGGAAGGTCGGCGTTGCCGCTGTCGAGCGTCACGACCAGATCGCCGCTCTTGTTTTCGATCGACTTGATGGATTTCAGAACGCCGGCTGCACCGGATTCGGTCTTGCTATCGCTATGGCGCTTCAAGGTCGCGACCACGTCGTCGGTGGTCATTTCCTTGCCGTCGTGGAACTGCACACCCTTGCGGATCTTGAAGGTCCAGGTCTTGGCGTCCGGCGATGGCGACCAGGATTCGGCAAGCGATGGAACCGGCGCGCGGGTTTCAGGATGGGTTTCGACCAGCGTGTCGCCCCAGGTGCGGACCGCGGTGAACATCACCTGCGAGGTCGCCTTGGCGGGATCGATGCTGTCGGTGGCTGCGCCGCCCTCGAGGCCGAGCTTTAGGTTGCCGCCCTTCTTGGGGGCCTGCGCAGAGGCGCTGGTTGCGTAAAGCTGGCTTGCTGCAGCCAGTGTCACGCCCGCTGCCATGGCGCGGCCCATGAATTCGCGGCGGTTCATGCCACCTGTCGTGACACGGCCAGCGAGGTATTTCGTAATATCGTTCATTTCCCTGTTCCCTTTTATTCGATGCAGTTTTCTGCGTTCTTTATCTGCGCTGTCTCGCCGGGTTTCCTCTTCCACAGCGGTTTGCGCATTATTCCGTCGATCGTGGGAAATGGTTCGGTTGCGGCCGACATAACTTCCTTTCTGATGCAGTCCCCGGCTCTTATCGTGCGAGCTCTATGCCTCGGGAAATAGTCTGCTTAGCGATCGAAGGCCCGTTGAGGCGTGATGGAGATTACGGTCGCGTTGCCGCGTGGGTGAGCCTTCGCTACGACATTAAGTGCCTTCGATGCGACACATTTAGCAACCCCCCATGGGTTGCGAAAATTAGGCGCCTGTCGAAAGGGATGCAAATCCTGCTAATCGCGCGCTATCGCATGGAAAAACGTGCCGGTCACCCTTCCCCGGAAACCGCCCGACGGACCTATTTCGTCGCCTCGACCATCTGCAATCATAGCGAGAGGTTGGTCGGTTCCGGCTTCGATCACTCGAGCATAATGGAATTCGTGGCCCCGCACCACGTCGCCTATTTTACCAATGGCACTTTCTCTCATCAGGCGCGCCTGGCGGTAGCCAAGGTTCATCTTACGCTTGGAAAAGCTCGTGGAATGGGAAAGCAGGCCGGTCATGGTGTGGCTGACGCCGTCGGCATCCTCCAGCCTTTCGCCAAGCACCATGTAACCACCGCATTCGCCGTGAACCGGCTTGGTCTCCGAGAAGGTCTTCAGCCCCGTCTTGAACGTGTCAGCCGCCGCAAGCCGCCCCGCGTGCAGTTCGGGATAACCGCCCGGCAGCCAGCAGACGTCGCAGTCGGCAGGCGGTGCCTCGTCGGCAAGCGGCGAGAAGCGGATGATCTCTGCCCCCATCGCCTGCCATTCCCGCTTGATATGCGGGTAGAGAAAGGTAAAGGCGGCGTCTTCGGCGAGAGCGATCCGCTGTCCCGGCGGAGGCAATGCCTTTTCGGTCGTACCGGATGGGATATCGAACGGACGTGCTGCCTCGAAAATCGCGTCGAGATCCAGCGACTGTTCCATCGCATCGGCCAGCCGATCGATATGCGCGTCCATCTGCGGATGTTCGCTTGCCTGCACGAGGCCGAGATGGCGCTCGGGCAGCGTCAGCGTGGGGTCGCGCAAAATCGTGCCGACAACGGTCAGCCCTATCGCGGAGATGGCGTCGCCGGAGAGCTTTCTGTGGCGCTCGCTTCCGGCACGGTTGAGCACGCAGGCGGCCATCTTCACGGTCGGATCATAATGCATGAAGCCGCAGGCGACGGCCGCCGCCGTCTGGCTCTGTCCCGACACGTCGAGCACCAGCAGAACCGGCAGGCCGAAAAGGCGCGCGAGATCGGACGCGGCACCTGAGCGACCGGGTTCGCCTAGAATGCCGTCGAAAAGACCCATGGCGCTTTCGATCAGAATCAGGTCCGCATCCTCTGCCTGGCCGCGTGCCAGATGCCGCAGAAGATCGGGGGCCATGGCCCAGCTGTCGAGATTGAGCCCGGGCAGGCGGGTTGCCGCTTCGTGGAAACCCGGATCGATATAATCAGGCCCGGTCTTGATGCCGCGCACCTTGATGCCCCGCCGCTGGAAGGCGCGCAACAGGCCGATGGTGACGCTGGTCTTGCCGGAGCCGGAGCGCGGTGCGCCGATGATCAGGGCGCGGGCCGTCATGATGCAGGTCCCGAAAGGACGGCCTGCATATCGACGATCCTGCCGATCACGATCAGCGCCGGCGCCTGGAAATCCTGGCGCTGCACTTCTGCTTCAACGGTTGCAAGCGTCGCAGTCATCGACCTCTCCTGGGGTGTGGTTGCCGCCATCAGAACCGCGACGGGTGTATCGCCTGCCAATCCGCCCTCCATCAGAAGCCGCGCGATCGTGCCGATCGTGCTTACACCCATATAGACGACGATCGGTTCGCCCGTCTTTGCCAAAGCTTTCCAGTCGAGATCGCCAGGCGTGCCGGCGGCATGTCCGGTTGCAAGCGTGATCGAGCGGCTGATGCCGCGCATCGTCGCCGGAATGTTGGCACAGGCGAGTGCGGCAAGGGCCGAGGTCATGCCGGGCAGAATCCGGAAGGGGATATCGGCTTTCACCAGCGCTTCGGCCTCTTCGCCGCCCCGGCCGAAGATAAACGGGTCTCCGCCCTTCAGACGCAACACGCGTTTGCCTGTTCTCGCGAGTTCGATCAGCCTCGCGGTGATGTCGTCCTGCGCGACCGAAGGTTTGCCGCCGCGCTTGCCGACGAAGATCATGTCGCGTGTTTTCGCCAATGCCAGCACGGCGTCGGAGACCAGCGCGTCATGCACGATCACGTCGGCCCTTTGCAGCGCATCGGCGACTTCCAGCGTCAGATAGCGCGGATGACCGGGGCCGGAGCCGGCCAGCCACACATGGCCGGGCGCAAATTCCGGTGCTTCGACGATGGTTTCGATCAACTCATTCATGGGCATGGAGTGCAAACCTTTTGCCGGCCGGTGAAGGCCGGGCTATAGAAACGACCATGGAAGCCGCCATCGATATTGACAGCAAGACCCTGCGACGTGGCTGGACCACGGGAACCTGCGCTGCGGCTGCCACGAAGGCTGCCTGTCTGGCGCTGATGACAGGCGAATTTCCGGCGATGGTGGAGGTGACCCTGCCCGGCGGTCAACGGCCGGGTTTTGCGCTGGCCATCGAAGAGCTGGGCGAGGGGTTCGCGAAGGCCGGCATCATCAAGGATGCCGGTGACGACCCAGATGTCACCCATGGCGCGTTGATCATGAGCACGGTGCGGCGCGGCGCGCCCGCAAGCGGCATCACCTTCAAGGCCGGACCCGGCGTCGGTACGGTGACGCGGCCCGGTCTGCCGCTGCCACCCGGCGAACCCTCGATCAACCCGGTGCCACGGCAGATGATTGCGCAGGCGATAACAGAGGTTGCCGGCGAGGGCGCCGATTTCGAGGTGGAGATTTCGGTGCCCGACGGCGAAAAAATCGCCGAGAAAACGCTCAACGGCCGGCTCGGCATTGTCGGCGGAATATCGATCCTCGGTACGACCGGGATCGTCATTCCGTATTCGTGCTCGGCCTGGATCCATTCCATCTGGCGCGGCATCGATGTGGCGCGCGCGGCCGGCCTCGATCATATTTCCGGCGCCACCGGCAATACGTCCGAAAAGGCGGCGCAGGCCTATCATGGCCTTTCCGACGTCGCGCTGATCGACATGGGCGATTTCGTCGGCGGCATGCTGAAATATATCCGCAGCCATCCGGTGCCGAAGGTAACCGTTGCCGGCGGCGTCGCCAAGATGACCAAGCTCGCCCAGGGCATGCTCGACGTGCATTCCAAGCGCGGGCTTGCCGATCTCGAAGCGCTTGCGAAGGTGGCGGAAGACGCTGGCGCCGATGCCGATCTCGTTGCGCGGATCATCGCTGCAAACACTGTCGCGCAGGCGTTCGAGATGGCTGGCGCGCGTGGTCTGAAGCTCGGTGACCGCATTGCCGCGCTTGCCTGGAAGACCGCCGCAAAGTCGCTCGGCGACCCTAAGATCGCGCTGGAGATCCTGGTGTTCGACCGGCACGGGCAGCTTGCCGGACGAACGGAATTCACGCCGTCCGATCATTCCGGGTCCTTAGCCGCAGAGAGCTGATCCCAGCCGGGGCGGAAACGCCGTACATAGTCTGCATTGTATAGCTGGCTCTCGACGAAATCATTCGCTCCCAGTCCTTTGCCGACGAAGATCAGCGCGGTGCGTTCTGCCGGCTCTGCGGCCAGCTTCGCTGCAATATCGGCAAGCGTGCCGGTGATGATGCGCTCCTCCGGCCACGAGGCACGTACGACGATCGCCACCGGGCAGTCTGGACCGTAAATCGGCATCAGCTCCTCGACGATCCTGTCGAGTGCATGGATAGCGAGATGGATAGCAAGCGTTGCACCTGTCGCACCAAAAGCTTTCAGCGTTTCTCCCTCGGGCATTTTCGAGGCGCGGCCGGAGACGCGTGTGAGGACGAGGCTTTGCGCGACCTCGGGAATTGTCAGCTCCCGCCGCAACGCGGCCGCGGCGGCGGCAAACGAGGGAACGCCGGGGGTCAGGGTATAGTCGATGCCGTGCTTTTCCAGCCGGCGGATCTGTTCGGCCACGGCGCTCCAGACCGAAAGATCGCCTGAATGCAGGCGGGCTATATCCTTGCCGGCCTGGTGAGCGGCAACATATTCGGCCTCGATATCGTCAAGCGACAGGGAGCCGGTATCGATTATCCGTGCATCGGCCGGGCAATAGTCCAGCAGTTCCTTCGGCATGATCGAGCCTGCATAGAGGCAGACAGGCGAGCGGCTGAGGATATCGCGACCACGGACGGTGATGAGATCCGCGGCACCGGGGCCGGCGCCGATGAAGTGGACGGTCATGAATAGTCTTTCGTTTGCGCCAAGGCGCAGGTGGCGCCCTGGGATATCAGCCGCGGCACGATGATTTCGGACCATTCTCCCGCAGCCGCAAGCGCCGCACCTTCGGACAGGCTGGATGACGGCGTCTGGGCAAGGCTGTGGCGGGAAACGGTCTTCGTTCTCGGCTCGGCGTCGAGCAACGCCTGGTCGCTGACGATGTGAAGCGGAATGCCCAGCGTTTCGGCCAGCTGCAGAATGCCGGGTTCCTGCCGCTTGATCTCTCCGGTGGCAAGTGCCCCAATCGATCCCCTGATGATACCGGCCTCAGTGCAGGCCGCATCGAGAGCGGACAGAAGGTCTGCGCGTGTGGTGCCCTTGCGGCAACCCAAACCGGCGACGATCATGGTTCTGTTCCTTTTGTCCAAGTCCACTGCGTGACCGGCATGGCCGGCTTCCAGCCCTGCATCGACCCGACGGGTGAGGCCCGCGAGACATCCATGCGGATGAGGTTGCCGCCGAGCGTGGCTTTTGCGGTCAGCAGCACCGCTTCCATCTCCAGCGTCACGGCGTTGGCAACGAGCCTGCCGCCTGATTTCAGCGCTGCAGCGGCCGTCTCGAAGACACCAGGTTCGCTGCCGCCGCCGCCGATAAAGATCGCATCCGGTGGGGGGAGGCCATTGAGCGCCGACGGTGCTTCGCCCTCGACCACGACGAGGCCCGGCACGCCGAAGCGTGCGGCATTGCGCTTGATGCGAGCGGCGCGCTCGGGATGGGCTTCAACGCCGATCGCCTTCATCGACGGATCGGCCAGCATCCATTCGATGCCGATCGAACCGGAGCCGGCTCCGATATCCCAGAGCAGCTCGCCGCGCCGGGGCGACAGAGCCGACAGCGTCAAGGCCCGGATCTCGCGTTTGGTGATCTGACCGTCATGCTCGAACAGGGCATCATCAAGGCCGAAGCCCAGCGGCAGAATGCGCGCCGGACCGTTTGCAGCAACGTCGATCGCGACGACGTTCAGCACGTTGATATCCTGCAATGCAAATCCGTCCGCCTGCACCACGCGGATTCGCTCCGCTTGGCCGCCGAGCGCTTCCAGCACGGTCAGCTGCGACTTCCCGAAACCGCTCTCCGTCACGAGAGCCGCCAGTTCCGCGGGGCCCCGCTCATCCGAGGTCAGCGCGATCACGCGCCGGCCTGGGTGCAGAAGCGGGCGGATGAGATCCAGAGGACGGCCATGCAGCGAGACCGTCTCGATCTCCTGCAGCGGCCAGCCGAGACGCGATGCTGCGAGCGAAAATGCAGACGAGGACGGATAGGCGATGAATTCATCCGCCGGGACATGGCGTGACAGCGTTGCACCGACGCCGAACAGGAAGGGATCGCCGGAGGCAAGCACACAGACGTTGCGTCCACGCAGCGCGACGACATCGCGCATCGCTGGATCGAAGGGCGTCGACCATGGCCGTGATTCGCCTGTGATGAGGGATGAGGCGAGCTCCAGATGCCGCTTTCCGCCGAACACAAATGCGGCGGCGGCGATCGCGTCGCGGGCATTGTCGCCGAGACCCTTCACGCCATCCTCGCCGATGCCGACGATGGACAGCCAGCGGCTTTGGTTTAAAGCTCTCACTTCTGATTCAGGAGGCAACTTGACTTACTCCATCCTCATTCTGGGCGGTACGACCGAGGCGAAGGCCTTGGCCGGCCGGTTGGCGACCGATCCGGAATACCAGATCCTTGTTTCGCTTGCAGGCCGCACCAAAGCGCCGGCGGAACAGCCAGTGCCCGTGCGGATCGGCGGGTTCGGCGGTGCTGTCGGCCTCGATGCCTTCATCCGTGAGAAGGGCGTGGATCTGCTGATCGACGCGACGCATCCGTTCGCGGCGCAGATTTCCCGCAATGCGGCCGAGGCCGCGGCGTCCTCGGGTGTGGAGATCCTGGCTTTGCGACGGCCCGCCTGGTTGCGTCAGGACGGAGATCGGTGGCAGGAGGTCGGCAGTATCGAGGCCGCGGTTGCCGTTCTTGATATCGCCCCGCGCAAGGTTTTCCTGACGCTCGGCCGGCAGGAACTTCTGCCTTTCGAAGTGAGAAAACAGCATCGATACCTGGTGCGCAGCGTCGATCCGGTCGATCCGCCGCTGGACCTGCCGGATGTGACCTACATCACTGCCCGTGGGCCGTTTTCCGAGGGTGACGAGATCCGGCTGCTCGAGGAGCACGGCATCGACCTGATCGTCTCGAAAAACAGTGGCGGTCGCGCCAGTGTGGCCAAGATCAGCGCTGCACGGCGCCTCGGAATCGACGTCATCCTGATCGAACGGCCCGAGCTGCCGGATGTGCCGTCTGCCACAAGCGTGGACGTGCTGGTCGACCGGGTGCGTCACTGGACGCTCTCCCGCAGGAAACGCGGCGAATAGACGATCGGTCGGTTGCCGGTTCTTTCGATCAGCTTGGTCTCTGTCGTGCCGACGATCACGCAGGTCGCCATGTCGGCCATGTCGCCCTGAGCTTCCGCCAAGGGCACGATCCGGATCGCCTCGTCAGGCCGGCCGGCGGCGCGGCCGAAGATCACCGGCACCGTGCCCGGCAGGTTGGCGCGCAGGATCTCGAAGGCTTCATCCAGCTGATGCGGCCGCGCCTTGCTGATCGGATTGTAAAAGGCCATGACGAAGCCGGCCGTTGCCGCGGCGACGAGACGCTTTTCGATGATGGCCCAGGGTTTCAGGTTGTTCGAGAGCGAAATGGCGCAGAAATCATGGCCGAGAGGCGCACCCGCCTTGGCGGCAACCGCCAGCATGGCGGTGACGCCTGGCACGATGGAAAGATCGATGTCGCGCCATTCTGCAGGACCCTCGTCGATCGCTTCACAGACGGCTGCCGCCATCGCGAAGACGCCGGGATCTCCACCCGAGACGACGCAGACTTTGCCGCCTCTCGCTGCCATCTCGATCGCTGCCTTGGCGCGTGCCAGTTCCTCGCGATTGTCGGAAGCATGGCGGCGTTGGTCCGGTCTCAGGTTCAACCGGTCGATATAGGGGAAGTAGCCGAAGAAATCGGTCGCCGACGCAACGGCCGACATTGCTTCCGGGGTGATCTGGTCCGGGCTTCCGGGGCCAAGGCCTACGACCGTCAGCGATCCCGTCATTCTGCCGCTCCATGATCGGGGCCCGGACGGTTGGTCCATCCCGGAACGAGCACGAGGGAGAAATATGGCGCCGGGCTTTCGTCGCGCGTTTCCAGCCGCTCCGAGGCGCCGTTGGCCATGGTGCCGCGTTCGACATAGAGCGCACCTGAAAGCTTGCCGACTGCGGCCAGCGCCCGGCGGATCTTCGGGAGGTTGCGCCCGACCTTCATGATCACGGCACCATCGGTATCGGCGAGACGCTCGATCAGCTTTTCCTCAGACAGCGTGCCGGGAAGAACGCTCAGGATATCGTCTCCCTGCACCAGTGGCAGGCCCGTCATCGACCAGCAGCCGGACATCGCGGTGACGCCGGCGATCACATCCACCTCATAGCGATCCTTCAGCCGGACGTGCAAATGCATATAGGACCCGTAAAACAGCGGGTCTCCTTCGCTCAGAACCGCGACGGTCTTTCCGGCATCGAGGTAAGCTGCCACTTCCTCGGCCGAACGATCGAAGAAATCGTTGATCGGCGTCTTGTAGTCGGCTTCGTCCTTGTGGGTCTCGACCGTGACCGGATAGACCAGCGGCAGTTCGATCGTGCCCGGGCGGATATGCGCGTCGACAATCGTGCGGCCGTTGCCTGATGAGCCCTTCTTGCAGAAGAAAGCCAGCACATCCGCTTCATTGATGGCACGCACCGCCTTCAGCGTCATCAGTTCCGGGTCGCCGGGCCCGGTGCCGACGCCGATCAGCCTGCCTTTGGTACCATAGGGGCTCAAAGGCCTGTCCTCGCCAGCGCGTTGACGGCGGCAGCCGTCATGGCCGAGCCGCCCATGCGGCCGCGCACCACGGCATAGGGAATGCCGTGCGCCGATTCCATCAGGGCTTCCTTGGATTCGGCAGCGCCCACGAAGCCGACCGGCATGCCGATGATTGCGGCTGGGCGCGGGGCGCCGGCATCCAGCAGTTCCAGCAGGTGAAACAGGGCCGTCGGTGCATTGCCGATGGCGACCACCGATCCTTCCATCGCGTCCCACAGATCCAGTGCCGCTGCCGATCTTGTGTTGCCGATTGTTTTGGCGAGTTCGACCGTGCGGCTGTCGCGCAAGGTGCAGATCACCTCGTTATCGGCCGGAAGCCTTGCACGGGTTACCCCCTGCGCCACCATGAACGCGTCGCAATAGATGGGCTTGCCGGCCAGCAGCGCATTGCGGGCGGCAGAAACGAAGTCGTCGGAGAAGCGGAAATGTTCGGCCGCCTCGACCAGACCGCAGGCGTGGATCATGCGGACTGCGACATCCGCCTGCTCTTCCGAAAATGCGGAAAGGTCGGCTTCCTCGCGGATGATCGCAAAGGACTTCAGATAGATCGCATCGCCTTCGTGGATATAGTCGTAACTGGTCATGGTCATCCTGGTATGGCCGCCTGACAAAGCCGGTCCGGACCGATCCGGGCAAGGCAGGCAGCGGAATTTTCCCCCGATCGCCGTTCCGATCCGACGAGAGCGGCAAGGCGGCGAAGCGTGGCGTTGGTATCGGCAAACGCGATGGAAGCAAAGGGTTGGCCGCTCGCTTTCGCCGAGGCAAGCAGCGAAACGTGATCCGGCATACCGCACAGCGTCAGTGCCGTTGCTTGCGGATGGGCGCAGCCCTTAGGGCAGCCGCTCACATGCAGCTTGAACGAGCCGTCCAGCAGATCGGCGCATTCTGTGGCAGCGCGCGTGGCGATCTCGTGGGTGGCAATGGTGCCGGAACGGCAGGCCGGGCGTCCGGTGCAGGCAGCGATATGACCGCGCGGATCGGCAGCCGACGTCACGAAACCGGTGTCTGCGGCAAATGCCGTCAATGTGCGGCACGCGGTCTCGCTGCCGAAGAACAGGAGCGAATGATCGAGCGCCGGTTTGACGGTGCGGATGTCCAGGCGTGTGGCTTCCGTGCAGAGGGCAATCATGTTTCCGGCATGGGTCTGGCCGAATGCCGGGCCTAGGCCGGTCGCGAACGTGCCGTTTGAAAGGGCATGCAGCGTGAAAGGGGAGATGGTTGCGGCAGTAAAATCGTTGGCAGGTAGACCTGAAGCGAGGTCACGACCGCGGGCATCGCTTCCAAGCGAGGCGAGCTTTTCGAGAAGAGAGACGGTCGCCTCGATGGCCTCTGTTTCACGTAAAACGTTGAAAACACGCCCGGAAGCTTCGGTGCCGCCGAGCAGGATCTTCCAGAGGATTTCGCTATCCGCCTCCACGGCGACCAGCCTTATATCAGCGATCAGCCCGGACAGTGTCAGGCGACCCGTACCATCGACGATGACAGACATCTTTGGCGCAAGGCCTTTGATGTCACGGGCACGGTCTCTGATCGCGTCTGCCAGCGGGCGCGGATCTACAATCTCCGTGGCTTCGTCACCGGCAAGCGGCGGCACTTCGACGGCAAGGCCATCGCGCAGCGGCAGGTCCAGCGCTCGCACCTTGGCCTCGAGACGCGGCGCGGAAGTTTCGCTGAGTCCCCGGATCTGCAGGTTGCCGCGTGCGGAAATGTCGATCATGCCGTTGCCGTGACGCATTGCCAAACGGCAGAGATCGGCGAGTTGCTCCGGCGCAATTGCAGCGGTCAGCGGCACGCGCGCAAGCAGGCCGTCGCCCGTCATCATCGGCGCAGACAGGGCAGGGCAGGCGCCGCGTCTCATGTCCAGATCGGCCCGGTCGCGTGCGAATACTGTCATGCGACCAGCCTTTCGCAGTCTTCGGCCAGCATTTCCAGCTCGGCATTCACCGCGTTGCGGCGCGGATGCCAGAGACCGCGATCGAGTGCCGCGCGGAACCGCAGGCCCATGTAGCGGGCGCCTTCGGGGTTCTGGGAAATCAGGAAGTCGCGGACTTTCTCGTCGCCCAGATAGGCGTCATAGGTCGCGTCGATCAGCGATTGCGGAACGGCGTGGGTGGTCTCGGCAAAGCCGATCAAGCGGTCGACGGCTTCGACCAGTTCGGCTGCACCGCGGGGACCGTGGCGCATCTGGCCGGCGATAAAGCGCGGATTGACGGCACGGGCGCGCACGACGCGGGTCACGGCCTCGGAAATGGAGCGTGCTTTCGGCTTCTGCGGATCGGTCGTATCGAGCGCGATCATATCTGCCTTGCCGCCCAAAGCCGCCACAGCTGCGGAAAATCCGCCGATAAAGGCAACGTCGGCGGAGCCGTCGAGAAGATCGCGACCGGGATCATCGCCGGTATGGACGAGAAGGTCGGCGCTGCCGATTCTTTCGGCAAACCCGCCGGGAACGTGGACGCCGTCGCCATCGGCACCGCCGAATGCGTGGCTGGTGGCGTCGAGATAGAGACGGCCGAGTTCCTCGCGTTCGCCCCAGCTGCCGTCGGCAAGCTTTTCCTCGATGCCGGAACCGTAGGTGCCGGGGGCCGAACCGAAGATGCGCGGGGGCACATGGCCGAGCGTCTGCGCATCCTCTGCCAGCGGATTGTCACCCGGTGCTTCCTCACGCGCGGCAATCGCCCGCATGGCCGCATCGAGAAGTGCTATCAGTGCCGGAAACATGTCGCGGAACAGGCCGGAAATCCGAAGGCTGACATCGATACGCGGGCGGCCAAGCGTGGCCGGCGCCAGAACCTCGATACCGGTGACGCGGCCGGTCGCGGCGTCCTGTACGGGTCTCGCACCCATCAGCGCCAGAACCTGCGCCACTTCCTCGCCGCCGCTTCGAAGCGAAGCGCTGCCCCATAGGTCGAAGACGAGGCTTTTCGGCCAGTCGCCATGGTCCTGAAGGTAGCGACGCAATATCTCGTCGGCGGCGCGCTTGCCGAGCTCGAACGCGGTCGGGGTCGGCAGGGTGCGCGGATCGCTGGCGTAGAGATTGCGGCCGGTCGGCATCACGTCGCGGCGTCCACGGGCGGGTGCACCCGACGGTCCGGGGCGGATATGCCGGCCATCGAGAGCATCGAGCAGCGCCTGCATTTCGGTGCCGGCACTGGCGATCCGCAGCGGATCGTCATCGCCGGCTGCGATTTCGCCGAACACGTGCTGGCCGTCCTTGATGGCGAAGTCCTTGAGATCGCAGAGAAACGCGTCGATGCGGCTGAGCGCCGTGTCGGGGTCGTCATCCCCTGTGATCCCGGCCTCCGATGCCAGTCCGCAGTCGCCCGCGGTCTCGACGATCAGTTTCGCCAGCCGGTCGCGGCGGCGCCTGTCCAGCCCGTCCGCCTGCGCGTATTCGTCGACCAGCAGCTCGAGTTTCGTTTGCTCAACCGAAAGGCCTGCACCGGTAAGAACCGGCGGCAGGTGTCCGATGGTCACTGCGGAAATGCGCCGCTTGGCAACCGCCGCCTCGCCGGGATTGGATACGATGAACGGATAGATGACCGGCAGGCCACCGGTCACAAGCTCCGGAAAGCAGTCTTTCGACAGCGCCACGGTTTTCCCAGGCAGCCATTCCAGCGTGCCATGGGCGCCGACATGAACGATCGCATGGGCACACACGGCATCACGCATCCACTGACCGAACGCATTGAGGGCATGGCGCGGCGGCAGGTCGGGGCTGTGATAGTCGGCGCGGCGGTCTGCATCGCGGCCGCGGTCCGGGGCAAGCGCCACCGTGACGTTCCCGAACTGCGCGGCGCGGAAACGGTAGGCACCGTCTTCCAGATCCGCATCCATTGCGGGCTCGCCCCAGGCGGAATCAATGCCAGCTGAAGGGCTGTAGGTTGCCAGCGGATATTGCACTGTCCTGGCGGCCAGAAGATCCAGAAGCGCGCGCGGGGTTTGCGGGATATCGGAAATAGAGTAGCCGGCTGTCGATAGCGTGCTGAGGATCGTGAGAACGCTTTGCGGCACGTCGAGGCCGACGGCATAACCGGTGCGGCCCGGCGCATTCGGATAATCCGGCATCAGGATGACGAGCTTTCGCTCGGCGCGGGACACGGTCTTCATCGCAAGGAAGGCGGCGATCCGGTCTGCGACGTGTTCGATACGGTCAGGTTCGGGCTGGTTGATGAGATCGGCCGTCTTGTCGCCGGCCTTGAACGAGATCGCGCCGGCGAGAATGCGGCCGTCCAGTTCCGGCAGCACGACATGCATGGCAAGATCAGAAGGGTTGAGGCCGCGGCGGCCTTCCATCCATCCGTCCCGCCGAGTCGTTGCGGTGACCAGCTGGAAGACGGGAATCCCTGAGCGGTCGAAAATCGTGTCGCCGTTGTCGTCGGTCGCACTTGCAAAGGCGGTCGTGGTGAGAATGGCGGCCGGATCGAGCTCTGCGATCGCCTGTTCGACAAAGCCGATGGTTTCCGCATCCTTCAGGCCGCCGACGAACATCGGCATCGGTGCGAACCCGCGGGCGGCCAGCGCCTCGTACATCGCGTCGACCGGGGCCGCATCATTGGCAAGCAAGGTGGAGCGGTAGAACAGGATCGGCAGCCGCTGCGCATCGGGCGGGAAACCAGCAGTAAGCTCATCGGCGGTCGAGATGCCGTGGCCGGGCTTGTAGAAGCCCCGCTTCGGCATCGGTGTCGCGGTCGGCAAGCTTTGCGTGTCGCCGCTTGCCAGGGCATCCAGGCGGCGCGCCAGAAGCTGCATATTGTCCGGCCCGCCTTCGCGGAAGAAGGCAAGAACGTCCGTCAGCGTCGCATCGGGCACTGTCGAGGCAGCCGCCAGGCGGTCGTCGCTGATGCTGCATTCCCCTGGCAGCATCGCGAGCGGGATCTTCTTGCGCTTCGCCAGTCGCGACAGCTGATCGGCGCCATAGGCCCAGCGATCATAGCCGCCGAGAATGCGCACCAGGATAAAGCGCGCGTGGGCGGCGGTCTTTTCGAGCCACAGATCGACGGACATCGGATGGCGCAGGTCGGAGATATTGGTGAGGCAGAGGCTCGCCTTGCCATCGCTCCAACCCGCTGCAATGCCGTTCAGGTCACTGCCGGAAAAAGACAGCACCACCACATCCGCCGGCGACTGGTTAAGGTCGACCGGCTCGATCAGGTCGTCGAGCGACGACGAGGTGGTGGCGAGAATATGCATCCTTTTCCTTCTACAGCCCTCTTATGCTGCCAGCATCTTTTCGATCGCCGCCCGGTCCATCCCCTTTTCACCGATCACGACGAGGCGGCTCTGGCGGGTCTCGCCGGGGCCCCAGGCGCGGTCAAAGTAATGATTCACGCGCGAACCGACCGCCTGGACCTGAAGGCGCATAGGCTTGTTGGCAACGTCGACAAAACCCTTGATGCGCAGCACGTTTTCCGCTTCCGCCGTGGCGGAAATGCGGGCAGCGAGTTCGTCCGCATCGGCAACGGCTGGAATATCGATGACGAAACTGTCGAAATCGTCGTGATCGTGATCCAGCTCGTCGTCATGATGGGTCTTGCGGTTTTCAATATCGTCCTCGACGGCAAGGCCGAGACCGATCAGCACGCTCGGATCGACGGCGCCGTTTGCAGCCGGCACGATCTTCACCGCCCGTGGCAGATGCGCCTGAATGCGGCCCTTGGCGGCGGCAAGCGAAGCCTGGTCGAGAAGGTCCGTCTTGGTCAGCACGATCATGTCGGCGCAGGCGATCTGGTCTTCGAACACTTCCTCGACCGGGTCGTCGTGGTCGATCGAGCTATCCTGGCTGCGCTGCGCTTCCAGTGCCTCGTGATCGTCGGCAACGCGGCCTTGGGCGAGCGCCAGACCATCCACCACGGCAATGACGGCATCGACGGTGACGCGGGCCTTCACATCCGGCCACTGGAAGGCCTGGACGAGCGGCTTCGGCAGGGCAAGGCCCGAGGTTTCGATCAGGATTTGATCGACGCGGGGCTCGCGGGCCAGGATCTGGTCGATCGCCGGAACGAAGTCGTCGGCGACGGTGCAGCAGATGCAGCCGTTGGCAAGTTCGATAATGTTGTCATCAGGGCAGCTTTCGATGCCGCAGCTCTTCAACACGTCGCCATCGATGCCGACATCGCCGAACTCGTTGACGATGATCGCGAGCCGCTTGCCCTTGAGGTTTTCGATCAGGTGACGGATCAGCGTTGTCTTGCCGGCACCGAGAAACCCGGTGATCACGGTGCAGGGAACGCGGTCGAATGAAACGCTCATGAAGGCAGGTCCTCGTGGTGCTGGAATGGGGGAATGCGGGCCGTCATGCCCTTGCCGCGAAGGCACATGGGGCGGCCGCGAAGGGGAAGGAAACCGCGCTCGTCATCAGCCAGCATCATCGCGCCGGTCACGATGTCCTCGACATTGTCGAGCGACAGATGACCAAAGACATAGGACCAGCCGGAGCGATGTCTGAAGGCAGCACTTGGGCTTTTCTCGCAGTTGGCGAGACAGGTCACGGGTTTAACCGAAAGCGGCTTGCCGGCAGCTGCCTCGCGAAGTGCTGCCATCAGGCCGATGCCCGGGCGCGCTTCGCTGTCGGATGCCTCGCGACAATTGGTGCAGACGAAAATCGTCACATCCGGCTCGCCGGCAAGGCCGTCTGCGGACGCATCGCGCTCGTCTTTTCGTTCGTCAATCACCATCGTGTCGCACTACCGCCCAAGCCAATAACATCGGGGTGCACGACAGGAAGGCAAGCCAATCCTGCAGAGTGAAAGAAGCTTTACCGGAGCACCCCGCCCGGAAAGGCGCGTTTTCGAACGGCAGGTCTCCTGGCTCGCGGGTCGTCACCATCCGCCTGCCTTCCCGGATTTCTCCAGTGGCCATAGTGGCAGGATGGCTCGCCGCTTACAGTTGCGGGGGCAGCCGCGGCATTGAACCATGGGATCTTAAAGATGATCCCGGGTTCGCACCGCATTCTCTCTTAGCCCCTACTGTTGCCGGCAAGGGACCGTATCGCAGTCACCTAAGCCTTGTCGCAGGGCAGTGTCAATGTCGCAAAGGCGATTGCCCGTGTGGGGAAACCGTCTATAGTGACCCTGTCTTTGGTGCCCGAGAGGGCTCATCGAAGGGAATGCGGTGCGACGATATCTTGACGTCAAACCCGCGGCTGCCCCCGCAACTGTAAGCGGAAAGTCTCTGCTCAACATGCCACTGGAGACATCCGGGAAGGCGGGTCAGAGGCGTTCGATCCGCGAGCCAGGAGACCTGCCGGAGACGATAGGCACAGTGAAAGTCCTCGGGTGGAGGGCAGAAAGACGACGTCCATGGTTACGAACTCTGCTGCCGGTGCAGCCAGCGTTTCCGCATCGAAAATCATTCCTCTTGGCATGACGGCCATACTCGGCCTGTTCATCGTAGGCTTTGTCGGCTTCTCGCACATCGAGGCCGTGCACAATGCGGCCCACGATACGCGCCACTCGCTGGCCTTTCCCTGCCACTAAGAGGAATTTTCCCAATGTCGCTGTTTCGTAACATCGTCCTCACGGCGGTGATCGCAGGGCTTTTGTCCGGGCTTCTGATGACTGTGATGCAAAGCTTTTCCGTCGTGCCGCTTATTCTGGCGGCAGAGACCTATGAACATGCCGGCGGCGCTGCCGGACATAGCCATGGCACAGCTCCGGATACGGCAGCCAGCACTGCAGCGCCGGCTTCCGCTCAGCATCATCACGCCGAAGAGGCATGGGCGCCGGCCGACGGGCTCGAGCGCTTTGCCTACACGGCTGCCGCCAATGCACTGTCGGCCATCGGTTTTGCGCTGGTTGCCATCGCCATTGCCGAAGCACACGGCGGGTTTGGTGGATGGCGCGGCGGGTTGATGTTCGGCATTGCCGGCTTCCTCACCGTCAGCCTTGCACCCGGCCTCGGTCTGCCGCCGGAACTTCCGGGCATGCCGGCCGCCGAACTGGGACCGCGGCAGATCTGGTGGATTGCGACGGCCGTCTGCACTGCCCTGGCCCTCGGGCTGCTTGCCTATACCCGTTCCGCCCTTCTTGCGGCTCTGGCGGTCGTCCTGCTGGTTGCTCCGCACATCATCGGTGCACCGCTGCCGCCGACCCATGACACCGCGGTGCCGATCGAACTGCATGCGCGGTTCGTCAATGCCGTCTACGCGACGAACCTCGTCTTCTGGGCCGTTCTCGGAGCGCTTTCCGGCGTCATCCGCGAGCGCTTCCGGGCAGGTGAGGGAATCTCGAACACGTCCAAGGAGCTTGCAGTCCGTTGAAGGAAATCGATCAGACCACCGAGCAGCGCCACCGGGCGAAGATGGAAAACCGCAAGGCGGTTCAGGATGCCGAAGTCGCGGAGAAGACCGTCGAAAAGGGTCTCCTCATGGTTCATACCGGCTCCGGCAAGGGCAAGTCGACGGCGGCCTTCGGGCTGGCGCTGCGCACGCTTGGCCACAACCGCCGCGTCGGGATCGTGCAGTTCATCAAGGGCGCATGGTCGACCGGGGAGCAGCCGGCGCTTGCGGTGTTCGGCGACCGCATCGCCTGGCACACAATGGGCGAGGGCTTTACCTGGGAAACCCAGGATCTCAAGCGCGACATCGCCGCTGCCGAGAAGGCCTGGGGCATGGCACTCGAACTGATGGCGGATGAAACGATCGGCCTCGTCATTTTCGACGAACTCAATATCGCGTTGCGTTACGATTATCTCGATCTCGAAACGGTCGTTGCCCAGTTACAGGCGCGCCGGGCGGATCTGCACGTGGTCGTCACCGGCCGTAATGCAAAACCGGCTCTGATCGAGGCGGCGGATCTGGTGACCGAGATGACGCTCGTCAAGCATCACTTCAAGGCCGGCGTCAAAGCCCAGGCCGGCATCGAGTTCTGACGGGTGGTGGCGCGCGCTCTCATGTTTCAGGGGACGGGCTCGGATGTGGGCAAGTCGCTGGTCGTCGCCGGGCTCGCCCGCGTCTTCACGCTGCGTGGCTTAAGCGTTCTCCCATTCAAGCCGCAGAACATGTCCAACAATGCAGCGGTCACCGCTGATGGCGGGGAGATCGGCCGGGCGCAGGCCTTGCAGGCAAGGGCTGCGGGGGTGCCGCTCAGCGTCCATATGAACCCGGTTCTGTTGAAGCCCCAGAGCGAAGTCGGCGCCCAGGTGGTGGTGCAGGGCAGGGTCGAGGGCAATGCCAAGGCTGCCGAGTACCAGCATCTGAAGCCGAAACTGCTTTCGCGGGTGCTTGAGAGCTTCGAAATCCTGAAAGCCAGGGCAGACCTCGTCCTCGTCGAAGGGGCGGGCAGCGCTTCGGAGATCAACCTTCGCCAGAACGATATCGCCAATATGGGCTTTGCCCGCGCTGCCGATGTGCCGGTGGTTCTCATCGGCGATATCGACCGGGGCGGCGTGATCGCGAGCCTCGCCGGCACGAAACTCGTCATCGATGCCGATGACGCGGCAATGATCCACGGCTTTATCGTCAATCGCTTTCGCGGCGATCCGGCCTTGTTTGCCGAGGGCATGCGGATGATCGGTGCGTTTACCGGCTGGCAATCGATCGGCCTCTTGCCGCATTTCGCCGATGCAGCACTTCTGCCGGCAGAAGATGCGCTCGGCCTTACCCAGTCGTTTGCGCGCAAGCCCGGCGCGATGTTGCGGATCGCGGTGCCGATCCTGCCGCATATTTCCAATTTTGACGATCTCGATCCGCTGGAAGCGGAGCCGGATGTCGAGCTCATCCGTGTTCGCCGCGGTGAGGCCATTCCCGGCGACTGCGATCTCGTGCTGCTGGTCGGCTCCAAGGCCACGATCGCGGATCTGGCGGCGCTGCGGGAAGCGGGCTTCGATACGGATATCGCAGCTCATCACAGGCGCGGCGGGCGTGTGCTTGGCCTTTGCGGCGGTTACCAGATGCTCGGCGGACGGATATCGGATCCGGAGGGATCGGAAGGTCCTCCCGGTTCGGCGGAAGGGCTGGGGCTTCTCGATGTCGAGACCGTGCTTTCGGCGTCGAAGCGGCTGGAGGCGGTGACGGGCGTCAGCTCCGACGGGATATCCTTTGCCGGCTACGAAATGCATACGGGTCATACCACTGGCGCCGACTGTTCGCGTCCGTTTTCGAGCATTGGCGGCACTCCGGAAGGTGCATCGTCTAGAGATGGCAGGGTGGTCGGCACCTATGTGCACGGACTGTTTTGCGACGACCGGCAGCGTTCCGCCTGGCTGTCGCGTCTCGGCGGCACCGTGTCGGGCCTGAATTACGAAGCCAATGTCGATGCCATTCTCGATCGCCTTGCCGCGCATATGGAGCAGCATCTCGATATCGACGGACTGCTCAAAATTGCCAGATGAGCAGCGCCAGGATGCCGAACAGGCCGATCAACAGCGCATCCGCTACGCGCGCAAGCTTGAGGGCGCGGGTGATATCATCGAAATTCAGGTTGGTCCGGTTGCCGTCTCCCATGTATCGGGCCTCGAGAATCTGGCCGCCATAACTCCGGGGACCAGCGAGCGCAATGCCAAGCGCACCCGCCATCGCCGCTTCCGGCCAGCCGGCGTTCGGCGAACGGTGGTGTTTCGCGTCCCGGCGGATTGCACGTATGGCATCGCGGGGCGAGGCGTCCTTGACGAAGATCGCGGCCAAAACGAACAGCGCCGCCGTCAGGCGCGAGGCCGGCAGATTGATCAGGTCGTCGAACCGGGCCGCGGCCCAGCCGAACGCTTCATGACGCGGAGACCGATGGCCGATCATGCTGTCGGCGGTATTGGCAGCCTTGTAGGCCGCGCCGCCGGCCAGGCCGCCGATGCCGAGCCAGAAGGCAGGGGCGACCACGCCATCGGAAAAATTCTCGGCCAGGCTTTCGATCGCGGCACGGCAAACCGCGGCGTCATCGAGCTTTTCCGGATCGCGGCCGACAATCATCGAGACGGCCTTGCGTCCGGCGTCGAGCCCGTTGTAGCGCAACGCGGTTGCCACGGCTTCCACATGGGTCTCGAGGCTTTTCTGGGCCGGCAAGCTGGCTGCGGCAAGCACGAGAAGGATTGGTCCGAAGGGCAAAAGCATGAGAACAGCCGCAATCGCCAGCGCGGCGGCGACGGTGCAGCCGATGAGGACGAACAGCGCGAGAATGCCCATGCGTTTGCGGCTGGCGAAATCATCGCCCTCGCGGTTCCATCTTCTGTCGAGTGCGGATATCAGCGCGCCCATCCAGGTGACAGGATGGCCGACGCGTTTGAACAGCCAGTCCGGATAGCCGACGATGCGCTCAGTGATCAGTGCGAAGAATGCGAGAAGGAACATGACGTTGGCGATCTCTGAGTTGGGCAGTCCGATACAGCATGGCGGCAACCTTGCCATGGCGCGTGCGCTCTTTCCTCAGGCACCCGAGCCGTGGATCGATCTATCGACCGGCATCAACCCGCATTCCTATCCGCATACGCCGATCCCCGGCAATATTTTTGCGCGTCTGCCGGAGCCTTCATCGCTCGAGAGGCTGAGGGCCGCAGCGGCTGAGGCATATCGGGCACCGTCACCCGCTCATATCGTGGCCGGGCCGGGAACGCAGATCCTGCTGCCGATCATCGCCGGTCTTGTCGGAGCGACCGGAACGGCAGCTATTCTATCGCCCACCTATGCGGAACATGCGCGTGCCGCGACGATGGCAGGCTTTAAGGTTCTGGAGACGGATGATCTCGGCGATCTTGCGACATCCAGTCTCGCCGTCATCGTCAACCCGAACAATCCGACCGGGCGGATCGTGTCGACGGATGACATTCTGGCGCTGGCGGAAATCATGCGCGCGAAGGGCGGGCTGCTCGTCGTCGATGAGGCCTTCATGGATGTGTCGGAAGCGCAGAGCGTTGTCGGCGCTGTCGGCGAGGGCGGGCTGATCGTGTTGCGCTCCTTCGGCAAGTTCTATGGCATGGCCGGCCTGCGGCTGGGCTTTGCGATCGGCCATCCCGCTGTCACCGTAAAGATCGAGGAAAGGCTGGGGCCCTGGGCGGTCTCCGGTCCGGCTCTGCATGTGGCTTGCGAAGCGCTGGCGGATGCCGATTGGCAGGTCGCGATGCGCATCAGGCTCAGCGCGGATGCTGCAAGGCTGGACGAAGCTCTGTCGGCGGCCGGTATTCGGGTCTTCGGCGGCACGTCACTGTTTCGTTCCATCCGTGACAGGCGCGCTCAAGGTCTCTTCCAGCACCTCGGCGAACACGGGATCATGACCCGACGCTTCCAAGAGCGTCCGGATGATCTGCGGGTAGGGCTTCCCGACGAGAAGGACTGGTCGCGGCTGGAAGCGGCCCTTGCGGGCTTCTAGCCGCCGAACCGGTCTCGCCAGGCCGGTTGGGCGCTGGCATTTGGTAGCGCAACAGCCTCGAAGACACCGCGCGCAACGGCTCTTGCTGTCACCAGGGTTGCAAGATGGCAGAGTTCGGCGAAGGCCCCCATGTCGTCCATCGGGATTTTTCCGGTGGCTGCCGAAAAGATCGTGTCGCCGTCTCCAGGCAGATGCGCGGGCAAGACGGCGCGTGCCAGTCCGTCATGCGCCATGATAGAAAGCCTGTGCGCCTGCGCCTTGGCCAGAACAGCATCAGTGACGACCACGCCGATCGTCGTCGCCTTCAACGTCACGCCCTTCATCCGCAGGGCCGTGTGGTCGTCTGTGAATGTCGCGGGAAGGCCGAGACCACCGAACTCGTCATCCTGCTCAAACGGTGCCGACCAGAAGTGCTTGGTATCACCGACCGTTGCGGCGCCCATGGCATTCACGGCCATGAGGACGGCAATCGTGTGCCCGGACGCGGTCTTTGCGCTTGCCGAACCGATGCCGCCCTTGACGGTCGCGGTCGTAGCGCCGGTGCCGGCCCCGACTGTGCCGAGCGCGAAAACGCCTTTCTGGGCGGCGCAGAAGGCGTCGTAGCCCATGTCGCGATAGGGCGAATGGAGGCCCCAGTCCTTGTCGCCGCCGTTCAGAAGATCCATCAGGATTGCCTGCGGCACGATCGGCACCTTGGCAGACCCGACGGGAAAGCCGCGGCCGATCTGGCGCAGGCCCGCCTGCACCCCGCCGGCCGCGTCCAGCCCGAAGGCAGAACCGCCCGAGAGAACGAAGGCATCGACTGTCTGCACCGTCATGGACGGGTCAAGAAGGGCGGTCTCGCGCCCACCCGGTGCACCGCCGAGAACCGAGCCGGAGGCGACCGCCGGCTCGTCGAAGATGATCGCGGTGACGCCCGAGCCAAGCTGCAGATCGGTCGCGTGGCCAACGGCCACGCCTTCGATATCGGTGAGAAGGTTCAATGGCGCCACCATACGAGTATCAGTCGATATCGAACTTGACGCCCTGCGCGAGCGGCAGGGTGCGGCCATAGTTCACGGTGTTGGTGGCGCGGCGCATGTAGGCGCGCCATGCGTCGGAGCCCGATTCGCGGCCGCCGCCGGTTTCCTTCTCGCCGCCGAAAGCGCCGCCGATTTCCGCGCCCGAGGGACCGATATTCACATTGGCAATGCCGCAATCGGAACCGCGCGCGGAAACGAAGGCTTCGGCTTCCCGGATGTCGTTGGTGAAGATCGAGGAGGACAGGCCCTGCGGCACATCGTTATGCAGCGCAATCGCCTCGTCGAAGTCCTGATATCGGATGACGTAGAGGATCGGCGCGAAGGTTTCGTCTCTGACCGGGCCGGTCTGATCAGGCATTTCAACGATGGCCGGGCGCACGTAATAGGCATCAGCCGCCTCGCCATCCAGCACGCGCTCACCGCCAACCACTGTGCCTCCGGCGGCCTTGGCTGCCTCGAGTGCTGCCTGCATCTTGTCGAAGGCTGCCTGATCGATCAGAGGGCCAACGAGATTGCCGTCCTGCAGCGGAGAACCGATGGTGACCGACTGGTAGGCCTTGGCAAGCCGGGGCACGAGCGCGTCATAAACGCTGTCATGGACGAAGAGGCGCCGCAGCGTCGTGCAGCGCTGTCCGGCCGTGCCCATGGCGGAGAAGGCGACCCCGCGCAGGGTCAGATCGAGATCGGCCGTCGCGGTGACGATCGCGGCGTTGTTGCCGCCGAGTTCGAGAATGGAGCGGGCAAAGCGCTTGGCCAGTCGCGGACCGACTTCGCGGCCCATGCGGGTGGAGCCTGTCGCAGAGACCAGCGGCACCTTGTCGTGGTCAACGAGGATTTCGCCGATGTCGCGGCCGCCGATCAGCAGGGTCGAGAGGTTTTGAGGGGCCTTTCCGCCATCGGCAACATAGCGGGACAGTGCCTTTTCGAATATCGCCTGGGTGGCGAGTGCGGTGAGCGGGGTCTTTTCCGAAGGCTTCCAGATGGTGGAATTGCCGCAGACGAGGGCAAGCGCTGCGTTCCACGACCAGACCGCGACGGGGAAGTTGAAGGCGGAGATGATGCCGACCGGGCCGAGCGGATGCCAGGTTTCCATCATCCGGTGCTCGGAACGCTCAGTTGCGATCGTCAGGCCGTAGAGCTGGCGCGACAGACCAACTGCGAAATCGCAGATGTCGATCATTTCCTGGACTTCGCCAAGACCTTCTGATGTGACCTTGCCGACTTCGATCGACACGAGGCGACCGAGGGAAGTCTTCGCGGCACGCAGTTCCTCGCCCAGCAGCCGGATCAGTTCGCCGCGCTTGGGCGCCGGCACGAGGCGCCATTCGAGGAAGGCCTGATGCGCTGCGTCGATCGCCTTTCCGGCATCGTCTGCGCTCACTTCCGGCAGCTTGCCGATTTCCATGCCCGTGATCGGCGAGCGGACGGTGAGCGTCCCGCCCTTGTACTGGTCGGCTGTGACGCCGAGATCAGCAAAGATCTTGTCCACTTCGGCGACGAGGTCGAGTTTGGCGAGCGTCATGTCGGTCTCCGGATATCGAAATTTGGGGTCAATCTACAAATCGGGGCCGGTTTGACAACAGGTTCGCCGATATTCGTTCAGGGTCAGAAGCGTTCGCCCGTGAAATGAGCGATCTGGGCGCCGGCCTCGTAATAGGCTTCCTTGACGGTGCGAAAGCCTGGTTCGGTGACGCTGGTCAGCGGCAGCGGCAGATCTTCCTCGGTGATTTCTCCGAGGATATGGCGGGCAAGAACCTTGCCGAAACTGGTGCCCGGCGAGATGCCGCGGCCATTATAGCCGGAAAAACCGATGACGTTGCGGCCGAATTTGTGGAAGCGCGGCAGGGCGTTGTCGGTCATGCCGATCTTGCCGTGCCATTCGGCTTCGAATTCCACGTCGCCAAGCTGCGGGAAAAGCCGCTTCAGCGACCGCCGTGCCCAGGACGTGTGAACGTCTATGCCTGTTCCCCGCAATGCGCCGACGGAGCCGAAGACGAGGCGGCCGGCCTTGTCCATCCGGAAGGAGGACAGGACTTCCTTCGTATCCCAGCAGCCTTCGCAGTTCGGCAGCACGGATCCGCGCAGGTTGGCGGACAGCGGCTTTGTCGCCAGGTTGAAATAGGGCAGGTGCACCTGTTCGCGCCGTATCTGCGCCCACGGGCCGGTGCTGTAAGCGTCCGTCGATACGATGATCCAGTCGGCGTCAACCTCGCCGTCAACAGTCTTGACGATCTTCTTGCCATCGGCCTCGGACGTTTCGATGACGGCGCTGCCCGTGTGGATTTTCGCCCCGGCCCTGATGGCCGCATGGGCAAGGCCCCGGGCATAGGCGAGCGGCTGGAGCGTGCCGGCGCGCATGTCGAGGAGCGCGCCTGAATAGGCGCTTGTGCCGATCCGGCGTTCGGTCTCTGCGGCATCCAGCATGGTGACCGGGGCACCGCGCTTTTGCCACTGGCGCGCGCGCTCCTCCAGTTCCCGCAGTCCCTTGTCACCAACAGCGCAGTGAAGCGTGCCGTTGGTTTCGAGCTCGCAGGCGATGGCGTGCTTCTCGATCAGTTCGCGGACGAGGTAGGGGCCGTTGCCGAGCAGGTCGAGCGCCCGCTCGCCGTAGAGATCGCCGAGTTCTTTCGGAAAATCGTCGGGCATGACCCACATGCCGGCATTAATCAGCCCGACATTGCGGCCGGCACCGCCAAAGCCGATCTCGGCGGCCTCGAGGAGAACCACGTCGACACCGCGTTCCGCCAGATGCAAGGCCGCGGAGAGACCGGTGTAACCGCCGCCGACGATCACCACGTCCGACGACGTTGATCCCCTCAGAGGAAGAGTGGAAGGAGCCGCTGGAGCAGTTCTTTCCCAGAGGCCGTGGGAGCGCTGGTCGTCGAGCATCGAAAGTTCCCGAACTTTATGTTTTGCAGACTTTACAGAACCGGTTTCGCGATGAATATCGACATAATCTCAACAGGTCATTCGCGGGAGGAATGACAATGCTCCCGCCAAGACGGTTTCTGCCATCATTTTCGCTTCTTGCCGCCTTCGAGGCGGCTGCTCGCAGTGGCAGCGTCACCGCGGCGGCAAACGAACTCGGCCTGACGCAGAGCGCCGTCAGCCGCCAGATCTCCGCGCTGGAGAAACAACTGGGCGTGGCGCTGTTCCTGCGCGAGCGGCAAACGATTCGGCTGACGCTTGCCGGCGACGCCTATGCGCGCGAGGTGCGTGAAGCGCTGCGGCGGATTTCCAATGCATCGCTGAACCTTCGGGCCAATCCGTCCGGTGGAACCCTCAATCTCGGCATCCTGCCGTTTTTTGGAGCGCGCTGGCTCACTCCAAGGATCGGCAGGTTTCTCGATCTTCACCCAGGCGTCGTCGTCAACCTGACCACCCGGCTGGAGCCGTTCGACTTCCGGTTCGATACGCTGGATGCGGCGATCCATTTCGGCTCGGCGCGCTGGCCGGGTGCTGCCCTGACATTCCTGATGGACGAGGATGTGATCCCGGCCTGCAGCCCGGATTTCCTAAGGAAGCACGCCATTCGGGCACCCGGTGATCTGGTGCATGCGCCGCTGCTTCACCTCAACAGCCGGCCGGATGCCTGGGAGACGTGGTTCCGCACAGCGGCAACCGAGTTCGACGCACTGCATGGCATGTTGTTTGATCAGTTCGCGACCATGGTCGAGGCGGCCGTGGCGGGCCTTGGCACGGCGCTGCTTCCGCGCTTTCTGATCGAGCGCGAACTGCAACAGAGGCTGCTGGTGGAGGCGGTTGCCGGGGGATCGATGGGGACGGGACAATATTATCTCGCCTATCCACCCGACCGCGCAACCTACCCGCCGCTTGCCGTCTTTCGCGACTGGATCTCGCGGGAGATCGAAGCGGATGGCGACCGGTCACTTGCGATCATGGGCGCTATCGGCCAATAGTCCGTGAGACTTGTTATTGTTTTGACCGACCGACGGGAAGACCCTGATGAAACCGATATTCGTCCAGCTTCGCTGCAAGCCCGGCAAGACCTACGAGGTCGCCGATGCGATCTACAAGACCGAGCTGGCTTCCGAACTCTATTCCACCAGCGGTGACTGGGACCTGCTTCTGAAAGTCTATATCAGCGGCGACGATGAAATCGGCCGCTTCGTCAACGAGAAGATCGCCTCCATTCCAGGTATCGAGCGGTCGCTGACGACGATGACGTTCACGGCGTTCTGATCCGTGATGCCTTACATAGAAAAGCCGCCTCAAGGGCGGCTTTTCTGTCTCGACGATCAGGTTTGATCAGGCAAGCGCCGTCGGTGCCTGGGCGCGTGCACGCACCAGGTCACGGATGGCCAGTTTCACTTCGTCGGGCGAATTGAAACGCTGCTCATCGAGATCGATGACGTGAAACTTCACGGCAATGAATTTCAACCGGTCTTCATCCGGGATAACGATACCGACGGGCTCGCCGCCGAATTCTATAACTTGCTTTTGCATGGCATGCTCCCGCGTTTGCTGCCTAAAGCGCAGCACTGGCGAATGGATTTTCAGGAACGAAAGAACTGAAAGGTCTACATTCGACAGCACGGAAGGGAGCTACGCTCCGTGCCTAGCATCTTATACGCGAACCGACCGTAGGCGGCGACGTAAGCAGGTTTAATCATGTCACTCTCCCTCATGGCGTTGCGTAAAATGCCGACGGAAAACGTCCGTCGATCGAAAGTGGACTTTAGGTGACTCGCAGAACGCGATCAACGAAAATCCTTTTAAAGGAAATATTTTTCTGTCTGATGACAGTATCGCGGCGGAAATGTGAAATTTCATTCGCGAGGGCCTGTCCTTCGACAAGCCAGGAAATAGGTGCGGGCCTCGTCTGCGACAAGATGAGACCGGCTAAAGTTATTGTGACACGTTGTTATCCGGCGCTGCGCCGACCGTCGGTAAACCGACAGTCGGATCAAAGCATTAGATGACTCGGATGGATTACCCCATACGCTCGGAGGCGTAGGAGCCGGGGCTCGGCGGGAAGACCACCGTGCGATTGCCGTTGATGAAGGTGCGGTGGTGGATATGCGCATGGATCGCGCGGGCCAGAACCTGGCTTTCCACATCACGGCCAAGCGAGACATAATCGTCGGGCGATTGCGCGTGGGTAATGCGCACCGTGTCCTGCTCGATGATCGGGCCTTCGTCGAGATCGGCGGTGACGTAGTGAGCGGTCGCACCGATCAGCTTCACGCCGCGCTGGTAGGCCTGCTTGTAAGGGTTGGCACCCTTGAAGCTGGGCAGGAAGGAATGGTGGATGTTGATGATCTTGCCCGACATTTTCTGGCACAGCTGATCCGACAGAACCTGCATGTAACGGGCCAGAACCACCAGTTCGGCACCGCTTGCCTCGACGACATCAAGCAACTGGGCCTCGGCCTGCGGCTTGTTTTCCTTCGTCACCTTGATGTGGTGGAAGGGGATATCGTTGTTGACCACCTGCTTCTGGTATTCGAAGTGGTTGGAGACGACGCCGACGATATCGATCGGCAGCGCGCCGATCTTCCAGCGGTAGAGAAGGTCGTTGAGGCAATGGCCGAATCGCGACACCATCAAAAGCACCTTCATGCGTTCTTCGGTATCGAAGATGTCCCATTCCATCTCGAACTTTTCGGCGATCGGCTCGAGGCCTTCGGCAATTGCCGGGCGACCGACGCCTTCTTCGGAAATGAACGAGACGCGCATGAAGAAGCGTCCGGTATCCAGATCGTCGAACTGCGAGCTGTCGATGATGTTGCAGCCCTGTTCCGCCAGAAAGCCGGAAAGCGCAGCAACAATGCCGCGCGTGGAACGGCAGGTGACGGTCAGTACATAGCTTTTCATCGATAACCCCTTGGTCTGCACTTGGCGGAAATCCTTGTAGACATAACCACGCCGGCGGACCATATCCGATGGCGTAGGAAACAACAGAAATACGGAGGCGTTTTTCCGTTCCGGCTCAAAGCAATGGAACGTTCCACTCTTACAAACAGCAGCTTAGGCAAGGACGTCAAAAATTCCGGTCCTTTTGCGCCTTTCACGCGTTGATCACCGTCGCGGTGCTTGGTCCGCCGCGCATTTGTCATTCAATATTTTCGAATATTTATTTCGTCGGATTTTGTAAGATACGGGAGGAATGCTGGTGGCTAGATATGCGGGGCGGTCTCAGGGTAAGGCCTGGTTGGGTAGAAACCTCAGAAGCATTGCCTTGAGGGGAATCGCCTTGATCGGTGCGGCCAGTCTCGCGACGCAGCCGGTTTCCGCTGCCACGACCTGTATGCGGGGCATCAATCTCGCCGGTGCCGAATTCGGCAAGGTTGGCGATGCCTACGGTAAAGGCTACACTTACCCTTCCGCCGAAACGATCCGCTATTTTGCAAGCAAGGGGTTCACGGCCGTTCGGCTGCCATTTCTATGGGAAAGGCTGCAGCCCAAGCTCTATGCGTCGTTCGATCGGGCTGAGGCAAAGCGGCTTGCGGCTACTGTCGAGCTTGTACGCAAAGCCGGGATGGTCGTTATTCTCGATCCGCACAACTACGCTCGCTACAAGGGTGATCTGATCGGGACGGACAACGTTCCGCAAAGCGCGTTCGCCGACTTTTGGCGCAGGCTTTCGGTACGGTTTGGCACAGAGGCAGACATTGCGTTCGGTCTGATGAACGAACCGCATGGTATTGCAGCCGAAGACTGGGTGTCCGCCGCCAACGGTGCGATCGCAGCCATCCGGCAGGCCGGGTCCGCCAGTCTGATCCTTGTTCCCGGCACGGCCTGGACCGGCGCCCATAGCTGGTCTGCCGGCGATTACGGCACCACCAACGCCGCGGCGATGTCGGCGATCGTCGACCCGCAGAACAATTACGTTTTCGAGGTGCACCAGTATCTTGACCAGGATTTCTCCGGCAAGAATGACGAATGCTCGCGTGCCGCTGATGCGGTCAAGGCGCTCTCCGACGTCGGCACCTGGTTGAAGCAGAACAACCGGCGTGGCCTGCTGGGTGAGTTTGCCGTTCCGCGCCAGCCGGAATGCCAGTCGGCATTGGTCGATATGGTCAAGGTCGTCGAGAGCAACCCGGATGCGTGGCTGGGCTGGGCCTATTGGGCAGCCGGTGACTGGTGGCCGGAAGACGAGATCCTCAACATCCAGCCGGTTCGCACGGTCGACAAGCCGCAGATGGCAACGCTTCTGAAAGCGATGTCGGAAAATGCTTCCTGCGGGCGGTAAGCCGTCAATATTTCACGTGAATCACCGAACGTGGACTCAATTCACGTCGGTGGATAGGTGTGTTCGTTGCCGCGAAAATCGCGGACGGAGTAGCAGCCGCCTTCAGGGCGCGCAGCGCTTTCGCCGATGACCGCCTTGCCATGGCCGCCTGGAATATCGAGCACGTAAGTCGGCTGGCAAAGTCCGGAAATGGTGCCGCGCAGAGCCGAAACGATTCGCTGGCCCTCGGCGATATCGAGCCGGAAATGGCCTGTGCCTGGCGCCAGGTCCGGATGGTGCAGGTAATAGGGTTTGATGCGCGTTTCGACGAAAGCCTTCATCAGGTCGCCGAGCACTTTCGGGTCGTCGTTGATGCCTTTGAGCAGGACCGTCTGGCTGACCATCGCAAAGCCGGCTTCAATCAGCCTTGCGCAGGCAGCCCGCGCGTCCTCAGTCATTTCGCGGGGATGGTTGGCGTGGAGCGCCACATAGATTGTCTTGCCGCTTTCCTTCAGCGCCGCAATCATCGGCGCATCCACCCGCTCGGGCTCGACCGCCGGCACGCGCGTATGAAAGCGCACGATTTTGACATGCTCGATTTCAGCCAATCCAGCCATGATCACGGAAAGCCGGCGCGGAGACAGGACAAGCGGATCGCCGCCGGTCAGGATGACTTCCCAAATTTCCTCACGAGTGCGGATGTAGTCGAGCGCGGCCGTTAGTTCGTCCGGCGAAAGCGTTCCATCGCCCTGCGGGCCAACCATTTCACGGCGAAAGCAGAAACGGCAATAGACCGGGCAGATATGCACCGCCTTCAACAGGACGCGGTCCGGGTAGCGGTGGACGATGCCTCTAACCGGGCTGTGCGCCGCATCGCCGATTGGATCGGCCCGTTCGTCCGGTGTGCTGACAAGCTCGGCTTCATCGGGCACGAACTGCCGCGCAATGGGATCGGTACTATCGGTCGGGTCGATCAGCGAAACGACCGTCGGCGTCAGCGCGATCGCGTAACTGCCGGCGACGGCACGGATCCCGTCGAGACGGTCTTGCGCAATCAGACCTGCATCGGCCAGTTCCTCGGGCGTTTTCAAGGTACGCGCGACGCTCACGGCAGAACCTCGGCGACGGGCGCCCACAGGACCTGGTCAATGCGGGTCGCGCCGGTTGCGAGCATCGCCAGGCGATCAAAGCCCAGTGCTGCGCCGCTCGCCTGCGGCATGATCGAAAGGGCCGAGAGAAAATCCTCGTCGATCGGATAGGTCTCGCCGTAGATGCGGGCTTTCTCCGCCATGTCGTGCTCGAACCGGCGGCGCTGTTCGGCCGCATCGGTCAGTTCGCCGAAAGCATTCGCCAGTTCTACGCCGCATGCGTACAGCTCGAAGCGTTCGGCAACGCGGGGATCGCGGGCCGAGGGTCGGGCGAGGGCTGCTTCCGAGATGGGATACTCGCAGAGGATCGTCGCCCGGCCCTGACCGAGATGCGGTTCGATCTTTTCGACCAAGACCTTGCTGAACAGATCCGCCCAGGTATCGTCCTTTGAAACCCGGAGGCCGGTGCGGGTGAGTTCGGACGCGAGAGCGTCGCGATCGGTCGCGCCATCGGTTTGCACGGAGGAAAGCAGATCGATCCCGGCGTATCGAAGGAAGGCTTCCGCCAGCGTCACGATTTCGGGGTCGGCAAAGGGGTCGGTTTCCATGCCGCGAAACGCGAACCGCTTCGTCCCCGTGGTCTCGGCGGCGAGTTTCAGCATGTCGGCGCAATCGGCCATCAGTTGCTCGTAGTTTTCGCCAACCCGGTACCATTCCAGCATGGTGAATTCCGGGTGGTGCAAGGGGCCGCGCTCCCGGTTGCGATAGACATGCGCGAAGGTGAAGATGCGCTTCTCGCCGGCTGCAAGCAGCTTCTTTGCGGCAAATTCTGGCGAAGTGTGCAGGTAAAGCGGCGCTGCGCGGCCGTCGATCGTCAGCGCTTGCGTCGCGAAGGCATGAAGGTGGGTTTCGTTGCCGGGCGATACCTGCAAGGTCGCAGTGTCGACCTCGATGAAATCCGCCTTGCCGAAGAAACCCCGCAGCGCCGTTTGAAGCGCGTTGCGGCCCATCAGGAAAGGCCGCCGGTCAGCGTGGTTTTCCGGTGTCCACCACGGGGCAGATCGGGCTTCGGATCGAAACAGGCTCATTTCGGCTTTCTTCGCGGGTTCTTGCCCGCAAGGCTTCCACTTTGCGCGTTTTTGCGGTAGTTGCCCGGAAAACAGATCATCCGTCCTTCAGGCCGGTTATCGCCCGGTCCTCTACGACGCATTCCCGGCAGTTACAAGCCGGCACGCCAACAAGGAATTCAAATGGTCAAGGTCATCGCATCTTCCGTCCGCAAGGGTAACGTCATCGACGTCGACGGCAAGCTCTATGTGGTTCTCACCGCCGAGAACTTCCATCCCGGCAAGGGCACTCCGGTGACCCAGGTCAACATGCGTCGCATCGTTGACGGCGTGAAGGTTTCGGAACGCTGGCGCACCACGGAACAGGTCGAGCGCGCCTTCGTCGAAGACGTCAACTTCCAGTTCCTCTATGAAGACGGCGAAGGCTTCCACTTCATGAACCCGGAAAACTACGACCAGATCGTCGTGGACGTGGATACGATGGGCGACCAGAAGGCGTATCTGCAGGAAGGCATGACCTGCGTCCTGTCTATGCATGAAGGTATCGCGCTCGCGCTGCAGCTGCCGCGTCACGTCACGCTCGAGATCGTCGAGACCGAGCCGGTCACGAAGGGACAGACAGCATCGTCCTCCTACAAGCCGGCGATCCTGTCGAACGGCATCCGCACGGCCGTTCCGCCGCATGTTGATACCGGCACCCGCGTCGTCATCGCCACGGAAGACAATTCCTACGTCGAGCGCGCCAAGAACTGATCGAAGCATCAAGCTTCATTCGAGCATAAAAAAACCTCCGAGCCGCAGGCTTCGGAGGTTTTTTGTTGTCTGGCGATCCTGCAAGAAGAAAAGGGCCGGCGAACCGGCCCGTCCATCCTGTTTCGCTGTTTAGTTTTTCAGAACCAGCTTGGCGGAGGCCACCTGTGCCGTCGGTGATCCGAAGGCATAACCGCCACCGAGTGCGACGTTGAGCGAGACATAGTCCTGCGCCATCTGCTGTACGGCCTGGGCCAGGCTTGCCTGGGCGGTGGAAACTTCGCGCTGTGCGTCGAGAACGTCGAGCAGCGAGGAGGCGCCATCACGATAGCTGGCGGTCGCGAGCTGCAGAGCTTCCTCGTAGGATTTCACGGTCGCACGGAGCGCTGCCACGGTGCGGCCATCGCGGGCAACGGCGGCAAGCGCGTTCTCGACTTCCTCAACGGCATCGAGAACCGTCTGCTTCCAGGACAGATAGGCTTCGCGGGCTGACGATTCGGACGACTTGACGTTGGCACGCAGGGCGCCGCCGTCGAAGATCGGAAGAGATAAGGCCGGACCGAAGGACCAGGACAGGATGCCACTTTCGCCGCTTCCTGCTACGCGGGTGTAGGATGGCGAAATGGAGCCACCGAGCGTAATCGCCGGATAGAGCTGTGCTTCGGCAACGCCGATCTGCGCAACGGCTGCGGCAAGCTGCCGTTCGGACGCACGAATGTCAGGTCGATTGCGGATCAGGTCGGCGGGAATGCCGGTCTTGGTGCTGTAGCGGGCGACCGGCTGGCGGGCACCTCGCTGCAGTTCAGGAAGCAGTGTGGACGCCGGCATGCCGAGAAGCGTCGCGATGCGATGCGCGGCGGTGCGATACTGGGTCTCGAGACCTGGCAGCTCTGAAAGTGTCGAGTTCACAAGACCTTCGGCCTGAACAACATCCAGTCTGGAGGCAGCACCGGCTTCCAGCTGAAGCTTGGTGAGATCAAGCGTTTCACGGCGAGAACCGAGGTTCTTTTTGGTGATCGCGATACGCTCCTGATAGTAGCGAACATCGATATAGGCAGCGGCAACCTGCGAAAGCAGGCTGAGGCGGGCGACGTCAACGCTCGCGTAGGCCGAGTCGAGGCTGGCAAGAGCCGATTCCTTGCTGCGGCGGTAAAGGCCGAACAGATCGAGGAACCAGGACGCGCTGGCCCCACCACTGGCGGATGATTGCGGCGAAGTCGATGTGGCACCGAGCCGCCCGCCGATGTCCTTGGTGCCGCTGCGTTCGCCCTGCGCATCGATATCGAGCGAAGGAAGACCGCCGGCGCCGGCGCTGACGACGGATGCCTGGGCCTGGTTGATGCGTTCCAGAGCCTGCAGAACGCTGAGGTTCTGGGCCAGGCCCGTCTGCATGTAGCCGTTCAGGCGCGTGTCGGAAAACGCCGTCCACCAGGCTTTCATGGAAACGTCGCCATTGCTCGTCTGTCCGCCCTCGGCAAACTTTGCAGGCAGGGACACTTCCGGGGCCTGATGGTTCGGTCCGACCACGCAGCCGGAGAGAAGGAGCATGACGAGAGGAGCGGCTACGCGAATGGATGTCATATCTTTGTCCCGAAACCCTTAAGATCGTGGCTCCGCGTATGACGGAGCAAATCAATGCACAGCTCACCGCTCAGACGTGCGGCGATTCGATGCTGGCAATCCGTTAACAGATTCACACTGTCTTCACTTGTTTTTCACGCTTTGATAACCGGCGCACAACAACAAAGAAGGACGGAACGAAGAAAATTCCGAGCAGTGTTGCAGAAAGCATACCACCCAGCACGCCGATGCCGATGGCGTTCTGAGCGGCAGAGCCGGCGCCCGTTGCGATCGCAAGTGGTACCACGCCGAGAATGAATGCGAGCGACGTCATGATGATCGGACGAAGGCGCAATCTTGCGGCCTCGAGGGTCGCTTCGAGCACGCCCATACCTGTCTCCTGACGATCCTTGGCGAATTCGACGATCAGGATGGCGTTCTTCGCCGCCAATCCGATTGTCGTCAAAAGACCGACCTTGAAGTAGACGTCGTTCGACTGGCCAAGCAGATAGGCTGCAGCCAATGCGCCAAGGACGCCGATCGGAACCGCGAGAATGACCGAGAACGGAATCGACCAGCTTTCATAAAGTGCCGCAAGGCAGAGGAATACGATCAGAACGGACAGGCCGTAAAGCATGGGAGCCTGGGAACCAGACAACCGTTCCTGATAGGAGATGCCCTGCCAGGCCACGGAGTAGCCACCCGGCAATGCCGCAGTCAGCTTCTCCATCTCGTCCATGGACTGACCGGTGCTGACGCCGGCGCCGGTCGCGCCGTCAAGCGATATGGCACTGACGCCGTTGAACCGCGCAAGCTGCGGCGTGCCCGTGTTCCACTGGACGGTGCTGAAGGACGAAAACGGGACCATCTCGCCGCCGGTGTTGCGCGCAAACCAGTATTTGAGGTCTTCCGGCTGCATGCGGTAAGGCGCATCACCCTGCACATAGACGGGCTTCAGCTTGTTCTCGAGCGTGAAGTCATTGACGTCGCGACCGGCAAAGATGGTCGTCAGCATCGAATTGACCGAAGCGAGGTCGACACCCATCGCACCCAGCTTCTCCTGGTCGAGCAGGATCTGCAGCTGCGTTTCGGTTCTCTGCGAGTTGCTGCGCAGCGAGCCGATATTGCGGTTGCTGCCCGCGATCTGCATCAGCTGCTGCGATGCGCTCGTCAAAGCGGGATTGCCGTTGTTGCCGCTGTCGACAAGGTACATCGAAAAGCCGCTGGAATTGCCGAGGCCCTGGATTGCGGGTGGCAGAAGCGCAAACACCTGCGCGTCACGCAGTCCGAAGAAATGGCGCTGAGCCCGCTGCACAACGGCGGCCGCTTCCTGCTGCGGCTCGGTGCGAACATCGAAATCCTTGAGCTTGGCAAAGATCATCGCATTGTTCTGGCCGGTGCCATTGAAGCTGAAGCCCATCGCACCGAACACCGAAGCGACGCTGTCCTTCTCGTCATTGAGGAAGAAGGACTCGATCTGCTTGACCACTTCCTCGGTTCTGGCGGTCGTCGAACCGTTGGGAGTCTGGACAAGCACCATCAGAACGCCCTGGTCTTCCTGCGGAAGGAAGGAACTGGGGAGCCTTGAAAACAACAGACCGCAACCGCCGACAATCAGTGCGAAAAGAAGCATGACGCGCAGCGGCCGCTTCAGAAGATAACCGATCGATCCGACATAGCCGTTTGTCGTCTTGTCGAAGCCGCGGTTGAACCAGGCGCCGATACCCTTGTTCTTCTTCTCGTGATTGACCGGCTTCAGGATCGTCGCGCAGAGCGCCGGCGTCAGCACGATCGCAACCACGGCCGAAAGCAGCATCGCGGAAACGATGGTTATCGAGAACTGGCGATAGATGATGCCTGTCGACCCACCGAAGAAGGCCATCGGGATAAACACGGCCGTCAGAACCAGCGCGATGCCGATGATGGCACCGGTAATTTCGTGCATGGACTTTTCGGTCGCCTCGAGAGGAGACAAACCTTCCTCGTCCATGATGCGCTCGACGTTTTCGACGACGACGATCGCGTCATCCACGAGAAGGCCGATAGCCAGCACCATGGCGAACATGGTCAGCGTGTTGATCGAATAGCCCGTCAGCGCCAGGATGCCGAACGTGCCAAGCAGCACCACCGGAACGGCGACCATGGGGATCAGCGTTGCCCGCAGGTTCTGAAGGAAGACCAGAAGCACCACGAACACCAGAACGATCGCTTCGATCAGCGTGTGAATGACCTTCTCGATCGACAGCTCGACGAACGGCGTCGTGTCGTAGGGATAGGTGATGCTGACATTTTCGGGAAGCGTCGGCTCAACCCGGTTGAGGGCGGTTTTTACCCTTTCGGCGGTATCGAGCGCATTGGCGCCTGTCGCGAGGTTGACCGCAAAGCCCGCCGCCGGCTTGCCGTTAAAGCGGGAGCTGCCACCATAGCTTTCCTGGCCGATCTCGACCCGGCCGATATCCGATATCCTGACCGTTGCGCCGTCCTGTCCGACTTTGAGGATGATCCGTTCAAAGTCGTCGACGGTGGTCAGCTGGCTCTGGGCGGTCATGGTGACGGTCAGCTGCTGGCCTTCCGACACGGGCTGCGCCCCGAGCGAACCAACGGACACCTGGGTATTCTGCGCTTCGATCGCGGACGTGACGTCAGCCGACGTCAACTGGTATTTCTGGAGCTTGAAGGGATCGAGCCAGACGCGCATTGCATAGCCTGAGCCGAAGATATTGATGCTGCCGACGCCTTCCAGGCGCTTCACCTGATCTTCGATCTGGGTCGAGAACACGTCGCCAAGATCGACCGAACTGCGCTTGCCGTCCGATGACACAAGCGCGCCGACCATCAGGATACTGGAGGTGGAGCGGGAGACTTCGATGCCGGACTGCTGCACGACGTCAGGCAGCTGCGACTGTACCAGCTGCAACTTGTTCTGCACCTGAACCTGGGCGATATCAGGCATGATCGAGTTGCCGAATGTCAGCGTGACGGTCGCGCGTCCCGTTGACGACGACGAATTCATGTAGGTGAGATCGTCGAGACCGGTCATGCCGTCTTCGATGATCGTTGTCACGGATTTCTCGACGGTTTCGGCGCTGGCGCCGTTATAGCTGGCGGAAATGCGCACCGTGGTCGGGGCGATATCCGGATACTGCGAGA
This sequence comes from Velazquezella soli, assembly GCF_977018685.1. Classification (NCBI taxonomy): domain Bacteria; kingdom Pseudomonadati; phylum Pseudomonadota; class Alphaproteobacteria; order Hyphomicrobiales; family Rhizobiaceae; genus Velazquezella; species Velazquezella soli. Next base: position 597,084 of record NZ_CDRNXF010000004.1, read on the forward strand.
TCGACAGCGTGGTGATGGCGAGCGCACCACCGAGCATGATCACGATCGCAATAACCCAGGCGAAGACGGGCCGCCGGATGAAGTAATGGGCCATTCACTTGTTCCTTGCCGTATTCGGGGCGGCGTTCTTCGAGTTGTTGCGGGATGCGGACCTCAACCTCTACGGCTTCGGCGCATCAACCTTCGGCTTCTCGACTGTAAATCCCTGCTCGTTGACCGTGACTTCGATGGGCTGGACGGCGGCGGCGTCGGCAATCCACTGGAACCCGTCGACGATCAGGCGATCGCCATCCGCGATGCCGTCGGTGACCAGCCAGTTGTTGCCGGATGTGGTGCTCACCGTGAAGGTCCGCGTTTCTACCTTGTTATCCGCGCCAACGAATTTCGCCGTCAGTTCACCACGGGCATTGCGGGTCGCGGCACGCTGCGGGATCAGATAGCCGTTTTCGTTGCCAAGCGTCACCGTCGCACGCACATACATGCCGGGCAGAACGATATTGTCCGGGTTGGGGAACACGGCACGGATCTGAAACGTGCCGGTGGTTTCGCTGACAGCCATTTCCGACATGTCGAGCTTGCCGGCAGGTTCGTAAGCCTTGCCGTCCTCCAACCGCAATCGGATCTCGGCGTTGCGCGGATCGCCGGTGACCCGGCCGGACGCAAAGGCTGCACGAAGCTCCAGGAGATTGGTGCTGGAATCGATGAGATCGATATAGATCGGATCGAGCTTGCGCAGTGTCGACAGCGCGTCGGTCTGGTTGGCGGTGACGATATTGCCGAGGCTGACATTGGAGATGGTCGTGACGCCATCGAAGGGCGCCCTGATCTTGGTCAGGTCGAGATCGATCTCGGCCGATTGCAGAGCGGCCTGCGCCTGCGCCACATCGGCCTCTGCCTGAAGCAGGGTGACCTTCGCATTTTCATATTCGATCTGCGTCGCGCCGCTGTTGACCAGCCGCTCGTAGCGGGTGAGGTTTGCCTGCGCGGCCGGGATGCTGACCTCGGCCTTGGAAAGGCTCGCTCTCGCCTGCGCGACGGTCGCCTCGTAAAGATTGTCCTCGATCTGATAGAGGATGTCGCCCGCCTTGACTTCGCTTCCTTCCTTGAAGCTGATCTCACGAATGGCGCCGGTCACACGCGGCCTGATCTGGGTCGTCTGGAATGCAACGGCGCGGCCCGGCAAAATCGAGGTAATCGGCCGCTCGGCCTTTTGCATGACGACGACACTGACGGCCTGCGGCGGCTTCTGAGGTGCGCCGTCGGCTGGAGCGTTTGCGGTCTGCTGATCGGAATCGCTGCAGGAGGCGAGCAAGACCGTGAAAAGGAGGGGGAGAAGCAGTTTGCGACGGGTCATCGTTGGATCCAGGGCCGGTCGTTGCGCATTCCGAAGAACCGGATTTCCTCGGGAGGGACAGGTTAACCCACAAGAAGCGGGAGGAAGCATGGCAAGGGGCGGAACCGCCACAGCCCAGCCTCGAAGTGACGTAATTCACTTATCGTCACTTTGCAAGCGGGCTTTGCAGTGCAGCATTCACGAGTTCGACAAGTCCGTCGCAGCGGGCATGCAGCTCCGCCTCGTCGGCATGTATAAGAAAGACATGGTGGAGGACCCCTGCAAAGCAAGGGGCAACGCTCCGCCCGATGGTACTTTCCGGTGCGGACTTGTAGACCCCGGTTTCGAAGCCGTGGCGAACGACGCTTTCAAAGAGATCCTCAATGAGCTTTCGATAATGCCGGCCGCTGGGCAGGTCGGTACTTGCCATCATGGCCAGCATTTCGAAAAACAGCGGATTATCCCTGATATCGGCCAGATGCGCGTCCATCAGGCGGCGCGCGACAAGTCCCAGCCGCGCTGGCGCCGGGACGGAATCGTCCTTCGCGTCGAAGCGACCGATCATCCGGGTGGTGTGCCGGTCGCAGATTGCATCCGCAAGCACCGTCTTGGATTGAAAGTGCTTGAAGACATTGGCGGGCGACATCTGCAATTCGGCTGCAAGGTCGGCGATCGAAAAGCCGGCAAAACCCTTCTTCCTGAGCAGCGCTTCGGCGGCCGTCAGGATATCCGCTTTTGTCTCTTCCGCCTTGCGCCTTGGTCTTCGCACGATGTCCTCAAGTGTGTGCCGCCGATACCGCCCGGAGACTGCTGCTGATCAAGTACCGAAATACGGCTCGAGGTTCTTGCGAATGCGCGCCAGCACCGTCTCGCCGCACTCATCGGGCACGAAACGCGCGCCCGTGATCGTTTCATACGCGGTTCGGTAAACCTTGGCCGTTTCCTCGATCAGATCGGCCGGGATTTCCGGAATATCGTCCTTGTAGGGATCGCAGCGTTCGACCACCCAAGAGCGGATGAAATCCTTGTCGAAGCTTTTTGGACGGCCGCCGGTTGAAAAGGCGTCGTCATAGCTGTCGGCAATCCAGTAACGACTGCTGTCGGGCGTGTGGATTTCGTCGGCGAGAATGATTGTACCATCCGCGTCGGTGCCGAACTCGTATTTCGTATCGACAAGAATGAGGCCGCGTTTTGCCGCAAGCTCCTGGCCGCGGGCAAACAATGCCAGCGCATAGCGCGACAGCGTTTCCCACTGTTGCGCCGTCAGCAGTCCCTGCGCAATGATATCATCCGGCGTCAGTGGTTCGTCATGACCGCCGTCGAATGCCTTGCTGGTGGGGGTGATCACCGGATACGGCAGAACCTGGTTGTCCTTCAGCCCGTCGGGCAGCTCGAGACCATACATGCGGCGCTGACCCTTCTTATAGAGCGTCAGAAGCGATGTGCCGGTCGTTCCGGCAAGATAGCCGCGCACGACGATCTCGACGGGCAGGATATCCAGCCACTTGCCGATGACGACATTTGGGTCCGGATAGGAGATGACGTGGTTGGGGCAGATATCGGCCGTTGCATCGAACCAGTAGC